>CBDCLF010000001.1:0-1449068 GCA_965218535.1 Friedmanniella sp.
ATGCCTTGCAGGAGTGCCTCTGAAGCCCATGCTGGCGTCCATCACAGAAGGGGTGCCAGATGCGCTGAAGCAGCTTGGTGCGGAGGAGGGCCTGCCTTTTCTGGCTGAGTACAAGTACGATGGCATCAGGGCTCAGGTATGCCTCTCCTCCCATCCCTGTCTCTCATGCAGACTGAAATGATGCAGAGCTTATGATCTGACAGCCTGATGCATCTTCTCTGCAGATCCATCTCCTGAAGAATGGCAATGTGTGCGTCTTCTCCCGCAACTGCGAAAACCGCTCCCAGGCCTTCCCTGATGTGGCAACTGCAATCCGCACCGCCGCTGAAGGTGCTCCCCAAGCACCTATCCCACAAAAACCTGGCACATGTTCACGTGTAGGATCTGAAGTCAACATCAGGATGCAGAGGACATGTGTGCCTCTGGTGGCTGTCAGCAGGCTGGCTGCCACTAAGGAACTGATAGCTTACTGCACCTATTGATAGGGCGGGCATTGTGCTGGCCATGTCATGCATGCAAGTTGTGAATTTTTGTATCTTGAAGAGCTGGGTGTGCAGGAGGCTGCAAGGAGGTGGTGCTGGATGCTGAGCTTGTGGCCATCGACCGTGACAAGGCGAATGAGCTGAAAAGCTTCCAAGAGCTTTCCACACGAGCCCGAGGTGCCATCGCCGCCTCTGAGGTGCGCTTCCACCACACCATCATCATGCCATGTGTCAATGAAGAGTGGGAGCTCTACAAGATTACAGTACCTCGCGTATCTTGAGCAGACTTTGTGCTTGGTCTCCAACAGCAGATGAGCAGAGGACACATGCAAGTTTCCCTGAGGGCGCAGCTGCATCATCTTTGTGTCTTTTCTGGGAACTTATCAATTGAACGACTGGGACAGATTGGAGGTTTTGCGCTGCAGGTCAAGGTGCCGGTGTGCGTGTTTGCCTTCGACTGCCTGTTTGTGGACGGCAAGACGCTGCTGAAGGAGCCCCTGGAGACGCGGCGTGCCCGCATGGCCGCCGCTCTGCCCAACATGCAGCCCGGCTTTGTCTGCCTGGCCAAGTCGCATCGCCTGCAGGCTCAAAAGCCCACAACCCCCAAGGATGAGAAGCACGAGTCTGGCTCTGCCAAGACTCCCAGCACTGAGGCAGCGCAGGCGCAGGATATTTATGCCAGCTCAGCAGGGGCCCCTGTGACAGACCTCGTGTCAGAGGATGAGGATGCGGGCGCAGATCCGGGCGCGCATGCATGCACAGCTGCTGAACAAGCGAGCGTGAGCACGTTGGAGAAGCAGGCACCCTGCCAACAAGATGTCGCCTTGACTGGTGGAGAGCCCGCAGCCATCCAGTGAGCCCCTCCCATGCGTGTCACCACTAGCTACTGTTCTTCTCACACTGTCACTGCACCCGCAAGGCACATGGCAAAGCACTGTCCCTTCAGCCTACCTTTCCTATAGCATGCAACAATGTCCTGCAGGGTGAAACCATGCGTTACAGTGCGTATCAGTGTGACATCCGATACGGGTGCAGGCCTGGGGGAGAGGTACAGGAGGCCAGCACTGAAGCGCTGATCCGAGAGCACCTTCAGGACGCGCTGGCCGCCGGGACGGAGGGCCTCATGCTCAAGGCCCTCTCAGGCCCCGCTGCGACCTACCAGCCCAGCAAGCGCAGCACCCACTGGCTCAAGATCAAGCGGTGAGCCCGCCTGCCCAGTTCGGTGTCGACCCCCCCTTGCAGCCTCTCGATGAGCCACTGAAACCTGGCTGAGCCCGCATGTGAGCGCGCATGTGAGCGTGCATGTGAGAGTGCGTGTGAGCGCGCATGTGAGCGCGCATGTGGTGCGCCTCAGGGACTACTGCGAGGAGCTGCGTGACTCGCTGGACCTGGTGCCCATCGGGGCCTGGCACGGCAACGGCCGCAAGGTCGGCTGGTTCTCGCCCTTCCTGCTGGCGGCCTATGACCCGGACACCGAGGAGTTCCAGTCTGTGTGCCGCTGCATGTCGGGCTACACCGACGCCTTCTACGCGGAGGTGGGCTTCCGGCCAAGCCCTTCGGAGCGCAAAGCAGCAGATGTGTGCGCGGAGCAACACACTGCTGGCTGGGCTTGAGTCTCGTGTGAAGCAGGATGACATCTTGTAGGTGTGGCAGGAGCAGACTTGATCTTCTGTGTTGTGTGGGGATCAGCGCAGGTTTCTTGTGTGTCTACAAGTCAAGAAGATGTCCTGACACATCCTGCGGCACTGCAGGCAACAGAGCGGTGCAAGCAGAAGATCATTGAGCGGCGGGCTTATTACTGCACAAACGAGCGGCCCGATGTCTGGTTCGAGCCCTCAGAGGTCTGGGAGATCAGAGGGGCGGATCTCACCCTGTCAGCCGTGCACAAGTCTGCCTTCGGCCTCATACACCCCACGAGAGGGGTCTCCCTCAGGCCAGTCCACATCTCGAACAGCCTGCTCTTTGCCCACAATACCCTGCTGTGACACTCAGACCCCTGTTGCCAAGTTTGTGGGCCTCTGGTGGTCCTCTGTACTGTCTGTGGCAATGTGACAATGGCTTGGGCAGGTGTTGGGCTGCTCTCCTGGTGAACATGAGTACATGCATCTACAACCTGCCGATCAGCTGTTGCATTGAATGTTCTGAGCGCATTCAGTGTCAATGCAGATTTCCGCGCTTCATACGGCTGCGGGAGGATAAGGGTCCAGAAGATGCCAGCACCCCTGAGGTCATAAGGTGACCATGCATGTTCTTTGGGCGTCATAAGTCCTGAGCAATTTGACGGACTGCCTGCAGTGGCTGAAGGACCTGCATGTTAAAGAGCGCTGCTGATGGGCAAGATGCCTGGCCTGCACTCTGCAGCTGTCTGAGCACACAGGCTGCATGGCTGCAGGCAGCTCTTCAATGCTCAGACGCGGAAGCTGCAGATTGCCAAGGAGGTGGTGGCGCAGCGCGAGGGCAAGCAGCTGCCAGCAGAGGAGGAGATGGAAGCAGGGGCCGAGTCAGATCCGGCGCAGGCCGAGGAAAAAGCAGAGACCGGCGATGATCCTTGGCAAAATGAATGAGCCCTGTCGTTCCACATGTGAATGGCGCATGGGGGATGTTGGCCGAGGCACCACAGGTGGCTCATAAATTGACCTGAAGGTTGCAAGTGACCGGACTGATTCAAGTCTGGAGAGCGTCGCAGCCTTGACCAACACTCATTTTCCAGATGATAGCAGGGCTACCTTTGAGATGATTTGTCTTTACACAGACTATATTGGCATGCCTGGATGGGGCAGATACTGCCGTTGCATTGTTGCACAGGTCTCAAGAGCCACAGCCCTGCAACAGCTATTGCTTCTATTCTTTGCTTCAGGAGCCCTTTACAGTAAGCCGTAACCCCGTCGTGATCGCTGTTGTCCCCAGATCCATGTCCAAATCTATGCACGTAGAGGGGTTCGCTGTGGAGGGACAGGAAGATGCAGAATTCTCACATTTGCTGACGCCTTAGTGCTGCCCACTGCCCGGTGCCCAAAGACTCTCTCGAGTCATCAGAACACAGAGGCGTGCTGAGGGTGCTCATGTAGATCTTCTGAAGTTGCGCATAACTCAAGCATCTGGACGCAGGAGAGCTGAGTAGATACTGGCGCTACCTGTGTCCAAAGCGGCTGTGAGTGAGCTGCAGGTGCTCTCAGAATGGAGAAAGCTACTCTGCTGCTTTGACAGAATCGTCTGTAGCGGTGCATTGCAGTCTATCCACATCACATCTTTTGCAGTCTCAGCAAATCAGCCCGGTGCAGCAGTGGTCGCAGGCACCATGACGCATTGACTTCGGCAGAAGACATCCGTTCAGAAAAGGTGATCCTGTGCCTTCAGGAATCCTGCAGCATCAGCTGCTGGCAGATATGTTATCCGCAGAGAACTGGAGCTTCTAGCCCTGAGTAGAAAGAGGGAAAGGCATGAGTGGGGCCAGGGGCCAGTATGTGCCTCGCTCTCCAAATATTGCAGCCACACCTCTTCGCTCAGAGGCCGAGCGGAAAATGAGGTGCAATCCCATGGATCCTTGCCCGATGCATACTCCTTGTCTTGATCGTGATGTTTTGAGGGCTCCAGTACTACTTAACTGAAGTGCTACGATATCACGACACACAGGTGGAAGGGGGACCTGCCTCAGAATGAGAACGATGAGCAGTGGGGCGGCTGCCGTCAGGTGGAGAGCGCGTTCGAGAAGACGAACCAGATTGGGGAGGGCACCTATGGCCAGGTGCGACTCCAGCCCTGACCTCTCTCTTCATGCCACACAGATGGAGCATGAGCCGCCTTCGTCGTCCACGATAGATCAGATGTCAGCCAAAAATTCCAGGCTGTTCTGTTCAGGTGTACCTGGCGACAGACAAGAAGAAAGGTGATCAGGTGGCGCTGAAGAAGATCCGCATGGACACTGAGAAAGAGGGCTTTCCCATCACCGCCATCAGGGAGATCAAGCTGCTTAAGAATCTGCACCACGTTAACATCATCAATCTGCGGGAGATTGTCCGCTCTCAGTGTAAGTTCCTGTCACGAGGCCAGACAGCACGGCCAACCATTGTCGCCTGACTCAAGTGCAACACCTTGATCTTAGGAAAGCAGGCTACCATGTTGCTGGGGCTGCTGAGGGCAGGCAGTGTGGCATGACATGCAAGTCGGCTCAAGCGTACAGCCAGGAGCGCAGGCGACACTGCAGCAGCAGGCGTCTGCTGTCACAGCCATGCGATGGAGCGCTCTGAAGCAGTGCAAGGGCTGAGCTTGCGCTGCTTGTGCAGCCCACAAGTGCAACAACTTCAAGGGCAGCATCTACATGGTGTTCGACTACATGGATCACGACCTGACAGGCCTCATGGACCGCCTTGGCCACAACCTGCCTGTCACCGAGGTCTGCATTCCGTCTCACCAATGCGCTCACTCTGATCACCTCGAGTTTTTGGAAGCCTGTACGCTGAAAACATGCACGCCCTTTTCAGGAGTGGCAGCACAGCTGTCTTCAGCAATGGTCGTGCTGAAACGCTGTGCACTGCCACCTATGGACAAGCATACATGGCTCCCTGTGAGGATCCAAACAAATGACAGGAGACACTGTGCGGTGCTTGTGTGACGAGGTGTAGTGCTGCCATGCAGATGAAGTGCTACATGAAGCAGCTCCTGAAGGGTCTGGCGCACTGCCATGGGCAGAACGTGCTGCATCGAGACCTCAAGGCTGCCAACCTGCTCACAAACAACTCTGGGCAGCTGAAGCTGGCCGACTTCGGGCTTGCGCGCACGTATCGGGACCGCGACGAGCACAAGATGACCAACCGCGTCATCACCCTCTGGTACAGGTGAAACACTTCTGCAGGCCTGCTTGTCTAGCCCCCTCCTGCTGCAGTGTCCTCGCCACATTGCACTGGACTTACCCTCAGGCTTCTGCAGAGTGATAAGTGCTTTGTTTCTAGGCGCCCAGAGCCGCACTGGGAGGCACCAGGCAAGGGATGAAGGTTCTGCCCCTATACAGCACCATGTCGCTGTACTGTAAACGTGAGTGCGGTGTGCTCAAGAAGAAAGGCCTGGAGCCAAACCACATGCAGGCTTCCAGGACGCGATCAGGGCTTGACCAGAGCGGGCTGGCATGCAGGCCGCCAGAGCTGCTGCTGGGGTCGACGCTGTACGGCCCGGAGATTGACATGTGGTCAGTGGGCTGCATCTTTGCGGAGCTGCTCTTCGGCAAGACGCTGTTCAACGGCCAGGAGGAATCCGACCAGCTCACCAAGATCTTCAAGGGCCTGGGCACCCCTGACGAGTCCACGTGGCCGGGCGTCAGCAAGCTCCCCCAGTAAGCGGGCCCAGCCTGCCTCACATGCTGGTGTCTTAACAACTTCCTGATCCCTTTCTGTGCTCAGTGACATGCACTCGGTGCAGGCCTTTTGAGACGCCCCTGCTAGGAGCAGCCATGAGCCTTATGTAACACCTCTCCAGCCATGCACCTTACTGTGCAGAGCAAACATCTATGTCCATTAATTGATTGTGAGGTGAGGGGTGGCATGTGCAGCTACCACAATGTCCGGAGGCATCCTGCGCCCAAGGGCGGCTTCCGGGCATGCCTGGAGCAGAAGTTTGGCGCGGAGAAGGTGCGGAAGCTGCCGGAAGGCGCCCTGGGCCTGCTGGAGAGCATGCTGCGCCTGGACCCCAAGAAGCGCATCTCCGCCATGGAAGCCTTCAAGGCAGGCCTCCAGCGTATCCTGCCATGTGCTCCAGTCGCAGTCTGACCACGTGCAGCAGCACAGTCTGCACAGGCACAATGATTTCGTGCGCAGCGAGTGTTGCTAGGCATGGTGTCATGGCATGATGGCAGTCACCTGTGGAATCTATGCCAACACTAGCTGGAATTCCGTGCAATGCTTGATCTGATGCCTTTGAGCTAGCTCACAGTGCTGCTGTTGAGCTCATTCCATATGAGTGGGATGTGCACAGCAGATGCGTGAGAAGAGTAAATGGGAAGTGCACCCCAGCAGTTGTACTGTGTAAAGAGTGACAGTGCCAAAGGCCTGGTGGCATGCACAGCGCGACTTCTTCTGGAACACACACCCCCAGCCGACCCCGGAGGATAAGATGCCCAAGCGCGAGGCGTCGCACGAGCTCGACATGAAGCGCAAGCGCCAGGCAGAGCGCGGCCAGCGCCAGGATGTGAGCCTCTCAGTGCAGCCGCCTTCGCTCCCCTGTGCCTGGCTGTGCATGTCTTGCACTTGCGCAAAGCATCAGCGCCAGAATAGCTGTCCTGCAATGGCCTTGCCCTGGCCTGGTGCCTGAAATGAGTGTGAGCGCTGTTTGAAGTTGGTCGAACTCTACCTGATCTCTGTCTGGAGTGGAGTCTGGGCTTCTCCACCTTGCACATTAGGGTCGATGTTGAAGTCCGCAGAGGGTACTGCGGGCGGGCTATCACAGTGCATCAGAATGAGCCTGCCCTTATGCAGGGACAGGGGCAGGCGCAAGCCCAGGCACATCATGCTGCTCAGGAAGCCAAGCGGCAGCGCACCGCCTACAACGCTAATTCCGCTGCACCACACAGCCAGGTGCACAATTTTCCAGAGGGGCCTCACTGTTGCACAGAAGTAGGAACCTGGATTGTGCAGAAAGGCTTGAAAAGGGTTCCCCTCTATCTTGCGCTCCTGAGTTCGGCGAGGGTGTACATTTTGCAAAGAGACCATTGGGGCATTCCACAACCCATCTCTGCTGCTCTGATGCAGGAGTATGCTCAGCACGGTAGCTATGCTGCCCCCGCAAGCTATGGCCAGCCTCCGGCCATGGCTGCGCCTGCGTATGGAGGTCAGCTGGGAGCCTATGCAGGCCCCATTTATCCCCAGCAAGCAGCCTATGGTGAGCCATCTGTTTTGTGCAACTTTTCAATATGTCTCCACGATGCCTTTTCATTGGACATCAAATTCCGGTATCTGAGCTTGTTTACACGGGCTGCGCAAGTGCTGACTGGGGCATTGCGGATGGCGCAGGTCAGTACCCCGGGCAGATGGCGGGCAGGCCACCTGCGCACAGCGCGCGGCCGGGCGCCCCGTATGCGCAGCCGCCTGCCAGGCCGCCGCCGCCAGGGGCCAGGCCGGGCTACAGTGTCAGCTACCCTCAGGTTCCTGGGGGCGCTCGGCCCCCACCTGGCCCTGTGCCGGGGTATGGTGCAGCGCGCCCGGGGATGCCCATGGCGCCTGCCGGATATGGCCAGGGCGCTGCTCCTCCCGGCTATGGCCAGCCGGCACCTCAAATCCCGGCATGGCAGCGGGCGAGACGGTAGTGCTGGCATGAGTCAGAATCGGGAGGTTTCAGGCCTGATGATCATGACTCGCGTGGATGAACACAGAAAGCACATGATGTAGGGGACGTATCTGATTGCTTGCCTGAGAAGATGTGACGTCTTTGTCAGATGTGTATGAGTGCGCCTGGCATTGAGGACCTGCAACATTCAAATTTGCCTCCTGTGGAACTTGTACATGTGTCAATGCAGCAGATCTTGGCATCGGAGGGCCCATCAGCTAAGCTAGCGTGGTAAGGGATGGACATGCAGCAGCTGTACGTACATTGACCGGAGAATACCAAAGCATAGGGCAAGCAGACACTGTGTGTGATCTGGCAACATTGGATGCCCCTGCAGCCCCAGCTGGCTCCTCATTCGCATTACGCGGCGTCTTGAGTCTGTTGCAGTACTTGAAGCTAGTCATGATAGCGCTTTGCTCATAATATGAGGGGCAAGCCTATAGTATCCCCAGGGTGGGACACAACTGACATCTGTTCAACTCCCAAATGCTTCCTTTGATCATCAATGCAGTAATATTATGTAACATGCTGCAATGCCACCCACAGATCCACAGAAGTATCGCACACATGATGGGCTACGCACTCAACCTCATGGCCAGGGACTGCATGATGGCTGCCCTGTCAAACGTGAAGTTCAGCCATGACTGACCGGGTTCCTTCACCATCTGCATAGAGGACCTATTCTTAAGTATCCCATGGCAGGAGAGGATTTGGAAATTCCATTTGCGATGTTAGCACTGTCACGCATGTTGCCACCATGATGGCACAGACAGGCGGAAGCACTGAGGCATGCGCACCTCAATGCTCTGGGTCTCTGCAGGCTGGGCATGACCGCATATTTCAGCTTCACCCACTGCACTGGGCTGCGCTCTGTCTTTCTCCTTCTTCTTTTTTCCTCTCTGCTGCTGCGCCTTCCGCCGCTTCACAAACTGCCTCAGCTGGCTCACATATGGCGCTACCTAGCAAAGGCAGAGGATGTCCTGGGTGACTTGTCTGAGTCAGCCTGTCATTTCTGCCACCAGAGAGTGGGATCTTCGCCCAACGCCAGCGTGTGTCTGGCTCTGCAATGCATGCTGCAAGGGCAAGGTGACCACTCCTGTGGATTGAGGGTAAGATACACATGTCCTGAGCACCTGAAAGAAGCGATGCCGGGCTCCCTCTGTGTTGTTGTAGTGCATGGATGCCTCCTCGCTGGCCGGCAGGTGCGCTACATAGTGCCAGGCAAATCCGCCGACCTCTCCCCTCACTTGCGGCTGGAATTGCGTCGTCTCCTCAATCTGCAAAGCATACGTAAAGCACTGAGTTCTGGCCTCGACGCAGCCAGCACCCCTTGCATCAACAGGCTTCTCAGCAGTGATGCTTGATAATCTCGAGCAGGTCAGGCGGATGAGATCCAGCACTGAGAGGCAACAGCCTCACCCCAGTGACAATGAAGAGCTTGCTGCGCTGCTGCTTGATGTGCCGCTCTATCCTGTCATCCTCCAGGATCAGCTCCGCGATGTCCAGCCCCGTCTCTTCCTTGACCTGGTCAGACTATTCGCAGTCATGCCATGTGCGTCAGATAGGCATCAGGAGCAACGCTGAGCATGTCGGACATCAGTGCGTCACACGCCTGTGGTGCGTTGGGGGTGCTCTGTGAGCATGCATTTGAGCAATTTTAGAACAGAGTGTGCCGTATGACGCAAGACGAGGCAAGCTACACACAGCGTACACAAGACATTTTGCACTCAGCTTTACCTCGCGAACGGCGCACTCGACGTCTGTCTCATCCTTGGCAAGCTTGCCCCTGGGGAAGCCCCAGGAGGCATGCTCCTTGAAGCCCCGCACCAGCAGGCACTTGTCCAGGGCAGCATTCAGCAGGATGGCGCCCATGACGGGCACCGCCTGCTTGTATGCGCTGAATTGCGCAAAGATGGCCTGCTTGTCGTTCTGCAGGGGCGCCAGCCCCGGGCAATGCCGAAAGATCATGCCCGCGAAGGCCTTCAGCGACAGGGATGGCAGAGACGGATCTCGATCGCGGCAGAAGTCCTGAGAGAGGTGCACAGCGGGCATAAGGACTCTGATGAAGTAGCTGGTGCTGGTCATGCAGGCATACAGAGAGGTGGTCTTGTTGGGTCATTCACCTCATAGAACCAATGAGCTTGCTCTACAAGGAACATCAGCTTCTCCACTGACCTGCGAGGCATGGCAAGCTCTGACATCTGCTCCGAGGCACATGTATGAGCAAGAAAATGATGCAGAAGCGAGACGCACTGCAGCTCTTCCGCGGGCACATTGAGAATGAAGCGGGTGCACAAGTCGTCGAGGAGATCAGCATTGGGCATGTTCGCAGTCATTGCAGCCTATACCTATCGTTCTCCTGACAGGTTAAAGAGCTTCATGGATGAATGACATGTCACCTATTTTCATGCACTGCTCGCTGCAGCAACTCTATTGTGTCATACTATCATCTTGCATAGTTATTCAGTGTAATAGCATCGCTTCTGCAGCACGGCGAAAGGACTTCCAGCAGCTAATGTCCTTAGGCACTGGGTCATCATGTGACCCTGCATGCGGGCATGCCGGCCTCGTGTGACAAATTCTGCGAAGGTAAGGCTGGTGACTATATTTTACTGAATCATCACGCTGCTCATTATTCATGAGAGCAACAGATCCGAAGAGACTGCAGACTTGGTCAGCGCTGCTAAAGTTAGGCGCTTTCGGGGCCCTGATCACACCAACAGCCATACTGAGCAGCAACTAGGCTACCACGACGGGCTTTTGTATGAGTGTGATTCCACGTACAATCATTAGATTGGAATTGTACCTGCGAAGGCAGCGACTGGCTAAGGGGCCCGACCCTCCTCAGGTCAAGGTGCATCGTTGACTTCATGGGCAAGAGCTGGTACACAGAAATTGTCCAGCTGACGCAAATCGAAAGAAAAGCATAGCGATATCGAAGCCAGGACAGAGGGGGCCCAACACCTGATGGGTTCGTACAAGGCGACAGCCTAGTTCAGCTTTCTGGCAGGCCTCAAGAGATTGGCATGTTTGCTTTTTGATTGGACACCACGGACACTAGCGGCTTGATGTAAGTTCTCAAGAGGTCAAGAGGGCGATAGAGGGCGCATGACCGCGGCATTTCAGCCCTCATCACTCAAGCCCCCAGGAGTCCCCAGCAGGGCCAACAAGCGCCCAGCCTTCCCCGGCCCAGAGGAAGATGTGGAGGCAACTCCCATTCTCACTCCTCGAAAGGAAGGCGAGTCTGCTATTGCTGCCATCATCACTCTAAGTCAAATCTCACCCCTTCTGTTCCTGCGGTCATTCTTCTGGGTGTAATGCTTGCCCCTTGTTCCCACTGGCAGCAACATCTATGCAAAAGGTAGAGCGAGTGAGTGCTGGGTGGAAGGCAGCTGGTCATCTGACAAAGCGTGGCCCATGCGGGCGTGAGGCTCAGCAATGAGGAGCTCGCCGCGTAGGATGTGCACAAAGCGGCTGCATTGTGAAGCTGTCTTGTGCGCTACATCTGGCACCTGCAGTGTGACACAGATAGACTTCTGCTCACGTGTACCATAGACCTTGAGAGCAGCCTCTGCAGAGTCAAGCGCGATGACAGGCATTTGCATGCAGGTGCAGAGAGGGGGCCAGTAAAGCCATGGCAGTGCCAGCTGGCGCTGGCGGTGACGCAGACAGCCTTCTGTGTGGGTAGCGTCTACCTGAAGAGCAGCCTGCGCCAGTGGACTCCAGCGACGGCCATGTGTTCCACCCCATCATCTACGCCTTCCTCAGGAAGCCACTGCTGGGCCCATTATGTGCGCCATGGCCTGGTTCAGCTCAGGTGCGGGGCTTGTGTGTCAGGGTGCCCCTGTCCATAACCCCAAGTGTCATGCTTCACTGAGGCCATGTGGTCCAGTCATGACCTTCTTCTTCCTCAAGAAAGTGTTAACTGGCCCAGGTTGCACGCCATGGCCCAACTCACCTCAGTTGCAGCCCAAGACCGCGCTCCCCTTAGCGCCGGGCTTCCATGATCAAGCACACAGCGCTGGGCATTGCTGACCTCTTTGAGTGGGCTGCTGCAGTGTATGTCTTGCACTGCGGTAGTTTTGTGTGGTGTGCTCATCCCTGGTTGGGAGCACATCGGCGAGCTGTGTGGTAGGCGCGCAGGCCTGCTGCCCCAGAGGCAGGACCTGTGGCGGGTGCTGGCCCTAGGGCTGTGCCTGTACTTCAACCAGCTGTTCTACATCATTGGCATCGACATGTCGGGCGTTGTGGTGGCGACCTGCATGCAGCCCACCATCCCCGTCTTTACCGCCATGATTGCGGTCATGCTGGGCCTGGAGGCGGGCTCCTGGCAGAAGGCCGGGGGCATCGTGCTGGCCGTGGGCGGCTCCATCTGCATGGTGAGCGCTCCACGGCCCCAACACCTTCTCCCAGGACGTAGCTCCATGCCACATCTCCAGACTGCTCGACTGTCTCAGCAGCAATCATGCTCGGCCCCAAGACACGCTCCAAGCACCTATGCATAGACATCATGCTGACGCAGAGGGTTGCTGGTAAGCATCTCCAAGATACAGCCTTCACTTACCTGGGAGTGCCATATTCTGACAGGTACTATCGCCTTATATTCTGTCAGCGTGCTATTGGCTCACAATGACTGTCTGTACACCTTGACATGCCAAAGGGAGTTCTTCAAGATATGTATGTGCAGGTGATGGGTGGCGTTGGAGGGCATCACACTGCAGCGGAGGGGCGGTATCTCATGCTGGGAAACGGGTTCCTGCTGATGAACACACTGGCCATGGCACTGTATTACCTCAGGTGACTTACATCTGGGCTGCTGTCGGTGCGGGTGGGAATTTCTGTTACACAGGGCGTTTTGAGATGAGCGCACAATCCCAATGCGGCGTCATGGTTACATTCCATCTGATTACCAGTTATGCCTTGCCTCACGTGCGTCACTATTGCACTGCAGCGCGAAGCAGCTGGTGGTGCGGTACCCGGCCATGTGTGTGGCAGCCTGGGCGTACATCACAGCAGCGCTGTCCATGGGCTTCACGGCGCTGCTGTTTGTGGAGCGCAGCGGCTGGGAGGTACCGCGGCAGCTGCTGGGGCCTCTGGTGTACTGGATCTTTGTGTGCTCAGTGCTGGGCTACTATGTGGTCACCCTGGGCCACACAGCACTTGCCTGCCAGCCAGGTATGGGCCTGCCTCATGCTTTGTGTCCTACCCTGGTCTGTCCTCTTCATACTGCTTCTCCAGGGGGTATATGCTCCATGCCTGCAGCCTGCACTTAGAGAGATGTGTGGCGGCCTGCAATGGTCCTGCACGCTGTCCCGAAAATCTTTCCTTGCTGCAGCACCTGCCACAGCATGGCCATTGGAGCGCGCATGACAAAGGAAGCCTGTTGTGCATGCAGGTAGCGGCATTTCAGTGCCTGCAGCCATTTGTCGGGACGATGCTGGCGTTTGCAGTGCTTGGGGAAGAGCCTTCGGTCTGGGATCTGGGCGCGATTGAATCTTCATAGGGCTGTTTCTGGTAGTGTTTGATAAGAAGGATAGCACAGCATCCTTGAGTAGCAACACAGGCATGCGCAAAGTATCGAGCAACTTTAGCTTGGCTCAGATGGTGCCCTTCAGGCTGCAGCAGAAGCTCAAAAGTGAGAAGTCGGGAGAGAGAAGTTTCTTTAGTAGCATTCTTTGACGGTAAGCAAGTTGCCTGAAGGACTGACCACCTGCTGCTGAAACGCTGCTCATCATGCAAGTGTTCAGCATAATAAGGAGCACTAGGACTGGTTCTCTCATTGTGTGAGGGCTCTTGGAGATCCTAATCACTTTACAACAGGCCACATCAGTCATCACAGCATTCAGGATGATAATCGGGATAATGACAGGCTCCCTTGGCTTGTGACAATGTGGGACATCTATGCTGTGTAGCCATCTCATCACTCAGGTCACTGCTCTTGCACAGTAGCCATGAACTGCTCTTCAGTCCTGTGCAGCCCGCACATGTTGCACTTGAAGCTGCTGGTGCCATCTGCAGGGACCAGATCTCCAATGGGTGGGGGAAGCATGGTCCCACCACATTCCTCAACTGGGCACACATACTTGAGCAGGAACATGCCGATGTAGGCCTCATCTGCCACACCAGCATCTGTGTCCATCTCCTGGCCACCTTCTGCTGTCTGTGGTGCATCAGCCTCCATTGCCTCCTCATCATCGCTCAACCATGATGCTTCCTCCTGCACAGTGGCAGCAAATAGTAAGTCATCGTCACAAGACTTTCAACCTACAGACTGTTCTCTCTGCAGGCTCTTCCATTATTAAATTTATCCTGCCTCACCCTGCACTTCCCATGATTGTGTGTACGGCGCTGTGGTGTCAAACAGAAGCAAATGCTCTGGTTGCCTGTTCTGCACAGCCATCTCTGTTGCCCAAGCAGCCCACCTGTCAATCGCACTACAACAACATGTGATGCTAGAAGCACCCTGATTGGCGTACAGATCTGCATCATTGCAGCATGCTACGAAATTAACCCGCTTGCCCCCACCTTGCAGCGCGGGCATGTGCAGGTAAAGCCATAATCCTCCTGCAGTCGCTTCTGCCTCTCCAGATAACCGACAGACAGAGGGAAGTAGCTCTGTGTGATTTCCTCGCCAGCTGGCAAATCATGGAGCGCTCTGAAGCACATCTGCACGCCACATAAATAGAATGATACTATGGGTCTAACAGTGACACAGAGGATCATGACTGCGAGTCCTGCTCCATAGGCCTTGCTCACACCTGCAAGGATTGATGAGACTTGGGCTGCAAGGCTCCAATCAGGATATGCTGATGAGATGTCAAGGAGCTTTCACCCTGGTGTTGTCTGGGTACCGGCTGCTGTCAAAGTCGTCCACGCGTGCCACATTTGGCAGGCACTCGTGGTTCACATAACAGGCAAGCGGGTAGATGGCAGTGCCTCGTATCCTCCTCTCGCCCTGCATTCTAGTTCTGACCATACTGAGACCAATCCCTTGAGTCAGCTCCGTATATCATCACAATAGGAGCGTTCTCTGAGCAGTCTTCACATACCCAACAGGGGAAAAGCAGCTTGCAGTTGACTCAAATTTACCTCTGGGCCTGACTTTGCCATGACGCCATATCCATTGATGCCCTCACGGTTCAGAACACCTTCCACATCTTGTGGGGACATGCATTTAACACCTGAACTCAGCACAATATGCTTAAAGCTGCCAGGCAAGGGCTTAGCTGCAGGCAGGACCGATACGTCGCTCTGCAGTACCAAAGCGGAGGCGAAGTCTGGCACCTGCTGCTGCTGATGCGCTCTGCAACCGCTCATGAAGCCTAGTGCGTCGCTGCTGGGCATACAGAGGCATGCCAGAAGGCGCTACACTCTGCGTGCGGGCAAAGGCGGTCCATTGCTGCTGTGCCACCGCCTGCATGGTGGGGTTCATGGCATTGTGGGGATTGCTGGCTGCTGACAGGGCCTGCACCTGTGCCAGCAGCCTCAGGGACAGTGCGTCCTCTTCATCGAGCCCAGAAGGGTCCGCTTTGCTGAGAACCCTGCATGTCAAGAGAGGACACGTCGATTTTAAGGTGACCGCTTCAGCAGGAGATGCAGGTATCTGAAGCGTCGCCGTGGTTTGCTGTGTGGGCATTGACACTACTATGCAGACCATTGAGTGCATATGACCTGCAGACATCTGCTGTGTGGGCAGCTGGATTGTCCTTGGCGGCACGCAGGCATGCATCGCTGCAGAACACTGCTATCCTGCAGTCTGAGCAGCGGACTCCTGACTGACCTGCAAAAAATCTTATGTCTGTCTTGTTGCTGTAAGCAGCTATAGGTGACTATAGAGGCATGTCAGCCTACTTGAGATAGCTATACCTAGAATCGACAAGTCTCTGAGGCAATTGTAGCAATACTGCTCCGAAATGCTGCGCACAAGGATTGTGGGCCAATCAATCAGGACTGTCTCTCCTGCTTTGACATCCCTCTGAGCAATGCAGCCTGTACCTCTTGCAGGGACAGCCTGAAAGGCTATGCCGTCATATATGCCAATTAGCATGGCTGCCCTAATAGGAGAACCTGTACTGTCGTGCAAGGCAAGCATTGCGGAACTTGAAACGTCTCCGCATGGCGGAAGTTGGATCGTCCATTCCGCATCATGCAGCTTCTCTCCATCAAGAGGAAGCTTCACCCTAATCAGAGGAAGCTCGACAGTGAACAAGTGGACAACGTATATCAGCAACGGCCATGTACATGGCGGTCGATCTAGCAGACAGGATAAATGTGTTTGCGCAAGTGTGAACGGCGTAGACCCAAGGTCTGTCATTCTGCATGGCAGGATGACAGACTCGAGGAGCTTCTAGCCAGGGTCGAAAATAATGTCAAACTTCTCACTGTCTGTATGAAAGTGAGTCCAAGGTCGCCTGAGTCTTGCTCTATGTAGCAGAAAGAGCGTTGCTTGGTGAGATCGAAGATGTGAAATGGGAACAGTTGCAATGGCTGTCTTGCATGCACTCTACATATCTGAGAGCAGCACTGCCCCGCCAAAGCTCAAGCTTGCTGGCATCAGATATCCTGACACGCAAGCCTCCAGCATACAGGTGCTTGGCAAAGACACCGGCCTACCATTGCAAGCATGCTCTCCCTATTACAAATTGCAATCCTGGGCGGAAAGCAGGACACCAGCTACTGCACCGCCCGCAGGCCTGTGCACATATAAAGTCACTTAGATATGGTCCAGCATCACAGCCTCTTGGAGCATCATTGCAGACTTCATGTTTCTTCCTGACCAGAAGATTGTCATTGTGGAGATTGCATGTTTGTGTTCCAGCCTGGCCAAATCTCAGTTGGTTGTAAGCGCAGATATCTGACATCGATGTCATGCATGCAGTCTGCGACTTATACAGTCGAGCTCTGCCAATTGTGGGCCATCACATGTGCATCTTGCGGGCAGCTTTGTCAGGCCTTCGCAACTGTAGCACACATTCCATCACTTGGCTCACTCGTTTGTCTCAATGTAGTCTGGATTCTCTTTGACAATGACCACACCCTCCAGGACACTGGTGAGGGGCAGATACTTGTTCGTGGCAAGCTCTGCCCTGTCGCCCACGCTCAGCAGCACCGGCGTCGTATGCGTCTGAAATCCTGTGATTGTCTTGGGCCGGCCCGCCTGCATGACATTGACAGGAGACAACTCAGGACGGCGCACATCTTAACGCCGTAGATGAGCTGGCCATCAATCAGCATCCCCACTGCTTCATGCGAGACCAGTCATCTGTACATGTCTCTGGCTCCAAGGTGCACTTCTTGCTACCGTTTCATGTTGGGAGCATGCAGGCCTGTCCAAACTGATGCTTTTGTGGTTGCCCTGCGCCATTGTGATGCGTGGACTTGCAGGCTGCATGCAGCGTCATCTGCACACTTCTGTTGTGTTTACTTCACTGATGAGTGTGCTGAATAGGCGCGGCCAGTACCTGAGCGACAGTGTCAATGGCCTGGCCAACGCGCACAGACACAGGCAGCAGCTTGCCCTCCACGTCCACCGTCATCAGCATGCGCGGCCGCATGGCCGCTGCCAGGTAGTAGAGCACGTAGGGGTGCTTGCCGCCCAGCGTGCTCTTCACATCAAAGCAGCTGTACAGCAGCGCCAGCAGCCCCGCCAGCTGCTGTCCTGCACAGCCACTCAGACCTCCTCACCCTAGGGTCCAACTCCTACTCACTAAATGGCCCTGCAGAGAATGGGGCAAAACCAGCACAGGTTATGTCGACCATGCAAGACAGCCCAGGCTGAGGACTGCAATCCATCTTAAGCACTGATTGCTCAGAAGCCTTTCAACTCAAACACAGCGGAATTCAGACAACTCACTTCAGCACCAGACGCATTGGCCACCCCGAACGCAGATGAGCAACTGCTGCCAGCCACATGCTTGTCGGCTGGTGCAGATGAGGAGTGGTACAGTGCCTGCACTGAGGAGCGTCACATGGTGTTCGTCAAGGAGGGCACCTGAGAGGAGGTTGCCGTCGGCGTGCTTGGGGGCCAGGTTGAGGAGGCCCTTGCCCATGTGCACCAGGCCCTGCGCCACGCGCACCAGGAACAGCAGCGTCGGCTCCTTGTAGTAGTAGCTGCTCAGGCCCCGCAGCATGCCAGCCAGCCGCGCATTGTTTGTGCCGGCGCCTATCAGGCCTGCACAATGCAGCACATCAGCCTGCAACCCCACCTTGATACATCCACACAAGCAGCATGATCCGGGCCCCGACTCTGCCTCAGTAGAGCAATGCGCAGGGCGTACGTTGCCTGGGAGTCCATAGGGCAGTAGCTTGCATGATAGGCGAATATGCTGCAGCTCATAAAGTCACTGTCCAAAGCAACACTCTGGAGGTGTCTTGTGGTGGTTGCAGACTGTGTGACGTGAGCTGCTGCATCAGCTGGAGGGACATGCATGGCAGCTGGGAGCCCACCCAGCGCGACAACAGCATTCTGGGCGACCTCCGCATCGGTGTCGTGGGAGAGCCGGGACAGCGCATCCATGGCGCCCAGCGTGGGGCTGCTCACATTCAGCAGCGCCAGCGCCAGGGGGATCGCCCTCCTGCAGGCCAGGGCCACCCCTCTCAGGACACAGCACGGGCCCTCCTCTGTGCAGAGGTGCAGCCTGTGATCTGAGCCTCTGTGCACAGCCGCCACCTGCACCTTAGCTGTCCGTACTGCAAGTGGGGGCACACATGACGGCGGGAGGCGTGCCCTGACCTGACAGGCGGCTCGCCATACTGCAGGAGGTGCTCCAGAGCGCGGTGCGCCATGGCGGTCCCCAGCTCCTCCGACATGGCCACCACCGCGATGCCCAGCGCTGCGGGGCCCTGGTGCGCCATCTGCAGCATGCAGGGAGACATTTCACAAATGCCGCTGGCGCCCCACAGGAGGAATCCTGTACGCCCCTCAGGACCCGTCTCAGCTGGGCCAGATAGCAGCAAGAACAGTGGCCGTGCGAATGCTCTGAGCTGTTGACCAGTGAATGCTGAGAAGGCAGGCTCGTCCCACAGGATTGCACAGCTTCTGATCTGTTGACCAGTGAATGTTGCGTAGAGTCAGTATCAGCTCAGAAGCTGTGCAATCCTCTAGGACAAGCTTGCCTCCTCATGGCCCTTGCAGGCAGACTTGAGGCTGTGCTCACCTTCCACGCTGCATTCTCGTCCACCTCAGTGTGCTCTCCACACATGGCGAGCAGGCTCTGTATCTGCAGCACATCTCCAGTGCCCGCGTACGCCAGGGTCTGCAGCACCACTTGTGAGTACTGTGAAATCTGCTCAGGCAGCGTCTTGGCCACCTGCAGCACAATCAAAAGTTGTCAATACACACCATCCACGACACCGGCCAAAAAGACATGCTCTAGCTCTCATGCATCCAGGTGCGCACGCATGGCATATAGTGCTACTGCACCACACCAATACAATTTTGATCAGAATAGGATGCGCATGTGCCCAAGACTGAGCAGGAAACATAGACATGCTTTGATTATTCAGGTTTGCTTCGCACCTCAACAGTGGCCTCAACAGCGCCCTGCTTGCCCAGAAAGAGCAGGCCCAGGCCCAGCACCAGTTGCTTTGCGAAAGGGTCTGCCAGCTCAGTCTCTCCGCGCAGCATCAGACCCTACACGCATCAGAGTCTCAGAGCTGTCGCATTTCGTGGGCAGCAATATGCTTTTCTGAGTACAATGAACCCAAGATTGCCAAGGACCTGCATGCTGGGCAGCCACAGCCTGCCGGTGCCTCTGCCTGCCTTGACAACAGCTGAAACGGCCTCCTGTATGCTGATGGTGAGTGGTAGCCTTGCTTTGAAGGAGGATGTTGTGGCTTCAAAGTTGCCTGTGATGAAAGCTGCAGGCACACATACGCTGCTGCAGGCTGCAGCAATGGGCATGCGTGCTCACCTGCAGCATGGCCTCCACGCTGGCAGCATGACAGGTGCCCACAAAGGTCAGGCCCAGCGCCACGGCCACGAAGCTGGACACCTCCATTGTGACATCTGTGTCTGTGACCAGCTGCGTCAGCAGGTCCGCAATCTGCATGGCAGCACATACATGATTCCATGCATGTGCAATTCTGCATACCGTGCACACCTGTCTCGCTATATATATTCACCCCCAAACCCAAACTTAAAGATGCTGTCAGTTGCGTCACTTCCAACACCCTGCCTGCCAGACACCCTATCAAGCATGCAGCTTGACAAGATTGTTGCTGAGTCGGACTAAAATCTGTCTCTCTCAGTGTCCTCTGCATGGCCTTCTGACTGGCAAGCCAATGAGCACCTGCTTTGACAAGATTCAGCCACACGCACTTTCCTCCACACAGACAGACGGCCAACCTCCTCTTTCTGGGTGCCCGCATAGGCGAGGCCCAGGCCCATGATGGCCCCTATCCGGACCACCGGGTCCTGCTTGTCTACAAAGTCGTGCAGCAGCGCATAGGCCGGGTCATTCTCGTGCTGCACCCCGCAGTTGAGGATGCCCACCGCCAGCAGCGCCCCTGCATGTGCACCACGTCCTCAGCGCAAGCAATCTCAAAATCTCCTTCAGCTACCATCATGGTGCAATGATGTATACAATCCGATCGGCAGCAAGGACGCCTGCATGCGGATCAGACACTTCATCACAAGCCACCCTCATGTTGCAGTTGCGTGCAACATATAAAGCTCTGACAGATCAGAGAGGAATATGCTGTCCACAAATAAGCCTGATGAGCTTGATGCGGGCTGCAAGACGGGTATGCATGGGCCAGACCTGCAACGACGTAGTTGTCTTTGGAGTACAGGAACTTGTCGATCTGGGGCAGCCCGCCCTCCACATCCCACAGGGTGACCAGCCCCAGGGATGCTGTGGCGGCTGTCTTCCCCTGATCCTTGTTCTTGAAGATCCAGTGCACCCTGTCCGTGCTGACGCCGTCCGCATCCAAGGAAGCTGCATAGCCATGATGCTCTCAGACCCAACATCCCCATTGCTCCTTATGATGACTCATGTTCCACACCTGCCTGTAAGGCCTATACTTGCAGAGCATGTCTCTTGGACACATCGGCAGACACTCTTAAACAGCCTCTCTGTAAGACCTCACCTGTGACAAGCTTATCTTGACCAAACCCAGCGTTCACAAAGGCGTTCACAAAGGTCGCTGCAAGATTCTGCCGCGCAGAGTCCACCGCCGGCCCTGCAGGTTGCCTGCCCTCCACCAGATGAGACTTGTACACCTGCGCCAACCACATCCACAGCTCACAGGCACTGCAAGCATGGCTGTGCCTTGCGCTCCTACCACGCATGCATGGACGTGAGGCGTAGAGCCGCATCAATATCGGCTCCGAGTGCTACTGTCTTGACATAAGTCCAACATGGCGCGGGAAGGCTGATCTGGAACAGCACACTCTTCCAGTCTGCCACACAGGCCAGCACATGGCTGGAAGGTCAATATCAAGACAAGTTCTGATGAATGCAGGACAATGGCACAGGCATGATTGAAGCAGTGGGTACCTCATCTGGGAGCTTGGGCTCCATGACGTCCAGGTCGCGGGCGAGGGAGAGGTACATCTCGCTCAGCTTGGAGTTGGAGATGATCTCCTGCAGCTCCGACTGCAGCTCGGAGTCCAGACTGTCCACCCAGCTCTGCATCCCACTCTCCTCGTCTTGTAGATCCAGTGCCACACCTGCGCTTGGCATTCACAAGCGTTTTGTGCCATGCATGGATCATCCGTGCATGCATGTCTATCTCTGCAGGTAGGCAGGCGGAGCCAGAGGGCACCAGCACATCTCTCTTCCTTCTGCATCAGGGGGATCGAATGACCACAGCCTGAAGTGCAAAGCTGGTACGTATGGGACTTTGAAAGCACAGCTCTCACCTTGCCTCGCCAGAAGGTACCCCAGCTGCTTTCTGTACAAGAGGATCGCCACAGGAGGCAAATGTCTTCTTCACAAGCTCCTGCATAAGTGCAAGCAGAGACTGGAATGATTATGACCGAGACCAGCTGCAGAGCAGAAGCACATGAGGCGAGCTTGCTATTGACTTGCCATGCAGTCCATCAATCAGTCAATCAGGCTATCATCGTCATATTGCAAGCAGGTGGGGTAGCAAGACTGCCGGCTTAAATGCCGTCTCGGCTAAGTCCATTAGGCAGAAGGAGCATCACCTGATCGTTCATCATGAGCGCCACCTTCATGGCGTCGGGATACTGCTTCTGCTTGGTGTATATTTGGTAAGCAGTCTGCATCACTTTGCTGTCATCGTCCTCCGGGAGGTATGAGCAGCAGGAAGTGAGGTACAAGCATGTCCGGCCATAGTTCTTGGCGTCCACATGCTGAACCAGCCACTCCAGCTTTTCTGTCTCCAGAAGCAGGTCTACCGCTTCGGGCTCTGCAAAAGACATTGACATTCCTCAGCTCAGCTCAGCTCATTCTCCGGATCAAGTAATTTTCGTGGATGAGGACTGTGATCTGGCTAGACGCCAGATTTGCACCAACTCAACTCCTGCTGCACCTGAAGTGCTGCAGCAAGTAAAGAAGAGGCACGCATGCATTATCCACATGGGACCCACGCCGCAATGCATTCTGTGTATGTGAGGACTCTCGTGCATGCATGGCAGAAGCTTGAGCAGCCTCAGGAGACATCAAACCTGCATTGTGCGTCATGTGGAACGGCACAATCTGTGCCACTAGATCTAGCAGGTCCTGCACGCTCTCATCCTTCTCTCTCCGTGCATGATACTCATCTCCTATCTCCCCGGACAGGCTTCGTATATACTCATGACCCCATGAAGCAACAGCATCCTGCAGAGAGCAAACGCACCATTGACTTTGACACTGCTTGGACTCAATTCCATCCCAAATTAAGCATTCAGCATGTGATTCACCGCATGCAAGGCAGACCACCGCAGGAATATAATATTTCGAGGTTCCGTAATTGATTGCATGCATCTGGAACACTTGGAACAGCTGCTAGGGCCCACCTTGGAACCAAGGAGTCGGTATTTCAGGCATGCTCGCTCGCCCTCCTTCGCGGTAGTGATTGCCAGCACTGAAAGCACATCTGCCAACTGCCGCTTGACCTCCTCATCCGATGTCTTATCATAGACATTTACCAGCGTTTGGTAGTGTGCACGCAGGAATTTGAGCGGCTTTGGCACGCTGGTCATCGATGTGGTGGCCGATCGTATTTCATTGGCCACCTGCTGGAGCGCCAGCTTCTGCACTCCTGGCTCGCCCTCACCGAGGCGGGTAACCATGAGGAGCAGGTGAGGAGCAGGTTATTCTTGAGCTCCAGGTCCTCCTCTGAGAGGTCTGCATCCTTGTTCTCCTCTGCCTTCTGCTTCTTCTTCTTGTTGTCTGCAATCTTCCTCTCCGATGCTGCCTTCTCGGTCTGCTCCTTGTCCTCCACCATTGTGCCTCTGCTATATCCGATGCGCCATCACAGATGCCTGGTCCCTACCACAACCTGACTGGGGCGTCATGCTCTTCACTGGGCTTTGCAGAGCATGCGTACGCATCTGTCGGCACATGCAGGCAGGATGGCGGAGGGAACAGCCGATGTCACGGCTGTAAGTCAGCCTGTGAATGGTGAACCTCGCCCGGGCCTGCAGGCACCACGACACCCTGAAGCACAGAAGAAGCTGAGAAATAGAGAGCCAAGATGACTTTCGCTATGACATCCTCCGCACTCATCGTGCGCCCGTTTGCCCCCAAGTGCGCGGCGCCAAGGCGGTCTGCAGGTGATGCTCGAGACCTCACCGTAATATTGCCTCAGTGGTCAATCAAGGTTGCCCAAGATGCAATCACAGAGGCATAGCATACATCATTCGTGAGAGCAGATACCTGTGTGCCCCTGTGTGGACGAGGCTATCCGTAAAGAGCCTGGTGATAATGCACGAAGTCCCCTTCCAAGAAACCCCTGTCAAATATAAAGATCCTCGATGATTTTTCTGTTGAACTAGCAATTTCCAATGCGAGGTCTTGAGCCTGCGAACTGTCCGCACGGTGCATGATGCTCCACGTTTGCGATGCGGCATGCGTCTCCCAAACATTGGTATTCGATGAATGTGACAAGCTCGTAAACACATTGACCCCTGTTGTAACAAAGTCGGACACTTCGTGTCTTTATGTGTATGTGGAACATCGCGAAAGGGGCCACCTGATCGGAGTCAGCTGATTCAGAGCTGCCAAGAGATGGCTTGTGGAGTCACAGCATCGCGCTGGACCGTCTTAAGATACTCTGTCGTGACATCTGTCATGTTACGCTGTACAGGCCGTGCACCCAGCAGGCACCTGCTCATCAGAGCAGCTGACCCCAACTCAGAGCGCACAGGAGGAGAGGACACAAAGGGAGTGGTGCCTGGACTGGCCCAATGGCCCCCCAAGCCCATCACTGAGCATGGACAGCCCAAGCCCGAGGATGACCCAAAGAACTTCGCAGCAGAGTGCGTGCTGCACGATTGGCTGGTGGCATGACCTCTTTTTGTCTGTCAGGACTGTGGTAAACATTGTGAAGCTCTAGCTTGTTCTGTCACATTCCCTCTCTCGTATGTCATGGGGGCTCTGTTCAGTTGTGACCAGGCAGTGTACAATAGTGGTAGAGCAAGCATAATCATGCTCGACGCAGTAGCTGTCTTGTGCTGCCCTTCAGAAGGATCCAAATGTGTATTCACGTCTCCAGGCTGGCTATCTGGAAATAGTGCAACCTGTGCAGGGAGGGGAACGTGCAGGGATACAAGCGCGTGGATGGCCCCTCTGAGGACGAGCTCAAGAAGAAGCATGAGGAGGGCCGCAAGAACTCCCCCTTCAGCAACCCCAGCCGTAAGATTCCAAATCATTTTGGGGCGCTGCTTCAATCTTTTCATAAGTGCTACACACAAGCAATGGCAATTGCTTTGGGGTACCATCGTCAAGGATATGCTCCTGGTGTACTAATCTGAGTAACAGGTGGGTCTAGCAGAAGCAGGGCATTGCTGCACCATACTACAGGGATATGCAGCAGATGCACTTGCCAGGTCTTTACCTGCCTTTGTGTATGCAGGCGAGGGTGGCACCCAGGCAGGAGGTGGTGGTGAGGGCTCCGGCGCATAAGTGGTATCTGTGCATGAGTTGGACCAGTCCTGTGTGAGAGAGGCTCAGGCACATTGGCATGCTGCAATGAATAGACTCAGCATTGCTGCACATCCTTTGAGATGGCCTTTGTCATGACAGATGGCCATTGAAGGCATTCTCTTGAATCACAAAGGCCTCTTTTACAGTGGACCGCAGCATCAATACTGGTGATGTTGTACAACATGCAATCATACTGGGAATACACTAAGTGTATACAGACTGCACTCACAATGGACTGAAAAGCTCCAGCACCAAAGTATGCACACTTTCAACACTTGTCAGTCTGCAGGCAGCTGCTGCAGCTTATGTGTTGTGCCTGTGTGTGCACCTCTTCACTCCTAAAGCAGCCACTCCACATGCATGACTTCATGTGCACTACATGTACAAGAGCATGGAGCGCATGTCACAATTCTCTCATAACACTCCTCATTGCATGAAATCGCCTACAGGCCTGCTGAATTGGACTGATCTCTCTCCGGAGGATCCTGGCCTCTCCCATGAGGAAAGTCTTCTAGTATGGGAAAGTCTTCTAGTAAGTGATGCGAGCATTTGCAAGCTCCTGTGCAGCCTTAAGTCTTTGGTCACCAACAGCTAGCTCTAAGAACGCCTGTAGCTTGTACACTGATTGAGCCTTCCCGCTGTGGGACCTGCACAGCAGTGCTGCCACGATTATGCCTTTGCCCCTTACAAGAAATTCTGCACCGTTTGACTCGAGTAACGCTGCCCTGACCATGAGCACATTTATACAATGTTCACACTAGCTCCGCAATGCGTCATGCAGACCTGATACTTCCATTGGCATACATCACACTAAAATGAGGCAGCTTCAATGGATACATTTATCGAGTCAGTGGACGCTAGACATGCATCATTTCTAAGCTTAGACAAGAGAGCTTGGGGACGCACTTGAACCACTCCCTGGGGTGCAAGTCTCCGCGCTGCAGGCCGTCGATAAGCTCTCTGAAGGCGGGCACCACGTTGTCAACGCTGTCAAAGAAGGCCCCTGTCTCGCTATGGACATATTTCCAGCCCCCAACTATATGCTTGTTCACCAAGATTGGCACGTCCAGGCACAGTGCCTCTGCCAGCACGCGAGGCGATGCATCATGCAGATTTGGCGCAAATAGGACCCTGTGACATCCATCACTGCATATCTCAGCATCTATGGTCAGCTAGTTGTCAAGTTGTGACAAGGGATGACGTCAGATTGTACTTCAGCTCTTTCAGATGATGGGCCCACACGCCCCAAAGCTTGTAGCACTCTCCTGTCTGCTCAGATTATAAATGCCCTTGCGACGGCAGCGATGTACAGCTGAAAATTGCTGGAGACTCAGGCTGGACACCATTGGGAACGGCACAACACAAAACATGGCAGAAGGGATGGGCACACCATACTGCAACATGAGGTGTGCTTCCTGCAGTATGCAAGTGCAGTAAAGTCACCTGGAGGACTCAATGTACCGCAAGAAGTCCTTCCAAGGCGTGTTCTGGCCATGGGAGATGATATGCCCAGATGAGATGAGAGGCGACAGGTCATTATCCTCCGGCTTTGTCAAATCCCTACCCATGATGACGACCTGCATCAATATGAGGTGTCTGAGATAGAGTGCTGACACCTCATAAATGTATGAGCTGGCCACTGCCAACCTGTGGAGCACAGCCATGACTTGTCAAGTGAGTCTAAAGCATATGAACTTCATAGGGGCATGCCTTGACATTGAGCTCTGTCACGAGGCGCTTTATTGAGGCCTTCGCAAGGGTCCAATTCCTGGCGTAATCATTCCAGTCCCCACCTTGGCAGCTATAAAACAGATCATACTCCTTTGGGAGGCCCCAGGGCACCAGTGAGCCACCTGAACCACCATGTCAGCCATGAGGAAGGCATGCCAATGCTGTAGACAGCTCAGCGCATCAGGCGATTGAGTGCTGTGAGGGAGACAGGACACACAATTCAAGTGTGGGCTTACCTCCATCCCGTCTGTTGGGATCGTGGAGGTCACTCTCGCTCAGCAAGATCCGTGGCACTCCAGGTGGCAGTACACTGTCCGGTTCCCTGCACCATGCGATTTACTGATGGCCAGATGGGACAACCCATGCCACAAATTTGCAAAATTCTGGAGCCTGCTTAGGAATGTGCACAAACTGTCATGGGGCCTCTGAGAAGCCTTAGTCAGCCAGTGCACACCTGAAACAGTGCAGGTACCCATCTACTGCCTCATGGATTGTCCTGTCGCCCAAGGTGGTGTGCCTGTCATCAAAGGGGTTCACAATGATCCCAGGGAACTCCTGGTATGAGGTGATGATGATAATGATGTGCCCGCTGGCCTTCATGCGCCAGAAAAAGGCCCTCGCCAGCTCTCCCTGAACAGTCGGCTGTCTATCAGTCTGCATGCTACTGAGAACAGCACAGGCATGCAGCATCGTGAATGCAGCACTCCGTGCATCAATCATGGTGACATCAGTCTACAAAGGAGCTTGAGAGAGTGTGTGTCCAGAAGTAGTGGGGAGCATGTCCATGAGGAGGATACTTTACCTTATAATAGTCCTGGTCATAGAAGGGTGCTATGATGGCCAGGACGCCTGTGTCCTTCCCATCTACCCTCTTCACGCGCTGAAAAGGGTAGGGTGGGTTGTCCTCCATGTATGACAGGTGATAACCTGGCTCAAGCCACCATGACTGGTCTGCACAGCCATACACGCAACTCAAGGATGTGTACAACATGACATGCCTCAGGGCATCTGCACACTCACAGAGATGACTGGGCTTCAGTACAACATAGGGTGCCCTTCATGACCACAGGAACATGATTGGCATTGAGCACTGTTGAGAGCAGTACTGATGCAGCGTCCTCACCTGAGCTAGCCAGCCACGTCCGATTGATTTCTTCTGCTCGTTGTGCAACAGCCTCATCCAAGTCAATGGGGCCTATGTAGCGCTCACTGGTGGGCTTCAAGATGTCTCTGACGTCCTCAGGCACCTGCTTCTGCGTGAGTCCTGAGCTCCCCAGCTGGATTGGTGTCCCCAGTGAGGTCCCCTGCACCAGCTTCGTTCTCAGTGGCTATGAAGTAAAGCACAGCTGCAAGCATGCATGAAGGGCAGGCAGACAGCATGGCCCAAGGCTGCAGACAACGGGATGTTAGAGCATGCAGATGTCCATTGTGATGCGATGCTAGTCAGGCCTGCGCAGATGACAGACCTCCAGGCCGGCTATGTGGCCCTGGAAGAGCGCTGCCAGGCCATAGAAGGTGAGCGCGAGCAGTATAAAGGCGCCCAGCAGAGTGCGCGCTGGCGTCCAGCCCGATGGCAGGCGCCTGCTATGTCTCCCTCCATTCTGCAGCTCGCAAAACGCTTGAGCACCATGCATGGCTTGCCAGCCATACATCTCCCCGGCGTATGCGCTCTTACAAGAGATGGGGCGCACTTACTCATGGAGTCCTTAAGACATGTGCATGGCAATAGGGGAATAACATACTTTATTCATCGTTATAGTATGATGATAAAATCAATCTCGGTGCGTACCCTCAGCCCTCCATCACCCATTGGTGGTCAGCATCCGCAAGCTTTATTGCATGTGCTGTCTTGCTGGTGCCTTGCACATGCCGCTCTAGTACAGAGTAAGGTCTCGACCCCCTTCTCTGCATACGCTGTACTGTCACGACCAGATGCGTCCGGTGGACCAGAAGCACATGTGTTGATATGAATGTTTTGCTTGTTGTTCAGAGCAAGCTGTGCACGTCTCGAGGCATACTGATGACTTCAGATGGCTGAGCGGCGCACTGATGGCTACAATGCTCTCGTCACCACTTCCTTTAGTGTGCAGGAGACTAGCACTGTCCGGCGTAAGATTCTAGGGGCACGCATGAAGGACATCAGGAGAATAGTTTTCTTGTCCCAGGGCCAAAATAGGTTTGCGCAGAGTCATGATGCGATGGCCAGGAAGCTGGATTCTGACGGTGCTCCTCCACATGAATGCAGGCTGCTTTGCCGTGCTAGGCCTACAGAGTGCATTTATATGTTACTGGTGCACCACTGCTGGCGAATTTGCGCTGTGAGAGCTCATTTGCACCATGCCTTGGAACCCTCGCACATTTGGTGCGCCCGTCGGATGAAGGGACGTTGCCCCTCGAACAGGGGCTCTGAGCTGTAATTCACCAAAAGAGGTGTCATGGCACAGTCAGGGCTGCGAGAGGCTGGCTAGTGGAGAGGCGTGCTGAATAATGGACGTCAGCCGCTGGACACAGCAGTCCCTAGGCACACTGGGCACGTCCATCGCTCACGTTAGCTCGAGTTTAGCGAGCGGCCTCTCTTCACTGACTCTAGACCATACGGACAGAGAGAAAGTGACATTCGTGACGTTTTCGCACCTAGAGTACACGTCAAGCAAATCGAACAGCAGCAACTTGATCCGGGCCCCGGTGCTCCTGCTCGGATACACCAGCGGCTTTCAAGTCTGGGAGCTGGGATCTGGGGCCCCCAATGTGCTCGTGTCCCGGCGAGAAGGCCCTGCAAGGTGAGAGGATGCCACTGGAAGGCATCCTTGTACACCCACTCAGGGCTGCTTGCGTCTACTATCGGCGGTGAATTCAATGCAGCCGGCTCGAAGTGAGCAGCACTGTATGCCAGCAAACTCTCAGCACCATATGATTTTCAAGTATTGCACCAACCAGGAGTGTGCTCATTTGGATGGCAGCCACACAGACATTTGCCTGATAAAGCATGGTGTTGTGTAGATTCCTCACAACACTGCCTGAGCCACAGCAGAAGGACGTCCCAGGCAGGCCCCTGCATGGCCTCAGGCCCTGCTTGGCAATCGTCCCAGTAGACAACACAGCAGACTCGCCTTCAGGCCCAGCGCCTGCACAGCCTGGTACCGAGGGAGCGTGCGAGCTGGAGAATGCAGGCTCCAGCGGCATGGTGCAGGTCTACACCCTGCGCACGCACAGCGTGGTGCAGACCCTGCACTTCAACAGTCGTGTGCTTAGCGTGCGGGCATCCTGCCGGCTTCTCATTGTGGCCTTAGATGCCCAGGTAAGCGCCGCCTGCAGTCCTGCTCAGCTTCATCTGATGGCTGTAAGGCTTCAGACACCATCGACCAAAGGCAAAGCAGTAGGGATAACAGCTAATCATGCAGGATTGGTCCTCCACATGCGTGATGGCAGCTGAACATCCTCCTGGGCGCATTGCCATTTAAAGTGAGCCCTCAGAGTCAAAGGATTTGTACTGCAGGTAATGGCATTCGATGCAAACACCCTGCAGCGCGTGTTCAGTGTGGTGACCTACCCAGCGCCCTGCACGCGCCAGCTGCTGGATGGGGAGCGGCCAGCGCCAGGCACAGCAGTGCCTCTTGCGCTCGGCCCTCGCTGGCTGGCATATGCCTCGAATCAGGTCAGTCGTGAGGGATTCCTCTCACAGCCTTGACAAGTCATGCAGGTGCACGTGCGGCTCAAGCTCTCTCTCAAGTCAGCCATTCATGACTGCAATGCAACTCCATCTGCTGCCTGTCAATGAGCCATGTGTTGGGGCTGGTTGAGGCAGGCTGCAAGAGCAGGGCATGCATGCAGGCTCTGTCTGAATCAGCCTCCCCGCAGTCGCTGGGACCCACCAGTCAGCGCCTGCCCAGCGGGCTCAAGTACGACTCTGTGTCGGGCTACGCCAAGGCTGCGGCACTGACCGGCGGCAAGCAGCTGCTGGGGCTTGGAGAGGCAGGCTACAAGTATGTGTCCAGCCAGTATGGGCAGTGGCGCTCCGGTACCTGGGAGGGCGCCAGCACCAGGTGCGGGACATCGCCTCCCCAGCTGTCCCCAGTCATTCTTCAAAGAAACACTGGCTCCATGCTTACCTGCATCTCAACGCTTGCCTCTGTTGTCAACAACCTTTTGTTGCTGCCTGATGGTGCTTGTGCAAAGTCCTGTAAGCGTGTGGCAACTTGCATATGCATATTGTCAGGAGCACCTCTATTAAAGGAGTGGGGAATGGCGTGCAGGGGGTCACCACGGGAGGATGCCAGCACTGCGAGCGACCTGGGGGTGGTGGGCACTGTCATGGTGCGCGATGTGGTGAGCAGGGCGGTGGTGGCCCACTTCAGGGCGCACACTGCGCCGCTGCTGGTGCTGCAGTGGGATGCCTCGGGCACCCTGCTGGTCACTGCCTCCGTGCACGGCCACAACATCAACATCTTCCAGGTCGGCCACAAGCCCTGTCCTTTATATGATTACTCTGCTGGGATAGGCAGCTTGGACACCTCACATCACTCCTGTCTTGTCTGGCCTACTTAGGAGTGCAATTGTCATGGCCAACTTAAGGCAAATGACATTAATCCTTACTAGTTGGTGTTGCCTGGGCTGCATACCCTCATTGCAGATGTTGACATCCATAGCTTGCGGACTCTTTCCCATGACTGCACTGCATCAATCTAGATGTGTTGCAGTGCTGAGAGGATCTGCTCCCAACGCCATGCAGATAGCGCCAGGCAAGGTGGGCAGCAGCGGGGAGCGGCTGCCGGGCAGCGCTGTGCAGCTGCTGCGCCTGTCGCGCGGCCTCACTCCGGCCGTCATCCAGGACGTCGCCTTCTCAGCCTCTGGAACCCTCCTTGCGGTGTCCTCTGCGCGCGGTACTACCCACATATACCGCCTCGCCCTCCCAGGTCAGCATTGTGTATGTGCTCTCGATCTCAAACTGAAGGCGCTGCCTTGAACCTATCTCAAAGCGCGGCAAAAATGCAGCTTCAAATACTTCCGCCCTTCTCAATGCCAGCTTGCAGAGCCCTTGCATGAAGGCATGCCGCCCTGTGCACTCAGTCGCACAGGTGCAGGCCTTGGCAGTCCTTGAGGAGTGCAGAGCATGCTGCTGCAGGTGGGTCTGGGAATGCGCCTCCGCACCTAGCAGCAGCCCAGCGGGCAGCCAGCAGCGGGCAGGCGACGCCCAAAGCGGCCCGCCTGGGCGCCGTGGGCCGCGTGCGCCACCTGGGCCTCCTCAATGGCGTCATCCCCGGCTCATCTGCAGCTGCTGCAGCCGTCAACCTGTACAATGGGAATGCAGGTGCATGCCCGATGCTGACCGAGGAGACTTTCAGTGCCACCATAAGCACCTGCTTGATGCTGCAGAATTGCTGTGGCTTACCCGCATCTTGGGTCCTGTCATTGCATGGAAGGATGGGACTTATCTCTCTAATTGCTTGGTAGGACGGAATATTGGTCTTGTTGCATGGTATGCATGCATCAGCTGCTTTTGCAGGTGCAGACTGCATAGCAGCAGCACTGCTGCCCCGGCGGCAGCCCAGCAACGGCAAGGCAGGGGATAGCAGTGCTCCAGCAGAGGACCTGTTCATCATCCATGGGGATGGGCGCTTGCTGCGGCATCGCCTGCATGCTGTGCCAGCCAGCACTGAAGCCGGGGCTGATGATGCCTCTGTCAATGGCTCCAGCTTTGGCTCCACCCCGGACACTGTGCTCAGGTTGAAAATTGCTTCCTTGCAGCATCGCTACTATGCTCTGAAGATATGCTTTGCACCTTGAACTATTGCCAGCGGCACTCTGTCTGATGGATCCATGTGCCGTTCTGATGAGGCAGCAGAATCTTGACATGCTGGCAGTGATGATCATTGAGGACATATTTTAAGTGTCTCCGATGTGCAGTGCAAATGAGGAGATACAGGGAGAGGTCATGCTGGAGGCTGAAGAGCAGTGGGATTTGTGCCGGCGCGCTACTTGGGCAGAAAGGTATGTTGCTCCCACCAAGAAGCATAGCAGAAGTCACCATGCACTTGCCATAGCAGTCACACCGTTGCTGTGGCATGGCGTCTTTGTATGTGGTTTTGGGAGCAATGCAGGCGGCGCTGATTGCTGCAGGAGCGTGCATGAGGTCTGGGTGCATGCGCTGCAGGGAGGAGGAGTTGGCAGAAGCAAAGTCCGGGACACAGGGGCGGGCGCAGGGCAGGGACGAGCGCGCGGTCTGGATGGCGCATGCCGAGACTGCGGTGGCCTCGCCCGCGCGCCGTGCGCTGTGGTCGGACAGCCAGTTCCACATCCTGGAGATGCAGACCGGCACCCCTCACCGCTCCCCAGCCACGAGGTCCTCCTCAGAAGCTGTCTGTGCATTGCCGTCTTCCTACATGAGCGGCACATCCCGAATGTAGGACAAGATCACAGCCTGCACAGTCAGACAAGGGCGTTTGTGGTGTTGCCAGGTAGGCACATGTGCAGCCTAGATATGAGGGATTGTCTTACCAGCAAGCCTGGCCTGCTGATGAGGAGGATTCTTGGTGCAGGGCTGCAGCCCAGGCGGCGCCGGCAGCAGAGGGAATGACTGCGGACGCTGCGGTGCGGCTGGAGGCGGTGCCCACACGGCGCGTCAACACCGTGCGCGCGCCCGCGTCGCCTGTGACCACCGACGCTGCCGGCATGGCTGTCGTGTGCCAGCCCCTGCGCGTCCCCAAGGCGGCCAGCTGAGCAGACTGCTGTGGCCTCTCCTGGCAGCCTGAGCCTGCCTTGCCTGTGACCACACAGACGTGGCTGGGATGACTGGATCGGGCTGCCCATGGAGGCCGCGCACTGATGCGCGAGCACGCCCAACAGGCGCTGATACATATCGATACCGAGCAGTCCTGCTCAGAGGCTCTCCCCTTCTATAAGCGCCACGCTAGCACCTTCTTGTCTGCCAGCTTGCCATGTACAGGTGCTTTAGATTTGGTACCTGGCAAGTTGCCATACCAGGAGGGGCCAGTTTCAATGGGTCTGTCATGTGACCACATCAGCTGGACCATCTGGTACCGGGAAGAAGTGGAGTTCTTTCATCTCCAGGAGATTGACAAAGCTGTCACTCTGGACTAGATTGCTGTGCCATAAGGACAGGGGCCTGTGAGCGGGCTGGGTAGCAGCAGCATGTTAGGGAGAGAGGGGCGATGCATGAACATGTTCCATGGCCTTTTTCTGGGTTTGTGTACGATGTCTGCGCCGTATGTGCATGGCTTCCCTAGCGCAGTCACCGTGCATGACCAACAGGTGCAATTCATAAGGGGCAGCCAAATTTTCAAGCATTCACCCATGGCGCTCAAGTATCTGAGAATGTACAATAGCTCCGGGCCAGAGACTATGGTCCACTGACCAGAGAGGTACAGCTGGAATGCAAGCGGCATCTCATACAAATTTGGACACGGTGCTCAATGACACATCTTTGCTTCGAGGCATCTGCTGATTGCTTTACTGTTGTAGCCATCGTGACACAGACACTTGTCTTGCAGCTTCTGCTCACACGTCTTGACACTGCCTTTATGGGCTCTTGCAGTACCCCTAGTAGGCCCAGGGTTATCCAAGCAGACCCTTGTATAGTGATTGTGGCAATCATGCTAAGCTCACATTGCCCTCCTCAGTGCTGGCAAGAATGGGAAGTGGAGAGGCTCCTTATGTTAAGCGGATGGGATTATTTTGCATAGCATGACAGCGAATCGAGTCAGTCAGTGCCTGCTACAAGGCAGGGAGAATTTGAACATGAAGATATGTGGACTGCACGTGCACCCTATCTGAGCAGCTACTCCTGGATTACTGCAAAAGCAAGAGCTTATTGCAGCGGTCTTGAAGACTTCATTCTCAGAGGAGGATGACTTGTCTGTGCTGGAATTCGCATTGTCTGCCGATAGTCCCTGAGACTTTGCATGCCTTGGCAGTACATTAGTGCTAGACACCAATTTGATGTGTCACATGATGTGCATACCTTCTTAAAAGTGTCTGTACGCATATGGTAGCTAATGAAGTCGCATATCCCTTTGTGGCATCACAAGATTCAGATTCAGATTACATCTCTTCCAGCCACATCAGGCTGATCAGATGTCTGGCTGTCATTGGACAGGCCAGCGGCACAAGAGAGCATCTTGTCTAGACATGCATGAATGAACTTGGCAACACTAACTAAGTCTTCTTGCCACAGAAACTGCTTCATTGTACACATGTCTGAAAACAAAGAGGCATACTCATCACGTAGGCCTTGTAAAGCTGAGCACTCAAATACCATATGTTTCTCATCACACAATGACCCTGAATTGCACAGCAGACAAATCCTCTCATGCCGAGGTACTCTGCTCCAAGAGCCCTCATCCTTAGGGAGACGATGCACACCCATTCGGAACCTCAAGAAAGTTTGCATACACCTAGAACTTAAGGGAAGGTCTAGTAATGACCTGGCATGCTTATGAGGTGGCCGTGAAAAACATGCAGCATATGTACAAAGGCGAGCTCTGGGTGAGGGGCAGGTCCTTGGGCAAAGATCAAGGCCTTCCCATACTGCATCACGGCGCTGCGTAATGAAATGACGAAGGGCTGTGATGTCTATGTTATCCATGTCATCCAATCTGATAGCAAGCTGATAGCCTGTATCAATGACAGCCCTATACATGGACCCTGCCCAATTCTTGCGCCTATTGCGTGGTCCTATAGCTGATTTGCAGGAATCCAGTGCCATGCACCTGTAAATATTGTCTGAAGGCAGAGCTGCAAGATTATTCCAGAACTTAGCAGCCCTGAGGAGCCACTCATCAGACAAGGCCTGAAGGCCTAGCTCAGCTAGAAGAATGGCTGTGGGCGTGCTTGTCCTGACTCCTGTTATTTCACGCAAGATTTGCAAATAGCCCTTCACTAAATCTTGTCTTTCTTTTGAGGCAAATGCTGCTGCACCCCAAACTTCACAACCATAGCATGCTGTGGATTGCACTACAGATGTGCAGAGCCTGAACATGAGACCAACAGACGACAGGCATTGGAGACGCCCATACTGGCGTTTGAGCAGGGCCCAAGATGCAAACATTTTCTGCTTGAGGGCCATAAATGTGGGCTGCAGGCCATGCTCAGCATGAAAAACGAGCCCAAGATACTTGAAGGTAGACACAACCTCCAATTGCTCACCATTGCATAGCCACTGATACGGGCCGGGATACCCCGCATTAAACACCAGAACTTTTGTCTTTGCCACACTTATAATCATACCCATTATGATGCAGAACGTGGAAACATCATTGATGAGGTGCTGCAGGCTGTGGGCGCTGGATGCCATAAGGGCAGTGTCGTCTGCATAATCCAAATTGGGCAGAAGAACGCCAGACGAGAGCATGGGCACGTCAGGTATGGCGACGAACATAAGGTAGCGATGCAGGCCATCCATGTATAACCCAAATAAAGTAGGACTCATAGGGCATCCCTGCTTCACACCTGTGACGGACTGAAAGGTCTTGCCATGCCTGCCATTGATGTGAATGGTTAGGCCACTGTCCTTGTATAGAGACTGAATGGCCTTGAGCATGACCCCATGAATGCCTAGACGTTGAAGCACCTGCCAAAGGAGGGGCCTTTGCACTCTATCATAGGCTCCTTTGAGATCTAAGAAGCAGGTGTACAGCTGCCTGCCACTGCCTCGTGCCTCATCAATGGTGTGCTGCAAGGCAAACAAGTTGTGCTGTGTCGCCAAACCAGGCCTAAAGCCGGTCTGGGTGTGCGCCCTCAGGTCATTGTCCTCTGTGAATTGGACAATTCTAGCATTCAAGATGCCAGCATATAATCGCATGATGGGCTCAGTCACAGCAATGGGTCTATAATTGCCTGTGTCTAGTACCTTCTAGTGTCTAGTTACCTTCTAGTGTCCTGGAACACCTCATCCGAGCAGCTGTTCCCTGTTTTGGGCAGCTGGGCTGCCAGGACACCTCAGCATGGGTCGCGTTGCTGCGAATGATCCGTTACCATCTGCAAATACATTACAGTAAGAGTGCCTCGTGTATAAGGAGGTATGTAAGCGTTGCCGCGTTTGAGAGCCTCTCGTTGACCAGGAATTATGTTCTGGTCTGGTCCCTGCTGAAAAGTGGCACCATGTCAGGAGCTCCAGCAGCAGGATGGCCACGGCAGATGCGCTTGAAACAATGTCCCGATGCAATCGGAAGCGTTTGCCAGCACCGAACAGTGTTTAGACAGAGAGGAAGGGCTCCAACACAAGCCCGGCTGTCTCAGGTGAGTGCGTTGTCTGCAGGCTGTATCTGAGGTTACACTCAATCGCAGATGGTTTTTCAGAGGCCTAAGATCACCTTCTTAGCTTTGTGCAACGGCTTTGCAGCCGAGCTGGCATGGAGACTCCTCGAAGAGCCGGAAGGGGTGTGGCACTAGTCGAACTGAACCAGTCTGGTACCGCATGGATGCAGACTCTCTGGTAAGCAGCGTGTACGTGTAATGGCCTTCATGCACATGCACTCCTCATCCCTTGCCAGCCGTGCATGGTATACACGGCTAGTCATAGAGGTGCATTAGTTCGTGCCTCATACTCTTGTCCGCCCTTTGGCCAAGCGGCATCACGAGGCATATCTATTGCGAGAGCGACATCATCTGTTTGATGGACGCTGACCCTGGCGCCACTGCAGATAGCTGTCTGCAGGCTCAGCGCCACAGCCAGCAGCAAGGGCCGGTCACAGAATGCCTGACAAGAGCTGTCGGCACCAGGGTGCTTGCAGGCAGCGAGTGCGGCTCATCTGCAAGAAGCTTGGCCTCTTGGGTGTTGCAGGCTCGAGTGCATTGCGCCTAGCGGCAAGCGCTGCTGGGGTGCTGCCTGGGTATGATCAAGTGGCGATCCCATGTCTGCAGGCAGCCAGGGTGGCGTCCGCGCAGGAGGCGTCCACCTCGACGCCGCTGCAGGAGATGTCGGCGGGCGCCGGGCGGCGCTACGTCATGGTCAGTGGCAAGGGCGGGGTGGGCAAGACCAGCCTGGCCGCCTCGCTGGCGGTGCAGTTTGCCGCGGAGGGCCACAATACGCTCGTGGTCTCCACCGACCCAGCGCACTCCCTCTCAGACTCCCTCGCACAGGCAGGCCACATGTCCTCTGCTATCCGCCCTGCTGCCCCTCGTGGGTCCTGCATGATTCAGGTGCAGACTGTGCTCGAGCAGGCCACAAAGATTCTCCCCGTCTAGGATCTGAAAGCAGACGGTCCCCGTGCGTGGTTTGCATGAGGAATCAGCTGCAGGCAAGGCAGCTGTGAGTGTAAGACAGGTCCTGCCCTGGATGAATGTCCTGGGCCTGCAGGATGTGAGCGGAGGGCAGCCCGTGCCTGTGGAAGGCACAGCCCTGCCCCTGTGGGGCCTGGAGATAGACCCGGACCGGGCGACAGACGAGTTCCGAGCCTTCAATGCCCGCGACGATGGCAAGGTGGGGGAGGCGATGCATGGGCATTGACATTCTTCAACGGCATCTGGTGGGATGCAGCATGTGATTGCTGCAGAGGTGTAGCCCTGCTGCATGCAGCACAGACCGATGGCAGCCTCCCACTGATACATCGACCTCATGCCGAGCTGTGGCTGCTTGCAGAGCACGAAGGACTTCATCTCAGGGATGGGCCTGGGCATGATCGCGGACCAGCTGGCAGACCTGAAGCTGGGGGAGCTGCTGGACACACCCCCGCCGGGCCTGGACGAAGCTGTGGCCATTGCCAAGGTGCGCCCCCATCTGAAACCCTACCATTTGGCAGGGTTGAGAATGTTGGTGCTGCAGGTTGGCAGATGCCTAGCGCAGCACCCGAGCACTTCAATGTTCACACTGCTCTCCCTAGGATAGGGTCTAGGCACGTCATGACATCATGAAACCAATTGACGTGCTAAAGACCTACAGCAGCATGTGTACCTTGCGTAGAGCATGCGCTTCATGACATGAGTCTCTACCACAACGGCCAAAGGGCTCGTGCTCAAGTGCATGGGCTTCCCAGACCTGTGCAGGCCAGACAGAAGGAGCAGCTGCTTCGCCTGCGCAAGAAGCTGACTCATTCATGCCGGGTGGATGATGCAGGTGGTGGAGTTTGTGAAGAGCGAGGACTACGCGCGGTTCACCCGGATCGTCTTCGACACAGCGCCCACAGGGCACACCCTGCGCCTGCTGACGGTGCCCGACTTTGTGGAGGCCAGCCTGGGGAAGCTGATCCGGCTGCGCAAGAAGCTGACGGCGGCCGGGGATGCTGTGCGCGGCCTGTTTGGCGTGACCAACCAGGACGCAGCCATCCAGAAGCTGGAGAGCCTGAGGGTATGCTATACGCAGCACTGCTATCTTACACACTGCATGGCATCAGTTCCCAAAAAGAAGTCTCAAAGTGTGGTACCTGTCTGCCTGAAGCTCCAAGCACTTCAACTTGCAAAGCCGCAAGTAATTGCTGCCTGCAGCAAAGCTGCAACAGCCTGCGCATGCTCTGTGAGCTTCCACAGTCCACTACCTGATGTGCAGCACACTGCTCGCATACCTGAGTTGTTTACAACCTGTGCAGGAGAGCGTGATCATGGTGCGGGATCTGTTCAGGAACAAGGACATGACAGAGTTCATCATCGCCACCATTCCCACGATGCTCGGCATCAATGAGTCCTCCCGCCTCCTGAAGGTCCTCAGGAAAGAAGACATCCCCTGCCGGCGCATGATTGTCAATCAGGTGAGCTGTCTGAAAACAAAAGTGGCCTGCGGCAGTCATGAACTCTACGGTGCAGGCTCACAAGCAGCTGCATAGAGTGCTCATATTGAAATCCCGTCTGACAAAATACTTCTCATCTCTTAGAATTGACCTGAATCTTCACAGCAGAAGTGAGTGCCTGCTTTCTATACTTTAAGACTGGCGTATTTATTTGGACATGAAGACAGATCTGCTGAGGCAACTCTTCAGAATACTGCAGAGGGCACAGGTGGGGATATCTTGGGCTGAAGGTGGAAGACCAGGCACTGGGCATGTCGACAGCATGCGCCAGCCTGGCAGGGCTGCACCGGCTTGGAGGGGAGGCGGCTGGGCTCTACAGAGATGGCCATAGCTTGAAACAGCTTGACAGACATGCGATGCATGCGCAGGTCATCACTGAAGGGATGGGCGCGGCCTACCTCAGGCTGAAGCTGAAGGACCAGGCCAGCGCGCTGGGCATGCTGGGCGAGGACGCCGCGCTGGCGGGGCTGCGCCAGCTCAGGGCGCCGCTGCTGGACCTGGAGGTCCGCGGCCTGCCAGCGCTGCAGTACTTTGGCGGCATGGTCTGGCGGGACGCCATCGACAACTACAGCGCTGGTGAGGAACGCGAACGCCTGCTCTCCAGCATCGTGCTGTGGATGGCTGCAGCACTGGGGAGGGAGGGGCGCAGCTTGCTGTTGACCAACACAGCACCAGCATGCTCTGCCCGAAAAAGTGCGGGTGAATGTTCTGGTGCCGGGCTGGCAAGCTAGCTTCCTCACAGCGCAATTCAGGGCTGCGCTTGGGGCAGGTGTAGCCCAGGCAAGCACCGCAGGCAAACAGCCTGCAGGGCGACGCAGTCTGTAATGTCAGCCATTGGGGGTGTCCTTGGCAGCCGAGCAGCAAGCAATTTATCATGCAGGGAAGGGCCGGAAGTACTTCATGCTGGGCGGGAAGGGCGGCGTGGGCAAGACCAGCGCGGCAGCCTCGCTGGCGGTGAAGCTGGCGGAGGCCGGGCACTCGACCCTTGTGGTCTCCACCGACCCCGCACACTCCCTCTCGGACTCCCTGGATCAGGCGAGACGCTCCTTACCCCGCCTTGTCCGTGCAATGCACCCTTGACAGCGCAGATTTTGCCAGCTCTTGTGCACGGCCCCACACTGGTCACCTGACCTGAATGTGCACCTTGCAAATCATGGCAGTCAGCCATCTTGGCTGAAGTAAAATTAGCAGAATCTCTGATACCCAATGATGCCTGACACAGCACGTGAGCCTCAATCAAGTGCGTGGTCTGCAGGATGTCAGCGGCGGGAAGCCTGTGAGGATGCAGGGCACAGACCTGCCCATCTATGGCATGGAGATCGATGTGGCGGCTGCTGCTGAGGAGATCCGCAGCATCGGCAAGGAGAGCGATGGGAGCCAGGTAGCCCCTGCTCAGAAGATCATCACAACTATGGGCCTTCCAGCAGCTCATTGACCATGGCAGGCTGATATCGTTGCCCTGTGTTATGTCGACTTGCGCAGCAAAGTTGCTTCCTGGCTGGTCAAGTAGCACTGCGGCTTCCTGTAACCTTGCTCAACAGGGTCTTTGTGGTCTATTCAGAAAGACTGATACACCTGAGGTGCTGTGCCAGGTGAATGATTTCCTGGCTGGGATCGGTCTGGGCGCAGTCGGGGATCAGCTGAAGGACTTGAGACTCAGTGAGCTGCTGGATACGCTGCCGCCCGGGGTGGATGAGGCGGTGGCCATCAGTAAGGTCAGCCCACATTTATCTACAGCTCCTGTCCAGGTCCATGCAAGGCAGCGCAGCCGCGCATTGGTGCAGCTGCGAACACATTGCGTGAAGTGTATGGTCTGACAGGCAGTAGATGTTGTGAGGGCTTGAGAGCACAAGGGCAAGTGTGTGCATGCAGGTAGTGCAGTTTGTGAAGAGCACAGAGTACGCACATTTCTCACGGATTGTCTTTGACACGGCGCCAACCGGCCACACACTGCGCCTGCTCACGCTGCCCGACTTCCTCGACGCCTCTTTAGGTGCCACTGCAGAACCTGTTTGATAAGAGATACGCTTGGCATGTCTCTGGGCCGCCCGGGGCAGGGGCCTGTGCAGGAGGCGTGTGACGGCATTGCTTGCAGATCTGCAGAATTCCTGATTCCATATGGATTTGGGCAGATTTTACCTTACTGTTCTGATGCAAACGCCCATGTAGGCAAGATCGTGCGGCTGAGGCAGAAGCTGGTGGACCTAGCAGACTCTGTAAAGGGCTTCTTTGGTGCCAAAAAGCAGCAGGACAACGCAGTAGAGAAGCTTGAACGGTTGAAGGTATTGCCATTGTTCTCCGCCCCACCTGCCTTGATACACATCTGGCCTACATATGACTAATCCTGCATATTGTTTTGCCATGTAGAGCACAGGCCTCAGTCGGTGCCTGGGCCCTCTGCCTGGCATGGCTACCATCTGCTTGGCAGCCCTGCTATCTGTAAGGAGTGGCCTTCCTGGCCCAGCCTTACCTTCAGCCTTGAAACCTGTATGAACGTCAACTCTGCGACAACACCACAGTCATGGCGGCTGGCAGGTGTGCAAAGGGCATCCTGAACACTCATGGGGGGCTGGTGGATGGGGCTTGCAGGCGCGCATGGAGGAGGCGCGGGCCCTATTCAGGAACCCGGAGACCACAGAGTTTGTCATCGTGACCATCCCCACAGTCATGGCGGCCGCCGAGAGCGCCAGGCTGGCGAAGGCGCTCCGCACAGAGCAGGTCCCTGTCAAATCCATTCTCATCAATCAGGTGGGAGGCCTCTTCCCTGGGGTAAGGCAGCCTCGGAGTCTTGCAGCATCGCATGACTTGATGAGGCTGCTGAGCCATGGACCCTGTGCATGATGATGAAGACGCGGCAGCTCTTGCAGGTGGTCAATGAGAATGCAACGGAGCAGTTCCTGAACATGCGGCGGCGAGACCAGCAGCGCGCACTGGGCAGGCTCCGAGAGGACAGCGGCCTGCGGTTAGATATCTGCAGCCCTGCCTGGCCATGGTGCACATGACAAAGCATGCTCCAGAATCTATCAGCAAAAGTCAGCCACATTCTCCCTGCATGACAGGCTAGTCTCTCAATCTGCATGCCCTCCAATGCCCTGTTGCATAGCACATCAGGCTATTCAAGCATGTTCAATTTACCATGAGGTGTCATAAGTACGGCAAGTGGAGGCCACAGTGAATCGGAGAGAGACACCTATGCTTACTCATGTGGCGGTGCAGGGAGCTGGATATTGTAGAGGCGCCCCTGTTTGATCTGGAAGTGCGCGGAGTGCCTGCTCTGCAGTACTTTGGCAGCCGGGTGTGGAACATGGTGCCACAGGGGAGGCAGTGAGACGAGTGGAATCATGTATGAGCAGGCAGAGAGTGTGTAATATGTATGATGTGCAACAGGAGGTACATTGTTCAACTTCATTTAAAACACATACCACGCAATAGCTGTTTGAGGCCAAGCAGGGTGAGATGCATGCCTCAGACTTTGGCACAGAATCTGAAGCAATACTTGAACTAGCAGGGACTGTCAACATTGCCTGTTGCAATCGCCGACATCGATGCTCCGTACTGAAATAATGGACTATATCCCTGCCCTGTGAGTACGCAGGCTGCAGCTGCCCAGCAGCGAATGTAGTCTGGGCCTCTGACATTTCAATTGCTCTACCATCAGCATCGCAATGCTGCACTTACAACCGTGTTGATTTGACTCACATGGCACAATCACTAAAGACGAGCTCCCAGAGCCAGAATAGTCTTCGTACATACATGCATATATGGCAGGTTGCAGCTACCATACAAGCAGATACCTAGGTCTTGCTTTGTCTGCCAGTACAATGTGATGGTAAATATTCCTTTTTTGCAATCACTCATTTCTTGGACTCAGACCTTGTGTGGTGGCTCATGGGTGCCGTGCTGACATGTAACACAGGTCGTCTGCGTTGTGTTAGCTTGAAACGCTCAAGGCTACACAATCTGCACACCTGCTGCGCATGTCCTAGATCTGGCAGGTCACCTCCGAAGGGCTGGAAATCCTTTGAAACCTCCAGGTACATATGTTGAACACTTCCTCCCAGTAGTTTACCAACTCAGGCTGTGGAATGGCGTATGGTACAGGCTGGGCATACATTGTATCTGTGACAGAATAAGGGCTGCTTCCTAGTGTACACTTCAGAGAGCGCAATGACTCTGCTGCCACTGTGATTGCTGCTGCCTGCTGGGTGCGATGAGTTGCTACTGTGCATCTTGGCTGGCATTTACTGCTGCACAAGCCTGCTGCGAGGCCAGCTAGCTGCGAGCAATGCTGGTGAACTTTGCTTCTGGCTCTGCAGATTCTTGAGGTTGCCATTTATGGCAATGACTGCACCAGCTGCCACATTGGGGCAGGCACTCAGGCCGCAGCCGCGCTGTGCTGGCGCTTTGTCAGCGCTGCCAGATCGGCGTGCCTGCGCTGCAGCGCAATGGCAAGGCCTCCCGACCTCTCGCATGCAGCCACCGCTGCCTTGTGCTGCCCTGCTGCACAAGCAAGCCAGGTTCAAGCATCTGTTGTATAGTGAGACATACAATGTGATAGTTGCAGGAGGCAAGGCTCGCCTGAACAGTCAGCATGGCTGCAACACAGGACGACAGTAGTCACCTACCAGGACAGACCGCTTCTACACTAGGCAAGCAACATGCCCATTATCTGCGTAACAGTTAATCTGTGTAGGCTGGGTGGTCAAAGGTGCAGGGTCCTTCAGAATGCTTCTTAAAATAAAGATATGGCTGCAGCATGTCCCCACCTTGCAGGGGAGGCATGCCGGCGTTTGGCGGGATGAGCCTGATCAGGCGCTGCTGAAACGCAAGGGTGGCCTGGACACGAGTGACAACAGCATCCATGGCAGAGAGCGGGCAGGAGCCTCCCTCTGGCGCAGGGGGGCTCGCATCCCCTTCTATGAGCTCCTCCAGGCTGGGAAGACACATTGCAAGGGACAGCGCCTCCAAGGAAGCTGCATGGGCCACATCCAATGTGAGGACTGCCCCTGGTTGACATGCACCTTCAGGCTGAGTTTGCACTACACCCGGCCATCCTTGCTACTGCGAGTCCTTCTTCAAGTCTGACCTGCAGATAATCATATACAACAGCCTGCAATCAGTTCAATGTTTCAGCAGGAAAGCAAGCTGCTCAGTGCGTCAGCTTCCCAGCACAGGCTTGTGCACCAGGGGTTGACATTGCATGAGGCAACCCTTGCAGATGGCCAAGAACAGCACACGCGCAGCCCGGGCTGGAAGTGAATGGCATCACGGAAGTGTTGGCAGCAAGCATGAAGGCTTGTGACGGGCATGTGAGAGCCTACCCTTGCGGCTGGCCAGCTCGCCCTCAATAGCAGAGCGCAGCGCTGGCCTCATGCGCTCCCAATGGCTGTCCAATGCTGAGGCTACATAGGCAACGCCCTTCACAGCCCCTTTGTAGCTGGACCTGCAAAGTGTTACGCATAGATTCCAAGCAAGGAAGCTGCCTTGAAGCGGTCCATTTTGAGAGCCAATTATTTTGCTGGTGCCATCATTTCAATTAAACTAGGGTACAATCCTTTGCATGGCTTACATCACAACACTCCACCCAAAGGCACAGAGCTGCTCCATCAGATATTCATTTCTGCTGTCTGCAGAGAAGGCAACAGATATTGGGCAATGCCTCACCTCATGGCCTCCACAGCTGCTTCGTTCCTGCCATGCATGTGCGACACGTTCCGCAGCACCCGGCGCACAACGTAGACGTCTGTCTCGCTCAGAGCATTCACCAGGCTGGGCAGCTGCTCCACAACCATCTCCATGGCATCCCTGCATTGCCAGCACCGCACCTGAGCGATTGTTGCCCATGCCAAGAGCAGCCAGGTTGATACTCGATAAGCAGCCGACAGCTCGGTACACATGTCACATTGCTGACACTGCACACCTGCCTGGATGCTTTCAAAGCTGGACCTTCCGGAAGGGCCTTCTGCAGGTGTCAGGTGTGAGAAAGTCTTCGTGCCACGTTGTATGGCAGAAGGCCTTGAGATGTGGCTGTGCTGTAAGTTTAGGGAGTGCCAAGGGCCTCCCAGGCAATTCAAGCTCATGAAGCCGTCATCTTGCAGGGTGTGTGTGGAGCCACCTTTCCAGGCGCAGCGCTTCCTGGGCGTCCTGGGTGAAGCGCCGGCGCAGCCCCTCCAGGGAGTGCAGCTCGCGCACGGCCCACTTGGACGTCTTCCGCAGCTCCTTGGCTGCCTTGCGCTGCTGGGAGCGCGCCCGGTGTCCATGCACGTGCTTCTCAGAGGCTCCCTGCACATGTGCAGCGGTGCATCACTCAATTCACTGAGCTTTGATCTGTGCCGCTACAGCTCAGATCCTTCATCGTCAATCCACCTACACAAACATGTGCTGCGTCCTGCCCTGTCCACCTGGAAAAGGGAATCTGCGGTCGCCCCGCACATTGAATGTCAGTCAGGCAATCGTGTACAGCCCGTTGGCAGCACCCTGTGAATGAGTACAGTTGCGGGCAGCTCAAGGTCCTTCGTTGGCAGATCCCAGCTGGCAGCTGGAGAAGCCTCATGACAGGAGCAGAGCTGCACCTGCTTAAAGAGGCTCCTGGCCAGCTCAAAGTGCTCCTTGGCGTCCTTCGCATGCGCATCCAGGACCGAGAGGGAGGCGGGCAGCGGCTCCTGCATGCTCTGGGCGGCCGTGAAGTTGTGCGCCAGGGCCAGCACAGCCGCCGGCAGCGGGCTGCACAGGGCACCCGGCCTGGCTATGCTGACCTGCACCACAGGCAAGAAATCCTCATCAGCACCAGAAAGGCTACCCATAAGACAACGATCATTGGCAATGAATACTCCCTCGGCTGTGCAGATAGACATGTCTTTGATGTAATTACTTTGCGATCTCAGTACAATCCTAAGCAGAGCCGGCCTTTTCCTGCATGGTGACCACCTGAGGAGCTGAGGCAGCCTCAGCAGGAGCGGGCGACCGCACAACCGCTTGTTTCAGTGAGTCACTTGCAGAAGGCCAGCACTCACCATAGAGCTGGGCATGGAGGTGCTGCCTGTGGCAGCCTCTTCTTGGCGGCTCACGAGCAGCAGCGAGAAAATCAGCGTCACAGCAGCGGCCGCAAGGGACAGGCCATGTGCGCGCACAGCGTCCTCACATGTCCCGTCATGCAGCGCCGCCCGCACCATGCTCCAGCAGCGCAGCCCGCCACACCTGGCATGCAGCGCCTGTGCACATCAGCACATGTGTCATGAGGCCATCACGCTGGCTGTGGAGGCTGAGACAAAGAGCCTGTTGTCTGCACAAACAAGCATCATGCATGGCGCTGCTGCATCTTTGTTGCGCTGTCTGCATGCATCCCTCAGTATGAGGCAGACTTCCTTCAATAGGTGTGCACCAGCCCCAGACAGCTTCTGCTCTTATCATGGCAGCATACACAAGAGATGGATGAGAGGGAAGTCCTGTATCGATGAAACAGGACTCAGGACAGTGGCCTCACCAGCTGGCGGGCGATGCGTCCAAGCAGCACTAGGTGGTGCAGGTTCAGGACACTGAGGTCGTCATCCAGCTCCTGCTCCATTGCTTGGAGTGAGTCCTCCTGCGCAAGGAGGCTAAGGATCATGCTTCACTAATTCCTGACAGTACACGCACCAAGGCCCCTATTCCCCCCTTTCAGCTGTTGTCCCTCACAGACAGTCAGCGCATGGCTGCCCGCTCATGCCCCTGCGATAGGCAGGTTGATTCGCAGAAGCTCAGAACATCATGATTCACGAATGGTAGCCTTGTCACAGGCCACACTTGATGGGTTGAGTAGGCTTCCACACAACGTGCAGCGCGCCGAGCGCTCGCTGCTCCTGGCAGTGTGCGCATTCAGATTCACAAATCAGTGCCGGGTCCTCCCAAAGCCCAGAGAGCATTCGCAAATTTGTCGGAAGCTGCAAAACCCTCAATGTGCAAGGCAGTCAGCAATGCCTTCAGTGATGGCAGCAGCGCTTACCTCCAGAGGAACAATGCTCTTTGGGGCCTCATCGCCTTCAGTGCTCTTGACAGAGGCTGTTTCGTGCTGCTCTTCTGTCGGCATGCCATCTCCCGAGACAGCCTCAGCTTCATGACGTGACTCGGATGCTTCAGTGATGCCCTCCTCAGGCTTGCTATCGATGAGTTCCTCCTTCTCAATGAACTCGAAGTCCTCCATAGCAAAATATGTGTGACCAAGTGACAGTTTGGGATTTGCACCCAGGTCCCCCAGAGACTTCGCCTGCCACAGCCCGAATGTCCTGCAGCTTCAGCACCCACAGCCTCAGCAGCGCATGCTGTCCCCTTCTCACTACGTTGCCAGGAGCTCGCTGTTTCGAAGTAACCCAAACCTTACTGCTTTGCTGACCAAGCCTCAGGTAGATCATAACCCTTAGTCATCCAGGTCAAAAGCACAAGTAATATAATTTACGGAGGCGTGGCGCCAGCCTAGCTGAGCCTGCAGCAGCACACACTGCAGTTTGTTAGGCCTCAGAGCATTTCAATGAATAAGCTTGAGCCATTGACATGTCCTACATGGAGGGGTCGAGATTCGCATGATCATGCTGCTGAGCCTGTGCTTAGTATCTGCTCATTGGCCTTGCTGGCTGAACAGCTCTTGCTCTCCTATCTCAAAATTCGTGACTATAGAGCAACTACTCTGTGTGTTGCTTGGAATGAGGTATGCCAGCTGCAGCTGTGCTCCATGGGGGGCACATGCCCACATGTGCACTACATGTGCGGCATGAAGCGCGACTATCCATAGGTGACTCTCCTATCAACGAGGACACACACAGCACTGACCCAATAGATTGTACACAGGAGCAAGCTGTCAAGCAGTATGATCATACATTCATGAACATGGAGTCCCTGAAAAGGGGCGGGTCGTGCCCTCCAGAGATTTCACAATGCTAGCCTCAGTAGGTGTCAGAGCTGGCGTCAATGTTGACGCCAGCAGAGAATATTTGCTGCAAATTCATGACAGTCTCTGGCCAGGAATCGTGTTTCCCACTGTCACCACCACTGCATCAAGGCACCTATACCTTGCCTCAACATCTGCAATGAATCTCATGGGCATAATGACAACTGGGTGCATGGATCACTAAATGAGAGCTCTCAGTGACAGTGATCAATGCTCTGGCAAGAGCAGGCACTTGCTGACATCATTTGGCAAGACAACATGGCTATGATGCACAGCCCTGGCCAATGGGGTTGATTCATGATAGTCAGTGATAAGTCCAAGCTCGCCAACGTCACGGCCCCAGTCTCACTTCCTGCGCCCTCCACGCTCGCGCACTGCCAGTGAGAGCATGGTCTCGGGGCCCACATTGTAGTGCGCCAAGGAGTTGGCATCCTGCGAAGCACGCACTCAATTTGAGGCGTACATTCAATACACAAGTCCTCAAGCATGCAAGCCCTGCATTTCTGAGGTAGCCCAGGCACTGTGTCTCCCAGGTGCCTTGGGCCCGCCATTTATCGCATCCGGTTGTGCTGCTCGGTCCGCAGGCCGGCACAAGGTAAGGTAGGATGGCACTGGCATTGAGCAGCAGACCTGCAGGACGCCGACGCCGTCGCGGGTGATGCGCTGCTTGTTGCCTGGGAGCGCCAGAACCTCAGCCAGGCGCGCCTTGATGTCGGCGACCGTGTCCAGCAGCGAGGCGACCTCGATCTCCAGCAGCTGCCCGTTCAGCCCAGTGTGGTCCTCCACATCCGGGCACAGAATGCGGACCTGCAGCGCCACAGCAAGCTTGTCAGTATCTCTGTCTCACCCATGTGCTTGCGAATCATGCATTGTAAACACGAATTGCTGTTTCCAGACCGCTTCAAGGTATGCAGGTGAGACACTGATCCACGCTCTGCTCGTGGCATCACCTTGGAGAGAGATGGGCAGTTGATGGCTCAGCACATGGCTAGGAGATGTGACAGGGCGCATGAGGGGTGCCGAGCGCGCACCTTTGAGTGGCCGGGGTGCGCCTCCAGGAACTCATCCTCAGCTTGCAGCACGAAGTCGGTGCGCGCCCGCTTGGCGTCCTGCTCGCTGGGCGGCGGCGGGGCCATGGGCGGCGCGGGCGCGGCGGGCGGCCGGGCCTGCATGGGCGGCATGGGCGGGGCGCCTGCACAGGTGCTCATTATGTGACTATAGCTCAGGAGCTACATGTTGCCAGACCACAATCTGGCAACAGCATGGGGTGGATTATGCCACCTTGGGTGCCTAGTGAGGACTGACCTGGTCTGGATAAGCAGTCCAACATCAGGCAGCACAGACACTAGGTAGAGTTCCCAGATAGTGTGCTCAGCATGTCCTGAAGCGCGTGCCACAAGACTATGGTGATATCTGCTATCCTGCCGTAGACTGAGTGCAAGGCACAACGGCATACCAGGCATACGCGGCGGCGGCGGGAGGCCTCCAAAGGGTTGCGGGGGCGGCATGGCAGGCCGGGGGAAGGCCTGCGGGTAAGCCGGCGGCTGCATCTGGTGCGGGTACTGCGCCGCCTGTGGCGCAGCTGGCCGCATCGTCTGCATGACACCAACGTCGCATTTTGAGATCCTCCACATCTCATGTGTCTGAGAGGTTAGGGTTCTGCTTGGACAGACATGCAGCAGTGTAGTCCCAAAGGCAATCCTGAAATTGCACTTGAGCAGACTCGTCGTCCTGGCGGCCCTGCAGCACGCATGGTGAGGGCCCCTACCTGGGGTGGAGGGGGCAGCGGGGTGGGCACCGGCCGAGGCGGGGGCGGCGGCAGGGTGGGCGGGGCCTGGGCTTGGGCTTGGGAGGGGGTGGGCCCGGAGGGCGCCCCTGTGGGCGCGGGGCCCAGAATAGGCTTGGGCATCGCCTCAGGCTCCTTCCGCTTCAGATCAGCCCCCCTCTGGTCAGCGATCTGCTTGACCTGCACATCAGGGGCCGACAGCATCATCGAGATGCGCTGGCAGCCAGCCTGGCATCCGGCCATGTAGGGTCGCATTCCAGTCCCCACATCAGGCCTAGTGTGGGTTGGTGAACGCCTTGAGGATGATATAGACTCCAGCATTGTTCAGCAGCTACCAGGAACAGAGAGCCAGGCATGCAGCACTTTGCATGCAGAAGACATCCAGACCTGGTTTTGCAGATCCTGGCCGCCCATGGTGGCGCCATCCCACGCCACATCCCTGTCATTGCCGCTGATCTTGCTCTCCTTGATGGAGGCCTCCACCATTGAGGACAGCTCATCCTGTGTGGTACCTATTCATTGCAGAAGCAGCCTCAGCTCAGCAGGCAGACACACAAGCATGCATGCTCACAAAAGCCATCTGTGCTTTGAAGCCAGGCTCTGTATATGAGCTAAAAACAAATTTTTGCTATAAGAGCGTGGGATCAGTCTTAAGCTCAGAAGGGAGGTCTGATTACCAAACACATCTGGACGCGCTCTTGCCAGGCCCATCAAGTTCCTGCCGATCTCGTCATCACTGGCCTTGGTGGTCTCCTTGATTTTCGCCAGCATGGCGTCCTTCTGGTCCTTGTACCTGTGCATAGCAGCTCACACGTACATCATCCCGCAGACTGAAATGGGCGAAGGACTTTCGCCAGCAGGAACAGCTGAGCCCTACTGCAGCACAGCCAAGCTCAGGCAAACAAGGCACCATCAACTTCCCTGGAAAGGAGATCCAGTTCCAGCCACAGGTCGAAGCAACTTTGCAAGGCAGATCTTCTATCCTTTCTCGAGGCTCTGTGCACAAGAGCCTTAAGATGGCAGCCCGGCTGCGCGCTGACCTGGGGTCGATGAGGCTGATGCGCATGTGCTCCGCCATCTGCTCCACAGGCACCAGCTCGCCCGTGATGGGAGAGACCACCATGCCGCCCACATTGGCGCGCCTGCAGCCAGGTGCATGATCAGATGATTTTGAAAGGCGCAACACTGCCAGCCGGGCTTGCACCGGGCCCACTGCCTTTGTGTGTAGACAGAGGTGCGCCAGGTCAGCATGCAGTCTGCCTGCCGCCCTGTGCGCCTGAGTGACAGCTGACAAAGCTGGTAGGCGGGTGTCAGCTGCATGAAGATGCGGCAAGCAGAACAGAGTACACTCAGTCTGAGATGCACTGAGGCTTGCTGGCAGCATCAAATGCTCTCATCTGTGCTCAGGGGATTCTTTCATTGCAAGCAGCCCAAGCCTTTTCAATTGACCTGGGCTGCCAAACACTCTCATCTTGAAATCCAGAGATGTGGCTTGATCGTGCAGGATGCATGTGTGTGGCTTGGGCGTGCCTGTGCTCAGGCCGCTTGTAGTCTCTGACAATCTTCATCTGCTCTGGCTCCTCATCATCCTCAATCTCCATGACTGCATCGCCTGTTGCAGGTGGCGGCAGGCCGTCCTCAGGAGCTGGAGGCTGCGCTGGCGCGCCAGCTGCATTGGCCTCGGCCATAAGCGCTCTCTCTGTCTCGTCCATCTCCACCTGATATCATCACCAACCATTGTGCCAATTGACAATTGCGCCCATATGGCTCACAGCGCTAGTGTAGACAGGGTAACAAGGATTGTGCCCAAGATGATGGCCAAGCCACCAGAATAACAGCTGCCCTGATGAGCACACACTAGAGCTGCGAGAAATCACTGACACTTGTTGGCCAGGGAGACGTGGACATGGCCTAGGCTGTGCTGGAAGACAGAGCCAGAAGCAAGGCATGCGCCATGCAGGGGCCACTTCCATACCTTGCCCTCCTTGCCAGCCTCAGTGTCCTCTTCAGGGGCTGCCTCCTCGTCCTCCAGACCAGCCTTGTTTAGCAGGATCACGTCCCGCTGAGTCATGGGAGGCGGCAGCTCAGCATCCTCGTCAGCATAGAAGTCAATTGTCTCGACAACCACAAAATCATGCCTGCATCAACACGGACTGCCGTGGGGCCCGTCTCTTTGCATGACTCACATGCTTATGTGTCAGGCAGGAAGGTGAGCATCCCTAATAGGGCATCTGTGCGTCACAGAAGCAAGAATCTAATCTTTGCCCATCTGCTATAGTATTCACATTGCAGGTCAGTGACAGCATCACCAGATCTGGGCACTCACCAGTCGATGGACTGCATGGCAGCCCGCTCAGCTTCCAATTGATTGGCAGCTGCCTTGGCCTCTGCAGACTTGGCCTTCTCATACTCAAGCCGCCTCAAGCAGCGCTCCAAGAGAGCAGTCCTGTGTGCATGCATTAACACCATCATGTCCAAGTTCACATTCTCATGTCCAGACGACTTTTTCTGGGCCTAGTTGCTCCTGTCTGATATGATACGCAGTACACAGTTGACTCGGGTGTATTTGCAAGTGCTGCATAGCAAGGGTGTCCCTGGCAGAGTGACAGCAGAGAGCCATGCATAATCTGCTTCTGCAAAAGCAAGCCAGGACCTGCTGTAGCACCGGTTTACGTTCTCCCCTGGTTGCTGAGCAGAGCTCTACCAGGGAAGAGAAAAGAGTTCAGTGCAGCCACACTCATTGGCGCCTGCTTAAGTTCTGCAGAGACAAGCCCTCAAAGACAGGCTATTGTCTACTTTTCTCTGGATGAAGATACACTGCTCAAAACCATGTCCAGTGATTGTAACTGTAGACCTGGGGCCTCATGGGCGGCTGAAGCTCATGGCATCGTGGGTCCAGGTCGAGGCATGCAGCCATGATGCTCACCTGTCCTCGGAGGTCTTCCGCAGCTTCTCCGCGAGGCCCTTGGGCGGCATGAGCACCTTGCTGTACGCGTCGCAGAGCGCGGTGAAGAAGCCGAAGAAGGAATTGGTGGGCTTGAGGAAGTTGAAGTGGGGGTTGCCATGCTCCTTGGAGGCCAGCCCCGTCAGGAACGCCTTCCCGTTGCGCGCCACAAACTGCGCCGTGAGCCGGATTGTGTCCAGGTCCAGCGCCTGCATCCCCTCCGGCGTGGGCACCTGAACAGGCACTGCACATCATGCAGAGGTACCCAGACATCTCTGTTGTGAAGGGCTCTCTGTTGCATGCCGCAAGCCTGTCAGCAGGACATCAGAGGTAATCATGTAGAAGTCGGCTGAGGGCTCACGGTATACTGATCAGGCTCGGGGGCCTCCAGAGGCTTGGCAGCTTCCGAAAGGATGGCTGCTGCATTGTCAGGCTGCTGCGCTGCAGCTGACAGGGCGTCCGCCTGCTGCTGCTGCTGCTGTGCTGTGCCGGGCGCTGAGTCTGTCCCTGATGCTTTCTGGGCTTCTTCCACCTGCATGGCAATTTGGGAGCCCTTCATTTGATTCACCTTGCAGCCTTCCTCCATGCAACTGTATCTTTGCTGCTGCAAAGACGCGGTGGCCCTCTGCTATTGGTGTGTCTTTTTGTTCCAGCCCAGCGACAGATGGGATAGCCATGGGAGGAGAAGCCTGCCTTATGGCGATAGTACTTGTGGTATGGGTCGGTTGAACGAAGGAAGTTAAACTTGACATTGTTTGCTTCATTGGCCAAGATCTTCTTCTCAAATGTAAGTCCTGCGCAGGGAGCGACCAAATCGCAGTAATTGTGCAGAGGTGGAAGCGCGATCATGCATCCTTTTGGGGCACGTTGCCTGCAACGTGTCAGCACAGTCAAGAAGTTTTACCACATTGGCAATGTGTGAGACAGGCACATACCGTTCCTACCGACAAAGTCGGCAGTCTTGTCAACGATGGCCCTGATATCTGGTGGAGGCTGAATTACTCCGATTGCCTGGGTCTGTGTGTCGACAGACTTGACCTGAGTAAGATTTGGCGTCGGCAAGACCGTCCTTGCCTCTCCCACAGCAACGATCTGGCCGTTGGCCATGCTGAGGTCTTGCATCTGGGTCTGTGCCTGGGCCACTCCCCCATCCTCCAAGGCCATGACTGGCACTGCTATCAGAGGAGGCCAAGAAGCCCCTCTGAGGAGCTCCTAGCACATCCCACGAGTCCCTCTATCTCAGGACAGACTTACAACGGGATCCGCAGCCACTAATGCTCTCGCACTAGGATGCTAACTTTTCTCACGGAGCACTTCTTGATTCGCTCCAACTGCACACTAGCGTGAGGACGATGGGTCTGTACCGTGCAGTGTATGCGAGAAGAGGTTGCCAGCCAAGAGCGCAGGGGCGGGTGACTGGGCAGCTGGGCAGGTTGACTCGCCATTCGTTGACCTATATCTCGCCTGTTGTGCTCTCAGTCATGGAGCTAGCCAAGCGTTGACAGAGCGACAGAACTGCTCTGTACTCGCCAGAACAGACAAAGGCAAGGCTGCGGCCTCTGATGGCAATTAATGGCGACAGACATCAGCTAGCTCGATAGTGAATGGCCAATAAGCTTGGGCTCCTTCAGCGTCTCTCGGCTGGAGTCAGCCGCCTGTTGAACGCCAAGGAACTAGTTGGACTTGATGCACACGGGAATAAGTATTATAGGCAAGCCCATCCGCCCTGGCAAATGCTTTGTGAGCAGCGATCTGCACTCATACGCCTCTAGCAGCCCTGCAAAGTCCTTTACCTCAAGTGATATGCACAAACATGCCATGCACATGTGTCAATAGCATGCATCTATGCGAGGGCACACATCATTAGCAGTGAAGCCTTGCTCACCAAGGCTCTTGCATACTATAGGCTGGCATACACTCATGTGCAGGCAAACCCAAACTGTCTCTGTGTGGCAACCCCGTGTGAAAAAGCATTGCATAGACAATTCACGTGTACGATTGGGCTCCTGGTGTTGTTGGAAAGCAAGCTCGTTCCATGGCGGTCTGGTGACAAAGCACACGGTGCAGATACTTTGTGTGCAAGGCTGACAGCTGACCCCACTGCTGCATTTGGGTTGCCAGAGATATCTAGGGGGCCCCATGGTGAAGCCCTGAGTGCAGACACTTGTGGCCCTTGATGACAACCCAGCCTTAGCGTCGTAGGTCGACCGCCAGGATTTTCTATGGCAGTCCAGTGGGCTCATACGACACATTCTCCGTACCTGCCTGGGGAACATGCGCCCTCAGGGATTCGCATGCACGCCCAATGGCAAAGCACATGCTGCAGAAGCTGCCTTGCAAGGCTGATGTGGGATGTCTCCCCGCAGGTGGGCCGCCAAGAACTCCTATGGCGACCCTGTCGAGAAGCGCATGGTGCAGACCCCCAATAGGCGCTACGATCCGGACTTGGTGCCCCCCGAGTGGAGCCAGTGGCTCAAGATGACGCGCCTGGAGCCTCCCTCAGAGGAGGAAATAGCCGGGTGCCCCTTGCTGCCAGCTGTTCTTGTGCATTCACGGAAGACTCTTTTTCAGCTACTGTAGCCCCCACATCCAAACCAGAGCGGTATAGGCGGCAGACCATCGCTATAGGGAATCTGGTCGCGCTGCAACCCAGGCTGTGTGCTCAGAGCTCCTTGCTTCTCATGCCCGCATGACAGGTGGCATGCATCCGTGCCAGCATGCCCATGACAGGCCATGCTGAGCCCACACTGACAAGTTTCTATGGGCATGCGCATCTGCCACCGCATTGAGCATGCAGGCCTACGCACAGCACATTATCGCCCTAAGATCGAATGTGTGTGGTTTTTGTGTGACAGGATGACAGCCAGGCGGGTGAACATCAAGCGGAAGGCCGCGGCCTTGGAGGCGGCGGAGGCGCAGCGGCGCTTCCAGGCGGAGACGCTCGACGAGGCCGCGCAGCCGGCGGAGGGGCCAAACCAGGACCGCTTCCTGCAGCAGCTGACCGGCAGGGTGCGCAGCGCTCCCACCCAGACCGCTTTGCAGCGACGGCTGCCTGATGGGCTGCAGCTGCCGCTTTGTCACCTGCGAAACCCGTGACTTGCGCAGCAGGGCAGGGCAACAGTCGAGTGAACGCACGCACAGAGCGTTGCCATGCACAGATCAATGGAGGGCATGTTTGGCACCAGGACACGAGACTCACAAGGCAATATGGGCATGCAGGGCTATGCTCAGGAGGAGGGGGAGAACCGCAGCGCCCATGAGCTGCAAGGCCAAGGCCAGAGGCAGAGGCAGAGCCAGGGGCCGAATGGTGCTTCTCAGGCATCGCGATCAAGCACTGGGGACAAGCCCGGGCAGGCGAGCGGTGGCGGCAGCAAGGACTTCCAGGCAGATACATGGGCGCCTAAGCGGTAGCGATAAAGCTGCCCGTGCTGGGTCATTGCAGCAGTGCCTCAGGCGCATCTTTGTTGGGACCATGCCACATTTTTCCGAGCTATTCTGGGCCGAATAGATGCCTGGCCTCCCTCAAGGGGGCCAGCATATACCTCACTTGACAGGCATTGGCACATCTAGCAATTCCTAATTGAAAATCTTAGTAGGAATTGTCACCAGCTGGTAGGAAATTTCTAACATGCGAGAGTAGTGCTGTTAAGTCGTCCTGCCACATAAGTGAGACTATCGCTTCATAAAAGGTCTTAGCAATGGTGTAATGACACAGCATTCAGGGAGCAAGCTTTGCGTGAGTGTGACAGTGGGACGGCGAAGCATGCTGTGGGCAGAAGCTGTGAGGAGCTGCCCATGATGCCCAGTCTGGACAGTCAGCGCTTTGGGCTCGCTCGCACTGCGCCAAGCGCACTCGCCGCAAGCTCGGATCTCCAGACTGGCGAGGGGAGGTCTTTGCGATAGCAGATGCTCACAGTATCGCTGATCCCAGCGTTCCTGCCGCATTCCAGACAATACAGGCCACGGCAACATCGGCTCTTCTGTATCGGCAATCCAGCAGCCAGCACCTCTGCACGTTCAGAGGAGCTGCTTGATCGGTTTTGGCAGGTCGCGGACGGCTGTGCGCCGACGGCGGTCGGCGGTTGAAAGATTCGGATGACGATCGAGGGCTCGGTGTTTGAAAGATACTTCGAACGCCGGCCTGACTTGAACATGGAAGCAAACGAAGTGTGGAGAAGAATGCCGACCGGAAACACGGTGGCTCCGGTGGTGGAGCGGGTGCTCCCCGACGCACATATGCGGGATTCGTCTCCCCGGCTCTCGACTCTTCGATTCTGGCGTTTCGATACATCGTCCGGCGTCCTCTTCGGCTCCAGTGGTGTTCGGTTTCTTCAGCGGGCGTTCCTTCTGTTCTTCGGCGAGCTCGATGCGACTCTACGCGCACACGAGCCCTCCCCGACGAAAGCTCTACGACCGTCGGCTTTGTTTGTTTGCGCGCGCTTCAGCTCTTGTTTCCTCGTTACTTCACGGCCGCATCGTTCTCGCCTGTCGTTTCCGCGGATGCGCATTTCTGCCCGGTCCTCGCTTCGATTCCGGGGCGAACCTTCCTTTTCCGCGCACCGGGAGGCCGCTCATCAAAAAGTTGCTGCGTGTTTCGTGTGGAAGTATGGCGGCCCCCCTGCGCACCAAGCTGGGCGCTTCGCGGATGGGCATGCACCGCGCGCGCTGGCTTGGGACGGGCCATCTGCTTTCTCGGGTGGGCATTTGCATGGCGTTACGAACGGCCGGCGGCGGTATTATGGGGATTTTTTTGTGTGCGAGTGCTTGGTCGTGTCATTGTTACCTGCGAAGGCTGGGCTTTTGAGGCTGGATCGCCGGGATGGGGCCGGGTGGGCCCGGGTCTTGGTGCTAGAGTATATAGGTGGAAAATTGAGAGTCGGGGCATCAAGAGATCGGTCCAGTGTCGTCTAGGTGTTTCAAAATGTAAAAGGACGTAGAGATGGGGGAAAGTCCCTACTTTCCAGCTCCTACGGAGCAGAGTGTTTTCCACACCGAGGAGGCTTTGGTGGCTCGGATCGACCTGCCTATCAAGTTCTCTTGGCAGGCCACCGCAACATCTTCCGCTTCTGCGTTGAAGTCCACGCCAAAGAGATTCTGTGATGTTGGCTATGAGGCAAAAGCGTGCTCAACACAATGGAAAACACCATCTTTTGATCTCAAGGTCTCTGAGGCGGTCCGAATCTAAGGCATTCCTTCCCGCGCTGCCGAATATGAAAGAAGGCATGGGTTCACAATATCTTTGACCCGACATCAATCATCAATAGCAAGGGTTTGAAAGCCGCAACATGAGTCCTTCTCTTATGACCCCAGCGCCTCTATGATAGCCCGACTCTAAGGCGTTCGATCCAGTGCTATCGAAGATGGAAGAGGGTACCAGATTAACAATACCACTGACCGGAACTCCGAACGTCGAGGGCATGTTTGTCAGAGCTTTAAACCGCTTTTTTGCTCTTTCACCACTCAATGCTGATGCAATAGGGCTTCAATGCCCTTTTCCATGATCATGACCATGTTCACAATGCTCCAATGTCCAGATGTCAAACCCTCGAACGTGCGACAGGCTTACCGACCCTGCTATACCATCTCGCCGCGATGTATATCTATCGCCCTTGCCCCTTCGTGCTGCGTTGTCATTCCTGCTCTATCAGTCCTCTTCTGCAGTCTCCCCGTGCATCTTTTTTCTCGCCGCTCTTAGCGTGACACCTTCGGCTCTTCTCGTTCAATATGTTCCATCGCTTTGCTCCGTTCGCGTCGTCCCTCCGGCTCCTCGCCTTCGTGGGCCTGGGCCTGGGCTTCGGCGTTGCCCGCGCCTTCGACCTGCCCGGAAGTCCCGGCGGCCGGCCACGGTCCGGCCGCGCGCTGCTGCCGCTGCTCGCGCTTCCGCTCGTCTTCGGGCGGTGGCGGACGCACGCACCGTTCGGGGAGGAGGATGAGGTGCTCTCGTCCGACGAGGGAACTAACCCTGACCAGGACGAAGACGAAGACGAAGACGGGGACGAGGGTACGGACGAAGACGAACTGTATTACGACTTCGAAGGCGAGATTCTGCACTACGGAGGGGACGGCGCTGGCGATGACTACGATCCCGATAACTACGACGAGGAGAACCGGCCCTGCGACTGGGACTACCCGTCGGACCCAGATGATGAGGACGAGGGCGGTAACGAAGAAGACCCGGACGGCTGGCCGTTCGACGATCACCCCTATTACTCGGATGGCTCGTCCGACCCGGAGGATGACGAGGGCCTTCCCATCGTGATTATGGGTAGTGACGGGAGTTTCGTCGTCGTGAAGGGCTGTTGGGATGGTGATTTGGATAATTGCATCCTTATTCACCATTCGCAGGATGAGAGCGGCGACGGCTCCAGCCCGGATTCACCGGATCGCAGTGCTTGACGGGATCACTGTCCTGCCAGGGATGCACTGTGCATCGGAAGGGCGCAAGGTCAGAAAGTTGATTGAGCGATCAGTGACGCCAAGCTTCATACTCGATGCTCTTCTGTGTGCTGCCCTTGACCCAGTATCCTGACAATCCATCTGACGTCCCTCACTGTCTCAGTTCAAGCCTCTTTGCCCACAATTTGCCTGTGCGTCCATGCTTCCTATGAAAATGATTGTGGGCACTTGACCATGATCTGTGTGAACTGAGATAACCACAACTTCTACTTCTACGCAATTCACTCCTGCTAGAGACACTCAAACAACGACTCGACGAAGCGCGCCACAAACCGTACTCAGTCAGACCAACGAGCTCTAAACTAATTGACATGGGGTCCCGTCCCAGACCGCGGGCAAGCGACGGCACTCCCGAGTGTCCGGAGCTCTATACAAGGATTTTGCATCGTCTGGGCGCACCGCGAGAGATGTGGTTTGCGGAATTCAACCAGATACGCCGAGCACACGAAGCGGGCACCTTCTCGGGCCGAGTCATCAGTCTTCTTGTCTCTATGCCAATCACAGAGAACTGGGAGGCAAATTATGAGATTACGAGGCCCCTGCTACGAGACGAACGCCTTCGGAGCGCCGATTTATACTTCTTTTATCAGACAGTCGAAGATGCTTGCGGGTTTTACGCGATCCTACATGCCGCATGCAACGGGGCTCGCTTCATTGATGCAGCCATCGGCTCGTATCCCCCAACACTGACGATGGAGCCGATGCTAACAGCTCCATTACAGATCCGAAATGCACTTTGGGAAAGCTGATGCGTCTTAACAAAGAGCACGGCCCAGCCGCTTCTCGGGACTTCATCGAGCACAGCCGCGCGCCCTCGGAGATCTACGAGTCGGAGCTTGTCAGGCACCAAGCCGGAGAGAATCCTTGGACCACAGCGTGTGCGTCGTGCACGCCCATCCCTCGCTGCCGGAGGTGCATGTCCCTTCCCGGCTACCTCGACCACCACATCGTCGCCTACGGCGTGTCGCGCGACACGGGCATCCTGTACGAGCTCGACGGGGGCAAACGCGTGCCGCTGCCGACCCGGTGTCGGCTGCAGGCGGGCGAGGACATGCTGAGCAAGCGCGTCTGCAAGGCCATCCTGGGCGACTTTGCGAAGAACTTCCGTGGACAAGTCCGGCGGCCGTGCGCAGTCACGGCGCTGGTGTACTGGGGTGGAACACCGAGCGCGATGCCTTTTGATTCGGGGGAGTCTTAGTGACAGCAATTGAGGCGGCTTGCGCATTCGGTTTCCCTGCTCCATCAACAGTAACAGGGAAGCCCATGCATGAGAGCGGCCTACCTGGTGTCTCAAAAAGAGTCCTGGCGATCGTGAGTCTCAGCCATGATTGATAGATTTGATGTTGTAATTGAATGAGCTGTGGGTGGCCTGAGGCTGAGGGCATCCGGTAGCCTGTTCTTTTGCGTCTTCTATGTGGTATATGCTATGCTTGTCACCTCAGCACCTAGACTGACTGTCATTTTGATTCGGTCATAGCGAGATGCACTTTGATGATTTGTGAATTTCTTCTCACCATGTTGCAGCGTGCGTCAGACACATACATTCATATGATGGGACTAGTTCTTTTTGCTCTTTTGAAGGGACAAGGTGACCAGCTGCCTCGTGAGTCTGGCAATTCAATCATGCTTTGCAATTCAAAACCTTTATGTAACTGGCATGGCATCATCAAATCATTCTTAAGCTGAAAGACGCTCGCGCTTCTGATGGCTTCAACCCTTCGAAAGACAAGCAGTCCGAGGCATCATCGACATGCCAAGACCTCTTAGAGCAAGCGCGGGCACGCCATGGTGCAAAGACTTTTTCACGGGACTCCTTCATGGCTTCGGCGCACCCGAAGAGCTCTACTTTGAAGAAATGCACAAGTTTCTCGAGGCTCGGAGCCAAGAAACGGCACAGGGCCGCGTGGTCGCCCTGATCATCCTTGTACCACACACCGAGACCTTCAAGCGGATACAACGTCGGCGCCGCCCTTACAGATTAAAACATAGCTTTGGCGACGTGGTCTTCCTGAGGCAGAGGATTGGCTCGGCGTGCGGCATGTTTGGGCTTCTGCACGCGGCCTGCAACGCCGTGAATCTCCTGGGAGCACGCATCGGCCAGTCCTTGTTCCCAAATGTGAACTGAACGCGAAAGCTAACAGCTGACCGCGCAGATTCCGCTTCCATCATCGGCACGCTGAACCGAATCTTCCGCTGGTACGGCTCTCGGGCGTGCGAGGCGTTCGTCGAGGGCTCGGACGGACTGGAGCGCATCTACGACCGCGAACAGGCTCGCCACTTGGCCGCGGCCACTCGCAAAGGTCCGGTAGCTTGCCCCTCCTGCGCTGACGGTACAGGCTGCGCGGCTGTCTGTGGAAAACTGACCGACTTTCGTTCCCACCACGCCGTGGCCTACGTTGCGTCCCCCGCAACGGGCATTCTCCACGAATTCGACAGCCAGGACTATGCGGCCCAGCCGAAGCGGTGTTGGATCGGGCTCGGCGAAGACCTATCGAGCCCGAAAGTGGTGCAAGTCGTCCACAGGGACTTCGCGGAGTATTGCGGCGGACAGGCGGTCAAACCGTGCAGCACACTTGCTTTGGTCGCTCCCGTACGGCGTCGGAATGGAGAGAGATGCAACTAGGAAGGTCCCAAGTAGGACCGCAAGGGCATGATGGAGCCGCTCTTCCGTGTGATGCAAATGCAAGAACTGAGCATGTTTGCAAGTTTTGACTTACATGGACGTCATGACTTGAAGAAATACACCTGAACTGAGCACGCAAGACAGGGGAAAGGCATTAGTTGGTGATTCTTTATCCTGGTGGTCTATGCTCGACGACGAGAGCCCGCCTCCCTATCGTGCCTGGTGAACATGTAAATGCTGATCTCTGAGTTTTCGAGGGGTTCTAAGGAGGTGCAGAAAGCAGGTTGCATGGGAAATTATGCAACGCGCGTCCGTTCAGGCTTGCAGCCAAGCGGCCCAAGTGCCAAGGAAAGCTTGTCTGCAAGGTACGGCTGGGCATCAGCTGGGCATCACGATGGTACTGAAGCTCCCCGCCAGACTCTTCATGATTGCTACAGTGAAGCACCCTCGGCGTAGCAGACTCGTTTCTGGCTTCATCAAATCATGTGTCACAATGATACATCGTAGCCGCGGAATGCAGTGACGCAAAGCCTACCGCCGAACTCAAGCGACGCCGCCGATTCTCTTCTGGCGACCAAAACTCGGCGGGCGCACATGCAGCGCAGGGCCCGCCCACCAATCCGGTCGCGGCGCGAAGACGCGCTTTTCGTATGGGGAATGCCAAGGCCGCAACCGAGTGGCTCTCCGTTGCCCTCCGGGGTGCCCCCTTTCGACCACTCAGAAAACAACCACCAGCACCAGCACCTCCTTTCGACATTTCCTTTCTCTCCATCATCATCAACCCACAACCACCGTCGAACCTCTGCGCCATCACCCACCACACACGGTCGTTTTCACCACCGGACCTCACATGTCGCTGGCCGCGACTGCGCTCGTTCCCAACGCCAGCCCCACTCGGCCGCCGCCGCTCGCTCGTTCGTTTTTCCTCGGTCGGCGCGCGCCCGCCGATCCTGTTGATGGAATCGGGAGTGTCGGGCGCATGACCGCATGACCCTGCGAACCACGATTACGATCCTCGACCGCTTTCCTGCTTTTTGTTCACGACTCTTGCAACTCTACACTTTAATCTTTACGGCTTTTCACGATGCGTTGGCGATGGATACAAGGACTCGGGGTGGCGGGCGGACTGGCGGGCACGGCCATGGGCCAGGCAGCGGGTGCGGGGGCCGGCGCGGCTCCCGCTGCTCCCGCGGCCGGGGCGGGCGCAGCGCCGGCAGCACCGGCGGCTGGTGCCGGTGCCGGTGCGGCGCCCGCAGCCCCCGCCGCCAGCCCGGCGAGCGGTGGCGCAAGTGCAGCGCCCGGCGCGATCCAGTTGAGCATCGACGATAAAGGTGTGTCTTGCGCTCCGGCCCCGAGTCGATTCCTCGTGTCGAAGTCGAGGCTGACAAGCTGGAAGACTCGCTCAAAGACGCCGCCAAGAAGGCCGCCCAGAACATGATGACCTACTACGTGGGCGACCAGCCCGGCCAAGTGCCCGGGTTACTCCCCAAGCCTGTACGAAGCCCCAGTCTGACGGTGCTGTGCGAGTTCCTGACGAAAAGCTGTAGTACTACTGGTGGGAGGCTGGTGCCATGTTTGGCCAGCTCATTCACTACTGGAACCTCACGGGCGACACCCAGTACAACAAGGTCACGAAAGAAGCCTTGCTGTTCCAGATCGGCGATGGCAAGAACTACATGCCGCAGAATCAGTCCAAGGACCTCGTACGTTCCATCACCACCTACAATCCAAGTTGTTTTTTTTGCATCGAGCTAATCCATGGGCTAAAGGGCAACGACGACCAAGCCTTCTGGGCCTTCAGCGCCATGGACGCAGCGGAGCTCGGTTTTCCGAACCCGGACAACTCGTACCCGTCGTGGGTGGCGCTGGCGCAGGCGGTGTGGAACAGCCAGATCCCGCGCTGGGAGACGACGACGTGCGGCGGCGGCCTGCGCTGGCAGATCTACCAGTTCAACGCCGGCTACGAGTACAAGAACACCATCTCGACCGGCAGCCTGTTCCAGCTGAGCGCGCGCCTGGCCCGCTACACGGGCAACCAGACGTACGCCGACTGGGCCGAGAAGACGTTCCAGTGGCTCTACAACTCGCCCATCCTGGACCACTCGCTCAAGGATGTGTGGGACGGCACGAGCATGGTCAACAACTGCTCCGACGCGACGCACGTGTACTGGACGTATAATGCGGGGACCATGGTGGTGGGGTCAGCGTACATGGCCAACTTTGTGAGTTCCCTCTTTCCCTCATCCCTTTGGAATGTCAGCTGACTTCTCCCAGACCAACGGCAACCAAACCTGGATGGACCGCGTCAACGGCTTCCTCAACGCGACCAACGTCTTCTTCGTGCAGTCCGCCGGCGCCAACTCGCCGCCCAAGACCCCGGCCCCCGGCGGCAACATCATGGCCGAGGTGGCGTGCGAGTCGCCCGAGCCGCAGACGTGCAACTACGACCAGCCGTCGTTCAAGGCGTACCTGTCGCGCTGGCTGGCGCTGACGACGCAGCTCGTGCCGTCCACGGCGTCGACCATCCTGCCGCGGCTGCAGGCCTCGGCCCAGGCCGCGGCGGGCGTGTGCGCGGGCCAGAACAAGAATATGTGCGGCCGGCGCTGGTACCAGTCGGCCTTCGACGGCCAGTTCGGCGTGGGGGAGCAGATGAGCGCCATGAGCATCTTCCAGAACAACCTCATCGGCGGCGCCCAGGCCCCGCTCACCCTCAAGCACGGCGGCACCTCCTCCAGCGACCCCAACGCCGGCGCGGGGAACAGCGCGGGTCTGGCCCAGGACCCGAACCGCGCGAATGCCCCGAGCACGGGCGACAAGGCCGGCGCGGGTATCCTGACGTTCCTGTCGATCGTGCTCGTCATTGGAGGGACGTCGTGGGTGATCATCTAGCGAGAGGAAGTAATGAGGTGGGGAAGAGAGAGGGGCGGCCGTACATAGTTGGAGTGGACGCGGCGGATACATGCGTGCGAGTGTCGATTCGACGCTCGATATGCCAAGAGGGACGAATCAAGGCTTTCGTACAGCCAATCAGAGGATTCTGTGGCCGCATCGGAGCTGGCGTTTTGGGACGGCCTCTCGACGAAGAGGGTGGGCTTGCGACTTCATTCTATAGTACTTATTCCCAACGCTTGAGCCATGCTTCTAATACTTTCCGTGCCCTGCATATTGCCGTGAATGTATCAACACGCTGGATTGCGACTGTTGCACCACGGTTACCAGCTTTCCTCGAACTTGTTCGGCTTGCACAGCACGCGAGCTCCTCGCATATTCGATGCAGGCTGGATCCGACATCGCTAAACGCTGACATTCGTGCTAAGACTATCCCTCCAACCCGCTGCGGTCCGGTGTCCAGAACGACTCACCACCACCGCCGCTGCCGCGTGAACGCACGCACGAACGCCCGCTTCTCCCTGACCCCGAGCCCGACCCGCTGCACGCGGCCCAGCCGCGCCAGCGCATCCGCCACCCGGTCCGCCACCGAATCCTCCCCCCTCCCCTCGCCATCCTCCTCGCCGCCCTCGCCCTCGCCCTCGCCCCCCACCAGCACCGCATCCTCCCCATCCTCCCCACCCTCCCCATCCCCCGCCGCGCCGCGCGCCCCCTCCACGTTAAACTCCCGCCGCGCCACGCGCACCCGGATGCAGTGGCTCGGGCGGCTGAGCAGGTTCCACAGGAACACGCCCGCGGCGCGCGGGCCCGGCACGGGCGTGGTCACGTCGGCGGGCGTGTAGCGCAGGCTGACGGGGAACACGGGCGCGGGCGCGGGCGCGGCGCGCAGCGCGGACCCCGCCGCGAACGGCAGCACCCCGCGCCCGTTGGTCGTCGTCGCTTCGGGGAACACGACGACGGGCCGTCGCGGGTGCGCGCGCAGCAGCGCGGGGAGCTCCATCGCGCCGCCGCCGCCGCCGCCGCTGCCGCCTTCCGCCGGGGCCTTTCCCGGCGAGGAGGGCGGGGCGGGCTCTGGTGGCGGGGCGAAGGCGTGCGCGACCGCGGCGAGCAGGGAGAGCGGGCGCAGGGCGCGCGACCCGGGGCGGGCGGCGGTGAAGACGGGGTCGAAGATGGCGGCGAGGTACAGCACGTCGAGCGGGCTGGTGCAGCTGGCGGCGATGATCGCGCCGGGCCCGGGGAGGCGCGAGGGCGGCGCCGCCGCCAGCCCGCCCCGCCGCACCCCGTCGATCTGCAGGTCGATCCACCACAGCCCCGCCACGCCGAACACGGCGCCGCAGAAGGCTTTCGTGCCGAGCGCGCCCAGCGGCAGCCAGCTCGCGGCGAGGAGGTAGAGGGTGAGGAGTGGGATGAGGAGCGCGAGGCGCAGCGTGAAGAGCGTGAGGTGGAGGGGGAGATGCCAGCCGGAGGGCTCGGCGGGGATCGGGAGGAAGGGCGCGATGCCGGAGCCTGGGATGGGTTAGTGGGGAGCGGTGGGCGGGGACGGGGTGGTACCTCGGTCGCGGAACTGGGAGTATTTCTCCATGGCGGAAGGAGAGTGTGACAGACGAGGGTGGCGACGGCGAAAGCGATGCTATAGCGTGTGCGGGCGATGAGTGACAGTCGGCTGCCTCCTTGCAAGGGCGGAGGCCATGCAACGGTGGCGTTGAGGTTAGGGTGACGCAGGCGGTGGAGCGCGATGCCAAGGGACCAGGCGACCCAGGGAACAGACGCAACGCAAGAAACGACGGTGCTTGACGCTGGTATCCAAAGAATAAAGGAAGCTCGTTCCCAAGGATGGGACGGACGGGACAGCTCCTTTCTCGGCTGAACGTCGTGCCTCTCACATGATAGTGTGGGCCGGCATGTGATTCTCGCTCGCCAAGCGAGCTTGGAGCTCGAATGGCGTTAGGCCGGATTCGACCTAGCGGGACGATGAACCTCTGAAGTAAACAAAGACCTCGGTAAATTCAATCTTCAATGTCAGGACACTACCAAAAGCTTCTTTCAACCTTCCACGACATCTTCTATCCTCTGCCGCTTGTTGACGCTCGTCATTGAGCTTCTTGAGACCTGCTGCTAACGCTTGATGCTAAGCGTCTCTTTGTTCTCGGCAGTCGTGCCAACTCGTGTTGTCTCCCTCGGCAGCAGTCATGGACGCCTCAGTAAGTTCTCGAATAGTGCTTCCCAGTAATAAATAGCTGAATCCTTCAAGCGGACCTCAAACCTGCCCCAGCCCAGCCGCGGCTCTCCCAAGAAGCCGTTAGCTGAGTTGGCCCCCTCTGAGAACAATGCTCGACAGCCCGGGAGCATGCTTCCGCCGCCGGGCACGGTCGGCAATGTCCTCAAGCGGAAGACGCTGCAGGAGCGGGCGGCAGAGCCTCTCCGGCCAGCTCCACATCCTCCCGGCTCGAGGCCAAATCATGCCGTCCCCTCAGCCAGCTCCCTCGCCGGCCTTTCGCGGCAAACCTCCACCTCGTCGACCTCCACACGTCCGAGCTCCTCAGCGTCGTCGTACCGCCACCCATCGACGAGCTCCTATACGACGAACCACAGCCGCGGTCCATCCGGGCCCCTACACAGACCTCATTCCTCCATGTCCAACGCGTCGACCGCCGTCAACCCACCGGGAAGTCGAAACCCGAGCGCAAGCACCAGGGGTAGCTACGCCCGCAACGGCCCACCGCCGCCGCAGTCTCACGGCGACTCCGGTAGTATGGACCCATTTTCCTTCAGCGCTCGCAAGTTCGCCAGCTCATATTCTTCCTACTCGCACGAGAACTTGCGAGGCCCGGTCCTGCACGGCCGTAGGCCTTCGAACCGGGCCTACGCCGAAGCCGCCAGCCCGCAACCTCGTGGCAAAAGTCTTCGCGATATTTCTTTGAACTCCATGATGGGGGGCCTCTCTCTTTCCCAAACTCCCTCACTTCCTCCGCCAGTACCGCTGAGAAATGGCATTTGTCGTGAGAGCTCGCCTTCTCAGATTCCGAAAAAGAAGCCGTCGGCCAGCTCCATCTGCGAGAGCGCCGCAACCAGTCCCCTCAGAACTCCCCAACGCACTATCATGACGACCGGTGGCTTCTTGACCCGAGATTCTAACACTCGTGATGTAGACTGGCAGCTCCAGGACCGCCTGGACCACGTCGAGCACGAAATGAACGAATTTCGGAAGACGGCGATCGCAGCACAGACCGAGAGTCTGGCACAGAAGGATACGCTGGAGCTTTACAAGGCCCGCGGTACGGATCTGCCTTCCTCATTGACGTCTGGAGAACTTGCTGAGTTGGGTGACAGTGACAGAGCTCGAGGACGCGAAAGCCCAACTCAACTCGACTATTTCGGACCGCGAATGGAACATTGGCCGGTTAAAAACAGAGTTGGCGGATTCACAGACGCGTAATGGCCAGATCGAAAATCAGCTCCGGTCAGAGAATTCGGCATCGAAGCAAGCACTGGATGATGTCAAGCGTTCCTTCAAAAACGATCTTGACGACCTCCAACGACACCACCGCCAAGAGATTGACCAAGTCCGGCGAGATGGAGAAGAGGAACTTCGCATGCTGAAGCGAAAGCATGAAGATGACATCGAAGATCTCAAGAGGAGAAAAGAACAAGAGATCGAGGATGAACGGGCACAGAGACGGAAGGAGGTACAAGTCCTGGCATCCGAAGGGTTCGAAGTCAAGCAGCAGACCGAGCTCGAGCTGCAAGCCAAGACCAAGGTCATCGATGGCCTGACGGGTGACATGGAGCAGATGCGGGGAGAACTCTTCAAGGAGCGCGACGTGATCCGCGACCTCCGCGCGAAACTGGCGGAGTCGGCGACGAACGCGACATCGCTAGAGTCATCGTCGCGAAGTCTCCAGGCCCGCATCGACTTCTTGGAGTCGGATCACATGAGCCAGTCCCGTGCCTTCGCAGATCTCGAATCCAAGACACAGAACGCCCTTCGCGAGGCCGAAGATGCCAAGGCGAAGCTACGCACCGAGGAGACGCTGCGCCGGAAGCTCCACAACCAAGTGCAGGAGCTTAAGGGCAACATCCGCGTCTTCTGCCGCGTGCGACCCACCCTCTCGAGCGACGCGGCCGAGCCGGCGCGGATCACCTTCCCGGACGACGCTGTCGACGCTAAGGAGCTCGAGGTGCTAGGCCCGGAAGGCAAGAGCAGCCTGGGCACAGACACCACCAAGAAGCACGCCTTCGCGTTCGACCGCGTCTTTGCCCCCGCTGCGCCCAACGCCGCGGTCTTCGATGAGATCAGCCAACTCGTGCAGAGCGCGCTTGATGGGTACAACGTGTGCATCTTCTGCTACGGCCAGACTGGCTCAGGCAAGACTCACACCATGTCGGCGGCCGACGGCATGATCCCACGCGCGGTGAATCAGATCTACGACACGGCGCGCGGACTCCAAGAGAAAGGATGGACATACTCGATGGAAGGCAACTTCGTGGAGGTGTACAACGAGGCCATCAACGACCTGCTCGGAAAGGCCGAAGATCTCGACAAGAAGAAGCACGAGATCCGCCACGACTCGATTGCCAAGCGAACCACCGTTACGGATGCCGCCAGCGTGGCCCTCGATTCCCCCGGCGCCGTTGAGGCCGTGCTGCGACGCGCCGCCGCCAACCGCAGCGTCGCCGCCACCAAGGCCAACGAGCGCTCGAGCCGAAGCCACTCCGTCTTCATCCTTCGGCTGGCCGGTGCCAACTCGGTGACGGGTGAGAAGAGCGAGGGTACGCTCAACCTCGTCGATCTGGCCGGCAGTGAGCGCTTGGCGCACAGCGGCGCCACGGGCGAGCGGCTGAAGGAGACTCAGAGCATCAACAAGAGTCTCAGCTGCCTCGGCGACGTCATCGGCGCGCTGGGTCAGGGCAAGGAGGGCGGCCATGTGCCCTACCGGAACAGCAAGGTACGTAAGACCCGGTGTTACATGCGGCGATGAGGGAGTGTGCCACAGCAGCGTGATGTCAGGGGATCAAGGATGCTAACGGTCGACGTCGTACAGCTGACCCACTTGCTGCAATACTCGCTCGGCGGCAACTCGAAGACGTTAATGTTCGTCATGGTTAGCCCGCTGCAGGCGCACCTGAGCGAAACCCTGACCAGCCTGAAGTTTGCTACCAAGGTGAGCCTCGTCTATCTAACTCGCCCCGAACCCTTGCGCAGGGTTTCCTGTCTTGGACATATGAACTGATCGCTCCGGGCTTTGTAGGTTCACAATACACATATTGGGACTGCGAAGAAGCAAACCAAGGTGTGAGCTAGGTAGGCGACGCTGGGAATCGCGAGGACTGCGATGGGGTTTTCCAAGCTTTTTCCTGTTTCCATGATAGCGCGGTGTTCAGGAAGCCAGGCTACTTCGCCTGTTGAGACAGCGCAAAAGCGGGAAAGCATAGCTCGCAGCTCGGGCGTTCAGGCCTCAAACACTGCGCTTTGCAATGAACTCACGATGGGTCTTGGGCAGAAGCCATTGGCTAGGGTCGATGCCAGCCCAGGTGGTGAGGCTCTTGACGTTCAGGTCCGCCCTGGTCTTGAGTTGTATAGCATACTTAACGAAGCGTTTTACCATCTTTTCAAGCTCTTTCTCTCTTGTTTTGCAGTCTGTGCCTTTGTTTCAACGAGTCGCCTCCCTCTGTACCTCTGTACAGGAAAGTCATTGAACTTTTTTGCCGCAGTCGTACCAACAGACCTTGCAGCCAAGCGAAGCCTCACATCTTGACCGCAACACGCTCGCCCCCGGATCTTTTCCTACTTCGAATCTGACATCCAGGGTGACACCAGGGCTCACAGGCGCGCGCGGTCGAAACAAACATCCGGATTGCCCAGTCATCTTGCCTTGGCTCGCGTTGTGCGACCTACGGCCGTCTTAACGCCCCTGCCTGCCTGCTTCCTCCCGTACCGCCACCCGCCCGCCTGTCAATCTACCCGTTGCATGAACACCTGCCCGAATAGTCCCTCGCAGGACTCGAAAGAAGGTTATCGGCATGGAGGTGGCGTGGGCGGAAGCCGGATGGCGCGTAGCCTGGCGGGAATGGCTATATCCGGTCAGGAAGAGACGGCCTCGGTCTTCATTGAGCGAGCTTAACCTTCTTGATTTAAAGACGTTAAGAATATTCGGGAATGGAACAAACCGTCATTCTACTTCTCAATGGCCCAAGGACGTGACGACAGTATATACACATTTCCTGTTAAGTTCAAATGCAGCGTCTAAGCAGCCGTGTGTAACTTCGATTATGCTTTCTCTCTTACCGGCTTCTGTAGGATGGAACTTGACTTCTCTATCACGCCACGCACAAGGGATCTATGCAATGCACGTCCTGATCTCGTATAATATTGCCCTCGGAGTTGAGAACGAAACATCGTTGCGGCTTTTTCGAGCTCGAAAGATTAGCCTGCATCGACTCTGCAACCAGGATGTGAGAGCTGCAATCGGCGCCCAAGCATCTCACCAACCAGATCGACAGGCCCGCCTGCCGGTTCCAGGACCTGTCAAGCCACCAACGGTCTCCCCCTGGTCCTTCCTGGGCGAACTGCCAGGCTACTCTTCGAGAGCTCCCAAGTCACAATCAGGACGCCTGAATTTCTGCTGGACGGTGATCGTGCCACCGTACCCTGACCGCCTGCCAATATCAGCCGACCCAGCAGCTTACACGAACCTAAGCGAAACACTCTGGACAAACAACGAGACTCGATCATGGATCTTTACGAAACTCACCTTCCTTCTTGCCTCGATGCGTGATCCGGGATGTGCGCCTCTGCGTGTGCCGGCTCCTGCAGGCTGAGCGGGCGCGAGTGTGGGGTGATGCGTGGTGCGGGACCCCTCTCACTGGCCCAACCAGGCAACCAGGCTTCCACTCTTCACCGGCGCGTGGCGGAGCACAGGGCTCACTCGCCCTGCTTGGACTCGCGCGGGCGCGCGCCCTGCAGCCCCGTGGCTGCAGCTCGCGATGCCGGATAGAGGTGAAGACCGAATCCACGCGCACCGCTGCAGTGGGTCGAGCGCTGCCGTGCCCGCCTGGCCCTGCATCGACCTTTTGTCGCGGCGCTTAGGCCTCTCTTTGCGACTCCACCCCGCATCTTCGCGCCTGCAGTACGATTCCACCGATCGTTGACAGCTCGGCGCAACGGCCATTGATCTGTACGATGTATCCTGCACAGGGCGGTCGCAAGGCTCGGGCCTTGGGCAAAGCCAAGGCCGGTTCGAAGGTCTCGACGGCCACAGCAACGACCGCTTCGAGTGGCTCCGCCGCCGGCAGGAAGAAGCCGTCGAAGCGCCGGATCCTCGTCGAAGTGCGCGAGCAGCCGCCGTCGTACTCGCGCCTTCCGCGCCGGCCCTCTCCGCCGCAGCCCGTCGCCGCTCAACCCTCCCCGCCCCCGCCGTACGCCGTCGAACCGGTCTTTCCCGTCTTCTACAACGTCCCGCAGCCCGCGTTCCCCGCTTTTCCGCCGTCGACCCCGTTCCTTCCTCCGAGCCCGCCGCGGTCACCACCGCTATGGCTCACCAGCCGCCGGGCCGCCTCCGCGGTCGACGTGTCGAAGGTGAAGAAGTCGCGGAAGAAGAGCACGGACAAGTACGATCTGCCGATCCGGGAGCGCCAAAGTGGCACGGGAGCGGAGTCGGACGCGCGGAGCCTTGTCTCTAATCGATTTGACGCTGTCATCTCGCGTATCGATACAGAAGGCTTCAGCAGTGACGACATAGAACGAGGTAATTCAACCGATACGGTCAAAACGCAGCAGCGGAACTGATCGCACCATCCGAAGCCGTCCGAGCATCCCTCGAACCCGACACGACGCTCCGAGGCGGATGGGGCTTCATGGACCGCGGAGCAAATCGCACAGCCAGCAGTCCTCTTGCGAGCTCGGCGAAGAAGCAACCCATGAGTTTAGACCTGCTCGCCAAGAAGGTCGAGCGCTACGCCAACTCCCGTCTCCCCCCAAATCTTCCTGCTCTCCATGTGTGCGTTTCCAAGTCTTTCCCTCCTTCGATTGCGAAACACTGCTCATAAGGTTTACCAGCTACCTTCCCGCCTGGCCCATTATCTGCCAAGCCGCGCAGAACTCGCTGCACGTCTACAACAAGCCGAGCGGCGGGTCCGAACCGCAGCGCGGCGCCGCGCATGTGCAGCACATCGACGCGGACCGGCGGCTGGGCACCAAGGCGATGATCCTGACGTCGGTGCCGCTCGACGCCAAGAGCGTCATCGTGTTCGCCATCCGCGGCACCTCGAGCTTCGCCGACTGGGCCGTCAACGTGCAGACGGCGCCGGCCGCGCCCACGGGCTTCCTCGACGACGACGGCAACTGGTGCCACGCCGGCTTCCTCGCCGTGGCCCGGCGCATGCTGCGGCCCGTGGCCGCGCGCCTGCGCGCCCTGCTCGAAGAGGACCCCGCGCGCGCCGCCTGCAGCCTCGTCTTCACGGGCCACTCGGCCGGCGGCGCCGTCGCGAGCCTGCTGTTCGCGCACATGCTGGCCGCGCGCGTGCGCTCCGAGCTCAACGTGCTCGCCGACTGCTTCCGCCACGTGCACTGCGTCACCTTCGGCGCGCCGCCGGTCTCGCTGCTGCCGCTGCGCAAGCCCGAGGGGAAGAAACGCCAGCACTCGCTGTTCTTCTCGTTCATCAACGAAGGCGACCCCATCCCCCGCGTCTCCCGCGCCTACTTCCGCTCCCTGCTCGACCTCTTCGTCGCGCCCGCGCCGCCGTCCGCGTCCACGGACCCCGCCTCGGCCTCCGCCCTGCTCGCCCCGCCGCCCTCGAAGTGGCGGCTGTTTCGCTTCGGCGCGCGCAAGCGGCGCGGCGCGGAGAGCGCGGGCGCCGCGGTCACGGACTGGCCGCTGCCGGAGGGCGCGCTGGCCAACGCCGGCAAGCTGGTGGTGCTGCGGCGCGCGTGGCCGTGCGACAGCGAGGACGCGGTGCGCGCCGTCACCACCACGGACGCGCAGCTGCGCACCGTGGTGTACGGCGACCCGCGCATGCATGCCATGGAGCGGTATGCGGCGCGGGTGGAGCGGCTGGCGACGCAGGCGGTGACAGGGAAGGCCGTCCCGAGCGGAGTGGCTAGACAGGTGTATACAGGGATGTGAGTGAGAGAGCTTGACCTGTTTCGAGCGTGGTCTTGAGCGTTTTTATTGTCTTTTTTCCTGAACAAGTTTTGAGAAGCCTGCCTGATAGCGATTGGCGTATTGTTGAAATTGGCCGCTGGATCCTGCCAATGACTCTCACAAGCGTCCCATGCATTCGTTGTCACTGAATGAGTGCAATCTTCGTTCCTTTCGCCCACAGCCGAAGGTCTTCACGACGCGCTATGGCATGTTGACCTGGGCATGATGACCCACCGATCTGCAGCATGGGGCTGACGCAAACACCTATGAGAATGTATCCCCGACTGCGGGGCCCGGGCGGAAATTGGATCGATTGCCAAACGCGATGGCAAATGGTGTGATCAACCTCCTAAATGCAAACACCACAGATCTCTGGCTCCCAGGTCCTTTGCTGCACGAATCATACCTCTTAGGCTATTCTGCCCCTGCTTTCTCCTAGCAGCGCTTGCGACTTGGCGCCCACTCTGGATGTCCACATCTTTTCGCGACGATGAGCACTCTTGACAGTTTAAGGAGGTATTATCCCTGGAGCGGCTTGTCGCTCGAAACAATACGAGCGGCTTCTTCGTGCGTCAATCGTGGCTCTCAAAACTTACCCTCCTAACCTGAGTTACTCACTCGGCGCGCGAGAGACTGGGGATTCACATGTCGAAGATGTGAAGAACGGTGATGCATACTATTTTCCATGCTCGCGCTGTGCATGATGCTCTTTCTGTGGTAATTTGAGTCGCGTCTCGCATACAATATGCTCAACGCGAGAGAGGCAAAGGTGGCCGACTATAAATATGAGCACGCCACTAGGCTATCTGAGACATTTTCCGAGGGGCTGGTTTTGTTAAAGGAACGATCACTATATATGAGCAGCCCCGCAGTGCCTTGGAATGGCTACGGGAGGACATTGAAGGTTGCCCGCTGCGGCAGGTAGTGGCTGTCGATCCGACAACCCCAGAAACCGCACACGAGCAGTGTGTGTGGGTCATTGCTGAAACGACGAAGTCACCACATTCTCGAAACTGGGCGTCTCCTGAGCCTTCAAATACCGAGAGGACCGTGTCGCTGCCCAAAAAGCGCAGCGAAATAAATTGTGTTGAACGGGCCCGTAGGCCATACCCAGCGCTGCCTGGTCATACGCCAACTCCACCTGGCTCTAAAGGTGTCCGAGCTTTGGAGAGTCATCTTCCATTGCAGCAAGCGATGCCCATGCTTTCGAGCTAAGCCACCTGGAGACGTTCTCCACGATTTTGCCCAATTTTTGCTTTAGGACTCTCAGATCCATGGCGTCCAGTGTTCGACGGACGAGGAGCTTGATTGGGTTGGTCAAAACTTCAATCCTGACAGTGTGCGGTTGGGAGCGCATCAGATCATCATTAAAACGCAAGGCTCGGCTGTTTTCACAACATGTCCGCCCATATCGAGGAGCTGGTATGCCCAAAGAGAACCCTACGTCGAACAGGAAGGTCAATTGCAAGAAGTCGGTGCGTGCAACAGCGGTGCCCGTCTCCTGGGGCTGGAATGATGGCTGAATCCGCTACACTGGGAAAGCTCCTTGAGCTAGGCAAGTTGGTTAACGTTGAGAATAAGGCAAAGACAAAGGAAATTAAAGAACTGAAAAAGAAGTTGGACCTCATGAAGAAGGCGAACAAGGGAGAAGCTCTTCTTGAGGCGCCAGTCGGAAACCTTAAGTGCCAAGGCCCTCAGAAGAAGTGGAAGATCAGTGGGCAACCCGCCGAGACCGGGAATTTCTGAGTGATATCTGGCGTGGACTCTTCGCTAAAATGAACGCCAAATCGCTATATTCAACGGTTTACCAGCCACAAACGGATGGCCAGAGCGAACGGACAAATCAGAATTTGGGGGTCGCCCTCTGATTCTATCTACATCTTCTCGAAGACGATGCTGTGTCGCCTGGAATTCTGCCAGCCATTAGATCATTCATTCATCTCAACATAGCACTCAAAAGGCATGTTGCCCGAAGAGTTGGTAGCTTTGTCTGGTTTAGTTGGTTTCTGTGGTAGTCTAGCGCAGTTGCTGATATAATTGGAGTCACGTACCACAACCAATAGCTCAGCCAAACCCTTCCAAGATCGATTGCGGCTTTCATGAGGCTGAAATACTTGCATGGTGTGGAGCCAGATATTTCGAACGATGTCCTCAACTCTCTGGCCGCCATTCACTTCACGGCCGCGTTCACCTCGTGGACATTTTCACCCCTTCCCCCAGATTCTTCGTTTCATTGAACGCTGAATACCCCATGGGTCATTAACCGCGATGCTCACACTGACGGCGACGCAAGGCAGGAGCACCGTATCGAAGACGTTCCCAGATACCAAAGCTTTTCGGCAGTTTCCAAAATGTTCTCCTTTCGAAGTAGTTGCTTGGTGGGCTGCGACAGCTGCAACTGCTGGTCCTTCGGAGTACCTGCACTCGAGCAATTTCCAGGCACGCAGCCTCTTCCCTTTCTCCATAGTACAAAGACTGACTGAAGCGTCTGGAGAGGCGATGATGACTTCTGTCCGCCTTCCGGACCTTGCATACTAGGAAAGATTGAGAAGTGGAATGGCCGTTCAAGGGTCTTAGAGCCCCATTATCGATCTTGGGACAGGTCCGCTTCCCAACGAACGCTACATTCAATTTCCAGGGTCTTTCGCCCTCTGGCACCAAGGGGATCGAGACTTTCAGGCCCAAAGTCCGTTCCTCTTAGCTTTTCGATGTGCAAGATATCTCGACAGTACTACCCGGTTCCAAAAAACGGATGAGCAGATAACAGCCGAAGGTCCCTCATAGGTCCGGAAAGATGAAAAGGTTGAAGTTTGTTTCACCCCGGTCCTACCGCCATAGATACAAAGACGCACACAAAAGATGCGGATGCAGATATAATGCCTTCTCGAGCGGTGAAAGCCATGAAAGAATTCCTCGACGACCTTCCAAGGGACAGGCTAAAAAGCCTCGGAGATGCTGGAGGCACGGTATGGAAGAAGACTAACTTGAGATTTGAAATGCAGGGGGTGAGAACAAAACGTATTACTCAAAATCTGTTATCCTAGCTTGGAACTTGATCGGGAGGATCAGCAGGATATCCTGGCTACGGTAGCTGCCCCATGAACACCTCCGAAACCCTCAGAGGTAAACTGCAGGAAACTCAGACCGGGAAGGTACCCTCGACATAAACCAAGAGTCGGCTAAAGCTACCGCAAATCCAACAAGGGGTAGTGCCGCAATAGAGCGCTGCACCTGTATCGCTTTGCGATGTTCCGTGAGAAATCCAAGGCCATCACCAGCAGCCGGCTAGCCTGAGAGACAACATGACGCAAGTTGGTGAATGAAACATTCATTTGAGGTCAAAATTCAACTCCTCAGTTGCCACTTATCACTCGGGCGCGAAGGTCATGGCGACTGATAAGCGAAGGAAAGCTTCTACCCAGCGGCCTCTATGAATCCTGATTCAGCATCTTCATCTTCCTTACGAGACAATTGTTCCGACATTTCAAGCGCCGCAGAGGACTTGAGCCAAACATACGCCTTGTTGGCGCTCAGCGATCCCAATAACATCTGCGCTTGTATCAGCGTCGACTAATAATCAATTAGATAGCGCTACAGAACCGGCGTGGTAAAGGAGCTTACAAGTGGTCAACACAAGAACGAAAGAGCCCACGAGCAGCCGCAAGGACCAGATTATTTCAGACGAAACACAAGTTGCACAACAGAAGCAATGGCTAGAGTTCTAATAGCTATGCAAGCACACTCTGAACGGACGTGCTAGCGCTCTCCATTCCGGCTTGAGACTGCTCACCTCCAACATGCAGCCTTTGCCGCATCCCTTCCGCCCACTACTGTTGAAGGGATTGAGGTGGGTGTCCCGATTGGAACATACACCCAGAAGCGCAAGACAAATGAAGGAAAGGCCTTTGACCCGTTTCACGTGCCCAGTGAATCGGAGGGCAGCTAGGAAGCTGAGGGACTGGTGGATGTCCTACGCAGGAAAAACAGAGAGCTCAAGGAGAAAGTCGAATCCCTTAAGAAAGACGTGTTGATCCAGAAGAGTGTTGTCGCGGAACAGGGCAAGAGACTCAAGAAAGGCGAAGCTGAGCTCACTAAGGTGAACGAACGACATGACCCAGGACCCTCCTCTACGGGTAATCTCTCCTTCCAGTGATTTTTAGCCTATTTTAACCTGCACAAGCTTCCGTTGGTCGGCAGAGACAAGGCCTGTATATTAAATCGACAGTTTCTCGTCTAAAAATGAATCGATATTAGCTCAATTAAATATTCCTACAGATCAACCTCGTTTAGCCTTAAGTCCTTCAAATTTAAATGAAGGAGTTAGTCCAATGATATCAGTGCTAGGTATTGCCCTAAAACGGCGCTTGGTCCTTAACAAAGGCGGCCAGGCGACTCCAACGGAAGATAATTCCAATGAGAGATTTCTAGAGCCCCACTAGAGATGTTTGGGAGCCCTTAAGACAGCAAGACAACTGCCACGGAGGGTTAAACATCGGAAGGGTAGTACTAGCTTGATAGTAGTAGAAGAGTCCCATTTCATTGCATGGCTCATTAAACTCAACTCGCTATCTGTCAAGGTCATTTCGCTGTTCGGCATGAGATTTCTATCGTGGTCCATCCCTTGACACAATGGGCACTTGCGCTTTTAAGAACCATGTCCTCGGAGTTCTGGGATAACCTGCAATTGCACCCGGTATGATAAGAGGCGCTTGCTGCAGGGGTCGCATGCATGTAAAAGCCAACGAGTGCATAGGTGCCTCCTCCCAGGACCGCTGCTAGTGAGCATTGGGTAAAGATCTTGACACGTCAACCGGACACAAATATGCTAGGAAAGGTCTTGAATGCAGCCAGGAAGCACTTCAGCGAGAGTAATGGCAACTATCGTGCATTCAAGACTTGCCTGACGCACGTGGTCTCAACGACCGCAGCATCAATGCGGGCTATCATAGCCTGACTAGTCCATCCAGGAGAATAAGAATACGGGCTTGAAAGGAGAAAACTATAAAAAAATTCACACGGGGCTAATAGGCAGTTGAGCTTGATTACGCAACAAAATTAGAGCACGCAAAAAGGGACAAATAAATTGAAACTCGGCCAAGTGACGCCCAGCTTTTCTGCAGCGCAGCCTACCGCACACTAATGCCATCTGTCCAGCACTAAACACGGCAAACGAAATCACTGCCACGTGTGTAGGCGCCCACGCACGTTCAGCTCATTTGCCAATTGAGCTGACTGACCAGCGTGCAGACGGTGGGGACGATGAGGTGAGACCCGTTTCCCCGTAGCGTGCGGCGCGGCATCACCGCGGTTGGAGAAGCGGCGGCCCGCCATTCAGTTTGCGGAAAATGATCGGCATGCTTCGACTGACTGCCAAGGCCGAATAGGGCAGGGCTGAGTTGTCTGTTCGCGCTGCAGGGTGTGCGCGCCGAGCGGCGCCGATGACAGCGGTGGCAGAGGCCCCTCGACAAGGCCGCCCTGTGGAGAGTTGTTCAGAGCTCCCTTGTGTCCGTCTGAAATCTCAACGCGCAAAGGGGCGAGAGTTGACGAAGGGCCGTGAGTACAGCGGTGCTATCCTCGCCGACTCGCAGGAGCGGGGTTTGAAGAGCCTCAAACAGTGAATTCCGGGATGAGAGAAAACAGCAAAGTTCGTCTCCACTTGCTGCACTCTGGTGGCATGGGAGGCGGCTAAGAGCCGTGGCGCTGAGCCTCACCCGCGCTGATCGTCACCGTCGAGGGTGCGTAAGTTCAACACTTGCAGCCATGACCGAATGCGCGACGTTCGCACCGTTGCAGTCTGGCGCCGTGCCACAACCATGCTGCTCAGGCAAGGTAGGCCAAGCGGTCGAAAGGTAGACAGTATATAGTCAATTTTGAAATCTGTGTTTCCCCTCTGATAGCCGTGCCTTCGTTCCTCAGGGCCGCCTCATAAGGCAGGTTGACCAAAGAACCGAAGCCCGTGACCTCGTCGCTATGAATGCCATGGATCCCTCCACCTTGCCCCCGCCGCCCGACGCGTCCAACGTCGGCCGCATCCCCAAGCTGCCCTTCCAGGTCGTCCTCGGCATCCTCTTTGGCATCGCCCTCGTCTGCGCCGCCGCGCGCACCGCCATCCGGGTGCGGCAGCACCGACGGCTGCACCTCGACGACGGCATGCTGCTGCTGGCGTGCGCGGCGCTCGTCGCGGGCAACACCCTCGTCTTCGTCACCGACGACGCGCTGTACCTCAGCGAGCTGGCCATCCTGGACCCGGCGGTCGGGCGGCTCGAGTACGCGCGGCCGAGCTTCGCGGACGACACGCTGCGGCTGCAGCGCGCGCTGTGGGCCTTCACGGCCATGGTGTGGACCACACTGTTCGGCGTCAAGGTCTGCTTCCTGCTGTTCTTCCGCCACATGGTGCAGCGCCTCGGCGGGCTCGTCACGTACTGGAAGGTCGTGCTGGGCCTGACGCTGGCGTTCTACGTGGTGTGCATGTGCGGCAATGCGATCGGGTGCCCGCATGTTGGGCTGGATGCTGGTAGCACTGAACCATCCACGATGGCTGGAGCGGCGAACGGCTGACGGAAATTCCTAGTGAGCTGCGCGACCGAGACAGGATTCCACCGGACGTTGGGGACCGCGGCGCTCACCATCTCCCTCGACGCGCTGAGCGATGCCCTGGGTATGATTTTGCCTCGCGTATTCTTCGGCGGCGCTGACCGTGCCTGCAGTCATCTCGATCCCGATCATCGTCCTCCACAAGGTGCGGATCAGTCCCCATCAAAAGTTCGCGCTCGGCGCCTTCCTCTGCTTGAGCGTGTGCATGATCGCCATTGCTATTATTCGCGTAGCTGGCGTGGTCATGGGGGAACAACTTATCGACATGCAGTGGGAGGTCTTCTGGGGCGCGATCGAGTCCGATATTGCCGTCATCGTCGTTTCCATCACAGCGTTTCGCTCGCTACTGGGCATGAAGCATAGCCAGAACCGGGATCAGAAGCAGCGCGCGTGGTACACGTCCCGTCTGAAACAGGGGTTCTGGAAGAAAGTGAGCACGGAAAGCAGTCTGGATACAATGAAAGAACTCCCGCAGATACCTGGCGCGACCATGACGGGCGTCCGAACATACATTCGGGGAGCTGGACAGACAATGCAGTCCAGCGGAAGCGACACGTTGTATGAAGAGTGCGAATCGGTGAAAGGAGTGCCAGGAGTAAAGGACGCTTTACCAATTGAGGCATCTATGCCAGGACCTCACTACCGCTATTGCTGGTACGGTCTCCCTATGCATTGGGATGTGAACCAAAGATGCTGACACCTACTTCAGATCTCGATGGTCTAGGTCTCTACTATCGGACGCCGATGAAGAGCCTGGACAGCATAGTGAGAGGTCATAGCTCCTTGGAACCTGCTGCTTGGGATGAATATCCGCACGCGTAATTGATGCCTTGAATGTCGAAATGTAGCATTTGAAAGCACTACGTTAGCATAAGCTCTGCATGACGATTTTTCGCTTCAATATTAGCATTTTCGAAATGTCCGCAAACAGAAATATGCTTTGCGATCGTTCCCGAGTGGTCGAAGGCGCTATGCAAACTTCGCCATAGTTAGTGTATCCGGCCCAGGCTTGCAGCAAGTATTGAAGGCATGGCTTCAATGGCTCCTAGATTAACGTCTGGCTTTGGAAGTCGTCTATCCATTGAGCTCGCATATCTTGGAAGCCTGCGGCACGAGCTCCTGCAGTTTCCAGATAACAAAGTACAGAGAGGCCCGGCAGGCTCGAGGTTCGTTCAAAATTCTTTTTTTAAATAGCATGCGTCAGTGGTGCAAGATCCTTTTGGGGTCGTTTACCACGCGAAACAACGAGTTGGCCGAGGCATTTGCTTTTCAGAAGTCCAGACCTCGTACGGCGCCCTTGGCGTGTGGCAGCACATGCAGCCCCGCAAAGAAGACGCCCTGCCTCTCCACAATTATCCGCTGCGGTCGTCGACCCATACTCACCAACATCAAACCCCCGCTCCCACGCCCTGCTGGCTCCCGCCCTCGCTGCCGCCCTCCTCCTGGCTCTCGCCGCGGCCGGCCGTCTTCGCGGCCTTGCGCGCGCGGGCGATGGCGCGCTTGCGCACGTCCTCGCCGCGCGTCCAGGCGTCCATGGCGTCCTCGTAGCGGCGGTGCCACGGCTCCTTCTGCTCGCGGCTCATCGTCACCCACTCCTGGAAGCCGAGCTCCCGCGCCGCGCCGGCGCTGGCGAACGCGGCCGCGTTCGGCCCGCTCAGCGCCTTGTCCGCGTAGTCCCGCGCGTACAGCTCGGCTGGGATCGGCGGCCGCGGCTCCGCGGCGGGCACGGCGGCGGCGGCGGCCAGATCGGTGGCCGTGGTGGCGAGGGCGGACTGTGAGGCGGCGGGCGGGACGGCGGCAAGGGGGGTGTCGTCGGCGGCTTCGGTCTTGAAGGAGGGGCCCGCGTCTGGGTTGCTCGGGGCGGGCGCGGGCGCGATGGAGGGCTGGGGCGAGCCGGGCTGGGCGCGGCGAAGGGGCTTTTTGGAGCGCAGAGGACGCTCCTGTGGCTAAATGGCAGGCTGTCAGCCATCGCTGTACTGCGCTGGGAAAGACGAAGAAATGCGAGGGGCGGGTGTGAGGAGGGGAGAGCTACCGTCGGCGGATTATCGCTGCTGTCCTCGCTCTCCTCGTCCGACAGCCTCAGCAAGCCATTTCCGGCGTGCTCGCCGCCCTTTTGCATGCGCCGCGCCAGCGTCTCGAGCAGGATGGCGCGCTCGAGGCGCATCTTCCGCACGCCGCGGATCAGCCGTACCTTGCGCAGGCGCATCGCGTCGTTCTGCTCCTCCACCTCCTGCTGGCGGCGCCGGAGCTCGATGCATTTGCGGCGGTAGGCTTCTTCGACGGAGGGTGGGAGTGCGGGGTGTCCGGTGGCATTGGAAGCTAGGGATGGGGAAACGATGCAGTCAGCGCTGGTAATGTCGGGAGAGGGGTGAGCTGAGGGAGAAGCGAGCGCGAGCGACTCACCTGCCATGTTGGCTTGGAGCAGGGCTTTAAGATATTGTTGCTCCGCTTTTCGGTGGAGGAAAGAGTACTTGTTCGAAGGCAATTGTTGATGAGGTCGAACACCTTCACGAGATGCACCGGAGATCGGGGTGGTCTCACCTCTTGCCTGTTTGGGAGCTCTGGTCTTGGCAGCGAGTTTGCCCTCTGGCCAGTCACTTAATCCAAAGAAAAAGCGGGCCGCCAAAAGGAGCTGCAACATCCACGTCCGCATTTTCAATCTTCAGACTTCTCAATCTTCAATCTGCCGGCTCCCGACATCGATTGCCATTGTCGTATACGACCCATTTGCATAAAGCGTTGGCAAGCGTTTGGGGTCAGATATCTGACGAATTCGGCGCACTTGCGAGTCTTGATGTTTCGCAGCACGATTTTGCTTCCGATCACGGTGTTGGCCAGACATTGCTAGTCTATAATACGGTCGCCCATAGTGGCCAAACCGTCAACCTCCCAAAATCGCGAAATCGCAAAAGCCATTTTATTTGAGTCTATTTCTATTTTTATTATAATTTTATAGCCACGCCTCTGAAGCTCAAGCATATATATATATATTTATAGCTTAAATTTCTCTAAAGCTCTTCTACTAATTTTCTACGATTTTAATTAAATTATGATTTTGGAGCACTAAATTATTGAAATATATCAATCTCTATTTGATAGATAATAATTAGAGAAACATCCAGCTCAATCTCTTTTTAATGGATAGTAATTAGATTTGGGTGTTTAACCTCTGCGAAAATTCTAAATCTAGATATTATTATTTCGACCGAATAAAACGAAATTATCTATATTCGATAGAGCGTATTTTAGAGAATAAAAGTTTATATAGAAGCTCGAGCTCCAGAGGCATGGCTATGAAGTTATAACAGAAATAGAAGTTGATTCAAATAAAATGGCTTTTACGATTTCGCGATTTCGGGAGGTTGACGGTTTGGCCACTATGGGCGACCGTACTATAAGCTCACTCGCTTCGTGAGCATTCCAAGAACTCTTATGAAGAGGCATCATGCACTCATTGGGCTGTTTAAGCGACGCATGAGTATCGCTATAGAGGCAAACGAAGCCAATCTATCTCCGGAGCGACTGACCTACGATTGTCCCCGAATCGAATATCCATTGCTCTCTGACTTCGCAAGGGACTTGCTATAATCCTCATACACGAGACAAGCTACGGCGCATGGGGTCTATGCTATTCCGATCTGCTGCTCTGCCCTTGTCATCTGCTGTCTCTCTTCGTTGTATTATTCCGCGATTTGCTCAATACCATCTCCCAATGCACGCCTCAATCCTCTATGTCCAAACCAGTGCACTCTTCAAGACAGAGCTTCGTAAGCACACAGCAGGTGTTAGAAAACCTTGAGCTTTCCGGCATTTTACATGGAAACCAGGGCCATTTCATGATAGAAGGGTTTCTGCTTCTGCTGTTGGGGACAGACCAACTATACCACCCGTATGCTACGAGTAACGGGGCAGCTGGTCATCGTAGCGCCTATGCCACGTAACTTCTTCGATTCTGACCGTGGGCATAGCCCACTCGAGTAGAGCTGGATAGTATACTAAGGAAAATGGTAGTAGTGAATTGAGGCGTTGATGTAAACAACGTTGAAACGATCTATCATGATTATAGATGCGTCGGCGGCTCTAAAAACTTCACATCTCCTTGATGGATCTTGAGATCTTGACTAGATAAGTGTCAAGATGCAGATCTATTAGTTGAAATTTCCTTTTCAGGATAGAAGATCATGACGATCCGACACAGGATGCCGATTGTCGGCTGGAAATTGAGAGCGTCAGGCTTGAGAGGCGCGGAAACCGCACTTCAAAAGCTCGGCTACCCGGAGGTACTTTCCGCATTCAACTTACACGGTACACGAGACTTCTGCTCTCTCTACCGGCTGTGGAGAAATGCAATTCTACTGAGTAGAGTGTTGCTGTTGTACCTCCGACTCTTGCATTTGTAACGAAACCCACGAGCTCGAATCATTCACCAACCTGGTGCCCCTTCACGCCCCATTCGCGAACCCTGCCTACCCGCTTGCCTGCCTGAGTCACCGAGAGACTTCCTGAGCTGCGCACGAGACGCAGCTCACACGACATCACGCCTCCCAAAAAGAAAGGCAAGTCTCCGGTGTTATTCTCACTTGCTGTGCCACTCCGCGGCTTCGAAACGAGCCCCCCCTCCGTGCTCGACGAACCTTCTTTGCTGAGGCCTACTGACCGCGGTCCCGCATAGACGCTCCTCGAAACGCTTCCAAACCATCTCTCGCCTCGAGACCCGTAACCCGCTCCGCTGCCAAAGCAAGGCCCAACCCCGCCGAGCCTTCCCCAGACACGCCCCTCCCCGCCCAAGCTACACTGAGCCTCCGTGGCAAGAGCGCCCGCAAACCGATATCCCAGCCCCGCTCCCATCCGCCGCGGGCTCGCGGCTCCCCCTCGCCCCCGGCACCGGCCGCAAACACGGCCGATTCCTCGCCCGCCAAGCCGACTGGTGGCGCGGTGTCGTCCACTGCCCGCGCCTTGATTGGCCGGCTCGGCCGAGGCAACAGCCGCGCGTCGTCGCCGGCCAAACGCTCCCACGCCGAGATGGAAGTCGGCTCCGACACGACCGCCGAAGGGGAGATCGACGACGTGAACATGGTGCCGGCGGGCGAGTCGCCGGCCGAGAGCGGTGGAGCGGCCGAAGACGTTGAGCAGCCGGCGAATAAGAAAGTGACCAGGGTGGCCGCTGATGCAAGGGACGCCCGGGCTGTCTCGGTTGAGATGATGGATGATGGCAACGCGGCTGCAGCGGTTCAGGGCGCGTACCGCACCCCGCAAAGCGGTGCCTCGTCGGCCCAGTCGACGACGACGCCGGCCGCGAGTGCCTCCGGCTCGAACAATGCGGCTAGCACGGGCGTAGCACTGGATGACACTATGCAAGACCCAGCTTCCGCAACGGGAAATACGGCACGCGAAGAAGCACCGCCGATCGATCAACAAATTGCCATCATCACGCAGATGTCGCAGCAGCCCCAGACAGATGGCATGCGGGGCTACATTGTCGACAACGCGTGGCTCGAGGACGCACAGTCTCGTGGCACCAACGCCGTCCGCTCGAGCAAGGAGACCCGGGCCGAAGGGCCCTTGCCAGCCATCGACAACCGCGGGCTTGTTGACCAGCGCTTTTCGGACTTGAAAGATGAGCGTGGAGAGCCTTTTTACCCACTGAAGCTTGGCTTCGAGGTCGGCCGCGAAATCGAAATCTTGCCCGAGGAGCCGTGGCGACAGATCATGCGGTGGCATGGCGCAGTGGAGGGGAGCCCCGAGATCATCCGCTTCTGCCACAACACGAGCGACAACGAGTTCTCCGAAAATCTACAATTCGAATTATACCCGCCTCTGCTCACAGTGCTCAAGTTGCCCGATACCAGCAGCGGTCTCTCCAAGGAAGCCCTGCAAGCCAACAGCGCCGCGCCCGCCAAGATCGTCACCAGTCGTAACCAGCCCTTCGCCGAATTCCTCGCCCGCGCGAAGGAGGCCGCCAAAATCCCCGAGGAGACCCACGTGCGCGTGTGGCGCGTTACCGCGTCGCTAAAGGACGCTTCAACCCAGGCTGGTATGCCCACGCCGGCCGCATCGCGCAGCCATAGTCCTGCGCCGGGCGCATTCGAGCCGATCGATCCTGGCAACAAGCTGGTCATTGACATGAGCGTATTCCTCGGGCTCCAAGAAGGCTCACAGCGGGAGCTGATCGACCTGGCGGCCAACTCCGCCGGTGCGAAAGAGCCCACGGTCGGGTTCATCGGCTTGGAGAATGAGGGCGTCATTGTGCTGGAAGAGCGCATCATGGGGCCCGCCGGCGGCGAGTGGGTCAGCGATGGTGCCAAGGCCACCGCGCTGAAAAACGGCCTGCAACCCAAGAGCCTGCTGGCGGCTGGCAAGAAGAGCGCCGCGAACAGCGGTCGTAATAGTCCGGCCTTGGGCGTGACAACACGGGGTCGCGCGCAGAAGAGTGGGAAGAAGTCTGGCACTGTGGGGCTGGCCAATTTGGGCAACTCCTGCTACATGAACTCGGCGCTGCAGTGTGTGCGAAGCGTCGAGGAGCTGACATTGTACTTTCTCGGTAAGTGAATGCTTCCTGACGTTTGCATAATGACATTGCATGGATGGCAATAGCTGACAGCCTGCAGACGGTAAATATGCCCAAGAGCTGAACCCCGGCAATCCCCTGTCACACAACGGAGAGGTGGCCAAAGCATATGCGAATCTATTGAAAGAAATGTACACTGGTGGCTCCTCCTCATCTTTCTCGCCCCGGAGCTTCAAGGCCACTGTCGGCCGACATGCCGCGGCATTCTCCGGGTACGGTCAGCAAGACTCCCAGGAGTTCCTCCTATTCCTGCTTGACGGCCTACAAGAAGACTTGAATCGAATTTACAAGAAACCCTACATCGAGAAACCAGACTCCACCGATGAAATGGTCCATGACCAGAAAGCCCTGCAAGGCCTCGCAGACAAATGCTGGGAAATCTACAAAGCCCGCAACGACTCTGTCATCACAGATCTGTTCGCCGGCATGTACAAATCGACCCTCGTTTGCCCCAAGTGCGAAAAGGTCAGCATTATCTTTGACCCCTTCAACAACCTCACGCTCCAGCTCCCTGTCGAGAATCTTTGGTCCAAGAACATCTTTGTCTTCCCACTCCACGAGCGACCCATTCGTGTAGCTGTCGATATCAATCAAAATGCCACCTTCCTCGAATTGAAGGAGTATGTGGCAAAGAAGATCAACTCGGATGCGCGGCGTCTGATAGTCCTCGAAATCTACAAGCATAAGTTCTTCAAGATATACAACGACAGCACCACGTTAGCCGAGGAGCGAATCGCCCTCGGCGATGTCATGGCGATGTACGAGGTTGACGAGGTTCCTACCAATTACCCTCTGCCCAAGAAACAGGGCTACAGGGTCCGGTCGCTTCTGAGTGCGGGCTCAGACGAGGAGGACGGTGTGCCTGCGGAAGGCGACGAATCGCCCATGGCTGATCGCATGGTGGTGACGGTCTTCAATCGAAAGCCCACCGAGACCTCGTCGCGCTTCCACTCGAAGGAGCTCTTCGCTCAGCCCTTCTTCATCGTCTTGGACCGCAACGAAGTCCGTGATCCGGAGCAGATCTTGCGTAAGATATTGGTCAAGGTGCAAACCATGACCACCACGGATCTCAACGAAGACGGCGCATCAGATGTTGAAGACTCTGACGGTGTCATCATGAACGCTGACGATGCCGACTCTTCGACTGACTCCAAGGTCCAAGCCGCCTCGATCGAAAGTGAAGATGGCATGGTCGATGTCTCGATGCGCGACCCAGGCGAAGAAGAAACCCCAACGACCGCTCCTCGCATTTCCTACCCTCCACAGTCTCAGACAGCTAGGCCAAAGTATAGATTGTCGACCATGCTCCAGCGCGGCGATCCCATACCGGAGAAGGTGCGCAAGCTGTTTGACATTAGCATCATGCACACCAAGAAGTTGATTCCCGCCGGCTGGGAACACCCAAGTGACGAGAGCAAGAAGTACCCGCTGTTCTCCGAACGGGTGCGGAAGCGTGACCAGAAGCTCCAGAGGACCCGTCGCGCTCGTCAGCGCGGTGCTGCGGCAGATGCGACGTCAGCTGCCCAAGGAGCAGCGGCGAAGCTTAAGAGGAGAATCGCCAATGGTGGTAGCGGATCGGACAGCGAAAGTGAGGTCGATGATCCGCCGCCGGCCCGGCGGTCCTCGGCCTCGGGGTATCCTTCAGGTAACGCCAGCTCCGCCGAAGACGACGATCAGATGGGCAAGCCGGCTTTCAGTGCGTTCAGCCGAACGACCACCCGCAGTGCAAGCGGACTAATCAGCGGTGCGCGCACAGGCCAAAGCCGAACCTCTTCCGCCGACGACACGCCTCAGCAGTCCTCGCCCGACACTACCCCCGCCGATGACCGATCCTCTCCCGGCGACGACTCCGAAGAGCCGCCCCCGCCGCTCCTCAGCCTCGGCGAGGCGCTCGTGCTCGAGTGGGACCTCCCGACGCACGACGCGCTCTTCAGCGTCGCCCGGCGGCACGGCGCCGACGAGCTGCGCGGCGCGCCGACCTGGGAGGACTGCCCCCTGCTGCCGGACCCGGCGCTCGAGGGCGCGCGGCGCGAGCGCGCGGCGCGCAAGAAGGACGGCGTCTCGCTGGCCGACTGCCTCGACGAGTTCGAGCGGCCCGAGGTGCTGAGCGAGAACGACGCGTGGTACTGCCCGCGCTGCAAGGAGCACCGCCGCGCCAGCAAGACCTTCGAGCTGTGGAAGGCGCCGGACATCCTGGTCGTGCACCTGAAGCGCTTCAGCGCCCAGGGCCGGCTGAGGGACAAGCTGGACGTGCGCGTCGACTTTCCCATCGAGGGCCTCGACCTGACGGAGCGGGTGGCCGTTCACGAGGGTGGAAAAGACTTGGTGTACGACTTAGTTGCTGTGGACAACCATTACGGCGGCTTAGGGGGCGGGCACTATACCGCGTTCGCAAGGAACTTCGTCGACGGAAATTGGTACGAGTACAACGGTATGTTTTCCTACCTCGACTTCTTGATCGCAATCCTGACATTCATGCAGATGCCCAAGTCATGCGCCGTGAGGATCCCTCGCGCGTCATCACCTCCGCCGCCTACATCCTCTTCTATCGCCGCCGCACCCCTGACCACACCCCACTCGGCGGCGCAGCCTTCGAGGATCTCTTCGGCTCCACCGGCGACGCCGACATGCTCCACCCCGACAAAGCCCACGCGCAGGCGGGGGAAGGCCGGCGCCTCGACGATTCCTCCCGCAATGGTTCGTCGAGCGCTTCGCCCGCAGCCGCAGCCATTCACCCAGCGGGAGGTGGTGGATGCTCCCCAGCCGCGAGCCCAGCGCGAGCGGCCGCGCATCACAGCAGCGTCAAGTCTCACAAAGCCGCTCGGAAGCAGAGGGGCCCGCGGATCCGTAAGGTCGCGCATGACGCCGACGACGCCTCGGCCGTCGACCTGCACACCCCAGCCGACGACGACGCCGACGATGACGACGACGAGGAGCTGCCGGGCTACTCGGCGCGCGATCCACGCGGCCTCGCCGACGACGACGCCGACGCCGCGGCCTACGACCGCATGGACACGGACGACGACGCCGGGCGCTACCATACCATCCTAGCCGCGCGCCAGCCGAACTGGGGCGGCTTCGCGCAGCTGCATGACGAGGCCGACGCCGAGGAGCCCGTGGAAGACGAGGACGACGACGCAGTCGCTGACGCCGACGACGACCGCCTGCCCCAGACGAAGCTCAGCGCCATGGCCCTGCAGGGGCTGCGCGCGCACGAGGCCACCCTGCGCGACGACGACGGCGACGACGTGTCGAGCACGGGCGCGGCCGACGGCGACCTGGAGGAGCGCGACGAGCGCGACTCGTTCGCCAGCGACGGCGCCAACGACGGCTACTACGGCGGCGCCGGCGCCGGCGCGGTCGCCATCCCGGGCGTCGCGCCGGGGCCCGGCACGCCCGAGGAGGGCAGCCTGCAGGCCGACATGGACGCGCAGGTGCCGATGCTGTTCGCGTCGGGCGTCGGGGGCGGCGGCGGCGTGCTGCACGGCCACGGCGGCGGAGGTGGCGGCGCGGGGGAGCCCATGGACGAGGACGAGCGCGAGGGCGAGGTGGCGGAGATCAAGCTGAGCGAGGGAGAGTAAGAGCGGGGGCCGGGGGGACGAGTATGTTGGTACGATGGCTGAGAGGATCAATTGGGTGGGCGAAAGGAGGGTGGCTTCCGTTGCATTGTTACAGTTTGTTGTGTCCGAGGAGAGCCTCGAAAAGCAGTTTGGTGCAGAATTTCGGCCGCATCGTCTCTTGCAGTCTTGCAGTCTCGCACAGCGTACTGGCTTCATGTGAGATTGCTAGAAGCTTGTAGTGGGCCAAATTGCATGTCTACAGTTCCCCGCTGGTGTCTTGACCCTGGCAGCCTGCTTGATACCTGCTGCTATGGGCTGAAAACCACCTTACTGCAGGACACAAAAATGTTACTCTGTATTGCCCTGACCATAGTATTGCATCTCACAAAGTGGTATATCGTTTAACGGCTGTTTAAATAGCAATATCTCATTCTCTAACCAGATTTGATATTCCTGTAACTCCCAGGGACTCCTGATTGCCCCTGATTACCCCTGGTGAAGCCGAGGAGGGCAAAAAAGACGATTGGCTCTACTGAGGATCGAACTCAGAACCTTCACGGTGCACATGAAGATGTGAACGCGAAATCATAACTTCGCCGAATCAATTAGATGTTGTTGGGAGGGGAGGAGCAAGTGGCTGACCCATTAGAACATAGAACCACGTTCCCCACCCCCTAGGGGGCGATGGCAAGTAGACGGGCTAATTAACATTTTAATATCAAAGCCCATTTCTCAACCGCAATATAGTTACGAAGGAGCAATTTTTCTTTTTGTGTGACTTGTATATTCATTATAAGGGGTGACCAGGCTTGATAAGAAAATTTGGCTCATTATGTTGTACTCTAAATGACTTTGATATATTGATAAATTTTGATAGATTCGTGGAAATTTTTGCCTCAACACGCTTTTTACCAAGAGACCACTCAATATCCTGCGCCCTGAGATTTCGTGAATGGATCAAAGATGAATCAAGGTAAAGCCTACTCCGAAGGCTTAGTCTTGTAAGGAATCCACTCAAACCGAATTTTTCTATATAGAATTGAAGCAGAGACCACGTGACTTTCGAGATTTACCACCGACCTATTTCTCTCTTACCCCCGAATGGCCACGCAGCTGTACAGATACCCATCGAGCTCGATCGATAGCCCTCGCCAGCCGCTATCGATTAAAACTAGAGCGCATTTATAGAGCGTTGCCGCCGTAGAAAAACAGTCCGACTCGAATTTTTCTGCTCTGCGTCTTGGCATTCATCGCTTCCTAATCCGGATAGATAACTCAGCCTTCAACCCCCTAACGCTAGAGTCACTTAGGGGGGGGGGGAAGGCCCCGAAAGGCCGTCCTTTCCCCCCTAAAGGCGGTTATGAGATTTCGCTTGCGAAGGCGGGCTTAATGCTCGTTTTGTTGTATCCAGACAACTTTGGAGAGCATTGAGCGGCTGGGACCCTAAATGCTGCGCTTCAGATAAAGATATGACACTTATGAACTTTTCGCCAGCTTATAGTTTTTTTGCATGCTTATAGGATCCTTGAATTGAATGCAGTTGGGTCGTTGTTCCTACAGGAAAGCATCACAAAGGTTCGATTGCTTTCTGTTGCTTGTTATCTGGTCCGTGATTATCCTTGTGGTGCGTATTGTTATCATTAATTTACTATCTCTGAGCTGCAAATGTTTCATTAAATAAGTGGTACGGCTATAGGCGAACCCTTCGTTAGTAGTTTCATCAAAAGTGTACCGCATTGAGCTGTGTTGGTTAAGTCCATACCAACTGTTTAAAGGCCCGGGTAGATGATGCTTTTGTCGAAGCGGTTACCATAGATAGAGTTTGCAAACGCCCAACAGCCTATTCCCGCAGCCGTGCGCTAACGAATGGCTGGCAATGCCTTGTCCATGATCATAAAGAGCGGACTCACCAACGCACTACACTGGTGTAAGAACCTTTACGACGCACTCAACTCCCTTTGTATGGCACCGACCACGTTCATTCTGCTCGCTTTTGCGGCCTGCGCTCTTTCAATCACACAAGCCCCACCAGCCTTACTCGACCCTGTTCCCAGAATCGGGCGAACATTATACGGCAATGGTGATCACGACAGTGCTCATCCAAACCATGTCGCCAAGCCCTCCCACCAACTTGTGCGGAGAGCAAATGGGGACGACGATGCAGAGAGATCAACACGTCGGGTGCGTCCTCGACCAGCGGGCAGGGACGACCCAAGCCCTCAAGCTAAACGCCAGCGAACGGACTCTTCCACAAGTCGCGAGACGCAGCGCTCCTCGATGCTCGGCCCCCCTAAGTCCCAGCACTCACAAGAGGAGCACACAAGCGCATTGTCGCACACCGCGCAATCGCCGCACCGCGCACCGATGGGAAATATCGCTCGCGCCCCATCAATGGTCCAAGAGCCGCAAGGCAACCAGGTTGAAGGCGGACGGCGTTTGATGCTCTTGCGAGGCATGTCCCAACCGGGGTTTCTCGAAAAAGCGCGGAACGAGATCGCCCTGCGAACGGTCGTGGGAAAACGCATGGATCTGTACCGGAATTGGATACTGAACAACCGTGATCCTTTCGCGAATGTCATGAGAGAGACCATGGCAAGGTTCGACCAAAATTGGGAGCCTGATGCCACCACGTCTCGTCAGATGAGAAAGGCCGAACATGCCGCTATAAAGGGAGGCTGCAAGGCGTTAAAGAGCGCCGAATACCGGCGCACTTATTTTCCTGCACCTACCGATGAGCCCTCTCCGTTGAATTTTGACACAGACAGCTTGTGCGCCGGTTTGATTGATTGATTGTTATCATACGCTGTCCCGAGCAATGAAGCCCATACAGGTGGTCTAACTAGACCAATCGATTTAAATAGAAGTAAACCTCCCCTTTTATCTATATACGCAAATAAGGCGTATATAGATCTAATTCGCTTCCCCTAATCAATCGTTTAATATTAATATTTATATATAGCTCTATTATTTTTAATATTTTTTACGCCGCAGGAACCGTTTATATATATACCCTATTGCTTTCCTGAGGTATTATATCGCTATATATACATCTCGATCGCCCGTAATTATAAAAAAAAATCTCGTCTCGCGCGAATTCGTTAAAAAGAGATTTTTGCGTGTACCGTAATACGAATTATATATAATAATTGAAATAAACGCCGGTGCGTATAAATACGCGTTAAATCGATTATCGAGCTCGAAATACGCGTTATATATTTATATATATTTTCTCTTATTCGATACGCGCTATATGGCCGTGTGGGTAGTGATATTTAACGCGTTTTTGAGGTTGTAAATGGTTGTAGTAAAATAATCGAGTATATAGAAACGCGTATATATATATTCGAGCAGTATATAACGCGTAACGACGCGTTGAATTGATTTCGGAGGCGCCTGGAAGGCAAAAAGCGTTGTTAATTGATATAAAAAAATAAATTTTTGTGGTAGTGACCGCGTTTTATAGAAAATTAAATCGAATGCTGCGGATCGAAGCGGTTCGTATATAAAACGTCTGGGGTCGAATTTTCGTATTAAATAAGCGTTTAGCATCTCTCGAAAGAGAAGGTCCCGCCCATCGCCGCGTGGAGGCAGCTTGCCGTGATGGGCGCTTGTGCGCCGGTGTACACAAAGGTTTCCACAAGTACCTAGAGCCGCATCGAGGCCATAGATTCTCGCAACGACTTAGCCACCACGCTTCGATCGATGAAAACACCAGGCTCCTTAACCAAGGGTTAGGTCTTCAGATGGAGACGTGGCACCAACAGGAGCATCATCCACCGGGAGGGGAGATGCGATCGTATGAGCATTCTGTTGTTGCTTACATACGCCGGATCTTCAAAGACGCAAATTGGCAAGGCCGGGAACCCGCCATCCGCGCGAGGTATCAGCGCCTCTTCGAAGACAGCCAGACCGGCATGACCTGGATCATGATCAGAAAGCTCCGCGCGGAAGCCTCGAACGTTAATCGGAGAATGCGTCGCATCGAGCAAGGTTTAAGGTCCCTGGTTGGGGGACGGCACCCTTTCTTTACGCCTACGAGCTTGCAACGCCAAGCTTTCATCGCGGCCTCGCTAACCGCGCTCGACATCGGCGAGGCGCTGTTCCCACGCCAGTGCCGGCTGGCCAACTTCCGCCAACACGACGACTCGCGGCACGGCATTCCGCGCATGCCCCCCGTCGTGGTGCCTCCGTTCCTGGTGGATCGCGCGGACGCCCGGCTCGAGGGCTTCGTGGGGAAGCACGACCGGGAGCTCGAGCATCTGTCGCAGCAGCGGCCACGGCCGAAGCCCGAAAGGACTCCCCCGCAGGTCGTGCCTCATCCGCATGGTATCTCCAAGGCCGACCTGCTTGCGCCGCGACGGGGAGAGGGTCTGCAGCGGCTGAATTCCGCTTGAGTCGATCCTGTAAGGGAAACAGAAGAGTTGGCAAGGTGCCATGGATTCGCTGGTCGCTGACGTGGCTCGTCGGTTTGTTGCACGTATCACCTATATGATGAAAAAGACAAACAACTTGAGAGTGGCTGGCAGAGACAGAGACTCGTGAAAGCGAGGTGGTTTGCGCACCAACAAAAGGACAAGGAAAGGAGAAATATTACATTCAATTATGAATCCCTCAGATGGCCGTATAATGCATAACATCTTGAAGCAACAGCATGTTCTTTCCTGAAAAAAAGGTGATTGATTACCTATGCTGGAGGGTGAACAAGCCGAAAGGTTGTACCGTCGCCCCACATAACATGGATTGAATCAGCAGCTCTGGGCACTCACTTGCAGTATCAGACTCAGAGACTTCAGTTGATGAAAGCAGTACCCTGGTCGCGGTCTGATAGACAAGTTCAACATAAGCCGCGTTCTTTCTGAACGCCACACTCGAATTAAGTGATGGTGATTTCCCGTGTCTCCGCACTCTTCACCGCCGCAACTCGGGCCGGCTCATCTTCGTAGTAGAGGCCCAGCCGCCGCCACTCGCCCGTGCCGAGAGAGCACACGAGGAGACCGCGCACGCCATCGTCGTACCCCACGCCGCCAGCCTCGAACAATATAGGGAGGAATGCGGTCTCTTGCTCCGTCAAGCGCTCGCCTTCGTCGTCCAGCTGGACGCAGTCCTCGTCCAGGAACATGCCGCCCAGGCTCTCGGCGTACGCGAGCTGTCCCGCCGTGCGCGTCCACAGGGGCACGAGACGGGCCCGTAGGCGCACGGCGCCCGCGCGCACGACGCCGGTGGGGAACGCGGGGTCCTCGAACTCGATGCGGACGCCCAGGACCTCGGCGTCGAGCTCCGCGTCCGGGTGCCGCTCCATGGTGACGGTGCCGCGCACCGAGGCCCACGACCACGAGGGCGCGCAGTACGCGCCCGGCCGACGGCCGCGGCAGAAGGTGCGGACCTGCCACAGGAGCTCGGACGCCAGGTTGTCCCGCCAGAGCCCCGCCACGTACGCGCCGCACCCGAGCGCTTGGAAGTGGCTGGCGACGCCCGCGAAGGCGATCAGCCGGTCCATGTCCTTCGTGAGGTCGGATGCCGAGTATGCCTCGAGGATGGCATACCATTGATCGTAGAGCGCGGTTCGAGAATGCTGCGACGAGTCCAAACCGGCTTCGGTCGGCTGGGGCAGCCTTTTGAAGGCGGTGGACCATAAGGTGGACGGGATGCTCGTAGGGTACACTTCCGAAGCCTCACGCTCGCAGCATTCCCACGCTATTTCATTTGAGGCGAAGTGAAGCACTCGGGGCGAGAGCAATCGCTCTTGCGTCACCCAAGCACGGCGGTTGATGGGAGCGTCTGCAACGGCGTGTTCCCAATACCGCTTGTACCGAACCTCGTATTTCTGCAGCGCAGTAGACCGAGGATCAATCGGAAGCTCCACGCGAATTGGAAGAGCACTGTGAGGAAGTCGGTCCACGAAAAGCCCCTCCTCCAGGCTCTGTCTGTTCGTTGCGGATATGTTGATATAGCCATTCCTATAGACCTCCCTCATTAGGTTGGCTTCCCGGGCCCAATCCTCTTGAGAGTCCTGGATGATACACAGCGAGTCGATCCATATGTATCGACAGTCCAACTTCATGGCCACCTGAGCCGCGTTCTGGAATGTGACCGACAACGACGTGAAGGGGATGCCTGCTTTCAACTGCTCCACGTTCCCCTGTAGTAGCTTGAGCGGGTTCGAGTTCGACCATCGATGACTCAAGGTTCCGTATTTGCCTCGAGGCGGCTCGAGCCTGCAGTCTTGCAGGCGCACGCATGGCATGTCCGGAGTGCCTGTGATGGATAATAGTCTCGATGGATACCATGGTTTCTGCAGCGGTCCGGCTTGATTGCATTCCGTGTGGGTGGTCGAGCAGTCTTCCAGCCATCGTTGGATCAAAGCAAAGCACCCATCCGAGGACGTAGGGCCTCCTCCTTGGACGCGGTCAACCTTTCGAAGCTCCTCACCTGTTCCAGGCCATCAGGTCTCCCTTGCGATCAACGGTCTCCAAGCTCTCACCCAACAGATTCACTGGTGATACGGACCTCGGCTGGGCGATATGTCAAATGAATGGACCTCACTCTCCTCTCCCTCCAGCTGCAAGTACATCCGAAGGCTGAATCCACCCGCTCGGCTCACGAGTCCCTCGTAGTACGTGCGGCCTTTCTTAGCTGCCTGAGCCTTGGCATCGAAGGGGAGATGATCATCCTGGTCCACGCAGAGGGTGTAGCATACGTAGCATCCCTGCTGCGCGCTGAGGACAACATCGAGCCACCGATCCTTGTGCGGAGCGAGATCTTGCCAGTTCTCTCGCGAGAACGCTTCATCCTCGGACACGGCCTCGGCGGGTATGTTCTGGAGCGTGGCATAGCAAACGGCGCAAAGGCGGTCGTGAGGTCTTGACATTGCAGCCATGGCATCGTTGGACCCAATTCTCAGGAGTTCGGGCGAATCGAGACTGGCGTTGGTGCGCGTCTGACCACGCTTCGTAGCTCTTACCGTTTTTGCCGATACTCACAAACGAGCGGGGCCAGCACTCCGACAAGGTCTTTCCCAACCACCAGAACGCATGCAACTCAAAGTGCCGAAAGCTTCAGTAGTGTACACTGAAGACATTACATGTGCTCAGATCCGGAGCCCTGCAAGACTAGTGTGCCAATACAGAGGTATGCGAATCCTGGCTATTGCAAGAGCTACGCACTTGCACCTTTGGAGCCGGTAAGTCGGAATGATGTCATTCATCTGTTGTGTACTGCTATTGAAGAGACGTTATCACACGGCCGCAAGATCTTGGTAGGTAAAGTGTGGTTCTCTATCTTGAGCTGCAACAATGTTCATGGATCGTGACGTTCCGTGCTTGATTTGGTCCAAAGTCTGTCCTGCAAAAACCCGAAGCTCATGCTGTGGTGTGCTGCTCATCCAAAGTGGGTCTGAGCCCGACGAGATTCGATGGTGTTATCCGTACAAGGATCAACGAAGTTGCTTCTACGTTGTGGGGAGACTGGTCGACATCGAGCCACGCGCTGCAGTTCTCCAAGACACATAAGAGAGCTCTTGTTTCCTCACTATCTCCATTTTCTATCCTACTCCCGAAGCTGCGCTTGCCTTCCGACTCCTTGAACCTTCGGCTCTGCTACAAGTCAACACCTACGGCTTCAGCCCCTATCTGTCAATCATGCGTTCCTTCGCAATCATTACAGCGGCTTTCGCCGCCGCCGCCCTTGCGGTAAGCTTGCCCCCTTTCCACAAACAAATGTTTTGAGCTACGCGCCTGATCATGCACGTCAGGCACCCACCCCCGCGCCCGGCGTCGGCAGCTTCCGCCGCGACGCGGACGCTGAGCCCGGCGCCGGCGGTGGCTTCTTCAAGGCCCGTGATGCCGAGGCTGGCGCCGGAGGCGGCTTTTTCAAGGCCCGAGACGCCGAACCCGGCATGGGCGGCGGTGGCTTCTTCAAGGCTCGCGACGCCGACGCGGAGGCGGGCACTGGTGGCAACCCCGGGCTCTCCAACACGTTTCTCGATCTCAAAGCGTCGGCTCATGGGTAGAGGGTGTGAATCAACGAGGGGGAAACAACCATTGCGGCTAGCCGAAAGAGGGGGGGGGGGGGGGGGACCTTCGCTGCGCTGTCCGATCGTCAGTGGTGGTGCATGATTTTGAGACGAAGTGCTGCTTGCACTGATAAGCCAACCGAAATGGCAGTCGCTCTTTGCTTCAACGATCGTCACGCTTGAGACTACTTCATGTTTGATGCGAGTGATGCATTGCTCACGCTTTTACTCGCGGCTACCTTTACCGGCTCGCGCAATCAGTCGCCTGGCTCGGTTTTTGCCATCTGATCTTTCGTTCTCTTTGCCTTTTGCGTACAGTCTGGCCCCGCGGATCGCAGAACTTTGAAATGTGCGTGCACTATCGCCGAGCATCTCCTAGGCAGAAGTGAGCTGCTGCAAGCTCATTCAGCGGGGCTCATGCTGCTTCATGTTGACCCATGGGGTCAGACATCACTAGGAGTCTGGTAGCGCGAATGACGAGTGACTATAGCCGGACATTGAAGCCATCTATGTCATTTAGTCTCCATGAGAGTGCGTAAAAGGGCATCTGACCCTGCAGTCTGACACTAAACGCCCCGTGGGAGCAGAAGCAGATGCATGCAGAAGGTCGAGATGGGCCAATCAGGTATATCGAGACCTTGGTCAACTTTGGGTAAGTGGCACACGTCAGGGAGATAAGGTTTGGATCTAGTCAGATCTAAACCTTATTGGATCTGACTTGATCTCGGCCTGCACGACGTCGTCGTTGCCCCACCTCATGGAAGGGGGGTGCTTGTCTCTTCAGCTTGAGCAGCAACCCCGAGGAGAGTATCAAATGTCGTTCGAACTTGGTATACACGACTGCCGCTGTAGCCCACGCACAGACATCCGGCAAGAAGGAAGGTGCTTGATAGGGGCAGAAGCATGGCCTTGCAGCTATTTCAAAGTCGATGGTGCTTGGATCCTGGGAATCTTGAGCTGGGGCTCAACGATCGCTCCTCGGGCTTCTCTTTCGGATGTCGTGCAAGCTCGGAAACTCTCGGATACCACACCACATGGCATCAAATGAAAGGTGAGGTCGATCGAAGACAGGGCTTCTGAGACTGCACGACCAGCCCTCTTCTTGCTGCGTGGGAATGGGACGTCCAGCGCTCCTCTATCACCCGCCGTCCAATTTCGTGTTCTCGCATTCCCAGCTTTCTCTCTCTCCTTGTTGTCTTTCTGCTATAATCACATACCCCCTATCGTGACCTTCATCTTGTGTATCATGGCCCCAGGCTCCGAGTACAAGCCACTCCGCTCGTCATTTGGCGAGGACGAGGAGAAGCCTGACGAGGTCGGGCCGCGGCTTGACGGAGTAGCATCCCCCAACGCATCGCGCCGGCTCTCCTTATGCACCATCCTGCTGACGGGGCTGAACTTCCTCCTGCTGCTCGTCTCCGTCACCATGGTGTACGCCGTATCCACGCCGACGCCGCAAGAGCCGCGCTTCGCCACCGATTTTGCGGGCGCGCAGCGGACGGTGCGCTACGAGCAGCGCACGTACTCGCAGCAGCTGTTCTACAACGAGACGTCGGAGCAGGTCGAGCGGGAGATGGATCCGCACGAGACGCTGTATTTCGGCGATCCGTCGCCGGAGATCGACGCTGCGTGGGAAGAGCTGCTCTATGGTTAGAGTCTCGCCCGTGACGTCCGAGAAATGGTATGCTCAGAAGGCGTAGGAGAATTCTTGAAGATGAGGCCGGAGGAGTCGGCGCCTTTTGAACCGGAGCTGCGCCCACTGCCCAACGGTCAGAGGCATTTCGAGTACGTCTTCTCGGGATCCTTCTTCCGTGGCGCATGCAGATCACGGTCCGTTGACGCCAGATAGACTCCAGGTTACGCACGATCTGCACTGTCTCAACGCGATCCGGATGAAACTGGACCACGAGTATTACAAGAACAGCGGGCATGCGAACCATAGCCATATCGTCAAGTGGAGTTCTCCGAGAGACCATCTAGGTACGTTAAAGCCCAAGTTCTTGCCTTCCAAGGTTTCTTAATCCTTCCCGGGTCCTTCTTTTCCCGGGCGAGACTGCTCATGCATGTTGCTGCCGTTAGACCACTGCTTGAACCTCATTTTGCAAGGGATCATGTGCCATTCGGATCTGACGCCCTCTCCGATGTACTCGTGGCCGGGCGTCCACATGTATCTGGGCCGATCGGCGACACACACCTGCCGGGACTTTAGAGCTATCAAAAAATGGTACAACGATAGGAACTCCGATGGATCTGGCTTGACGGATGTTGAGGGTCTCCTAGCCCCGGTCGAGCCTGGGCGTGACGAAGCATGAGCACCCTTGCCGATTCTGCAAGCGCAGGACGCGGAGCGGGAGCGGTTGAGAAAATGTGGCCAACTCAGGTTTCAAAGATGTAGAAAGTGACGACACGGTCGAGGGATACTTTAGCATAACAACTCAGCTGATCTGAAGTTGAACGCAGTGAGCGGTTCCTCGCTAGATCCTACCGATCCCCTTTGTTTGGCAACAGCCTGCAGAAGCCGGCGTGTTTTCAGTGATCTCTAGACTCCGCGGCAAGGCGACTGGAAATAGCTCAGAAGGGACCGGAAAGCAAGCCGGCATGGTCGCCGGGTAATAAAGAATAACCTTGGTGTTCAAGACCGTTGATCTATTGTCGAGTCGCAAGCATTCGTGCCTAATGTATCGACTTCTGTCGGTTCCATTCCTTGAACCTGGCACCACATGAGCTTTGGCGAGAGTGCAAAGATGGAGCCTTGATTTTCACCCATCTGGTTTAGGCTCGACGTACCCAGGCGGACGCCGTGGCCCATGGTTAATGATGGTCGGAATTCTAGGTCTTGACATTCGTCCATGAAACGCTCCTCCGGTTGCAAAGAGTCCGGTCGCAGCGATTAAGCTTGACAGAGATGTTCCATTGTAAGACTGAAAATTAACACACAGAAGCGAAGGCTTCTCTACGGCGATGGTCAGTCTAAATCTGCACGGACGCTAGGTTTGGGTTTCGCGAAGACAAAGAAAAACAAGCAGGGCTAGGCGGGTATAATAATACCTTCATAACTGGAACTTCAATATTACAGCAGTTGAGGTTATGCTCAAGTGACATGCGTTGCTAGCAAGGCTTCGACGTTGAGGAAGGTTGGAAACACTCTGTACATGAAACAAGTTGAGAATTTTAGGACTGAAAATAGCTGGCAGTATCTAACAGTTGCAGCAGCATCAGAAATTGCATAACGTAATGGATGCAAACATCAACTTGTGTTGTAAAAAGAGGTGCGAGGTTCCCAAGCTTGCCGCTCGGTACAAACAAGTTGAGAAAAGGAAATGCACTCAGTTGGAAGTGGTCAGCAACACTGAGCTTGGAGAAGCATCTGTATAAGATGCCTCCCTGAGTGCGGTGCTGAATTTCGTAGTCCTGGACTTCGAAATCGAAATCATAATATGAGAAGCTATGCGAGCGTCGAGGATAGTCGATATCAGGATTCGATGCTCAACGTCTTGGCTAGACTTGTAACGATCATGTTTTTCCCAAGGCTGGCTTCGATCATGAACTAGGCCTTTCCGTGTCTCAAAGCTCTTAAGACGCCTTTCAATTCTGCGGACACGTCTTTCAACCCTGCTGACAGTTCGATTGGAATTACTCGCCCTCCAAAGAGCATGACCGTCATATAGCAAGACCGGCCCCCTTGGAAGAATTGCCTTGAAGTCTCGCAGCCGGTGCTTACCAGACACGATTTGAGCAGCAGTCGTAGGTTCAGTTAAGCACTCACATTCCCAGGCTAGGTGTCGCATAAGCACTCCAGCAATCAGAACCGCAGAGACGAGTGCGAAACCGAGATAGGTTATGTATCAGCTGGGGGGGACGAGGTCAACGACTTGCAAAAGAAAGCAATCGCGGCATGATTTTTTCGGAAGAGCAAAGCACGAAAAAGCTTGCACGCACAAACCGTAAGAGCCACATTGCACGGATACCCATTGGGCTAAAGTGCCTGTCACATGCCGAGACATTACCCATGAGCACATCGCACCTCCCTGCGCCGTGGCACCCACCGCATCATTGAATTACCGCTGCGCCTCACCCTGCACAAAGTCCATGGCCTCCTCGCGCGTCACGGCGGCCACGCTCGAGCTCTTGCCGACGTAGCGCACGCCGTAGCACTTCTCGGCCACCAGCAGCATCTCCGGGCGGAAGGTGGTGCAGATGAATTGGGCGTGGCCGCCGGCGCCGCCCTGGCTGCTGCCGCCGGCCTGGTCGTCGGCGCGCGCGCACAGCGACTGCAGCATGCGCGCGACGGCGGTGCGGTACTGCGCGTCGAGGTTGGCGTCGATCTCGTCGAAGAGGTAGAAGGGCGCCGGGTCGCAGCGTTGGATGGCGAAGACGAGCGCGAGGGCGCAGAGACCTATGGAGAGAAAGCGTCAGAAAAGGGGGAAGAACGGTGGCTAAGGCGCGGGAGGAGGTATACTCTTCTGGCCGCCGCTGAGCTGCTGGATGCGCTGCTGGTCGTCGTGCTTGCTGTTGAAGCTGACGCTGATGCCCACGCCCGTGTAGTTCTCTACGCTCTCCTGGGCCTCCTCGTCGTCCTCCTCTTCCTCGACCTGCCGGCGGTCCGTCTTGCGCTGGATTACCAGGCGTCCGCGCCCCGCCGGGACCAGCGCCTCGAAGACGCTGGCGAACTCGCGCGAGACCTGCTTGAAGGTGCGCTCGATGGCCTCGTCCTTGCGCTGGTCGAGCACGGCGATGAGCTCCTCGATTGACGCCTGGCTCGAGTCGAGCTCGCGGCGGCGCGCGCTGAGCGTCTCGCGCTGGCCCGTGAACTGCTCGTACTGCTGGAAGGCCTTCTTGTTGACGTGGCTGTACTTCTTGAGCGCGTCGTTGACTTTGCGCAGCCGCGCCACCACCGCGTCCGACTTGAGCCGCTCGTACTTGGCGAAGGCGTCCTGCGGCAGCACGCCGAGCTCGCGGATGCGCGCGCTCACCTCGGCCTGCTGCTGCGCCAGCAGCGCCTTCTTCTGCATGCCCTTCTCCATCCGCTTCTGCTGCCGCTCGATGCCTTTCGCGATGTCCTCTTGCTGCTGGCGCATATCAGCGCGGCGCTGTTCGAGCTCCGTGATGTGTGCTTTCGATTGGTCGATCGACTTTTCGAGCTCACGAAGGCGCTCTTCCAGTTTGCCCAGTTGCTCTCCGACCCGTTCGAGCTCCTTTTGCGCCTCCTTGATCTGGGCACTGGAGCTGCCCCGAGAACTATCGTAATTCTGTGCGCCGAGCTGCTCTAGCCGCGGACGGAGATGCTCCCTCAGTTCGATCTCAAGAGAAGACTTGAGGCTCTCAAGCTCTCCTCGAGCAGAAGAGGCCTCGGAGTATTGCTGGCGGAAATCAGGAATCGCGGAGCTGAGATTCTCCAGCTCCGACTCCTCTTGTTGCGTCAGAGCCTTCTTGAAGTCTGTCGCCATCTCTGCCTCGTGGGCGTTTTGTTGCTCGGTCAAGGCCCTGATGTTGGCATCAATGTTGGCCAGCGCACGAGTCCTGGACTCCAGATCATCCTTGCGGTTCTGGATGTTCATGGTCATGCTTTGCAGCTGCTGACGGAGCGGCAAGAAACCATTCTCCTGCCTCGCCTTTGTCTGCTCGAGTCTCTGCAGTTCTCCCTTCGCCCTCGTCACCTCCTGGTGCTTTCGTTCGACCGCTCGTTTTAACTCGCTTGACCGAGCTTGCTGCGCTTCGAATTCCTTGCGCCCCTTGGCAACGTTCCGAATGGCCTCCAGTCGAGACTGACGCATGTCTTGATAGCCGCCCGACAGAGCTCCTCTCTTGTCCGAGCGATCTCCATCCAGGGTAATAGCAGAAAGATTGTGGCTTCGAGCATACTGAGATGCGACCGCAAGACTAGGGCAAATGATGGTCTTTCCAAAGACCTGAACGAAGGCTTTGTGGTGGAGCTGGTCGTACTGGAGTTTGTCAATCATGGGTACCGCATCAGCTGCTTGAGGGAAGGTTCCGAGTCTGGGTTTGAGTCGATTCAAGGGCATGAAGGTGACTCGGCCAGATCGCTCTTTCTGCAGTATCTGTAACACTTTGCTGGCAGTCTCATCGTTGTCCACAACATAGTGGAACAAGCTGTTGCCTGCTGTGGCTTCTACGGCAGTAGCGTATCGTTCGTTGACGGTCATGAGCTCGCCGAGTGTCCCGTACAGACCCTCTAACTTGTGCTGGCGCTTGATCCTTCGGATTGCCGCGAGGCCTCGGCTCGTGTCCGAGTCCATCCGGTGAGACAACGTGCGTTCAGACCTCGACAGCTCCTCCTCGGTGTTTGCGAGAATCGTATCGAGCTTCGCGTCTTCTCGCCACAGCTCCCCTCGCTCGTCGTGGATCTTCTCGACCTCGGCCTTTTTCTCTCTGATCTGTGACTGGACCGAGTCGCTGTTCGTCCCTTGCTGATCGAGCTGCTCTCGTAAAGAGACCACGTCCTCTTCGCCGCCCGATATGCGAGTCTTGAGGTCTGCAATTTCCTCTTCTGTCTGCATGCGGACGGCCTTGATCTTCGTCACCTGGGGATAGCTCTCGTCGATCTCCTTTTGCAGCCATTGGTCGCGCTCTTTCTTGTTCTTGAACCGCGCATTACGGCCTTGCTTTGCGTAAAGTCTCTGGCGGATCGCCTCGGCCTTGTCCAAGTCGGCTTTGGTCTGGGTCTCCTCGGCCGCTCGCTTTTTGAAGTCGGGGTCGAGCTCCTTCAGCTTCTTTTCGCTTTGCGCGATCGTCTTCTGAATCGACTGAGCCTCGCTCGCGCGCGCTGCTTTGGTGGACTCGGCCGCAGACTTGCCCTCGTTCAAAGCGTTGACCTCCAGCTCGAGCTTGGCCTTTCTCTTTGCCACTTCCTTCCTCTCGCCATCGAGCTGCCTCTTGTCAACTTGAAGAAGCTCGGTGTCCTGGGACACTTTCTTGATCTCGCGCTCGACCTGCGTCATCTCCTGCTCTCCCTGGATGAATCGTTCCCGGTTGTCATCCGTGTCGTCGATGCCCGTCTGTCGCTGCTCCTCGAGCGTTTCCAGCTCCGCGGCAATGGCCATCTGCTCGCGATGATCAATCGTGTATTGGAGACACCTGCGCTCCTTGTTTTTCTCCTCGTAGTCTCGCAGCTCTTCCTTCTCCTCCTCCAGCTCACTGAGCCGCTCCTTGATGTAGGCGAGAAGCTCGTCGATCTTGGCCCGCTTGTTGTCCGTCTCGGTCATGATCTTCAGCGACTCGGTCCGGCGCGCTTCGTAGACCTGCGTGCCGGCAACTTCCTTCAGCAGCAGGAGTCGTTCCGCGTCTTTCATGTTGGTGAGAGCCGTGACGCGCCCTTGCGGGACAATGTAGTAAGGATTCGAGCGCGAGAACCCGGCGGACTCGAGAAGGTTCATGACGTCGCTCTTGGTCGCATTCTTCCGATCTAACGAGTATTCATCTTTCTTGATGCCAATCGTTCGCCGGAGTGTGAGCTCGGGCTTGCCGGTTGGGAATCGGTCGTCGCTGTTATCGAAGATGATCTCCACGAACGCCGACATCACCGCGTGACCCGTTCCTTCCTTGAATTTCGTGAGCAGTGTCCGCACGTAAGTACCTGTGGTGGTCTTACATGTAGCAAAGCCTGCCTCTCCTCCTTGCCCATCTGCGTATAGGCATCGCTGAGCACGAACCGGATCGCGGCGAAGAAGTTGCTCTTGCCCGAACCATTGCGACCGACAATAACGTTATGCTTGGGCGAGAACGGCTCGATGACCGTCTGCTCCTTGTAACTGAACGCCGTGAGTGGGATGAAGGCCGCGTCGTGAGTTTTGCGCGTACCTCTTGAAGCCTTGGATGATTATCTGTTTGATGTACATCTTGGCGACCGAGCCAGTGCGCAGATGCGTCGTGTCGAGTTAGAGTGCGCTCACGCTTTATGTGCTGACCATGGCGTGGAGAGGTAACAGCGGCCTTTGCCCACGCGCATGTCGCGATTCTCGGATGCGCGCATCGCGTTCGTCCACGAGGACCCCGCCAAGCGCCAAGCCCTGATAAGCGAATGTCTTGGCGCTTACCGGCTGTTCTTGCCTCTCGCCACCGTGACTGTAATTCTGGCGTTAACCCTTTATTGACTTCAACGTTGTCATCTCAGCTCTTGAAATGAAAGGGAATGACTCACACGGCATTACTCAGCAAGCTACGTCTTCACAAAGCGTCTAGTATTCCATTTAAGTCGTATCGTCCTTGTCGTCCTCCAATCTGAACTTTTCGTCATTTTTATTCGGTGTCAGCCATTTCGAAAGCCTCTCAGTGCGTTCAGAAAACCCCTTAATTCGAGCTATCTTTCTTTTTCCTCGATTCTCCCAGTCATGTCCGGGACACAAGACGTCGAGTCTCCGGCTCAAGATGCCACAAGCCCTGAAACCCTGGAGGAAACGCCAAGGGAGGAGCCCGAGGAGGGCGAGGATGATGAAATCCACGACATCTTCGCAGACTCGGACCACAAGAGCCGGCGCAACGACGCGGGGCTCTCCGGCGAGTCCGCGCCCGCCACGCAGCTCAAGCCGCGGAAGCCCGCCGCCAACGCCGCGGCGGCGCTGGACGACCAGATCAGCGCGCTGACGCGGCACGCCGGCCAGCTGAAGCTGACGGACGCGCTGGCGGGGCAGGCGCCGGCGGCGGGGCGGGCCAAGGACAAGGGCGCGCGCGCGACGAGCGAGCAGGTGCTGGACAACCGCACGCGGCTGATCCTGCTGCAGCTGCTGAACCGCGGCGTCGTGGCCGAGGTGCACGGCTGCGTGTCGACGGGCAAGGAGGCCAACGTCTACCACGCCGTGGCCGAGCTATCCTCCGGCGGCGACGACGGGGATGGCGGCGACGGCGGCGCGGGAGATCGGCCGGCGCAGCGCGCGATCAAGGTGTATAAGACCAGCATCCTGCAGTTCAAGGCGCGCGCCAAGTACGTCGCGGGCGACTTCCGCTTCCAGGGCGGCTACAACAAGAGCAGCTCGCGCGCCATGGTGCGGCAGTGGGCGGAGAAGGAGATGCGGAACCTGCGGCGCATCCACGCCGCCGGCATCCCGTGCCCGGCGCCCGTGACGCTGCGCTTCCACGTCCTGGTCATGGGCTTCCTGGGCGACCGCAAGGGGGTCGCCGCGCCGCGGCTCAAGGACGTGGTGCTGGAGGGCGACGACGTCGGCGCGCGGTGGCGCGATCTCTACGCCCGCCTGCTGGGCTACGTCCGCCGGCTGTACAACGAGTGCAGCCTCGTGCACGCCGACCTGAGCGAGTACAACGTGCTGTACCACGCCGACGAGCTGTACCTCATCGACGTCGGCCAGAGCGTCGAGCACGACCACCCGGAGAGCCTCAACTTCCTGCGCGCGGACCTGCGCAACGTGAACGACTTCTTCGGCCGCCGGGGGGTCGAAGTGGTACCCGAGCGGACCGTCTTTGATTTCGTCACGAGCAAGGACGGGCCCGCGAGCATAGCAGCACTTCTGTCCTCATCTGAAGGCGAACAACGGTCCGTCGCGGAGCACGAGGTCGACGCGGAGGTCTTCCACCACCAGCACATCCCGCGCACGCTACAGGAGATCGACGACGTCGAGGGCCAGGCCGCGCAGCTGGCGGGCGGCGGCACGGACGCCGCGGTCTACGACAAGCTGCTCGCGAGCGCGGCCGCGCCGGGCGCACGTCCGGACGAGGGAGAGCGGCGCGATAGCTCGAGCGATAACGAAAGTGACGGTTCCGGTGGCGTCGGGTTCGACGCGCAGAGCCGCACGCCGCGCGGCAAGCGCTTCGAGGACAAGGACGCGAAGCGCGCGCACAAGCACCAGGTCAAGGAGGAGAAGCGGGAGCAGCGCCGGACCAAGATGCCGAAGCACGTCAAGAAGCGGCTGGTCCGGGAGAGCGCGCACAAGAAGCATTAGACGGCCTGGGCTCGCTGCATCATAGCAATGCATAATGCCTGAGGTATAGTTTCGGATTCGGCACGCTCTTCAATCTCGATGCAGTCGCGGCCGTGGAAAGTGTAAACGAAGCGTGATGGCATGTGCGAGTCACAAGTGAAAAAGCGGAGCTTTCACGCAAGTATAGGTAAGGACCCTGCAAGGAGTAGCAAAGACTACAACACGACAAGGTCGCCAGTTTCGGAAGAGACGTGGGCCACGCAGCGTATGGATAACCAAGTACTGTCAAAAAAACGCTGTACTCGATCAAACAAGCTCTCCCACTTTTCCGTGCGCCGCCCGCATCAAGAGGCCCAACAACGCCGATCAAATACGCGTCGCATCTCGACCCTTCATTCGCGCTCGTGCTGCAAGCTCTTGACCTCCGCGGCCAGCTTCAAGACCACCTCGTACTGCTGCTGCATCGCCTGGCTCATCTGCTCCATGAGCGCGTTGTTCTGCTTCAGGAGCGCGTTCTGCTGCGACAGCTCGGCCTGCAGACTCTGGATTTTCTGGGACGACGGCTGCGGGGTGCGGGCCTGGCCGCTGTCACTGTTCGCGGCCTACGTAGGCAGTCAGTCATGCAACAAACATGAGCGGGTGTGTGGGTATGGGAGTGCGACCTTTGATGTTTCGGACGCCGGCGCCTTCTCCTCCCGCGCCGCCGCGGCCGGCGGCGCCACGTGCTCGTAGTCCTGCAGACCGCTTTTCGCCTTCACGGGTGATTGTGCGGCCGCAGCCTGCCGCGGCGCCGGGGGCTGCGGCACCTCCTCGAAGCTCGAGCTGTCCTCATCCTCGTCCTCGTCCTCGGGCTTCTCCTTCGGGTCCGCGAACTTGGACGCCATGCTCGCCATCGACGCGCCCTGCTCCTTCATCGACGGCGGCGGGCCCCGCGCCGTCGCCGGCGTCGGCGGCACGGACTCGGTCTTGGCGGCCGGCGGCTCCGCCTTCCTCGGCTCGGGCGGCGGCGGCATGGGCGTGAGGGGCGGCGGCGGCTTGTAGTCCGACGGCACCTCGACCGGCTCCTGGCCCGCGTACACGCTCTCGAGGTCGATCTTGGGCGGCAGGGCGTCGGCGCCGCCGAGCCACTGCGCGGCGGTGGCGCCCGGCCGCGCTCCCGGCACGGGCGGGTAGATGTCGCCCTGGAAGACCTCGGCGCGGCGCGGCACGATGAAGGAGACGGGCTCGATGTAGCTATCGTTGACCGTCTTGAAGGCGCGCATCACCTCGTTCTCGTGCACGTTGAGCGCGCGCTTGGGCAGGAAGGCCAGGCCACGCTGCGGGTCCGCCGACTTGTACTCGGACAGGAACTCGAACTTGTCGTTCTCGTACTCGAAGTAGCGGATGTTGCCGTCTCTGGACACTGCATTAGCCGAAGATGCCATAGCTTCTGGAACACAGGTCGTACCCTTTTCCGGCAAGATACAACATCCGGGTGCTGTCGTCCCAAAACGGCATGCAAACGCCCGATATCGAGTCCAGCATGTCGAAGCCGCCGATCGGCTCGCCGGCGCTGCGGATGTCCCACAGGCCCAACTGCCGGTCGCTCATCTTGGAGAACCCGGTCGTGGCCACCCGGTCGTGCTCGCCCATCCAGACCGCGCGGCTGTTCTTGGCGCCGGCATGGCCGGGCCCTACGTGCACCGGCTGCTCCTGCCGCACGTCCCAGATGCGCAGCTTCTTGTCGCGCGACGTCGTGACCATGAGCCCGCCGTTGGCGCTCCACGACAGCGACTGCACGATGTCCGAGTGCTTGAGCGTCAGGCGCGGCGCGCCGGCCTCGATGTCCCACACCTTGATGGTGAAGTCGCCCGAGGCGGTGGCCAGGACGTTCTCGGCCGAGGGGTTGAACAGCACGTGTCCGATCTTGCGCGAGTGGCCGGTGAGCTTGGCGACGGGCGCGACGTCGGTGACCTCTTCGGCGTCGGTGTAGAGGGAGAAGCCTTCGGGGACTTTCCAGATGAAGGCCTGCTACGGCTTAGTTGGGGGCTCAGAGGCGCATACGGGGGCTCACACCTTGCCATCATCGGAGCCCGAGCAGACGATGCGGTCGTTGAAAGGATGCCTGCTCCAGGGTCAGTTCCGCGCCGTCCCTAGGCATCGCGCGGCCTACCAATCTGTGTCGAGGACAACTGCGGTGTGCCCTCGAAACAGGGGTATCGACTCCGGCAGCCTGCCCTTCTCCTGCAATGGAATGACCGCGAATGCGCCGCCTCCACTGGCATCCCAGTTCACCGACAAGTATTGCGAATTGGCCTGCGCTAGTTCAGCTGTTGTTCTCCCAGGGCTTGTCGCATGACCGTTCCCACCTTAACAATGTTCGAGTCCCACGCATTCTTCGAGACCCGGATGTTGTCATAGCATTGTTCCTAAGGCGCATTAGCTTCGCGCCGTATGCTTCAATTTCCCGCGCCCACCTTCTTTGTTGGGCGGCCGAAGACATGTCCTTGCGGTGCGGTCAGCTCAGGGTCCAGCGGGAAACTTGAGATGAGCAGCTCACGATACTTCGACGCGCGCACAAAGCGGCCTGACATTGATAAGTGTGCAGATGCGGTCCGCGGCTCGTCTTCGATGAGGTCAACCGAATCGATCAAGCTGAAGTTACGGAGTCGATCGACATGCGGCCCCTTGTACATTCCATTGTCGCAAGCACGAGCCGCAGAGCCGCCAAGACCCTCGGCATATTCAGGGCTCGGCTAAAGTTGCTGACTTGGCCGGCGGCCTGCATCACGACCTTGCACTCCTCTTCCGTAAAGTGCCAATTGCCATCGCTCGTCCAAACGGCCTACGTGGGACACAAACTCGACAGAATGTTTCACTGCTTTTATGGGGGACGCTTGAAGGCCGATGACTGGCCTCTACACTGCAAGCTGCAAACCCTCCGCGTCAATGCCCCCTTGACTCTCACTTGGTATCCTTCCCGTATCCGACCGTGACCGGTAGGACTTAAAGCTGGCCTCGCCTCCCTCGATAAGTGTTATGTCTATTTGATTCTGTACGTCTTACAAGAAAATGGCAATTGCATACATAAACCACAAGCTCTACACCTCTCCATGACATACTTCTAGTTCATTGCAGTGACCACAATCATCTTCTATCTTGACTCTCTAGAGCTTGCTACTTACGAAGCGCGGCAAAGCCGGTTTCAACGACCGCAATGCCTCGTTTCCCTCTTCTTCTTGCCTTATTCTTCTCATTTCCCCCTGCCATTGCCGAGCTAGCTCTCCGTGGCGCAGTCTTAGTGCCCTCTGCCATCGGTCCATTTAATCTCTACCCCCGTGGCCCCAGCGAAGACAACCTCGTCTGTGCCAGCTCTCAATCCCTATGCCCGGATGGCTTTGGCTGCTGCTCTGTCGGCGTTGCCTGCACGACATCTGGCGACCGGCCGGTCTGCAATGAGCCATGCCATGGCGACCCCTGTTCTTCCGGCATCGGTTGCTGCCCCTACGGATATCTCTGTCCCACTCCGTCTAGCGACATCTGCGTGTCATTCGGCATCGACAGCTTCCTTTCATTCCATCTCACTACGACCTCTGTGGCGTCGGAGCTCTCAACCATTATCCTGGCGACTGAACAAACATATACCACTCTGTGGATGTCTACCACTGATCTACGGCCCTCACCAGGGCTAGCACGTGCGAAGGCGAGCTCTGCAGCAACGACCCAGCCGGCAGCGACAGCCACAGGCCCTACCATAACGACCTCCGCACAAGCGCCTGATAGCACAACGCTCGACACTCTGGCTTCGGCACCCACGGTGACAGCAGAGAATGGCGGAGGCGAGGATGGTCTGTCCCAAAACACCAAGTTAGGCCTCGGATTAGGAATCGGCGTAGGCGTTCCGGTCGTTGCGGCGGCGCTAGCAGCACTGCTCGCTTTTCTTTGGAAGAGGGGCAAGCGAGAAAAGAACGCCTTGGGAATCGACAGCCACATGCAATCGGCGGTGGGAATCCAGCGAGACAACCCTGCTGGATCACAGTGACCAGAGAATGGCTCTGCATGCGATGTTATCGTAATGAATGAACCTACCTCCGGCTTTCAGTGTACATCATTCTTTGGCTCGAACAAATCATTCCGATATTGCCCTTTGGGTTACCCTTGCACCACAGTACCGCGGTTGTCTGGCGCTTGCTGCCCTCATTCTTCTGGTCCCGCTGTTGATTCACCAGCAGCACTTGCGCGCCGCACAAAAGAAGCCTGGTCTGCACAGTAGGAACCACTCGCATACCTCAGCTGGCGACCATTACACACCCGCGCTTGGCAAAGTCACTCGCGTCCCCACCATTCATAAGCATAAGCGCTGGCCGGCGGCGGCGATGGTTCATCGCCAACTCCAGGATCATATAAAGGGTCGGTTCAAAGTTTCGCCTGTCTCTTAGCAGACTAGCTTTGATTGGTCGATGGCTGACCTGGTATCTTCAAGCTGCAGCAAGCTTTGCCATGCACTCCTCTTTTCGCCCCCTCGGCTTTGCCGCTGGGTGGAATACCTGGCAAGGAGCCAGCCTTGCCTGCTTCCCATGTTTACCTCCCTGCTTGTTCGGATTTGTTGTCTTCCATCTCTATTGCGCGTGGCTCTGAAGCTTTTCCTTTTTTGCAGTGACAGTGCGCGCTTGGTTTGAGAGAACGTCTAGCTCGTGAATTATCGTTGCTTAGCAGCCGTCAAGTCGCCAGTACATACCATTCCAATATCACTGCCCAGCTCCTCTGCCCGCGAACAAGGCTGTCTACTACGCTTCTGACGACATTGTGCTCCCTTCCGCTCGCGCTTGCAGAGCCCGCTCAGCGTAGCACTTCCATAACATTACTCCCTTGCGACCCTTCCCGTCCGCGCCCCGTTGGAGACCTAGCTTCATTCGCTGATCGTTGAACTTCAGTATTAGGACGACAACGCCCGCCTCCCCAACGGTATCGTCTGCTCGACAGCGGCAGACCGGCTGGTCTACGACAAAGCGTGCGAGAGGACCCTATGCTTCTCAACTTTAAGTCGTCGTCGAACTCTGCGTGCCCCTCACAGTGCACGGTGGCCTTCATATGGCAGCGCCTGCCCCATCCCGTCTTGCCGGCTGGCGGGACGCCCAGTTTGGCCCTTGTGACGAGTTTTGTGACGCAACGAGCGGCCTCTTCAGCGATCGTCTTCCAGACAGCGCCAGACGGACAGGTGGTCACTTCTGCAGCCCAGCCCGTTGTCGTCGTCGTTACATCGTTCGGACCAGTGACGTCGGGCACTGTTTCTCCAACCTCAGGTGCAGGGTCAAGAAGACCATCGGCGACAACAGCCGCAAACCCTACAGCAACGACGCCGAGTGCCGTGATCTCGACGCTCGTGGTAACACAGACGCCTGCAGATAGCGGTGACGGCGGCAGCTTGCCGCAGAGTACGCAAATCGGCTTAGGCGTAGGAATTGGCGTGGGCGTACCGATCGTCGTAGCGACTCTGGCGGCACTGATGCTTCTGCTCCGGAAAAGGAGGAAGCGGAAGGACAATACTTTAGGGGTTGACAGCCGCGCGCAACCGACAGTTGGCATTGAGCGAGAGAAGTAGCCTGGTTTAAAATGGTTATCGAATGCTGTTGCTACCTGTATTGCATCAATCGACGCTGCCCTTCCCTGAGTGTCGACATTGTATCCATTGTTTCGAGCGGTTTGGATAAGATAAATCCCCTTTCGTCGCTAGATGCCGATGCTATTATCATGAGAACACGCAAGATCGATTGAAAGTGTGCACTGGAAAGTTTGCATGGGCGCCTTTACAAGCGATTCAGAAGGCTCATCCCAGTGGCTGCAGGAAGTTTGGGGCATTGTGGCCTTCAACTTGACTGCGGATCATGCATGTTCTGCGAGGCTGGGTTATGGAGTGCCAGGAGCGTTCCCCGCTTTTTCCACGGTAAGCAAGAAATGCACCTGAGCTTCAATGCAGGGTCTCGTGGAGCCTCAACTTGCCGAAAACTCGACCTCCCCGTAGCCTCGGCCACGGGGTTGGGAATGAGATCTTCGAACAGCACGAACAGCCTAGGCTTCTTCTTCCAGAAGTTGTCAGCTCTTTCACCTACTTGTGCTACTATCAGTCGCGAGCCGAGAAATGGACCCGCTGTCGATAGCCGCAAGTGCGGCAGCTCTTGTAACGATTTGTGTCCAAACTGGAGGCCTCATCAAGACGCTTGCCGAGACATTCTTCCACGCCGAGGAGGGTCTGCTGAAACTCCTCTCCCAGATCGAACGTCTACGCCTCACCCTTGAGCAGCTGCGCGGCCTGAGCCAGCAACTGGGCGCAAAGGCTGATATAGCGCTGATGTTTGACGACAGCGCGCCGAGACTCACGATGAACAAGCTGCGTGGCGTCATCGAGTCAATCGCGGGACATAAAAGGACATTCAAGATGCAACTCATGATCCGCAGATCAGATATCGAAGCACTAAGGAAGAGGCTTCAAGAGCATGAGGATGATATGACAAAGGTTTTTGTGAACTTGGGAACGCAAGTCTGCGGCTCTTGATACGTTAGCGAAGCTGACGCGTGCCACCAGAATGTCAGCCATTCGGACAGAAGCTGAAATTGAAAAGATTCGTCAGGACATCGCGAGACAGGCTATCGCGGAACCCGCGTTCGCTGGGCAAAGCCCTTCCAGAAGTTCTGGCTCAAGTGAAACTTTAAACTTGAATGTTATGGGGATGGTGCCAATTAGCAATGGTCTGCAAGTCTGGTTCGGCGACAGAGGCAGAGAGGCGTTTGCTGAGACTTATTTGGATCTTCGCGATCAACTGTCGGATGCAGCGTATAGTGGACAGTGGGAAAGCTTACTCGACGTGTTGGACGAGGCGGCAATCGAGTATAACGAGTCTTGGGTCAATGCATCCAGACTTGGTGGGCCCTTACATGACCTGGTCCCGCTGGTTCTGCCATCTGACTGCTGAAGGCGTGGACGCGAACCGATCCTCCGGCTGGACGCCACTTCATCAGGCTGTCTGGTGCAACGCTTCACAGGAGTTCGTGCAGCTCTTGGTCCAACGCGGAGCCTGGAGTCCGTCGTGTTTGCATGATATCTGAGCAAGAGCTGACCATTTCCAGGATGCTTACGCACGCTTTGGACGAACATTGACGAGGGTATTCCTTATAAAGATGTATCACCGCTCGAGCTAGCCAAACTTCTCGGCTACTCGCATCTCTTCAGCATCTTAGCGCCGGTCATCTTCCATCCGCTACCTCTCAACACCCTTCTCGCGATCGAATCAAGATTCCACAGTCTGATTCGCGAGCACGTTGGAGAGCAGGACCTCCGAGTTATCCGGCTGCCCGAGCTAATTGTGTTGACGGAGCTGCAGGACCCTCAGATGTGGTTTCCGCTTCATTTGCCCCAGATCGGGCTCCGTTGTCTAAGCAGAACAAGGGTGGGTGTTCTCCTTATTCGGCGTTCGATCACTGACAGAAGGAGGGCTATCTTTACTATTTGGACGGACGAGAGCTTCTGGTCAAGCCGATCGGAATCTATTCGCGAGGCGACCCCATAGTCGGCGAGTATCGAATCTCGGAGAGTGCAGTCACCAGACTCGATGGAGCTATCGTTTTTCGCCACTGACTCAAAAGCACTTATTTTAATTACTCTCTCGTCTGAGTCGTCCTACGTCTTAAAACAAGTTATCTTGAGCAACGTGATTCGCGAACCATGCACTTGCGTGTTGCATTGGGGCAAAGCTCGCGCTTTCTGCCAATAACGTAGCCGGCGCAGCAAACACGGAAGACTATGAATTGCTGTGGGCGTTTTGGATACCCGACGTCGTCTGCACGAGCATTATAGGTTGATGAGAGAGGAATAAGCGTAGAGTGGGATGTTTTGGCAGATTGACAGCCGGACGCCTTGTACAACGGAGGTTGAAGAATCATACCCGCTATATATCAATGATGGAAAACTACTCGGTATAAAATGCGATTCTACGTGAAAAGGGTCATTATGCTCTGGGTTTTACGACCGTTACAGTACCTAAGCTCTCAGCTGCTTATTGGTACGTTCGCCATGCATCAGGCGCCTGCTGCTTGCTGGTCCAGTATCCTGTTTCTCGTCTCTGATTGACTTACCACAGCATCTTTGTATCGCGTGTAGGAAGCTTGAGATAAAAAATCAGCACCACTTGAGTGGGGTTGCCAATATGAATGTCAGTGCTTGGCCGAGTCATTCGCGTGGGGGGGGTCCAGCGTCGTGTCCCTCAACATCGCAACCTCATTCTGAGGTCCATCGTTACGCTCGCTCTACTGCGTCAGAGACTGTAAGTGGCCAAGTTTCAATGTTCTAGCCTCCGAGATACAGCTGGTATGTTCGGACAGTCGTCGCTTGATTGTACCAAGTTCAAGAGCCATGTCGATTTGAGCGTCTTGCCAACCCCTTATCCCTCCCGGCAAATCCTATCGCTTCGTCGCAACATGTTATATTCCGTTCTCATCCAATTCGCTTTCCTCACTGTCATCTCCGCCGAGCTCCACCTCCTCCGCGCCGCTCCGCTAGGACCCGACCTCCTCGCACTAGGCCCGCGCGCTGTCACACGTGCCGCCCCGCGCACGGCCTGCGCCGACGGCACGGGCTGCTGCCCCTCCGGCGTCGCCTGCAGCGTCTCCGCCGGCCAGCCCGTCTGCGACCAGAACTGCAACGGCGCGCAGTGCCCTTCGACCTTCGGCTGCTGCCCAGCCGGCCTTGCGTGCCCGACGGCGCCAGTCGGGCTTTGCGGGACCGCGACGGACGCAGGCGCCTCGAGCGCGTCTGCTACGGCCGTTGCCACTGCTGTCATCACGGATGCGGCGCGTATTTCCGAAACCGCAACCGTAGCCACCGGCTCGGGGGCGACGAGCGCTATGTCGGCGCCCGGAAGCGAGACGCGGGACGTACCGGCGGCTGGAGACTCGACCGCGACCGCGGCAAGGCCGCAAGCAACGGCCGCAGGTGCGGAGACGGCGCTGGCCAGCTCGCCCGGCGGAGCGTCGGGGCTTAGCCAGAGCGATCGCATCGGCCCCGGCGTCGGCATCGGGATTGGCGTCCCAACTTTGCTCGCGACGATAAGGGCAACATTGGCGGCGCGGCGGGGCAACCTTAGGCTGGCAAAGGCGTTACAAGGCATGTCTTCACTTGTCTCGTCGAGGCGATGCTATTCTGACCGATCTCAACAGCTCTGAATCTGCAGGCCTCTAAACCTGGATGAGCAGGTCGAGACGCGAGCGAGCTTGCAAACACGAGGCCCAGCCGGTTGTTCGCAGATTTTATCTGCTACCTTAGACGAAGACGTGTCCGAGAGGCGAACGTCATTGTGTTCAATGGACGTTGTTGCGCAACGCCACACTTCAGGTCAACTTGGGGTGAAACTCGAATTCAACAAATATGCCGCCTGGAGCAGCCCGTACTCACCATATCGGACTTTTACATATGGAAACAATCCTATCGGTAAAGGAGCTAGGTCAAGCTCACCTACCATCTGACGCTAGATGATTTGAACGTTGACGTGGCGTACATTTATAAGGAGATGCTGTGCCGGTAGGTGCAATTGACGGCTCCAACCGCGCTGTGACGACTCTAATTCGATTGGTAAAGCTTTCCCCTATCTATACGGCACCGAACTGCCTAGTAACACTCTTCTCTACCTCTTCTTGAACCGACCTTTCGCACTAAACGTCTTCAGCGGATTCGCCCTCTTCCGCCCGCCCTTCCCTCCCTTCGCCTTCGACCGATTCATCGCATGCGCCTTGCGGATCCGGTTCTCGGACGTCTTCTGGAACCCCACGAACCCCAACTCTTTCCCCCCCGCCGCGCCGTCCCCGCGGTTCGGCAGCAGGTACTCGGGCACGTGCTTCAGGTGAGGCTGCGTGCGCGCGGCCCGCAGCTCGCCGTCGTGCCGCAGGTGGTGCAGGTCCTCCGGGTGCGCCTCGAAGTGCTTGGCGAGCTTCTCGCTCTTGACGAGCTCCTGGCGCAGCTCGCGCGTGCGCGCCTCGCGCACCGCGGTGCCCGTGACCGCGCGCAGCGCGTCGTTCATGCGGTACCGGAAGGCGTCGACCTGCGCCATGTCGAAGTGGTAGTCCTCGACTTTGCAGTCCTTCTTGGCTTGCTGCGCGACGATGTCGGCGAGCACGTCCTCGTCGCGCTCGGCGCCGCGGAAGGCCGTGGGCGGGTGCTTGCGGTAGCGCGCGCGCGGGACGACGAAGGAGAGCGCCATGCCGGTGCGCCCCGCGCGGCCGGTGCGCCCGATGCGGTGCGTGTACGAGGTGGCCGAGGGCGGCAGGTCGAAGTTGAGCACGCAGGCCACGTGCTGGAAGTCGATGCCGCGCGAGATGCCGTACTCTTTGCTCTTCTTAGACCTGGATTTCTTGGGTGGAGCGCCGTCCGATGGCGGCTCGGCAGCCTCGCCATCGGCAGCGGGGGCGTCTGACGGCTTTGTCGAAGTTTGAGGATCTTGGCCTTCAGGTCCTCGCTGGCCGTCTTGAGCGCCAGCGACAGCGTCTCGTTGTCCGTCTCCTTCAGCACGCGCTGGATGCCCTTGTCGGCCACGAGCATCACGTCCTCGAAGACGAACATCAGCCGGCGGATGCCCTCGACCAGCTCGGGGTCCTCGGCCTCCAACCCCTCCATGATCGCCTTCTCCGTCGCCCGGTCGGCGAGGTTGAGCATCTCCGCGACGCTCTCGACGCCGCCGGTCTTCTCGAAGCTTTGCGACACAAGGTCGCTCAAACGGTGTTCCAAACCGCGCTCGACCTCGCGGATGACCTCGGGGTTGGTCGTCTCCATGTTGGCGATGCGCTTGACGACCTCGATCTGCTTCTGGCCCGGCAGGCCGACCAGAATCTCGCTCGCCTTCGCCTGCGGCAGGTGCGCCAGGATCAGCGCGATCGTCTGCGGATGCTCGTCCTGGATGAAGGCCATCAGGTTCTCGCTGTCGGCCTTTTGCAGGAAGTTGAAGGGCGTGGTCTGGACCTGCTGCGTGACCTGCTTGATGATCGCGTCGGCGGCGTCGCCGAGGCTGGCGCGGAGCAGCTTCTTCGTGTATTCCAGTCCGCCCTCGGCCATGTAGCTGTTGGCGAGGGCGAGGTTGTAGAACTCGTTGTAGACGTCGGTGCGGACGTCGGTCGAGACCTGGCCGATGCGGGCGATTTCGCGGCTGACGTTCTCGACCGCCTCGGCCGGCAGCCGCTTGAGGACCTGCGCCGCCTCCGCCTCGCCGAGGGTCAGCAGCAGCACGGCGGCCTTGCGCACGCCCGGCAGCCCTCCCGGCAGGGCGGCGTCGGCGTTGGTCGGGGCGGTGGCGGCGGGCATGTAAATCTCTGTCCTGCGGACGGTTCGCGTTCAGCCGACGTTGAGCCATCGCTTGACGAGCGCGGCGGCGGCGTCGGGGTTTTCCTTCACAAGGCTCTGCACCTGCTCCAGCATCTGCCCGGCGTAAACGGCGTCGTCGCCGACCTCCTGGGCCAGCATCAGCCCTTCGGTCTCGCCGGCCATGCCGTGCATCGCGTCGCCGCCGCCGTAGAGGGTCACGCTCTCGCCGTCGAGCGTCGGCGGGGCCGGGGCGGTCAGCGGGGCGCTTTTCTTCACCATCGACGAGACCAGGAACAGGCTCACGCCCGCCAGCGCCGCCAGCGCGGCCTGCTTGCCGTAGTCGCGGACCAGCCCGCCGAAGCCGGCCGCCTCGTCCGCCCCGCCGCCGGCCAACGCCGCCGCCGCCCCGCCGCGGGCCAGCGTCGCGCCGTCGGCGTAGGTCACGGCCATGATCCGCCCCGCCTCCACGCCCTGCAACGCCGAGCCGACGAGCTGCTTCACCTGCGCGAGCTTTTCCGCCTCGAACGCCCCCAGCACCGCCGCGTCCGGGTCGCTGGCCGTGCCGGTGCGGCCCTTCCACTGGTCCACGACCCAGCTCATCGGCACCGACAGCGAGCAGCTCACCGCGTCCACGCCGCCGGCCTCGCGGTAGGTTTCCTCGCGCGTTTTGCCGTAATCGACCTGGTTGCGCGTCTCGCCGGTCTCGCTGGTTTTAGTCGAACCCTTCGCCCCCGCCGCCGCCCCCGCGCCGGCGAGGCTCATGCCGGCGTTGACGTTCAGGCCGGCCTCGCCGCCGCGCGGGCCGCTGTTTTCGGAATCCTCCGTCCGCGTGTTCTCCTCGACGGGCGCGACGATCTTGTTCTCCGGGTCGACGGTGAAGGCCGACTTGCGGCTCACGGTGTCGTTGACCCGCACGCCGACGCTGACGTGCAAGCCGGGGATGAACGCCAGCGCGTGCCGCACCTTTTCCTCGAAGTGCTTTTCGCCCTTGGCGCGGACCTCCAGCAACCGGCCCGCCCCGCCGAGCAGCGAGTCGTCGCCGGCGAGTTCGACGTGCCGGCCGTCGACGATCACCGTCACGTTCTCCGGCTTGAGCATCGACACCGCCCCGGCCACCGCGCGGCTGGCGGCGTCGGCCAGCCGCTCGGCGTCGGCCCCGCCGGCGGTCGTGAGGTTCACGCTCGCCGACGGCTCGACGCTCTGGCCGATGCGCGCCTTGTAGGTCGGGTTGACGATCACGTCCGCCGACCGCACCCCGCTCATCCGCCTCAAAATCCCCGCCAGCTCGTTCTGGATCGCGTTCACCTGCACCGTGTCGATCTTCTGCCGCGAGTCGAAGCTGCCCATCTGGCCGATGGCCTTCTCGAAGTGATTGGTCGTGTCGGCCGGCATCATCCGCTCGTAGGTCAGCATCGCCAGCGCCTCCTGCCGCTGCGACGAACTCACCATCAGCCGGTCACCCTGGACCTGGAACGGGATGTCGCGGTCGGACAGCAGCGACTCGATCCCGCCGAGCTGGTCGGCGGTCATCGCCTGGTCGAGCAGCGCGACCTTGTCGTCGCCGGCGGCGAAGCGGGCCCACCACACGACCGTGACGATCATGATCGCCACCAGCGCGCCGGTGAGCATCTTCTGGCTCGCGGTCAGCCCGCCGAGCTGTTGGCGCAGCTGCTCGAACTGTTGTTTGAGGCGGTCCATGGCAAAGCCCTCCGTGGCGGTTGGGAGCGGCCGGCGGTCCCGCCGGATACTTCCCTTGGATCATCGGCGACGTCCGTGTCGCCGGTCGGGTCAAGTCGCGGCCGATCAAATCGGCATGTTGCGAATCTCGTCGTAAGCGCTCATCAACTTGCCGCGGATGCTCAGCAGCGTCTTGAGGGCCAGCTCGCCCTTCTCGACGGCCGCCATGACGCCGGTCACGTCGTCGGTCTGGCCGAGGGTGAGCTGCTCGACGCCGCGGGTGGCGTCGTTCTGCAGCTTCGAGACCTCGCCGACGGCGCTCTTGAGCGCGCCGACGAAGCCGCCGCCGGACGGCGGGGCCGACGGGGCGAACGCGCCGGGCATCCCGAGGGAGCCGATTTGGCCGACGCAGTGAGAGAGCGGGGGAATGATCGTGCTGGTCATGGGAGTCGTCTTCCTTGACGAGAAAGTCCAGGGCCGGTCGCGGTCGCGGCGGGTCGTCCTGACCCGTCGCGTCGGGGGCGAGTTTTACCCCTCGGCCGGTCGCGTTGCAAATGCAATTTCGGGTAAAGCGAGTTACGAACAATGGTTAGTAGGACGTTCGGGTAGTTGTCCCCCCGGCGTCCACCCGCCGGCACGAAGCCGGCGTCAGGCCAGCAGCCGCAGCGAGCTGTTGAACATCGCCTTGGTCGTCTGCATCAGCGTCACGTTCGCCTCGTAGGCGCGGCTGGCGTCGAGCATGTTAACGTACTCGGTCGACAGGTCCACGTTCGGGTACTTCACCAAGCCCGTCCGCGGGTCGGCGTCGGGGTGGCCCGGCTCGTAGCGCTCGTCGAAGGCGCTGTCGTCGGTGGCGATCTCGTCGACGTGGACGCCCGGCGCGCTCGGGTCGTCGGCGGTGCCGCTGGCGAGCATCGCCACGCGCCGCCGGTACGGCACGGCCGCCCCGTCGGGGCTCGTCGCGGCGCGGGTCGTGTTGAGGTTCAGCACGTTGCCCGCGATCGTGTTCATCCGCGTCCGCTGCGTTCGCAGCCCGGCGGCGGTCATGTTCATCGTGTCAAACATTTTGCGGTAGCAGTGAGAAGTGTGGATCGGGAAGTGAGGAGGCCAGAGGCTTAGCCGACGCGCTCGCGCAGGGCGAGGTCGAACAGGGCGTACTGCTTGCGCAGCAGCTCGACGGCGAGGTTGTGCTTGAGGGCGTTCTGCGCCTGGTCGGTGATGAGCTGCTCGACGTCGCGGTCGTTGCCGTCGTGGAAGACCAGGGTGTCGCCGGGATGCTCCACGTCGTAGCCGACGCCGTCAAGGTCGACGCCGCCGACCGACGAGCGATCGCGGGCGTCGATCCGCCGGCGGAGCTGCTTCTGAAAGCCCGCCTCGTCCAAGTCCTTCTGGCGGAACCCAGGCGTCGACAGGTTCACCACGTCGTCGGCCAGCACCTTGTGGCGGGCCGCGTAAAATCCCGCCGCCTTCTCCAAGGTCGTCGCGGCGGTCTGGTTGAGCAGGCGGTCCAGCATGTTGTTGTTATCGGGCGTTGGTCGCGCCGACTCCAACAAACCTCCAGAAACGTCCGGCAATGCGCAAGCGGTCGCCGCGACCGAACGCTTAGCCGCGGGCGGAGCGAGCGCAACAAGAGTAATTCCTATTGCGCTCGCTTCGCGCTAGCTCCGCTCGCGGCTAAGCGGGAGACTTGATACGGTCGTAGAAACGAAGCTCATTTACCGCTTGGCGTCGATCTGCACGCCGTCCTCACGCCACTTCTTGAGCTTGATGCCCAGCGTGCGCACCCCGATGCCCAGCGCGCCGGCCGTGCGGACGCGGTGGCCCTCGAACTTGGCCAGCGTGTCGAGAATCACCCGCTTCTCCACCTCCGCCAGCGGCAACAGATCGAGCGGGTCGCCGCCGACTTGCTTCGCCGCATCCTCCGCATCGGCGGCGGCGGCCAGCAGGGCGCGGTTCTCGTTCCACAGCGCCGCGTGGCCCAGCGCCCGGCCGACGAGCAGCAAAAGCGCCTGCTTCTCGAAGGGCTTTTGCAGAAGGTCGTAGGCCCCGCGCCGCACGATCTCAACGGCGGCGGCGACGCCGGCGTAGTTGGTCATCACCACCGCCGGCATCGCCGGCCGCTGCCGCGCTGCCGCGGCGAAGAGCTCGCCCCCGCCCGGCCGCGCCAGATTGGCGTCGGCCAGCAGCAGATCGAAGTGCCCCCCGTCGCGCAGCCGCCGCACCGCCGCCGCGGCGTCGGCGACGGCGACCACCTCGTGGCCGCCCCCGCCGCCGAGCGTGCGGGCGAGGCTGTCGCGGACCAACCGGTCCTCGTCGAGCAACAGGATTCGGCCGCAAACGTCGCTCGCCCACCACGCCCGGCCCACGCCCACGGCGGCACGTCCCGCGCGGCGGGACGGGGCGTCGAACTGGGTGAATCCGTCCTGTTCCGCCATCCTTGGCTCCGCCTCCGCTTGGTTACTTCGTCAAATCCATCCGCCGCGCCGGCGCCGCGCCGCCGTAGGCCGCCGCCGCGTAGCGGCCGTTCACGCGCCGCACCGTCGTCTCGTCCGCCCGCACCCGCCCGATCTCGCGGCCGATTTGGTGCTTCTGCCGCTGCAACGACAGCATGTCCCCCACGTCCCGCCGCGTCAGCGACTCCAGCAAAACCTTGATCTCCCCGAACAGCGCCCGCGCCTCGGCGCGTTGCTCGGCCGTCCACAGCCGCGCCGACTCCGGCCAACCCGCCTTCAGCGGCTGGAGCTTGCGGTCGATCTCAACGGCCTTGTCCGCCCACGTCTGCCGCCGTTGCAGCACGTCCAAAAGCTGGTCCGAGTCGCCCCCCTCGACGAACCGCTTCTGCTCCAGCGACAGCGCGTCTAGCGCGGCGTAACAATCCCGCTGCTCGCGCAACGCCGCCAAACAACTCGCGGCATCCAACAACCCAACATTCTCAACATCTGTCATAAAAAGCTCTCTTTCTGCCCCTCCGTGCGCCTCCGTGTCCTCCGTGGTGAACCCTCCGGCCTCACCACATCCCCGCGTCGCCGCTCCACTGCAACCACTGCTGCCAGCGGTCGCGCGACAGGGTGAACCGCCCGTCCGTGAACGCCTCCGGCGGGATGCGCTTCAGCAGCCACTTGGCCCGCTCGTTGGCCCGCTTGGCCTCCTCCGGCCGGTTCGTGGCGACGTAGGCGTTGACGATCTGGACGTAGGCCCCGAGCGTCGCCGGGTCGTCCTGATAGCGGTAGGCGGCCGCGTCGTAGAGCTTGATTGCGTCGTCGAACAAACCAAGATCGAAGGCGCAGTCGGCGCGGTAGAAGAAGGCGAGTCGCTCGTACACGCGGTCGAGTTCGTCGGCCGGTGGCTTGGCGTCGTAGGTCTGGATCGTGGCGTCGTACAGTCGCTGCGCCTGGGCGAGGTACTGCCGCACCTCCGGGTCACGCGCCGCGGCGAAGACGCGGCGGTCGCTCGCGGAGGCGAGCTGCGCGTCGGCCGGCTCGGGTTGAAGCGGGTCGCTGTCGCCGCCCTGCTCCAGCATTTTCTTCCGCGCCGCCTGCCGGTAACAGTCGGCCCGCAGGAAACTCAACTGCGCGCCGCGGTTGTTGTCGGGGTAGCGACTCGCGTATTCCTCGAACCTTGCGAGTCCTTCGCTATACCGACCCATTCGGTGATACAGGCGGCCGAGTTCCCACACGGCCCGCTTGTACGTCTGCGACTCGGGCGTCAGCAGCGGGTTGTCATCCGTCACGCTCCGCAGCACGCCCTCGGCCGTCGGGTACTTCGTTTCGCCCTGCGCGACGTAAGTTTGCGACAACGGCACCGCGGCCTCGGCGGCGGCGAGGGTTTGAGGATATTTCCCGCGTAAATCCAGGAACGTCGCCGTCGCCTTGTCCTGGCGACCGAGTGCTTGATAGGTTCTACCGAGGCGATAAAGCGCGTCCGGCGTGATCGGGTCGGTCGGCCGTTCGCCGGTAAAAAGCTCCAGCGCGGCGACGGTCTCCGGCAAGTTTGTCGCGCGTTCGTAAAGACTAATCCCTTTCCACAAAGCGTCGCCGTAAGCCGCGTCATCGACGAGGGTGAGCTTGCGCGAGTAGGCGACATAAGCATCGCCGGCCCGCGTCCGCAAACCGCGCACGCGGTTGTCAATCGTTGGCTTCTCCGCGTCGTCCGCGTCCGCCAAAGTCGCTTCGGTCTGGTCGGCGAACTGCTCGAAGTAAAGGCCCAGCCGCGCGAAGAACTCCGCCGGCACTTTGCCGTTGAGCAACGCCTGTTCGCGGGCCAAAAGGTCCAATGCCTGCTCGTATTTTTTCCGCCCCGCCAACAGCCGCGACGCGGTGCGGAGCGAGGTTATAAGATCATCTTTGAGCGGCGACAAGCTCGGCCGTTTCGCCGCCTCGTCGGCCAGCGATGCGAGTTGCGCCACACCTTCATCGTCCTTCGCCAGCAAAATCTGACACATCGCCGACCCGAGCCGAGCCTTGTGCGCGACGCGGTTGCCGGGGTCGTCGCGGAGGACGCTCTGGTAGTAGCCGTCCGCCTCCGCCGGTTGCTCGCGGTCCTGTGCGAGTCGGCCGAGCAGGTAGCAGGCTTCGGCGTCGAGGTAGTGGCCGGTGCCGAACTGCTCGCGGGCGAGCTTGAGGTAACGCTCCGCGTCGGCCGACTCGCCGAGCTTCCAGGCGGCGTAGCCGAGGCGGAAGTTGACCTGTCCCTTGACCGACTCGTCCGGCGAGAGGGCGAGGGCGGCCTGGAGCAGCCCCTTGGCCTCCGCCGGCCGGCCGGCGTCGATGCTCATGCGGGCCAGCTCGCCCAGCGCCCACGCCCGCTCGTCGTCGGTCAGCTTCGGCACGTCGAGGAACGCCTTGAGCGCGTCCGTCGCCGCGACCGGGCGGTCGTTGGCGATGAGCATCTCGATCGCGCTCCGCCGCATCGGCACGGCCTGCTCCGGCTTGCCCTCCTTTTCAAGCAAGGTCGTCGCCCGCCCGTACTGCGTTGCGGCGTCGTCGATCTGCGCCAGCGCCTCGTAACTCCGCCCCAGCCGGTCGCTCGTCGTCGAGGTCGCCTCCGCCCCGGCGGCGTAGGCGGCGGTGATCTCGTTGATAATGCGCCGGTGGCTCTGCGGCGTCTCCTGCCGGCGGTTCCGCTGCATCTGCCGGTCCAGTGCCTCGGCCAGCATCAGCCGCACGCCGGCCTCCTGCTGTGGCTCGCCGCCGACTTGGAGCAGGTCGCCGAGCTGGCCGACGGCCGCGTCGTAGCGTTCGGCGTCGAGGTCGCGCTGGGCCTTGGCGAGCTGCTTCTGAAACGTCGGTGCCGGCTGCGGGTCGATGAACAGGTACGCCGCGAGCGTGAACAGCCCGAGCGACACGACCAGCAGCGGCATTTGCCACAAGTTGCCCAAAGAAACGCCGCCGCCTTCTAAAGGCTCGGCGTCGAGGGCGCTCGTGCCGCGCGAGGAGGGCGTGGGACGCGAGAATGCGGTGGCGGTATTCGACTTGGCCATCGGCGTCCTTGCCTGGGTCAAGAGTCGCGGGGAACTCGTCGCAACGGCGTCCTGCCGTCGCGGGTGCGGAGACTTTCCCGCAAACGCTCGCCCGCGTCAACAAGTCCGCAACGGAAATTTTCGAGTGCCGGGTGCCACGGCTTCACCCGTAGTTCCGACGGAGGGGAAGCCGTGTCGGGTAGGCGGCACACACGGCTTCCCCTCCGTCGGAACTACGGGTGAAGCCGTGGCACCCATTCACACGCTACCGCCCGCCGAGGGCGTCGAGCTTTTCGCGGACGTCGCCGATGCTGGTCAGGCGGAGGCCGAAGTTCTCGCCGACCTTGACGGCCTCTCCCTCGCCGATGACCTTGTTGTTGACGAGCAAATCGAGCGGGGCGTCGTTGCTCTTGTCGAACTCCAGGATGCCGCCGCCGCCGAGGCGCATGACCTCGGCCAGGGTCATCCGCTTGGTGGCGAGGCGGACGATGACCGGCACCTGCAACTTGAGGATGCGCCGCACCTCCGCCGCGGACGGCGTGGCGGGCTGCTTGTTGGCGTCGGCTACGACGGGCATGAGCTTTATCTTCTCACGGAAAGGTCGGCAGACGCCGAACTTACTACTTCTTTCTCCTACGTTTGCTGCAGCCACATGCTCCAAACTGGCTGCCGCATTGCGGACACCGCTCGACATCGCAGCCGGGGACGTGAAGCTGACCCTTCAAGACACCGCAGTCGTGGCATGGCCCACGATCAGCACCCCAGTCACGCGCTTCCTCGCCGAAACGAACCCGTGGAACATCAACGCCGCCGATTTTCGTCGTCAGTACCTTCTGTGCATCCTCGATACGCTTCGGCCACTCCGAAGTCATCGGCACGCCGTTGTAGGTGATGAGCGGCTTATCCATCGGTTTATCGGCCAGCATGGAAAATCGCCTACAGTTTCTTCAGCACCACGCACGCATTGTGCCCGCCGAACCCGAAGCTGTTGTTCAGGGCGGCGTCGACGCGGCGTTCCTTGGCCTTGTTGGGCGTGTAATCCAGGTCGCAGCCGTGTTCCACGTCGGGGTCTTCGAGGTTGATCGTCGGCGGGATCAGGTTGTGATGCACGGCCAACGCCGACAAAATCGTCTCGACGCCGCCGGTCGCGCCCAACGAGTGGCCGAGCATCGACTTGGTGCTGCTGATGGAAACGGTCTTGGCGGCGGGGCCGAAGGCGTGTTTGATCGCCTGCGTCTCGGCGGGGTCGCCGATGGGGGTGCTGGTGCCGTGGGCGTTGATGTAGTCGATGTCCCCGGCGTTCATCCCGGCGTCGGCGAGGGCGAGCTTCATCGCCTTGGCGGCCCCGGTGCCGTCCTCGATCACGGCGGTGATGTGGAAGGCGTCGGCGGTCATGCCGTAGCCGGCCACTTCGGCGTAAATCCGCGCGCCGCGCTTTTTGGCGTGTTCGAGTTCCTCCAGGATCACCACGCCCGCCCCCTCGCCCATCACGAAGCCGTCGCGGCCGACGTCCCAGGGACGGCTGGCGTGCTCGGGGTCGTCGTTGCGGGTCGACATCGCGCGGGCGGCGGCGAAGCTGCCCATGCCGAGCGGGCTGAGGGCTGCCTCGCTGCCGCCGGCGATCATCACGTCGCCGAGGCCGGCGCGGATCAGGGCCACCGCGTCGCCGATGGCGTTGGCGCCGGTGGCGCAGGCCGTGGCGACGGCGGTGGTCGGGCCGCGCAGGCCGAAGACGATGCTGACGTTGCCGCTGGCGGCGTTGACCATCAGCCGCGGCACGGTGAACGGGCTCATGCGGCTCGGCCCCTTCGAGAACAGCACGTTGGCCTGTTCTTCCAAGGTTTCGATGCCGCCGATGCCGCTGCCGATCAGGACGCCGCAGCGGTCGCGGTCCTCGGCCTCGAAGTCGATCCCCGCGTCGGCCACCGCGCCCCTTGAAGCCGCGATGGCGAACTGGGCGAAGCGGTCGAGCCGCTTGACCTCGCGGCCGTCGATGCCGTGCGCCTTGGGGTCGAAGCTGGCGCACTCGGCCCCGATCTGCGTGGTGAACCGTTCGGAATCCCACCGCGTGATGCGGGTGATGCCGCTCTTGCCGGCGCAGACGTTCTCCCAGACCTCGGAGGCGGTTTCGCCGAGCGAGGTGATGACGCCTAGACCCGTGATGACGACGCGACGACGCATGATGAAGAAAGGCGGAAGGAGGAGGGCTGAAAGAGGAAGTCAGAGGGAGCGGAGATGATGAAGGGCCGGGGCTCGGCTTCCTTCTTCAGCCCTCCGCCTTCCTCTTCACGCCGCTCACTTGCTGCCGTGTTCCTTGATGTAGTCGATGGCCTGGCCGACGGTCTGGATCTTCTCGGCCTCCTCGTCGGGGATGGAGATCTCGAACTCGTCCTCGAATTCCATGACGAGCTCGACGGTGTCGAGAGAGTCGGCGTTGAGGTCGTTGATGAAGTGCGTCTCGCGGGTGATCTGGGCCTTGTCGACGCCCATCTGCTCGCTGACGATCTCGATGACTTTGTTTTCGATGTCTTCCATGATTGGTTCGGTGGGTTAGGGCGTTTGAGCCCGCCGTCAGCGGCCCCGTCCGACGGGGCGGCCCGGCGGGGCGGGCGCGACTATAGCCTAAGCGGCCGGTGTGTCCAAAGGATGCCTTACGGGGTCACATCGCCATGCCGCCGTCGACGCAGATGACCTGGCCGGTGAGGTAGCCGCTGCTCGGGCCGGCGAGGAAGGCCACGACGGCCGCGATGTCGTCCGGCTCGCCGAAGCGGCCGAGCGGGATGAGCTTCTTCACCTCGTCGGTGATCTTGCTGTTGAGCTTGTCGGTCATGTCCGTCGTCACGAAGCCGGGGGCGACGACGTTGGCCGTCACGCCCTTGCCGGCGAGTTCCTTGGCGACCGTTTTCGTGAAGCCGCCCAACGCGGCCTTGCTGGCGGCGTAGTTGGCTTGGCCCTTGTTGCCGACCACGCCGCTGACGCTGCCGATGTTGATGATCCGGCCGGCTTTGGAGCGCATCAGGTAACGGGCGGCCGACCGCGTGGCGACGAACACGCTCTTGAGGTTCACGTTGATCACCTCGTCGAACATCGCATCGTCCATGCGGAGCAGCAGCGTGTCGCGGGTGATGCCGGCGTTATTGACGAGAACGTCGATGCGGCCGTGCTTGTCGGCAACGGCGTCGACCATCGCCTCGACGGCGGCGGAGTCGGCGACGTCGCACTCCATCGCCTCCGCGCTGCCGCCGGCGGATTCGATGCCGCTCACGACCTCCGCAAGCTTGTCGGCGGAACGGGCGACGGCCACGACGTGGCAGCCGTCGGCGGCGAGGCGACCGGCAATGGCCGCGCCGATGCCTCGGCTGGCCCCGGTCACGATGGCGACTCGTTTCTCAGTCACTTGGCCTCCAACGCATCGAACGTGGCGAGGTTGAGCAGTTCCGCCCGGCGGTCTGTTTTCTTCAGCAATCCCGACAACACGCGGCCGGGGGCAAGTTCGACAAAACGAACATCGTCCTTGGCGACGAGCGTTTGCATCGTCTGGCTCCAGCGGACGGGCTCGGTGATCTGGCGAACGAGCAGCTTTTTGATCGACGCCGGATCGCCGTGCTGCTCGGCGGTGACGTTGGACCAAACGGGCTTCTGCGGCGGCTGGAAGTCGAGTTGTTCCAAGTCTTCGGCGAGACGATCCGCCGCCGGCTGCATGAGGGGCGAATGGAACGCGCCGGCGACCTTCAGCGGGATCGCCTTGAACCCGCGTTCGGCGGCGACCTCGACGACGCGCTCGCACGCCGGCAGCGCGCCGCTGACGACGATCTGGCCGGGGCAGTTGAAGTTCGCCGGCACGAGGATGTGGCCGTGCGCCGCCTGCTCGCAGACCTCGCGGACCTGCTCCTCGTCGGCCCCCATGACGCTGACCATGCCCGATTTCACGCTGGTCGCCGCCTCCTGCATGTAGCGGCCGCGGGCCTGCACGAGCTTCAGGCCGGTTGCGAAATCGAAGACGCCGGCGAGGTGCAGGGCGGTGTATTCGCCGAGGCTGAGTCCGGCAAAACCCGCGACCTCATCAGGATTCGCCTTGCCCGCCGCCCTCGCCGCCGCGTGGCAGGCGAGGCTGGTGACGTAGATCGCCGGCTGGGCGACGTCGGTCTGGTTCAGCGTCTCCTCCGGGCCGTCGAAGCAGAGTTTCATCAGGTCGTCGCCGACGATCTGCGACGCCTCGTCGAAAACGGCCTTCGCCTCCGGCGAGCCGTCGTAAAAGTCGCGGCCCATGCCGACGGCTTGCGCGCCCTGGCCGGGGCAGAGGATGTAGGTGTTGCTCGCCATAGGTTCCTTTTACAGCCGCACGACCGCGTTCGCCCACGTCAAACCCGCGCCGAACGCGACCATCACCGCCACGTCCCCCTCCACGAGCCGGCCGTCGCGGATCGCCTCGTCGAGGGCCATCGGGATGCTGGCGGCGCTGGTGTTGCCGTAGCGCTCGATGTTCACCACGGCCTTTTCCGGCGGGAAATCTAGCTTTTCGAGCGCGTGGTCGATGATCCGCTGGTTTACCTGGTGCGGCACGACGAGCTTCACGTCGTCCTTCCCCAAATCGCAGCTGCGCATCGCCTCCTCGATCATGCCGACGAAGCGCGTGACGGCGAACTTGAACACGTCGCGGCCGCGCATCTTGACGTACTGGTTCCTGGCCGCGAGCATCTTCTCGTCGACCGGGTGGCGGCTGCCGGGCAGGATGTGCAGCAGCTCCCACCCGCCGCCGTCGGCGTAGATCGCGGTGTGCAGCACGCCCCGCCGCTTGTCGGGCGAACCGCTCGCCTCCGAGCGGCTCAGGACCGTTGCCCCCGCGCCGTCGCCGAAGAGGATGCAGCTGCCGCGGTCGGTGTAGTCGGTCACGCGGGTGAGCGTTTCGGCGCCGATGAGCAAGACGTGGCGGTACCGGCCGCTTTCGAGGTAGGCGCTGACGACGTCGAGGCCGTAGATGTACCCGCTGCACGCGGCGGCGATGTCGAACGCGGGCGTCTGGTCCAGCCCGAGGCTGGCCGCGACGAAGCAGGCGGTGGAGGGCATCTGCATTTCCGGCGTGATCGTGGCGACGATCACGCAGTCGATGTCCTTGGGCTCCAGCCTCGCCGCCCGCAGCGCCTTGGTGGCGGCGTGGCTGGCGATGGTCGCGCACGACTCGTCCTTGCCGGCGATGCGGCGCTCGCGGATGCCGGTGCGCTGGAAGATCCACTCGTCGTTGGTTTCGACGAGCTTGGACAAATCGTCGTTGGTCAGCCGCTTCTCCGGCACGAAGCTGCCGGTGCCGGTGATCAGGGCGTTGTAGGTCGGCATGAGTCCTCAGTCCTCGGGGGCCGAGTGGGCGAGGTGGTTGACGATCTTGCCGTTGATGCCGCTCTCGACGAGCTGCTTGCCGGCGCGGACGGCGGCGGTGATGGCGCGGGCGTCGCTGGCGCCGTGGCAGATCAGCAGGTAGCCGTTGAGCCCCAGCAGCGGCGCGCCGCCGTACTCCACCCAGTCGTGCCGCTGTTTGATCTTGCCCAGCACCTTCTTAAAGGACGGCACCAAATCCGGCGCGCTCTCGGCCAGCTCGAACATCATCGTGCGGAAAAGCCCCTCGAACAGCCCCTCGAAGCTCTTGAGCATCACGTTGCCGACGAAGCCGTCGCAGACGACGCAATCGACGACGCCCTTGAAAAAGTCGCGGCCCTCGATGTTGCCGACGAAGTTGATCTGCGGCTCATTTTTGAGCAGTTCGTGGGCCTTTTTCGTCACGTCGTTGCCCTTGGCCGCCTCCTCGCCGACGCTGATGAGGCCGACGCGGGGCAGCTCGACGCCGCAAACCGCCCGGCTGTAGCTGGCGGCCATGATCGCGTAGTGCAGCAGGTGGTGCGGCTGCGGCTCGACGTTGGCGCCGGCGTCGCAGAGGACGACCGGGCCGTGGAAGGTCGGGATGACGACCGCGATGCCCGGCCGGGCGACGCCGGGGAGCGTGCGCATCCGCAGCGTGCTGGCGGCGACGCACGCGCCGGTGTTGCCGGCGGAGATCGCCACGTCGGCCGCGCCGTCGGCGACGAGCTTCGCCATGATCGCAATGCTGCTCTTCTTCTTGCGACGCACCGCCTCGACCGGCGACTCGTCCATCGCGATCACCTCGTCGGCGTGGACGGCATCGAACCGCCGGGCGTCGTCGCCGAGTTCGGCCGCCTTGAGCGCGCGGGCGATGGTCGGCTCGTCGCCGACGAGCAAAACCTTGTCGTCGGCGTTGAGCAGGGGCAGGGCGTCGAAGCAGCCCTGGAGAATGGAGTCGGGCGCGTGGTCGCCGCCCATGACGTCTACCGCGGCGCGCATGGCAGTCCTCCGTGCGAAGCGGTTGGGGGGAGCGAGGTCACGCCGCGTCTTCGCCGGTGCTGAGCGCGAGCGACAGCTTGGGGTTGACGAAGCCGCAGTTGCCGCAGGAAACGTGCGGCAACTTTGCGTTGGCGCACTGCGGGCAGCGGACGTAGTGAATAGGCTTGATCGCGTGGTGGCTGCGGCGGCGGCGCTTGCGCGACTTGCTGACCTTCTGGGGGGGGAGCATGACGGACTCTCAACGTGAAAACGGCCGGGAAGATCCCGCCTCGGCCGTCGCGACGGGTTTGCACGAAGGGCGGTGTGGACAGTAGATGCGGGGCTTTGGGGTGTCAAGCGACTCATCCCAACGCGGCGGCGGCGACCTCGCGGGCCTTGTCCAGTGCCGCGCCGATCTGGTCGGGCAGCTTGCCGCCGGCCTGGGCCAGGTTCGGCCGCCCGCCGCCGCCGCCGCCGGCGATTTTGCTGGTTTCGCGCACCCAGTCGCCGGCCTTGAGGCCCGCCTTGATTGCCCCGTCGCCGCAGGCGGCGACGAAGCTCACCTTCTCCGCGCCGCTCGTGGCGAGCATGGCGGCGAAGTCCGGCTGCTTGCTCTTGATGACGTCGGCGATCTGCCGCAACTGCTCGTCGGTCGCGTCGGCGATCTCGGCGACGACCACCGCGACGCCGCCGCGCGTCTCGGCCTTTTCTAGAAGGTCGGCCGCGAGCTTCGACGGGTCCGCCGCCGCCCCGCCGCCGCCGGTGGCGAGCTTCTTTTTGAGGCTCTTGATCTCCTCGCGCAGCGCCAAAACGCGGGCGGGTGCCTCCTCGGCCGGGGCGGACAGGGCTTGGCTGATCTGCTTCAGATCGATCTCCATCTTCTGCACGACCGCCAGCGCCTCGCCGCCGGTGACGGCGGTGATGCGGCGGACGCCCTTGCTCACGCTCTCCTCGGCCACGACCTTGAAAAAGCCCAAATCGCCCGTCCGCTTCGCGTGGACGCCGCCGCAGAACTCGATGCTGTGCAACGCGCCGTCGCCGTCGGCCAGCTCGCCCGGCGTGACGAAGACGACGCGCACCGGGTCGGGATACTTCTCCCCGAACACCGCACGCACGCCGGTCAGGGTCTTCGCCTCCGCCAGCGGCATTTTCACGTCGCGGACGGGCAGGTTGTCGGCGATCAGGCCGTTGACCCGCCGCTCGACCTTCGCAATTTCCTCCGCGTCCAGCGCCTTGTTGTGCGAGAAGTCGAAGCGGGTTTTGGCGTCGTCCACGAGGCTGCCGCGCTGCTCGACGTGATCGCCCAAAACCTGTTTGAGCGCAAGGTTCATCAAATGCGTCGCCGTGTGGTTGGCCGTGATCGCCCGGCGGCGGTTGTTGACGTGCGTGTCCATCGGCGTCGCCGACCTCGAACTTGCCGCAAGTCACCCGGCCGTGGTGCAGCACCCGGCCGCCGCGGCGCGTCGTGTCCAGCACCTCGAACTCGCCGCCCTCGCCGCGGACCACGCCGGTGTCGCCGACCTGGCCGCCCTGCTCGGCGTAGAAGCACGTTTTGTCGAGCAACAGCGACGCCTCCTCGCCCTCCTCCAACGTGCCCCCGGCGAACACGCTGTCGCCGCGCACGAAGCCGACCAGACGGCCGCGGTTGTTGGGGCAGTCGTACTTGCCGCCGTCGTCGGTGTCCGGGAAATCGCCAAAATCCACCGCCACGTCGCCGGCAATCTTGTCGCCGCGGCTCTTGTCCTGGAACTCCTTGAACCGCCGCTGATAATCCTCCACGTCCGGCACAAACCCGTCGTCGCGGGCGAGCTGCATCGTCATGTCCGGCGGGAAGCCGTAGGTCGTGTGCAGCTCGAAAACGTCCTCGCCGCTAAAGATTGGCTTGCCGGCATGGAGCATCGATCTGAAGCGGCCTTCCGACCTTCGCGGTCGAGCCGTTCTACTTCACGAGCCGGAATATCGTTATCTTGGGCGAACTGCTTCAGATTGCTCTGATAATGCCCTTGTCTCGCACGCTCCTTCGCCTCTTCATAAAGCTTTAGGCCGCGGTCAATCACCTTTAGGAAGTCGCCCTCTTCCTGCTCGATTATCTCGCCGACACCTGCTTTTGCGCGCTCGCGCAGCTCCGGGAACGCCTCGCCCATCTGCTGCCACAACCGTTGGCACGATCTTGTAGAGGAACGGCGTCGTCTGGCCGAGGACGGTGTAGCCGTAACGGCTGGCCCGCCGCAGCACACTGCGCAGCACGCTGTCCGCCTTGTTCGGCCCCGGCCGCGCGCCGTCGGTGATGGCGAAGGTCGCCATGCGGACGTGATCCGCGATGGCCCGGAACGCGATGCCGACCGGGTCGTCCAGCTTCGGCGTGTACGTCTTGCCCGTCAGTTCCGCGATCTTGTCGAGGATCGGCAGGAAGACGTCGGTCTCGTAGTTGCTCGTCTTGCCCTGCAAGATGCGCGACGATCCGCTCGAAGCCCATCCCGGTATCGACGTGCTTCGCCGGCAGCGGCTTGAGTCCGCCGGGCGTGCGGTTGTATTGGATGAAAACGAGGTTCCAAATCTCGACCACGACGTCCTGATCGTCGGCGTTGACGAGGTGGCCGCCGTTTTTTTCGTCGCTGCGGTCGTAGTGGATTTCGCTGCACGGCCCGCACGGCCCCGTGTCGCCCATCTCCCAGAAGTTGTCCTTCTTGTTGCCGGGGTGAACGTGATCGGCCGGCAGCAGCTTCAGCCAAAGCTCCCGCGCCTCCGTGTCCGGCTCCAGCCCCTCGGCCGCGTCGCCCTCGAAGTACGTCGCGTGCAAACGCTGCGGGTCGAGCTTCCAAACCTCCGTCAACAACTCCCACGCCCACGCGATCGCCTCGGCCTTGAAGTAGTCGCCGAAGCTCCAGTTGCCGAGCATCTCGAAGAAGGTGTGGTGGTAGGTGTCCCGGCCCACGTCGTCGAGGTCGTTGTGCTTGCCGCCGGCGCGGATGCACTTCTGGCTGTTGACGGCGCGGGTGTAGTCGCGCCGCTCCTCGCCGAGGAAAATCGGCTTGAACTGGTTCATGCCGGCGTTGGCGAACAGGAGCGTCGGGTCGTCGCGGGGCACGACCGGCGACGACGCCACGAACGTGTGCGCGTGCTTGTTCTGGAAGAACTCGATAAACTGGCGGCGGACGTCGGCGGACTGCATGGGGCAGCACTTTAGGCGTTCCACGGCCCGTTTCGGAGATTCGGAATGATCGTTTACGGCTCGCGGATGTATTTCAGGAAGAACCGCGTCGTCAGCTTCGGCAAGTGCGACTCCTGCGGCAAGTACGGCAAGCAGCAGAACTACGACGCCCGCAAGTTCGGCCACCTCTACTTCATCCCCCTCGTCCCCGAGGGCAAGCGCGTCCGCGTCGTCGGCGAGTGCGCCAAGTGTCACGTCGGCACGCACCTCCCCGTCACCAACGTCGGCGAACTCCAGGACGCCACCGTCGACGGCGTGCTGAAGGACTGCGACCGCCTGCGCGCCGGCGAACGCGAGTACGCCGACGAACACGGCAAGCAGGACGCGGCCGCCAACGTCGCCGGCGCGGTGGCGACGGTCTACCGCCTGGCCGGCAAGGCCGACGCCGAGACGCTGATGCAGGAGGTCCGCGGCGCGGGCGACGCGACGGCGACCGCGCTGGCCGAGGCGTCGCTGTGCAAGGTGCAGGGCCGGGTCGACGACGCGCTGCAGCACTACCGTTTGGCCGAGCAGGCGTCGCCGGAGTCGGCGGTGGCGGTCTACCTGCGCGGCTCGCTGCTGGCGAGCGTCGGCCGGCCCGCGGAGGCGGCCGAACCGCTGGAGCGGGCGGCGGCGATGGCCCCCGACGACGCCGGGATCACGCTGGAACTCATCGACGTCCACACCGCCAACAAGCAGTTCGGCCGGGCGGCCGACCTCTTCGACCAAGCCTTCGCCAAGGTGCCGGCGCTGGCGGGCGACAAGAAGTTCGTCAAGCTCTACCACAAGACCTGCAAGAAGGCCGGCCGCCCCGCGACGGCGGCGTGAGGCCGGGCCAGTCGCCCGTACTTCGAGTCCGTCATGTAACTTCGTAATGTCGCGTGGACGTTGCCTAGCCGCGGGCGGAGCGAGCGCAGTAAGCGGGCGTTCGTTGCGCTCGCTTCGCTCGCGGCTAATCGGGTGGACGAGTTCGGGGCGGAGACTCCCGAACGCCTGCCTCCTGTCGGATCGCGTGGCCAGCGAAGGACGCAGTGACCGACGGCGAGCCGCGAGCGGGGCGAGCGCAACAGACGGGCGTCACTCCATCCCGTGCTTCTTCAGGTGCGCGACCATCTCCCCCGGCCACGCCTTCATGTCCGGCGTGGCGAAAATGCTGCCCTCGTGGTCGGCGTTCGGCAGCACCCGGATGTAGCCGACGGCCTCCGCGTCCGACGCGGCGGCTTGGGCACCGACCTCCCGCTTCAGCACCGCGACGGCCTCGTTCAGGTAGTAGTTGTCGTTCTCGCCGACGACCAAACGGATGTTGTCGCGGAACAGCGGCGCGTAGCGCTCGGGGTGACGGGCGAGGTTGAGGCGGATGTCGTAGGGCTCGTAGTTCTTCGCCTCGTCGTGGTCCAGCACGCCGGTTTTTGCGTCGTACAGCGGCTTGGCGACGCGCGGATTTTGCGGGTCGGGGGTGCCCCAGCAGGCCATCCAGGAATCCCACTGCTGGCCGCTGGTGTTGCGCGGGCCGAGGACGCCCTCGCCGCCGTTCTCGCCGCGGACGGTGAGGGTGACCTGGTACTTGCCGTCGTCGTTCAGGTCGTAGCGGCAGCTCGGCCGTTCGTCGCCTTGCGAATCGACGTAGGCGTTGGCGTCGGCGTAGGCGTCGAACTTCTCGAACCTGCGGAAGTCGACGGGGTCGGGGCTGCTGCTCCAGCACGCGCCGAACGTCTGCGGGTAGGTGAGCGCGAGCCACAGCGACGACCACCCGCCGCTGCTGTGGCCGTTGACCAGCCGCGCCCACGGCTCGGCCGTCATCGCGGGGAACTGCTTTTCGACGGCGGGAATCAGCTCGTCGATCAGCGCCCGCCCGCACGGGCCGTTGACGCGGCTGTCGCAGAACAGGGTGTGGCCGTTGGGCGATTCCGGGTCCAGCACCACGACGAACGCCCGGCGGCGCAGCTCCCGCCACGGCGGGCCGGTCTCGAACAGGTAGCGGCCGACGCTCGTGTGGCGGTCGCCGAAGCCCGGCACGACGTAGAGCGTCGCGTACTTCTTCGCCGGGTCATAGTCCAGCGGTCGCAACACGCCGGCGTAGAGCGTGACCGGCTCGCCGCGGAAGTCGCCCAAAAGCTTGCTGTCGACGCTCACCTCGGTCAGCGCCGGATTGGCCGGGAACGGCCGGCCGTTGACGCGGTTGGTCAGCGACAGCTCGACCGTCTGCGGCCCGTCGCCGACGGTGATCTCGACCGGCCGGCCGTAGAGGTTGCCGACCTCCCGCTTCCAACTGCTGTCGCGGCGGAAGCGGTCGAGGACGGCCTGGGCCTTGTACTTGCCCGCCGGCAAATCGTGCAGCGCGGCCGGGTAGGCGTCGGGGAAGTCGGTCGCCGGCGGGACGGTGACGCCGTCGCCGGGGGCGAGCTTGTCGACGTCGCGGCCGAACATCGGCTGCGGGTCCTCCCAGAACGGCCCGTCGGCGGGCATCGTGCGGCCGTCCGCCTCCGAGGAGCCGGCGCGGATCAGGTAGACGACCAACCGCCCGCCGACCGGCTCCGTCACCGCGGCGCCGGCGTCGAGCTTGACGCGAAAGGTGACGTCCGACGCCCGCGCGGCACCGGCCAGGATCAGCACGAAGAGGGCGGCGAGCCACGGGATGCGCATCGTTGCATTTTGGCCAAGCACCGACCGTCGATCAAGCGCCGTGCCGATTCGCCGCCGACGGCCCGCGGGTCACCGCCCCGCCGCCGACGACAGGACTGCCGTTCGCGTGTCGCCCTCCTCCGCCGGCGGCGCGACGAGGCCGAGCTTGCAGAGTTCCGCCGGCGTCTCGTCGATCACGCGCTGCAGCGCGACCAGATCGCCGACCGGCCGGCCGGCGACGTCGGCGATGACGCTGCCGACCGTCAGGCCCGCCGCCGCCAGCGGGCTTTGCGGGTCCAGGTCGCACACGCGCACGCCGCCCTTGGCCGCGACGGCCAGCGTCGCCCCGCGCCACCGCAACCGCTGGCCGCTCAAGTCCACGCCCGCCACCAGGTCCTCGCGCGGCCGCAGGCGCACGTTGACCGAAATCTCCCCGCCGTCGCGTTGCAGCGCGACCGGCACGTCCCGCGTCGTGGGCGCGTCGCTGACGAGCCGCACGAACGCCGCCGGCGAGTCGATCGCCTGGCCGTCGAGCCGCAGCAGCACGTCGTCCGCCCGCAGCAGGCCGTCGGCCGGCGTCTGCTCGCCCACGCCGCTCACGCGCACGCCGCCGTCGCGCACCTCCGCGACGGTGACGCCGAGGAACCCGTGCGCCACCGGCCGGCCCTGCTTGAGCCGGTCGATCTTGGCCCGCATCGCCTCGTCAAGCGGCATGGCGAAGCCGAGGCCGTTGGTCTGGTCCTGCGGCAAGACGACCGCCGTGACCACGCCGACGACCCGGCCGTGCAGGTCGAAGAGCGGCCCGCCGCTGTTGCCGGGGTTCACCTCCGCGGTCGTCTGGATCAGGTTCGTATAGAGGCGGCCCTCGCGCTCGCTCAGCCGCGGCAGCTCGCGGCCGACCGCGCTGACGACGCCGACGCTCAGGCAAAGGTTGCCGCGGCCGGCCAAACCGATTGGGTTGCCGACCGCCAGCGTCCACTGCCCGCGGTAAAGCGTGCCGGCCGGGGCCAGCTTCACCGCCGGCAGCGTCGTGGGCACCTTCAGGACCGCCAAATCGCTCCGCGGGTCGGTGCCGACCACCAGCGCGGGAAACGTCCGGCCGTCGTCGGTGGTGACGTAGAGCTGGGTCGCGCCGCGGACGACGTGTTCGTTGGTGACGACGAAGCCGTCGGCGTCGACGCAGAAGCCCGTGCCGACGACGCGCGGGACGCTGTGGAGCAGCTCGTCGAGCAAGTCGCCCGTCAGTTGGCTGGAGCGGGAGGCGTCGAGGTCCGCCGGCGCGGGCTCGGCGGCGGCGGTGATGGCGACGACGCCCGGCGTGACGGTGCGGGCGACGTTGCGGAAGCTCTGCTCCAAACCGAGCAGGTCGACGGTGTCGCTCCGGCTCGTGAGCGGCAGCGCGTCCTGCGCCGGCGCCGGGGCGGCGGCGAACAGGACGACGGCCAGAACACTGGCGGCGAGCGTCGTGAGTCGGGACGTGGGACGGGACGTGGGACGGGAACAGGTCATTCGCACCCTCGCGGCTGGGGCCGTCGTGGCCCGCAGGGATTGAGACGAGCGGAAGCCCGTTCGGCGGCGGTGCGGCGAAGCGCCGGCGTGCCGCGTCAGGGCGTCCGTGACCCCGCTGCATCGGCCGGTCTGCCGGCCGGCTGAAGGCGGAGGTCGGCCGGGCGCGTCCCGCGACCCGATCCGTCGGGCCGCTCGGTGGTGGGAGTCGCCCGCCGGTTGCGGGTGGAGCGTGGTGGTGACAGTCGGTTTAGCACACTATCGGCGGCCGGCGGTGTCGGGCGTGAATCCGAGGCCGCGTCCGTCTAGGGCGGCGGTCGCCCGCGCCGGACGGCGGAGTGATAACGGCCCCCGCCGGCGACTTCAAGCGCAGCGCGGTGCGAAAACTTGTCACGCCGTAAACGCCCGCGGGCCCGCGACCGGAGTCGCGGGCCCGCAAAAGCTTCGTTGAGACGGACGCTTTACGCCTCGACGAGTTCGCCCTCGGGTTCCTCGACCGGCTCCTCGTCGTAGCCCTCCTCCTCGGCCTCGTCGGCGATGCGCTTGGTCAGGCCCTTGGCCTCCATGACCTTCAGGCGAATTTCCTTGGCGAGGTCCTTGTTGTCGAACAGGAACTGCTTGGAGTTCTCGCGGCCCTGGCCGAGCCGCGTGGGGCCGTAGTTGAACCACGCGCCGCTCTTGTTCACCACGTCGCTCAGGACCGCCAAATCGAGCAAGTCGCCCTCGTAGCTGATGCCGCGGTCGAACATGATGTCGAACTCGGCGTCGCGGAACGGGGGGGCGATCTTGTTCTTGACGACGCGGGCGCGGGTGCGGTTGCCCACGGCCACGTCGCCGTCCTTGATGCTGCCGGTGCGGCGGACGTCGATGCGGACGCTGGCGTAGAACTTCAGCGCGCGGCCGCCGGGCGTCGTTTCGGGGGAACCGAACATCACGCCGATCTTCTCGCGGATCTGGTTGATGAAGATCACGGTCGTCTTGCTGCGGTTGATCGCCCCGGTGAGCTTGCGGAGCGCCTGCGACATCAGGCGGGCCTGCAAGCCGACGTGGGAATCGCCCATCTCGCCCTCGATCTCGGCGCGGGGGATCAGGGCGGCCACGGAGTCGATCACGATCACGTCGACGGCGTTGCTGCGGACCAAAAGCTCGCAGATTTCCAGCGCCTGCTCGCCGGTATCCGGCTGGCTGACCATGAGTTCGTCGAGTTTGACGCCGAGGCGCTTGGCCCACGTCGGGTCGAGGGCGTGTTCGGCGTCGATGAACGCCGCGATGCCGCCGGTGCTTTGGGCGGAAGCGATCGTGTGCAAGGCGAGGGTCGTTTTACCGGAAGACTCCGGCCCGTAAATCTCGATGATGCGGCCCTTGGGCATCCCCGCGCCGCCGAGGGCGATGTCGAGGCTGAGGCTGGCGGTCGGGATGCCGTCGATCGGCTGCGGGTCGCTGTCGAGCTTCATCACGCTGCCCTTGCCGAACTGCCGCTCGATCTGCTGGACGGCCCGGCCGAGCGCGCTTTGGCGGTTGGCGTCGGTGGAGCGGATCGACTCGACCTCATCGGGCGTGGCGCGGGAGGTGGACTTGGTGCTGGACTTGGCCATTGCGATTTCCTTCTTGCCGGGTATCTACCGCTCGCGGGGGAAAACTCCCCGTCGGGTCAGCCGGCTGGCGGGCTTGTGAAAAGCCCGTTGTCGTGACTGCGGTTGGCCGGGGGTGCATCCGTTGCACGGGGCGATTGGCGGGAGGAAGACGCGAGACTTCCCGCCGCCAATGGCCCATACCGGCACCGGGCTGGGCGGCAGTCACGTCCGCCAAGGCCCGGTTTGCTTTCGCGGCGGATGTTAGGCGAAAGGTCGGCGGGGTGGAAACTGTGAAATGAAAAATCTTTCGACCCGTTTAGTCCGATCCCTTCCATCGCCCGAGCCCATATCATCCAACGCCTATGAGCGACATTTCCCCGCCCGCCGACCTTGCCCTGCCCGACTCTCCCGAACCCGATGCCCTGCCAATCGGCATGGAGGCCGCGGACGCTCACGAGGACGACCACGACCATGACGACTTCTTCGAGGAGGCCGGCTTCTGGACGAAGGCCGCCAGCCTCGTCGGCATCGGCACGCCGATCGTCGGCCTCGTCGTCGCGGTCGTGCTGACGTGGGGATGGGGCTTCGACTGGCTCCACGCCGGCCTGTTCGCCGGCATGTACCTGCTGACGGCGGTCGGCGTGACGGTCGGCTTCCACCGGCTGTTCACGCACAAGTCGTTCAAGGCGCCGGCCTGGGTGCAGGGCGTGTTCGCGGTCCTGGGGTCGATGGCCGTCGAGGGGCCGGTGAACAAGTGGGTCGCCATGCACCGCTGCCACCACCAGCACAGCGACCACGACGGCGACCCGCACTCGCCCCACCACTTCGGCAGCGGCATCAAGGGCGTGGTCTACGGCTTCGTCTACGCCCACTTCGGCTGGATCTTCCGCGGCGACCCGAAGAACCTGGACCGCTACAACCCCGACCTGCGGGCCAGCAAGATGATGCGGGTCATCAGCGTCCTGTGGCCCGCGTGGTCGGCCGTCGGCCTGATCGTGCCGGCCGTCATCGGCGGGCTCGTCTCCATGTCCTGGACCGGCGCGTTCCTGGGCTTCCTGTGGGGCGGCCTGGTCCGCGTCTTCTTCGTCCACCACGTCACCTGGAGCATCAACAGCGTCTGCCACCTCTGGGGCACCCGCCCGTTCAAGAGCAACGACGAGAGCCGCAACAACGCGATCTTCGGCTTCCTCGGCCTGGGCGAGGGCTGGCACAACAACCACCACGCCTTCCCGACCAGCGCCCGCCACGGCCTGCGCTGGTGGGAGTTCGACGCGAGCTACCTGATCATCCGCGGCCTGGAGCTGGTCGGCCTCGCCTACGACGTGAAGGTCCCCGATCGCGGGCGGATCATGGCGAAGCAGGCCCCGCGTCGCGGTCGGCGCAACCGCAGGTGACGTAAGGCGGTTTCAATACAGTTTGTTGAGCCGCGAGCGGAGCGAGCGCTACAGAAACTTGTAGCGCTCGCTCCGCTCGCGGCTCAACGTGGGAAGCGCCTGGTCGCGGTAGGGCTTGACGAAGCTCCACCGCTGAGGTGGCAGTCCCGCCTTGACCGGGTTCTGCTCGACGTAGACGATCCGATCCCGCACCTGGCGAGGCTCGAACAGGAACCGGTGCTGCCCGCCCCGTGCGAAGAGCTTGGGCGGGAGTTTGCCCGGCTTGGCGAAACGGGCGAGCGGGTGCATCGCCTGCTCGACGAGGGCGCGGGTCGCCGCCGACTTGGTGCGGGTCATCATCTGGTTTGCAGTTCGACGCGCGTGCCGCAGTGCGACGAAGTGCAGGTGGTCGGGCATGATCGAGAAGGCGTGCAGCAGCAAGGCATCTCGGCCCGCAAGTTCGCCGACCGCTTTGGCGACAACTAACGCCTGCTTTCCTGCGAGTCGCACCGCTGGATACTGGAGCGCCCGCTTCGCCGCCCGCGCCGCCTCGCGGTCGAAGGGCCTTTTCGACACGCTGCGCTCCCCGTCGGCGAGGCTCCTAGTCCCGTTGCCGAACGGGCGCAAATCCTCCGACCACACGGTGTCCGTCCCGCTCCCGCGTTGGTCGTTGGGAAGCCAGAACCCGTAGAACGTCAGGATGATGTGATACGCGATTACGGGGCGCGACATGCGCGCAATGTACCGTTGAGCCGCGAGCGGAGCGAGCGCTACAAGCAGAACTCTTGTAGCGCTCGCTCCGCTCGCGGCTCAACGTCGGAGGTCCGTGTCAAAAGCTCATCGCGGCTTTGAGCTTTTCGTACCGCGTGTCGATCTGCTCGCGCGTCGTCCGCTTCAAGCCGTCGAGGCTGAAGTCGCTGATCGTGTAGCTCGCCACGACCGTCCCGAACGCCAGCGCCCGCTTGATCGTCGCGGGCGAGAGCGACTGCTGCGTCGAGAGGTAGCCCATCATGCCCGCCGCGAAGCTGTCGCCGGCGCCGGTCGGGTCGATTACGTCGCTCGTCGGGTACGCCGGAAGCACGAACGTCTGCACGTCCGTCGGCGTCTTCTCGTCGGGGTGCCGCCACGCCATCAGGCAGCCGTGTTCGCCCTTCTTGATGACCACGAACGTCGGCCCCATCCGTAGCACGTCCCGCGCCGCGTCGACCATGTTCTTCTTCTCCGTCAGCAGCCGCGCCTCGCCGTCGTTCAGCACCAAACCGTCGATTTTGCCCAGCAGCGTCCGCAGGGCCGCGTTCTCGACGTTGATCCACAGGTTCATCGTGTCCGCGACCGCGAGCTTGCGCTTCGTCAGCTTGCCCAGCATGTCCGCCTGCAACGCGGGGTGCGTGTTGGCGAGGAAAACGTACTCGGAATCGAGGAACAACTCGGGAATCTGCGGCGCGGCCTCGGCCAGCACGTTCAGGTCCGTGTTCACGCTCTCGGCGTTGTTCAGGTCTTCGACGTAGCTGCCGTGCCAGCGGAAGCTCTTGCTGCCCTTGCGCGTCTCCAAGCCGGCCAGGTCCACCGGCCGCCCTTCGTAAACGTCCTTCATCGGCGTCGGCCAGTCCTCGCCGACGACGCCGACGAGGCGGACGGGGGCGAAGAAGCTGGCGGCGTAGGCGAAGTAAACCGCGCTGCCGCCGATCACGTCGTCCCGCCGGCCGGCGGGGGTTTCAATCGTGTCGAGGCCGAGGCTGCCGGTGACGAGGAGGCTCATGTTGGGAAGGCGGAAAGAGGAAACGCTGAAACAGGAATGTCAGACGGCGGCCGCGACGTTGCTCGGCAGTTGCCGGACTTTGACGCGGCCTGCGGTGACGGTGTAGAGGCGGCCGGCGGTCAGCCGCTTGTACCGCTCGAACAACCGGGCGACGGATTCGATTTGCTTGTCGTGCGCGTCGTGGAGGTACACGACGACGCGGTTGAAAACGTCCCGCCGGCCGCTGGTCGGCAACACGGCGTCGAGGAAGCCGCCGTCGGCGGTCATCAGCTCGTACTGGCCCGCGCGGCAGGCTTCGACGATTTCGTTTGCCGTCGCGTTCGCGGCCAGCTTCAGGTCCGCCGGCACGACCGACTTGTGGCCGAGTTCCGCCAGTTTCGCCGCGACTTCGGGGCCGAGTTGTCCGTGGAGCAGGAATCGCAAGGCGACACAGTAGGCCCGGACCCTTGCCGCGCCACAGAACTCTGACGTTGCTTCGGCGGGCCCGAACGATCACGGATTGACCTCGCGTCCCGACCACCCGTTTTCGCCCAAGCTCCAAGTTGTCCGCCCGTGCGGCGTGTCCGACAGGTCCAGCCGGTCCACCTCCGCCGCGACCAGCCGCAGCACCTCGAAGTTCTCCGGCACCGGCTCGTCCTCGCCCACGCCGTCGACGAACGCCGACTCCTCCGCCCGCGGCCCGCCGGGGTCGGGCCAGGCGAACAGCATCCGCCCCGAATCCTTCAGCTTCCGCCAAACCCGCTCCCGCAGCGCGTCGTCGTCGCCGGCGGAGACGACCCGGCACTCGCCGCGCAGGCGGAACTGCACCTTCGGCTCCTCGAACCACAACACGCCCTCCGCCCGCGAATCGCTCTTGAGTTGATCGTCCTTCGCGCTGCGGGCGTCGCTGCACGACAGCACCGACCCGTCGTCCTCGACGCCGCGGACCACCAGCGTCCGCACGCGCGGCGAGCCGTCCTTGGCGAGCGTTGCCAGATAAACCAGCGTCGGCCCGTGGACCGTTTCCTTCGCGTCCCGCAACTCCGCCAACCAAGGGATGTCCGGCATAACGGCATCGTACCGCCGCCGGCGACGCGGGTAGACTAGCAATATGGGCCAACCCGCCGACCACCCCGCCGACGCCACCGTCGGCCTCGTCGATTTGCACTGCCACCTCTTGCCCGGCGTCGACGACGGCTGCCGCAACGTCGCCGAGAGCCTCGAAGTCGCCCGCCGGCTCGTCGCCTTCGGCTACACGCACAGCGTCTGCACGCCGCACGTCCAGCCGGAGTTCCCGCACAACAACGTCCGCGAGACCCCCGCCGCCGTCGCCGAACTTCAGGCGGTATATGACCAGGCCGGCGTCGCCCTCACCCTGCTGCCCGGCGGCGAAAACCGCCTCAGCGAGGCGACCGCCGAGACCCCGCCGGAGGAGTTGGTCCTGCTCAACGGCACCGCCGGGCGCGGCGGGCGGTTCTTCCTGTTCGACACCTGGGAGAAGGAGTGGCCCGACTACCTCGGCAAGACGGTCGGCCGGCTGCTGTACGCGGAGATCACGCCGGTGATGGCCCACCCCGAACGCTGCGCCTTCGTCTGCGCCGACCCCTGCGAGGCCGCCGACCAACTGGCCGACATGGGCGTGCTGCTCCAGCTCAACTGCTACCTGCTCGCCGGCCCGGCCGCCGCCAAGAAGGGCATGTTCTCGGCCGACATGCTCCGCTGCGCCGAGCGTTTGATCGAGTTCGACCACTACAGCTTTCTCGCCACCGACTCCCACCGCCCCGACGGCCTCGACGAGCGGCTGGAGGGCCTCAAGCAGGCCCGCGAGCAACTCGGCGAGGAGGACTTCGACCGCCTCGCCCGCAGGAACCCGATGCAGGTGCTGCCCGCCCGAGCCTGAGGGCGCGGCGGCCGGCAGAGCCCGCGCGGGCGCATCGGTCGAATGCGCTCAAATCTTGAAACAAAGCGTTCCGGCGAAGGAAAAAACGTCGCCGGGGAGGCTGCGGGAATCTCCCCGGACGACGCGGGAACATCCCCGCACCACGCGGGGACATTCCCGCAACACGCGGGGGCGTTCCCGGACAACGCGGGATTCTTCCCAAACGCTTCGGGAGCGCTCCCCAACGGCTCGGGAATGTTCCCGAACCGCGCGGGGACATCCCCTGATGACGCGGGAAGCCTCCCGGACGGCGCGGGGACGTTCCCCGGCGGCGCGGGGACGTTTCCCGGCGAAGGAACGCTTGCCGGGAGGGCGAGGGCCGCCGGCCCGGCCCGCCGGAACGCACGCCGCTTCAAAGCCCCGCCAGCCCCGCGTAAAGGGCCGCCGCCGTCCGCGTGCCGCTGTGGAAGGCGGCGAGGTCCATCTTCTCGTTCGGGGCGTGCAAGCGGTCGTCGGGCAGGCCGAAGCCGACGAACAGGGTGTCGAGGCCCAGCACGTTCTTGAACAGGCTGCCGACGGGAATGCTGCCGCCCTCGCGGATGAAGACGGGGGCCGTGCCGAAGCCGATTTCGACCGCCTCCGCGGCGAGTTTGGCGGCTTTGGAGTCCATCGGCACCACGCCGGCGTCGATGCCGCCGTGGTCGAGGAAGGCGAGTTTGCAGTTGTCCGGGCAGCGGTCGCGCAGCGTCTTTTGAAACTTGGCCCGCACGTCCTTCCAGTCCTGGCCGGGGACGAGCCGCATCGAAACCTTCGCGCTGGCGACGGCGGGGATTACGGTCTTCGCGCCCGCTCCTTGATACCCGCTGGTGAGGCCGTTGACGTCGAGCGTCGGCCGCGCCCAGCGGCGTTCGAGCGTGCTGTAGCCCGCCTCGCCGTTGCCGTGCGGGATGCCCAGCGACTCGGCAAACTCTGCGTCGCTGAACGGCAGCGTCTTCCACTGCTCGCGCTCGGCATCGGTCAAGGGTTCCACGCCGTCGTAAAAGCCGTCGACCGTCACCCGCCCGTCCGCGTCGTGCAGGCCGGCGATCAGCTTGCAAAGTTCGTTCGCCGCGTTGGGAACGGCCCCGCCGAACATGCCGCTGTGGAGGTCGCTGTTGGTGCCGGTGAGGATCACTTCCTGATAGCAGAGGCCGCGCAGGCCGTAGGTGATGGCGGGCAGGCCGCGGGCGAACTGGCCGGTGTCGCTGACCACGGCGACGTCGGCCCGCAGGTCGTCGGCGTACTGCTTCACGAAAATCTCAAGGTTCTCGCTGGCGTTCTCCTCCTCGCCCTCGATGAGCATGGTGAGGTTGACCGGCAGCCCGCCGTTGGCCTGCCAGGCGATGACGGCCTCGCAGTGCGCCCAAACCGGCCCCTTGTCGTCGGCGGCCCCGCGGGCGAAGAGCTTGCCGTCGCGCACCGTCGGCTCGAACGGCGGCGACTGCCACAGGTTCAGCGGCTCCGGCGGCTGCACGTCGTAGTGGCCGTACATGAGAACGGTCGGCCGGCCCGCCTCGTGCTTGTTCTTGGCGACAACGACCGGGTGGCCCGGCGTCTGCATGACGCTGGCCGTCATGCCGCCGAAGTTGAGCTGGTCGGCCAGCCACTGCGCGCACCTTCGACAGTCGGCCGCGTGGTCGGGCTTGGTGCTGACGCTGGGGATCGACAGGAAGTCGCTCAGGGCGGCGACCGCCTGATCCTTGCGGCCGTCGAGGGTCTTCAGCACGTCGTCGAGCGAAACGGTCATGGGCGGATCGTAGCCAGCCGCTCCGCCGCCCAGGCAGCGTCCTCGGCCGACAACGGCGGCCGGGGCGGACGGGCGTAGACGAAGCGGCCCAGGTCGAGGGCGTCGTAGGTGGCATCAAAACTCGCCCGCAAATCGAGCGTCACCTCGCCGTCGCCCTCGGCCAGCGGCACCGGCAGGATCGGAATGCGGTCGCGCAGCGACCACGTCCAAACCTCCGCCTCCGACCGGCCGTCGGCGCGGACCAGCATCGCGTTGTAGTCGTGCGGCGGGGCCGCCTCCGGCAGCAGGCGCGGCCCGGCCCGCAGCAAATCGATTTGCAGGAAGTGAACGTCCGCCCGGATCAACTCGCTGCGCTTGTTCAGGTACACCGCGCGGTCTTCGGCCTTGGCCTTGTTCGTGGGGCTAAGTAATTCGATGACGGTCACGACCCGCCCGCCGTCGCCCGTGCGGATTTCGACGTAGCGGTGCTTTTCGACGTCGACGGGGTCGCCGATGGACATGCGGAGCGACGACTCAGATGCGACGCCGCCGGCCGCCCGTGCGGCCCCCGGCGGCGACGGGGCGATTCCCACGGCGTCGTCGGCCCGCCCGACGCGGCGGCGTTTGGCCGACGGCTCGTGGAGGAACAGCATCAACTCCGACATCGCGCGGTACCCGCCGCCGAGCATCGGCGTCAACTCCCGCTTGATCTGGGCGATGAGGTCCGCGTGCAGGCCCGCCCATTCGCCGGGGCGTTCGAGGTACGGGTCCATTCCGGGAAAAGGTGAGGGCATGGCAAGGCTCCGTGCCCGATGGTACGACGGCGCCGCGCAGCTCGATTGAGCGGCCCGGCGGACGGCACCGGACGCTGAAAAGCGCCGACCCGAACGACGGCGGCGTGGCGAGAGAACTCGCCACGCCGCCGTGTTCTTTCACGCCACCGGGCGACCGAGGCTCAGCCGACCTCTTCGAGGATCGCCTTCTGCACGTTGCCGGGGACCGGGGCGTACTTCAGCGGCTCCATCGCGCTGGCGGCGCGGCCCTGGCTCATGCTGCGCAGTTCCGTGGTGTAGCCGAACATTTCCGACAGCGGCACCTCGGCGTCGATGATGCGGCTGTTGCCGCTGGAGCGCTGCTCCACGATCACGCCGCGGCGCTTGTTCAGGTCGCCGGTGACGTTGCCCATGAACTCGTCGGGCGTCGTGACCGTGACCTTCATGATCGGCTCCAGCAACACCATGCCGGCCTTCTGGCAGGCGTCCTTGAAGGCGATGCTCCCCGCCTGCTCGTAGGCCGGCGGCTTGGAGTCGACGGCGTGGCTGCTGCCCTCAAGGAGCGTGACCTTCACGTTGATCATCGGGTAGTTCGCCAACACGCCCGTCTTCAGGGCGTCGCGGCAGCCCTTTTCGACGCTCGGGATGAACTCGCGCGGGATGCTGCCGCCGACGACCTTGTTCTCGAAGGCCATGTTGTCCTTGAACTTGAACTTGTCGTCCTCGGTCACGTCCGCGGCCGTGAACGGCTCGACCGACACGGTGGCGTCGCCGAACATGCCGCTGCCGCCGGTCTGCTTCTTGAACAAACCGCGGGCCTCGGCCTTGCCGGTGATCGTCTCCTTGTACGCCACCTTCGGCTTACCCACGATCACGTCCACCTTCTGCTCGCGCGTCAGGCGGTTGCGGATGATCTCCAGGTGCAGCTCGCCCATGCCGGCGATGATCGTCTCGCCCGTCTCCTCGTCGTAGTTGGCGAAGAACGTCGGGTCGATGCGGCGCATCTGCGTCAGCGCGTCGCCGAGCTTGGCCTTGTCGGCGCCGGACTTCGGCTCGATCGACATGCTGATGACCGGCTCCGGGAAGGTCGGCCGCTCCAGCAACACGGGGTGGTCCATGTCGCAGATCGTGTCGCCGGTCAGCACGTCCTTGAGGCCGACGCAGGCGATGATGTCGCCCGCCTCGCCCTGCTCCAGCGCGATGCGGTCGTCGGCCTGCATCTGGAAGATGCGGCTGAGGTTCTCCTTCTTGTCGCGGTTGGCGTTCAGCACGCGCGTCCCCTTCGGCACCGTGCCGCTGTAGACGCGGACGAACGTCAGCTCGCCGAACTTGTCGGCCACGATCTTGAACGCCAGGCCGCAGAACGGCTCGCTCGGGTCGCAGTGGCGCTCGACGATCTTCTCGGGGTCGTTGGCGTCGTGGGCCTGGATGGCCGGCACGTCCAGCGGGCTGGGCAGGTACTCGATCACGCCGTCGATGAGCTTTTGCACGCCGACGTACTTGAGCGCGCTGCCGCAGAACACGGGGTGCATCTTGAAGCTGATCGTCCCCTTGCGGACGGCCGACTTGATCTCGTCGCGCGTGACCTCCTCGCCCTCCAGGTACTTCTCGGCGATGTCGTCGTCGACGTCGGCGCAGGCGGCGAGGAGCTTCTCGCGCCACTCCTCGTACAAGCCCTGCCGCGAGGGGTCGATGGGCCGCTCCTCGACCTCGGTGCCCTGGTTCTCGCCCTTGAAGTGGTACTCGACGCCCTTCACGAGGTCGATCATGCCCACGAAGTCGTTGCCGAAGCCGATGGGGTACTGCACGGCCACCGCCGGCGCGCCGAGGCGCTCGTGGATCGAGTTGAAGCTGAAGTTGAAGTCCGCGCCGAGCTTGTCCATCTTGTTGATGAAGCAGATGCGCGGCACGGCGTACTTGGTCGCCTGCCGCCACACCGTCTCGCTCTGGGCCTCCACGCCCTCCTTGCCGTCGAAGACGGCGATGGCCCCGTCCAGCACGCGCAGCGACCGCTCGACCTCGGCCGTGAAGTCGACGTGGCCGGGCGTGTCGATGACGTTGATCTGGTGCATCACGCCGTTGCGCATAATGCCCTGCTTCTTGTCTTCCTGCTCGACGAGTTTTTCGGCGGTTTTGTCGCCGTAAAGGAATTCTGCGTCATGCTCGTAAAGCCACGGCGCGCTGACGGCGGCGGAGTAGATCGTGATGCCGCGGGCCCGCTCCTCGACGTCGAAGTCGGTGGTGGTCGTTCCCTCGTGGACCTCGCCCATCTTGTGGATCTGGCCGGTGTAGTAGAGGATGCGCTCGGAGACGGTGGTCTTGCCGGCGTCGATGTGGGCGGCGATGCCGATGTTGCGGAGGACGGTGTTGTCGCGTGCCATAGAAGTGATGTTCCGTTGGTAAAGCCGGCCCCGCACACGCGGGGCGGCTGGGTTCAGTTTTGGGGGGGCGGCGTTCAGAAAACCGACGATTCGGTTCGGAAAGTTCGCCACGAAATGCGAGGAAATGACGGCCGTGATGCCGCACGACACGCCGAAGGACTCGGCGTCGTCAGGCGGGGAGGATGGGGGTACGGCGGGCCATCGTGGGCCGACACGGTTGCGGCGAGGGGCGGTCGCGTCGGCCGTAGCTGGTACGGCAGAGGCAGCCGTCGGTTCGGCGGGGCGGGCGGATCGGGAGCGAATCCACCACGCCGGCCGGTTGCAACCCGTGCGGTCGGGCGAACCGTAGCGGGCCGCGCGGACTTGTCAACTGGCAACAAAAGAGAAGGCCCGGCCGTCGAAACGGCCGGGCCTACGGGTTTTAGCGAGCTGCGGTGCAGCCGCGTACAGGCGGGGAATCGCACCCCGTCAAGCCGCACACGGCAGCTCAAGCTTACTCTCGGTTTCAATCACGAATCACCTCCTGTAGCTGGAGGTCGGCGGCCAAGCGACTCGCCGCGAACCTCGACCTGCCCGGCCTAAAGCCAAGCTCTGAATCCCGCGAACGCCTCCGCGGGAACAAACCCGGCAGCCAAGTCGCTGCGTCACCGCCGGGCCGACACCGATTCTACGCACCCTCCGCCCTCGCGGATCAAGCGCGGATCAAATTTCTTCCTCGTCCGGCCCCGTTCGGCGGTAAACGTCGGCCTTAAAGGCGATTTCGGTCGCCCGGCCCGCGTTGTTCGTGCTGGCGCCGTAGGGCGCGCGGTACTCGCGCAAAATCATCAAATCGCCCCCGAGTTCGCGGGCCTCGGAGCGGGCCTCGGCGGCCAGTGCCTTCCAGTTGCCCATAAAGTCGCCGTCCACGTCGACGCGGCCGACGAGCGTGAGCCCTTGCATCGACAGGCTGTTGTAGTACTCGCCGCCGGTCTTCTGCACGAGCCAAACCGGGGCGTCGCTTTGGATCATCAGCGGCACCGGGTGGTTGCGCGGCCGGGCGGGGTACTTCTTGCCGATCGGTGCCGAGGCCGAACTCGCGCAGCCGGCGAGGGCGAGGAGCAGGATCAGCAGCAACGGCGTGGGGCGGACGGCGGGCATGGTCCGCCAGTCTAGCCGGCGCCTCCCGCAAGTCGCTCGACGAAGGCCGCGTGGTCGGGCGTGGCCGCGCCGGCCTCCACGTCGGCGAAGAGGCCGGGGCGATCCAGGGCAACCAGCTTGTCGGGGTCGAGCCACAGGCCGGGAAAGACCTTGCTCTTGAGCAGCCCGTCGCCGTCGCGTGGTTTGGCGACATAGCGGCCGTCGGCGAGGTCGAACCAGTCCACCCGCCGGCCGCGCGTCCGCCAGACGAGGTACTCGGCCACGCCCTTGCGGCGGTAATCGTTGAGCTTTTGATTCAGGTCGACCCGCTCGCTGCTGGCGGCGACCTCGCAGGCCAGCTCCGGCACGCCGACGACGTAACCGTCGTCGTCCTCGCTCGCCCCGCCGCCGAGCGTCGGCGGCAGCGCCAGGAACAAATCGGGCTGAAGCTCGATGTCGGTGTCAAGGCGGACGGTCGAATCCTGCCCGGCCTCCAGGCCCGGCGTGCGGAGCAGGTAATAGTTCAGCCACCCGCTCAGCGCGAGGTGCGGCTTGCCGTGCCTGCGGTTGTTGACGGGCGAACTCATGTAGACGATTCCTCCGATGAGTTCCGCGCGGGTGCCCGGCGGCATCGCCTCGTACCGGCGGCGGAACTCGTCGGCCTTGAGGTTGTCGCCGTTCTCCAGCGGCGGGACGTAATCGCGGTCCTCGGCCGCGAAGTCGTCCGGCTCGATGACCGGCCGTTGGGCGGTGTCGGTGAGCGTCATGCTCGCATCGTATCACGCCGTCACAGGTCGCGGTACTTCGTCGCCCGCCCTTTGGCCTTCTCGACGGGGTACTTCGCCTCGTTCTTTTTCATCTTCGCCTCGAACGCCGCCGGCAGGTCAATGCCGCGGTCGTGGGCGATCAGCAGCACCCAGCCCAGCACGTCGCAAAGCTCGTCGGCGACGTCCTCCCGGCGCTCGTCCAAGTGCCGTTCCAACGCCTCGCCGTGGCGCCATTGCGTCAGCTCCAGCAGTTCCGCCGCCTCCAGCGTCAGCGACAGGATTTGGTCCTTGGCGTTGTGGAACTGCTCCCAATCCCGTTGGCGGCGGAACGCCAGCAGCCGGTTCGTCATCGCTTGCAAGTCAGACACGTCCCGAGCGTAGGTCGTCGAACATCCGCGCCAGCGTGTCATCGATCCACTTGCGGATGTCGTCGGCCTTCAGGTGGCCGATCTCCGCCGGCTCGCCGTAGAGGACCCGAATTTTGCGCGGCCGGGGCAGCTTGTTCTGGATCGGCCACGCCTCGTAACTGCCGTCGATCACCGCCGGGATCACCGGCACGCCCGCCCGCCGCACCATCAGTCCCGCCCCCTTCTGCGCCGGCTGCAAGTTGCCGTCGCGCGTCCGGCCGCCTTCGGGGAACACGTTCAGTAACCACCCGGCCTTCAGCAGCCGGATCGACTCCTTCATCGCCCCGACGTCGCTCTTGCCCTGCTTGACCGGAAAGGCGTTGAGCTGCCGGATCGACCACGCGAACGGCTTCCAGGCGAACAGTTCGCTCTTGCCCAGCGACGCGATCGGCCGGTGCAGCTTGCAGCCCAAAATCGGCGGGTCGAGGAAGCTCTGGTGGTTGCTGAGCATCAGCAGCCCGCCGGTCTTGGGCACGCGGTCGGCGCGGAACGCCTGGAACGCGAAGCCGGCGCGCAGGACCGACCGCACGAAGATGCGCATCCCGCCGTAGATGGCGGTCGCCTTGTCGGGGCTGCGGGTGGCGAGGTCGGATTGCGGTGCGGCGGCGTCGGGCAAGGTCATGGGAGCGGGGACGATACGCCGCCGCGCACCTTTGTCACGATCAGGTCGATCACGTCCTGCTGCGTCATCCCGCCCGTGTCGATCAGCACGGCGTCGGCCGGCCGCACCAGCGGGGCGACCGCCCGCGTCTGGTCGCGCTTGTCGCGCTCGGTCATCTCCTTGAGAATCTCCCGCACGCTGACGACCTCCCCGCGGTCGCGGAGCTGCCGCGCCCGCCGCCGGGCACGCTCGGCCGGGTCGGCGTCGAGGTAGAACTTGTGTTCGGCGTCGGGGAAGACCACGCTGCCCTGGTCCCGCCCCTCCGTCACGAGCCCGCGCCCGCTGTGATCCCGGCCGATCTGCCGCTGTTGCTCGACCAACCGCTCGCGGATCGCCGGCACGGTCGCCACGAAGCTCGCCGCCCGCGTCGCGTCGCCGCTCCGCAGAAGGTGCGTCACCGGCTCGCCGTTGAGCAGCACGGCCGGCGGGTTGTGGGTCCAGTCGAACTCGATTTTACAAAGGCCCGCGACGAACGCCAGTTCGCGCGGGTCTTGCAAATCCGCCTCCCGCCGGAACGCCTCTAGGCCGATGGCGCGGTACATCGCGCCCGTGTCCAGGAAATCAAAGCCCAGCCGCTCCGCGGCGGCGCGGGCGACGGTCGATTTGCCGGTGCCGGCGGGTCCGTCCAACGTGACGATCATGCGACGATCCTACCGTGCCGCCCAACGGAAGCCGCGCCGCATCAACTCCATCGCCTCGGGAACGTCGAAGGTGTCGGCGTGGTGGCCCAGGGCGTTGTAGAACACCCGCCCCTCGCCGAAGTACTTCGTCCACACCTGCGGCATGTCGACCGGCCCGTTCTTGACGTGCGGCCCGTCGACGCCGGGCGCCGGGAAGCGCGTCGTCGCCCACACCTTCACCGCCGGGTCGACGTGCAGGTAATACTGCTCGCTGGTGAGCGTGAAATCCTTCAGGCCGTCGCTGATCTCGCCGCGCTCGGGGCCGAACTTGACGGCGTACTCAACGGTCGCGTTGCCGGGGTGGGCGACCCACTGCCCGCCGGTCATAAAGCTCCAGTCGGCGTCCTCGCGGAAGGCGTCGCACATGCCGCCGTGACACCCGGCCAGCCCGACGCCGCCCATCACGGCCTCGCGGACGTTCTTGCTCTGCTCCTGGCCGATCGTCCCCATCGTCCAAACCGGCACGATCAGGGACAAACCTTTGAGCTTCTCCGCGTCGTCGAAGCTCGCCAGCGTGTCGCTGACCTCGACCTCGAAGCCGAGTTGCGAGAGTTCGCGGCGGAAGCGGTCGGCGACCTGCTCGGGCTCGTGTCCCTTCCAACCGCCTTGGACGATGAGTGCTTGTTGTGGCATAGGAACCGACACGATAGCCAGGCGGTCGCGGCCGGCAAGTTTCCGCCTCGCCCTACACTGCCGCGTGACGCACGACCTGGTCCGCGACATGGGCTACGCCAAGAACGCCGCCCCCGACGGCTGGCGCGACCACACCTTTCGCCGCGAGTGGGAGATAAGGCTGCCCCGCCGCCTTTTATGGGACTGGCTCAACGACCCGCGGACCTTCACCCACGGCCAAATCTGGCCGTGGCGCGTCGAGTTCGTCAGCGAGCCGGACGGGCCGCGCGGCATGTCGCCCGGCGTCCTCAACAGCCACCACGGCCCCTTGATGAGCTTCACCGGCGTCGTCGGCGACGTCATCCCGCCCGCCCGCGACGACCGTCCCGCCTACCGCGACCTCCAGTACCTGTACGGCAGCTACGCCGGCTCCCTCCGCCTGATCCGCCCGACCCGTTTGCAGTTCTGGCTCGACGCCCTTGAACCGGACAAAACTCGCCTGCGGCTCCAGCTCGACAGCCTGATTTATCCGAAAATGGACTGGCTTTGGACGAACGGGCAAAAGCTGTTTTGGAGCAGCTTTCCCCGCTGGGCCAAACGCGACGCCGCCCGCCACGCCGCGGCCGGTGAGGCTACTCGAACCGCAGCGCGTCGACCGGCTTGAGCGACGCCGCCCGCCACGCCGGGACGGCCGCGCCGATGACGCTGGACAGGACCGCCACGCCGACGATCACCGCGACCTCGCGCGGGTTCATCGTGTTGGGAATGCGGTCGAACATGTACGTCTCCGCGTTCCAGATCTGCACGCCCAGCAGCGTGCCCATCAGGCCGTGAATCTCGTTGATGTAGTGGACGATCAGCCCGCCGACGACCGCGCCCAGGACGCCGCCGACGACGCCGATCGCCCCGCCGTAACCCAGGAAAATCAGGGCGATGCCGCCGTTGGTCGCGCCGACGCTCTTGACGATGCCGATGTCCTTGACCTTCTCCTGCACGATCATGTAGAAGATGCACAGGATCAGGAAAATGGCGACGACGCTGATGAAGCTGAACAGGACCGTGACGAGCAGCTTTTCCTTCTCGACCGCGTCGAGGAAGCTGCCGTAACGCGCCTCCCACGTCTCGACGGTGATGTTGACGTTCGGCGGCATGTCGTGCTTGGCCTGGACGGCGTCCACGACGTTCTGCACCGCGCGGCGGCCGGCGTCGAGGGGGACGCCGGGGGCGAGCTTGACGTGGATTTCGCCCGCGCGGGCGGGCGTGTGGCCGGTCGGCTCGCCGACGCGTTCGAGGGTGTCGGGGTCGACGGCGTAGATCGGCTGGGCGTCCATGCCGACGTCCTTTTGCAGCAGCGCGAAGTCGACGTAAACGGTCTGGTCATCGGTCTGAAAAACGCCGGTGCGGCTGTTGTCGACGATCCAAAACCGCTTGCTGCGAGAGTCCTTTTTGAAATCGAACGAGCCGGCGTCGTCGCGGAGCTGGAGGGTGGTGAAGTCGACCCAGATCGGGTTGGTCGGCTCGACGCCGGTCCAGCGGTCGATGGTGCCGTCGGGGCGCTTGTTGATGCCGACGACGCCGGTGCCGACGATCATGCCGGGGTAGGTCGCCGGGTCGGCCGACTCCTTGGTGCGCTGGGTGCCGGCGAAGCGGCCGCGGTAGACGTCGGGGGCGAACGGCAGATCGAAGCTCGGCGTCTGACCGGCCGGCGTGCGGTTTGCCCACGCCTTGATCTCGTCCAGCAGCGGCCGGCCCAAACCGTCCAAGTCCTTCTTCTGCGCCGCCGCCTCGTCGGGCGTCAGGCGGCGGGCCTTCACGTCGGCGTCGATGTCCGCCCGCTGTTTGGCCCGCATCTTCGCCAAGTCCGCGCCCATGTCCGCCAGCGGTTCCTGCGGGCTGGTCTTGGGGTTTTTGAGATACAGCGAGTCGTAAAAGGCGTTGATTTGCCCGATTTTGTCGAGCGGGACGCCCGTGACCTGCACGCCGTCGCGGATGCGGTTGATGACGTTGATGAGGCCGAACGTCTGGATCATCGGCACCGCCGCCGTCGCCTCCGGCCGGGCCTCGATCTCGTCGATCATCTCTTGGTAGAACGGGAACCCCGTCCGCGAGTCGGCCTTGACGATCACGTCGCCGCTGAGGCCCTGGAAGCTGGCCCGGAACATCCGCAGCCACCCGCCCATCACGCTGATGACCACCAGCACCATCGCCGTGCAGAGCGTGACGGCGATCAGGCTCACCCACGCGATGCGGCGCTTCTGGAGGTACTTGAGGATCAGCAGGCTTTTGTACAAGTCGTGATCCTACTTCGGCCGCATCAGGGGGAACAGCAGCACGTCGCGGATGCTCTCGGCCCCGGTCAGCAGCATCACCAGCCGGTCCACGCCCAGCCCCATCCCGCCGGCGGGGGGCATCCCGACCTTCAGGGCGTTGAGAAAATCCTCGTCCACGTCCTGCCGCTCGGCCGCGTCTCCGACCTGTTGGCGGAACAGCTTTTCCTGCAAATCGGGGTCGTTGAGCTCGGTGTAGCCGGGGGAAATTTCCTGGCCGTTGATGGCGAGCTCGTAGACCTCGGCGAAGTACGGGTCGGCGTCGCTCGGGCGGGCGAGGGGGATGATGACGCTGGGGACGTGGGTGACGAAGGTGGGGTCGATCAGGGTCGGCTCGACGAGTTTTTCATAAGCATACACAAGCTGCTCTGCTGCGGTCAAAGACAGAAAGTGATCGGCGGCGGCTTCAATCGCGGCATAGTCCGCAGGTGTTAGTTCAGAATCCGCCTTGTCCTTCCATGGCGCGAGCCAAATCTTTTCACCAACGGGCGGGAAATCACCCGGCCCTTCTTGACGTAAAGGCTTCTTGTCAAATCTCCACCCCGTCCGCTCCTCCACCAACTCGTCCATCCGCACTCGCCGCCACGGCCGGCGGAGGTTGATCTTGACGCGGGCGGGCGGATCGCCCTCGCGGCTGGCCTGCGTCTCTTCCTCCCGATCCTCCTGCTCCTCTCCGGCCTCCGTGCCTCCGTGTCCTCCGTGGTGAGCAATCTGGAGCGTACCGAAGACGTCCTGCGCGACCGTGCAGACCATCTCCTCGACCATCTCCATCATGGTCTCGTAGTTGCCGTAAGCCTCGTATGCTTCGAGCATTGTGAACTCGGGATTGTGCCGCGGCGAGACGCCCTCGTTGCGGAAGTTGCGGTTGATCTCGAAGACCTTGCGGAAGCCGCCGACGAGGAGGCGCTTGAGGTACAGCTCCGGGGCGATGCGGAGGAACAGGCCGATGTCGATGGCGTTGTGGTGCGTCTCGAACGGCCGGGCGGCCGCGCCGCCCTGGACGCTTTGCAGCATCGGCGTCTCGACCTCCAGGTAGCCCTTGTCGACCAGGTACTGCCGCATCCGCGCGACGATCTGGCATCGCGCAGCTTTGGCGGTGCGCATCACGTCGGGGTTGGCCCAGAGGTCGACGTACCGCTGGCGGTAGCGTAACTCCACGTCCTCCAAGCCTTTATGCTTGTCCGGCGGCACGACGAGGCTCTTGCTGCTCATCGACAGGGTTTGCGCCCAAACGGTCGGCTCGCCGGTCTTGGTGGAGCCGAGCGGGCCGCTGACGACGATCTGGTCGCCGAGGTCGATGCGGTTGCGGACCTCCCATTCCCGTCGGTCAGGGCGTTCTTTTGCAGGGCGACTTGCAGGTCGCCGGTGTCGTCGCGGAGGGTCAGGAACGACAGCTTGCCCATGTCGCGCTTGAGCACGACCCGGCCGGCGACGGTGAAGCGGATCGCGTCGTCCTGGCCGTGGTCCATGCCGACGCGGAAGGCGGCGCGGACGTTTTCCAGCGGCTCGACGTCGCGGACGCGCTCGCCGTAGGGGTTTTCGCCCATTGCCACGAGTTCGTCGCGCTTGCGGCGGCGCTCTGCCTCGTAGAGGTGCGGGGCGTTGTCTGGGGGGGCGTCGGGCATGGTTCAAGCGGCGTCGGCCGGCGGTCGATAACAGGGGCGCGGACTATAGCCGCCGACGATCCCGAATGGCAGCCGCTTCCCCGCCCCATCCCGACCGCCGCCGGCCGCTGGTCGCCGCGTACTTCGGCCTGTGCGCCGTCTGCTTCGCCCTGCTGCTCAGCGGCGCGGCCGTGCCCGGCGGCGGGCCGCGGCGGTTCGAGACGGCGCACTACCGCGTCCACACCGACCTCGACGAGGCCCTGTCCCGCGACCTCGCCGACGAGCTGGAGTTCTGCTACGGCGAGTTCACGCGGCGGCTGGAAATGTTCCGCAGCCGCGACGCCGATTCGGGCGGCGAGAAGTTCAACGTCTACCTCTTCGCCCGCGAGGCCGATTACAACCGCTTCACCGGCGGGCGCTTTCCCAACACCGGCGGCATCTTCATGAGCGGCCCGCGGGCGCTGGCGGTTTACCTGGAGGGCCAGGGCCGGGCGGCGATGCGCAAGACGCTGCGCCACGAGGCGTTCCACCAGTTCGCCGACGACCGCCTCGGCGACGGGCTGCCGGTCTGGGTCAACGAGGGGCTCGCCCAGATTTTCGAGGAAAGCGTCCGCGTCGGCGACGGCTTGCGCATCGGCCTGCTGCCGCCGGAGCGGTTGCGGCAGCTCCGTTACGACAATGAGCGCGGCCGGCTGTTCGACTTCGCCACGCTGATTCGTTACAGCGACGACGACTGGGCGCGGACGCTAATCGACCGAGGCCGGGCGGCGACGCAGTACACGCAGGCGTGGGCGATGGTCCACTTCCTGCTCTACGCCAGCGGCCCCGACGGCAGGCCGCTGTACCGCGAGCGGTTCAACCGCATGCTCGAGCGCGTCGCCGCCGGCGCCGACGGCTGGACGGCCTTCACGGCCGAGTTCGGCACGAACTTCGCCGGCTTCCGCGGCCGCTTCGACGCCTACGTCGCCGCGCTGCAGCCGAGCGAGGAGGCGCGGATGCTGGAGGACCAGCGCATCCTCGCGGAGCTGCTCGTGCTGCTCAAACAACGCAACGTCGGCTTCAGCGACGCCGGCGACTTCGAGCGGCACGTGGTCGAGCGAAAATACCGCTTGGAGTGCCGCCGCGACGACGTGACGTGGAGTACGGACGCCGACGCCGGGGTCTACTTCCGCGACGCCCGCGACCGCCCGCTGACGCCGCGCGGTTTGCGGTTCGTGCCCGACCCAGGCGGCGCGATGCCGGCCCTCGAACGCCGCCCCGGCGACGGGTTGACCTACCGCACCCGCTTCTACAACCTCGCCGGCCGGGTGCTGCACGAGACGCTCTGCACGCCGGGGGATTGATTCACCACGGAGGCACGGAAGTGCGGAGGGTGAGAATCCTCGCCCGTAAGATCTTCGACGCCGTGCGACACGCCGCCCACATCGCCCTTGGCTCCAACGTCGGCGACCGCGCCGCGGCTCTGCTTCGCGCGCTCGATTTGCTGCGAGACCCGCCGACGATCCGCGTCGAAGCCGTTTCGCTTTTCCATAAAACCGCCTCCGTCGGCGGTCCCGCAGACGCCGGCGATTATCTCAATGCCGCCGCCCGCCTGACCACGACGCTGGACCCGTGGCAGCTGCTGGCGCGGCTGATGGCCGTCGAATTTCGGCTCGGCCGCCGCCGCCCCGACCGCCTCAACGCGCCGCGGCCGATCGATTTAGACCTGCTCCTTTACGGCGACCTGATCCTGAACGACCCGCGGCTGACGCTGCCGCACCCGCGGCTGCACGAACGCCGCTTCGTCCTCGAACCGCTGGCGGAGGTTTCGCCGGCGCTGCGCCACCCGGTCCTCGCCAAAGCCGTCGCGGAACTGCTGGCAAAGCTCTGACGCGGCCCGGCGTTCGCTACACTCCGCCGCCGATGCACGTCTCCCGCACCATCCCGGAACTGCGCCACCACCGTCTGCTCGTCGGCTCCGCCTCGCCGCTGGCGCTGGTGCCGACGATGGGCGCGCTGCACGACGGGCACCTGTCGCTCGTCAAGCTCGCCCGCGACCGCGCCGGCCCGGCCGGCCACGTCGCGGTCAGCATCTTCGTCAACCCCCTTCAGTTCAACAACCAAAGCGACTTCGACCTCTACCCGCGGACGCTCGACGGCGACTTGGCGATGCTGGAGGAGATCGGCGTCGACCTCGTGTTCGCGCCGCTGGAGGACGAGATGTACCCCTACGACGAGCCGCCGGTCGTGATCGACGTGCCGTCGCTGACGGGGCAGTTGGAGGGCAGGCACCGCCCCGGCCACTTCCGCGGCGTCTGCAACGTCGTGCTGCGGCTGTTCAACCTCGTGCAGCCGGACCTCGCCGTTTTCGGGATGAAGGATTTTCAGCAGCTTCGCGTGATCGAGACGCTGACGGACGCGCTGGACCTGAACGTCGACGTCGTGCGCGGCGACACGCTGCGCGACGGCGACGGCCTGGCGATGAGCAGCCGCAACCGCCGCCTGAGCCCGCGCGAGCGCGAGCGGGCGCTGGCCATTCCCCGCGCCCTCGACGCCGCCGTCGCGCAGTTCGGGCGCGGCGACGCCGACGCCGCGTCGCTCGTGGAAACCGTGACGGCCCGCCTCGTCACCGGCGAGCCCGGCGACGTGCCGTTGACGGTCGATTACGTCGCCGCCGTCGACGCCCAACGGCTGGAGCCGGTGAAGGCGATCCACGGCCCGTGCGTCCTGCTCGCCGCCGCCCACGTCGGCCCGGTTCGGTTGATCGACAACCGGCTCGTCGGCTAGGACTACATTCCTGGCATGAGCAACCCCGCAGACGCCGCGACCCTGATCGCGGGCGTGCCGTCGATCAACAAAAGCGTGTTCCACCGCGTCCGTTTCGCCCCGCACGACCCGGTGGCTTGGATCGCGCTGCCGACCGGCGACACGTTGATGATCGTCCGCGACGTCGAACTGCCGCGGGCGCGGGCCAGCGGTCGTGCGGACGCCATTCACGTTTACGAGGACTTCCCCGTCGCCGGCGGCCTCAGCGGCGACCGCGGCGTGCGGGCGGCGCAGGCGACGGCCGAATGCCTCGTTCGACACGGCGTCAATGCCGTCGTCGCCGACCGCTCGCTCGCGCTGCTTTTCGTCGACGAACTCGCACGGCGCGGCATTGCGGTGACGTGCGACCGCGACCTTGGGATCGCGGAGCGTCGCCGGAAGGATGCCGACGAGGTGGCCGCGTTGCGGGCGGTGCAGGCGATCACCGAGGACGCGATCCGCGACGCCTGCGAACACGTCGCCGCCGCCGACACGAACGACGCCGGCGAACTGATCGACGCGGCCGGCGGGTCGGTCACCAGCGAGAGCGTCAAGACGCGGCTGGATTTGTTCCTCATCGCCCGCGGTTGCGTCAGCGACGGCCACATCGTCGCCGGCGGCCCGCCCGCGGCCGACTGCCACTTCGCCGGCCGCGGCCCGCTCCGCAGCGGCGAGCCGATCATGATCGACGTCTTTCCGCGCGATTTGGGAACTGGATACCACGGCGACTGCACCCGAACCGTCGTCCACGGCACGTCGTCGCCGAAACTCGTCAAGATGCACGCCGCCGTGGTGGAGGCCAAATCCGCCGCCCTCGCCATTACCCGCGCCGGCGTCACCGGCGAGGCCGTCCACCTCGCCGCGACCGCCGTGCTGGAACGCCACGGCTACGCCGTCGGCTTCGACGCAAGCGGCTCGCCGCAGGGCTTCCTGCCCCACGGCACCGGCCACGGCATCGGCCTGGACCTGAAGGAACCGCCGCTGCTCGACCTCGGCGGCCCGCCGCTCCTGGCCGGCGACGCCGTGACCGTCGAGCCCGCCCTCTACGCCGACGACACCGGCGGCGTCCGCCTGGAGGACATGCTCGTCGTCACCGCCGACGGCTATGACAACCTGAACAAGCTGCCGGAAGGGCTGGCGTGGGCGTGAAGCGGGTTGAATTGCACCACGATGCCTTAGAACATCACCGGCCATGGACCCGCCGACGCCCGTGCCGCTCGACTACGCCCCGGTTCCAACCGGCGTCGGCCGCGTGCGCGCGTGGTGGCGGCGATGGCGGTGGCCTGTTCTCTGCGTGGCGACGCTCTTTCTACTGCTCGCGGCGGGACGGATGGCGGGGACGGCCTACGACGCCTACGCCCGCGAGCAGGCGATGTGGTGGAGTTCCTTCCACGGCGTCATTCAGGAGCCGTCGACCGCCGGCTCCGTATCGGACTTTCTCAAGCCGGCGGTCGACAAGGCGTCACAGATCGACAGCCGCCTGCCGGGAGCATTGCGGAGTTGGAGCCCGCGGGTCCGCCTCGCCGCCGCCCGTGCGACCGGGCCGACCGCTGAGTACCTGGAGCAGTTGGCGACCTCGACCAACCCGCGGCGTGGCGGGGCGATCGACGAAAGCAATCTGCCGACCCTGTTCGGCGACCGCACGCGCGACGCGCTGCTTGACGTGCTGATCTCCGAGCCGTCCGCCGCGCCGCCCAAGCCGGCCTACACCTGGGTCGAGGCCGCCGTCTCGGCATTGACCTGGGGCTGCGGGCGCGACCCGAGCGTGCTGCGACGGCTAAACAAAGTTTGGCCCTCGATCCCCGCTCGGCGGCGACAGGAACTGGTCCGGCTGCCCATGACGTGGGGGCCGCGATTCGACGGCGCGACCGACTTGCTGATCGTCGCGCTGGCCGACCCCGACGCCGAGGTCCGCGAGGCGGCGGCGAACGCCGTTGCGGAATGGACGATGAAGCGGACGTTCTGGCCGATTCCGCCGGGATTCCCGACTGATCGAATCATGCGGCTGCTCGCCGACCACCTCCGCTCGCGGCCGCCGCGCCGCACGCCGCCGCTGACGTTCTTCATTCAAGTCGCCGGCGACGCGCCGGGCGCGGTCGAATACCTGCCGCTGCTCGACGAAATCGGCGCGGCCGAGATCAACGGTGTTTCCGGCGAGGCCCGCGTGGCCGCCACGAACATCCGCGCCAACGCCGAGAGGCGCGACGCCGCCGGCGGTGAGACGCCGCGGCCGGCGACTTCCCGCCCGGCCGCGGATACCGTTCGCTAGCCCATGCTCCAAGAACTCTTCCGCATCCCCGGCCTCAACCTCCCGGTCTACGGCTATGGCCTGATGCTCGTCCTGGGCGTCTTCGCCGCCGTCGAACTCGGGCGACACCTCGCCAACCGCAGCGGCATCAACGGCGACCACTTCGCCACCATCGGTCTGCTCGCCCTCGTCAGCGGCGTGGCCGGCGCACGCATCAGCCACGTCCTGGAAAACCTGCAAGATTACACGCGGGGCGACGTGGGCGTGTGGCAGAACCTCGTCCACATGGCCAACCTCAGCGAGGGCGGGCTGACCTTCTACGGCGGGTTCCTGCTCGCCACGCCGGTGCTGCTGATCTACGCGAAGCGGCGGAAAATACCGCTGCGGCTGGGGGCGGACGTGCTCGCGCCGTGCCTGATGATCGGGCTGGCGTTCGGGCGAATCGGGTGCTTGCTCAACGGCTGTTGCTGGGGGCAGGCGGTCGATCCGGCGCGGGTGCCGTGGGCGGTGACGTTCCCGTATGACAGCCCGCCGTACCAGGAGGAGTTTTACGACGGCCGGCTCGACGTGCCGGCCGCGCTGACCAAGCCCGTCGTCACGAAAGCCGGCGAATCCGCGACCGCGCTGCGGTCGCGGCAGGAGGTCGCCCAGACGCCCGCGCTCGTGCCGCTGGCCCGCCACAGCCGGTCGCTGGCGGTCCACCCGGCGCAGATTTACAGCAGCCTCAACGCCCTGCTCATCTGCGGCGTCTGCCTCGCGTTCCTGACCGTCCGCCACTCGGCCGGCCAGGTGTTCGCGCTCATGCTGCTGCTCTACAGCGTCGGCCGATTTACGTTGGAAACCCTGCGGGTCGAGCCGGCGGTGCCGCTGTTCGACATCCCCGGCACGCTGTCGTGGAACCTGAGCTTCAGCATGTGGACGGCGTTCTTCACGTTCGCCGCCGGCGCGGTTTTGTGGGCCGTCTTCGCCGCCGCCTACCGCCCCGCCGGCGGTGCCGCGCGCGACGAGTCGGCCGCGACGATTTTGCCCGCGACGGCCTAGAGAGAAGGCCCGGCCGTGAACCAACCAGCCTTCGACTTCGACGCCGTCATCGACCGCCTCCGCAAGCAGGTGGCCACGCTGCCGCAGACGTCGGCGGCGATGTTCCTGCTCGCCGAGGAGGGCTTCGACACCATTTTCGAGCAAATCGTCAGCGCGATCATCAGCGTCCGCGCCTACGAGGAGGTCACGCTGCCGGCCAGCCGTCGCCTGTTCGCCGCCGCCCGCACGCCGGCGGCGGTCGCGGACCTGACGCCGGCGCAGATCGACGCCCTCATCGCGCCCACGACCTACCACGAGAACAAGTCTCACCAAATCCACGCAATCGCCCTCGCCGCCCGCGACGACTTCGGCGGCGTGCTGCCGTGCGACTTCGACGTCTTGACCGGGTTCAAGGGCGTCGGCCCGAAGGTGGCCAACCTCGCCATCGCCGTCGCCTGCGCCGAGCCGCACGGCGTGCCGGTCGACATCCACGTCCACCGCATCGCCAACCGCTGGGGCGTCGCGGAGACGAAGACGCCGGAGGCGACGCGCAAGGCGTTGGAGCAAGTCCTACCGAAACGGCACTGGGCGGAAATCAACCGATTGTGCGTGCCGTTCGGCAAGTTCGTCTGCACCGGGCGGCGGCCGCGGTGTTCGGCGTGCGCCGTCCGCGACGCGTGCCGCCAGGTCGGCGTCGACGACGCGAGGTAACTGCAAACTCGGCGGATTGCCGGGTCCGATAGCCGAGCGGCCAGTCGTCGAAGCTTCACCGAAGCGGCGAGCGCGCCGACGTCGGGGGGAAGGACGACCCCATGACGCTGCTGATCAACGAAGAAACCGGCCCGCGCCGGCGGGACCGCCGCGATGGCGACGCCTTGCTGCCGCGGGCGGAGTTGGGCAAGCTGCGGCGGTGGCTGGCGCACTCGGCGGCGACGTCGGCGGAGCCGCCGCCGGCGACGCCGAGCGTCTTCGACGCGCTGCGGATTGCCCCGCCGCAGCGGCGGGAAACCGGCCGCACGCCCGCGGCCGCCGACGTGCTGGTGCGGCGGATCGGCGCGTGCTGCGTCGGCGTCGTCGAGCCGGCCGCACTGCACGACGTGTCCGACCGCGGCGTCGCCCTGCGGCTGGGCGTCCCGGTCGAAATCGGCCAACGGCTGCACGTCGAGGTCGCCCCGCCGCCGGGTTTGCCGCGTCGGTTGTTCCGCCGCGGCGACCGGGCGGTGCAGTTGCTCGTGGTGGCGCGACACTGCCGCCCCACGACCGGTGGCGAGTTCCTGGTCGGCTGCGGCGTCGGCGTCGACCTAGCCGACAGCCTCGCCGACGCGATGCTCCCGGCCGACCGGCCGACGCGCCGCCTTTCCGCGTAACTCACCCGCCGCGCTTCTGGGCGAACATCCAGTCCCACAGCCGCTGTTCGCCGTAGGCCGGCACCCAGCTCTCGTGGTTGACGCCCTCGTAGAGCGTCAGCCGCGCGTCCTTGGCCCCGGCGGCCTTCATCGCGTTGTAAAGGTCGATGCTGTTCTGCACCGGCACCGTCGGGTCGGCCGTGCCGTGCAAAAGCCACGCCGGCAGCTTTGCATCAATCGCCGCCGAAAAGCGGTCGCCGCCGCCGCAGACCGCCGAAATGCAGGCGAAGCGGCCGGGCTCGTTGGCCGCCCAGGCGATTGTCCCGAACCCGCCCATGCTCAGGCCCGTCAGGTACACGCGGTCGGGGTCGACGCGGTACTTCGCCTCGATCCCGTCGAGCAGTTTGGACAGCGCCACGACTTTGTAGTTCCACCACTGCCCGGCCGGGCACTGCGGGCTGACGACGATCGCCTCGAACTCGCGGCCGTCGTTGATGAGCTTGGGCGGCCCCCAGTTGGCGACCTTGCGCACGTCGTCGCCGCGCTCGCCCGCGCCGTGGAGGAACAGGACGACCGGCCACTTCTTGTCCGGGTCGTCGCCGTAACCCTTGGGCAGCGCGAGCAGGTATTCCAACTTGTCGGCCGGCTTGCCCTGGGGCGCGGAGACCTCGGCCGACTGTCGATCCGCGGCCGCGGGAGTCGCCGGCCGCGTCGCGGGAGGCGGCGGTTCGATCAGTTCCGCCCCCGGCGGCACGTCAAGAGCCGGGCGGCTCGTAGGCGATGGCTGTGTCTGATCCGAAAATGCCGCCCCTTCCGCCACCAAGATCGCCATAGCTGCAAGTAGTAACGTCATCAGCATGTTTTTATGGGTAGGGTGTACGGGTTGTCTGCCGCCCAATTATACTGCACTTCTTCTCCATGCCAACCCTTTACACCACTGACGCCGGCAGGGTCAAGGTCTGCGGACGCATCGGGAGAAACTTCTGGACGAAGTGGGTCAACGTGCAGGGCAAGAGACACCTTCATAGCCGTTTCGGACCTGGCCCCTACAGCGGAGTCAAGATCTCGGTCGGTGATTACGTGCAGATGCTCGAAAGCGGCTGCATCGGGAAGTCGCCGCGTACGGGAGAACTGTTTCCGTCGCCCTGTAGCAGATGCTCGAACAGTTTGCCGCCGAACGCCCGCTTCTGCCCCGGATGTGGGCAAGCCGCGGCACTCGTCGGTGACTATTGCGTCGGAAGTGGTTCTGCTGGTGAGCAGTTGACCCCTCCGTCTCGACTGTGCCGGAAGTGCGGACTCGAATCGTCTGACAAGTCGATCTTCTGCGCTCGGTGCAACGCCGTTGACACTCCAGTCGTCGCCCCAGGAGGTGACCAACGCGACGAGAGCGAGCCTTTCACATTGGGTCGACGACCGTCACCTGCGGTCTGAGCTTCGTCTCCGGTGACGTCGAGGTGCGTGACGGCCCGGACCGCTCGGGCGCCGACCGCACCGACTCGGACGCCTGCGTCGGCGGCGGCGGCGACCACCTCCGCGGCCGACAACTCGCCGCTGTCGAGGACGACGATGTTGCTTTCCACCGCCGCCGCGTCCACCGCGTCCGGGGCCTGCTGCGCCACCGCCCCGGCCAGGGCCCGGGCGGCAGCGTGGTCCTGCGCCAGCCGGTCGATGTGATGCTCCAGCGCGTACAGCCCGGCAGCGGCGAGGATGCCCGCCTGGCGCCAGCCGCCCCCGAGTCGCTTCCGCCGGATCCGGGCCCGGGCAATGTTGGCCGCGGAGCTGACCAGGACCGAGCCCACCGGCGCACCGAGACCCTTGGAGAGGCAAATGCTGACGGTGTCGAACAGCGCCCCGTAGGTGGCGAACTCCACCCCGGTTGCGACGTGCGCGTTGGCCAGCCGGGCTCCGTCCAGGTGATACCCGACGCCGTGGTCGCGACAGAGTCGGCCGACCGCGTCGAGTTGGTCCAGCGGTTGGATCGTGCCGCCGCCGAAGTTGTGCGTGTTCTCCACCGCGACCGCCGCGGTCGACACCAGGTACGGCCCGGCGTCGGGGGCGATGATCCGGGCCACCTCGGCCACGTCCAGCCGGCCGCGGACAGACCCGAACGTCCGCATGGTCAGCCCGTGTACGGCGGCGTGCGCGCCCATCTCCGCCCGGGCGATGTGAGCGTCGATGTCACACAGCACTTCCTGTCCGGGCTCGACCAGCAGGCCCACTCCGAGCAGGTTGGCCAGCGAGCCGGTCGCGCAGAACAATCCCGCCTCGTGCCCGAGCAGCGCCGCTGTACGCTCCTCCAGCGCGTGGATGCTGGGGTCCTCGTCGTAGACGTCGTCGCCCACGGGGGCGCTGGCCATCGCCTCCCGCATGCCGGGGGTGGGCCGGGTCAAGGTGTCAGAGCGCAGATCGATCACCGTCTGAGCCTATGCAGACCACGACGACGTCGGCGCCCACCGTTCGGCGTCGAGCCGTTTTTCGCCCCAAGACCGAGACAATCGCCTAGGGTCGAGAACGGCAATGATCACCAGCGACGGAGGCGTCATGGGTTTGGGTGTGGGCATCTTTCTCCTCGTGGTCGGCGGGGTGCTCGCCTTCGGCGTCCGCGACTCCTGGGACGTGGTGGACCTGACCGCCATCGGCTACGTCTGCCTGGGCGTCGGCGTGCTCGCCATCATCTTGTCGCTGGTGGTGCAGCAACAGCGCACCCGGACCCGACACACCACCACCGTCCGCCGCGACGACGGAGAGCCGCCGGCCGCAATTTGAGGTCGGTCCGCCGGCCGGGGACCAGCGACCGACAGACCCAGTCGCTAACTCACCCCAGCCGCTAATTCACAGGGATAGGGGCGCAAAGGACTGGACGGGGTTCGCCCGCCGGATCCGGCCGGTGGTCAAACGCTCCGCCACCAAAAACGCAAGTTCGAGCGACTGGTTGCGGTTGAGCCGCGGATCGCACAGGGTCTCGTAGCGGCTGACCAGGTCGGCCTCGGCCAGGTCGTCGCTGCCGCCGACACATTCGGTCACATCGTCCCCGGTCAGCTCCACGTGCACCCCGCCCGGCCACGTACCGAGTTCCTCGTGCACGTCGAAGAACCCGTTCAGCTCCGCCATCACGTCGGCGAACGCCCGGGTCTTGTAGCCGTTGCGCGCTTCGAAGGTGTTGCCGTGCATGGGGTCGCAGACCCATGCCACCTGCCGCCCGCTCGCCGTCACCTTGGCCACCACCTCCGGCAACACCTCCCGGATCCGGTGCGCACCCATCCGGGTGATGAAGGTGATCCGGCCCTCGACGTGATCCGGGTCGAGCCGATCAGCCAGCTCCAGCGCGGTATCGGCGGTGGTGCTCGGGCCGAGCTTGACGCCCAGCGGGTTACGGACATGGCGCAGGAGTTCGACGTGGGCCCCGTCGAGCTGGCGGGTTCGCTCCCCGATCCACAAGAAGTGCCCCGAGGTGCCGTACGGGTGTCCGGTGCGGGAGTCGATCCGGGTCAGGGCATGCTCGTACTCCAGCAACAGCGCCTCGTGGCTGGCGTAGAAGTCGACGGTGGCGAAGGTGTTCTCGTCGATCCCGCAGGCCACCATGAACGCCAGGGCCCGGTCGATCTCGTCGGCCAGCTTCTGGTATTCGACGCCGGCGGCGGAGTTCAGCACGAAGTCGGCGTTCCAGCTGTGCACGCTGCGCAGGTGCGCGAAGCCGCCGGTAACGAAGGCCCGGGTCAGGTTCAACGTGGCCGCCGAGGCGTGGTAGACCCCGAGCAGCCGCTGCGGATCCGGCGTCCGCGAGGCGGCGGAAAAGGCGAAGCCGTTGACCGCGTCGCCGCGGTAGGCCGGCAGCGTCACGCCGCGACGGGTTTCGTCGTCGGAGCTGCGCGGCTTGGCGTACTGCCCGGCCATCCGGCCGACCTTGACGATCGGCACCTGCGCGGCGTAGGTGAGCACGACCGCCATCGACAGCAGGGTCCGGAGCTTGTTCTGAATGTTGCCGGCGGTCACGCCGTCGAAGGTTTCGGCGCAGTCGCCACCTTGAAGCAGGAACGCCTCTCCCGCCGCCACACTGCCCATCTTGGTCCGGAGCGCGTCGCATTCGGCCGCGAAGACCAGCGGCGGTAACCGACGGAGCCGTCCGACCGCGTCGGTCAGCGCGTCGGCGTCGGGGTAGGTCGGCTGTTGACGAGGATTCAGCCCGTGCAACTGCTCCAAGGTGGGAACGCCGGGCCCCGGCGCAGGGACCTGAACCGGCTCGGACACCGATCCAGCGTACGGGAGTGGCGCCGTCGGCCCGGTCGGATTTCACGCCCGACGCGGTCAGGCCTGGGGGCTGACCTCGTCGGCCTCGGCCGCCTTGGCCTCCCGGGCCGCCTGAGCCTTGGCGGTCGGGGCGTACACGTCGACGTACTCCTGGCCCGACAGCTCCATGATCGCGTACATGATCTCGTCGGTGATCGAGCGGAGGATGAACCGATCGCCGCTCATCCCCTGGTAGCGGGAGAAGTTCAGCGGCGCGCCGAAGATCACCGTCGGACTGATGATCTTCTTGACGATCTTCCCGGGGGGCGCAATCACGTCGGTGCCGACCACCGCGGTCGGGATGACCGGCACCTTCGCCTCCAGCGCCAGCCGAGCCACCCCGGTCCGGCCCTTGTAGAGGCGGCCGTCGTGACTGCGGGTGCCCTCGGGATAGATGCCGAACAGTTCCCCCCGTTGGAGGACCTTCAGCCCGGCCCGCAGTGCCGACTCGCTGGCCCGGCCGCCGGTCCGGTCGATCGGCACCTGACCGGTGCCGGTGAAAAAACGCTTCTGGGCCCAGCCCTTGACCCCGACCCCGGTGAAGTAGTCCGCCTTGGCCACGAAGGTCACCCGGCGCTCCAAGGCCAGCGGCATGAACAACCAGTCGGCGAAGGACAGGTGATTGCTGGCCAGGATGGCCGGCCCGGAGGCGGGCACGTGCTCCACCCCGACCTCCTCGGGCCGGAAGATCTTGTCGATCGCGGGCCCGAGCACGACGTGCCGGAGCACCCAGTAGATGCCCCGCCCCGGCCGGCGGCCAGGCCGCTGCACGCTGACCTTTCCGGCGGGATCGACCGAGACCAGCCCGGCCGGATCCGGGTCCTCCGGGTCGTCGGAGGCCGCCTGCGGGCGGCGTGCTCTGCTCACGCCCGTTCCCGGACCGGCGGGACGGGGCGGCCCAGACCGGGACGCTCGAGCTCACGGACGCTGATCGTCCGGCCAGCACTCAGCGCCGCCTTGACACTGGAGCCGTACGCGTCGACGTAGCGCTGACCGGTCAGAGTCATCACCGCGGCCATGATCTCGTCGGTGACGTAGCGCAAGATGTCTCGGTCGCTCCCGCCCCCGGCGTAGGCGGAGAAGTCCAGGGCGGGCCCGATCCGCACTTCCGGGGAAGTCATGGTGGGAATCCCGAGGACCTTGGACCGGACCATCTGAGTGTTGATCATGCCCACCGGCACCACCGGCACGCGCGCGCTCAGCACCAGCCGGGCGACGCCGGTCTTTCCTTTGTAGAGTCGGCCGTCAGGTGAGCGGGTGCCCTCGGGGTAGATGCCCAGCAGGTCGCCGCGGTGCAGCACCGACAACACGCCTTCCATGCTGGTCGCGCTGGCCCGGCCGCCGGAGCGGTCCATCGGCAGCTGCCCGACCCGCTTGAGAAACCAGGCCACGACCGCGCTGCCGACCCCCGAGCCGACGAAGAGCTCCGCCTTGGCCGGGAAGGTCAGTCGCCGCCGGATCATGGCCGGCAGCACCACGGTGTCGCCGGCGGCGATGTGGTTGCTGACCAGGATCGCCGGCCCGGTGTCGGGGATGTGCTCGGCACCGCTGACCCGAGGGTGGTAAAGCAACCGGATAGCCGGGGCGAACAGCGCCCACTTGAACACCCAGTAGAGCATCGTCACCTCCTTCGACCCGCGAGCCCTGCGGTTCCGTGCTGCCGAGGCCGGGGGGCCGACCTCTGGCGAGGCCCTTTGACAAGCTCAGGGGGCGTCGGGTGCAGTCTCACCTCTGAACTGTAGGGCGTCCGATCGGTCCAGCGACGCCACGTGCAAGCATGCGATGTGCCCAATCTGGACTCCGCGCCGGCGGCCGCGTCGGTCGCCCCTGCCGCCCGTCCGTATTCCGGCGGCCCCGCCGACGGGCCGGGGGTGCTGGTCTGCCACGGATTCTCCGGCAACCCCCGGTCGATGCGGCCGTGGGCCGAGCACCTGGCGAGCGCCGGGTTTGCCGCCCGGCTGCCCCGGCTGCCCGGGCACGGCACCAGCTGGCGAGAGCTCAACGTCACCGGCTGGCCGGACTGGTACGCCTGCGTCGAACGCGCCTTACTGCGGTTAGTGCAGGACACCGGCGCGCCGGTGTTCGCGACCGGACTGTCGATGGGCGGCGCGCTGGCGCTGCGGCTGGCGCAGCGCCACCCCGAGCTGCTGGCCGGCCTGGTTCTGGTGAATCCGGTGATCGCGGTGGCCGACCCTCGGCTCAAGGTGCTCCGCGTCATACGCTACGCCACCCCGTCGCTGGCCGGGATCGCCGGGGACATCGCCCGGCCCGGCGCCGACGAGGGCGGCTACCTCCGGACCCCGCTGCACGCCCTGTACTCCCAGAGCCGACTGTGGGCCTTGATCCGGGCCGACCTCGGCTTGATCACGACTCCGCTGCTGGTCTACCGTTCGCGCCACGACCACGTCGCCGACGACTCCACGTTGCGCTTGCTGCAGGAGCAAACCGTCGGCCCCGACCGGACCTTCTGCATCCTGGAACGCAGTTACCATGTAGCCACGCTCGACTACGACGCCTCAGCCATCTTCGAGGCGAGCGTCGACTTTTTCACCCGGTTACGGGCAGACCGCTGACCGGGTCCGGTCGGAGGAAGGGACGAGATGGCACCGTCGCCGGACGACCGTGAGTCGGTCGATCGTGCCTTCGCCGCGATGGTCGCGGGTTATCACCTGACCGCCGAACGGGCCGAGCCGAGTTCGCTCGACGGCGCCGAAACCACCCCTTCCGGCCGCCAGTTCGAGCATGCCTGGGCCGAGGACCAGCCGGCCTTCGTCCCCACCGAGACCGCGGCACCGACGCCGGAACCGGTCGAGACCTACGTTCCGGAGCCGTTACCGCCGCTTTCCCGTCCGGGGTGGGTGGCCCTGCTCAGTTGGATCGGGATCGGGATTGCGGCCCTCGTCGTCCTCGCCGCCGGTCTCGGGATGCCGTTGCCGGACTGGGTCGGTTGGGTGGCGGTGACCGCGTTCATCGCGGGTTTCGGGGTCCTGCTGAGCCGGCTACCCCGACACCGTCCCCCCGATGCCGGTGACGGCGCGGTCTTGTGACCAGGGAGCCCTTCGGCCCAGCGGCGCGGCTCGCAGTCGCCGGCGGCGATGACCTGCCCGGCGTTTATGCCGGCGGGGCCAAAAGCCGGACGTGGCGGAGTCGGGCGGGTCGAGGACAGCGTGCCGGGCCAGGTCGGCGGCACCGATCAGACCGGCGTCGTTGCCGAAGTGGGCCAGCACCAGCCGTGCCTCTTGGCGGAATCCCCGGCCGGTGAGGGTCCGGCTGAAGGCGGCCTGAGCCGGTGCGAGCAGGAGTTCTCCGGCCGCACTGACCCCGCCGCCGACGACCACGACCTCAGGGTCCAGGGCCGCCGCGAGGTCGGCGATGCCTCGACCGAGCCAGGTCCCGACGTCGGCCAGCAGTTCGGTCGCGTTCGGCTCCCCGGCCAGGGCCGCAGCGGTCACGTCGGGGCCGGTGATCAGGTCCGGGTCGACCCCGACGGCTTCCAGCAGGCTGTAGGCCAGCGGTGACCGGGTCCGCGCCAGCTCACGAGCCTCCCGGACCAGGGCGTTGCCGGAGGCGTACTGCTCCCAGCAGCCGCGGTTCCCACACTCGCACCAGTGCCCGCCGGGAACCGACGTCATGTGGCCCCACTCGCCGGCCATTCCGTACGTACCGCGGAACAGCTCACCGTTGATCACCAGTCCCCCGCCGATGCCGGTGCCCAGGGTGATACAAATCATCACCGACGAACCCCGGCCGGCGCCGAAGCGGTATTCGGCCCAGGCCGCGGCGTTCGCGTCGTTGTCCACGATCAGCGGCAGGTCGACCCGCTCCGCCAGCCGGTCCCGCAGCGGCTCGTTTCGCCAGGCCAGGTGGGGGCTGAACTTCACCACCGCCTGCGCGTTGTCCACCCAGCCGGCCGCCCCGATACCGACCGCGTCCACCCGGTGCCGCTCGGCCAACTGTTGCACGGCGGACACGATGGCGTCCTCGACCGCGGCCGGACTGTGCGACGGCGTCGGCCGTTGCACCCGCTCCAGCACCACTCCGGCCTCGTCGACCACCCCGGCGGCCACCTTCGTCCCGCCGATGTCGACGCCGACGCTGAGCCGGTCCGCGGCGGCCTGTGCGGTCACCATCAGCCTTCGACTCGCCGTTTGAGCCCTCGCAACGCCCCGTCGATGATGGTCTTCTCCGCTTTGCGCCGCAGCAGCCCCATCATCGGCACGTTGGCGTCGACGGAGAGCGTGTAGGTGACGGTGGTCGCGTCCCCCGCGGGCGCCAGGTCGTAGGACCCGTCCATCGCTTTAAGAACCCGGCCCCGGACCAGACGCCAGGTCACGCGGGCCGGCTCCCAGTCGTAGGCCAGCACGTAGCGGTCCTTGAGCAGCGGATGCTCCAGCACCAGCTCCACCTGCTCGGCCCGCCCGCTCGACTGCGCCAGCACCTGCGCGCTGCTGATCGAGTCCGCCCACTCCGGGTAGCGGGGGAAGTCGGCGATGACCGCCATCACCTGGTCCGGCGTCGCCGCGATCTCGATGCTGGAGCTGGTCCGGTCCGCCACGGGGCCAGGTTAGCCGGAGAGCTGGTCCAGCTTCAGTGCCGTCCGTAGCGTCGCCCTGGCTCGCTCGACGCCGAACTCCGCCCGCACCCAGTTCCGGCCGGCGGCACCCAGCTGTGCCGCCCGGTCGGGGTCGGTGAGCAGTTCGGTAATCCGAGCGGCCCAGGCTCGGACGTCTTCGCTGGGCAGCACCCAGCCCGTACGGCCGTGCCGGACGGTTTCCGGGGCGCCACCGGAGGCACCGATCAACACCGGCAGGCCGCAGGCCGCCGCTTCCAGGCCGGCCAGGCCGAGACCCTCCGGGTTGAGCCCGTGCAGCCGGGTCCGGACGGGCAGGGCGAACACGGCCGAATGGCGCAGCTGCTCCACCACCCCACTGCGGTCCAGGGGCCCGAGAAACGACACCGAGCCGGCGATCCCCAGGCGACGACTGAGCCGTTGCAGGGCGGGCCGCTGGGGCCCGTCTCCGACCAGCACGAGCTCCGCCGACGAGTCGAGGTGCTCGCGCGCCCGCCCCCACGCGCGCAGCAGCGTGTCCAGGCCCTTCTGGGCTACGAAGCGAGCCACGGCGACCACCCGAGGCGGCGGCTTTCCCGCGAGCGGGGAGAACACGTCGGTGTCCAGCGGCGGCGCGAGTCGGAGCATCCGGCTCCTGGCCGCCGGGCTGAGCGCCGGAGCGATCCGCGCGGCGGTGAACGCGGAGACGGCGGTGAGGTGATCGCAGTCGTCGCCGATCCGGCGAAGCAGGTCCCGGGCGACGGGGACTGCGGCCCACCACACCTCGTGTCCGTGGGTCAGCGCCACGATCTGCTGGGCCCCCGCCCGGCGCAGGGTCGGAGCCAGTAGGCCGAGCGGTCCACCGGCCCCGATCAACACTCGGGTCGCGCCATGATCGGCCAGCGCTTCGGCGGCGCGTCGGGCCGCCCGCGGGGTGGGGAGCAGCAACGAACCGTCGCGTACCACCGGGTAGGGCCGGTGGCGGTCGCTCCGCTCGGCACCGGCAGGACCGGAGGCGTAGACGACGACGTCGTCGTCGAGCAGGGTGCAGGCGCGGGCGAGGAAGGACTCGATGCCCCCGATCCGCGGCGGGAAGTCGTTGGTCACGACCAACGTGGCGGCCATCAGCGGGTTCGGTCCGCAGCGGCGATTCGGCCCAACTCGGCCCGCCAGGCCCGCAGCAAGGACGCTTCGTCGGTGTGCAGGGCGCGGCGCGCGGCGGCGGCCACCGTGTCCCCGGCGTCGAGTCGGGCGTAGAACTCACCCAGGGCTTGCTCGGAGTGGTCCCGGGCGATCACCGCACACGCGATCCAGGCCTGCGCGTAGACCGTCTCGGCCTCCGGGCCAGTCGTCGCGAACGCGGCGTCGTCCGGCCAGGCCGCCGGCAGCCGTTGCCCCTGCAGTGCTCGGCCCAGCCGCTGCCGAGTCGGAGCGCGGGCGGCCGGCTGGGCCTGGTAGGCCACGTATTCCGCCAGTCCCTCCACGGCCCATAGTGGCGCGGGCGAACGCGCCGATCGAGTGGCAACGTGCACGGTTTCGTGAGTGAGCGTGAGCCGACGTTCACGTTCGGGCTGCCGGGCCAGTGCCGGGTTGACCACGATGCGCAGGGCTGCGGAGACGTCTTGGCCCTCCGGACGGGTGACTGCGGCCGTGTCGGCGTACGCACCGGGAGCCGATCCCAGGATCGCCACAAAGTCGTCAATGCGGCCCGGTATCTCCACCACGACCCGGTTGGGCCAGTGCGAGGCCAGCGGGGCGGGCAGCTGTCGGCGCGCATCGGCAACGCTGGCCGCGGTCAGGTCAACCCACGACGAGCCGGCCTGGCCGGCACCGAGCAACAGGGTCAGTCCGGGGCGGTCGATCCGCTCGACCGGGGCCAACCACCAGATCGGCACCGACGATTCCTCGGCGGACCCCTCGGCTCCGTCGTCGGTGCCGGCCAACTTGGTTCGGTCGGCGGTCCCGGTCAGGGTCAACCAGACCGTTCCCCGAGCCGACGCCCGTTCTCCGGGGAGCCGCCAGGACACGATGGCCTCGCAGGTTCGCGCGCCCGGTTCAGAGCCTGGCGGCCGGTTGGGTGGTAACCCCCGCTGCACGCCGGTCAGCCGGACCTGCAGCTGGTCCAACGCCAGCCCCGAGACGTTGTCGAACAGCATCGCCGCCTGCCCGCGAAAATCGGGCTCGGAGGCAGTTCCGGCGTCCCACCGGGCCCGATCGCCGACCCTGGCGGCGGCGAAGGTCCGCTCGATCAGATCCGAGGACGGGCCAGCGGCGCACATGAGCGGAGCCGGGACAACTCGGCCCGGTTCCGCGGGGAGCGCGGCTGGTGCATGGCAACCGCCGAGCAGAATGACCGAGCAGGCCGCCGCCCACCCGCTTCGACCCGATCGAAGCATGGCGCGAGTGGAGCGTCGGTCAACCGAGGCGACGCGCTCCCGCGAACGGCATGGTGGACATCTTGGCGTACTGCACCGACGAACCCGGATGCGGGGCGTGGATGACGACGCCCTTTCCGGCGTAGAGCCCGACGTGACTGATACCGCCGTAGAAGAAGACCAGATCACCGGGGCGGAGATCCGACTTCGCCACCGGCCGCCCCTGGTTGTACTGAGCGGTGGTGGTGCGGCCCAGGCTGATCCCGACCGACTTGTACGCAGCTGAGGTGAGCCCGGAGCAGTCGTAGGCGCTGGGGCCCTGGGCACCGAACACGTACGGCTTCCCGAGCTGCCTGGTGGCGAAGCCGAGGATCGCGGCTCCCTTGCCACTGCCGGCGACGGCAGCGGTTCTGGCCGTCGAGGAAGGACGCTTGCTCGTGGCCAATTGGTTGGCCGGCCTCGCCGTGGTCCTCGGGGCAGACTTCTGGCCGTCCGACGGGGCCGTCCGCTCCGCCTTCGACGCGGCCGCCGCCGCCGCCGCGCGCTCGGCCGCGGCCCGGGCTTCTCGCTCCTGCTTCTTCTTCTCCGCCGCGAGCGCCGCCCGTTCCTGCTCGGTCAGCTTGGCCAGGACCGCCTTGGACTCCGCGATCTTCTTGTCCGACTGGGAGCGCAGCTTTTGCAGATCAGCTTCTTTGCGCTGCAACGTGAGCACGTCGGTCCGGCTCGACTTCTGCAAATCGGCCAGGCTGGCCTGCTGCTGCTGAAAGTTCTGCAGCACCGAATTCTGATTGGAGCCGACCTTCTCCATCGTGGACACCTGGTTCAGGAAGCCCGACGTATCGGAGGTCAAGAAGAGCTTTGCCGCGGTGTCGACGTCGCGGTGTTGGTACTGAGCCAGCGCCACCTGGCCGACCTGACGCCGCATCGCGGCGACCTTGGCGGCCTGAGCCTTCATGTCCTGCTGCTTGAGCGCGAGCTGAGCCTTGGCCTGATCGACCTGCTCCTTGACCCCGATGTAGTCCTGGTCGAGCGCCTCCGCGTCCACCTGCAGCTGGGCGATCTGGGCCTTGGCGTCCGCGATCGTCACCGGAGGGGCCGCGACGGCGACCGGACCGCTCGGCAACGCGAACACCGTGGCGCCCAGGGCCAAACTGGACAGACCCAGCACGACCGCCCGGGCCGTACGACGGCAAAGGCTTGAACTCACGCGGTGGATCTCCTCCAGGTCGACGATCTTGTGGCCGATGCGCCCCCGAAGGCTCCCCGGACCCTGCTCCGCTCACCCAACAGTCACACTCAGGTCACGGAACCGCCTCAATAATCGTACCCAGAACCCGACGAACGGGCCGGTCGTACCCTAGATCTGGCGGCTGGATCAGCGTAGGTCACGGTTTGATCACTGGCAAGCTGTCGCCCGACGGACGGACCGCTCAGGCGTAGTCCTCCCACAGCGGCGGCACAGCAACCGCCCGCCCGACGCCCGGCACCAGCCGCAGGGGCGGCACCAAACCGGAGTCGGCGAGCGCCGACAACGCTTCGCGTTCGTCGGCCTCGAGCCGCAGGCCGCCGGTCCCGGGCATTCCGAGCAGGACGGTGACCACGCAGTCACCGCACGCCGGTCCCCGAGCGGCGCAGTGGTCGCAGTCGACAGTCACCGCCTCGGGCTGCCGCCGACGGCCGCCCTGTCGTTGGTGCTGCGCGGCGCCCATGGTCACTTCTTCGTCCACCGTCACTCCTTCTGCTCCTCGTCCCGGGCCGGCTGACCCCGAGCCCACTGTGCGGGTCGGCACTGACAACGCGGCACTGACGGCGCAGCACTGACGGCGCAGCACTGACAACGCAGCACTGACAACGCAGCACTGACGGGGCGGGCGCTGCGGGGCCCGCCGTGGGGCACACTGCGAGGGTGAGCGGACCAACGGGATCCAGTTCGACCTACTCCCACGGTCACCACCCCTCGGTACTGCGGTCCCACAGCTGGCGGACCGCGGAGAACTCCGCCGGCTATCTGCTGCCCTTTCTCAAAGTCACCGACCGGTTGCTCGACGTCGGCTCCGGTGCCGGGACGATCACGGCGGACCTCGCCCACCGGGTCGGCCAGGTCGTCGCCGTCGACAACGCCGCCGCCGCCGTCGAGGCCACCGAGAGACTGGCGCTCCAGCGTGGCCTGAGCAACGTCCAGGTCCGACCAGGTGACGTGTCCGCGCTCGAGTTCCCCGCGAACAGTTTCGACGTGGTGCACGCCCACCAGGTCTTGCAGCATCTGGCTGAGCCGGTGACCGCCCTGGTCGAGCTGCGACGGGTCTGCACCCCCGGTGGGCTGGTGGCGGCCCGCGACGTCGACTATGCGTCGATGACCTGGAGTCCGGCCAGCCCGATCCTGAGCCGGTGGTTGGAGCTGTACCGTGCCCTGGCCCGGGCCAACGGGGGACAGCCTGATGCGGGCCGGGCCCTGAAGGGGTGGGCGCTGGACGCCGGCTTCAGCCAGGTCACCGCCACCGCGTCGACGTGGTGCTTCGCCGATCGGGTCGACCTCGGCTGGTGGTGCCAGACCTGGGCCGAACGGCTGACCCGGTCCGACTTCGCGACCTCCGCCCTGGCGCACGGGCTGAGCGACCGCCACGAATTGGCTGCGCTGGCCGTCGGGTGGCTCGAGTGGGGCACCCGCCCCGAGGCCTGGTTCGCGATGCTGCACGGCGAGATCTTGGCCCGCAACCAACCGCAGGCTGACCCGGTCTGAACCCGCTGGGAACACGTGGGCGGCGACCGCTGTCGGTGCCGGTCATTAGCGTTCCCGGCCGTGACCACCGCACCGGCTCAGGCGTCCTTCGACGACTTGGGAACGCCCCTGTCCCAGGTGTGCTTTTGCGTGGTGGACCTGGAGACCACCGGCAGCGCCGACACCGACACCGTCACCGAGTTCGGCGCGGTCAAGGTGCAAGGCGGCGAGGTCCTCGGCGAATTCCAGACCCTGGTCAACCCCCGGGCTCACATTCCCCCGCTGATCGCGGTGCTGACCGGCATCACCAACCAGATGGTGGCTCAGTCCCCGACGCTGGCTCAGGTCCTGCCCGCGTTCCTCACCTTCGCCCACGGCAGCGTGCTCGTGGCCCACAACGCCCCCTTCGACGTCGGCTTCCTGCGCCGCTCATGCCAGCGACTCGACTACCCGTTCCCCCGTTGGCCCGTTCTGGACACCGCCGCACTGGCGCGGGTCATCCTGCTCCGCGACGAGGTCCCCAACGCCAAGCTCGCGACCCTGGCCCGGCACTTCCACAGCGCGGTCGTCCCGAACCACCGGGCTCTGACCGACGCCCAGGCCACCGTCGACGTGCTGCACGGGCTGATCGAGCGCGTCGGGACGCTCGGTGTGCACACGGTGGAGGACCTGCAAGAGTTCAGCCGGCGGGTGTCGCCGCAGCGCCGCGCCCGGCGCACCTGGGCCGCCGACCTGCCGTCACAACCCGGGGTCTATCTGTTCGTGGCCGATCACGCCGGGCCGGACGACCCCGGCGGACGGCAGGTGCTCTACATCGGCAAGTCCGTCGACATCCGCCGCCGGGTCAAAAGTTACTTCACCGCCGCCGAGAAGCGCCGGCGGATGGACGAGATGGTCCGACTGGCTACCGGGGTGGAGTCGGTGGTCTGTGCGACCCCGCTACAGGCCGACGTGACCGAATTGCGCCTGATCGCGCGGCACCGCCCCCGCTACAACCGCCGCTCGAAGTTCCCCGAACGGATCCGGTGGCTCAAAATCACCCGGGAGACCTACCCTCGGTTGTCGATCGTGTCCGCCGTCGGTGCGGACGGGGCCACCTACTTCGGGCCGTTCTCCCACCGGCGAGTCGCCGAGGACGTGGCGCTGGCGCTCTACGACGGTTTTCCACTGCGCCAGTGCACGGCCAGGCTGAACCCGCGGCGACCGACCAGCGCCTGTGCACTGGCGGGGATGAAGCGGTGCTGCGCCCCGTGCGACGGTTCGGTGACCCCGGAGGACTACGCCGAGGTGGTCGAGCGGGTCCGCGCGGCCCTGTCCACCGACGTCCGGCCCGCGTTACGGGCCGTTCGCCGCCGGCTGACCCGGCTGGTGGGCGAGCAACGCTTCGAGGAGGCCGAAACCATCAGGCGTCGACTGGAGACCCTGAGCCGGACCGCTCGGCGCTTCCACCGGGTGACCAGCCTGGCCGCGTGTGCGGAGATTGTGGCCGCTCGCCGCGAAGGGCCGGACTGGCACATCCACGTCATTCGGTGGGGCCGGCTGGCCGGTACCGGTGTCGCGACCTCCGCCGACGTCCCGCAGGCGGTGGCCCGAGACGTCCGGGCCTGGGCGGAGACGGTGCGCCCGGCTCCGGCGCCGCTACCGGCCGCCGGGATCGAGGAGACCGAACGGATCGCGGACTGGTTGGAACAGCCCGGGGTCCGGTTGATCGACGTGGTCGGGGACTGGGCGTGGCCGTTGTACGCCGTGCTGGACCACCAGGCGTTCGTCCGGCACGCCCTCGGCGATCCGGACGCAGAGCCGGCCTGAACTCGTCGGCCCTGAACTCGTCGGCCCTGAACCCGTCGGCCCTGAACTCGTCGGCCCTGAACTCGTCGGCCCGGGCAGGGCTCCCCTACGATGTCGCCATGGTCACCGCGATCGTGTTCATCAACGCCGAGGTGTCGAAGATCTCCGAGGTCGCCGAACAAGTTGCGGCGCTGCCCGGAGTGTCGGAGGTCTACTCGGTGACTGGTGCCCTGGACCTGATCGCCATCATCCGGGTGGCGGCGCACGAGCAGGTCGCGGTGGTGGTGGCCGACCAGCTGAACAAGGTGCCCGGCCTCCTCAGCACCGAGACCCATATCGCCTTCCGCGCCTACTCCGCGCACGATCTCGAGGCGGCGTTCTCGCTTGGCGCCGACTGAATCCGCCGCAGCCCCCGACCACCCAGCGAGGATTGAGGCCAGTCGTCGCGTCGCCGCAGTGTCGACGCGAACGCTGGCGATCGCGGTGGTCGTGCTGATCGGTGTCCTGCTGGGCAGTTTGCTCACGTCGTTGGTGTTGCTGCGGCAACCCCCGCTGAAACCGGTGCCTGTGCCGTCGGTGTCCCAGCGGTAACCAGCCGGCGACCCGATCAGGCCAGCATCACCCGATCAGGCCAGCATCACGAGCCGAAGCACTACTCCGGCCAGGCACAACGCCACGACCGCAAGCAGCCCGACCGCCTGGACGACGCCACGGTGCTGGACCGGAGCGTAGGCCAGGACCGCCCCCACCAGCGCGCCGACCGCGATGCCACCGATCAGGGCCAGCCAGCCGAAGCCGGCAAACCCGACGACCAGGCTGTAGAGCACCAGCAACACCAGCAGTCCGACGTCGGGACGAATATCTTCGCCACTGCGCCGCTTCCCGATGGCGTTTGCGCCGAGCAACCCCACGACCGCCGACGCCGCGCCGGCCGAGGCGCTGAAAAAGGGACCGAAGGCAAACAGCAGGGCGGCCCCGCCGAGCCCGGCCGCGAAGAACAAGACCACGAACCGCAGCCGACCCAGCTCGGACTCGACCGCGCGGCCGGCGAGCCACAACACCAAGACGTTCATCAGTAACCCCAGCAGACCCCCGGATACCAGCGAGGTCGTGAGCAGTCGCCAGAACTGCCCGGCCGCTACGCCCGGCGTGCTCATCACCAACACCCGTTCGACCAGGCCGCCACTGACCAGGTTCAGCACGTACACCACAGTCAGGGTGACCATCAAGGCCTTGGTCGCCGCCCCGCCGCCGGTCGTGACCGCGGCACCGAAGCGGGTCCTCGGGGTCCGCACCCGAGTCCGGCCGCTCCCGACGCACCGGGGACACTGGAAGCCGACCGAGGCCGGGTTCATGCACTCCCCGCAGATGGGCCGGCCGCACCGCTGGCACGCAATGCCGGTCGCTCGCTCCGGGTGCCGGTAGCAGGCCTGGAAACCGGGCGGGGAGAAGTTCGGGCCGGCCGGCGGCTGGGTCACTCCGCGCCGGTGTCCACGCTGACCGACTCGATCACCACCGCGTCGACCGGGCGGTCGCCGCGACCGGTCCGGACCGCGGCGATCTCGTCCACCACCGCCCGCCCGGCCGCGTCGGCCACCTCCCCGAAGATGGTGTGCCGGCGGTTGAGATGAGCCTGCGGACCGACGGTGATGAAGAACTGGGAGCCGTTGGTGCCCGGTCCGGCGTTGGCCATCGCCAACAGGTAAGGCCGATTGAAGCTGAGGTCGGGGTGGAACTCGTCGGCGAAGGTGTAGCCGGGACCGCCGGTGCCGGTGCCCAGCGGATCGCCGCCCTGAATCATGAAGCCAGGAATCACGCGGTGGAAGACGACTCCGTCGTAGAAGGGGCCGGTGTTCTTGGCCCCCGTCTCCGGGTCCGAGTACTCCCGCGTGCCGGTGGCCAGCCCGACGAAATTAGCCACCGTCTTCGGCGCCTGGTCGGCGAACAAATTCATCGTGATATCGCCATGGTTGGTGTGCAGGGTTGCGGTCTGTTGCGGCACGTTCGCAGCACCTCTCGGGTATGCATATCCGGGTGGACCGGCCGGCAACGAGTAGCGTCGACCCGACCGGCTCGGTCTCTCATTCTGGCAGATCTCACCAAGCGCGGCACTTTCCCACACCCCGCGCAGCACCGGTGCCCGCCGCCGGGCCCGTTCGGACGATACGGTGAAGTCTTGACCCGAGCGGACCCGACGGGTCCGGCGAGAAGGAGACGACGTGACGACGAGTTCGGACCGGTTGAACCACCTGCGGCACGAGGTCGGGCCGGCGGCGAGCGGTCGGCTGCACGACGCAGCCGACGTCCTGCGACCGTGGGCCGAGGCAGCGGGGCACGGTCTCGGTGCCGCGGCGGAGGGGCTGACCGCCCTCACCCACGAGACGGTGGCGAAGGGGGCGCCGCTCGCCCAGCAAGCCTTCGAGCAGGGGGCACCGCGGGTACGGCAGGCGGTGGACACCGCCACCCCTTACCTACAGCGGGCCACCGACAAAGTCACCAGCACTGCGCAGCAGGCAGCGGACAAGGTCAGCGGGAGTGCGCGGGTCCAGGGTGCACTGGCGGCGGCCGCACCGGCGTTGAACTCGATCAGAGAACACACTTCGATCACAGAACTGAGCGCCACCGAGCCGGTGATCGCGAAGCCACCGAAGAAGCGCGGCCGGGGACTGGCCGTGGTGGGGGTGCTGGCCGGGGTCGCGGCAGCGGCGTATCTGATCGGCCGGCGACTGCTCGGAGACCGCGGATCGCAGTGGCAGACCGCCCGCCCGAGCGCGCCCTACGTGCCGGCCCCCAAGACCGGCGCCGAGCGATCAGGCCCAGGTGCTGAGCCTGTGGACCACGAGAGTCCGCTTGACCAGAGTGCGGACAACGTCAGCGACACCACCGATGTCGACAGTCCGGTACCGTCGGCGGCCTACGCCTCGGCGACCGCCGACGAGTCTTCACCGGCCGATGCCGCTTCCGCCGGTGAGGACGCCCCTGTCTCCACCTCCGAGGACAACTCGGCGGGGGTCGGACCCAGCGCCCATCCGGGCATCTGGTCCGACCGGGGGGCCTACGTCGGTACCGAGCCGCCGCCGAGTTTCACCATCAAGGCCAACGAGCGCTCGATGAAGTACCACCTGCCCGAGTCCTCCGGCTACACCCGGACCCTGTCGGAGATTTGGTTCGACTCCGAGGAGAAAGCCCAAGCCGCCGGGTTCGTACGCGCTCAGCGCTGATCCGAGCCGCCGCCCGAAAATCTGGGCGTCGGATGTAACATCGCACCCCCTTCGCCGGCCTTCTTGTTGAAGAAGGTCTCAGGCGAGGGGGAGAGATGGGTCCAGACGACGACGGCGGCTTCGACGGCAGCTGGGTGGAGGCAGCCCCGTTCCGGGCGCATCTGCGGCAGCTGATCTGGGTGGGTGCGTTGACCACCGACGAGGCGGCCACGATGACGGGGCTGTCGGTGCGGGGGGTTCGGCACCTCCTGCACGGACGTCACGGCCGGGCCCAACGACGGATCAGCCCAGTCACCGCGCGCCGGTTGCTGCGGATCAGCGTGGACGACGTCGGCAGCCTGCGCTGGTGTCTGACGCCGGCCCAACCGGCCCGCACGGCCTACCGCGACCTGATTGCGGCGGGTCAGACCCGCGGGCAGATCGCGACCGACGCGCGGGTGGCGATCACCGAGCTCGACGCCCTGAGTGGCGTGGGGCACTGCAGTCGTCTGCTAGCGCTCCGGCTCCGAGCCCTGGTCCGGGCACTGCCGGTCACCTTCGGGGCGGAGCCGGAGCACACGCTGGACCGGGCGGCATGAAGGCGGTACCGGCCGTTCGGCTTCAACCGACGCGTTCGTAGGCTGCGGTCGTGGTAGGTCCGGCTGGGTGGGCGGCACTCTCGCTGGTGACGGCGGTGCTGGTCACGGCGAGTCTGAGCGGGCCCTTCCTTGCGCGGCTGCCCGAACCGGCCGACGCCGCCGGCAAGCGACCGTACGCGGACCTGGTCAGGCCTGGATTCGTCATCTCCTGCACCTTCGCCTCCGGGCTGGCCGTGGCGGTGTCCTTGGTTACCCTGCCGCCGGCGGTGTGGCCGATGTGGTGGGTGCTGGGCGTGCCGGTGCTGCTGCTCACGGCCGTGGACGCCGGCACGACCTGGTTGCCGCAGCGGCTGACTCGGCTCGCCTGGGCGGCCATGGTGGTGGCCACCGTGATGTCGACCGTGGCCGGTGGCTGGCCCATCCTGATTCGGGCCCTGGTGGGTGCGGCGTCGGCCGGTGGGGTCTATCTGGGCCTGCGCCGGCTCTCCCGCGGGGGGATCGGCCGCGGTGACGCCGACGTCGCTGGCCTGGTCGGCGCCGCGACCGGCGCGGTGGCCTGGTCGATGGTGTTCTGGGCCCTGTTGCTGGGCAGTTTGGCCGGGGCGACCTACGCCAGCACCCTGTTGCTGCGCCGGCGAAACGACTCCTTCGCCTACTGCCCGGCCATCCTGGGCGGCGGCTACCTCGCCTGCGCGCTGCGCTGGTGGCCGACCTGATTCCGAGCGCCCCGCACGTACAGCAGGGCCAGCGCGTACGCGTCCGCCGCCTCGGTGGTCGGTGGGTTGTGGAACGCCCGGCCTGGCCCGCTGACCGTCACCACGAAACCCGCGGCGGAGAAGTCCAGGGAGAGGAAGTGTCCGCCCAGCAGCTCACGGAGCTGGTCCTCGCGCGGTAGCCAGACGACGTCGGTCGCGGCGACCGAGTCCAACGCCCACTCCACGGTTCCGTTGAAGTGGAAGCGGGTCTCGCCGCCTCGCTCCACCAACTCGACCACCATGTCGGACACGGTGAAGACCGAGTCCGAGATCTCGGGCAGGGGGATGAAGAACCGGTCACCGGTCGTCGGGACCCAGTCCAGCACCGAGGACAGTCGGCCGGCCAGCTCGCGGGAAAGCACGACCATCAGCGTACGGATCGGGTCGCAGCCACCCAATCGTCCAACGTCGTGGCGGCGGCACCGGTGTCGATCGCGTCCCGGGCACGGGTGAGCTGCTCGGAGAACTGCGCGTCGAGATCGGGCACGCTGGGTTTGGCGTGCGCGACCAGGGCAGCGGCCGCGTTCAACACGACCACGTCGCGAACCGGTCCGGGCCTACCGGCCAGCACCGCCCGCGCCACCTCGGCGTTGTGGGTCGCGTCACCGCCGACCAGGTCGGCCAGCTTGGCCCGCGGGATGCCGAACTCGAGTGGGTCGATCCGGGTCGGCGTGACCTGCCCGTCGGCGTAGACCCACACCTTGGAGCTGGTGGTGGTGGTCAGCTCGTCCAGCCCGTCGCCTCCGTGCACGACCAAGCCCTGATTGCCGCGAGCGGCGAAGACCTGCGCCATCAAGGCCGCCATCCGCGGGTCGGCGACCCCGACCGCCTGCGCGACCGGTTGCGCCGGATTGGCCAGCGGTCCCAAGAAGTTGAAGGTGGTGGGGATGCCCAGTTCTCCCCGCGCGGCGGCGGCGTGCCGTAACGCCGGATGGTAGTGCGGGGCGAACAAGAAGCCGATCCCGGCGGCGTCAACGACGCCCTGCTGGGCCTCCGGCGGTAAGCCGAGTGCGACGCCGAGGGCCTCCAAGACGTCCGCCGCTCCGCAGGCGGAGGAGGCGGCGCGGTTGCCGTGCTTGACCACCCGGGCCCCGGCGGCGGCGGCCACGATCGCGGCCATGGTCGAGATGTTGACGGTGTTGGAGCGGTCTCCGCCGGAGCCGACCACGTCGACGGCCGGACCGCTGATCTCGATCGGGGTGGCGAAGTCCAGCATCGCTTCGGAGAGGCCGGCCAGCTCGGCCGCCGTCTCCCCCTTGGCCCGCAGCGCCACCACGAAGGCGGCGATCTGCACCGACGTCGCCGCGCCGCTGAGGATCTCGCCCATCGCCCAGCTCGTCACCGCCGAGCCGGCGTCGTGGCCGGCGACCAGGTCGGCCAGCACGTCCGCCCAGCGCAGCTGCGTTGGGCTCATCGAGCGTCGGTGCCGGCCCGGCGGCCGGCCCGCAACAGGTCAGCGGCCACGTCGGGCAGCCGGACCGGGTCGATCGGGTGGCCCACCACCCCGTCCGCCCGCGACCAGGTGGCCAGCCAGGCGTCGTCGGGCCGCCCGGTCAGCACCAGGATCGGCGGGCAGGGCCGCAACTCGTCCTTGAGTTGACGGCACAACCCCATCCCGCCCGGCACCGCCTCGCCGTCGAGAACGGCCAGGTCGATCCCGCCACGGTCGAGGGCGGTCAGCGCGGCCGGCTGCGTCGCCACCTCCTGGACCCGGATCGGCGGCAGGTCTCGGGCCAGCCGGCGCCCCAGGGCGAGTCGGACGTTCTCCCGGGTCGTGGCGTTCGAGGCGTACAGCAGCACGGTCAGCACCCCGTGGTCCGGCGATGGGGTCGGGCTGCTCATCGTTTCGTGCTCCTGTCCGGCGGGCGTTGGTCCACTGAGAGGGTGCTGGGCCTCAGCAGCGTATCGCGGGCGGCACCCGAGCCAGCCGGACGAACACGCGGCCGGAGAGGTCCCTCACGCCAGGCATGCCGAGGATGGGGCAATAATGTGCCCGTGGCTCTTCACACGCACGGCGTATCCGGCTCGATGACCAAGCCGGCGGGTGCGTTACACCCGATTCCCCAGTCGCGCTTGCGTGGGCAGGCCGGCCAACCCGACCGGGTGGCCGTGGGCACCATCATCTGGCTGGCCTCGGAGCTGATGTTCTTCGCCGCCTTGTTCGCGGCGTACTTCACCATCCGCAACGTCACCGACTCCCAAGGGCTCACCGCCGGGGTAGCCACCTTGTGGCAGACCCAGACCTCAAAGCTGGACGTAGCTTTCGCCAGCGCGAACACTGCGGTCTTGGTGTCGAGCTCGTTCACCTGTCAGATGGGCGTGTTCGCGGCCGAACGGGGCCAGACCGGACGGACCGGTTCGGTGCTCCAAATCCGCCAGTGGGGTCTGCGGGAGTGGTACTACCTCACCTTCGGCCTGGGTGCCTTCTTCGTCGCCGGTCAGGCCTTCGAGTACGCCGGGCTGATCAGCGAGGGCCTGAGCATCTCCGCCAACGCCTACGGCTCGGTGTTCTTCCTGGCCACCGGCTTTCACGCGCTACACGTCACCGGCGGCCTGTTCGCCTTCTTGTTCGTGCTCGGCCGGACCTTCCTGGCCCGGACCTTCACCCACGAGCAGGCCGTGACCGCGGTCGTCGTCTCCTACTACTGGCACTTCGTCGACGTGGTCTGGATCGCGCTGTGGGCCACGATCTACATCTTGAAGTAGGGTGCCCGGCCCGGCCCGGGAAGACTGCCCCGCTCTGCGCATCCGAACCGGGGCGGACAACTGAATTCCCCATGACGACGAGAGGGCATACATCGTGCGATTCCTGACCGCGAGACGGCGGCACCCGGCGGCCAAAGCGCTGCTGCTGGTGTTGGCGCTGTTCGTGATGGGCGCTTTGTCCACCCTGCTCGGTCCGAATCAGCAGTCGTCGGCCGATACCGGCAAGAGCCAGCAGGTCGAGGCCGGCAAGGCCTTGTTCGCCGTCGGCTGCTCCTCGTGCCACGGACTGAACGGCGAGGGTCAGACCACCGCCGACATCCAGGGCCCGCCCTTGGCCGGCGTGGGGGCGGCCTCGGTCGAGTTCCAGGTGGCTACCGGCCGGATGCCGCTGGCCCGGCCCGACATCCAGGCTCCGGTCAAGGCCAATCGCTACAATCCTGAAGAGATTGCCGCGCTGGCGGCGTACGTGGACACCCTGGGCCCCGGTCCGGGCATTCCCTCCCCGGCGCAGTACACCCCCGGCGAACTGAGTCCGGACGAGCTCGCCCGCGGCGGCCAACTGTTTCGGACCAACTGCTCGGCCTGCCACAACTTCGAGGGTTCCGGCGGCGCGCTTCCCGGCGGAAAGTACGCTCCGTCGCTCTACGGGGTGAGCAACCAGCACATCTACGAGGCCCTGATCACCGGGCCGCAGCAGATGCCGGTGTTCAACGACGACGTGTTGACCCCTGAGGACAAGCGGCTCATCATCGGCTATCTGAACACCCTGCACGAGCGGCCGAACCAGGGCGGTTTGGCTCTGGGTGGACTCGGCCCGGTCAGCGAGGGCCTTTGGGCCTGGATTTTGGGACTGGGATCGTTGATGGCCTTCGCGATCTGGATCGCGGCGAAGGGAGCCAAGGCGAAATGACCGACCTCGAACGCAGCACCTCGGCCGGAGACGGCCACAGCACCGATCTCGATCACCGTAACGATGAGGCGGTGCCGGAGTCTCAGTATCCGGTGGCCGATCCCGGACATGAACCGCACCTTCCGCGGCTGACCGACGTCGACGAGGCGGCCGCCGACCGGGCGACCCGTCAGGTCGCGACCATGTTCGGCCTGGTTCCGGTGCTGGCCATCGGCTTCGCCGTGATCTACTTCGCGGTGCCGCGGACGATGTACATCGATTTCGGCCCGCTGCACGTCAACGCGTTGCACTTCGGTCTTGGCCTGACCGCTGGGCTGGCCCTGCTCCTGATCGGCCTGGGTGCGGTCCAGTGGGCTCGGCAGCTGATGGACGACCACGAGCTGGTGGACCATCGCCACGGCGCCGCCTCGGCGGAGGAGGACCGGGCCTATGTGGTCACCGAGCTGCAGAAAGGGACCGCCGAGTCTCAGATCAACCGGCGCAAGGTCCTCGGCCGTAGCCTGATCGGCGCTCTGGGTGCTCTGGCCATCCCGCTCGTCGTCAGTTTCGCCGATCTCGGTCCGTACGCAACCAGGAAGAACCTCAACGCCACCATCCGCGAGACCTTGTGGAAGGAGGGGGTTCGGCTGGTCAACGACGTCACCTTCACCCCGATCAAGGCCTCCGACCTCGAGATCGGCCAACTGGTCAACGGCGAGCCGGAAAACCTGAAGGAGCTTGAAGGCACCGAATATCTTCAGGCCCGGGCCAAGTCGCCGATCGTGATCGTACGGATGAATCCCAACTCCATCAAGATTCCGGATTCCCGCCGGGACTGGCAGGTCGGCGGGGTGCTGGCCTATTCCAAGATTTGCACTCACGTCGGCTGCCCGATCAGCCTGTGGGAGCAACAGACCCACCACCTGTTATGCCCCTGTCACCAGTCCACGTTCGACCTTGGCGACTCCGGCCTGGTGATCTTCGGCCCGGCAGCGCGGGCGCTGCCGCAGCTGCCGATTACCACTGACGCCGAGGGCTACCTGGTGGCCCGGAGCGAGTTCACCGTCCCGGTCGGCCCGAGCTTCTTCGAGCGTGACTCCCGCAAAGACTTCAAGGAAGGGGATAACTGATGGCCAGACCAGCCGCCACCGTCTCCGACGCCCCCGCCGTCAAGGCCGAAACCCCGTCGCAGGAACTGGGCCCGGTCTTCAAGCGCGCCGCCGGACCGGCGAAATACGTCGACGACCGCTTCGGCGCCGCCAAACTCAGCCGGCCGTTTATCCGCAAGGTGTTCCCCGACCACTGGTCGTTCTTGCTCGGGGAAGTCGCCCTCTACTCCTTCGTCGTGCTGCTGATCACCGGGGTGTTCCTCACCTTGTGGTACAAGCCGTCGATGGCCGAGGTCGACTACGAAGGTTCTTACCAGCTGCTCCGCGGCGTGACGATGTCGCAGTCGTTCGCTTCCACCCTGGGAATCTCCTTCGACATCCGCGGGGGTCTCCTGGTCCGCCAGATCCACCACTGGGCGGCCATGCTCTTCCTGGCCGCCATGCTCGCCCACAGCCTGCGCATCTTCTTCACCGGTGCGTTCCGCAAGCCGCGTGAGTTCAACTGGGTCCTCGGGGTCGCCCTGCTCGGCACCGGGCTGATCGAAGGATTTGCCGGCTATTCGCTGCCGGACGATCTCCTCTCCGGCACGGGTCTCCGCTTCGTCGACGGCCTGATCCGGTCGATCCCGCTGATCGGTACCTGGGCGGAGTTCTTCATCTTCGGTGGAGAGTTCCCCGGCGACATCATCGTGGCTCGCCTCTACAGCTTCCACATCTTGTTGCTGCCGGCGGTGCTGGCCGGACTGATCGCGGCCCACCTCGCGCTGGTGGTCTACCTCAAGCACACCCAATTCCCCGGCCCGGGCCGGACCGAGCAGAACGTGGTCGGCTACCCGATCTTCCCGGTCTACATGGCCAAGGCCGGCGGCTTCTTCTTCATCGTGTTCGGCGTCTTGGTGCTGATGGGTGGTCTGATGCAGATCAACCCGTTGTGGACCTACGGGCCCTACGATCCCGCCCAGGTCACCGCCGGCTCCCAGCCGGACTGGTACATGGGCTTCGTCGAGGGCGCGATCCGGATCTTCCCGAACTGGGAGTGGCACATCGGCGGCACCACCTGGTCTTGGAACATTTTCATCCCCGGTATCGGCACGATGCTGTTGTTCTTCGGCCTGATGGCGATCTACCCCTTCGTCGAGGCCTGGGTGACCAAAGACAAGACCGAGCACCACATCTTGGACCGGCCGCGCAACAATCCGACCCGGACCGCGTTCGGGGTGGCAGCCATGACCGCGTACGGGATGTTGTGGATCGGCGGTGGCAACGACATCGTCGCCACCCAGCTGCACCTGTCGTTGAACCAGATCACCTACATGCTGCGGGTGGCGGTGTTCGTGATGCCGGTGGTCGCTTTCATGCTCACCAAGCGGATCTGTGTCGGACTGCAGCGCTCGGATGAGGAGCGACTGCTGCACGGCGCAGAATCGGGCATCATCGAGCGCGACCCCTCGGGTGCGTACTCCGAACGGCACCGCCCGATCGGGCAGGGCGAGGCGTGGGCCCTCACGTCACACCGGCAGCACGACGCCCTGTTGCCGGCCGAAGAGTCGGAGGAGCTGACGGCGGGCCAAACCCGCCGGGAAAATCTACGGCGGCGGGCCACCCGGTTTTACTTCGGCGACGCCCTGCGCAAGCCGACCCGGGCCGAGCTCGAGGAAGCCGCCCATCACGGCGACGGGAATGGACATGCTATTGACGGACAAGACGGGCATGCTCACCATGAGTTGACCGCGAGTAGCACCGGGGGCACCCCGCAGCAGTAGTCGCCTGGCCACGAAACCCCGCTCCCCCTCGGGCGAGCGGGGTTTCGTCGTCTCTGATCCGACTCCGCTTCGCCCGAGCTGGTGTGTACTCGGTCACCCTCGGTAACAATCGACGGCGGTCGTGCGTTATGCCCGTCGATGAGGAGAACGCACGGCCGCGTTCCTACGCCTTCGACGCCCCAGACCCGGAGACATGAGCACCGACCTGCACGACCGCCCTACCCCCTCCCCCCAATCGTCCCGTCACCCGGCCGAGAAGCCGAGAACCGGACTCTCCCTCGCTCAGGTCATCGGTGGCGCCCTCGCCTCGATGACCGCCGCGTTCTTGGGCTCCCGCCTCGGTCTCGGCGGGACGGTGGCCGGGGCTGCTCTGGTCAGCGTGACCGTGGCCGTCGGCGGCACGTTGTACACCTCGTCGCTGCGTCGTACCCACGAGCGCGTCACTCAGGTGTGGACCGATAGGTCCGCGAACCGGACGACCAAGGACCGGACCCAGGACCAGGAACCGACCGACGGTGGGCGCACCGGCGTAGAGTCCGTCGCCGACGACGGCTCGCAGGGAGGCCGTCGGAGACTGCGACTGCGCTGGAAGCCGGTTCTGGTCGGTTCGATCGCCATCTTCGCGTTGGCGGCGCTCGTGCTGACCGGGATCGAACTTGCGACCGGTCAGGCGCTGTCCGGTGGCGGCGGGACGACCATCACCCAGGTGACCCAGGGCGGAGACGCCCGCCAGCCTGACGCCAAGCCCAGCACCCGGCCCACCGCCGGCTCCTCGGGTCAAGACACCCCACGTCCCGGCGGGACGCCCTCCACCTCCCCGTCGTCCTCGCCGCGCCCGACCGAGAGCGGAACGCCTGGTTCTGCGACGAGTGCCGATCCGAGTGCCCCGCCGAGCGTGGCCCCGACCGGTCCCGCCCGACCCTCGGCCTCCGCTCAACCCTCGGCCCCCACCCGCCCCTCGGCTCCGGCAACGCAGACGGCGCGTTAGTACCGGTCAGAACCGGAAGATCAAGAAGATAACCATCTGATACTGATCGGTGTTTCGATCTTGACACCGATCCGGCGGAGATGGAACGTGGGCTCCGCTGCCCCTTTGCTGTGGGCCGCGACCCGACGCCTAACCTCGGCGGTCGGCCTAGTGAGCACTCACCAATCAGGAGCCGGCATGAGCAGTCAGACCCCCAACGCCTTCACGGCTGGACCGTTACCGCGCCGCACCCTGTTGAAGGGGCTGACCGTCGCTTCGGTGGCCGTGGGTGGCAGCTCGATCCTGGGGGCCTGCACCGGAGCAAAGACGCCGGCCGCGGGACCCTCGGCGAAGTCCACCACGGCAACCATGGGGTCCGGGGGCTCCGACGACGTACCCAAGCGGGCGAACGCGGCCATGGTCAAGGCCTTCGAGGCCAAGTCCGGCGACACGATCACCATCAACACGGTCCCCCACAACGACTTCCAGAACAACATCACCTCCTACCTCCAAGGCAGCGCCGACGACGCGTTCACCTGGTTCGCGGGCTACCGGATGCGCTACTTCGCCGACAAGGGCCTGTGCGCGCCGATCGACGACGTGTGGGACAAGATCGGCTCGAACTACTCCGAGGCGTTCGCCAAGGCCTCCACCGCCAGCGACGGCAAGAAGTACTTCGTGCCGCTGTACAACTACCCCTGGGGCTTCTTCTACCGCAAGAGCGTGTGGGACAAGTACGGCTATCAAGTGCCGACGACGTTCGACGAACTCAGGTCGCTGGCCGCGAAGATGAAGAAGGACGGGCTGATCCCGATCGCCTTCGCCGACAAGGACGGCTGGCCGGCCATGGGCACCTTCGACTACTTGGACATGCGGCTCAACGGCTATCAGTTCCACCAGGACCTGTGCGCGCACAAGGAGAGCTGGGACCAGCAGAAGGTCTCCGACGTCTTCGACAACTGGAAGTCGATCCTGCCCTACCAGGACCCGAACGCTCTGGGGGCGACCTGGCAGGAGGGCGCGCAGACCCTGGCCAACAAGAAGAGCGGCATGTACCTGCTCGGCTCCTTCGTCACCCAGCAGTTCACCGACAAGAAGACGCTGGCCGACATGGACTTCTTCCAGTTCCCGTCGATGGCGATGGAGGGTCAGGACGCGATCGAGGCGCCGATCGACGGCTACATGCTGTCCAAGAAGGGCGGCGACAATTCCGCCGCACGCGACCTACTGGCCTTCATCGGCACCCCCGAAGGTGCCGACGCCTACCAGGCGGTGGACGGCTCCAACATTCCCGCGCCGCAGGGCTCCGACACCTCCAGCTTCACCCCGCTGAACACCAAGGGCGCGGAGGCGATCAAGAACGCGAAGTTCATCAGTCAGTTCTTCGACCGGGACGCCCTGCCCGCGATGGCCAACAACGTGATGATCCCGGCGTTGCAGGGCTTCATCAAATCCGGCACCATCGACACCGCCAATCTCGAGGCCCAGGCCAAGCAGCTCTACGCAACCCAGTAGTCGACAGTGGCGACCAGTACCGACGCGGCTCCGAGCAGGGCGGAGACGCCGGGCACCCAGAAAGCCACGCGCAGGTCGCGCCGTTCCCACCAGCTCTCAGCCGGCGACAAGGGCGTCTTGGCGGTGATGGTCGCCGTCCCGACGCTGATCCAGATGGTGCTGATCTGGATCCCGATGGTGCTCTCGATCGTCTTGTCGTTCACCTATTGGAACGCCTTGTCGCTGGCCAACATCCGCAGCGCCGGGCTGGCGAACTACGACTTCATCCTCAAGGTCTATCCGCCCTTCTACCCCGCGATCGCGCACAACGTGATCTGGCTGCTGTTCCTGGCCCTGGTCGGGACCCCGTTGGGCCTGTTCCTGGCCGTGCTGTTGGACCAGAACATTCGCGGCAGCCGGATCTACCAGTCGATCTTCTTCGTCCCGGTGATGTTGTCGTTGCCGTTGGTCGGCATCATCTGGCAGCTCATGTACGCCCGGAACGAGGGCTTTATCAACAACCTCATCGGGACGGCCCAGACCTCGGGGGCGATCGACTGGTTCGGTGACTCCAACGTCAACCTGTGGGCTGCACTGGTGGCGGCCACCTGGCGACACGCCGGCTACATCATGGTGCTCTACCTGGCCGGGCTGAAGGGCGTCGACCCGGCGTTGCGGGAGGCCGCCGCCATCGACGGGGCATCGGCGGCGCAGACCTTCTTTCAAGTGGTCTTCCCGGCCATGAAGCCGATCAACATCGTGGTCGTGGTGATCACCATCATCGAAGCCCTGCGGGCCTTCGACATCGTCTACATCATCAACCGGGGCACCAACGGGCTGGAGCTGATCTCGGCGTTGATCGTGCAAAACCTCGTCGGTGAGGGGCAGGTGATCGGCGTCGGCTCCGCCTTGGCGGTGATGCTGTTGCTGGTCTCCCTGATTCCGATCGTCATCTACCTCTCCCGTACCTTCAGTAAGGACGATTGAGATGGCCACCAGCACTGTCCCCGCGACCCGAGCCGCGGCCGGCTCGGCCGCCGCACCCGCCGGGCGCCGTCATCGCCGACGTCATACCGGGACCCACATCCTGCTGCTGGCGCTGTCGGTGATGTGGCTGATCCCGCTGGTCTACACCTTGTTCACCGCCCTGCGCCCGAAGGCCGACACCAACGAGTACGGCTACTTCAGCTTCGGCGGCCGGTTCAACTTCGACAACTTCAGCGACGCCTGGAACCAAGCAGGGCTGGGCACCTACTTCGTCAACTCGGTGATCATCACCGTGCCGACGGTACTGCTGACCCTGATCTTCGCCTCGATGATGGCCTTCGCGGTCAGCCGGTTCCGCTGGCGCTTCAACGTGACGCTGCTGATCATGTTCACCGCCGGCAATCTGCTGCCGCCGCAGGCCCTGGCCGCGCCCCTGTTCAGTATGTTCAAGTTCTTCCCGCTGCCGCTGTCGATCAGTGACTCCGGGAGCTTGCTGAACACCTACTACTCGGTGATCGCGGTCAATACCGCCTTCCAGATCGGGTTCTGCACCTTCGTGCTGTCCAACTACATGAAGGCGCTGCCGGTGGAGCTGACCGAGGCCGCTCTGGTCGACGGCTGCGGGGTTTGGCGCCAGTTCACCTCGATCATTCTCCCGCTGTGCCGGCCGGCCCTGGCCGCGCTCGGCACCTTGGAAGTGATCTTCGTCTACAACGACTTCTTTTGGCCGCTGTTGTTCATCCAGAGCGGTGACCGACTGCCCATCACCACCGGGATCAAGAACCTGCAGGGTCAGTACTTCTCCGACTACAACCTGATCGCCGCCGGCGCGATCTTCACCATCATCCCCACCCTCGTCATCTACCTCGCCCTGCAACGTCAGTTCGTCGCCGGTCTCACTCTCGGGGCCAACAAGGGCTGAGCGTCCGGCCTCAGCCGGGCCAGTCCTGCTGCAGCGGTGAGTCGGCCGGACTGGACCCCAGCCAGCGGGTGAGGCCGGCCGCATCCCCGACCAGCGCGTAGTCGGTGGCCCCGGCGACCGGTCGAGTCGGTTCGCCGACCGTCCACACGCTGTCGATCACCCGATGCTCCCCCAGCAGCCCCGGGGCGGTTCTGCATCCGGCGGGGTCGAGGTCTTGCTCCTCGAGCAGGATCGTCTGGCCGGCCTGCGTGATGTGCGTCTGCGAACGGAGCCGACCCCCGCGCTCACCCCAGCGGCCGAGCACCGCGGTCTCCCGGAGCCGAACCCGGGCCCCGCGGGCCAACTCCAGTCGGAGTGAGCGGGTCACGTCAGCACCGTCGGCGACGACGAGCGGCGCCCCGGGGTAGCGCAGGGTCGCCCCGGCCGCCAGCTCGATCGACACCCGCCAGGTGGCGGGTCGACCACGGCCGTGGTAGGCCACCGTCGCGGTGACGTCGACCAGTTCCAGCACCGCATCCGGGCCGACGCGAACGTCCAGGTAAACCTCGTCCCCGCCGAGTAACAGCGCACCGGCCGCCAGCAGCGCGATCCGGCACCGCCGGCGGTCGGCCCCCAGCAGCTGGGGACGGAGCAACCCGATCATCAGCCGGGCCCGATGCCGGCCGTCGACCCGCTCGACCTCGATTCGGGCTACCTCCGGGGTCAGTGGACGTGCTCGCGACCGTCGGCATGGGAATGGCGGTGCGGGGCCATCGGACCCGGGTCGGCGACCACGTGCCGGCCGGAGCGGAAATGGTCCAGCGTGCGCTGCAGCCAGTCGGTCAGCTGGCTCACCGACCCTGGGTCGGTCCGCGATAGGGCCACAACGGGGCGCCCGTCCCGCGCCTGCGCGGCGTCCCGGAGCATTCGGGCGACGTCGACGCCGACGTAGGGCGCGAGATCGGTCTTGTTGACCACCAGCAGATCGGCTCGGGTGATTCCGGGTCCACCCTTACGGGCCACGTCACCCCCACCGGCCACGTCGAGCACGAACAACTGGGCGTCGACCAACGCCGGAGAAAAGGTGGCGGTGAGATTGTCGCCCCCGGATTCGACCAGGACCAGGTCGACGGGGTCGAAGTCGGCCTCGAGGTCCTCCACCGCCAGCAGGTTCTGGCTGACGTCGTCCCGGATGGCGGTGTGCGGACACGCACCGGTCTCCACCGCCCGGATCCGTTCGGGGTCCAAGACACCGGCCGAACGCAGGAACCGGGCGTCCTCGTCGGTGTAGATGTCGTTGGTGATCACGGCCAGGCTCAACCGGGGGCCGAGCTCGCGACACAGCAGGGCAATCAGCGAACTCTTCCCCACCCCGACCGGTCCGGCCACACCCAGGCGCAACGACCGCTGCGGGCGCCGACCTGGCCCTGAGTTTGTCGAGCCCTGAGCTTGTCGAAGGGCGTTGCCCTGAGCTTGTCGAAGGGCGTTGCCCTGAGCTTGTCGAAGGGCGTTGCCCTGAGCTTGTCGAAGGGCGTTGCCCTGAGCTTGTCGAAGGGTCAGGCACGGAACAACCGCCTTTCGCTGGTGAGATGACGCTGACCCCACTGTTCGATCAATGGGGCACTGTGCGCGGGTATGTCGCCGACGGTGGACGCCGTACTGATCCGGGCCACCATGGCCTCGACCCCGGTACCGGCCGCCGCAGCCCAGCCGACGCCGACCGCCGGATCGAAGGGCATCAGCTTGAGAGCGGCCGAGATCGCGCTCTGGACGTCGTCGTAGCCGACCAGGCGGGCGGTCTGCGCCGCGTCCAGACCGGCCGCCGCCGCCACCACTCCGAGTACCACCGGCCGACACCACGGTCGGTCACCGGTCAGGACCCCGAGCTCCCAGACCGCGCTCGCGGTCCGAAGATAGCTCCGTCCGAGGCGGTCCGAGGCGTCTCGTAGGACGTCGGACAACGTCCGCACCCGCCAGGCGGAATCGATCTCGACCAGGGCGGTGGCGTCGCCGCCGTACCGCCAGACCCGTCCCGCAACCACGGCGGTGGCCGCCTCGACCTCGGTCACCGTGGTCAACCGAACCCCGAGATAGTCGGGTAGCCCGCTCAGCTCCATCCCGGCCGCGAAGGCCGGTTCGACCCCGGACGACTGGGTGTGCGCACCCGTCGGCAGCCGGCCGTCGGCCAGCAGCAGGGCGAAATAGGCGGCTTCCATGTCGACCCTAGAAGAGCTGGTAGAGCTGGGCCAACGGCAGCCGGGTGGCGGGCTGGGGGACGATCAGATCACCGTCGACGGTCACCGCATGAGTCTCGGGATCGACCACGATCCGGGGCACCGCATCGTTGTTGATCAGCTGAGACTTCCCGACGTCCCGGGTCGGACGGACAGCGACCAGTTGCCGCTGCAGCCCCAACTCCTGAGCTAGTCCCGCCGCCACTGCCGCGGGGCCGACGTAGGACTGCGACCGGTGTGCCCCGCTGCCGTAGTAGAGGGTCGGCCGCATCAGCACCGGCTGCGGGGTGGGGATCGAGGCGTTCGGGTCCCCGAGGGCGCCGACGACGATTCCGCCGCCCTTGATCACCACCGTAGGCCGGACACCGAAGAAGCGAGGATCCCACAGCACCAGGTCGGCGAGTTTGCCGACCTCGACCGAGCCGATCTCGTGGTCCACCCCATGGCAGATGGCCGGATTGATCGTGTACTTGGCGATGTAGCGACGGGCCCGGAAATTGTCCGCCGGCAGGCCACCGGACAATGCACCGCGGATCTGCTTCATCACGTGGGCTACCTGCCAGGTCCGGGTGATCACCTCCCCGATCCGCCCCATCGCCTGCGCGTCGGAAGAGGTGACCGAGATGGCGCCGAGGTCGTGCAGGTGGTCCTCGGCGGCGATCGTCGTGGCCCGGATGCGGGATTCGGCGAACGCCAGGTCTTCCGGTACGCCTGGGTTGAGGTGATGGCAGACCATCAACATGTCCAGATGCTCGGCCACCGTGTTCACGGTGTGCGGCAGCGTCGGGTTGGTCGAGCCGGGCAGGACGTTCGGGAGTCCGGCGATGGTCAAGATGTCCGGAGCGTGGCCACCTCCGGCCCCCTCGACGTGGAAGGCCACAATGCTGCGCTCGGCGATTGCCGCGACGGTGCCGGCCACGAAACCGGTTTCGTTCAGCGAGTCTGCGTGCAGGGCGACCTGCAGTCCCCACCGCTCTGCGCCGGTCAACGCGGCGTCGATCGCCGCCGGGGTGGAGCCCCAGTCCTCGTGCACCTTGTAACCGCCGGCGCCGGCCAACGCCTGCTCCTCGAACGCGGCGCCGGAGACAGTGTTGCCCTTCCCGAGCAGCAACAGGTTCACCGGATATGCGTCCAGGGCGCGGTGGGCCTGCTTGAGGTGCCACGGCCCGGGCGTCACCGTGGTCGCCTTCGACCCCTCCGACGGGCCGGTTCCCCCACCGCCGAGGGTGGTCAGCCCGGTAGCGAGGGCCTCATGGATCTGGGAGGGTGAGAGCAGGTGCACATGGGAGTCGAAGCCACCGGCGGTGAGGATCAGGCCCTCCCCGGAGATGATGTCGGTGCTCGGCCCGATCTCTAGCGTCGGGTCGACGCCGTCGGCGACGTCGGGGTTTCCACTGCGTCCGAGGCCGGCGATCCGGCCGTCACGGATCCCGACGTCGGCGCGCACGATCCCCCAGTGGTCGAGCACGACCACGTTGGTGATGACGGTGTCCGGCGCGCCCGCTGCGGCACTACGGACGCCCTGGTTCATCGACTCCCGGACGGACTTGCCGCCGCCGAAGACCGACTCCTCACCACCGAAGGTCAGATCCTGTTCGACCTCGATCCACAAGTCGGTGTCGCCGAGCCGGATTTGGTCCCCGGCGCTCGGTCCGTAGAGGGCGGCGTAGTCGGACCGGCTGATCCGCACCGATCAGTCCCGGGAATCGGGGGTGGCGGGCGCGTTCGGGGGGTCGGGGCGCAGCTGCAGTCCCGGCACCGAACGTGCACCGCGGAGTTCGACGAATTCGACGGTGCGCGCGACGCCGGGTTCGAACCGGACCGACGTGCCCGCCGGGATGTCGAGCCGGCAGCCGGCCGTGGCCACCCGGTCGAAGTCGAGGCCGCGGTTGGCGTCGGGAAGGTGCAGGTGCGAGCCGATCTGAATCGGCCGGTCGGCGGTGTTCGTCACCACCAAGACCCCCCGCTCACCCGGCCCGCGGTCCACGTTCAGTGCGACCTCGCCGGCCCGCACGCGAATCGCCCCCGGACCGGAAGTCTGGATCGCGGCCACTGGTCAGTCCTCCTGCGTCACTGGATCGGTCCTCCTACGTCACTGGATCGGTGCGTGCAGCGTGACCAGCTTGCGTCCGTCGGGGAAGGTGGCCTCGACCTGAACGTCTCGCAGCATCTCCGCGACCCCGGCCATCACGTCGGCTCGACTCAAGACGTCACGTCCCTGAGTCATCAGTTCGCTCACCCCTGCGCCGTCGCGGGCCCGCTCGATCACCCACGTGCTCAGCAGCGCGACCGATTCCGGCCAGTTCAGCTTCACCCCGCGGGCCAATCGGTCCCGGGCCACCATCCCGGCCACCGCCAGCAGCAGCTTCTCGACCTCGGCCGGAGCAAGGTTCACCGGTGCCCTCCTCGGTCGTCGATCCCCTGGGCCCACACGGTAGTCGGTGAATGTTTCACCCACGTTGCAGTTCACCCACGTTGCGACCCGCGAGCATTCAGCGTTAGCGTGCCCGTGGTGAGCAGCACGGCGAACTTGGCTCCCCTGATCCGGCAGTTGCAGGCGTGTTTGGACCATCGAGCCCGGACGTTGATCGGCGTCACCGGACCGCCGGGGACGGGCAAGTCCAGTCTGGTGCTGGCGCTGCGCGCGGCGTTACTCGAAGCGGGAGTGCCGGCCTCGGCGGTCGCACACGTGCCGATGGACGGCTTCCACCTCGACGACACCGAGCTCGAGCGGCTCGGGCGTCGGGCGAGCAAGGGAGCTCCGGACACCTTCGACGCGTGGGGCTACGTCAACCTACTTCTCCGCCTCCGGCGCCACGATCCCGCCGAGGTCGTCTACGCTCCCGATTTCGACCACGCCCAGCAGGTGTCCCGGGCGGGCAGTGTCGCGGTGCATCCCGACGTGGCCCTGGTGTTGACCGAGGGGAATTATCTGCTTTTCGACGCGTCGCCGTGGGATCAGGTCGCCGGGCTGTTGGACCGGGTCTGGTTCTGCGCGTTGGACGACACCGTACGGGTGGCCCGGCTGGTGGCCCGCCGGGTCGGGCTGGGTCAGTCGGAGGCGGAAGCCCGAGCCTGGGCGACCGGTTCGGACGAGCGCAACGCTCGGCTCGTCACCCCGTCGGCCGGCCGAGCCGACCTGGTTGTGGTCGACGGCCAGATCCAGCCGGAGTCCTGAGGAGCGGGTGGGTGCGGGTGGCCCCGGCCGCTCAGCTCCCACCGAGCTGGTCGAGCACGACCTCGGCCGGTCGGGGTGCACCCGGCGGCGTGCCGTCACCGAAGGGACGCCCGCCCAGCTGCTCGCGCAAGTGCGGGGCGAGCCAGCCCGAGAGGTCGGGGCCCTTCGGCACGATTCCCGTCGGGTTCACGTCGGAGTGGACGAGGTAGTAGTGCTGCTTGATCTGAGTGAAGTCGACGGTGTCGCCGAAACCCGGGGTCGCGAACAGGTCGCGGGCGTACGCCCACAGCACTGGCAGCTCGCTGAGCTTGGCGCGATTGCACTTGAAATGCCCGTGGTAGACCGCGTCGAAGCGGACCAGGGTGGGAAACAGCCGGACATCGGCCTCGGTGATGGTGTCACCGACCAGATAGCGCTGCGTGCTCAGCCGGTCGCTCAACCAGTCCAAGGCAGCGAACAACCGGTCGTAGGCGGCTTCGTAGGCCGCCTGGGACCCGGCGAAGCCACAGCGATAGACGCCGTTGTTGACCTCGGTGAAGACGCGCTCGGCCACGGCGTCGATCTCCTCCCGCAGGGGGTCGGGATACAGCTGTGGAGCGCCCGGTCGCTGGTGCTGCGTCCATTCGGTGGATAGATCGAGGGTGAGCTGGGCGAAGTCGTTGGTGACGAGCCGGCCGTCGGCGACGTCGACCAGCGCCGGCACGGTGATCCCTCGGGGGTAATCCGGGAACCGGGCGAAGTACGCCTGCTGCAGCCGCTGGTAACCCAGGACCGGGTCGACGCCGCCGGGATCAAGGTCGAAGGTCCAACTCCGCGCGTCGTGCGTGGGTCCGCACAAGGCCAGCGAAATCGCGTCCTCCAGACCGAGCAACCGCCGTGCGATCACCGCCCGGTGCGCCCACGGGCAGGCACGGGCGGCGACCAGTCGGTAGCGGCCGGCCTCGACCGGGTAGCCGTCCCGCTCGTCGCGGGTGACGCGCGTGTTGACGTAGCGGGTGTCTCGGGTGAATTCCTCACCCTCGGTGATGTAGGAACTATCGGTGTCGGTATCGGTATCGGTATCGGTATCGGCGTCGGGGTCGGCGTTGGGCACGAGCCGAACCTAGCGCAGCCGGCCAGCGCCTGCGGGTAGGTCACCGGTCGATCCGAGCCGTCGAGAGCGGGTGGGATCGCGGACAATGGTCCGGTGAGATTTCTGCAGCCTCCACCGGCCACCGATCTGACCTACGCCGACGTGTTCATGGTCCCGCGACGGTCGTCGCTCACGTCCCGGCTCGAGGTCGACCTGACCTCGACCGACGGAATCGGCACCACGCTCCCGCTGGTCGTGGCGAACATGACCGCCGTGTCGGGACGGCGAATGGCCGAGACGGTGGCCCGTCGGGGCGGGGTGGCCATCATTCCCCAAGACATCCCCACCGACGTGGTGGCCAGAGTGATCTCTCAGGTCAAGGCTTCCCACACCGTCTTCGACACTCCGGTCCTGGTCAGCCCGAGCACCACAGTCGGCGAGGCGATGTCGCTGCTGCCGAAGCGCGCCCACGGGCAGGTCGTCGTGGTGGAGCACGGCCGGCCCCTGGGCACGGTCGAGGAGGATGACAGTGCCGGAGTGGACCGGTTCGCCCAGGTCAAGGACGTGATGCGGACCGACGTCGTCACCGTCGGCCCGGACACCTCACCGGCAGACATCTTCGACACCCTGGCCGCTCAGCACCTCGGGCTGGCCCTGGTCGTCGACGGCGACCGGCTGGTAGGGGTGATGACGGCCAAGTCGGCCCTGCGCTCGACGTTGTACCGGCCGGCGCTCGATCCGGCCGGAGCACTCCTGGTCGGGGCGGCCGTCGGCATCAACGGCGACGTCGCTGCCCGCGCCGAGGCCCTGCTTCGCGCCGGCATCGACGTCTTGGTCGTCGACACCGCCCACGGCCATCAGGACAAGATGGTGCAGTCGCTGAAGTCGGTCCGGGAGGTACGAGACCGGCTCGCCGACACCGGCGGCCGTCGGGTCGCGCTGGTGGCCGGGAACGTGGTCTCCGCCGACGGGGTGGACGACCTGGTTGCGGCCGGGGCCGACGTGGTCAAGGTCGGGGTAGGCCCCGGGGCGATGTGTACCACCCGGATGATGACCGGGGTCGGCCGTCCCCAGTTCAGCGCCGTGCTGGAGTGTGCGGCGGCGGCCCGGGCCCACGGTAAAGCGGTCTGGGCCGACGGTGGGGTCCGCTACCCTCGGGATGTGGCCTTGGCGCTCGCCGCTGGGGCGGGCAGTGTGATGGTCGGGTCCTGGTTCGCCGGGACCTACGAGAGCACCGGGAACCTGATGGTCGACGCTGAGGGCCGTCAGTACAAGGAGTCCTACGGGATGGCCTCGGCCCGGGCGGTCAAGTTGCGCACTCGCGGCTCCAGCGGCTTCGACCGCGCCCGGGCCGCCCTGTTCGAGGAAGGGATTTCCTCCTCCCGGATGTATCTGGACCCCGAACGGCCCGGGGTGGAGGACCTGATCGACTCCATTGTGGCCGGGGTCCGCAGTTCGTGTACCTACGCCGGTGCGGTCGACCTCCGGGAGTTCGCCGACCTGGCCGTGGTCGGCGTCCAATCGAGTTCCGGCTACGACGAGGGGCGGCCGCTGCACGCCAGCTGGTGAGCGGGCACGTCCCTTTGCGGCCCGCTCGACCGATCGAGAAGAGCCTCAGACCTCGATCGAGAAGAGCCTCAGGCGGAGATGGCCCGGGCTTCGCCGCGGACCCGGATCCCGGGTTCTCCCTTGACCACGCTCACCCCGATCGCACTCGGCCGGCCGATCTCCGAACCCTGGGAGATGACGAACGACGCGTTCGGGCCGATCTTGCCGAGGTCGCGAAGATAACCGCCGAAGGCGGCGGCGGCGGCTCCGGTCGCGGGGTCCTCGACCACGCCGCTGCCCGCAAACGCGTTCCGGACCCGGAATCGCCGGCGGCCCTCAGGCCAGACGAGCAGCACCGTCACCAGGTCGTGGTCACGCATGATCTGGGCCAGGGTGTCGAAGTCGTAGTTGAGGTCAGCCAGCCGTTCCGAGGTCCGGCTGACCAGGACCAGATGCTCCGACCCGGCGTTCGCCAGTCGGACCGGGTAGTCCGGATCGAGCTCCTCCCGACGCCAGGCCAGCGCCCCGAGCACAGCGTCGACCAGGTCGGCCGGCGCCTCCACCACCCGCGGCGACACGCTGGTCAACTCCGCCACCAGGCCGGTGTCGGATCTGTGGGTGTTGACCGTGACCAGCCCGGCGGGGGTATGGAAGACCAACTCCTCGGCCAGATGCCGCTCGACCAGGGCAACGGCGGCGGCGATGGTCGCGTGCCCGCAGAAGGGCACCTCCTGAACGGGGGCGAAGTAGCGGACGTCGTAGACGTTGCGCTCATGGTCGCGGGGAAACAGGAACGCGGTCTCGGAATAGCCGATTTCGGCCGCAATCTGCTGCATCCGCTGGTCGCCGAGGCCGTTCGCGTCCAGCACCACTCCGGCCGGGTTCCCGCCCCGGCCGTCCTGCGTGAACGCCGCGTAGCGCAGCACCTCACCAGCCATCTGCCCACCCTAGTCGTCGTGGTCTGTCGCTGGATCACGGCCAGCGGATCGCCGACAGCAGTTCCTGGGCTCGCCGCGCACGGCCGGGATTGACCGCACTGGCCCAGGCGACGCGGCCTTGCAGGTGCGCGCGGAAGTCGGGGTGCCCGTGCCGGTTGGCCGCCTCCGGTCCGTGCCGGACCGCGTCGTGCAACACTGCCCGGAGCTGGTCCCACTCGGACCGGACCAGATTGGGTCGTCGGTTGACCACGACCCCGGTCACCTGCTGCCGAGCTGTCCGCGCGCTGACCCGGCTCTTGGCGGGGTTAAGGGCGAAACCCTCCTCCCGGGCCAGGGCCGCCACCCGGGTGAGGAACTTAGCCACCTGGGTCCGGCGGAGCATCGGCCCCGAGAACGCGAGGTCGTCGGCGTAGCGGCTGTAGTGCAACCCGCACGCGCCGGCGTAGCCGGCCAGCCGAGAATCGAACCGGTAGCAGACCGCGTTGGCCAGGGCCGGTGAGGTCGGTGCACCCTGGGCCAAATGGCCGCCGCGGAGCAGGGCGGACAGGGCGAAGCGGTCGTTCCCGGCTCCGCCGGCGGGCATCCCGGTGAGCACCCGCCGCGGGGTCGCGGTCGTGGTGAGGCCGGCCAGCAGGATCGCGACCGCCTCGGGATAGCCGGCGGTTTCGAAGATCCCCCGGACCCGCGCGGTCCGGACACTGGAGAAGAACGACCGCAGGTCCGCACTGACTGGAGAGAACGACCGCAGGTCCGCACTGACGACAAGATCTTGACCTAGGTGCTCCCGCGCATGGGTGAGCACACTCCGTCCGGGGACGAAGCCGTGCGCCGCCGGGTGGGCAGGAATCCGCCCGACGAGGTTCTCCAGGAGCGTGTGCTGGATTCGTTTCAGCACCGGGGTGGGCGCCTCCAGCAGCCGGGGCGCCCGGTCGCCGCGACGTAACCACACCCGGTCGTAGACGTGCAGGGATCCCGGTCGGGCCCGCCGCCGCCGATCTTGGGGGTCGGCGAGCCAGAGCAGGTGCCGGAGGTCGGTGCGGACCCAGTCGGCTAGCGCGGCCACGTCGTGCAGGACCGGCAACGACCAGGGATTGGTGATCATCGCGGTACCGGATGGGGTCAGCGCCGGCCGGTAGAACGGGGGGTGCGGCAATAGGGCGAACGGTTCGCTGCGTTCGAGCAGCGCCAGCAGCGCACCCGGTCGGCCCTGAGGAGGTCGAGGGACGGTTCGCTGCGTTCGAGCAGCGCCAGCAGCGCACCCGGTCGGTCCTGAGGAGTGACCTGGATCTCCGCGACCAGGCGCCTGACCTGCGCTCGGGTGGCGCTCTGCTCTGCGGCGGGTATTCCGTCCGGCAGGAGCACCTCGACCACGGCCACGGCCAACGAGTCGGCGCGCCAGTCGCTCCGCAGCAAGGAGTAGCCGAGCCGAGCGCCGCCGCCCGCCGCCGGAGATCGACGCCCGGGCTCATCGGCACGCGGCGTCGCGGCTGGGGGTCGCGGGGAGGATGAGGGAGCGGCGACGCTCCTCGACCAGTCCTGCACGGTCGGGGCTTCGTTGCGCGAAGCGCAGAGAGGCCCCGGCGCTCATTCGGCCAGGTGACTGCGGTAGCCCTGAGGGTGCCTCAGGCCCCGGTTCGGCGCACCGATCCGGTTGTCTCGTGGCGCGTCGCCGCACGTACCCCATGATGCCCCAAATCGTGCCGCGGGGGCTCAGGCGGAGGCGAACCGCTTAGCCGACCGGGCCCGGGCTTTGGCCGCTTCCTCGTCGCGGTCCTTCGGCGGTGCGGTGGTGACCAGATCGGCCAGCAGATGCTCGGTGGCGTGGGCGATGTCGTGCACCGCCCGCTCGAAGGCCTCCTCGTTCGCCTTCGACGGCTTGGCGGTCCCGGAGACCTTACGGACGTACTGCAACGCCGCCGCCTGCACCTCCCCCGCCGTCGCCGCCGGCTCAAAGTTGTTCAACGCTCGAATGTTCCGACACATCCCCCGAGTATCACCCCACCCCTCGGCTTGACGCCACCCCGACCACTCCCCCGCAGACAGCCGCCGAGCAAACCCCGCCACGCACGCACTCGACTGCGCCCTTCCGAGCGTCGGTCAGGTGCTGACCTCGTCGTGTCTGGACGAGTGAGGAGCACGCCGCCCCCTTCAAGCCAAGGCGAGCATTTCACCTAGTCGGAGCGTGCGACCGAGCGAGGAAGACACGACGTTCCGGGCAGCACCGGGCGCGAGGAAGAGTACTAGTGAGCGTGGTCCCCGCGGTAGTACTCGAACACCAGGCCGGTCAGGGTGAGTGTACCCAGACCGAACCCCAGGATGGTCAGCCACCAGCCGAAGACCGGGCCCAAAATGACCAGGGTGAAGTTCAGCGAGACGAACAGCGGCCATTTACTCTGCGGCGAGAAGAAGCCGAGTTCGCCCGCGCCCTGAGCGATTTCGCCGGATTTCCGGTCCTCGGGCCGAGGGTCGATCCGCCGGGAGACCAGACCGAGGTAGAGGGCGATCATGAAGGTCAGCAAGAAGGTCAACGTCAACGCCACGGTCCCGGCCGGATCGTTGCTCATCAGATAGTAAATGGGCGAGATCAGCGCAAAGAACCCCGAGATGGCCAAGAAGACCCAGGTTTCGGATCTCACTGCTGGCCGCCCTCCGGCGACGGGGACTGGTTCGGATGGGCGTCGTCGAAGGCCGCCGTCGGATCGCTGGAGACCCCCACAACTCGCTCTTCCAACTCGCTGCGGCGTCCGGTGTCTTCGCCGGAATCCACCAACGTGTCGTGCAGCTCCCCGCCGATGTCGTTGTACTCCGACAGGGCCACCTCAGGATGGTGCAGGTCGAAGGCGGGCGCCTCGGACCGGATCCGAGGAATTGAAGTGAAGTTGTGCCGAGGCGGCGGGCAAGAGGTCGCCCACTCCATCGACCGACCCCAGCCCCAGGGGTCGTCGACGCCGACCAAGGGGTTGTTTCGGCTCTTCCACACGTTGTAGAAGAACGGCAGCATTGAGGCGCCGAGCAAGAAGGCACCGGCGGACGAGATCTGATTCAGCACCGTGAAGCCCTCGTTGGGCAGATAGTCCGCGTAGCGACGAGGCATACCCTCCACACCCAACCAGTGCTGGACCAAGAACGTGGTGTGGAAACCGATGAAGAGCAGCCAGAAGTGCACCTTGCCCAACGTCTCGTCGAGCATCCGGCCGGTGAACTTCGGCCACCAGAAGTAGAACCCGGCAAACATCGCGAACACCACCGTGCCGAACACGACGTAGTGGAAGTGCGCCACCACGAAGTAAGAGTCGGAGAGCGCGAAGTCCAACGGCGGGCTGGCCAGCACGACCCCGGTCAACCCGCCGAACAAGAAGGTGACCAAGAAACCGACCGCCCAGAGCATCGGTGTGCGCATAGCAATGTTGCCGCCCCACATCGTCCCGATCCAGTTGAAGAACTTGACCCCGGTCGGAACCGCGATCAAGAACGTCATGAAGGAGAAGAACGGTAGGTTCACCGACCCGGTGACGTACATGTGGTGCGCCCAGACCGCCACCGAAAGCGCCCCGATCGAGATCGTCGCCCCGACCAGACCGACGTAGCCGAAGATCGGCTTCCGGCTGAACACCGGCAAGATCTCGGTGATGATGCCGAAGAACGGCAACGCAATGATGTAGACCTCGGGGTGGCCGAAGAACCAGAACAGGTGCTGCCACAGGATCGGGCCCCCGACCGCGGCATCGAACACGTGCGCACCCAGTACCCGGTCGGCCTCCAGCACCAGGAGTGCCGCGGCCAGGATCGGGAACGCGATCAGCACCAGGATCGAGGTGACCAGGATGTTCCAGGTGAAGATCGGCATCCGGAACATCGTCAGCCCCGGCGCCCGCATGGTGAGGATGGTGGTGACGAAGTTGACCGCCCCCAAAATCGTCCCCAGACCCGCCATGTAGAGGCCCATGATCCACAAATCGCCACCGACGCCGGGTGAGTTGACCGCATCGCTGAGCGGGGCGTAAGCGAACCAGCCGAAGCTTGCCGGTCCGGAGGGTGAGAGGAAACCCGACACGGTGACCAAGCCGCCGAACAGATAGAGCCAGTAGGCCATCATGTTCAGCCGCGGGAACGCGACGTCGGGAGCCCCGATCTGTAGCGGCATGATGGCGTTCGCGAACCCGGCGAACAAAGGGGTAGCGAACAGCAACAACATGATCGTGCCGTGCATGGTGAAGAACTGGTTGTAGGTCTCGTACGACAGGTACTGCAGACCGGGAAAGGCCAGTTCAGCGCGGATACCGAGCGCGAGGATGCCGCCGAACATGAAGAACAGCATCGAGGTAATGAAGTAGAGGTTGCCGATCACCTTGTGGTCGGTGGTGACCATCCACTTCCACGAGATCGTCCCCAGCTGGCGGGTCGGTGCCGCGATCTCGGTCGCGGTGCGCTGCAGGGTGGTCATCGATTACCCACTTCCTCGACGGGGTTCTGCTTGGCCGCGCCCTGCGCATTGGCCATTGCGGCGCCCTTGGCCGTGCCGGTCTGGCCGGCGGCGGCGAGGGACTTGAGATGGGCCTCGTACTCGGCCCGGCTGACGATGTGCACGGTGAACAACATGGTGGAGTGGTAGGTCCCGCACAGTTCGGCGCACTTGCCCCGGAACACCCCCTCCTTGTTCGGAGTGACGTAAAAGTTATTGGTCCGACCGGGGATTACGTCGAGCTTCTCGTAGAACGCCGGTACCCAGAACGAATGGTTGACGTCGGGTGAGGTGAGGTTGAAGTGCACCGACTCGTTGACCGGCAGATACAGGTCGGACGGCTCGTTGATGGTGCCGGTTTCCCAGACGTTTGTGCCCACCGCGGGATCGTCGGCGGACTGATAGTTGAACGTCCAGGCCCACTTCTGGCCGACCACGTCGACGGTGACATCAGGATTAGGTATCTTGGCCTGCACCGCGCTCTGGGCCAAGATCGTGTAGTAGAACAGCACGCCGATCACCACGAACGGTGCGACGGTGTAGAAGATCTCCATCGGCAGGTTGTAGCGGTTTTGCCGCGGCATGTCGTTGGTGTTGCTGCGGTATCGGAAAGACGCCCAGCCGATCAGGCCCCAGACGAAAACGCCGATCACTCCGGCCGCCACCCAGGTTCCAATCCACAGGTTCCCGATGTTGGGAGCCTGGGTGGTCGCCGCCTCGGGCAGTCCCAGTCGCTTCAACTCCCCCACAGTCTGGGCCGAGCACCCGGCGAGCAGCGTCGACGCAGCGGCCCCGAGACCGATCCCAGCCCGCCGGACCGTTCGCGTCACGCGCATCCGCCGACCTGCGGCGTGACCGGCCGCGCCGGGTTGTCTGCTGCCACCCACGTCGTCCCTCTCGCTTGGATCATGACCGCCGTCGCGGTTTCCGCACGTTCTTGAATCTGACTCGTCCCCAGTCTGCTCACGCCGCCGTCTGCTCACACCGCCGTCTGCTCACACCCGTCTGCTCACACCACCGACCGCGGTCCTGACTTACCCGCTGACGACCGGTTTCGAACCCACCCTAACGCAGCAAAATCGTCTCGCCGCCGGTGGTCTTGGTGCGTTGCCGGCCACTGTCGAGCAGAAGCGTCTTCACGTCTTCTTCGGACGAGCAGGTGAGTTCGGAGGCACGCTCCTGCCTCTAAGTTCGGCGGCTCCTCAACGCAGTACCGCCCTGCCCCCGGACTCGGTGGGGACAGGGCGGTGTGCACCGGCTGCGGAGCAATACAGACCTCCTCCGCAGCGGTGAGGCGTCAGTGGAAGCTGTCGCCGCAGGCGCAGGATCCGGTTGCGTTGGGGTTGTCGATGGTGAAGCCTTGCTTCTCGATGGTGTCGACGAAGTCGATCGTCGCGCCCATCAGGTACGGCGCACTCATCCGATCGGTGACGACCTCGACCCCGCCGAACCCCTTAACCACGTCGCCTTCCAAGTGCCGCTCGTCAAAGAAGAGCTGATAGCGCAGACCGGAGCAACCGCCCGGCTGAACCGCCACCCGCAGGGCCAGATCGTCTCGCCCCTCGCCTTCGAGCAGGGCCTTGACCTTGCTGGCGGCTCCGTCGCTCAACACGACACCGTCGGCGGCGGTGGGGGTCTCGACGATCGAGGGGTTGCTCGTCGTGGTCATGGCGTCTCCCGTATTCGGTGCGGCAAGGTCAATAATGCGCGTTCGGCATGGCCAGGGCGGCCACTGCAGTGCCACTAGTCTAAGTCGCCGCGGTGCGGGCTCCAAGGTGAGTCGGGGGTGGGCTCGGTCTCGTCGACCGGCCAGGAGCACGGATCTACCAGCTCCAGGAGCGGATCACCCGGGCGGCCGTCTTGGCCAGCTCCTCGGCGGTGACATCGCGGGCGCGGCCGTCGAGCCGGGAGTCGTGGACCGCGTACGCAGCCTCCACCCCTAGGGTGCGCATTTCCCGGCTGCCGATAAGCACCTCGCCGGCCAGGACCACGCACGGGGCCAGCTGGCCGGCGGCGTACGTCGCCGCGGTGGCCACGACCCCACCGCCGCGGGTACCGAAATCGAAGGCCGAACAGCCGGTGAGGACCAGGTCGGGTCGCGGGGGTGCGTCGGCCGAGGCCGTTTCGTGCAGGGCCAGGGCGGTGCCGGTACGCAGAGACCCACCGAGGGCGAGAACGGCGAATCCCAGTCCTCCGCAAGCGCCTGCTCCGGGTCGACCCATCGCTTCGGCGTCGACCAGCCGGGCGAAGCCGGAGAGATTGTCATCGGTCTGCAGCAGCAGCGAAGGGTCGAGCCCGGCTTCCCGGCCGCGGTACGAGGTGATCCCGCGCAGGCCGACCAGGGCCCGGCTCGACTCCTCCACCGGCACCACGCCGACCAGCTCTACACCGGCCAGTCGAGCCCGGGCCGGCGCAACGTCGACCCGGCGCACACGCGCCAGCCCGGCCGCGCCGGCGGTCAGCGCTCGATCAGCACTGAGTCCGAGGGCGGACAGCATCCCTGCTCCCGCGTCGTGCACGGCGCACCCGGTCAGGTCGACCAAGACCCGTCGCGGGCACCCGGTGTCGAGGATCCGGCGCAGCGCGTGGCCCAACGGAGCCGAGGACCGGCCCAGCGGTACCCCGGGCTCGACCTCGGGGTCTTCCACCCTGAGCAGGGCAATTCCGTGATCGACCGCGCTGCTGGTGAGGACGCCGCGTTCTCCCTCGACGCTGACCGTCAGCCCGTATCGATCGGCGGCCGCACCGAGGAAGCCCTCACCGGCCTCGCCTACCGGCACGGTGAGCACGCGGTGCCCCCGCTCGTGCCACCCGGCGGCGAGGACGTTGCCGGCTGAGGACGAGTCGAGACCGCCGATCCGATCGGTGGCGATCAGGACTCGCACCGCAACCCTCCCCTGCTCGTTCGGGCCGGGCTGGTCCCCGGGCTTACTCGGACCGAGGCTAATTGGGAATGAGGCCCTCGTCGGATTCGCTCAGCATGGCGGCCACGTCGTCGAGACTGGCGTCGACGTCGGGCAGGATCAGGTCGGAGTCGCGGATCTCGGAGTCGGGAATGCGATCGCCGGCGGCCCGGACCTCACTCAACAACTCCTGCAGGGCTCGGCTCAACGCGGTCTGGTCGACTGCGCCGACGGCTTGCTCGACGGCATCGTCGAGGACGTTGAGCCGGCTCAGTGCGGCGTCGTCGAGCTCCCACTGCCCCTCGTTGAGGATGCGCACAATCACCGCAGGTCACCGCTCTCGGGCTGGGCCGGCGGCACCGGCTGACTCTGCGGGTCGGCCCCCGCCTCTGTACCGGCGGACTGGGCCGGAGGGGTCGGCTCGATCGCCGGCGTGGCAGCACCGCGGCCGGTACCGATGGCCGACTTCATCCGGGACAGCTCGTCCTCGACGTCGGAGGTCGACGCGAGTTGCTCAAGCTCGAGGGTGATGTCGTCCTTGGTCGTTCCGGTCGGGTCGTCCAGCGCTCCGCTGGCCAGCAGCTCGTCGATCGCCCCGGCCCGGGCCTGCATCTGCGCGGTCTTGTCCTCCGCCCGCTGCACCGCAAGTCCGACGTCACCCATCTCCTCCCCGATCCCCGAAAAGGCCTCTCCGATCCGGGTCTGGGCCTCCGCCGCCGAATAGGTGGCCTTGATCGTCTCCTTCTTGGTCCGGAACGCGTCGACCTTGGCCTGCAGCCGCTGGCTGGCCCGGACCAGCTTCTCCTCTTCACCCTGCAGCTGCGCGTGTTGGGTCTGCAGGTCGGTGAGCTGCTGCTGGATTCCCGAGCGTCGCGTCAACGCCTCCCGGGCCAGATCTTCTCGTCCCACCTCGAGCGCCTTCTGCGCCTGCTGGGTCAGCTTGTCGGCCTGGGTGGACAGTCCGTTGGCCTGCAGCTCGATCCGTTTCCGACTGGTCGCGACGTCAGCCACGCCGCGACGGACCTTCTGCAGCAGCTCCAACTGTCGCTGGTAGGAGTAGTCGAGGGTCTGACGAGGGTCCTCCATCTTGTCCAAGGTCTTGTCGGCCTTGGCTCGGAAGATCATCGACATGCGCTGAAAGATGCCGCTCATGGGGTCAGCTGGTCCTTCCTACCGGCTCGAAGAAGTGCGGGACCGGGCCACGCACCGGGACCTACCGTATCTCCGCGGCGGACCGGGTGGGTATCGGCGGGCGCGAGGCGTTTCGTTTCCGGGGTTCACCCTGGGAGAATCCCAGAGCACCTCACCTTCGAGGCAGCCCCGCACCCGAGGCAGCGAGAGGCACCTGTGGCACTTTTCCGGCGTAACGGCACCGGCGCGCCCGCCCGTCCCGACCCGTCGCCCGAGCCGAGCGATCCGACCGGTCGCAAGGCCGGGCCGACTCCCACCCGCCGCGAAGCCGAGGCAGCCCGGCGGCAGCGGTTGACCCAGACCTACAGCAAGCGGGAGTCCCGCGCTCTGGCCGCGCAACACAACCGGACCGAGCGGATGCGGGCTCTCAGTGCCCGCGACGCCACGCCGGAGAAGGCCCTGCTGCGCGATCACGTCGACGCCCGTTTCAGCCTCGGTGAGATCTTGCTCCCCGCACTGGTGATCATCTTGGCCTTGAGCTTCCTCAACCAGGCCGTACCGCAGGCGGCGGTGATCGGCACCGCGGTGATGTACCTCTACATCTTGTCGGTGTTCGTCGACCTGTTCTTCATGTGGCGCCGCTTCAAGCGGATCCTGGCTACCCGGATGCCGCGCTCAAGTCCCAAGGGCCTGCTCTTCTACGGGGTCAACCGGGCCATCCAGATCCGGCGATTCCGGATTCCCCGGCCGCGGGTCAAACGCGGGGAGGCGTACTGAGCGTGGCCTTGGACTGGCACTGGGTTGCCCCACCCCGCAGCGCTCGTACGGCCGCCCTGGACGAGCGGTTCCTGACCCAGGGTGAGGCTGAGACCTGGCTCGGCGAGACTTACCCCGATCTCCTCGAAGCCGGGATCCGCGCGGTCAGCCTGTACGAGGCCGACCGGTTGGTCTACGGGCCGATGGGCCTGGAGGCCGACGTCGACTGAGTCCCCTAGGAGGGTGCGTGCCAACTCCCCCGTTCATCGCCGACGTCCGCCGGCACTACGGCTCTGGCCGGTTGATGCTGACCGGGGTCAGCGGGGTGGTGGTCCGGACCGACGATGCCTACGCGACTCCCCGGGTGCTCCTCGGCCGGCGGGCCGACGACGGTCGTTGGGCGCTGCCGTCGGGCATCGTCGAACCCGACGAGCAGCCCGCCCGTACCTTGGTCAGGGAGATTTTCGAGGAAACGAGAGTCGACGTGCAGGTGCAGCGGCTGGCGCTGGTCAGTACCGACCCGGAGACGCTCTATCCCAACGGCGACCGCTGCCAGTTCGTCTGCCTGACCTTCCGCTGCCACTACCTCAGCGGCCGGGCACAGGTCGGTGACGAGGAGTCCACCGACGTCTCCTGGCGCCCGATCGACAACTTGCCCGAGGATCTGGACCCGATCCAGCGGCGCCGACTGGACGCCGGCCTGAGCTCGGCCTCAGCCTGCCTCTTCGACCGCTGAGCCCCGGCCGGACCGGCGGCGTCGGTCGGCGGTGAGCAGCAGCGCACCGAAGCCGGTGACCACAACACCCACCCCGATCACCACCGGCCGGGCCGTCCGCCGGGTCGCCACGCGCTGGGCGTAGGTCTGACCGGCCGAACCGTCGGCCTTCGCGCAGACCGACCCCGGTCCCATCGGCACCCCGCGACAGGTGGGCGTCGCCGAGTCGGCGAAGGCGAGACCGTAGACGATCGCGACCAGCCCGGCCAGGACCACCAGCAGGTGAGCGACCCGAGCGCGTCGGCGGCCGCTCACGGATCGCGGACGTGGGAGGGGACGAAGGGGGTGCGGACGAGCTGGAACGGTTCGGAGCGGGTCCGGACGTCGACGGTGACGGTGTCACCGTCGGCCGGGTCGGTGGTCAGCAGGGCCAAGGCGATACCGGTCCGCAGCGTCGGGGAGAAGGTGCCCGACGTGACCTCGCCGAGCACCGCGCCGAACTCGTCGCGGACGGTCATCCCCGGCCGGGGGATGCCCCGACCGAGAGCCCGCAGGCCGCGCAGCCGCCGGGTGGGGCCGGCCGCCTTCTCCCGGCGCAGGGCGGCGGCGCCGAAGAACTCCGTCTTGCCCCACCCCACCGCCCAGCCGAGCCGGGCCTGGACCGGACTGATCGCCGGACCGAGGTCCTGCCCGTGCAACGGGTAGCCCATCTCGGTGCGCAGGGTGTCCCGGGCCGCGAGTCCGGCCCGCACCAGCTCGTGCGGCCGGCCCGCCTCCACCAGCGCGTCCCAGACCGCCAGGACACCCGAGACCGGCACGATCAACTCGTAACCGCGCTCCCCGGTGTAGCCGGTGCGGCACACGGTCACCTCGACACCGGCCAGTTCGACCCGGGCGAAGCCCATGTAGGACAGCGCCACCGCCACGTCTAGGGCGCCGAGCACGTCGTCGACCCGAGGACCCTGGAGGGCGAGCACCGCATAGTCGCGGTGCCGGTTCGACACCGAGACGTCGGCCGGCGCAGCACGAGCGAGAAGTTCGGCAACCCGGTCGGCGTTGGCGGCGTTCGGGATCAGCAGCAGCTGCCGATCGGAATCTCGGTAGGCGATCAGATCGTCCAGCACACCCCCCTGGTCGTCGCACACCATGCTGTACTGGGCCTGACCGGGACCGATCTTGCCCAGGTCGGCGCTCAGGCAACGATTCAAGAAGCCGGCCGCGTCCGGGCCGGCGACCACCAGCTTGCCGAGGTGGCTGACGTCGAACAGCCCCACCCGCTGCCGCACCCCGACGTGTTCGGCGATCACGCCGCCGCCGGCGTACTCCAACGGCATCGTCCATCCGCCGAAGGCCGCGAACCGGGCACCGGCGGCCACGTGCCGTTCGTGCAGGGGTGATCGCACCAGGGCCGACGGCTGGTGTTCAGACACTTCCTTCTCCCGGTTCGTGGGCTCAGCTCCTGGGGTGGTTCGCGGGAACGGGCCGACCCGGTCGGTCAACCGCTCGCCGACGCCGTGAACCTACCGCACGCCCAATTGCGGCTCCCGCCGTCACGGCCCGGCTCGGACCGGCACTACCCTGACCCGTGTCCTCCCGGACCCGCCCCCGGTGACCCTTCACCGCGGGCGTCCTACCAACTCCTCGAGGTGATCTCGTGCCCCCGACTGTCGTTCCCGATCTCATGGTTACCCGCACGCTGCCCCGAGGCGCCGACATCTTGGTGGTGGGCTACGACGGCGAAGGGATTCGCGGTGTTCCGGCCCGAGTCGAGAAGGCGTTCGGCAAGCGTTTCGGTGGCTCGGTGGCGGCGATGGCCGCGTCGGTCGGGGCCAGCAGCCGTCCCGGGCACCACCGGACCCTGCCCGGCGCCGACGGCCTGCGGATCGTGGTCGTCGGCCTCGGGGAGAAGGTCCAGACGAGCGAGCTTCGCTCCGGCGCCGGGGTGGGGATCCGCCAGGCCGGCGGCCTCGCCGACGACGACTCGGGGATGGTGGCGGTCAGCCTGGGGAGCCGCAGCGCGGCTGAGCTGCAGGCGGTCGCCGAAGGCGCGCTGCTCGGGGGATACCGCTATCGCGGGGTCACCTCCGAGCCTGGCCCCTCGACCGCGCCGGGACGGGTCTGCGTGCTGCACGACGGCCCGGTCAAGACCGACGACAACGTGGCCGTAGCCGATCTCGCGTCGGTGCTGGCCCAGGCGGTTGTCACCGCTCGGGATTGGGTCAATCTGCCCGCCAATCTGCTCTTCCCCGCGTCCTTCGCCGACCAGGTCGCCGCCCTGGTCAAGGACACCCGGATCAGCACCGAGGTGCTGGACGAGCAGGATCTCGCCGCGCAGGGGTACGGCGGCCTGCTCGCGGTCGGCGGCGGCTCGTCCCGGCCCCCGCGGCTGGTCCGGCTCAGCTATCGCCCGCGGGGAGCCAAGACCCACCTCGTCCTGGTCGGAAAGGGCATCACCTTCGACACCGGCGGGCTGAACCTCAAGCCGGCCGACGGGATGTACACGATGAAGTGCGACATGGCCGGCGCCGCCGCCGTGCTCGCGGCCACCGACGCGATCGCCCGGCTCGGGCTGAAGATCACCGTGACCGCCTACGGCGCGATGGCGGAGAACATGCCGGGCCCGCAGGCGTACCGGCCCTCCGACGTCCTTACGCTGTACGGCGGTACCACGGTCGAGAACGGTAACTCCGACGCCGAGGGCCGGTTGGTGATGGCCGACGCACTGGCCCGCAGCAACGCCGACGCACCTGACCTGGTCGTCGACGTGGCCACCTTGACCGGAGCGTGCGTGGTGGCCCTGGGCGAACGGACCGCAGGGGTGATGGCCAACGACGACGTCACCGCGGCCCGGGTGCTCGAAGCGGCCAAGACGGCCGACGAGGCGTTCTGGCCGTTGCCGATCCCGGCCGAGACGCGGAGCCGGCTCGACTCCGAGGTCGCCGATCTCCGCTCCACCGCGACCAACCGCTACGGCGGGGCCCTGGCGGCGGCGGCGTTCCTGCAAGAGTTCGTGGACGAGGGGACCCCGTGGGCCCACCTGGACATTGCCGGGCCCGCGTTCCACGCCGGCGAGCCGTACGGATACGTCAGCCCCGGCGGAACGGGCGTCGCCGTCCGGACGCTGGTCGCCCTCGCTCACCAGCTCGCCCGGTAGCGAAAGATCGGTCGGGACGCGGCGGCCGCGTCCCCAACGGCCGCCGCATCGACCAGACCGGTTCACTCTCGGTTCGCGGCCACCCATCCCGGTCGCCACGAGCCACCACCGGCCCGGTCCTGCCGGTGAACGCGCCCCCCGGCGAGAGCCGGTAGGCACCAGCCCTCTCCGTTCACCTGAGTCTGATTCGGTCCAGGACTCGTGCGGGATTGGTTGGTTTTCGGCACGAATTCGTCCGCGATCTAGCCCGATCGGGGGAAGAGCCGTGCCGACAGTGCCCCGGCGTCGCGCACCCATCCCCACGCTGCACACCCTGCCGGCACGGCTCGTGCCGAGCGCGGCCTCTCGGCCCGGAGCCGTCAGGGGAGCCCCGAAACGCCCCGCACGAAGAGAGTTCGGAGGCCTGACAACGACGGTTTGGTGGCGGCGCCAGAAAAGTCTTCGGGTGGGTCGACGCGGGCGGTCAGCGCAGGTCCGGATGCTTCTTGTTGCGCGTGTTGTAGTCGCGCATCCGCTGCGGGTAGCCGACGACGGCCGCATCGTACCCGGGAATCTGCAGAGATTCGGCGAACGCGTGCGCCCACTGCGGCGACGGCACGACCCGTCGGGTCCACTCACCGTCGTAGGCCACCAACAGCAAGGTGGTACGGGTGACCGACGTCTGCGGCTCGACGAAAGCCTCGACCCCCCGGCGGCTCCGGGCGAAGGCGGTCAGGTGTTGGGTCACGGCCTCGTCCACCGCCGCGGCGCCGGCTGAGCCGGACCGACCGCGACGGACCCGAACGCGACTCGTGGTTCGTCGCAGCCAGCCCATGAGTTCCAGTATGACGGCCACGTCCGCATGGCTCCCGTCGTAAGTCCGCGTCGAGCGGAAAGGCACGATCCGCTCGACGATGAGGAAAACTGGGCGAGTGGACGACGACAACTTCGATCTGGTGGTGCTGGGCGGCGGCAGTGGCGGTTATGCATGTGCCCTGCGCGCGGCCCAGCTCGGGCTGCGGGTCGCCCTGGTCGAGCGTGATCTGGTGGGCGGAACCTGCCTGCACCGCGGCTGCATCCCGACCAAGGCCATCCTGCATGCCGCCGAGGTCGCCGACGCCGCCCGCTCCGGGGCGCAGTTCGGTGTCCATGCCCACGTCGACGCCATCGACCTCGCCGGGGTCTCGGCGTACGCGCAGGGAGTGGTCGAGCGGTTGTACCGCGGACTCACCGGGCTGGTGGCCTCCCGCGGGATCACCGTGGTCAAGGGCGAGGGCCGGCTGGTGGCCACCGGCTCTCACCCGGCGGTACGGGTGGACCGGCGCACCTTGCGGGCGGAGTCGGTCGTCCTGGCCACCGGATCGCGGCCCCGCCCACTGCCGGGAGTCACGCCCGACGGCGTCCGGGTGCTGACCAGCGAGCATGCCCTGACCCTGGACACGTTGCCGCAGCGAGCGGTGGTCTTGGGTGGCGGGGTAATCGGAGCGGAGTTCGCCTCGGCCTGGCGTTCGTTCGGCGTGCAGGTGAGCCTGGTCGAAGCCCTGGACCGGCTGCTCCCGGGTGAGGACCCAGCCATCTCCGCGGCGCTGCATCGGGCGTTCGTCAAGCGCGGCATCTCCGTGCGCACCGGGAGCGGCGTGGCCCACGTCGACCCCGATGACGAGGGCGTCCGGTTGACCCTCGCCGACCCGGCCGGGACGACGGTGGACGCCGACGTCGTCTTGGTGGCGGCCGGCCGGGAGCCCTGTTCGTCCGACCTGGGCTACGCCGAGGCAGGGGTGGTGCTGGAGCACGGCTTCGTCGCCGTGGACGAGCGGCTGCGCACCGCCGTACCCGGCGTGTCCGCGGTCGGTGATCTGGTCTTCGGACCTCAGCTGGCGCACCGGGGTTTCGCGCACGGCATCTTCGTCGCCGAGGATTTCGCTCACGCCCGTGGCCGGCTGGACCGGGCACCGGTCCGGGTCCCGGACGAGCAGATCCCGCGGGTGACCTACTGCGATCCGGAGGTGGCGTCGGTCGGATTGAGCGAGCAAGCCGCCCGGGAGCGGTTCGGCTCGGTGCAGACCCTGCGCTACGACCTGGCCGGAAACGGTAAGTCTCAGATCCTCAAGACCCAGGGTTTCGTCAAGCTGGTTCGGTGCACCGACGGGCCGGTGGTCGGCATCCACATGATCGGGGCACGGGTCGGAGAACTGATCGGCGAGGCTCAACTGATCACGAGCTGGGAGGCTCACCCCGAGGAGGTCGCCCTCGCTCCGCACGCTCATCCCACCCAGGACGAAGCCCTTGGCGAGGCCCACCTGGCCTTGGCCGGGAAACCCCTGCACACCCACGGCTGACCCGATCGGGTCGGCGCCGATCCGGCGGAAGCACAGCCGACGGCGGGGGTCGTCGGGGACCACGGTCCAACCACTAGGCTGAGCGCGACCGTGTGAGGATGGACGTGCGCAAAGAGGAGCCTGAGCAGCGATGTCGACTGAAGTAACCCTTCCGGCACTGGGCGAGAGCGTCACCGAGGGAACGGTGTCGCGCTGGCTCAAGCAGGTGGGCGACACCATCGAGGCCGACGAGCCCTTGTTGGAGGTGTCCACCGACAAGGTCGACACCGAGATCCCCTCCCCGACCGGTGGCGTGCTGCTGGAGATCCGGGCCGGCGAGGACGAGACCGTCGAGGTCGGGGCCGTGCTGGCCGTGGTCGGCGAACAGAGTGAGGCCGACACCGACGGCGGCGCCGCAAGTACCGACGGCAGCGATGGCGCGTCAGAGCCGGAACAGGAATCGGAGAACCCCCAAGCCGACGCCGAGATCGAGGACGCAGACCCCGGTGCCGAGTCGGCCGACAGCGGCTCAGGGGCGCAAGCGGACGAAGGTGCCGCGGCGGCCTCGAGCGGTGGCTCGGCCGAAGGCACCGAGGTCACGCTGCCCGCCCTCGGCGAAAGCGTCACCGAGGGCACGGTCAGCCGGTGGCTGAAGGAGGTCGGCGACTCGGTGGAGACCGACGAGGCGCTGCTGGAGGTGTCGACCGACAAGGTCGACACCGAGATCCCGTCTCCTGCCGCGGGCACCCTGCTGGAGATCCGGGTCGGCGAGGACGAAACGGTCGAAGTCGGAGCCGTACTGGGCATCGTCGGCGAGAAGAGTGCCGCGCCCGCCCCGGACCAGGGCCCGTCCCCGGACCAGGGGGCGTCGAGTCCGTCGACGTCCGCCGACGACACCGCCACCGTCACCGGGGGTGAGGACATCGAGGACCAGACGGCTGCCGGTGACGAAGGCGGTCAGGCGCCGGTGCCGGTCCCCGACGACGTCGAGCCCCCGTCGTTCAGCCGGGCCGACCGGGACCGACTGACCGAGACCGAGGAGGGTTCGTCCGGCGATGCGGCGGCCGCCCAGCCGACGGAGTCCGGTACCTCCGGCGGCGACGGTGAAACCAGCTACGTCACGCCGCTGGTCCGCAAGCTGGCCCGAGAACACCAGGTCGACCTGAGTTCGGTCACCGGGACCGGGGTCGGCGGCCGGATCCGCAAACAGGACGTCCTGGCCGCGGCCGAGGCGGCGAAAGCGGAGCAGGCGAAGGCGGAGCAGGCGGAGCCGGAGCAGGCCAGTTCGGCACCCGAGGCCGAAGCCACTCCGGCCGCACCAGCCGCCCCCGCGGCGGCCGCCCGGGCGACCGAGACCTCCCAGTTGCGGGGCACGACCGAGAAGATGTCTCGGCTGCGGAAGACGATCGCCAAGCGGATGGTGGAGTCGCTCCAGGTCTCGGCTCAGCTGACCGCGACCGTCGAGGTCGACCTGACCGCGATTTCGCGGATCCGCAGCCGGGCCAAGGAGGACTTCAAGCGGCGAGAGGGCGCGAGCCTGTCCTATCTACCGTTCATCACCAAGGCCGCGATCGAGGCGCTGAAGGTCTATCCGAAGGTGAACGCGACCATCGACACCGAGGCCGGCGAGGTGACCTACCCCAGCGCCGAGCACGTCGGGATCGCGGTCGACACCGAGAAGGGGCTGTTGGTCCCGGTGATCAAGGATGCCGGTGACCTGAACATCACCGGCCTGGCCAAGAAGATCGCCGACCTGGCCGCCCGCACCCGGCAGAACAAGGTCACCCCGGACGAGCTCAGCGGCGGCACCTTCACCATCACCAATTACGGCTCGGCCGGCACCTTGATGGACACCCCGATCGTGAACCAGCCGCAGGTGGCGATTCTGGGCACCGGGGCGTTGGTGAAGCGTCCGGTGGTGATCCGCGACCCGAACCTGGGCGAGGTGATCGCGGTCCGCGACATGATGTACCTGTCGATGTCGTATGACCACCGGTTGGTCGACGGCGCCGACGCCGCCCGTTTCCTCAGCACCCTCAAGGCGCGACTGGAAGAGGGCGACTTCGGCTCCGAGCTCGGCCTGTAGCCGACCGAGTTGTCAGAACGGAGCTAGTAACGGAGCGAGTAGATGACCCGGATCGCGCGCCGGCGGATGGAGGACGAGAACGTGAAACACGCTTTTCGTTTCACGGGTTTCGTCCGCACGAGCGGAGCGAGTAGATGACCCGGATCGCGCGCCGGCGGATGGAGGACGAGAACGTGAAACACACGGGTGAGGACGCCGGGTCCGAGCGCGATCCGCACGAGCGGAGCGAGTAGATGACACGCTGGCTGCTGGCGGGAGCGTCTGGGTTTCTGGGCACCGCACTGCGGGTGCAGCTGGCCACCGACGGGATCGAGGTCGTCCGACTGGTCCGGCGTGAGCCGGCGACGGCGGCCGAACGGCGCTGGGACCCGAACGCCAGGGACCTCGACCCGGCCGTCTTCGAAGGCGTCGACGTCGTGGTCAACCTCGGCGGGGTCGGGGTGTTCAGTGGACTTTGGACCCAACCGCGGCGCAAGGCCATCTTGTCCTCACGGGTCGACACCACTTCCACCATGGCCACTGCCCTAGCGCGGATGGGCGCGGACGCCCCGGTCCTGATCCAGGCCAGCGGGGTGTCTTGGTACGGCCCGGTTTCGGGCGACCAGCCGCACACCGAGGACTCCCCGCCCGCCGAAGACTTCCTGGCCCAGGTCGCAGTGTCGTGGGAGGAGGCGGCTCAGCCCGCGGTCGACGCCGGCGTCCGGGTGGTGCTGCTCCGGACCAGCCCGGTGCTGGACCGGTCCGGGGGTCCGTTCGTGCCGATGCGGCTGGCCTGGTCGCTGGGGCTGGGCGCCACCTTGGGCGACGGTTCGCAGCGAATGCCGATGATCAGTTTGGCGGACTACCTCGGGGTGCTCCGCTGGGCGGCTTCGAACCCCCAGGCGCACGGACCGTACAACCTGACCTTGCCCGAACCCACCACCAACGCCGCCTTCACCGACGCCCTGGCCCGCGCTGTGGGCCGGCCCCGCTTCCTGCGGGCCCCAGCGCAGATAATCTCCGCCGTGCTGGGCGAGATGTCGGGCCAACTCCTCGGGGACATGTACGTTGCCCCGCAGCGACTGATCGAGCAGGGCTACGTCTTCGCCGCTCCGGACGTGCAGACCACCGTCGCCTCGGCCCTGCACCGCCGTTGAGCGCGCCCGACGTCTTCGTGCGACCGGTCACCCTCGACGACGCCGGTCCGCTCGCCGCCCTGATCAGCCGAACGCGCGTGGCGCTGGCCCCGTGGGAGCCGGTGCGCGAGGACGCCTACTTCACCGAGGCGGGTCAGCGTTCCGTCCTGGCCGAGGTCTTGGAACGGCAAGCCCGGCACGAGACCTATCCCGCCGTGATTACCGCGGACGACCGGCTGGTCGGCCGGGTCAACCTCAACAACATCGTCGGTGGACCCTTCGCGTCCACCGACCTCGGCTACTGGGTCGACCCGGACTACTGGGGACGCGGTATCGCGACCGCTGCGGTCGGACAGGTCCTGGGAGTTGCCTTCTCCGGGCTCGGGCTGCACCGCGTCCAGGCCGGGACGCTGCTCACCAACACGGCCTCCCGGCGGGTCCTGGCCCGGCACCGATTCACCGAGATCGGGGTCGCCCCGCGCTACCTCCACATTGCCGGCGAATGGCAGGACCACCTACTGCACCAGCGGCTGGCCGACGACCCTCCTACGCTGGCGGGATGAGCGTGGACTTTTGCCGGGTCGGGCTGGGTTCCGAGCAGATCGACTACCGGCGAGCCTGGGACCTGCAGCGCGACATCCACGCCGAGGTTGTCACCGGCGCTCGCGCCGACACCGTGTTGCTGCTGGAGCACGCACCGGTCTACACCGCCGGTCGCCGGACGGAGCCGCACGAGCGGCCGGTCGACGGTACCCCCGTGATCGAGGTAGACCGGGGCGGAAAGATCACCTGGCACGGCCCCGGGCAGCTGGTGGGCTATCCGATCGTCGCGCTGCCGCACGCGCTGGGCGTGGTCGATTACGTCCGCCGCCTTGAGGAGGCACTGATCGCGACCCTGGCCGGGTACGGACTCGACACCGGCCGGGTCCGTGGCCGCTCCGGCGTCTGGCTGGCCGCCGACCCGGACCGAGCCCGGCCCGAACGTAAGGTCGCGGCCATCGGGGTACGGGTTGCGGGCGGGGTGACCATGCACGGCTTCGCGGTGAACCTCGACCCCGACCTGAGCTGGTTCGACCGGATCGTGCCCTGCGGGCTGACTGACGTCGGCGTGACGTCGGTGGCCGCGGAGATCGCTGGCGCCCCGTCGCTCACCGGGTTCGCCGACTCGCTCGAACCGCACCTGCGGCGGCTGCTCGCCTTCGACCCGTACGTTCAAGCACCCGACCTGCGCCGACCCGAGGATTTGTCGCCGCTCGCGCCCGCCGTCACCGGCTGAATCGCGCCCCGGCCGAGGCTGCGACTGTGGTCGTAGCCGGGGCGACACCGCAGTCCGACGACACGGCTTCCGGGAATGGGGAGAGTGGAGCTCCCGGGCCGCTACTGTGAGGCGACCCCACCGCCGGAGAGGCCGACGATGACGCTCGATGCCCCACCCCGACACGCTCTTGACCCCGAACTCGCTGTCGCCACGTCGGCGCTGCGCAAGACCTATCACGGCCGACGCGGACGCCAGGTCGCCGTGGAAGGCCTGGACCTGAAGGTCCCCCGCGGCGGTGTGCACGGCTTCCTCGGACCGAACGGATCAGGTAAGACCACCACCATCCGGATGCTGCTCGGCCTGATCCGGGCCGACTCCGGCACCATGACCGTCTTCGGCCAGCCGGTCCCCGAGGCGTTGCCGCGGGTGATCGGCTCGATCGGGGCCATCGTCGAGCAACCAAAGTTCTTCCCTGCCTTCAGCGGCCGCCGCAACCTGGAGCTGCTGGCCGCCGGGATCGGGGCACCGCGGCAGCGGGTCGGCGAGGTGCTGACCGAGGTGGGTCTGGGCCAGCGGGGACGGGACCGGTTCAAGACCTACTCCTTGGGGATGCGTCAGCGGCTCGCCATCGCCGCCACCCTGCTCAAGGAGCCGGAGTTGCTGATCTTCGACGAGCCGACCAACGGCCTCGACCCGGCGGGGATTCACGAGATCCGCTCGACCATGCGCGATCTGGCTGCCGCCGGCCGGACCGTACTGGTGTCCAGCCACATCCTGAGCGAGGTTCAGCAGGTCGCCGACACCGTCTCCATCATCGGCCGGGGGCGGTTGTTGGCCGAGGGTGACGTCGGCGAGATTTTGGCCCGCGGCGCGGTGGAGTCGGTCCGGGTCCGGGTGCCCGACCCGGCCCGGGCGGCCCAGGTGCTGACCGCGGCAGGTTTTCGGCCCTCGCCCGGTCCGGCCGGCACCGTGCTGGTCGCGCCAGCGGTCGACCCGGAGGGCGGGCCGCAGCCGCTCGACGGGGCCGAGGTGACTCGCAGCCTGGCCCGCGAGGAGATCTACTTGGACGAACTGGTCTGGCAGCGGGCCGACCTGGAGCAGGTCTTCCTCGCCCTGACCAGCGAGGAGCATCTGGGTGCCGGGGTTGCGCGTCCCCCCGGACCCGCTCCGCTGCCGACCGGTCAGCCCCGGCGTAGCGGAGGAGCCTGATGACCCAGGACACGCTGGACACTCCACGGACTGACGTATCCGCTTCCCCGAGCGGCGCCGGCCGGCTGCTTCGCCTCATTCGGGCGGAGCTGCGCCGGTTGGTCTCGCGCCGGCTGACCGTGATCACCGCGCTCGTGCTGCTGGCCGGGGTGGGGTTGTTCCAGCTTGCGGTGAACTCCGCGGTCTCGCCGCCCTCGGCCGAGTTCGTCGCGCAGCAGCAGCAGAGTTATCAGCAGGCTCGGCAGGAGTGGGAGAAGGTCGATCACGCCCAGGCGATCCAAGACTGTGTGGCCCAGGGCGAGACGCAGGCGAACTGCGAACGCTACGAAGCGGCACCGGATCCGGCCGACTACGCCATCACGCCTTCCTCGTTCGTCGACATCGGCGGCATCGCCATGCTGTTCGGGGCCTTCGTGTCGATGCTCGCGACCTACCTGGTCGCGGCGTCCTTCATCGGCGCGGAGTACACCTCGGGGGCACTGGCCAACTGGTTGACCTTCGTGCCCGAGCGGCTGGCCGTTTACGCCGCCAAACTCGTCGCGGTCGTGCTCGGGTCGGCGCTGGCCGGGGCGGTGGTGAACTTCCTCGTCCTCGGGCTGGCCGCCCTGCTGACCCGCGCCCACGACGGCACCCTTGCCGGTGCCTCCACCGTGGCCGAACAGGCCGGCCGGGCCGTGGTCCTGGCCGTGATCGCCGGGGTGCTGGGGTTCGCGATCGCCCTGGTCAGCCGGCACACGGTGGCCGCCCTCGGAGTCGTCCTGGGTTACCTCGTCGTGTCCACCGTCCTCGGCGCCTTCACCCAGAACGCCGACGGGCCGCTCGGCGGCCTGCCCCCGTGGCTGCCGGAGAACAACGTGCAGGCGTTCCTCAAGCACGGACACGACTACTACCAGTACGTGCAGACCGTTACCCCCGACGGGATCAGCGGCGACGGAATCACCAAGCACATCGCCTTCGGCCACAGCGCGATCTACTGGCTGGTGGTCGTGGTGGTCGCCGTCGTCGGCGCCGCCGTGGTCTTCCGCCGCCGCGACGTCACCTGAGGGGTCGAAGCGCCGTGGTCGGACGGGTAGCCTGAACCGGTGACCGTCACCCCCGAAGGCCGCCGGATGCTGCGCCTGGAAGTGCGCAACGCCGCCGTCCCGATCGAGAAGAAGCCGTCGTGGATCAAGACCACCGCGCGGATGGGGCCGGAGTACCGCGAGTTGCAGGCCCTGGTCAAGACCGAAGAGTTGCACACCGTCTGCCAGGAGGCGGGCTGTCCCAACATCTTCGAGTGCTGGGAGGACCGGGAGGCGACCTTCTTGATCGGCGGCGACCAGTGCACGCGGCGCTGCGACTTCTGCCAGATCGACACCGGCAAGCCCGCCGACTTCGACGCCGGCGAGCCCCTGCGGGTGGCGGAGTCGGTGCAAAAGATGGCGCTGCGCTACGCCACCGTCACCGGCGTCTGCCGCGACGACCTGCCCGACGAGGGCGCCTGGCTGTACGCGGAGACGATCCGTCAAATCCACGCCCTCAACCCCGGCACCGGGGTCGAAATGCTGGCCCCGGACTTCTCCGGCAACCCCGACTACCTCGGTCAACTCTTCGCCGCCGCACCGGAGGTGTTCGCGCACAACGTGGAAACGGTGCCGCGGATCTTCAAACGGATCCGGCCGGGCTTTCGCTACGACCGGTCGCTGGACGTCCTCCGGGCGTCCCGGGCGGCCGGACTGGTCACCAAGTCCAACCTCATCTTGGGGATGGGCGAGACCCGGGCGGAGATCTCGTCCGCGCTCGCGGACCTGCACGACGCCGGCTGCGAGATCATCACCATCACCCAGTACCTACGACCGTCGCCTCGGCACCATCCGGTCGAGCGGTGGGTCAAGCCCGAGGAGTTCGTCGAGCTGGCAGCAGAGGCCAAGGACCTCGGCTACGCCGGGGTGATGAGCGGTCCGCTGGTGCGCTCGTCCTACCGCGCCGGCCGGCTCTACCAGCAGGCGCTGGACTCCCGCGCCGACCTGACGCCGCAGGGGGCGATCCGCTGAAATGGCCGAACGCAGATCGACCACCAAGACCACGTCGGGCAAGTCCGGCGCGACGGCGCTGAAGACCAGCCCGAAGGCGAACAGGGCGCAGCTCAAGGCCGCCAAGCGGACCGAGAAGGCCCGGCGCAAGGCGAGCAACGACCCCGCCGACATGGGTCGGTTCCGGCAGATCGCGCAGGCGTACAAGGTCACCCACGAGCACGACCGGGCCCTGCCGTTCCTGCTGTTGGCCGCGTTCTTGATCCCGGTCGTGGTCGGGGTGGTGGTCGGCCTGCTCTGGGACCACCTGGTCTATCTGATCCTGATGGGGATCATGGTCGGTCTGCTGCTGAGCATGATCGTGCTGGTCCGGCGGGCCAAGGCGGCCACGTACAAGCGGTACGCCGGCCAGACCGGGTCGGCGGAGGTAGCGTTGTCGATGCTGCCCAAACAGTGGGTCTCCTCCCCCGTCGTCGCCGCCACCCGGCAGCAGGACGTGGTGCACCGGACCCTGGGCCCCGGTGGGGTGGTGCTGATCGGTGAGGGCGAGCCGGGCCGGGTGCGCCAACTGCTGGCCGGCGAGGCCCGTAAGCACGAACGCGTCGCGTACGGCGTCACCGTCACGACCATGGTGATGGGCAACGCCGACAATCAGGTGCCGCTGACCAAGCTGGCCGATCGGATCCGGAAGCTGCCGAAGGTGCTGGCCCCCAATCAGGTGACCGACCTCAAGCAGCGGCTCCGGGCTCTGGACGCCGTCCGGCCCCCGGTGGCGATGCCGAAGGGGCCGATGCCGACCAGCGCTCGGCACGTCCGCGGCGCCCGACAGGCCACCCGCGGTCGCTGAGGCGCCGGTCGATCAGCGGCGCTGCAGCTTCAGAACCGGGATCACGCGGTCGGTCTTGCGTTCGTAATCGGCGAAGCCGTCGGACATGGCGGTGAACTGGTTCCAGCCGGCGTCCCGGTCGTCCCCGATCAGTTCGACGGCCCGGACGGGCACGGTCCCGGCCGGGGTTTCGACGTCCACCTCCGGATGCGCGAGCAGATTGTGGTACCAGTCGGGATTCTGGTCGGCTCCGGCCGCCGAGGCCGCGATCAGCCAGGACCGGTCGTCTTGCGGGATGGCCACCACCGGGTTGATGCGTTCCTGCCCGGAGCGGGCGCCGAGATGGTGCACCAGGACCAGCGAACGGCCGAACCCGTTCATCTTCACTTCGCCACCGTTGGCCCGGAATTCGTCGATGACCTGCTGATTCCAATCACTCATCCCGCCATTGTCCACCCGTCCACGTAGAGGTCGGCCGCGCTCGACCTGGCACGATGGTGGTGATGGCAAACCTCGTCAACGCGGAGCGGATCTCGATCGCGTACGGAACCCGCACCCTGCTGGACCACGTCAGCCTGGGGCTGTCCCGCGGCGACGTCGTCGGGGTCGTCGGCCGTAACGGTGACGGCAAGACCACCCTGCTCCGACTGCTGACCAGCGATCTGGAGCCCGACGACGGCCGGGTGGTCCGCAGCGGCCAGGTCTCGGTGGGCCATCTCCACCAGGCCGACGACTTCGCCGCGCACACCACCGTCCGTACGGTCATCGTGCAGGGCCGGGCCGACCACGTCTGGGCCGCCGACGCCCGCACCCGGCCGGTGGTGCAGCACCTGCTGGCCGACGTCGACCTGGACGCCGAGATCGGCACCCTGTCCGGCGGCGAGCGGCGCCGGGTCGCCCTGGTCGAGTTGCTGCTGGCACCGCACGATCTGCTGGTGCTGGACGAACCGACCAACCATCTCGACGTCGAGGCGGTGGCCTGGCTGGCCGGGCAACTGAACGCGTTGCAGGCCCGTTCGGTCGCGATGTTGGTGGTCAGCCATGACCGCTGGTTTCTGGACGCGATTTGTACCCGGATCTGGGAGGTGCACGACGGTGTCGTCGACGCCTACGACGGGGGTTACGCCGCCTATGTGCTGGCCCGGGCGGAGCGGGCCCGGCAGGCGGCCGGCGAGCAGAGCCGGCGCCGTAATCTGCTGCGCAAGGAGCTGGCCTGGCTGCGCCGCGGGCCTCCGGCCCGGACCTCGAAGCCGAAGTTCCGGATCGACGCGGCCAACGCCCTGATCGCCGACGAACCACCGCCGCGGGACCGGTTCGCGCTGCAGCGCTTCGCCACCACTCGGCTGGGCAAGGACGTCTTCGACCTGCGCCACGTGGACTACGCCGTTGGCGACCCGCCGCGAGGGTTGCTGACCGACCTCAGCTGGTCGATCGGTCCGGGTGAGCGGATCGGTCTGGTCGGGGTGAACGGGTCGGGCAAGACCTCGTTGTTGCGGCTGCTGGACGGTGAGTTCCGTCCTGATACGGGGACGGTGAAGCGGGGCCGGACCCTCCGGATCGGGCACCTGACCCAGACCGTCGGCGAGCTGGCCGGGTCGGATCGCGTGCTGGATTCGGTGGAACAGCAGCGCCGGCAGGTGCGGGTGGACTCGGGAGCCGAGCTGTCGGCCAGCAGCCTGCTGGAGGACTTTGGCTTCACCGGGGCCAAGCTCACCACCCGGCTGGACGATCTGTCCGGCGGCGAACGGCGCCGGCTCCAGCTGCTCCGGCTGCTGCTGGAGGAGCCGAACGTGCTGCTGCTCGACGAACCCACCAACGACCTCGACATCGACACCCTGACCGTGGTCGAGGACTACCTCGACGGCTGGCCGGGCACGTTGCTGGTGGTCAGTCACGACCGCTACTTCCTCGAACGGGTCTGCGACGTGACGTACGCCTTGATGGGCGACGGGAGGTGCGTGCTGCTATCCCCGGCTGGCCGGCCTGCAACGCGACGGCGGGGTCGAGGAGGTCGCCGCGGCGCCGAGCAGGAGTCGGGGGTGGCACGCAGGAGTGCCGCCGCGCAGCAGCGCCAGGCCAAGAAGACCCTGGCTCGGCTGGAACAGCAGTTGACCAGACTGGAACGACGGGTCTCACGAGCAGATGGCTGCCGCGGCCAGCGACTATCCCCGGCTGGCCGGCCTGCAACGCGACCTGGAGTCGCCCGCGCCGAGCAGGAGGGGGTGGAAGGATACTGGCTGGAGACCGCAGAGGTCGTGGGTTGAACAGTCTCAGCGTCGCCCCGGGCCAAGCGGGAAATACTGGCCCGGTGACCCGCGAGGACTGTGCCCGCGCCGACCAGGCCGACCCGCTGGCCGGTCTGCGCGAGGAGTTTAGCCTGCCCGAGGGACTGATCTACCTGGACGGGAACTCCTTGGGACCGGCACCGCGGCGGGCCCGGGCCCGGGCGGAACAACTGGTGGCGCACGAGTGGGGCCAGGGCCTGATCGGCAGCTGGAACGCCGCCGGCTGGTACGACCTACCCGGCCGGCTCGGCGATTTGCTCGCCCCGCTGATCGGGGCCGGACCGGGCCAGACCATCGTGTGCGACACGACTTCGGCCAACCTGTTCAAGGTGCTCGCCTGCGCGCTGCGGATCGCCGCCCGAAACGATTCCCGGCGGCAGGTGGTGCTCACCGAACCCGACAACTTCCCCACCGACCTTTACGTCGCCGCGGGGCTGGTCGAGCAGTTGGGTGCGGGCCACAGCGTCCGGCGGCTGCCCACTCCGGGGCCGGACGACGACCCGGCTGCGTTACTGGACGCCGCCCTCAGCAAGGACGTCGCGGTGCTGATGCTCAGTCACGTCAACTACCGCACCGGCGCCATGTGGGACTTGGCGCAGGTCACCGCGCAGGCGCACGCACAGGGCGTGCTGGTGGTGTGGGACCTGGCCCACTCCGTGGGCGCTGTGCCCGTGGACCTGAGTGCCGCCGACGCCGATTTCGCTGTCGGCTGCACCTACAAGTATCTCAACGGTGGGCCGGGGGCGCCGGCGTTTCTGTGGGCGTCGCCGCGGCACCGCGACGACTTCGGATCGCCGCTGTCGGGCTGGTGGGGGCACGCGCGGCCGTTCGCGATGGAACCCGACTACGAGCCGGCGGCGGGGGTGTCGGCGTTCCTCTCCGGGACGCCGCCGGTGGTCTCGCTCGCGCTGGTCGAAGCCGGTCTCGACCTTGCCGCCCGAGCGCCGATGGAGCAGGTGCGGGCCAAGTCGCTGGCGCTGGGCGAGCTGATGATGGCTCGGGTCCGCGAGCGCTGCGCCGAACACCCGGTCGGCCTGGCCACCCCGGCCGCGCCGGCGCAGCGAGGCAGCCACCTCAGCTTCACCCACCCGCAGGGGTACGCCGTCGTCTCGGCCCTGATCGCCCGGGGGGTGGTCGGGGACTACCGCGAGCCGCAGGTGATGCGCTTCGGGTTGACCCCGCTGTACCTCCGTTTCGTCGACGTGTTCGACGCCGTCGAGACCCTGGGCGAGGTGTTGGACGCCCGCAGCTGGGACGCGCCGCAGTTCCGCCGGCGAGCCGCAGTCACCTGACCGGTCAGGTCAACGGCGGTTGACCACCGCGGTCCCCGCGGCCATGTCCTGCAGGCCGCGCCGGTCGGTGCCGATAATCACCGCAGGCAGGACCAGGCACACCATCGCCGCCCGCAGCAGGGAACGGGGCAGAGTCAACGGCTCCCGGCCCAGTCGGACCACCGCGATCCGGCAGACCAGTTGCCCGGCGCTGCCGCCGGCCAGGACGCACAGCACTGCCGACTCGATGAAGAACAGCGCCATTGTCGCCCCGGCCCGCCAGCCGGAACCCGTCAGTACGCCGGTCCCGAAGAACAGCACGGCCAGACCCGTACACAAGCCCCAGTCCACCACCAGCGCCAACACCCGGGCCCCCCAACCGGCCACCGAGCCGCGTCCGGTTTGCGGGAGCCCGACCCGCTCGCCCGGGTAGCCGGCTGGACCGAAGGCGCTCAGGGGTCCGCTCACCCAGCGAGGCTACCCGCGCCTCCGTGGCCGAGCACTGTCCGAACGGTGGGCCAGGGTCTCGCCGATCGGCCCCGTGTTACCTCGACGCAACAAACCGGAAACGCGGGCGCAACCCCTGCTGCCTAGGTTGCTGCCAGAGGCCGGGATGCGATTCTTGGTCCTGCCCGTGCTCACTCCCACCGCTGGACTCAACGACCGGAGACGAAGATGTTCCAAGGCGCCGACGACCTGTTGGCCTACGTCCGTGACGAGGGTGTCGAAATTGTCGACATCCGCTTCTGTGACCTGCCCGGCATCATGCAGCACTTCACCGTGCCGGCCGGGTCCTTCGACGAAGCGGTCTTCAGCGACGGGCTCGCCTTCGACGGCAGCTCGATCCGCGGCTTCCAGAAGATCCACGAGTCCGACATGGCTCTGTTGCCCGATCCGACCACCGCGTTCATCGACCCGTTCCGGATCGCCAAGACGCTGTGCGTCAACTTCTTCGTGCACGACCCGCTGACCCACGAGCCGTACAGCCGGGATCCGCGCAACATCGCCCGCAAGGCCGAGAGCTACCTGGCCTCGACCGGGGTCGGCGACACCGCTTTTTTCGCCCCCGAGGCCGAGTTCTACGTCTTCGACGACGTCCGTTTCGAGACCAAGCAGCAGACCGGCTATTACGCCATCGACTCCATCGCCGGCGCCTGGAACACCGGGCGGGTCGAGGACGGCGGGAACCGGGGCTATAAGGTCCGCTACAAGGGGGGCTACTTCCCCGTGCCCCCGGTCGACCACTTCGCCGACCTGCGCGATCAGATCACCAAGAACCTGCAGGGCGCCGGTCTGATCGTCGAGCGGGCCCACCACGAGGTCGGCACCGCCGGTCAGGCGGAGATCAACTATCGCTTCAACACGTTGCTGAGCGCGGGCGACGATCTGCAGAAGTTCAAGTACATGGTCAAGAACACGGCTTGGGCCGCCGGTAAGACCGCGACCTTCATGCCCAAGCCGATCTTCGGCGACAACGGCTCGGGGATGCACGTGCACTCCTCGATCTGGAACGCGGGCACGCCGCTGTTCTACGACGAGACGGGCTACGGCGGACTGTCTGACATCGCCCGCTGGTACATCGGCGGCGTGCTGGCTCACGCGCCCTCGCTGCTGGCCTTCACTAACCCGAGCGTCAACTCCTACCATCGCCTGGTGCCCGGGTTCGAGGCGCCGGTCAACCTGGTCTACAGCTCCCGGAACCGGTCCGCGGCGATGCGGATCCCGATCACCGGGTCGAACCCGAAGGCCAAGCGGGTCGAGTTCCGCTGCCCCGACCCCTCCTCCAACCCGTACCTGGCCTTCGCGTCGATCCTGATGGCGGGCCTCGACGGTATCCAGAACAAGATCGAGCCGCCGGCCCCGATCGACAAAGACCTCTACGAACTGCCGCCCGAGGAGCACGCCGACGTGGCCACGGTGCCCGACAGCCTGGGCGGAGTGCTCGACGCGCTCGAGACCGATCACGAGTTCCTACTCGGCGGAGACGTGTTCACCTCAGACCTGATCGAGACCTGGGTCGAGCTGAAGCGGGCCGACATCGACGCCGTCCGGCTCCGCCCGCACCCGCACGAGTTCGAGCTCTACTACGACGTCTAGGCCATCCGCCTAGGCCTGGAAGGGCCCCTGATCCTGCAAACGCGCAGGTCAGGGGCCCTTTGCCATTGGTCGATCCCATCGGCGGTCGAACCTGTCGAGACCCAAATACCGCAGTGATACCGCAGGAGATCCCGCTGAGCCGGTCTCGACGGCGCGTGACGGGGCTGGCGCGCTCGCGTGGCGTCACCTTGATGTCGACACCTCCAGCGACAATGGACAGGTGACCGAACAGCAGCCTGACTCGCTGCCGTATCGCGGCCAGATCCGCCGAGTCGAGGGTCGCAACACGAAGAGAGGCAAGCGGAGCGGGCTGCCGAAGATCCATGAGATCGAGCTCGAGCATCAGGGTGGTCTACGGATCGAGGCGCATGGCCACAAGCCTCCGACCGGCGCCGGAACGCGCACCGCAACCGGCGTGTGCATCATCGAACCTGGTCAGTTTCCGTACTGCCCTATCTGCCTCCGCGAAGACACACCTGCCGCCACTATGGAGCACATCCCACCGAAGGCGTTTGGCGGTGTGGCGATGGCTAATACGTGCGCGGATTGCAACAACCGGCTGGGGTCACGGACAGAAGCAGCCCTCCAGGATTGGCACGACGGAGCGATCCGCGGGTCGAGGCGCTGTCAGGAGAGATTCGCAAGGCCCATGACCGGGATGACCACTTCGCGAACGGGCTGTTTGACCCGGCCCAGCACGTCGAGGCCCTTGTACTCCTCAGCGACCTTGCCGTAGGTCGAGAGCCACTTGCCCGAGCGCGTCTGCACCTTGTTGGCGACCGCGACGTGGGCTGCTCGGCCTCCAGCACACGACGGCTCGTGTAGTGATCCCGGCCTGCGTGCCGGTAGACGCTTGTTCCGTCCCGTGAAGTCGGTGTCGGCGCTCTGGGCCGTGGCGCCTATCGCGGACCTGGATGCGCTCGCTTCGCCGAGGCGACCGGAATGCCGTGCGAGACGCTCGCCAAGGTCGTCCACGACCTCCGCCACGACGCCGACTCGTCGCTTCTGAGCAGCATCGGCCCCGGCACGCTGGTGGTCATCGACGAGGCCGGCATGGCCGACACGCTCACCCTTGCGGCCGTGATCGAGTACGCCGTGGCGCGCGGCTCGTCGGTGCGTCTCATCGGTGACGACCGCCAACTCGCGCTATCGGCGCCGGTGGCGTGGTGCGGGACATCGCCGCCACCCACGGTGCGGTTCGGCTGGACGAGCTGGTGCGGTTCGCCGATCCGGCCGAGGCCGAGGCTTCGCTGGCGCTGCGCGAGGGCGACCAGTCTGCGCTGGGCTTCTACCTCGACCACGATCGGGTTCACGTCGGCGACGCCAACGCTTGCGTCGATGAGGTCTTCGAGGCCTGGCAGCGCGAGCGCGCCGGCGGTCGGGACTGCCTCATGCTCGCGCCGACGCGTGAACTTGTCCGTGAGCTGAACCTGCGCGCCCAGGCTGCCCTCGGCCCAGCCAGAGCATCCGCGCCACTTTCGGATGGCTGCGCGGCCCACGTCGACGACGTGGTGATCGGCCGCCGCAACGATCGACGGCTCGGCGTGAGCGGCACGGACTGGGTCAAAAACGGCGACCGCTGGCAGGTCGAGGCTGTGCGCGCGGACGGCGGCCTGGCCGTGCGACCCCTCGCCTCGCGGCTCCACATGATCCTGCCCGCCGACTATGTCGCCGCCCACGTCGAGCTCGGCTACGCCTCCACGGCGCACGCCGCCCAGGGCATCACCACCGACGTTGTCCACGGCATCGTCACCGGCGCGGAGGACCGGCAGCTGCTTTACACGATGCTGACTCGCGGTCGCGTCGAGAACCATGCGCACCTCGTCCTCGGCTCGGATGAGACACACGCCCTGCCCAGCCCGTCCGACGATCGTGCGCTGACCGGCGACCGAGGTGCTCGAAGGGATCCTCGCCCGTGACGGTGCCGCCGTCTCCGCCACCACGATGCAAGCTACGGGCGCTTCGCCGGAGGCTCAGCTGCACGACGCGGTCACGCGGTACGCCGACGCGGTCAACCTCGCTGCATCCATGCTGCGTGCTGACCCTGAGGACGCCGGACCCGGACCCGGACCCCTCCCCTGGCTGCCGGGCATCCCCGAGGTTGTGGCCGACCATCCGAGCTGGGGGCCGTACTTGTCCGCGCGCTCGCGCCGAGTCAACGCGTTGGCTAGAGAAGTCACCCGACGCGAGAGGTTACCGCGCTGGACGGCGCGATACGACGACGTCCTCACCGCGGACCTGCGCCGAGAGCTCGCCGTGTGGCGTGCGGCCAGCGGCGTACCCGCAGACGGGCGGTCGCTCGTCGGACCGCCCCCGAACGACGACGGCGAGGCGGCTTCCACCGGAACCTCACCAACCGGATCAACGCTCGCTACGGCGAGGCGCTCCACGTCTGGCAGGAGCGGGTCGTGGCGTACGTGGGGCAGCGCGACGAGGAGACCAGTCAGTTGGCGAAGTACCTCGATGGGCTGCAGCGCGAGGGCGTCGACGCCGAGCGGATGCTCGAGCTCGCCGTCGCCCGCAAGCCGCTCCCGATCGACCACCCGACCGGCGCCCTTGCCTACCGGGTGAAGGATCTCGTCGCACGGCGGGCCCGGCGTGCGGCTCTGGTCGATGACTTCCGTCGTGCGACTCCTTCGAGCAGCGGACCTGCTCTGGGCCTCTGATGCCTAGATCTTGGCTTGGAATGTATCCAAATTAGAGATACACTCCAAGTATGAAGCCGAAGAATGCCCTCCGCGTGCTCGCTGAGGTCACCGCCTATCAGTGGGGCATGGTGACGTCGGCTCAAGCCAGCATGCACGGCATCACGCGCCTCGACCTCTCCCGACTCGCCGCTGACGGCCAGCTGGAACGCGTCGCCCACGGGGTCTACAAGGACGCTGGTGCTCCCGCCGGCCCGCACGACGACCTGAAAGCAGCCTGGCTCAGCACTGGTTCGAAGACGATGGGCGAGGCGCGCATCAAGGACGGCGCCAACGGCGTGGTCGTGGCAGGAGAGTCCGCCGCCGATCTGCACGGCATCGGTGACTTCCGCGCCCTACGGCATGAGTTCGTCTCCCCCGGCCGCCGGCAGAGTCAGCGCAGCGCCATCCGCTACCGCCAGCGCACGCTCGACCCCCCCGACGTCACGCTCGTCGATGGCCTGCCGGTCATGACGATGGAGCGCACCATCGCCGATCTCATCGAAGAGGTGGGCGACCTCAGCCTCGTCGCCGACGCGCTCCGCGACGCCTCTCGCAAGCGGGACCTCGACCTCGAGCGGCTCCAGTCACTCCTCGCTCCCCTGGCCCAGCGCAATGGACTCAAAAAGGGCGATGGGGCCGCCCTGCTGGATCGGCTGATGGAGATCGCAGGCATTGACCCGGAGGCTGTCGCTCGTCGAGTCGCCGTCGACCCGTCGCTCGGCTCTCGGGTCGCTGCGAGCTACTTCGTTGGTCTCAGCAAGGAGGACCTCGATCGGCTCATCATGACTCCCGAGATGCAACGGACCATGCGCTCGATCCAGGAGTCGGTTGCCGCAACAATCCGGAGTTCGATGGCTCCCCAGCTCGCCGACATCAACGCAACTATGGAGCGCGTGAGCGCCGACCTGGTCACGAACGCAGGTCTCGACGAGGTCACGCGCCGAATCTCAGCACAGCTCGTCAACAGCGACGTCATGGAGAAGATCAGCCGGGGGTGGGCCACTGCCCTGAGCAACAGCATCGCGCTCAAGCCGGAGACGCTTGCCGCCATTCGTGAGGCCCAAAAGGCGGTCACGCGTGGCTGAGCCCGAGCCCTACTCCACTCCGCGCGGCGTCGAAAACGCGATCAAGGACGCCGCGAGGAGGGCAGCCGCGGCCGATCCGTCACTCGACGTCAACAAGCGGATCCAGCTGGAGTACTTCAACCGCTTCCTGAGCCGCGTGTTCTCCGAGGCCGGGGACTCCGAGTGGGTGCTGAAGGGCGGCACGGGCATGCTCGCCCGAGTGCCTTCGACCCGCGCCACTCGGGACATCGACCTGTACCGCCGCGGCTTCACTCTCACCCAAGCCCTCGACGACCTGATCCGCCTGGCAGCCATCGACCTCGGCGACCACTTCCGGTTCCAGTACGTCAGCCACACCCAGTCGATCGGCAACGACACCCAGCCCTACACCGAGGGCTACCAGGTCCGGTTCGAGATCCTCATTGGGCTCAGCACCAAGGGCTCGCTGCAGGTGGACCTCGCCGTCGGCAGCGGGATCACCGGAGAGGTCACCACGACCGACCCGGCGAACGCACTGGAGCTGCCGCGCCTCGTCAGCCACCAGTACCGCCTCTACCCCGTCGTCGACCAGGTCGCCGACAAGGTCTGCGCGACCATGACCGAGTACAACGAACGTACGTCGAGCCGCGAGAAGGACCTCGTCGACCTCGTCGTCATCGCGACTACGCAGGACATCGACGGCAGCGCGCTGCGAGTCGCCATCGTCACCGAGGCACGCCGACGCCAGATGGAGCCGTTCGACAGCTTCGCGGTGCCCTCCGCGTGGGGAGCCGGCTACGCGAAGCTGAGCAAGCCTGTCCCCCACTGCGCCGATTACCGCACCGTGGGCCTCGCCGCGGATCTCGCGAAGCGCCTCATCGAACCAGTACTTTCCGGCGATGCGGACGGCAAGACGTGGTCGCACGAGACGCTGTCCTGGACTTAAGGCCAGTCGTCAGAACGCCAGCCCGCCTTGACGGGCGACCTTCCCCAGCTTGTCGAGCGCATTCGCGGCGCGACGCCGGATCGTCCGGGCCGCGAGCGCGTGATCCTCACTGACCAACTGGGCGACCGACGGTGTGGTCAGCCCTGCCCTGCCACGCCGAAGGGGTGCATCCGCAAGGTTGGCCGCGAGAGCCAGATCCAGGAGCAAGCCGCGGTCCTGGTCCGACAGCGCTCCTGAGTCAAGAGCCCGTCGCAGGAGCTCGATGAGCTGCTCCCGTGGCTCCTCAGCGTCCGGTTCCTCGGCCGGGATCGTCTCGTCGTACCGCTCGATGAGGACCGGGCTCGCCCACATGGGATCGCGACGCTTGGCCAGCTCGCCGAAACCGAGCTCAGCCATGGACTCGCGCTCAACACGCCTGAGGATCGTCGTCGCGACGTACGCGTCGTCGGCCGGATCGTGCTCGCAGATCTGGATCCACAGCTGGCCGGCGACGACCTCGTCGATCACGTCGCCGAGCCTGCGCAGTCGACCGGCAACCAGCGATGCGCCAGGTACCAGCAGCCAGGCGAGTGCGACGTGGGCGCGCGGATCTCGCTCGGCCACACGACGAAGCCCTGCGAGTACGGCGTCCCGCTCGATGGGCGCCGAGTGCTTCAGCCAGCGCGGCAGAACCACGAGGTCGTCGACGACGTTCAGCGTCTGCTCAACATCCTGCCAACGAGGCCACTTGGCGCGTACTTCCTGCATGTTCTGGGCGTCAAGATCATCGACGCCGAGGCACTTCGCAACGCTCATCACGCTGCTCCTTCCTGCCGGCCCAGGGGTGGGCGACAGGTAGGTGTGCAGACACTCCCAGATCGCGAAGAATAGATCTGGATGGATATGTACGATGCTGGTGTGGCGAACTGGAGACCTCAGCCGAAGGCCGTGATCGAGGAAGCCCGCTTGGCGAGCGGCCTGGGCCAGGCCGAGCTCGCTGCCCTTTCCGGGACCTCACAGCCGACGCTCTCGGCATACGAGCGCGGCAAGAAGACGCCCGGCCTCGCGGTGGCTGAGCGCATCGTGAACGCCGCCGGCTGGAACATCGCCCTCCAGCCACGAGTCAGCTTCACCGAGCACCCGGCGCCACCGGCATTCCGATTTCCGTTCACCGTCCCCGACCGGCTGTGGCGGCTCGAAGCCCCGGCTTGCTTCCGCACGATCAAGTTCTTCGACCTCATCGACGAGAACAACGACAAGTTCTGGTGGGATCTGTCGATCCGCGCCGACCGCAAGCTCGTCTACGAGCGTCTCCTCACCTTTGGCGACGAGGGGAGCCTGCGCCTCTACCTGGACGCCGCCCTCCTCATCGACCTGTGGCCCGAGATGGACGTATCCGAGCCGATGCGCACGCACTGGGCGGCGGTCATCGACGCCACGCTGCAGGCGCCGATCCCGCCCGAACACGAAATGGGCCGCCACGACGAGGACACCCGACGAACAGCCGTCGATGTCATCCGGCACGGAACGGCATAGGCGGAGGTCCCCCCATCCTGATTGACCGGTGCGATCCGACGCTCGTCACGGCATTACTTCTAAACATGCAGGTCAACGTGGACTTAGGGACTCAATCATTAATTTGGCGTACGCTGGGGAATCCGGCGTTCGCCGATCGAGCCAGGAGACGAACCCATGGCCAAAGGCCACAAGTGCCCAAACTGCGGCAAGAACACGCTCCAGCCCTACACCACGAACCAGTTGAGGTGCACTGACTGCAGCACGATCGTGAAGAAGTAGAGGAGCACAGTGGACCTCGACGATGTCCCGCACGGCGAGTGCGTCGACTGCGGCGCCAAGACCTACCTGTGGTGCGAGAACCGAAACGGCTGGCACTGCACAAGTTGCGATACGGACTGCCCGTAGTGAGCGTCCCAATGACCCTCTACGCAACTGATCGATTGGGGACATCGATGGCAAGCTCAAACAACTGGTGCGACGCCCTGCACTTCCCCTACGGCCGGCGCAAGCTGGGAGGCGTCCACTGCCGGCTGGAGCCCGATCACGCTGGCGATCACTGGTGCGAGGCCGAAGACGAGATGGCCGAAGAAACCGCCGACTCGTAGCCGCTGGGGAGATCACCAAATACCGCAGTGATACCGCAGGAGAACCGTTCGAGGCCGGAATCAGCCGTCACTGGCCAACCAGCCAGAACCGCGTTCCCGCAGGTCAGACCGTGTTTTCCCGAGATTCTCAACAACGGCCAACACCCCCTGGGAAGTTCGAACTCTACAACGACGTATTAGGCCAGTCGTACCCGACGAAGTGGTCAGTCCCTCGGGATGTGAGTTCCGAAGCCACGACGTCCGACGCGTTCGGCGAAGGCGTCGAGCGCATCAATCACGTCTTGGGCGATCCACGCCCGGTTGCGCTGCCCGCCGCCCGCCCGTGTGAGAATGCCTGCTTTCTCAAGTTGCTCGACACCCCGTTGGGCCGCAGACAAGGCGACGCCCGTCGCGGCTTCGACGTAGGCGATGTTGACCGCAGGCTGGTTCAGCAGATACGGGAGCAGGCGTCGTGCCGCCGACCCACTCCTGGAGGCAAGGGTGTCGCTCCACCTTTCGTAAACCTGCTCCAGTTCGGCGACGAGAATGCGGCCGTTGCTGATCGCACGAAACGACGCGTTGATGAACTGTCGGATGATCGACTCGACGTACCCCTCACGGTAGTCCGCCAGCGCGTGGAAGTAGGCGGAGGTGTCACTCAACAGGCCGGCAGAGACCGGGACCGTCAACGTACGGGCGACGCCCGCATGGCGCAGCATCGCGTGGACGAGGGTTCGCCCGATCCGGCCATTGCCGTCGTTGAAAGGGTGGATCGCCTCGAACTGCGCGTGCGCGATGGCGACCTGCGCCAGCACGGGCAGGTCGACGCGATGAACGTATTCGATCAGATCATCCAAGGCGGACGGAACCCGTGATTGATGCGGCGGCACGAACGACGCCGTGTGCGGGCTCAGTGCGTTGCTGCCGATCCACACCTGCTGGTCGCGCAGTCGTCCGGGTGCGGCATAGGTGTGCCGGCCGAGCAGAGCCTGGTGGGCCGCGAGGATCATGTCGATTCTGATGGTGTCGGCCAGCGCAACGGCTCGCTGCATGGCGGTGACGTTCGCCGTCACGAGTTGGGCGTTCGGGCCGGCCTTCGCGTCGATGGCAGCCATCGCGAGGGCGCGAGCACCCGCTGTTACACCTTCGATCTCTGACGACGACGCCGACTCGGTACGCAGCAACACCGAGGCCAGGGGGGCCAGTTCAGTAGCGGCGCCGTCGCCCTTGCGAATGGCCCGACGCTCGGCAATCGCGGTCACCTCGGCATCGAAACGGGTGATTTCCCGGACGGCGTCCTCAGCTTCGGCTTGGAGCGCGGTGTACTGCATCGACACCGACAGCATCAAGGTGCTCGGCTATGCCGAATCCGGTGCCGGCCGTTCTGCTGCCGGCCGCACCGGCGTGCGCATCCTGCTCGTCCACGCTCGGCGGTGCGCTACGAGCGATTCGGCTTCAAGCGCTCCGCCACCGACCCGCGGCACCTGTACCTGCTGCTGGCCGTCGCCGAGAAGTCACTCGGCGACTGAGTCGCAGGTGACACGTCACGAGCCCGCCATGGTCGCAAAACGCACACCGAAACCAGGCACCGGGCTTCGTCGCTGACCAGAGCGGGGGCGCCCGGCGGTCGGCGCCCCACCGATGCCGGCGCCGACCCCGATGCCGGTGACTCCGCGCCGTTAAGCTGGGCCTGATCGCGGTCTGCCGCGGCAACGGCGAGCGGGAGGAGGGGCGCGTGGGCGTGCGTGCGGACTACCCCCAGCGGGTCGCCATGCTGAGCATGCACACCTCGCCGCTGGCCACCCCAGGGGTGGGTGATGCCGGCGGGCTCAACGTCTACGTGCTCGAGGTCGCCCGGCGCCTGGTCGAGCGGGGGCTGACGGTGGAGATCCTCACCCGTTCCGACGGCAGCGAACCGGCCGAGGTCGTCGAGCTTGCCGAGAACCTGCGGGTCGTCCACTTGATGGCCGGACCGGACCGACCGGTGGCCAAGGAGGCTCTGCCCGGTCTAGTCCCGGCCTTCACCGAGCGTTTCGACGCCCGCGCACGACGCTACGACCTGGTGCACAGTCACTACTGGCTCTCCGGGATGGTGGGGCTGGCGATCCGCCGCCGCCGCGGCCTGCCGCTGGTCCACACCATGCACACCATGGCTCGGGTGAAGAACGCGACGTTGTCCTCGATGCAGCGGGCCGAGCCCGACCTCCGCGCCCGAGGTGAAGCCGACATCGTCGCCGGGGCGGAAGCCTTGACCGCAAACACCGCCGACGAGGCCGCCGACCTGGTCCGGCACTACCACGCCTCGCCGGAGCGGGTCGTGGTCGTTCCCCCCGGCGTCGACCTGCACACGTTCCATCCGTGTGACCAGGCGAAGTCCCGCGCCCAGCTCGGGGTCGCTCAGGACGCGCAGGTCGTGCTGTTCGTCGGCCGGATCCAGGCGCTGAAGGCCCCGGACGTGCTGATCCGGGCCGTAGCGAAGTTGGTCCGCCGAGAGCCGGAGCGACGCCGCCGGCTCAGGTTACTGGTCGTGGGGAGTCCGAGCGGGCCGGACCTGGACTGGTCGGCTCAGCTGCACCCGCTCGCCGACGAACTCGGGGTCGCCGACCTGGTCGAGTTTCGGCCGCACTCGGAACGATCGGAGTTGTTCCGGTGGTACTGCAGTTCCGACGTGGTCGCGGTTCCCTCCCACAACGAGTCCTTCGGGCTGGTCGCCCTGGAGGCACAGGCCTGCGGACGACCTGTGGTCGCCACCGACGTCGGCGGACTTAGGCACGCCGTTCGTGATGGCCAAACCGGCACCCTGGTGGCCGGCCACGAACCCGCCGACTGGGCCACCGCGCTGGCCGACGTCCTTGATCATCCCGGCGAACGGGCCCGGCTCGGCGCCAACGCCGCCGCGCACGCCTCCGGGTTCAGCTGGTCCAACACCGCAGCGGCCACGCTGCAGGCGTACGGGGCGGCTCTGCGCACCGGGCGACGCAACGCCTTCGCCGCCGGCAGCTGGTTCGAACTTCGAGGCTGACCGGACCGTACGCGACGCCGATCAGGCCAGGCCCCAAAACACCCGGTCGACCACCCGGCGGGCCCGGCGGGTGACCCGGCGGTAGTCGGCCAACAGATGGGACGAACCGGCCGGGCCGTAGCCCAGCAATTCGGCCAGCACCGCGAGCTCGCCGTGATCGCCGGGGATCGAGTCCGAGCCGCGACCGCGCACCAGCATGGTCTGGTTGCGGATCCGGCTGGCGAGCAACCAGGCCGCCTCAAGCTGGGCCGAGTCCGTACCGTTGATCAGCCCAGCGTCCCGGGCGGCCCGCAGCGCCTCGACCGTCCCGGTGCAGCGCAGGGCGGAAAGCCGATGGGCGTGCTGTAGTTGCAGCAGCTGAACCGTCCACTCCACATCGGCCAGGCCCCCGGGCCCCAGCTTGGTGTGTTTGGCCGGGTCGGCCCCGCGCGGGAGGCGTTCGGCCTCGACCCGCGCCTTCAGCTTGCGGATCTCGGTCAACTGAGCCTGACTCAGCCCTCCTTCCGGCCAGCGCCGAACGTCGATCTCGGCCATCAGCTGCGCGCCGAGTTCGGGGTCACCGGCCAATGCGTCGGCTCGGACCAACGCCTGCAGCTCCCAGGTCGAGGACCACCGCTGGTAGTAGTTGCGGTACGCCGTGATGGAGCGGATCAGGGCTCCGCCTTTGCCTTCTGGACGCAGGTCGGCGTCGATGACCAGCGGCGGGTCCGCGCTCGGACGACTCAGCAGCTGACGCAGCCGGCTGAGCACGGCCGCACTCGTCCTGGTCGGGTCCTCCTCCTTGGCTCTCGGGCTGGACCCGGCCGGCGCCACATCGGCCATCACGAACATTGCGTCGGCGTCGGAGGCGTAGGACAGTTCGCCGCCGCCCCATCGGCCCATCGCCACGACCGCGATCCGGGGCACCGGTTGCTGAGGCGAGGCGGCCCGGGTCGTCGCCAGGGCGCTGTCGATCGTGGCGGAGGCGAGATCGGTCAACGCCCGACCCACCTCCACCACGTCGATCCGGCCGAGGATGTCGGCCGCGGCGATCCGGAACAGCTCCCGACGCCGGACGGCCCGGATCGCTTCCACGCCCGCCTCGGCCTGGTCGTGGCGGCCGGCGGCGGCATGCATCTGGCGAGCCAGCTCGGCCCGGGGCAACGGTAACAACGCAGCCTCGTCGACCAGTATCGAAACGGATTGTGGGGCTCGGATCAACAGCGCGGCCGCGTACCGGCTGCTGGCCAGGATCTGGGCCAGTCGCTGAGCCGTCGCCCCCTCGTCACGTAGGGCCCGCAGATACCAGGGGGTGGCACCGAGGGCCTCGGAGACCTGCCGGAAGGCGAGCAGACCGGCATCGGGGCTCGGCGCGCCGGCCAACCAGCCGAGCATGGCCGGCAACAGCTGCCGGTGGATCTCGGCCTGCCGCGTTACCCCCTGGCTGAGGGCCGCGATGTGGTGCAGGGCGGCGGCCGGGTCGGCGTAGCCGAGGGCCTGCAGCCGGTCCCGGGCCGCCCGGGTCGTCAGTCGGAGTTCCCCGGTCGGAATCCGGGCGACCGCATCCAGCAGCGGGGAGTAGTACAGCCGTTCGTGCAGCCGACGGACGCCGGCGCTGACGTGCCGATAGGTGCTGAGCAACTGCGGCACCGGATCGGCGTAGCCGATCGAACGACCGAGCCGGCGGAGGTCGGCCTCGGACTGGGGCAGGACGTGGGTCCGGCGCATCCGGAACAGTTGGATCCGGTGCTCGAGCAGCCGCAGGAAGCAGTAGGACGTGGCGAGGGTCTTTCCGTCCTGCCGACCGACATAACCCCGTTCGGTCAGCTCCCGCAGCGCGGCCAGGGTCGGGCGGACGCGGAGGCGTTCGTCGGCCCGGCCGTGCACCAGTTGGAGCAGTTGGACTGAGAACTCCACGTCCCGCAGGCCACCTTCGCCGAGTTTGAGTTCTCGACCGGCCTCGCGGGCGGGGATGTGTTCGACCACCCGCCGACGCATGGCCTGGGTGTCGGCCACGAAGTTGTCCCGTTCCGCCGCACTCCACACCAGGGGGGCCACCAGCTCCACGAACTCCGCGCCCAACGCCAGGTCGCCGGCCGCCGGCCGTGCCTTCAGCATCGCCTGGAACTCCCAGGTCTGGGCCCAGCTCGTGTAGTAGGCGCGGTGGCTGGCCAGGGTGCGGACCAGCGGGCCGGCCCTTCCTTCGGGACGCAGCGCGGCGTCGACCTCCCAGATCGTGCCCGCACGGGTGTGGGCGGAGCAGATCCGGCTCAGCTCCGCGGCCAGCCGCGTCGCCACCGGGATGGTCTCCTCCCCCGAGCCGGTCTCGCCGTCGGCGGATTCGGCCACGAACAACACGTCGACGTCGCTGATGTAGTTCAGTTCCTGGGCCCCGGTCTTGCCCAAAGCTACGACCGCGAGCCGGACCTTCCGGGCCACTTCCCCGACGTGGGCCCGGGCGAGCGCCAAGGCTCCCTCCAAGGTGGCGTCGGCCAGGTCGGCCAGCTCCCGGGCCACACCCTCGACCGCCTCGATGGGTTCGTCGGCGCAGAGGTCGCGGGCCGCGATCCGCAGCAGCGCCGCCCGGTAGGCCAGCCGCAGGCTGTCCGCACTGTCCACGCGGTCCGGGTCGGCCGTCGGCATGGGATCGGCCGGATCGGCTCCGACCGCGCCGAGCAGTTCGTCCCGCAGTTGCGCCGAGGAGCGTTCGGCCACGTCTTCGTCGAGCTGGTCGACGTCGCCTGGGTGCGCCACCAGATGTTGACCGAGGGCGGCCGAGGCACCGAGGACCGCGATCAGCCGCCGGGCCAGGGCCGGGGATTCGCCCAGCCGGTCGAGCAGCCGATCGTCAGTCTCAGCGAGTCGGGCCAGGGCGTTCAGGGCCAGATCGGGGTCGGCCGAGGCCGAGATCGGGTCGATCAGTTCGAGTTGGTCGGCGGTGAAGGCCGCCAGCCGGCGCTGCGCTGCGGCGGTGTCGGCGAAACCACGACGGGCCAGGGCACCCTGGGCGGTCTCGATCCGGCTCACCTGCGCGATGCTACGAGATTGCCCACCTAGCCGAGCAAGGTTCTCGCCCTGGCCAACGGTGCTAGCCCGCCTCGGGATCGAACAGTGAGAGTCTCCGACGTATCGTTTTGCCAGGTCTTACGGCGTGAGCTCCAGTTCCTCGTTCACCGTGGATTTCTCGGGCGATCTTACGAGGATCTGGCGGAGAGTCAACGGTATCTGGCTTTGGTCAGTCTCAACGTCCTCGCTGGACGGACCGCTGGTGAAACGGAGGATCTCACGCCGCGGCGTGGAGGCTCAGTGTGACTCCTCGCGTCGCTCGTAACGGCTGGCAGGAACGTGCCCGACGAGGCTCGCCGCGCGCTCAAGGCGCGGGCTGCTGCTCGAGGTGAGTCCCTGAACGCCTACCTGTTGAACGTGATCGATCGGGAGATCAGGCGCCCAACGGTCGCCGAGGTGCTCGACCGCGCTGCCCGACGCAGCGAACGCGCGGCGGTTTCTGCGGTCGAGGTCCTCGACGTAGCTCGATCAGAGCGTGGGGACCATCTTCAGCAAGTCCGCACGAGGTGATCGTCGTAGATAGCGCCGCCGTGGTTGATGCACTTACCGCGGTGGCCGGCACCGTCGAGCTCCGTGCCCGACTTGCAACTGACGAACTGCACGCTCCCAGTCTGATCGACTTCGAGGTTGTCTCCGCACTGCGGGGCCTGACGATGGGCGGCCACCTCAGCGTCAATCGGGCAGAGGACCTCCTGACCGACTTCGACGATTTGCCCGTGCTGCGCTGGCCATCGGCCCATGCCCTGCGAAGGCGTGCCTATCAACTAAGAAACCACGTCTCGGCCTACGACGCCGCCTACGTAGCCCTGGCGGAGGCGCTGGAGTGCCTGTTGCTGACACGGGATGGCAAACTGGCCCGGTCAACCGGGCACGGCGCTCGGATAGAGGTCTGGTAGCTGTTCGCCAACCTGCTCCGACCGTCGTTTAACGGTCGGTCGGGGCTCTCGAGACGGCATCGGCCGGATGCGTTCCAGACGTGGTGACCGAGTTGGTCGTCCCTGGGGCCCTCCTGGCATCGGCCCATGACGACGACGATGTCCGTCCAGGCGCCTGGTCGGTCACGCCACCGTGACCGGGGGCGTGTCAGTATCGTCCGGTGGTCCCTGAGTTGATCGTCGACGACCTGACCGCCAGTGTGGCCTTCTACGCCCTGTTGGGCTTTCGAGTGGCGTACGAGCGCCGGGCAGCCGAGCGCTTCGTCTACCTCACTTTGAGGGACGGGGTCCAACTGATGCTCGAGCAAGCCGACACCGGTGATCGGCTCTACCCGCGGGCGGCGCTGGAGCACCCCTACTGGAGCTCACCGTCGCCGACCCGGACGGGTATCTGCTGCGCCCCACCCAGAACATCGGCACCCGCAGGCAGCATCGGTGACTCTCCGAACCCGACGGCGCTTTGCGGTGTGTGGTTAAGCACGACGGTCGACGGATTGAACCGCGATACTGCCAGCGTGACCGGACCGCTGCTGTGCTGGCCCTCGCAAAGACCCGCATCCGGGTCGGTGTCGCTTCGAGCGTTCGAGCCGCGCGACGCCGAGATGGCCGTGGAGATGTCTGAGGATCCCTACCTCCCGCTCATCGGCTCGCTGCCTGCCCACGCTGATGCAGACGCCGCGCTGGCGTGGGTTCACCGGCAGCGATCGCGGACGAGTGAGGGCGTGGGGTTCAGTTTCTGCGTCGCTGACCGGGACGACCGGGCGGTCGGCTCGGCCGGGCTGTGGACGCACGGCTTCTGGCAAGGGCGCGCCACCGCCGGATACGCCATCAGACCCTCCGCACGTGGCCGGGGCCTTGCCGCCCAGGCACTCCGCGCACTAACGAGTTTCGCCTTCACCCTGCCCCTGCTGCACCGCGTCGAGCTGTACATCGAACCCGACAACCACGCATCACGACAGGTGGCCGAGAGGGCGGCTTACGTGCTCGAGGGCACCCTGCGTCAGCATCAAGAGATCGGCGGATGGCGGCGCGACATGTGCCTGTACGCCGCGCTCCCGGACGACAAGGACTGAGCGAGCACAAGGCAGCGAAGGCGCCGACGCTGCGTCGTTCTGGCTGGCTGGCGCGTACCTGCGTCCATCGCTGGGTTGACGATGGTTACTCGGGCTCTCGGCTGATGCGCGCGGGACCGTATTCGCTGTGATTTTCGGGACGGTGTCGTATCTGAGCGCCGCCGTTCGTGGAGTACATGTGCGGACCCGTCCGGGGTCCCGCAGCCGAGGAGCCACAACCTGGCCCTCGTCCTGAGGAGAGGAGACGGCAGTGCCACAGTATTTGATTGCCTTCAACGATGAGTGGGTGCCCGAACAGACGCCGGATGAACTGCGAAGCAAGAGCGCAGCTTCGCGGGCCGTGCTCGATGAGATGAAGGCGGCTGGCGTTTTCGTGTTCGCGGAAGGCGGCATCGATGCCTCGACCGCCGTGTGCAGCGTGGAGAGCAAGAACGGACAGGCCGTTTTCACCGACGGGCCCTACGTCGAAACCAAGGAGCACCTCGGCGGGTTCACCGTCGTCGATGTGCCAGACGATCAGGCCGCGCGCTACTGGGCTGGTCGATTGGCGGTCTGCTTGGACTGGCCTCAGGAGGTGCACCGCTTCCCCTCGGATCTTGTGGAGATCATCGAGCGCCGCTAGCGGAAGAGTGGGCGGGCTGGGTCGTTACCTGCTGCCTGTGTTCGGACCAGCGGAGCGCCCCGAGTTCGGTGGTTATCCCTCGAAGGCGATGACGCTGCAGGCCTTCGCCGACACCGACAACACCGCCGCTTCGGCCCACCGACCGGCGCCGGTAGCGTCAGCGCCGGAGGTGAGCCGATGCCGCGACAGCGGATCCGTCCCGTTGATGCCCTGCTGGCCCAGTCGCAGGAGCTGGCCGAGTGGTTGCGCGCTCTTCCGGTCGAGGCGTTCGCGCGAGACAGCGTGCTGCCGGGTTGGGACATCCGGGAGCTGACCGGGCACATCTTGCTCGTTCACACCGGGCTGCTGCGCCTGCTCGACCGTCCCACCCGGGAGACGCCGTTGGCGCCTGAGGACTTCGTGCTGGGCTATCGGCGCGACGTCGACGCAATCACCGCCGCGACGCGCGAAACGACCGGGGAGGCGTCCGGGCGGGAGTTGGCGACGCAGCTGAGCGATACCGTGCCCGCCCTGGTGGAACGGTTCGCGCCGAATCGGACGTTGCCCTCGGTCATCAGTACGCCCCGTGGCCCGAGCAGGGTCGACGACTTCGTCCGGACCCGGATCGTGGAAGTGGTCATGCACGCCGACGATCTGTCCCGCTCGGTGCCGGCTTGCCCGCCGGTGACTCTTCAGCGGCCCGCGCTGGCCCCGGCCGTCCGTATCGTGGCGGAGATCCTGGCCGCGCGGCACCCGGGCCGGTCGGTGGAGGTCCGGGTGCCGCCGTTCGCCGCGGTCCAGTGTTCGCCGCAGGCCGACGATCCCGGCCCCACCCACACCCGGGGCACGCCACCCAACGTGATCGAAACCGACCCGCTCACCTTTCTCCGGCTCGGCACCGGCCGAACATCCTGGTCCGACGCGGTCGCCGCCGGTCTCGTTCGGGCCAGCGGCCTGCGCGCCGACCTGGCTCCGGTGTTACCGCTGCTGGCCTGAGCGCACCGGCGTCGCAGGTTCCCCCTGAGCGGCCGTGCGGTCTACAGCAGGGGCAGCAGGCGGTTGAGTTCCATCGGGGTGACCTGGCGGCGGTACTCGTCGAATTCGGCGCGTTTGTTGCGGAGGAAGAAGTCGAAGACGTGGTCGCCGAGGGTCTCCGCGACCAACTCGGAGGTCTCCATCACCCGGATCGCCTCGTCGAGGTTCCGGGGCAGCGGCCGGATCCCCAGGGCCTGCCGCTCGCGCTCGGTCAGCGACCAGACGTCGTCCTCGGCACCCTCGGGGAGCTCGTAGCCACCCTCCACCCCCGCCAGCCCGGCGGCCAGCATCAAGGCGAAGGCCAGATAGGGGTTGGCCGCGGAGTCGATCGAGCGCAGCTCCACCCGGGCCGAGGACGCCTTGTTCGGCTTGTACATCGGCAGCCGGACCAGAGCCGAGCGGTTGTTCCGACCCCAGCAGATGTAGCTAGGCGCCTCCCCGCCGCCGGCGAGCCGCTTGTAGGAGTTGACCCACTGGTTGGTGACCGCGGTGATCTCGGCGGCGTGCCGGAGCAGCCCGGCGATGAAGCCGCGCCCCACCTTGGACAGGTGGTTGTCCGCGGCCGCGTCGTAGAAGGCGTTGTTGTCGCCCTCGAACAGCGACATGTGAGTGTGCATCCCCGAACCCGGCCACTGGGTGAACGGCTTGGGCATGAACGAGGCGTGGATGCCCTGGGACAGCGCGACCTCCTTGACCACCACCCGGAACGTCATCAGGTTGTCGGCGGTGGACAGCGCGTCGGCGTACCGGAGGTCGATCTCCTGCTGCCCCGGCCCGCCCTCGTGGTGGGAGAACTCCACCGAGATCCCCATCTGCTCCAACATCGTGATCGCCTGCCGGCGGAAGTCGCTGCCCAGGCTCTGCGGGGTGTGATCGAAGTAGCCCGACCGGTCCACCGGCTCCGGCGGGACGCCAGGCAACAAGGGGTCCTTGAACAAGAAGAACTCCACCTCGGGGTGGGTGTAGAAGGTGAACCCGGCGTCGGCGGCCTTCTTCAGCGATCGCTTCAACACATAACGCGGGTCGGCGTAGGACGGCGAGCCGTCGGGCATCGAAATATCGCAGAACATCCGCGCGGTCGCCGGACTCCGGTCGCGCCAGGGCAGCACCTGGAACGTGGCCGGGTCGGGATGGGCCAACATGTCGGACTCGTACACGCGCGCGAAGCCCTCGATGGCGGAACCGTCGAAACCCATCCCCTCGGCGAAGGCGCCCTCAAGCTCGGCGGGCGCGATGGCCACCGACTTGAGGAACCCCAAGACGTCGGTGAACCACATCCGGACGAACCGGACGTCTCGCTCCTCGATGGTGCGCAACACGAACTCGGTCTGCTTGTCCACGGGATCAGTCTGCCGGGAAGCTGATGACGTTCGGGTTACGGGGAGGTGCGGCCTCGCCGGACGCCTGTCGGACCCGGCTGTCACCGTGGTGGTCGTGGAGAATCGGGACCGCTTCGGGCGGATGAACACCGAACTGGTTGAGGCCGCCCTCGCCGCCTCCGGTAGGCGTCTGGTTGTTGTCGATGACGGCGAGGTTGAGGACGACCTTGTGCGCGACATGGAAGAGGTCCTCATCTCGTTCTGTGCTCGGCTGTACGGGCGCCGTTCCGCGAAGAACCGCGCCCACGGGGCGCTGGCGTGCGCTGCTGAACCAGCAGGAGCCCGGTGACTGAGGTGGCGCGAAGCCGCAACGGGCTGCGCAAGATCGCGGACCCGTTCGTCGTCGCGACGCCGGGCGGTGTACGCACTCGCACCCGGGTTCATCTCAGCGCTTCCGAAGAGTCCGCCGTGGAGCAGATCGGGGTCCACCTCGGCACGCTCGCCCGTCAGGTCCTGGTGTCCAGGACCGCGCTTGGGCGGGTCACGAGCGCAGACCAGGGCCGGTGGCGGGCAGAAGAGAAGCGGCGCCTGACCGAACGGTCCTCCTCACGGTGGGCTGGTGCGATCACCCGCACCGCCATCGACTCCTACCACCTCGGGATGCGCGGGCTCACCGCCGAAGTCGTCTCTCTGCGAGTGGCGACAGCGACGATCCGAGCCCGCCTGGAGGCCCCCGTCGGCGGAATGGTGACCAGCCCAGAGCGTCTCCGGGCTCGTCCGGTGCGGGGATACGCGAATGAGGGCGAGCGGTTCGCTAAAGCCCGCCGCCTCGCCCACCTTGCCCACCGACTCGACAAGACCGCCGCGCGCTTGGAGAACGGGACGCCACGCATCGTGGTCGGCGGCGGGCGCCTGTGGCGCAACCAGCACCATCTCGACCAGACCCAGATGACCCAAGAGCAGTGGAGCCAGCGCTGGTCCGACGCCCGCATGTTCTTGACCGCCGATGGGGAGAGCGGGAAGCGGTACGGCAACGAGACCCTGCGTCTGGCTCCGGACGGGACCCTCACGATCAAGGTCCCCACACCGCTGGCCAGCACGCTTGGGACGCACCTGACGATCGCGGCGTCGGCGTCCTTCGCGACTCATCGCGGCGAGGAGTGGACGGACCGGATCAGTCAGCATCAGGCAATCCGCTACGACCTCCACCGGGACCAGCGGGGCCGTTGGTATCTCGACGCTTCCTGGACTTATCCCAATAGTCCCGCGACCCCACTCGCGACGCTTCAGCGACGGCCAACCCTCGGAGTGGACCTCAACGCAGGCCATGTGGACGTTGCCGTCATCGACCCGAGCGGCAACACCATCGGGGCTCTGCAGCGCATCGACTACCGCATCGACGGAGCCACCAGCCGCCGCGACGCCCAGGTCCGGCATGTTGTCACTCGCATCCTCCACGTCGCCGAGCACGCCGGATGCTCGTCGGTGTCCATCGAGAATCTTGACTTTACCGACGCCCGCTCGGCTGGCCGGGAGACGATGGGCCGCGGCCGGCGAGGCAAGCGATTCCGACACACGGTCGCGGGGCTGCCCACAGCCAGGTTCCGTGACCGACTCGTGGCGATGGCTGCCACGGCCGAGGTGTCCGTGATCGCTGTCGATTCCGCCTACACCTCCCAGTGGGGACGCCAACACTGGCTCCCCGCCCTGAAGTCTTCCGATCCCAGCGTCGATGGCCACCGGGCCGCCGCCGTGGTGATCGGCAGGAGAAGCCTGGGACACCGTGCCCGGCGTAAACCGGTCGGACCCCTTCCGCGACAGCGGACGCGCAAGGGCCAGCCGACACGGCCAGCCAGTCATGGCGTCCGGACTTCTCGCTTGCGTGTCACCGCACAGCCGAGGGCGCACGACGCCGCAGGCCCACCGGACACCTAGAACACACGTCAGCGCCGTCAACACCGTTCGGACGGCAGAGCACCGGAGGACTCACTCCCGCTCACATGACAGGAACGGTAAGTGCCGGGCGAGGCGACCGCCGCCACCTCGACCACCCGCCGGCGGCCGAACCGCGGCAGTCGGCCGCAATTTGGCAGACTGCTCGTTGTGAACTTCGACTCGGTCTACGACCAGGGCTTCGTCCGGGTCGCGGCGTGCACGACCCCAGTCAGCCCGGCTGACCCCGCCCGCAACGCCGAAGCCGTGCTCGAGCAGGCCCGGGCGTGCGACGCCGATGGCGTCGGTGTCGCCGTGTTCAGCGAACTCGTCCTGACCGGCTACGCCGTGGAGGACCTGCTGTTGCAGCAGACGGTGTTGGACGCGGTCGAGCAGGCCGTGAGCGATCTCGCCACCGCCACCGCCACGCTGCGACCCGTCCTCGTCGTCGGCGCCCCGCTGCGGCACCGGAACCGGCTGCTGAACGCGGCCGTCGTGCTGCACCGTGGTGCGGTGCTGGGGGTGGCACCGAAGTCCTACCTGCCGACCTACCGCGAGTTCTACGAGCGGCGCCACTTCGCCCCCGGCGACGACCGGCGGGGAGCCTCGATCCGGCTCGACGGTACCGACGTGCCGCTGGGACCGGACCTGCTGTTCGCCGCCCGGGACGTGACCGGACTGGTCCTGCACGTCGAGATCTGCGAGGACATGTGGGTGCCGGTCCCACCGAGCGCCGAGGCCGCGCTGGCCGGGGCCACCGTGCTGGCGAACCTGTCCGGCTCTCCGATCACCGTCGGCCGCGCCGAGGACCGGCGGCTCCTGGTCCGCTCCGCCTCCGCCCGCTGCCTGGCCGGCTACCTCTACGCCGCCGCGGGCACCGGGGAGTCCAGCACAGACCTGTCCTGGGACGGCCAGACCATGATCTACGAACTGGGGGCGATCCTGGGTCAAAGCGAACGGTTCCCCGGCGGGCCGGCCCGTACCGTCGCCGACGTCGATCTGCTCCGGATCGGTCAGGAACGAGCGCGCCAGGGCACCTTCGACGACAACCGGCGCACCTTGGCCGAGCGGGCCGCGCGGCCGTTCCGGACCGTCGAATTCGACCTCGATCCGCCCCGGCACAACATCGGGTTACGACGCCGCGTCGACCGCTTCCCGTTCGTCCCCGACGACCCCGAGCGGCTCGCGCAGGACTGCTACGAGGCCTACAACATTCAGGTTTCGGCGCTGGCGCAGCGACTCCGCGCGATCGGCGACCCGCGCGTGGTGATCGGAGTGTCCGGCGGGTTGGACTCCACCCATGCGCTGATCGTGGCGGCGAAAGCCATGGACCGGCTGGACCGGCCGCGTAGCGACATCCTCGCGGTCACCCTGCCCGGGTTCGCCACCAGCGCGGCCACCAAGGACAGTGCGACCCGGCTCTCCCGCGCGATCGGTGCCGAGTTCGCCGAGATCGACATCTCTCCCGCGGCCCGGCGCCTGCTCGCCGACCTGGACCATCCCTTCGCCGGCGGCGAGCCGGTCTACGACGTGACGTTCGAGAACGTACAGGCGGGTCTGCGTACCGACTATCTGTTCCGCCTGGCTAACCAGCGCGGCGGGATCGTGCTCGGCACCGGGGACTTGTCGGAGCTGGCGCTGGGTTGGTGCACCTACGGCGTGGGTGATCAGATGTCGCATTACGCCGTCAACGCCGGGGTGCCGAAGACCTTGATTCAGCACCTGATCCGGTGGGTGATCGGCACCGGGCAGTTCGACGACGACACCGCCGGCGTGCTGCAGACCATCCTGACCCAGGAGATTACGCCCGAACTGGTTCCCGCCCGCGAGGGCGAGCGGCCCCAAAGCACCGAGGAAGTGATCGGTCCGTACGCCCTGCAGGACTTCACCCTCTTCCACGTGCTGCGCTACGGCTTCCCGCCGAGCCGGATCGCTTTTTTGGCTCACCATGCCTGGGCCGACGCCGACGCGGGCACCTGGCCGCCGGGCTTCGACCCGGCCGCCCGCGTCGGGTACGACCTGCCGACCATCCGCGGTTGGTTGGCGGTGTTCCTGCGCCGCTTCTTTGCCTTCAGCCAGTTCAAGCGATCAGCCATTCCCAACGGACCCAAAGTGGTGGCCGGCGGTTCGCTGTCGCCGCGAGGCGACTGGCGGGCGCCGTCGGACGGCAACGCGCGGGTCTGGTTGGACGAGCTGGAGGCGAACGTCCCCCGCTGAGCGGCCGTCGTCACCTCGATCGTCCCGGACCGGGCCCGAAGGTCGTAGCGTGAGCGAGGTGTCCACACCCGGCTGGTACCCCGACCCGGGAGGTGACCCGGAGCGCTACCGCTTCTTCGACGGACAGACCTGGTCGGAGGCGACCAGCCCCGATCCGCAGGCGGACCCGCCGGGACCGCGAGCGCCGACGCCACCGTTAACTCGTCCGCGTCCTCGACCTGGGCTGTTGATCGCGGCCCTCGTCCTGGTTGTCGTCGCTGCGGTGACCGTGAGCGTGGTCATCGTTGGGCCCGGCAATCGCGTCGGCGCCAGCCAGCCAACCCCGATGTCCACGCCGGTTCGAGCTGGCGGCTCGAACCAGACCCCCGACGCGTCTCCGGCGCAGGCTCCTTGTCCACGCGGCGACCCGCTGGCCCGGCTGCGGTACCCGCGCGACGGCCGGCTCCACGGTGGCGGGCTGTCGCTGCCCGCGCGGCAGGGCTGGGCCTCGCCGGGCGTTCAGCTGGCCGGGTTCACCTGGGCCCACGACGTCGGCGAGACCGATGTCTTCGTGCAACCCAACTGGTTGATGGGATATGCGATCGGGTCGGTGAGCGTGGCCGACGGGTTCGGCTCTCCCCGGGCTGCGGCGGAGCTCTCGATGAGCTGTACGGCCTCGGCGCCATCGTTCTACCGGTCGGTGATCAGTCGGCGCGATCTCAGCTCGCAGGCCGACCGAATCGGCGGCCGGCCGGCGTGGACGCTGCGAGCAGAGATCAAGGTGACCGAACACCCGATGCCCTATACCGGCGACGTGGTCTCGATCACCGTGGTCGACCTGGGCACACCGGACTCGCTGGGCTTCTTCTGGGGCTGCGCCCCGATCGGGGACCGACGACTACTCCGGCAGCTGGACCGGGCCGCGGCCGCACTCCAGGTGGACTGACGCCGCGGCACCGGCCTGGCCCGGCCGGCGTGCACGGCCGACCGGGCTCGGCTGCGGGTCAGGGGTTGGTCGAGGTGGAAGGGCTGCCCGAACTCGAAGGGGTGCCCGAACTCGAAGGCGTGCCCGAAGTCGGGGAGCTGTCGGACGGTGAGGTCGACGAGCTGGGCCCGGCGTCGTCAGATTTGGATGCCTCGGCCACCTTGTCGGCGGCACGGGTGGCCGCACCGGCCACCGAGTCCGGCAGCTTGTCGGCGTTCTTCTTGACCTCGGTAGCGACCCGCGCGGCCGCGTCCTGGGCCTGCGGGGAGTGCGCCAGCCGGTCGGCCCGGGCCTTCAGTTCCTCGTACTTGCCCCGGCCGGCGCGGGTGCCCAGGACGTAACCGGCCCCCCCGGCGATGGCAGCGGTCAATACGGTAGTGATCTTCATCGTTCCTCTTCCTTGCTGGAGTGGGTCTTCCCTCGATTGCTAGTGGTCACGACCGGAACCACTAGGAACCGCACTCTACGGGCAGCAGCGGCCCCGGCCGAGGGCACGTCTCGATCTCAGGCACCGGCGAACGGGTGGCGGACTCCGAACAGAAGTCCGCCACCCACTCCCGCGACGAGCGGTTGAACCCTCAGATGCCGGAGTGACCGGCCGGAAGGAGCCCCTCGTTCAGCGGTGTACCACGATCGACGTCGACATCCTTGTTGACCGGGGTGTCGGGATCGGCGCTGGCCGGAGCCGGGCCGTGAGGTTCGGCGGCCGGCGTACCGACCAACTTGGCGATCGCGTCACCGAGGTTCTGATCGACGTTGCGCCAGTACTCGAAGACCCGCTCCTTGATGTCCTCGCGGACCGTACCCAGCGTGGAGGCCACGGTCGCGGCCAGCCGGGTCCGCTCGTCGGCGTCCATCACCTTGTTCACCATCGTGCGGGCCTGGCCGAAATCGTCGTCCTCGGCACGCAGCGTGTAAGCCTGGCGGACGAAGTCACCGTCAGCCTCCCAGCCGGCGTCGGCGAACAGGTCCGCCTTCACCTCCGGCCCGCCAACGGTGTTGGGGAAGTACGTCGGCTGACCTGGGTTGAAGTCATAGCGCATCGGACCGTCGAACTCGTAGGTGTTCACCTCCACGTGCGGCCGGTTCACCGGCAGCTGGTGGTAGTTGGCGCCGATCCGGTGCCGATGGGTGTCGGCGTAGGAGAAGACTCGTCCGAGCAGCATCTTGTCGGGGCTGAACCCGATCCCCGGGACCAAGGCACTCGGCTCGAACGAGGCCTGCTCGATCTGAGCAAAGTGGTTTTCCGGGTTGCGATTCAGCGTCATGGTGCCGACCTCGATCTCCGGGTAGTCCGCGTGCGGCCAGACCTTGGTCAGATCGAACGGGTTGAACCGGTAGGTCTTGGCGTCCTCGAACGGCATCACCTGGACCTTCAGCGTCCAGCTGGGGAACTCACCGGCCTTGATCGAGTCGAACAGGTCCCGGCGATGGGCGTCCGGGTCGGTGGCAGCGGTCTGCGCCGCCTCCTCGTTGGTCAGGTTGACCACGCCCTGGTCGGAGTGGAAGTTGAACTTGACCCAAAACCGCTCGCCCTCGGCGTTAACCCACATGTAGGTGTGCGAGCCGTAGCCGTTCATCTGTCGCCAGGTCTTCGGGATACCCCGGTCGCCCATCAAGTAGGTCACCTGGTGCGCCGACTCCGGGGACAGGGTCCAGAAGTCCCAGCGCATGTTCCAGTCCTGCAGGCCCGAGTCGGGTTGCCGCTTCTGGGTGCGGATGAAGTGCGGGAACTTCATCGCGTCCCGGACGAAGAAGATCGGGGTGTTGTTGCCGACCAGATCCCAGTTGCCCTCGGAGGTGTAGAACTTCAACGCGAATCCCCGCGGATCGCGAACGGTGTCAGCCGAACCGAGCTCGCCGGCCACGGTCGAGAAGCGGGCCAGCATCTCGGTTTCCACGCCCGGCTGGAACAATGCCGCCTTGGTGTAACGGCTCACGTCACCGGTGGTCTTGAAGACCCCGAATGCGCCACTGCCCTTGGCGTGCACCACCCGCTCGGGGACACGCTCCCGGTCGAAGTGGGCCATCTGATTGACGAAGTGGAAATCGTGAAGCAACAGCGGTCCGTCAGCGCCGACGCTGAGCGAGAACTGGTCGCTCGGCGCCGGTGCGCCGGTGTCGGTCGTCGACACCTTCGCCTTCGGCCCGGTGGGGGGTGCCTGAATGTCGGTCGTCATGTCCTCACTTCTTCGGTTGGGGATGGGAGGGTGGTGTTCAGTTCGAGGGGGCGCAGTCGCTGCACAGGCCCCAGTAGGTGACCTCGGCCTCGTCGACCTTGAAGCCGGCGGCGTCGGTCGGGACGGCACACGGCACTTCACCGACCGTGCACGGCACGTCGACGACCCGCCGGCAGTTGCGGCAGACCAGGTGATGGTGTTCCTCGGCGCGGATCTCGAACCGCATTGAAGATCCGGCCGGCTCGAAGCGACGCAGCATCCGGGCGGTGGCCAAGGTGTTCAAGGTGTCGTAGACCGCCTGCACCGAGACCGTACCCAGCCTCGTGCGGACCCGGTCGACGACCTGGTCGGCGGCCAGGTGAGACTCGCTCTCCAGTACCGAAAGCACTGCCGTTCGCGGTTGGGTGACCCGAAGCCCGGCGCTACGCAGTGCCTGGGACCAGTTGGTTAGCTCGGCCACCGTCACATAATCGAGTTAACCACTTTGTCTGGAATCATTCAAGAAAGAGGGCTCTGCTGATCCGCTGGAAGGGGCCCTGGAGGTTCACCGGCAGGTCCTCGCTCAGTCGTCCTTCCAGTCCGGATCGGCTTCGTAGGCGGCGTTGCGCTCCTCCACCTTGGCCAGCGCCTGCTCGGCCGCCTCTCGCGTGGGGTACGGGCCGAGGCGGTCGGCCGCCTTACCGACTCTGCGGTCCTGCACCGGTTGCCTGGTCTTCAGGTCGAACCACCAGTCCTGATCGCTCACGTCGTCCCCCTCGCCTGAGATGCAGCGTTGAATGCCGGCACGTTACCCCGCCCGTAGGACGGCGTACCCCTGACCCGGTACCTCCACCGGCACCGGGCCGCGCCCGGTCATCTGGCGCACTTCCCGACCGGAGCGGTCGTAGACGGTGACGATGGCCTGTTCCCCGGGGACGCCCAGCGCAACGGTGTGGCGTCCGGTAGCGGTGGACACGGCGAGTTCCACGCGGCCGTCTCCGCGGCGCATCACGGTCCGCTCCAGTAACGGACGCAGCAGCACCGCGTCCAGGTCGACGTGCCCCGCGGCGTAGACGTCGAGCCGGGTCGAGCCGGCCGGTACGGCGCGGCGCAGCCGCTGGGGCAGCAAGCTGCCCGCCACGGGTGTGATCCCCTGCGGACCGGCCCGGTGCACGAGGTGGCCGAGGGGGTCACGCTGGGCCCACCATAGCGATGCAGCACGGCCCCGCTCCCGCTGCTCGACCACGGGTTCCGCCCAGGCGACAGGCTGACCCGACGGCAGGCTCAGCCGGGCCCGCTGCCCGGTCGTGAGCCGGAGGTAGCTTCCCCCACCCCACTGCCACTCCCCGCTCCACGCCGAGTCGGGCGTGGCGACCTTACCGGTGGTGCGGGTCGCGTCCTCGCCCTGGACCGCGCTGAGCCCGCGTCGACTGATCACCCCGGTGGTCGAGCGGGCCAACGCGCGGACCGCTGGGTGGGCATCCAGGGCCAGCATCGACAGCAGACCATGAATCGTGCTTTCCGCGCCACTGTTGGCGTTCACGCTTCCGTCGGCGGCCACGCCGTCGAACGTGATCCCGGTGGCCCGGTCGTAGACCGGCGTGCCGGAGGCGTTCGTGCCGAAGTACCAGCTGGCGGTCAGCCCGGCCAGGTCCCGCGGCCCAGCCGCCCCGGTGGCGTCGGCCACCGCCAGCAGCGACTGGATCCGGGAGTCGACGCCGTAGGCGATCTGGGTCCGATCGACCGGTGTCGGGGACCACCCGTTGTCCGGACCGCCGGAAGTGATCAGGGTGGGGTCCAAGCTGTTGACCTCGGTCACCGCCGGGCCGAGCAGGGCGGGCCGGCGCAAGGTCGTCGAACTGCGGGCCAGCGCCGCGGACATCTGCGAGGACCACGCGTGCCAAATCGAGCCGGACTCCGCCCACGGCCGGATCGCGCCGTAGGGCCAGCTCCGTCGGTCGCTGGATCCCATCGCCGCCACGCCTTCGCTCAGCCGGCTCAGCGCCGCTCGAGCGGATTGATCGTCGCGGCGCGCGGCCACATAGGCGCTGAGCCCGAGTACCGCCTCGGCGGTGGCGTCGGCCCCGTTGACGATCAGCCACGCCGGAACCCGGCGACCGTCGGCGACCCGGTACCGGCCGTATCGAGACAGCACCTGGCGATCCAACGCGTCGACGGCCAGGTCCATCCGCTGACTCAGGAATCGGGCGAAGGCGGGGTCGGTGCGGCGGAACGCGGCGTACCCCTCGCCGAGCGCCCAGGTCCCCCGGGCCAACCAGTAGCTCGGACCGGAGTCGGACGGGTCGGGCAGCTCGGCCGGTTCGCCGCTGGGGTTGAGGTCGCCGTCGGGCTGCATCCACAGCACGAAGTTGCCGGCGTTGCGCCCGGTGGTGGTCTGCATGAATGCGACGGCACGGAGGAGCTGATAGGCCTTGTCCCGGCTACTACTTTCCCCGGTCTGTTGCCAGGCGCGGAGATAGACCACCGCCGCGCGGGCAATGTCGTCGGTGTTGAACGCACCCTGGGCGTAATCGCCGGTGGTCGGGTCCTTACGGCCTCCCCCGATCCGCTCGAAGGTCCCTCCTGGACGTGCGTCGGCGTAGGTCCAGGGCATCAGCACGCTCGGATCGTTCCCGGACCCACCGGGCCCGGGTGAGTAGGTGCTGTGCGCGGGTGTCGGGGTGGGCCTGACCTCGTCAAGCAGGAAGTCCAGGTGGGCCAGATTGGTCAGGCGGTCGGCAGCGGCCGCCGCCGGACGGCTCGGAAGCCAGGTCATTCCCAGCAGCAGGACCAGCAGGATCGCCATCGGGCGGCGGCCGAACCGGGAGGTGGTGGTCATCTCATCTACTCCTGACGATCTGGGCCACTCCGATGGTGGAGTCGGCCATGCCGTAGAACACGTACGGGATGCCGTCGACGGTTTCGATGGCGGTCGGGAAGACGACGTTGGGCACGACGCCGCGCCGTTCCTGGTCAGTCTGTGGAGCCAGCAGCGGCTCGGGACTACGCTGCAGCACCCGCCAGGGCTCGTCGGCGTCGAGGATCATTCCCCCGGCGGCGTAGTTGACGCGCTGCTGCTGATCCACTCCCCGGGCTAGTTCTCCGGTGACCCCGTGGTGCAGCAGTAGCCAGCCCTCCGGCACCCGTAGTGGCGGTGGACCACCGCCGATCTTCAGGGCCTCGAACCCGTAACGCGGGCCGGCCAGGAACCGGTGGCCACGCCAGTCAGTGAGGGCGGCGACGTCGGCGCGCACCTGCGCCAACGACACGAAGGAGATCCAGATGCTCTGCCGGGGCTCGGCCAACCACGCCGGCGGGCGACTCCCTTCTCCGGGCCGGATGTCCTCCAGATCCCACATCGGCCGGTGCAAGACCGCAATGCTCTCGGTCCCGTCCGGCGCCGTGACCGGGTCGCTGAAGAACGTCGTGTCCTTGTTCGGATAGAGGTTGAGATCGAGATCTTGGTGGTCGTCGTAGCGGTAGCGCACGGGCCCGAGTCGATCCCAGGAACGCAGGTCGGTCGAGGTCGCGACGGCCGTGCGCGGGCCAAGGGGCCCGTACGCCACGTAGGTCATCACGTGTCGCCCTATCGCCTCGATCCACGTGACGCGTGGGTCCTCGACGCCGGCGCTGCTGGCCCCCCGCTCCCAGGATCGGTCCGGCCCCAGGACGACCCCCTCGCGCTCGACCCCGACCGGAACACCGTCGGCGATCACGACCCGAGCGAGGCCGACGCGCGACACGTTGCCGGTCGAGACCAGCCGCGGGAGCAGGTGCAGCACACCGTCCGGGCCTACTCCGCTGGCTGGATTGAGTACGCCCTCGGCCTCCAGCGGGTCGCCGGGCTGTGGGGTCATCAGTACCCCGACCCGCTCCAGCCGGTAAGGGAACGCGGTCCCCGGTGAATCGGTCACCCCTTCACCCCTGAACCCAGGTCGGTGGCGATGAAGTAGCGCTGAAAGACGATGAACAACACCACGACCGGCGCAGCGAGCACCGCTGCCCCGGCCAAAATGGCGCCGAACGGGTTGCTGGCCGTGGCAGCGACGTTGGTGATGTAGTTCGCCAGCGATACCGCGAGCGGCTGCAGGTCGGCCCGCTTGGTGATCAGGAACGGCCAGAAGAATTCGTTCCAGGGCCCGATGAAGGTGATCAGTACAACGGTGACCAGGGCCGGCCGGATCAACGGCAACGCCACCGAGGTGAGGAGCTTGACGTCGCCCGCACCATCGATCCGCGCCGCCTCGAAGATCTCCTTGGGCACCTGCCGGAAATACTGCCGGAAGATGATCACCGCGGCGGAATTGATCGCGAACGGGACGATCATGCCGAGGTAGTTGTCCGCCAGCCCGTAGGTGCGAGCGATCAAGACGTACAACGGAATGACCAACAGCTGGAACGGAACGACCTGCACCAGCAACGCCAGGGCGAAGGTCGCACTGCGGCCGCGCCACTCCAATACCGCCAAGGCGTAGCCGACAAGGACACCGAAGACGACGGTGGCCAGCAGCACGCCGCCGGTGAAGATACCGGAGTTGAGCAGGCCCCGGAGCAAACTGATTCGGGAGTCGATCGCGGTGTAGTTGGCCAGACCGAGGTTGCCCGGCTGCGGAAATGCGCCACCGATGGTTGGGTCGGGTTCGGTCTGCAACGATCCGATGATCATGTAGTAGAAGGGGAACAGGAAAACCAGGGCTCCAAGCCCGAGGACGACTGCGCGGACGGTGGCGGCGGCGCGGCTCATTGCTCCCTCCCACCGGCGAAGCGGTTTTGCAGATAGGCGATGATCAGCGTCCCGATCACCAGCAAAACGCCGATAGCGGACGCATAGCCGGGCTTACCCTGCTCGATGCCCTGCTGGTACATCACCAGCACCGGCGATGCCGACGTGCCGTTCGGTCCGCCGCCGCCGGTCAGCAGATAAGGCTCGGTGAACAGGTTGGCTCCGACCACGGTGGAGAGCAGCAGCACCAACACGGTGGCCGGCCGCACGCCGGGAACGGTGACGTTCCAGAACTGGGCCAACCGGCCCGCGCCGTCGGTGGCGGCCGACTCGTACAACTCGGTCGGCACATTCTGGAGCGCGGCCAGGTAGAGCAAAATGAAGAAGCCCAACTGCTTCCAGGTCACGAATAGCGCGATCGAGGGCATCGCCCAGCGGGGGTTGATCAGCCACGCCGGGTCAGGCGCCAGCGGTCCCAGCAACCGGTTGATCAGACCGTTGCCGTTGAACAGGAACAGCCAAACCGCCACCACCGCCACACTGGCGGTCACGTACGGCACGTAGTAGCTGGTCCGCAGAAAGGTTCGCAAATGGGTGACCTGATTCAGCAGTGTCGCCAACACCAGCGAGAGGATGACCGTCAAGGGCACGTTGATGACCAGGAACACACCGACGTTGCGGAACGACTGGCGTACGTCCGGGTCGCTGAGCGCGTCCGCGTAGTTCTGGAGACCGAGGAACGGCCGCTCCACCGAAACCCCGGGCGCGGTGAAGAAGTAGTCGTGGAACGACATGTAGACCGCAAAGCCCAACGGGTAGGCGAAGATCAGTACCACGAAGACGAGATACGGTGCGCTGAACACCCACCCGATGGGGTTGGCCCCGACGATCCGCCGCATGAGCGCTATTTCTCCTGCGCCAGCTTGGTGACCTGATCGGCGGCAGTCTGCAGAGCGGCCGACACATCGCCCTGGCCCGAGATCACGGCTTTGGTGTAGGCGTCGCGTAGGTCCTGCAGCATCTCCACGGTGTGCGGACCGGCCGGCACCTCAACGACCCTGGCGGCCTGATTGCCGAACTGCTGATAGCTCGGGTTCTTCGTAAAGTAGTCGGCGTAGGTCGTCTGCAGGTCCTTCCGCAGTGGCATCTGGCCGGTCTGGTCGAGAAGTTTCTCGTCCTGTTCGGAACTGGTGGCGAACTTCATCAGGTCCCACGCCGTGCCCTGATTCTTACAGGCCGAATAGAGACCGATGTTCTTGGCGTCGCTGAAGGTCCAGGTCTGGTCGGCCGGCATCCCGGTCTTGGTCGGGACGGGTACTGAACCCCAGTCCACCTTCTTTTTGTACACCGCGATCGCCCAGGGCCCGACGATGGCCATGGCGGCCTTTCCGTCGGCGAAGGAGTCGCCCTGGTAAGTCTCTTTACCGGCCAGACCCTCGGCGTACAGCGTCTTCCAGAAGTTGGCAACGTCCACGCCGGCCTGGTCGGCGAAGGTGGCCTTGCCGTCGGTCACCAGACCCTGGCCCTTGGTCTGGGCGGCGTAGAGCGGCATGAAGTCGAACTGGGACTGGAAGAACTCGCTGGTCGGGGCGGGATAGATGGCGTAGTCCGCAGCTCCGGAGGACTTGATCTTCCTGGCTGCGGCAAGGAATTCGTCGTAGGTCGATAGCTTCGGGGCATCGGAGTTCAGCCCGGCCTTCTTGAACAGCTTCTTATTGTAGAAAATCATCACCGGGTTGGACTTCCAAGGCAGCTGGTAGTAGTCGCCATCGGTGGACTTGTACTGACTTGCGACGTCGCCGCTACGGGACTCGACGTAGCTGTTTCCGTCCGGAAATTTCGACAGGTCGACCAGCCCGCCCTGCCGCTTGAACTGGCCGACCGCGGAGGGGGCGGTGTTGAACACCAGGCAAGGCGCAGTCCCGGCGGTGATCGCGGCCCCGATCACCGCTTCGCTGGTCTTGCCGGCCGGGATCTCCTGCCCGGTGACTTGCTGGTCGGCGTGGGCGGAGTTCCATGCGGCGACCATCGCCTTGCCCCACGCCACCTCCTGCTCGTTGTTGGAGTACCAGACAGTAATCGGGCCGCGGGCGTTCTGCTCGGTGGTGGCCGACCCTGAATCGCTACTGCCGCCGCAGCCGGCCAGGGCAAGTCCAAGGGTGACGGGAAGGGCCAGCAGGCCCAGGGTGCGTCGTTTCATGGGGTACTCCTCATTGAGTTGAGTCGCGGGTCATTGAGTTGCTTGTCGAGTCGGCTGAGGACGATCGTCTTCGGTGGAGCCGGCACCCGGACGAACTCCGCCGGGTGCCGAGGTGGATGAGCGCAGCAGCAGCTGAGCCGCCGGAAGGTTGCGGTCGGTGGCGCTGCCGCTGTCGATCAGCTCGAGCAGGCAGCGGGTGGCCTCGACACCCCACCGGAAGGGGTCGGTGAGCACAGTGGTGAGAGCGGGATGGAGATAGCCGCCGAGCTCGTTGCCGTCAAAGCCGACCACCGAGACGTCCCCCGGAATTGCTACCCCCAGAGACTGCAAGACGCCCACGCCGGCGACGGCCATCGGATCGGAACCGAACACGATGGCGGTAGGCGGTTGCCGAGCCCCCATCAGCGTTCGGGTGGCCGCCGCTCCCGAGCCCGGTGAGAAGTCACCGGTTATGGCGAGGCTGGGATCGAGATCGTGAGCCATCGCCTGCCGGAACGCCTGAAGCCGCCGAACTCCGTGAACCAGCTGCTGGTCACCGCTGACGTAGGCCACTCGGCGGTGACCAAGGGCGCGCAGGTGCTCGACCGCAGCGCTCACCCCGGCCTGATCGTCCTGACTGACCGCCGGCATCGTTGAAGCGGCCAGCGGGGTACCGACGGTAACCCCGGCGAGACCGCGCAGCGCAAGCATGTCGACGCGCTCGTCAGCGACCCGAAGGTCGGTGAGAAAGAAGCCGTCCACCCGCCGCGCACCCAGTTCCAGGTAGGCCCGCTGCTCAGCTGCGTGGTCACCGACCACACTCAACATCAAGGTCCAGCCCACCTCGGCCAGGACCGACTCGATGCCGGCAATGAATGCGGGGAAGAACGGGTCGGCCGAGAGCACCGTCGCCTCTCGACGGACGACCAGTCCCAGGGCCAGAGCCGATTTGAGCGAAAGGCCACGAGCGGGTGCGCTGGGCGTCCATTCCAACCGGCGAGCCGAGTCCATGATTCGTCGACGGGTGCTCGGGGCGACCCCAGGTCGGTCGTTCAGCGCCAGCGAAACCAGACCCTTGCTCACACCGGCGTGCCGAGCTACATCGGTGATGGTGGGCCTGCGCATCGTCGGCACTGCTTCTCCGCACCTGAGCTACTGAGGTCGTTTGCCGCGGTCAGCTTCCGCGCTATTAAACCGGTTTAGAAGACCGTAACGCCACACCCAGCGACCGTCAAGGGTGGGCGGCAGGTCCTGGGCGAAATGCCGTTGCCGGTTGGCTCGGTGGCCAAGTCCCCTGGCCGAGCTCGGAGAGGCATTTCCCGCGCTCGGTAAGGTCACCGGAGTGAGTGCTGTGCGGCCGGCCGCGGTCAGTCCGATGCGCAGCGTGCCGACGTCGATCCGCCGGCCGAAATACGTCGGCCGTCCCGGGCCCGCGCCGTACACCGGGCCGGACGTACAAACGCCGGAGACGATCGAGCGGATCCGGGCGGCGGGCCGGATCGCGGCCCAGGCGATGGCGGCCGCCGCCGACGCGATCGCACCTGGCGTGACCACCGACGAACTGGACCAGGTGGCCCACACGTTCATGCTCGACCACGGGGCGTACCCCTCCACGCTGTGCTACCGCGGCTTCCCCAAGTCCTGCTGTACTTCGGTGAACGAGGTCATCTGCCACGGCATCCCCGACGCCCGACCGCTGGCCGACGGGGACCTGGTCAAGATCGACGTGACCGCGTTCAAGGACGGCGTCCACGGCGACAACTGCGGCACTTACCTCTGCGGCGACGTCGACGAGGACTCCCGGCTGCTGACCCAGCGCACCCGGGAAGCGTTGGAGCGGGCGATCCGCGCCGTTCGGCCGGGTCGGCAGGTCAACGTGATCGGCCGGGTGATCGAGAGCTACGCCAAGCGCTTCGGCTACGGCGTGGTCCGCGAGTACACCGGGCACGGCGTGCACACTGCGTTCCATTCGGGCCTGGTGATCCCGCACTACGACGAGCCGCGCTACGACACCATGATCAAGCCCGGGATGACGTTCACCATCGAGCCGATGATCACCCTCGGCTCGGCTGAGTCCTATCTGTGGGACGACGATTGGACCGTGGTCACGGTCGACGGCAGCCGCTGTGCCCAGTTCGAGCAGACCTTGGTGGTCACCGCGACCGGCGCCGAGGTCCTCACCCTCCCCTGACCCCGACTTGTCAGCACCCACGAGCGCCGACCTCTTCGAGGCCCTTCGACAAGCTCAGGGGGCGTACAGCGCTGACCTCTTCGAGGCCCTTCGACAAGCTCAGGGAGCGTGCAGCGCCGACCTCTTCGAGGCCCTTCGACAAGCTCAGAGGGCGTACAACGCCGACCTCTTCGAGGCCCTTCGACAAGCTCAGGGGGCGTACAGCGCCGACCTCTTCGAGGCCCTTCGACAAGCTCAGGGGGCGTACAGCGCCGACCTCTTCGAGGCCCTTCGACAAGCTCAGCGGGCGTACAGCGCCGACCTCTTCGAGGCCCTTCGACAAGCTCAGGGAGCGTGCAGCGCCGACCTCTTCGAGGCCCTTCGACAAGCTCAGGGAGCGTGCAGCGCCGACCTCTTCGAGGCCCTTCGACAAGCTCAGGGAGCGTACAACGCCGACCTCTTCGAGGCCCTTCGACAAGCTCAGCGGGCGTACAACGCCGACCTCTTCGAGGCCCTTCGACAAGCTCAGCGGGCGTACAACGCCGACCTCTTCGAGGCCCTTCGACAAGCTCAGGGGGCGTAGCGCCTGAGAAGACCACGGGATCCGGACAAGTCGGCTAACGTGGGGTACGGACGAGTCGGTCAGGCGGTCGCGGCGCTTCGGCGTCGAGGAAAGTCCGGACTCCGAAGAGCACGGTGGTGGGTAACGCCCACCCGGGGTGACCCGCGGGACAGTGCCACAGAAAGCAGACCGCCCGCCCGCCTCGGCGGACGGGTCAGGGTGAAACGGTGGTGTAAGAGACCACCAGCGCCCCCGGTGACGGGGGCGGCTCGGTAAACCCCACCGGGAGCAAGATCAAGAGGGCCCGCGTTTCCCGGAAGGGGGGTGGGCCTGCGGAGACGTTCGAGGGCTGCTCGCCCGAGTCTCCGGGTAGGTCGCACCAGGCCGCTGGCAACAGCGGTCGCAGATGGATGATCGCCCTCGTCGCGCTTACGCGGCGAGACAGAATCCGGCTTATCGACCGACTCGTCCGCTCTCCCACTCCAGGTGCGCACTACCGTACGAGCGTGCCCGTACTGCTGCTGGTCAACGGACCCAACCTCAACCTGCTCGGCGAACGCGAGCCCGAGATCTACGGCCGGACCACCCTGGCCGACGTCGAGGAACTGACCCGGAGCACCGCCGCCGCGCTGGGCTTCGACGTCCGGGCCGTGCAGAGCAACCACGAGGGCGTGCTGATCGACGCCGTCCAGCAGGCCCGGGCGGACTGCGCCGGAGTCGTCATCAACGCCGGCGCCTACACCCACACCTCGATCGCCCTGCGCGATGCCCTGGTCGCGACGGCGCTACCGGTCGCCGAGGTGCATCTGAGCAATGTCCACGCTCGCGAGCCCTTTCGGCAGCACTCCTATCTGTCCGCCATTGCCGAGGTGGTGATCGTCGGTGCCGGAATCGAGGGCTACGGCTTCGCCGTCCAACGATTGGCCAGCGTGATTGCGCCCACGCGCCTAGAGTGAGGTGATGATGTACGCCTCCCCGCAGGAGCGCCGCGCGCGGATGCGTCGGTGGACCCGGTTGGTGGTGGGCGGCCTGGCTGCGATCGGAGTCGCGCTGGTGCTCAGCGGACTGCGCTTCGGGCCGGACATCGTCACCACGATGGGTGCGGTGGTGGGACTGGTGATGGTGATCGTGGGCACTACGGCCAGCTATTCAGTGCTGGTCGACGTCGATACCGAGATCAGCACCGACTTCGACCGCTGAGCTGAGACGCCGCCGGACCGGGCCGGCTCGGACCGGTCGGCACGCCTTGGCCCGGTCGGGAGAATGAGCGCGTGCCCGAGCTACCCGAGGTTGAGAGTGCCCGCGCCACCGTCGAGGCAGCCGGACTGGGTCGCCGGATCGCCGAGGTCGACGACACCGACACCTACGAATGCCGGCCGCATCCGCCCGGGGAGATCCGTACGGCGCTGCTCGGCCGGAAGCTGACCGGCGCGTTCCGACGGGGCAAGTCGATGTGGTGTGAAACCTCCGGGGTGGGTCGGAGCCGAACGCCGGGTCCGGTGCTCGGCCTGCACCTGGGCATGAGCGGACGGATCCTGCTCACCGATGCTCACGGGGACCTGACCGAGGGCGGCGACTGGCAGGGCGGTCGCTACGGCCGCGGCGGCGAGCAGCCCGAGCGCAAGGCGGTCTGGGACCGGTTCACCCTGACCTTCGACGACGGCGGCACGCTCCGGCTCTTCGACAAACGGCGCCTGGGCCGGGTCCGGCTCGACCCGGACCTCAACACCCTCGGCCCCGACGCCGAGCAGATTGGCGCCGCTGAGTTCGCCGAACGGGTCGGTCGGGGTGCCGCCCCGGTCAAAGCCCGCCTGCTGGACCAGTCCGTGGTGGCCGGCGTGGGCAACCTGCTGGCCGACGAGACCCTGTGGCAGGCCCACATCTCACCCCGTCGGCCGGCGAGAGACCTCAGCACCGACGACCTGGAGACTCTGCACGAGGCGCTGCACCGCTCGACCCGGCAAGCGATCGACCGAGGTGGGGTGCACACCGGCGACGTGATCGAGTTCCGCGGCGCCGGCCGGGCCTGCCCGCGTTGCGGTACGCAGATGCAACGGGCGATGGTCGCCGGTCGGACGACCTGGTGGTGCCCCCGCGAACAGCTCTGAGGGTGCCCGCACGCTTTTTTTCCGCGATCCGAGCCAAGGCCCTGGCGGGCTCGGCCTGAGTTGGCTACGCTGCCGCCCATCGCCGGTCCGAATCCCCGCAAGGTTCGGCGGGAAAGGTGTCGCCATGCCCGTCCGTCGCCTCACGCTCCCCCTGGTCACCGTTGCGGCGCTGTCGCTCGTCGCTTTGCCGGCTCACGCCGACACGCCGACACCGAGCGGTCCGACGACCACGAGCCCCGCCGCCGCCAGTCCCACAATCGGGTCCCCCGAGGCTACCGGCGCCCCGAGTCCGGGCTCCCCGACTCCCGACCGTTCCACCGACCCCGTCCCGGGTCCGCCGCCGGCACGAACGAGCGACCCGACGGCCCCACCCCCGTCCGACGCACCCCGGTCCGAGACACCCCGGTCCGAGACACCCCGGTCCGACGCACCCCGGTCCAAGGCGCCCCGGTCCGATGCTGCCGGTCCCGCGGTAACCCTGGCCGTCACCTCTCAGGGCGGTCCCCAGGCCGGCGCCTTCTGGCAGGACCTGGGTCGTTTCGCGGTCAGCGGCACCACCACCGGCGTACCCGACGGCACCCCGGTCACCCTTTCCCGGCGGGTAGGCAGCGGCGGCTGGACCAAGGCGGCGCAGACCACGGTGGCGGGGGAACGTTACGCGTTCCGGCTGCCGGTGCAGGCCAAGGGCCTGGTGACCTTCCGCGCTGCTCTACCCGGCGCGGAAGGCGCGGAGGTGCACAGCCCCAGCGTCACCGTCACCGTCCGCGACGCCACCGTGACCCTGGACCGACCGAGCACGACAGTGAACTCGCTGAAGAACCTGCCGGTGCACGGCGCGGTCGTCCCGGCGCGGGCCGGAGTGAGCGTGCACATCGACGTCCGCCGCGGTTCCGGTTGGCATCAGGTGACCACGACTCGCACCGACGCCAAAGGCCACTTCGCTACCACCGTCAGCTACGGCAAGGGTGGTCTGGCCTCCCACACCCTCCGCGCGACCTACCACGCGGCCAACCGGGACCGCTGGGAGGCGAGCGGACGGCGCAGCTTCACCCGGATCGCGGTGCTCGACCCCAAAGTCAGCGCAACCACGTCCGCCGACGTGGCCAAGACCTACCGCCGGGGCTGCCCGGTCGGGCCGTCCAGGCTGCGCACCATACAGCTGAACTATTACGGCCGGGACAAGCGGATCCACCGTGGCGTGATCATCATCCGGACCGATCTGACCCAGGAGTTGACCCGCGCCTTCGGCTCGGCGCTGAAGCACCGCTATCCGATCGCCAAGATGAACAATCCGAACGTGTACGGCGGCAACGACCCGCGGCAAATGGCCGCGGACAACACCAGCGGCTTCAACTGCCGCAAGGTGGTGGGCAACCCGTACAAGATGAGCCCCCACTCCTACGGCATCGCGCTGGACGTCAACACCGTGCAGAACCCCTACCGCGACGATCGAGGCAAGTGGTGGCCGGCGAACGGCAAGTCCTATATCGACCGCACCCCCAAGCGCTGGGGCATGCTCACCAAGGGTTCCTACCTGACGAAGTCGCTGGCCAAGGACCACTTCTTCTGGGGCGGGCGTTGGTATCCCGGCCGGGACTACCAGCACTTCGAGTACCGCCGGTGAGCCGGGCGCGGACTGCGGGTCCGCGCTCGGGAGTCGTGGCCCTGCTCAGCGCTTTGGTGCTGTGTGGTGGGCTCGGGGTCGGCTGCAGCAGCTCCAGGTCCGATCCCGGCCCGACCCCGGCGGCCGGCAGCACCTCCGGGCCGGCCCCCGTCGGCCCCAGCCCGCCGGGTCCGCCCAGCTCCCCTTCCGGCTCCACGGCCCGCGCGGTTCCGACGATCGCCGAGCCGACCACGACCAACACCCTGCCGCCACCGCCGGCTCCGACCGCCCCGGCACCGTCGACGGCCGGTCCGCTGAAGGCGGACGCGCTGCCGGTGCCCGCGGGTTGGCGGACGGTAACGCTGCCCGGCGGCGACGAGGAGGGGTTCCGCGGCAACGGCACCTGGGTGCACGCCCGCGATCCCCGCTACGCCGCCTTCGACGCGATCACCGTGGGCTGCTCCGACGTCACCCGCGACGACTACACCGACCCGAGCGCCGCCCTGGAGGGGAACTACCGCAAAGGTGCCGACGACGGGGTCGGGTTGGTGCTGGAGTTCGACGACCCCGACGCGGCGCAACGTTACTTCGCGCGCTACCGGGATCAGGTCGCAGCGTGTAAGGCGCCCGGTTCTGAGCCTCGGACCGCACTGCTCGGCGAACCCGTGGCCACCGACGGCGGCCGGGGCCTGATCGATCGGCGCGACTACTCCGACGGCCGGTGGATCGAGGTTGCCGAGCTCAACCGCAACCGGCTGACCCTGATTGTCCTGAGCGACCCCGAACACCGGCTGAACGTGTCCTGGGCGCAGGCCCTGCTGGACCGGATCACCCCATGACCGCCGGCCTAGTCAGGTGAGCCGGATCGAGATGTCGTGGCCCAACGGCAGCGGGTCTCCTGGCACCCCTACCGGCATCGGAGGCTCCACTGGCGCCTCTACCGCCGGATCGCGCAGCATCACCACCCCACGGTGCCGATCAGGACGGACCTCCACCACGGTGCCGGTGAAGACCTCGCCGACCCGGTCGGCCAAGACGCACGCCTCCACCCAGTCCAGCACGGCGCGGTCGTAGCGGTGCGCGGCTGCGGTGGCGGCGGCCATCTCCGCCGGCAGCCGGGGCAGGGCCGCGCGGACCCATCGGGGCACCGCGGTCCCGGCACAGAGGGCGAGGCAGGCCTCGCCGGCGTAGCGGTCGACCAGGCGTCGCAGCGGCGCGGTGGCGTGGGTGTAGTCGCTGGCCAACGCGGCGTGCTCGGCGGCGATCGGGACGTCACCGTCGAAACCCTGATAGCCGGCGCCCCGGAACAGCACCGTGCAGGCGTTGAGCATCGCCGCGTGCGCCGGATCGGCCGCGTCCAGGCCGCGGACGAACTCCGGGTAGTCCAGCTCCGCCGGCCAGCCGACGCGTAACGCCTTCGCGATCTGGCGGAGCCGGCGCAGCGCATCCGGCGCCGGTGGCGGCATCGTCCGAAGGATCCCGACCTGGCCGTAAAGCATCAGGTGGGCCGCGGCCATCCCGGTCAGCAGCGAGAGTTGGGCGTTCCAGCCCTCGACCGGAAGCGGCGCCCGGTAGCGAAGCTGCCAGCCCCGGTCGGTGCTCAGCACCTCCTGCTCGGGGATGTCGAGGCTGACCCCGCCCCGCTCGCGCTCCCGCTGCTGCCGCAGGGCCCCGACCCGGGCGAGCAGGGCCAGCGCCGACCGGGGCTCCGGACCGTCGATCTCTGCCTGCGCCTGCGGGTACGTGAGCTGTTCTCGGCTCCGGATTCGGGCGCGGACCACGTCGGCGGCGGTGGTCCGGCCGTGCCGGTCGAGGGTGATCGTCCACAGCAGCGCCGGCCGCACCCGGCCGGGGAGCAGACTCGCCGCGTCTTCGCTCAGCACCGCTGGATGCAGCGGCGTCCGCCGGTCCGGGGCGTAGCGGGTGACCCCGCGCCGGTGCGCCTCCTGATCGATCGGGTCGCCGGCCCGGACGAACGCGGCGACGTCGGCGATGGCGTAGGACACCACGTACCCCTTCTCGACCGCGGCCAGGTGCAGGGCCTGATCCAAATCGGTCGACCCCGGCGGGTCGATCGTGACCAGCTCGAGGTCGGTCCGGTCCAGGTCGGGTAGCCGGGGAGCGGCAGCCGCCTGCCGGGCGGCAGCTTCGACCTCGGCCGGAAAGGTGGTCGGTACGTCCAACTCCTCCCGGATCCGGTCCAGGCCGGCGGCCACGTCGGGCTGCGGCCGGCGGCCGGGGGACGCGGAGGCAGTCAGAACGATCCGGCGCGCGGGCATGCCGGAACCCTACGAGACCGCCCCCGGACCGGGCCGGGGCACCGAGGCACCGTCCAGGGCCAAGTTGACCAGCGCGTCGGCTCGCCGGTTCGACTCCCGAGGCACCCAGGTCCAGGTGACCTCCACCGGCCTTATGGTGTTGGCCTGCCGCGCCAGCGGACGCATCGCCGGGTGCTTGATCTTCCACCGGCCGGCCATTTGTTCGACCACCAGCTTGGAATCCATCCGGACCTCTACGGCTGCGTCCGGGTCCACCTCACGCGCCATCTCCAGACCCGCGATCAGGCCGCGGTACTCCGCCACATTGTTGGTCGCCTCGCCGATGGTCAGACCTTCCGACATCACCGTCTCCCCGGTGGCCACGTCCAGCACCAGCGCACCGTAAGCGGCCGGCCCGGGATTGCCGCGCGAGCCACCGTCGGCCTCGACCACCAGCCGGCGACGGGGCCGGGAAGCGATCGCCTGCTCCGACGCCTCCTGATCGGCGAAGAAGTCGGGACCCTGCTGCTGGTCGGTATTTCTCACAGCGCGGCTCTCACAGGCCGGACTCGGGCGTCCGGATCAGGATCCGACCGCACTCCTCGCACCGCAGCACCTCCTGCGCCGGGGCGGCCGCGTACGCCCGGAGTTCGGCCGCGTTCACCTCCAACCGGCAGCCGGTGCACCGCCGCTGCCGCAGTTCCGCCGCACCGACGCCACCTCGGCCCGCCCCGATCCGGGTGTACAGCGCCAGCAGATCACCCGGGACGTCGGGTAGCAGCCGTTCCCGCTCGGCCCGGACGAGCTCCGCCTGCTCGGACAGTTCGCGGACCTTGGCCGACAGTTGCTCGGTGGCGGCTCGGCCCTGCGCGCTCAGGCCGTCGACCCGTTCGAGCAACCCCTGGCGGGTCGCGGTGGCCGCCTCCAACTGCTCCATCACCTCCAGCTCGGCGTCCTCCAAGACGGTGATCCGGCGGCGCAGGTGAGCCACTTCCTCCACCATCGACGACAACGCCTTGGGGTCAGCGACGGTCCCGTCGGCGATCCGTTGCTCGTTGCGTTCCAGTCGCTGCCGCACCGGCTCCAGATCGGCCTCGGCCCGCTCCTGTTCCAGCTCCAGATCCGAGACCGCAGTCTCCGCGCCCACCAGGTCGGACCGGGCCGCGACCAACTCCGAGCGCAGTCGCGCCAGGTCGGCCCGCTCGGGCAAGGTGTCTTGCCGGTGCTGAAGCTGAGCCAGCTCGGAGTCCACCCGCTGCAGTTGAAGCAGCTGCCGCTGCGCTGTCACCTCGGCTCTGATCGCCCTCACCTCTCCTTGGTCCGCGCGCTCGGCCAGGCCCGCTCCGCCACCCTACGCAGCGCCCCCGCCCGGCCCGGACCGTGCCCTGCCGGTCGGGCTCGGGCGGCCGGCTGCGAACACCGGGGGAATAGGGCACGACCGGCCCCGGTTACCCAGTCGTCCGCCCGGGCGTCCGGACAGGACTTCGCCGGCCACGCCGTGGTGGTCTCCTCGCAGCCACCTCAGTCAGGATCTCGTGACCTCCCTCGCCGAGCCTTCGCTCACCGACGCTCAACCCGTCTCCCCCACCGCTCAGCCTGCTCTCGGCGCGCGCTTCACCGGTCGCCGCTACGTCCAACTCGTGCTCGTCCTGGGTGCGCTCAGCGCCATTGGTCCGTTGACCGTCGACACCTATCTGCCGGCCCTGCCCCGGCTGAGTGCCCAGTTGGGCGCGACCGACTCGCAGGCGCAACTCACCATCACCGGCCTGCTGCTCGGGCTCGGCCTCGGTCAACTGGTCATCGGACCGCTGTCCGACGCCGTCGGCCGGCGCAAGCCGCTGCTGGTCGGCCTGGCCGGACACGCGGCGATGTCGGTGCTGTGCGCGCTGGCCCCCTCGATCACCGTCCTCGCCCTCACCCGTACCCTGCAGGGCCTGGCCGGTGCAGCGGTGGCCGTCGTGGCAATGGCTACGGTACGGGACCTGTTCAGCGGCTACCGCGCCGCTCAACTGCTCTCGCGGCTGATCCTGGTGCTCGGGATCGCGCCGATCCTGGCGCCGTCGCTGGGTAGTGCCCTGCTGGCCTGGACGTCGTGGCGGGGGATCTTCGTGGTCCTGGCCGGCACCGCGGTGGCCCTGCTGGTGCTGGCCGTGTTCGCCCTGCCCGAAACCTTGCCACCGGCCCGGCGGCAGCCCGCGACCGTTCGCGGGTCGCTCCGCTCCTACCGCGCCCTGTTCACCGACCGCCTCTTCGTGGTCATGGTGGTGGTGGCCGGGCTGATGTTCTCGACCCTGTTCGCCTACATCTCCGGTGCGCCGTTCCTGCTTCAGGAACGCTTTGGCTTGAGCCCGCAGCAGTTCGGTCTGGCCTTCTCCTTCAACGCGGTCGGCCTGATCTTGATGACCCAGCTCAATCCCCTGCTGCTGCGCCGCTTCTCCCCGGTTGCCATCCTCGGCGTCGCCGTGCTGGCCGCCTTGACCGCCTCGCTGACGCTGCTGCTCCTCGCCGTGGCGAACGTCGGTGGCCTGCTCGGCTTCATGGTGCCGATCTGGTTCGTGGTCGCAGCCGCCGGACTCGCGTTCCCCAACGCTCCGGCGATCGCGCTGAACCGGCACGGTGAAGCGGCGGGGACCGCGTCCGCCCTGCTCGGCGCGGCCCAGTTCATGGTCGGTGGGGCGGTCGCGCCGCTGGTGGGCGCGCTGTCCGACGGCACCGCCGTGCCGCTGGCCGGAGTCCTGGTCGGCGCCACCGCGCTCGCCCTGGTGCTGTTCTTCACCGTCCGCCGCGGACTGAACGCCGTCTCCTACGCCTGAAACCGGTCCTGCTGATCCGTCGGTCGCACTGTGCGGTCGACTTCATGCGTCGTCGGTGTAGACGGACCGCGCTAGACCCGCCCGTTCCACTGCTCCAGCGCTCCCTGGCCCTTCTCCTGGCCCAGAATCGACAGCGTGCTGGTGTCGAGGGGGAAGTGCACGCCGAGGCTGACGTCGAACCCGAGCCAGCACAGGGTGAGCACCCGCAGCGCGTGCCCGTGGCCGAAGGCGATGGCCTGCTCGACTCCGCTGCCGCGGACCCGATCCACTACCCGGCCCAACCGGGCCATCACCTGTTCCGCCCGCTCCCCGCCGGGCACCGGGCCCGACCAGATCGTCCAGTCCGGCACGGTCTGCTGGATGTCCTCACTGGTGCGCCCCTCGTAGTCACCGTAGGCCCACTCGGCGAGATCCTCGTCCACTTCCGGGGCGTGCGGTCCGACGAAGCCGGCCAGTTCGGCGGTCACCAGGGCCCGGTGCCGGGGACTGCTCAGCACCAACCCGAAGTCCTCCGGGCGCAGGTGCCCGTGCAGACGCAGGGCCTGGTCGCGACCGTGGTCGGTCAGTCCGAGGTCGGTGATCGAGGTGTGCCGCCCGTTCGCGCTCCACTCCGTCTCCCCGTGCCGGACCAGGAACAGCCGGGTCATCGACGCGATCCCGGGCACGAGGCGGCCGGCAGCGGCGAGCAGAAGAACACCCGCTCACGCTAACGCCACCGATACCACCGAGCTGAGCGCCGCCCCCGGTACGCGGTGCAAGAATTGCGGTCATGAGTGAGCGCCAGCCCGAGCTGCCCAATCGGCAGCCTAAATTTTCCGACGCGTTCAAGGCGTTCATCGCGCAGGGCTGGGCACCGTACCCGACCGCGCTGCCCCAGCCGCTGCCCGCCACCGCGGCGACTGCGGTCCGCCGCCAAGCCATCAGCACGCGCTTCCCCGGCGAGCGGCTGGTGGTCGGGGCCGGTGGGCTGAAGGTGCGCGCCAACGACACCGACTACCGCTTCCGCCCGCACTCGGCCTTCGCCCACCTGACCGGTCTCGGAACCGATCGCGAACCCGATGCCGTGCTGGTGCTCGAGCCGACCGACGCCGGCCACGACGCCACCCTCTACTTCCGGCCCCGGGCCCCGCGGGACTCCGCGGAGTTCTACGCCAACGCCCGTTACGGCGAGATGTGGGTCGGCCGTCGACCTTCGCTGGAGGAGATGAGTGCACTGTCGGGTCTGGACTGCAGCCCGATCGAGGACCTGCCCGACCGGTTGCGCAAGGACGCCACCACCGTGCCGATCCGAGCCAACCGGACCGACCTGGATGCCGACCTGCAAGCGGTGCTGGCCGAGCTCGACGGTCAACAGGAGAACCGGCAGGAGGTCGACCAGCAGGATCAGACCACGCAGGAGGAAGAAACCGGAGCGCAGACCACCGAGCAGCGAGACGCCGAGCTGCTGGTCGCGCTGAGCGAACTCCGGCTGGTCAAGGACGACTTCGAGGTCGACCAGCTGCGTGAGGCGTGCGCGCAGACCGCGCGCGGGTTCGAAGCCGTCGTCGCCGACCTACCGCGCGCCGTGGCGGCGGGCCGGGGCGAACGCTGGGTCGAGGGCGTGTTCGGGCTGCACGCCCGGCACGCGGGCAACGCCGTCGGCTACGACACCATCGCGGCCGCCGGCGAGCACGCCTGCACCTTGCACTGGATTCGCAACGACGGCAACCTGGCGCAGGCCGACCTGCTGTTGTTGGACGCCGGGGTGGAACTGGACACCCTGTACACCGCCGACGTCACCCGGACTTTGCCGATCTCGGGGACGTTCAGCGACGTCCAGCGCCAGGTGTACGAGGCGGTGCTGGAGGCCCAGGAGGCCGGCATCGCCGCCGCCCAGCCGGGTGCCACCTTCTCCGACGTACACCAGGCGGCGGTCGCGGTGCTGGCCCGGCACCTGAACGCGTGGGGGCTGCTGCCGGTGAGCGCGGCGGAATCGCTGGATCCCGAGGGCGGGCAGCATCGGCGCTGGATGCCGCACGGCACCTCCCACCACCTCGGGCTGGACGTGCACGACTGCGCCCAGGCCCGGACCGAGCACTACCGGGAGGGTGAGCTGAAACCGGGGATGGTGATCACGGTGGAACCCGGGCTCTACTTCAAGTCCGACGACGAGCTGGTATCGGCTGAGTTCCGCGGCATCGGGATCCGGATCGAGGACGACATCTTGATCACCGAGCACGGTCCGGAGAACCTCTCCGCCGCCCTGCCCCGGACCAGTGCCGACGTAGAGGAGTGGATGGCCCGGATCTGGGACGGCGGATCGGCATGACCACCACCCCGCAGCGCCGGCACGTTCCTCGGCTGACCAGCCGCACCCGGCGCCCCGGCCCGCCCCCGCTGGAAGTGGTCGACGAGCCGACCAGCTCGGTGGTCGACTGGGCCTGGTACGTCGACGGGGTGCGCCAACCGGTGGAGAATCTCAGCACGGCAGCGCGGATGGCCCAAGACGGGGAGGGGTTTGTCTGGCTCGGTCTGCACGACCCTCGGGACGCGGACCTGGCCGCCCTGGCCTCGCAGTTCACCTTGCATCCGCTGGCGATCGAGGACGCCATGTTCGGGCACACCCGCTCCAAGTTGGAGATGTTCGGCGACGACTTGTTCATGGTCGTCTCGACGGTGGCCTACGTCGACCACGAGCAACTCACCGATACCTCCGAGATCGTCGCCACCGGGCAGGTGATGATCTTTCTCGGCGACCACTTCGTGATCACCGTCCGCCGCGGCGAGCACGCCCAGCTCAAGGACCTGCGGCACACCCTGGAAGCCGATCCGGAGCGGCTGCGACGCGGCCCGTCGGAGGTGTTGTACGCCATCGCCGACAAGATCATCGACGACTACCTCGCGGTGGTGGCCGAGATCGACAGCGACGTCGACGAGATCGAAAGTGCGGTGTTCTCGCGTGGCGGATCGCACGAGGTCGATCGGGTCTACCAGCTCAAGCGGGAGCTGATCGAGTTCAAACGCTGCGTGCTGCCGTTGGGGGCCCCGCTGCTCCGGCTCGCCACCCGGGAGCTGCCGGTGATCCCGCCGCAGGCCAAGGCGTACTTCCGCGAGCTGGCCGATCACCACACTCAGGTGCGTGAGGGAGTGGCGTCCTTCGACGAGGTGCTCAGCTCGATCTTGCAGGCCGGACTGGCCCGGGCTTCGGTGGCTGACAACGAGGACATGCGCAAGATCTCCGCCTGGGTCGCGATCGTCGCCGTACCGACCATGATCGCCGGCATCTACGGGATGAACTTCGACAACATGCCCGAACTGCACTGGCGCTACAGCTACTTCGTCTGCCTCGCCGTCATTGTGGCGATCATGATCGGCCTCTACCGCGGGTTCAAGCGCAACCGCTGGCTGTGAGGCGAGTCGGGTCCGCCAGAGCTGGCTGACTCCCCACTGGCTCAGGGCCGCCGGGTGCGTTTTCGCGCGGACGCGGTGATCAGTCGGGGGTCGGCACGTGGCGTCCGGCGGCCGGAGGGGTGAATAAGTTGACCAGGGTGCCCTCGGGGTCGCGCAGCAGCAACGAGCGGTTGCCCCAGGGCATGGTCGTCGGCGGCTGCGCGATGACCACGGAGGGGTTCGCGGCGCGGATCCGGTCGTGGTCGGAGTCGACGTCGTCGACCTCGAACTCGACGATGACCGACCGGTTGGCCGCGGCTTGGGCGACGTCACCGCCGAACAGCGCGAGCGTGGCGGTGGAGCCGATGGCCAGGGTGAACGCCGGCCACCGCAGCTCGGCGAACTCGTCGGTGGACCACTGCGCCTCGACGCCCGTCACCACCTGATAGAACTCGACGAGGCGCCGGATGTCGGCGGTGATGATGCGCAGTGAAGCTAGTCGGGTCGGGAGGGTCACGGTTGCTCCTTCAGGTGTGGTCCGGTCGGTTGTGCTGACCACGTTAGAGCTAAAACCGGACACTTTCGGTCCGGTATAACTGACACACTTGCGGGTATGACCAAGCCGACCGCGAGGGTGCTGGCGCTGTTGGAGATCTTGCAGTCAGGTGGCACCTGGACCGTCGCTGACCTCGCCCAGCGGCTGGACGTCGACGAGCGCACGGTGCGCCGCTACGTCACCCACCTGACCGACCTGGACGTGCCGGTCCGTTCCCTGCGCGGGAGGTACGGCGGTTACCGGCTCGCGCCGGGCTTCCGCCTGCCACCGCTGATGTTCACCGACGACGAGGCCGTGGCCGTCTTATTCGGACTGGTCACAGCGCGCCGCACCGCACCCGGAACGGTTCCCCCCGCGGCATCGGACAGTGCGCTGGCGAAACTACGCCGAGTGCTGCCGGAACCCTTGGGTCGGCGGCTGGACGCATTGCTGGCCGCGGCCGACTTCACCGCTCCCACCCCGAGCACGCCCGTCGGCGCCGGTTTGGACGACGCTGCCGCACGGTCCCTGCTGCTGTTCGCCGAGGCCGCCGGCACGCGGCAACCCGTGGCGCTGGACTACACCGACCGGCACGGCCGACGCAGCCACCGAGTCGTGCACCCGTACGGGCTCGTCGTGCACTCCGGGCGCTGGTACGTCGTCGCTGCCGACCCCACCGACGGGCAGGTGCGCAACTTCCGCCTGGACCGGATCGTGGCCCCGACGCTACGACCGGGAACGTTCGACGTTCCCGCAGGTTTCGACCCCGGCCGCCACCTCGTCGACAACCTCGCCGACACCCCGCGAACGCACACTGTATCGGTCCGCGTGCACGCCTCAGCCGAGCAGGTACGGGCGCGCATCCCCTCAGGCCTGGCCATCATCGAAAAGGCCGACCAGCCGGGCTGGGTCCGGATGCGCATCCACGCCGAGCGTCTGGACTGGATCCCCGCCCTGCTGGCTGGACTCGACCACCCCTTCATCGTCGAACGACCCGCCGCTCTCCGCAACCAGGTCAGGGCACTCGCCCGGCACCTCGAGCAGTACGCGGGGCAGACCGACAACAGCAGGACAGACACCCATCCCGCGTGACCGACCCACAGACAACGGCGGTGAGCATCACCTGGTCCGTCGCGACGACCGGGCCGGGTCGACCGCTCCGCTGCTGAGGGGCCCTACTCGAACTGCGCGGCCCGCGAACCCGGCAGCTGGGTCAGCATCTCCCGGGCCTGGGCGGCGACCTTGTGCTCGCAGAGGATCTCGTACTTGGTGGCCACGGTCTGGCTGACCGAGGTGAAGTCGCGCCTTCCCCGGCTGGCCGCATAACCGATGGCGGCGAACGCAACCCCCAAGACGATGCCGATCCCCAAAGCCCCGAGCAGCAACGGGACGAAGCCCCCGTTGGTCGGGATGAAGATCAGCAGGACCAGTGCGACCAGCAGACCCGTCGACAGCCCCGACTGGACACCGGAGGCGATCACCGTGCCCCAGTTGCGCCGCCCCAGCACCCGCTCGACCGACTTGAGGTCCGTACCGACGATGGCCAGGTTCTGCACCTCGAACTTCTCGTCGGAGAGATAGTCGACGGCCTTCTGCGCATCGGCATAGCTGTTGTAGATCCCCACCGACTGGGGAAAGTTGAGCTCGAAGAGCGAGCCGAGTTGCGGCCGGGCGAACGACATGGGCGACACACCTCCTCAGGTGAGTGACAAATCTAGCCGCTGCCGCTGTCCGCCTGCTGTGTGTTCCGGGCCGGTACGGACAAGCGATAGAGAACAGGACAAGGGATAATCGCGGCGTGGTGTCCGCGACTTCGACTTCGGTCTTCATCTCCCGGATCCGAGGGCTGCCCGTGCTGGACCGCGCCGGCGACCAGGTCGGCCGGCTGCGGGACGTCGTCGTCCAGCGTCGCGCCGGCGCGCTCGCCCCCCGCGTACAGGGGCTGGTGGTCGAACTGTTCGCCCGGCACCGGATCTTCATTCCGATGGCCCGGGTGCGCAGCATCGACGCGGTCCAGGTCGTGATCTCGGGGGTGCTGAACACCCGGCGCTTCGAGCGCCGCGAATCCGAGACCCTGGTGATCGACGACCTGTTCGACCGGGCGGTGGAACAGGTCGAGCAGCTCCGGCCGTCGGTGGTCTTCGACGTCTCGATGCGGCCGGTCCGCAGTCACGACTGGGAGCTGGCGCAGGTGGCCCTGCGCGACAGCGGCAGTGCCCGGCGGTTCGGCCGCCGCGGTCACGTCACCATCGTGGACTGGTCGAGCGTCCGGGTGCTGCGGGTCGACAGCTCCCAGGGCACCGAACGGCTGCTCGCGCAGATGGCCGACATGAAGGCCGCCGACGTCGCCCGCGAGCTGCACGAGATGGCTCCGGCCCGGCGGGCGGAGGTCGCGGCCGCGTTGAACGACACCAAGCTCGCCAACGCCTTGGAGGAACTTCCCGAGGACGAGCAGGTAGCCGTCATCTCCGCGCTCGAGATCGACCGCGCCGCCGACGTGTTGGAGGAGATGGATCCCGACGACGCCGCCGACCTGATCGCCGAACTGGCGCCGGAGATGGCCGAGGTGCTGCTCGGACGGATGGAGCCCGAGGACGCCCGAGACGTCCGCCGGCTGCTCAACTACGCCGAGTTCACCGCGGGCGGGATGATGACCCCGGAGCCGGTCGTGCTGCCGCCCGACGCGACGGTCGCCGACGCCCTCTCCCGGGTCCGCAAGGTGAACCTGACGCCGGCGTTGGCCTGCACCGCCTACGTCTGCCGACCTCCACTGGAGGCCCCGACCGGCCGGTACGTGGGCGCGGTGCACTTCCAGCGGCTGCTCCGCGAACCGCCCTCGACCCTGGTCTCGGCGGTGATCGACACCGACCTGGAACCACTCAGCGTGCACGCCGACCTGCACGCCGTCAGCCGTTTCTTCGCCACCTACAACCTGGTCAACGCGCCCGTGGTCGACGCCGACCACCGGCTGATCGGCGCCATCACCGTCGACGACGTCTTGGACCACGTACTGCCGCAGGATTGGCGCGGCACCGAGTTGGACTCCCTCGCCGCCAAGGACCAGAACACACAAGGACCAGAACACCAGGGACCAGGACACCGGGGACCAGGACACCGGGGACCAGGACACCGGCGTCGGCCCACCCGGTTCGCGGGTACACCGTGGCTAGGGCCGAGCGAACCGCGGATCGCCAGCAGGACCGGCTGAACACCCCGGGCCGTCGACGGCGTTCGATCCTGCCCCGGGTCAAGCTCGACCAGGACGCCTTCGGGACGTTCGCCGAGGGGTTCGCCCGCTTCATGGGGACCGCGAAGTTCCTGCTGGGGATGACGGTGGTCATCCTCATCTGGATCGTCTGGAACGTGCCGTTCAGCCCCGTCCCGCGCGGCCTGCGCTTCGACAGCTACCCGTTCATCTTCTTGACCCTGATCTTGTCCCTGCAGGCCTCTTACGCCGCACCCCTGATCCTGCTGGCCCAGAACCGCCAGGAGGCCCGGGACCGGGTCGGGCTGGAGCGGGACCGGGACCAGGCGGCCCAGAGCCGAGCCGACATGGACTTCCTGGCCCGGGAGATCGCCAGCCTGCGGACCTCGGTGGGCGAACTGGCCACCCGCGACTACGTTCGCGGCGAGTTGCGGCAGGAATTGCGTGCCATCTTGGAGGAGCTGGACGCCGGCGAAGCCGACCCGCCGTCCGTCCCCGACCCTCGGGAACGGCGGCCCGACGGGGCCCACCGCTGAGCCGGTCAGCGGGCACCGCGGGGGGCCTGCTGGCCGGTCGCACCTACCCTGGACGCCATGAGCACCACCGCCACCGAGCACCCGCTCCTGCCCCGGATCCGGGCGGCCCTGCACACCGTCAACGACCCAGAGATCAAACGTCCGATCACCGACCTCGGAATGGTCGACTCGTTGGCGGTGGACGCCGACGGACGGGCTCGGATCACCGTCTTGCTGACGGTGTCCGGGTGCCCGATGCGCGACACCCTCACCCGCGACGTCACCGCCGCCGCACTCAGCGTGCACGGGGTGACCGGGGTGGACGTCGAGCTCGGGGTGATGACCGACGAGCAGCGGACCGCCCTCCGGGATCTGCTCAAAGGGGGCGCACCCGACCGGGAGATCCCCTTCGCCCGGCCCGACTCGCTGACCAAGGTACTGGCCGTCGCCTCCGGAAAGGGCGGCGTGGGCAAGTCCTCGGTCACGGTCAACCTCGCCATGGCCCTGGCCCGCGCGGGCCGCAGCGTCGGCGTGCTGGACGCCGACGTGTACGGCCACTCCGTCCCCGCCATGCTCGGGGTCGCCGACGCCCGGCCGACCGCGGTGGAGGACATGATCATGCCGGTGCCGACCCGCGGCCTCAAGGTCATCTCGATCGGGATGTTGAAGCCGCGGCGCGACCAGGTGGTGGCCTGGCGCGGGCCGATTCTGGACCGGGCGATCACCCAGATGCTGGCCGACGTCTACTGGGGCGACCTCGACTTCCTCCTGCTCGACCTGCCGCCGGGCACCGGCGACGTCGCCATCTCACTGGGCCAGAAACTGCCGAACGCGGAGGTGCTGGTGGTGACGACGCCGCAGCAGGCCGCCGCCGAGGTGGCCGAGCGCGCCGGCACGATGGCTTCGATGATGAATCAGCGCGTCGTCGGGGTGGTGGAGAACATGTCCTACCTGGCGCTGCCCTGCGCGCACTGCGGGCAGATCAACCGGCACGAGGTGTTCGGCGCCGGCGGCGGGACCGAGGTGGCCACGACGCTGAGCACCCGGCTCGGCTACCCGGTGCCGCTGCTGGCTCAGATCCCGTTGGATCCACGGCTGCGGGCAGGCGGCGACGAGGGCTCCCCGATCGTGGTCAGCGAGCCCGATGCACCGGCCGCCGCCGCGCTGAACACGCTGGCGGAACATCTGGCTGCTCGGGGTCGCAATCTGCTGGGCCGCCAACTCGGGCTGTCCCCGGCGAGCCGCTGACCCACGCTCTACGCCAGCGTGTCACGTGAGTACGCCCTCAAGCACAGACCGATCCCGCTCTCGCGCGACTTCCGGTGTCCGTAGGCAGCATCATCGTCACCCGCACACTCAACTCAACCAGTGGCCAGTGGACCCGTTCCCCATCGAGCGGGCACACCAGGAAGTCCGTGCCTAGACGATAGGACCTCTCGGTCGCTGGGTCGCTGTTGTGACCCGGTCATAGATCGGCTACCGGGAGGCCACGAAAGAAAGTGGCTATACTTCTGTCTATGACCGATGTGCCCCTGGCCGACGTCCGAAACCGACTGTCCGAATTGGTTGCTGATGTCGAGACCACTCACGCCCGTGTGACGGTGACCAAGCACGGGCATGCGGCAGCCGTGCTGATCTCGCCAGACGATCTTGCCTCGCTCGAGGAGACCTTGGACCTCCTGTCCACGCCCGGTGCCATCGAAGAGATCCGTGAAGGCCAGGTGCAGGTCGCCGCCGGCGAGATCTTCGCAGAGCAGACGATTCGCGCCGACTTGGCCGCCCGGCGAGTTCGCCATGTCGATAGCGCGTGACCGAGGCGCAATACCGAGTCGAATTTGCGGGCACCGCACGCCGCGGCATGGACCGGCTCCCCGCGAAGGCAGCTGCGGCCGCAATCGAGTTCTGTTTCGGGCCGCTGGCCGCTAACCCGCGCAGAGTCGGGAAGCCGCTCACTCGCGAACTCGCAGGTCTTCACAGTGCCCGCCGCGGCGTGTACCGCGTGATCTACCGAATTGACGAGGGCCACGACGCGGTGTACGTGCTTCGCGTCGAGCACCGCCGCGACGTCTACCGTTCCCGATGAGGATCGTGAACCAGGACGAGTCGTCACCGGGTTGTCGTGATGCTGCCAGTCTCGAGTGCACGGATCGCATCTGGACGGTTCTTGATTAGGTGCGCCCAGCGTGACGCAGCAGCCAGCTGTCATCCCCGGACGCGGACTCATGCCACGTCGCGAGGACAGTCAGGACGAGGTCAGGGTGAGTCTTACTGACGTCGCTGATGGCATTGGCCGCCGAAGTGCGCGCGTAGACGCTCGGGTCGGCACGGAGCAGACCGAGCAGATCGAGCACCAGTTGGGGCTGATCGGCAAAGTAGGGCCGCTTGGTCCACACCCTTGGTCCTTCGGCAGCGGCAAGACGGACGTTCGCCCCTGGGGCGGCCAGCCATCCTCGCAGATCTGGTTCCGATTGCTGCCACCCTGCCAGCTTGCAGCGCCAGGCCAGCGCCTTGCACGCATCTCCTGCACTCGCCAGTCGGGATCGAGACTGCATTGATCGATCAGCATGCCTAGAGCATCAACAGAGTCGAGCGATGCCGGCCCCGGAAGCAGGCAGGCGGCCATCCGCAGACCGTGGTCCTCAGACTCGGCGGTCGACCACACGTGCAGCACCGCAGCGGCACCCACTGCCGGGGTCGTGGAGGCTTCACCCCACCATGCCTTGGCGGCTCGGCGCACCCTCGGTACCGTGCCCGCGCGTGCAACCTGCCCGATACCGGCCGCCGGAGACTTGATGTTCACCCATCCAGCCTCGGTCAACAAGGTCCAACGAGGCAATGACCTGCGCCGTATAGCGATTGTGGTGCGGGACGCACAGTGAACGGTCGGCTATCGGACAGGGTCCAATCGTCGTTCCTCAATCGCGACAGACTGCTTCGGTGGTAGGCGCGGCGGCTGAAGTGCGTTGCAGGAGCAGGTGACCTCCGAGGGCTCCAAGACCGAGCGCGGTGCCGGCCAGACAAAGGGGGTGGCTGTGGCGTGGTAGGTGAGCAGCAGGCCGCCGAGCGCGGCGCCGAGGGCTTGGCCGAGGCTGCTGTTCACCGACCCTGCGATGCGGGATCTGCTGCTCGACTGGAAGGCCGAAGCGCAGCAGATCCTCGGCCAGTTCCGAGCGAACACCGCCGCCTATCCCGGCGATCCTCGGGCAACGACGCTGATCGACGTCCTGCCGGAAGCGAGTGTCGAGTTCCGTACCCTGTGGGCCGAGCACTCCGTCAAAGGATTCCAGCCCTCCCGCAAACGCTTCAACCACACGATCGCCGGACGCCTGGCTTGGACTACATTAAACTCGTCACCGGCGAAAACACCCAACAGAACTTGGTGGTGTTCCTGCCCGCCGATCCGACCACGGCTGCGCGAGTCCGGCAGCTCAACGACCAAGCCGTACCAACCCTCGCCTGACTCAACTCCGCCGGAAAGCACATTCTAAGGCACCGGGCTTGAGGAAGCCGACAAGATAGCGATAGTCGGCAAGCCTCATCCGATCTGTCGTCTGCCTGGTCAGCCGCACTTTGCTGACGGCCGGCGAGAACCGAGGTCCGGTCAGGGAGCACGCAACGATGCCGCGACCAGCTTGGCGTAACCGCTGGCCCCCTGCGGCGTCAGGTGGATCAGGTCGGGATAGAGCCAGTCCGGGTGGGCGCGCGAGATCGCCGACCAGTCGACCACCGACACGTTGGCGTACCGGCCTCGGACGGAGCGGATCAGCTCGTTGTTGCCCGACTCGTAGCCGCGCGGGACCTGCAGGGTCAACAGCAGCACCCGCCGGGCACCGGACAGCGCCGTTAAGGTGTGCTGGAGCTGATCGGGGGAGATCGGCCCGTTGTTACCCACGTGCACGACCACGTCGGTGGCGACGACGCCTGCGCTGACGTCGCGGTTGACGTCGGCCAAGACGGCGGAGGCGCGTCGGCCCTCCTCGGCGTCGAGGGCGAGGTTCGGGGTCCGGCGGCGCAGCGTGGGCCCCGCACCCAGGAGCACCGAGTCGCCGTACGCGCTGATCGTCGGCCGCGGGGCCCCGGCCTTGCGTTCCGCGCTTGCGCTGGTCTTCGCCTTCTTCCGGCTGGGTCGGTCGGGGCTGGCCGCGGGCTCGCGCTCGCGCTCGGGCTCGGATGCCGCCGGAACCGTCTCCGGTCCGGGCACGGTGGCCTCCGCGCTGGTCGGCACTGCGGCCGGGCCGGGCGCCACGATCAGACCGGCCGCCGCCACCAGGGCGACCAGAGCGGAGACCAGTCTGCCGGTGCGCGCGGTCCGGGTCCGCTGCTCGCGCCGCCAGCCGGCCAGCTGCCCAGACCGCAGCGGTGACTCGACGAAGCGGTAGGAGAGCGAGGCCAGCCCGAGGATGAGAGCCAGCCGGGCGAGATTCAGCACCGGCGCCGGACCCTGTACGTCAAGGTCGGGCCGGGTGACCACGCAGACGGGCCAGTGCCAGATATAGATCGAGTAGGAGCGCTGCCCGAGCCAACGCAGCGGCCGGATGTCGAGCACGCGGCCGAAGAGGCTGCCGGCTCGGGTGGCGCAGAGGATCACCACCAGCACGACCGCGGCCACGGCCAGGAAGCCGCCGCGGTAGAGCCCGGGACGGTACTCGTCGAGGGCGAAGAACACCCAGCCCAGCGCCGCCAGGGCCGCCACCCCGAGGACGTCGCTCCCCCCTCGCCAGCGCGGTCGGACGTCTCGGTCGCGGGAAGGGGACGGGCGCGCCCGGGCCGGCCGGGCGGCCCGGCCCGAGCGGTGCCACAGGGCAAACCACGCCCCGGCCGCCGAGCCGAGGAACAGCCCCGCGGAGTGGGTATCGGAGCCGAAGTACACCCGGGAGGTCGACGCCCCGTAGGGGAGGTCCTGACCGACGGCGGTCAGCGTCATCACCAGCGTCGACGCCACCGCCAACCCGGCCGCGACCACGACGACGAGTCGCAGCCGGGCGACCGGGTCGACTCCTCGGCGGCGGGCCAGAGCCCGGCCGGCGAGGAGCAGCACCAGCAGCGACCAGAGCAGCAGGAACTGTTCCTCGATGGCCAACGACCACAGATGCTGCACCATCGTCGGCCGGCCGGTGGCCACGAAGTAGGACTGCCGATCGGCGATCAACCACCAGTTCGTGACGTAGCCCAGACTGGAGAGCACCCCACCCTTGAGGGTGGGCAACTGGTCGCGCCACACCGTTTCGCTGACCAGCACGACCACGAGCAGCAGGGCGGCGACAACCGGAAGCAGCCGACGGGCTCGTCGCCAGTAGAACCGGCCGAGCCGAAGCCGACCGGTGGTGAGGATCTCGACCGCGAGCAGGTGGGTGATCAGGAAGCCACTGATCACGAAGAAGACGTCGACGCCGAGGAAGCCCCCTCCGATCAGGTCGGGGTCGAGGTGGAACGCGACCACCGCCGTCACCGCGATCGCCCGCAAGCCGTCGAGGCCTCCCAGCCGACGACGGGGCGGGCGGCCACGTCGACCACGCGGTACACCGCGGGTAGTGGGCCGGGGCGCGGGACGAACCCTCCGCGAGGGGTCGAGGACGGCTACCGCCGCGCCTGGCGGGGCGTCCAGGGTCCGCGCGCGGGGGCTCGACCGGTGGGCCCGGGGCGCGGAGGGAGAGCGGTGATCGCGGGAGGGCTCCGCATCTGGCCCGGCGTCGAAGCGCTCCTCGTACGCGTGCCTCATGGACCTCTCAGCCGACCCTCGCCACCAACCCCGGGTTCAGCGTAGGGCAACCCGAGGGTCGCAGCCGCGAACGGACGGGTGTGTTGCGCCGGTCGGCCGGACCAAACGCCGGCCCCTCCGCGTCAGGTCGCGTCGGGGTCGAAGGGGGCCCCACGAGGGGCCGGGGTGGCCTCGCTCATCACGTCGTGCGGACCGCCCGGGGTCACATCCTTGGCCGCCGCGATGGCCCCGGCGACCGAACCGGACCCCTCGGTCAGCGTGCCCTCGACGTCGTCGAAGTCTCGGCGGACGTCGGCGATGATCGGGGAGACGTCGGAGAGCAGGTGCTTGGACACGAACGACTTGGGATTGAGGTCGCGGAAGTCCAGGTTCTCGAATCCCGGACCGAGCTCCTTGGTCAGCTGTTCCTGGGCCGAGCCGGCGGCGGTACGGAGGTAGTTGAGGATCCGCGCGGCTTTGCGGGCCAGGTCGGGCAGTCGTTCGGGACCGAACAAGATCACCGCCAGCACGAGCAGCAGCGCGAACTCCGGCCCGTTGATGTCGAGCAGCAGTGGAGTCAGCCCTCAGCCCTCCTTACCTTCGAGGACGACCCGGGCGGTCCGCCGCACCGAGCCCCGGGTGTAGCTCAACTGCACCGCGTCGCCAGGCCGCCGGGCCCGAATCAAGACGATGAGCTCTTCGGTCCTGGTGACCAAGGCGCCGTCGACCCCGCGAACCACGTCACCGGTCCGCAACCCCGCCCGACGCGCCGGACCGCCGTCCTCCAGGCTGGTCAGCTCGACCCCGCTGCGGGCGTTGCGCACCCCGGCGCCGATGACCGGGTAGGTCGCTCGGCCCTTGTCGATCAGCATCTTCCCGATCACCTGAGCCTGGTTGCTCGGGATGGCGAACCCCAGGCCGATGTTGCCGGCCTGACCAAGCGGTGAACCCACGGTGAGGATGGCCGAGTTCACCCCGATCACGCGGGCGGTGGCGTCGACCAGCGGCCCACCGGAGTTCCCCGGGTTGATCGGCGCGTCGGTCTGGATCCCGTCGATGTAGGCGCTCGGCGCATCGGCGGTGCGTGACTCGTCGACCACGAGGGGACGGTTCACCGCCGACACGATGCCCTGGGTGACGGTGCCGGGCAACCCGAGCGGCGAGCCGACCGCAATCACCTGTTCACCGACCCGGATTCGGTCGGAGTCGCCGATCCGGACCGGCTGCAACCCCGTTGACGCGGCCACCTTGATCACGGCCAGATCGTAGGACGGGCTCCGGCCGACCAGGCGAGCCTTGATTCGCCGTCCGTCGGAGAACACCACCGTGAGCGGATCCCCGGTCGCGGCCTTGGCGACGACGTGATTGTTGGTCATCACGTGGCCGGACCGGTCCAGCACGAATCCTGAGCCGGTCGCGCTACCCACCTTGATCATTACGGTGCTGGGCACTAACTGCCGGGCCACCTCCACCGCCGAACCGGCTCGGACCGGCGGTGGAGGCGGCGGAGCGCTGGACGGGAGTGGTGCAGCCGGTGCCGGGACGGGTGCCGCAACCGGGTTGGGCTGGGCCAGCCGGGCCCCGCCGTAGCCGGCCATCCCGCCGATCAGCAGCGCCGTCGCGGCGGCGGTAGCGATCACCGCCCCCCAGCGTGGTGGACGTCGAGCCGGGGGCGGCGGGGCCGAGGGTGGCAGGTCCACCGCCGGGGAGGTCCAGCCGTCGGACTCCCCGAAGGGCCAGTAGTATCTCGCGTCACGGTCGGCGTCGGGGAACTCGCCGTCCGCCATCGTCAGCCCTTCGAGTCGGCGAGGATCTTCGACCACCCGTCGCGTATGCGGCCAAGCGTAGTCGTCGCGACCGGTTCATGATGCGGTAACGACGACGCCGCCTCGACCAATAGTGCCGCCGGACCCTGGGTGGTGACCGTCACGACGGTGTCGCCGGACTCCCACGTGGCCCAGCGCACCGGCCCGTCGTGGCGCCAGGCCTTGAGCGTGGGATCCCACCGGGCTCCGGTCGGACCGGCGTCGAGCCGGGCGCGCTGCTGCTGCACCACCACCGTCCGCAGCCCATCGCCGTAGACCGCAGTCACCGTTCCGGGGTCGGACGGTGTGTCGAGACCCAACCGGAGCAGCTCCAGCCCCGCCAGGTGATCCGCACACGCCCATCCTGAAGTCGTCAGCCGAGCGGCCGTATCGGGGGCGACCGCCAGCCGCCCCGGTCCGGGCCAGACCGACCGCGGTGTGGCTACGGTGAGGCTGGTCGTGAAGGGCTGGTTCTCACCGGCGCCGATCCGGACACTGCTGAATCCGGTCGACAGGTGGAACGCCGCACTGCCGTCGTCACTTTCTTGCCACAGCAAGACTTTGGTCGCGTCGTCGATCCACCATCGCGCCACGACCCGGCCGTGCCGGCTGGCCTGGATCAGGGTGGCCCTGCGCCCGGCCACCGTCGCGCCCTGCCGACCGCTGAGACCGTAGGCACGGGCCAACATCCCCACCAGGTCGGGCCCGCCCGGGATCGACGCCGGCGGCGCGATGAGCAACGACGCCGGCGGCGTGCCCGGCCGTTCGGGAAGGCTGAGCCGGATGCCTCGGCCCGGCTCGTCGTCCACGTCGACCACGGCGCTGGTGGTCCCCGACCCGGTCCGGACCTGGATCTGCGCTCGACCGGCCACGCTGACCGTGCCGGCGGCGGCGGCCGCCTGGCGGAGCAGGGTCACGGCACCGGCCGGGTCCATCGTCGAACCGGCGCCCCGATCGGGGCGGTGGACCTCCCGGCCGGCCGTCGTCGCCGAGGGCCGCGCGTCGGAAAGATTCAGCGCCGCCTCACTCACGCCGAAGAACGACGGCGCGCCGGCGAGCGCTCCGAGTTCGCGGGCCTGCTCGGCCGGCTCGGTCGCCGTCGACAGCTCGGCTGCGGGAGCGGCGACCCAGCCGACGAGCCCCGCCAGACTCACCACCACCCCGATCGCCAGCACACCGGCCGCACTCCGGCGTTGCGCTCGGCGACGGTAGGACGGCAGCGCTATCGGGGTTCCGCTACCGAACGCGCGGGTGGACAGCGGAGTCTTGGCGGCGGTCCCGGCAATGGAACGCAGCTGATCGGACAGATGCGGTGGGGCGGCGGCCGAAGCCCGTTGTCCGGCCAGCAGCTGCCGGACTGCGCGCAGTTCGGCCACGTCGCGTCGGCAGGGCTCACAGTCAAGCAGGTGAGTCACCACCCGCTCCCGGTCCGCCGGCGTCAACGCGTCGTCCACCAGACCTGAGCGCAGTTCGGCGAAGCTGTCGCAGGTACGGCTCACCCTGATCCTGGCCCCCGCGTCTTCGAGGCGGCCACGACCTGAGCCGCGGACGGACCGGCGGGCGCGGCTTTGAAGCTGTTCTCCCCTTCGTCGGCCACCCCGAAGTAGCGCAGGTGCGCCTTGGTCGGACGCCGGTGCGCCAAGGTCTCCCGGAGCTGGGCCCGACCGCGATGGATTCGGCTGCGCACGGTCCCGATCTTGACGTCGAGGATCGCGCTGATCTCCTCGTAGGTGAGCCCCTCGATGTCGCAGAGCACCACCACGGCCCGAAACGACGGCGGCAGAGCCGAGAGCGCGGCGGCGACGTCGCGGTCGAGGCCGGCGTCGGCCAGCTGCTGCGGTGGGGTCGGCCAGCTGCTCTCCAACCGCTCCTCGCTGCCGTCGGTGAAGCCGTCGAAGCGAAGCTTCTGCTTGCGCCGAGCACCGTCGAGGAAGGCGTTGGTGGTGATCCGGTGCAACCAGCCCTCGAACGTGCCGGGCTGGAAGCGATGGACCGAACGGAAGACCCGGACGAACACGTCCTGGGTGAGATCTTGCGCGTCGTGGGCGTCCCCGGTCAGCCGGTAGGCCAGTCGGTAGACCCGTGCGCTGTGCTGGGTGACGATGTCCTCCCAGCTCGGCGGCACCCAGGCGGGTCCGGGCGCTGCGGCGGACTGGGCACCTGCACCCGTTCGGGGCGGTGGCCCGACCACTTCAACGTCACGTCGGCCTTCGACAACCGTCGCACTCCTACGCATCGGCGCAGCCTCCTCGTTCGCGGGGTCGGCGGCTCGGGTCGAAGCCGACACCGCATTGTGGCGAACGAGGCTGGCAAAGCCCTGATACCGACCTGTCAAACGACTGTGCACCTGAGTCAAACGACTGTGCACCTGATCTGCCTCCCGCACGCCCTGTCGTCTGCCCGGCCCTGCTAGTCCAACGGGCGGGCCGACGGGCCGGTTCCCCAGGACCGGGCGACGGCGGGGTCGACGTCGAGCCCGGCGTCGGTCAGGGCCTGCGCCAGGGCTTGGGCTTGGGCGGGCGTCGCCTCGACCATGGGTGAGCGCAGTCCACCGACGCCACGGTGCTGCAGGGACAGACCCGCCTTGACCAGAATGCAGCCCTGGGTGGCGAACACCCCGGTGAAGATGGGCAGCAGCTGCCGGTGGTGCTGCAGAGCCGCACTCGGACAGCCCTGCACAGCGGCCTCGATCAGCGCCCTCATCCCCCGGCCGCTGAAGTGGGTCGAGGTGCCGACGACGCCTACCGCCCCGACGGCCAGCAGCGGCAACGTGAGCGCATCGTCGCCGGAATAGTAGGCCAGCTCGGAGGCGGCCATCACTTGGGCGGAGGCGATCAGGTCCCCTTTGGCATCTTTCACGCCGACGATCCGCGGATGCTCGGCCAGCCGGAGCAGGGTGTCGCTGGTCATCGCGGTACCGGTGCGGTGCGGGATGTCGTAGAGCAGGACCGGCACGTCCACCGCGTCGGCGACCTGCCGGAAGTGCCCGACCAGACCCGACTGCGGCGGCTTGGAGTAGTAGGGGGTGACCACGAGCAGGCCGTCGGCGCCGGCGGTCTGAGCCGCCCGAGCCAGCTCGATGGTGTGAGCGGTGTCGAAGGTGCCGACCCCGGCCACGATCTCGGCCCGGTCGCCGACCGCCTCGACGACCGCGCGAACGAGGTCGACCTTCTCCTGCTCGGTCGTGGTCGGCGCCTCGCCGGTGGTTCCGTTGATCACCAACCCATCGTGGCCCAGGTCGTCGACCAGGTAGGCCGCCAATTCGGCGGCGGCGGCGGTGTCGAGGGCACCAGCTCGCCCGAACGGGGTCACCATCGCCGTCAACAGCCGACCGAACGGGGGCGCGATCATGACCGTTATCCTAAAGGTTGCCCGCACGCCGTCAGCCAAGTCACAGCGGAACCCCGTCGTCGCTCGACGTCAGTCGGGGGCGATGACGACCAGGGGATCGCCGTCGTTCACCACGTCGCCCGGCTCGACCACGACCTCGACGACCACGCCGGCCACGTCGGCCAGGACCGGGATCTCCATCTTCATCGACTCCAAGAGCACGACGGCGTCGTCGCCCCGGACCCGCTGGCCGGGGCTGACCTCGACCCGCAACACGGCAGCCACCAGCTCGGCGACGACGGTATGGCTCACGGCGACATCGTAGACATCGGGTCATCCGGTCAACTCCGCCGCCCGCCGAAGGCGACCGGCACCGGACCGGAAGGCTTCGCGGGGGTCGACGCTGAGTAGGCTGAGCGCCGTGAGCGTTCCCCCCGTGAAGACCCCCGCCGCGACCGCCGCGAAGCCGGCCGGCTCGAGCGCGCCTGCTCCCGGCGCCGCCTCCTGGGCCTACGCCGAGGACTTCGTCGCCGAGACCGACGCATCAGCCCAGGCCCGGGCGGAGTCCGAGCCGCTCGGGGTGACGCCGCTGACGCGCGGCGCGGTGAGCACCCTGACGTTCCTGGCCCGGGTCGTCTCGGCCCGCGCCGCGGTCGAGGTCGGTACCGGCGCCGGAGTATCCGGTCTGGCCCTGTTCGCCGGGATGGCGCCCGACGGCATCTTGACCAGCGTGGACATCGAAGCCGACCATCAACGGCAGGCCCGGAAGGCCTTTCTCTCCGTCGGGATCCCGAACCGGCGCTTCCGGCTGATCTCGGGGAACGCCTCCAGCGTCTTGCCCAAGCTGAGCGACGGCGCTTACGACTTGGTCTTCGTCGACGGTGACAAGCTCGACTACCTCGACTACGTCGAGCAGGGACTGCGACTGCTGCGGCACGGCGGAGTGCTGGTGGTCAACGACGCGCTCTGGGGCGGTCGCGACACCGACACCGACACCGACTCCGAGGACGAAACCGAGGCCGTTCGAACCGCCCTGGCCCTTGTCGCCGACAACGAGGATTTGGTGGCCACGCTGCTGCCGGTCGGCAACGGCCTACTGGCGGCGGTCAAGCGCTGATCGTCGGCCCGGTCAGGCGACGGTGACACCCTTGCCGACGACGGTGATCCCGTCGGGGGAGACGGTGTAGCCGCGGGCCAGGTCGTTGGCGTGATTCACCCCGACCTGGGCGCCGTCGGTGACCACGACGTTCTTGTCCAAGATTGCGTTACGGACCACGGCCCGTTCGCCGACGACGGCGTTCGACAACACCACCGAGTACTCGATCTTGGACCCCTCGCGCACCCGGACGTTGGGCGAGAGCACCGAACTCTCGATCGCTCCGCCGGAGATGATGCAGCCCGGGCTGACGATCGAGTCCAGCGCCAGTCCGCGGAGGGTGAACTTCGCTCCCGGCATCTGCACCGGTGACGTCCAGATCGGCCAGTCCAGGTTGTACAGGTTGAACACCGGGTCGACCGACACCAGGTCCATGTGCGCCTCGTGGTAAGCGTCGATGGTGCCGACATCGCGCCAGTAGGCGCGGTCTCGGTCACTCGCACCGGGTACGTCGTTGGCGGTGAAGTCGTACACCAGGCCCTCGCCGCGGCTGACGAAGCTCGGGATGATGTCCCCACCCATGTCGTGCCGAGAGGAATCGTTTCCCGCGTCGGCGGTGAGCGCCTCGATCAGGGCGTCGGTGCTGAAGATATAGTTGCCCATCGAGGCGAACGAGGCGTCCGGATCGTCGGGCAGCCCCGGGGGCTCGGCCGGCTTCTCCAAGAAGTCGATGATCTTGTTGTCCACGCCGGCGTCGATCACGCCGAAGGCGGTGGCCTGCGTGCGGGGCACCCGGATCCCGGCGACCGTCATCCCGAGCCCGCCCTCGATGTGCGCATCGAGCATCTGGGAGACGTCCATCCGGTAGATGTTGTCGGCCCCGAAGACCACGACGTAGTCGGGCTTCTCGTCCGAGATCAGGTTGAGGGACTGGAAGATCGCGTCGGCGCTGCCCTGGTACCACTGCGGCCCTAGCCGTTGCTGCGCCGGAACCGGGGTGACGTAGTTGCCGAGCAGGGTGGACATCCGCCAGGTCAAGGAGATGTGCCGGTCCAGGGAGTGCGACTTGTACTGGGTCAGCACCGCGATCTGCCGCATTCCCGCGTTGGCCAGGTTGGACAGAACGTAGTCGATCAGCCGGTAGGTGCCCCCGAACGGCACCGCCGGCTTGGCCCGGTCCGTGGTCAGCGGCATGAGGCGTTTGCCCTCCCCGCCGGCAAGAACGATCGAAAGCACTTTGGGTCGCGCAGCCATGGGGTGAATGTAGGGCTTGGCGGGCGGACCTGAAGCACGGGGGTCCGGTGCCGATGGGTCTCGAAGGGCCACGGCGACCACGGTCCTGGTTGTGGTCGCGGCTGTGGAACGATGCCAGCCATGAGCCCAGCGCAGGAAGTCACCGACGCCGACGCGCTCGCCCCGCTCGCGGACGACCGCCTCGCTATCTCCTTGTTGACCCGGGAGTACCCGCCTTCGATCTACGGTGGCGCCGGTGTGCACGTGGCCCAGCTCGTCCCGCAGTTGCGCCGGCTGGTCGACGTCGACGTCCAGTGCATGGGTGAACCACGCGAAGGCGCCACCGCCCACCCCGAGAACTTCCCGCCGGGGGCCAACGCAGCCCTGCGCGTTTTCGGGGCGGACCTGTCGATGGTGGCGTCGATCCCCGAGGTCGACCTGGTGCACTCCCACACCTGGTACGCCAACCTCGCCGGACACCTCGCCGGGCTGTACGCCGACATCCCGCACGTGGTCAGTGCCCATTCCCTCGAGCCTCACCGGCCCTGGAAGGCCGAGCAACTCGGCGGGGGTTACCGGTTGTCCTCCTGGGCCGAGCGCACCGCTTTCGGCGGCGCGGATGCGGTGATCGCGGTCAGTACGGGCATGCGGAACGACACGTTGGCCTCCTACCCCGATCTCGACCCGGACCTCGTGCACGTGGTCCGCAACGGAATCGACCCGCAGGAGTTCGCCCCCGATTCCGGCACCGATGTCGTGCAGCGGATCGGGATGGACCTGGAGCGGCCGACCGTCGTCTTCGTCGGCCGGATCACCCGGCAGAAAGGCCTGGTCCACCTCGTGCGCGCGGCGGAGCAGTTCGACTCCGAGACCCAGCTCGTGCTCTTGGCCGGAGCCCCGGACACCCCCGAGATCGCCGCCCAGGTCGGTGAGGCGTTCGCGCACCTGCGCTCCAGCCGGGGCAACGTGATCTGGATCGAGGAGATGCTGCCCCGGGCCAGCGTCGCCCAGGTCCTCTCCCACGCCACCGTCTTCGCCTGCCCCTCGGTCTACGAGCCGCTGGGGATCGTCAACCTGGAGGCGATGGCTTGTGAGACCGCGGTCGTCGCGTCTGCGGTGGGCGGCATCCCGGAGGTGGTGGTCGACGGCCAGACCGGTTCACTGGTGCCCTACGACCCGACCCGGGCCGAGGATCCGGAGTTCGTGGCGGCGTTCGAGGCCGACTTCGCCGCCAAGGTCAACGCGCTGACCGCCGACCCGGACCGGGCCCGCCGCTTCGGGCTGGCCGGTCGGCAACGCTGTCTCGACGAGTTCAGCTGGTCCAAGATCGCCGCGGAGACCGTTGAGGTCTACCGGGTCGCGCAGCAGCACCACGCTGCCCGCTGACCTGGCCACTCCGTTCCGGCGGGCGGCATCGAACAGGCCCCGCGCCGGAGCGCGGAGCCTGCAGGACGACTGAGTCGGGGTCCGGCCTCAGCCGACGACCCCCTGCAGCGCCTCCTTCAAGTCGGTGGCCTCGGTGGCGTTGAGTTCGACGACCAGCCGCCCACCGCCCTCCAACGGCACCCGCATGACAATTCCACGACCCTCTTTGGTGACCTCCATCGGTCCGTCACCGGTCCGTGGTTTCATCGCAGCCATCGCGTGTTCCTCATCTGTAGTGGTCGGGGGGTACGCAGCGATTATCCCGTACGTTGGTCGTCGCTGCAGGACCGGGTAGACAAACCCGGATCGGTCGGGACGAGTTCAGCGGCGTCGGGGACCTCGCAGTCGCGCAGGTGGTCGTCGACCAGCCCGACCGCCTGCATCAGCGCGTAGGCGGTCGTGGGTCCGACGAAGCGGACTCCGCGTGCCTTCAACGTCCGGGCCAGCGCGACCGACTCCGCCGACGTCGACCGCCGCGGCGTCGGGCCCGGCCGCCGGTGCTGCGTGGGTCGGTGGTCCCAGACGAGGTCGACGAACGATTCACCCAGGTCGGCCACGACGGCGGCGTTGTGCAGCGCGGCGTCGATCTTGGCTGTGTTCCGCACGATCCCGGCGTCGGCCAGCAACCGGTCCCGGTCGGCCGCGGCGAAGGCAGCCACCGCGCGCGGCTCGAAGCCGGCGAAGGCTCGACGGAAGTTTTCCCGCTTGCGCAGGATCGTCAGCCACGACAGGCCGGACTGGAACGCCTCCAGGGTGAGCCGCTCGTACAGTCCGGTCACACTACGCACCGGCCTGCCCCACTCCCGGTCGTGGTAGGCGAGGTAGTCCGGGGCGGCCAGAGCCCACGGGCAGCGGAGGCGACCGTCGGGCCCGCTCCGGGCCCGCTCCGGCGGCCCTGCAGCCGTAGCGGAGGCGGACGGGTCGGTCGGCCGCCTCCTCACGGGCCGGCTTCGGCCAGGTTCGCCAGCCGCTGCAGGCTGAGCGCGAAGGCCCGGCGCATGATCGGCAGTGCCGCACCCGCCAAGCGCTCCAGGGGGCTTCCACCGGGCAACGAGAACAACTCGGTGCAGACCATCCGGGTACCGCCCGGGTTGGGCTCCAGCCGGAAGGAGCCCTCGCCGGTGAAGTACGGGCCCAGGTGCAGCACCGCCAACTCGCCGGCCTCAGCCCCGGGCGGGGTCCACCCGGTGACCACGAAGCGGTCCAGCAGTCCGACCGGGATCGGTCCGAACCTGAAGCCGCTCAACGCCTCCACCCGTACCCCGGTGCCCTCGGCGCGCTCACCGGTGACCCGGACCCGGGTCAGCGGAATCCAGCGGGCCTGGCCGGGCCAGTCGACCAGCTCCGCCCACACTCGTTCCGGGCTGGCCGCGATTTCGCGGGCCACCTCCAGCCGAACGCTCATTGTCCACCGCCGACCTTGCTGGCCTGTGCCGGCTCGGCCTCCGCCGGCTTGGTCGCTGCTGGCTCGGCCGGCTCGGCCGGCTCGGCCGGCTCGGCCGGCTTCGGCTCAGAAGGTGGGCCGAGTCCGACAAGGTGGGCGTCGCGTGCCTCCAGCTCGAGCGACAACCGGTCCAGCAGGGCATCGACCTGATCCATCGCGTAGCCGCGCAGGCCGACGCCGAACCGCATCCCGCGTAGGTCCTGACCGGTCAGCGGCCGGTCCGGCAGCGTCGCGGCGTAGGTGTCGCGTACCGGGTCGCGAGCCATCTGCCCCAGCCCTCCTGCGGCGACCACCGCCGCCACACCCAGCGCGAGGACCGCGACCGCGGCGATGAACCACTCCATCACCCGATCGTGCCATGCCGGGCCGGAACCCAGCCGGGTCGGCTGCGGCTCGTTGCGGTTAGGACGCCGTCCCGTCCGGCCCGAGTACGGCGTCGACGGCTTCGTCGACGTCGTCGGTCACCGTCACCAGCTCCAGATCTGCGGGGGAAATCGCCCCGTGCTCCAACGCGGTATCGCGCAACCATCCCAGCAGCCCGCGCCAGTAGTCGGACCCGAACAGCACGACCGGGAAGGAGGTGACCTTGGCCGTCTGTACCAGGGTGAGGGATTCGAACAGCTCGTCCAGGGTGCCGAAGCCACCGGGCAGCACGACGAATCCCTGCGCGTACTTGACGAACATCGTCTTGCGGGCGAAGAAGTAGCGGAAGTTGATGCCGAGGTTCACGTACGGATTCAGGCCGGTCTCGAACGGCAGCTCGATTCCCAGTCCGACCGACACCCCACCCGCCTGCGCCGCCCCCTTGTTGGCGGCCTCCATGATTCCCGGACCGCCGCCGGTGATCACCGCCTGCCCACGACCGACCAGCTGTCGCCCGAGCCGTTCACCAGCGGCGTAGAGCGGGTCTCCGACCGGGGTTCGGGCCGAACCGAAGACACAGGTCGCCGCCCCCAGTTCGGCCAAGGTGCCGAACCCGTCGATGAATTCGGCCTGAATCCGCAGCACCCGCCAGGGATCGGTGTGCACCCAGTCCGTCGGGCCGCGGCTGTCCAGCAGCGCCTGATCGGTGGTGGCGTCGGCGGAGGAGCGGCCGTTGCCCCGTGGCCCGAGTCCGACGCGGCGGGAATTCGCGGAGTCGACCATGGTTAGAGCGTAGGGGCTGACTCGGCGTCTGTGGCCGGCTCGGCCCGGCGTCTCGTCGTGGTCTGGTCCAGCAGCGCGACCACGACCAGGTGGGGAACGGTAAGGGCGAACAAGATCGAGAACACCGGTCCGATCAGACTGTGCTGCTGCCCGACCAGCCAACTCAGTCCGGCGACGGTCCCGTCGGCGACCACGGTGGGGATCGCCGCCGCCCGGGCGAACCTGCCGATCGGGGCCAGCAGGCGTCCCTGAGCCAGGTCGGCCGCGTTGCGCGGTTCGGTGACCAGGAGGCGGGCGGTGTGCCGGAGTCCGTGCCAGGCCCCGAAATAGATCCCGAAGGCAGCCAGCGGAGGTACGGCGAGGAACAGCGCGAGCAGGGCGCCGGTCTCCAGCAGTGGCCGCGGCCGACGCTGTCGGAGGGTCCCGATAGCGGTGATCAGTACGCAGCCGGCGAATGCGGCCAGCACTGCGACGCGGACGCCTCCGCCGGACATGGCCAGGCCCGGCGCCAACACCGCGAGGGCCTGCTGGGTCGGACCCGGCCAGGCCAGCAGCGGGCCGACCAGCACCGGCGCTCCCCGGGCCACTACTTCGGCCGTACGCCACGCGGCCGGCCAGTTCCCGCCTCGAGCCTGTGGCGGAGGACCGTCGTGGTCGGTGGCCCGGTCCGCCGCTCCGAAGTGCAGGACGGAGGCCACGAGCAGAGCGGGTAGGACCAGATTCGGGGCGAACCGGAGCAGCATCAAGGTCACGAACGCGACCCCGACGTAGCCGGCGAGGACGGCGATGAGGACCCGCGGCTCACGCCGCAGCCGACCGGTCCAGAAGGGGACGAGATGGTCGACCGCCCCGTGCGGCAGACCGATCGCGAAACCTATGGCCAGCACCGCAATCTGATGGTGCTCCAGCCACGTCGGCGCGACCAGGGCGACTATGAGCGCGATGCACACCGTCATCAAGGAGAGCCGCCCCGCACCGCGCACGGGGCGGGCCGGTCCTCCTGAGCATCCGACGCTCAGCGCGGCGTGTCCGTTCCCCCGGTCTGGCTCGCAGCGCTGGCCGCGGAGTCCACGGTGCCCGTCCGGCCGTCGATCGGCACCGCCCGCTCGGCGGCGTGCCGAGCCTGACCGCTGCCGTTGCCGTCGAGCACCCGGGAGGAAACCAGGACCGGCTGGGCCTCGGCCTCCTTGAGGCTGTTGTAGTAGACCGGCTCGGGATGGGCCGACTCGCCCTCGGCCACGTCGGTGGCGGTACGGGCTTTGGCGACGGAGTGGATGAAGAACCCGTACCCGACCTTGGCCGCCACGTCGGTCAGGGTGAACGCGATCTGCCGGCCGACCGCCCAGCCCGGGGAGTCGGCGAAGAAGAACGGGACGCAGTAGGCCAGCGGGTAGACCCCCCAGGTCCAGGCGAGCATCAGCCCGGCCCGGCGCAGGTTGGTCGCGGCCGGCCCGGTCAACTCCCGCGAGGACCGGAACGCCAGGCCCAGCACCATGATGTAGAGGGGGATGAAGAATGCGGTGGAGATCAGGCCCCAGACCAGCCGGCCCAGGTCGGAGTTGAAGGTATCGGCACCCAGGAAGCCGGTCACGATCATCAAGAACGCGAGTGCGGCGAGGATGAATCGCATCCGGGAGGCGCGTCGACCGACCAGCGTGGACACCACGACCATCTCGATGGTCAGCAGCGGAACGGTCACCGCCCAGTCGACGTAGCGGTAGCCGTTGCGGAACTGCAGGGCCGAGTCCGACGGTACGTAGGTCTGGGTGGCGGCCTGGTAGTCGAAGCCGGTGATCCAGGACAGGATCAGCAGCAGGTACGCCGAGAACGCGACCAGTCCGATGATCGCGCCGGCGACAGCGGAGGGCCGGAAGCGCGCCGACACCTCCCGCTTGGTCCCGATCAGGTAGACGAAGGTGGCGAGCAGGGAGAACGCCGCCACCACGAAGCAGGCGAGGACGATGTCCCATTGGGACTGGGTGAAACTCAAATGACTTTCCATCACGACCTTCTCTGGTCCGGGCGGGCCCCGACCGACTGCCGCCTGGTCGAGGCAGCCCACGCCGGACGGGTCGTCGGAGCGCGGACTCAAGGACCTCCTATCCCGAACAGTTGCGCTCAAACAACAGTTGCGCCTCGGTCATTGAGCGTTGCGCGGGCCTGGCCAGTCCAGACAGACCACGGTCGCGTCGTCGTCGAGTTCGGTGCCTGCCCGGTGGCGGTGCAGGGCCGCGATCAGCAGCCGGACCACCTCGGCCGGAGGCTGGTCGCGGTACTCCAGCAGGGCCCGTTCCAAGGCGACGGTGCTGAAGGGCTGATTCTGGGCATCGCGCGCGGCGTGCAGCCCCTGCGTCACCGCCAGCAGCCGGTCCCCGGGTTCGAGGGTGAACTGCTGCTCGGCGTAGGGGGTGGAGTCGAACATGCCCAGCGGCAGCTGAGGGTCCAGTTCGACCTGCTCGACCCCTCCGGACCGGACGCGCAGGACTCGAGGCGACCCCGCATCGACGGCCTGCACCAGGCCGGTGTCGAGGTCCAGCTGCAACAGCACGGTGGCCAGGAACTTTGCGCCGCGATGGTGGGCGTACACCGCCTGGTCGGCCAGCCGGGCCTGATCGGCCACGCCCAACCCGGCCCGGCGCGCATTCCGTAAGGCACTGACGGCTAACGTGCTCAGCAGGGCGGCGTCGGTGCCTTGGGCGTTGTTATCGGAGGCGGTGACGGTCAAGCTGGAGGAATCGAGGGACCAGTCGTAGTGGTCGGCGCAGACGTGGTAGGCCGGTTCGATCTGTCCGGCCACCGCGAATCCTTCCCCGGTGAACGACCGCCCGGGCAGCAGCTGCCAGTGCAACTCCGCGGCCAGGCTCAGTCGCTGGGTCCGGGCGGTGCGCAAGAACGTGTCGGTGTAGCGCGAAGCCGTGGTCAAGGCGTAACCGATGGTCGTCGCGGCCTGGCTCAACCACGCGAACCCGTCCTGATCGGGGACCGCCGGGAGCCGCAACCTCAACACACCGAGGCGGTCTCCGTGCATCGAGACCGGCACGTAGGCCCGCGGCCGGGGGTCCTTGGTGAGCACGATCTCCTGGGTGACGAAGCTACGGCCGGCGTCGCTGCCCTCGACCGGGACCTCCTCCTCCGGCCGCTCCACCGTCCGCAGCACCCTCAGCCGGTAGTCGGGCAGCAGCAGGTCGACCTCCTCGGCCTTCACTCTCCTGGCCATCGCTGTGCGCAGCACACCCAGCATGGCCGAGGCCGGCACGGTGCCGATCGCCACCCACAACTCACCCTGCTCGTCGCTCACTCCGGTTCCTTACCCACGGTCGGGTAACCGCGCTGTACTGCCCATACCAAACTGGCACTTCCCGTAGGAAGTTTCCTACGGGAAGTGCCGGTTCCCCACGTTAACGTGGGGAACCGACCGTCAGGATGCCAGCAGCGGGGCAGGGGGCAGGGTTAGGGCGCGTCGGCGGGGGCGGCCGGGGAGTCCCGTCGGGCCACCGCCTCGTGGTGGCGAACGACTTCGGCGACGACGAAGTTGAGGAACTTCTCGGCGAACTCGGGGTCGAGCCGGGCGTCGGTGGCCAGGGCGCGGAGCCGGGCGATCTGTTGGGTTTCACGCGTCGGATCGGCCGGCGGTAGGCCGTGCTCGGCTTTGAGCACCCCGACCTGCTGGGTGATCGCGAACCGTTCGGCCAGCAGGTGCACCAGGGCGGCGTCCATGTTGTCGATGCTGTGCCGCAGCCGGGCCAGTTCGGCAGCCAGCTGCGGGTCCATGGCGGTCATCGTAGCGGGGCGCGGCCCTCCGAAGCCGTCGCCGGGCGCCCGCGTCCTAGCTCGGAGCCGGCCGCAACGCCGACGGCGCCACCCCGGAGTCCCGGGATGGCGCCGTGGCGTCAAGGTGTCCGTGCTAGCGCTCTGACTGCGAGCGCTCTGACCTCAGTCGGGCTGACGAGCGCTCTTCAGCGTCGTCAGGGCCGACAGCTTCTTGCTGGTGCCCAGCTTCACCGTCATGGTGTTGCCGCTTTGCTTAGCCACCTTCATGGTCACCCCGACCCCGGCCGTCTTGACCCCGACCCGCGGCTGCACCGGGCTGAAGTAGCTGTTGGTGTCGTCGAACGTCGACACCCCGGCCTTCCCGCGGATGTAGCTCGGCTTGCCGTTGTAGTGCAGGGTGAACGAATCGGCCTTCTTCAGCGAGAACGGCGCATCGTAGGTCTGGATCCGACCCCGCCACACATCACCGTTGAGGTTGTAGATCGGCTCCGGGTGGGCGTCGATCGGCAACACCAGCCCCGAACCCGGGTGCTGAGAGGTGTTGTTGTCGCTGTAGGAGGTGTCCCAGTAGTTCACCAGCAGACCGGTCTGGTAGGGGAAGAACTCGACTTTGTTCGGCTGCTGGGGACCGAACCCGAAGTTGTACGGCCCGTACTTGAGGTAGCGGTCGTAGGAACTGTAGGTGCGGTTGCTGGCCAGGTAGTAATGGTCGTACTCCTTGGTCAGCGAGGAACCGACGATGCTGAAGCCGTCCGCGGTCCAGCCGTTCTGGCCTTGTTCGGCCCCGTCGCTGAACACCGTCGTGCCACCGGCGGTGAGGGCAATGTCGTCGACGAAGAACCCGTTGTTGCCGGGGTTGTCGTCGTTGCCGGCGGCGCCGCCGTCGGTGACGTAGCGGAACCGGAGCTGGACGGTCTTGCCCGCGTAGGCCGACAGGTCGTAGCGAGCGTCGACCCACTTGTCGTTGCTGGTGCCGTCGATGCCGCCGTTGACCGGGACCGTGGTCAGGTTGCCGGTCAGCGACGTCCAGCCGGACCCGTCGTCGACCTGCACCTGCGCGTAGTCGTAGCCCTCCTCGATGTCGTAGTTGGCCTTGAAGGTAAGGCTGGAGGTGCCGGCCGGTACCGCCACCTCGCGGGTCAGGCTCGACGTCAGGTCGTCACCCGATCCGCTCCACCACTGCTTGTCACCGCTGGCTGGTGCGATCAACTGCTGGGTGACCTGCTTCTTCGGCAGCACCACCACCAGACCCTGAGGGTCTTTCGAGTTGTACTCGTGCGGGCCCATCTTGTAGGTCTTCTGCTGTCCGGCGACCGCCACTTCGTAGTCCAGCCAGCCGAGTTGCAGCTTGTCCCACACGCCGAGGTCGGCCGGCTTGGTGCCGATGCCCACGTCGTTCTTGCCCCGGGCCCGGCTCTGCGCCATCAAGGTCCACCAGCTCACCGGGTTGTCCCCGCTGGCCTGGGTGTCGTAGTGGTCGGGCAGACCCAGGTCGTGGCCGTACTCGTGAGCGAACACCGACAAGCCGCCGTTCTCGGGCTGAATGGTGTAGTCACCCACCCACAGGCCGGTCTTGCCGATCGGGGTGCCGCCGAGCTTGTTGTTCGCCGGCCCGGTCTGACCCTGCTGGTTGCCGTTGACGTACCAGCGGTGCGACCAGATGGCGTCCTCCCCCTGCTGCTTGTCACCGTCGGCCTGGTCACCCCCGGCGTGCACGATCTGGAAGTGGTCGATGTAACCGTCGGGCTCGTTGAAGTTTCCGTCGCCGTCGTAGTCGTAGCGGTCCTGCTGGTCGTAGGACTTCAACGTCTTGGCGATCTGAGCCTCGCTGACGCCCTTGGCCTTTTGGTCAGCCACCCACTGGGTCAGCCCGTCGGTCAGCAGCGCCCAGGTGTTGTTGCACACGATGCCGGCGCACACCGCGGGATCGTCGCCGTTGGCGTCGTTGGGGTCGTCGTTGGAGCGCCCATAGCGGGCCTCGTTGTACTTGACCTTGACCCAGTCGGTGACCATGCCGTCGACGGAGTAGCGCCCCGAGGACTGCTTCTCGTAGTACTTCTTCAACGACTTGACGCCGCGGCCGGTGCCGAAATAGATCTGGCGGTAGTGCTCAGCGCTGTAGTTCTTCTGCCAGATGGTGGAGTTGTTCGTGCTGCGGTCCGGCTTGGGGATCTGGTTGTGCAACGGGCCGTTGAAGGTGGCCGGGCCCTCGGTGGCGGGGTCGGTGTCCTTATCGGGGAAGTCGGCGGCGCGCTGGTTCCCGAACTCGGTCAGCACCACGAAGATCTTGTCGGTCCGCTCCCGGCTCAACCGGACGTACTGGTCGACGGTACGGGCCTTGACCGTCTTGCCCGCGGCGACCTTGGCCCGGTCGGCGCTCGACAGCGCGGCCGGCTTGGTGCCGACTTTGACGACCTCGACGCCGTTGATCTTCTGCACCTTGCGCTGTCCGGTCAACACCAGGTGCAACGCCTCCTCCCGCAGGGCGGCCTGCTTGTCGGCCAGCGGGTTGGGCAGCGCGTCCGCCTGCTGCGGAACGGTGGTGGTCTTGACCGGTGGGACCGGCTTGGCGGCGGCGGTCCCGCCGGCGCCGGCTACGAGGCCGGCCGCCAGACTGAGTCCGAGCGCCCCAATGACTGCTCTTCGCACGAGTTTCTCCCCTGGTCGTCATGGATGGACGGCCGTAGTGGCTGTGTGGTATCTGAGAAACCTAAGGGGCGATCCGGCCGAAGAGCAAGAGCACCGGGCCAACTTCCCCAGAATTTACGCCTTTCGGGCGGTTTCGCGAAAGATTACTTTGCTAACTATAAACTGATCTCCCAGGCGAAGTGTGGCTTCTCAGCCGAGGACAACCTCGACCCGCTGAAATTCCTTCAGCTCCGAGTACCCGGTGGTGGCCATCGCCTTCCGCAGGGCACCGACCAGGTTCATCGTTCCGTCGGGCACGGTGGAGGGGCCGAGCAGGATCTGCTCGAGCGTGCCGACCGTGGCGAAGCGGGCCCGCTCACCGCGGGGCAACGTCGGATGCCAAGCTTCTGGCCCCCAGTGACAGCCCGCTCCCGGGGCTTCGACCGCCCGGGCCAGCGGTGAACCGACCATCACCGCGTCCGCCCCGCAGGCGATCGCCTTGGCGATATCACCGGAGCGCCCGACCGAGCCGTCGGCGATGACGTGGACGTAGCGTCCACCCGACTCATCGAGGTAGTCCCGGCGGGCCGCCGCGACGTCGGAGGTGGCCGAAGCCATCGGAACGGCCAGACCCAGTACCGATCGAGTGGTGTCGGCAGCGCCGCCCCCGAAGCCGACCAGGACCCCGGCGGCGCCGGTCCGCATCAGGTGCAGCGCGGCCTGATAGGTCGCCGCGCCGCCGACGATCACCGGAACGTCGAGGTCGTAGATGAACTGCTTGAGGTTGAGCGGTTCGGAGTCTCTCGATACGTGCTCGGCCGAGACCGTGGTCCCGCGGATGACGAAAAAGTCGACGCCGGAGTCCACCACGTACTGGGCGAAGGCGGCGGTGTTCTGCGGGGAGAGGGCACCGGCGGCCGGCACGCCCGCCGCCCGGATTTCAGCGATCCGGGCCGAGATCAGTTCCGGCCGGATCGGCTCGGCGTAGATCTGCTGCAGGGCCCGGGTGGCTTCGATCGGGTCGACCAGGGAGGCGATCCGTTCCAGCAGCGGCCGCGGGTCCTCGTAACGGGTCCACAGGCCCTCAAGGTTCAGCACGCCCAGACCACCAAGGCGACCGAGCAGAATGGCGGTCTGCGGGGACATCACCGAGTCCATCGGAGCCGCGATCAGCGGGAACTCGAATCCGGCGGCGTCGATCCGCCAACTCAGCGAAACCTCCTCCTCTCCCCGGGTCCGCCGAGACGGCACGATCGAGACGTCGTCGAAGGCGTACGCCTGCCGGGCTCGCTTATTCTGACCGATCTCGGGCATGGGCCGTCCTCAGGATCCGCTACTCACGTGTTCTTCCCGGACGCCCGGCGGGTGGACGCTCGTGCTCCGATTGTGTCGAAAGCAGCCTGACGGCGTCCAGCTGAGCGCAGCCGACGGTGGATCGAGCCGGGACGAGGGGTTCCTCAGCCGTAGTTCGGAGCTTCCACCGTCATCTGGATGTCGTGCGGATGCGACTCGCGGAGCCCGGCCGCGGTGATCCGAACGAAGGAGCCACGCTGTTGCAGCTGCGGAATCGTGGCCGCGCCGGTGTAGAACATCGACTGCCGCAGTCCCCCGATCAGCTGGTAGGCCACCGCAGCCAGCGGACCACGGAAGGGCACCTGCCCTTCGATCCCCTCGGCGATCAGTTGGGCGTCGGAGGTGACGTCGCCTTGGAAGTAGCGATCCTTCGAATACGACGCCGAGCGCCCCCTGGAGGCCATCGCCCCCAACGAACCCATGCCCCGGTAGGTCTTGAACTGCTTGCCGTTGACGAAGATCAGCTGACCCGGGCTCTCCTCGCAGCCGGCAAGCAGCGACCCCAGCATCACCGTGTCGGCCCCGGCGACCAGGGCCTTGGCGATGTCGCCGGAATACTGCAGGCCGCCGTCCCCGATCAGCGGCACCCCGGCCGGCCGGCAGGCCAGGGAGGCATTGTGGATCGCGGTCACCTGCGGTACGCCGACGCCGGCCACCACCCGGGTGGTACAGATCGAGCCGGGACCGACGCCGACCTTCACTCCGTCCGCGCCCGCCTCGACCAACGCCTTGGCGCCGGCGTAGGTGGCCACGTTGCCGCCGACCACGTCCACCGCGGCCGCGGCCGGCTCCGCCTTGAGCCGGCGGACCATCTCCACCACGCCCTGGGAGTGGCCGTGCGCGGTATCGACCACCAGCAGGTCGACGCCGTCCTCCACCAGGGCCATCGCGCGCTTCCAGGAGTCCCCGAAGAAGCCGACCGCGGCGCCGACCCGGAGCCGGCCTTGCTCGTCCTTGCTGGCGTCGGGGTACTGATCGGCCTTGACGAAGTCCTTCAAGGTGATCAGGCCGCGGAGCCGGCCGCCGGCGTCGACCAGCGGAAGCTTCTCGATCTTGTGGGTCGCCAGCAGCCGCATCGCGTCCTGGCCGGCGATCCCCACCGGCCCGGTCACCAGCGGCATCGGCGTCATCACGTCGCGGACCAACCGGGACGGGTCACTCTCGAAGCGCATGTCGCGGTTGGTGACGATGCCGAGCAGCCTCAGGTCGCGGTCCACCACAGGCACCCCGGAGATCCGGTAGCGAGCACAGATCGCGTCGGCCTCGCCGATCGTCGCGTCACCGGAGATGGTGATCGGTTCGTCGACCATGCCGGCCTCGGAGCGTTTGACCACGTCGACCTGGTGGGCCTGGTCCTCGATCGAGAGGTTGCGGTGAATGATGCCCAGGCCACCCTGCCGGGCGATCGCGACGGCCATCCGAGCTTCGGTGACGGTATCCATCGGCGAGGACAGCAACGGCACCCGCACCGTGATCCGCCGCGACACCCGGCTGGAGGTGTCGACCTGTGAGGGGATTACGTCGCTCTCGTGCGGCTGCAGCAAGACATCGTCGAAGGTCAGACCCATCGCCGCAAACGGCTCGGGTACTCCGGCCGCGGTCAACGTCAGGTCGGGAACCGCGGCATCGTCGGGCTCGGCGGCGAAGGAAGACGCAGACAACGACACGACGGGCCTTTCGAGGTCGGGGAGGACCTCATCGTAGCCCTCAACTCGCGCGCGCCAGGGCGCACCGATCGGGATCGGTCGTCACCGCGGCCGACAGCAGGAAACGGTCCCGGTGCTCAGGCGAGGCGTCGATCAACTGACGCAGTCGGGCGGTGGCGCGGTGGTGGGTGACCCGGACCGCGTTGGGGCTCATCGCGGTGGTCTGGGCCACCTCCTGCACGCTCAGACCTCCCGCCCGCAGCGCCAGTACCTGACCCATCCGGCCCGGCAGCCCGGTCAGGAGCTCCATCACCGTGGCGAGGTCGGACCCGATCAGCCACTGGTCCTCCGGGGTCGGCTCCGCAGCGGTCTGGTCGGGGACGGCCTCGTCGCTGAGCGGGGACCGGGCGTAGCGACGCTGAGCGTCGGCCACTTTGTTCGCGGCGATGGCGTAGACGAAGGCTGCGAACGGAGAACCCTCGCACCGATAGCGGGCGAGCCCGTCCACCAGCGCCAGGCAGGTGTCCTGGGTGGCGTCCTCGGCGGCGTCCAACCCGCCCGGATAGCTACGCAGCCGCCGGCGGCAATAACGGAGCACCGCGGGCCGCACGGCGCCCACCAAGGTATTCAGCGCACACGGGTCACCCGCCTGCGCATGAGCCACGATGGTTGCGTCGGACCACACATCTCTCAGGTCGTTGCCCACCTGATCCCCCAATCGGTCCCCGAGTGAAGGTGAGTCTCACCGCTTCTTGAGGCGAGGAGACGAAGTTATGGCTTGGGTTCGAAACCACGAGGCGTTTGGATCTGCTTGTTACCAAAGCGTGATGATCAGGCTCCCGCACAGCGAACAGGGCCCCTCCGAGGAAGGGCCCTGCTGCTGGGTGGAGACGAACTCGGCTCAGTGGGAGTGACCCGCCGGCGCCGGCTCCTCCTCCTCGGGCTTGTCGACCACCAACGTCTCGGTGGTCAGCAGCAACGACGCAATCGAGGCGGCGTTGGCCAGCGCGGAGCGCGTCACCTTCACCGGGTCGATCACGCCCGCACCGATCAGGTCGCCGTACTCACCGGTCGCGGCGTTGTAGCCGCTGCCCGACTCCAGCTCGGCCACCTTGGCGGTGATCACGTAACCCTGCTCGCCACCGTTCTCGGCGATCCAGCGCAGCGGCTCGACCGTGGAGCGACGGACGATCCCGACACCGGTCTTCTCGTCGCCGGTCAGGCCGAGATCGCCGTCGAGCGCCTTGGCCGCGTGGATCAGCGCCGAACCGCCGCCGGCGACGATGCCCTCCTCGATGGCTGCCCGGGTCGCGGACACGGCATCCTCGATCCGGTGCTTCTTTTCCTTGAGTTCGACCTCGGTGGCCGCACCGACCTTGATCACGCAGACGCCGCCGGCCAGCTTGGCCACCCGCTCCTGCAGCTTCTCCCGATCCCAGTCGGAATCGGTCCGCTCGATCTCGGCCTGCAGCTGCGCCACCCGGGCCTTGACGTCCTCGCCGGCACCGGCGCCGTCGACGATGGTGGTGTTGTCCTTGGTCACCACGATCCGGCGAGCCCGGCCCAGCACCTCCAATCCGACCTGGTCGAGCTTGAGTCCGACCTCGGGCGCCACGACCTGGCCGCCGGTGAGGATGGCGATGTCTTCCAACATGGCCTTGCGCCGATCACCGAAAGCCGGCGCCTTGACCGAGACCGAGGTGAAGGTGCCGCGGATCTTGTTCACCACCAGGGTGGACAGCGCCTCTCCGTCGACGTCCTCGGCCACCACGAACAAGGTGCCCGAGGCGCCGATGACCTTCTCCAGCAGCGGCAGCAGGTCGCTCATCGAGGAGACCTTGCCCGAGTTGATCAGGATGTAGGGGTCGTCCAGGACGGCCTCCATCCGCTCGGCGTCGGTGACGAAGTACGGCGAGAGGTAGCCCTTGTCGAACTGCATGCCCTCGGTGAACTCGAGTTCGGTACCCATCGTCTGGGACTCGTCGACGGTGATCACCCCGTCCTTGCCGACCTTGTCGAACGCTTCGGCGATCAGCCCGCCGATCTCGGCGTCCCGCGCCGAGATGGTCGCGATCGAGGCCATGTCGGAGGTGGTCTGGACCTCACGGGCGTTCTGCGCCAGCCGCTCCTCGACGGCGGCAACGGCCGCGTCGATGCCGCGCTTGAGCTCGACCGGGTTGGCGCCGGACGCGACCGCCCGCAGACCCTCGTGGACCAGAGCCTGGGCCAGCACCGTCGCGGTGGTGGTGCCGTCGCCGGCCACGTCGTTGGTCTTGGTGGCGACCTCCTTGGCGAGCTGGGCGCCGAGGTTCTCGTAGGGATCGTCGAGCTCGACCTCACGGGCGACGGTCACACCGTCGTTGGTGATGGTGGGGGCACCCCACTTCTTGTCCAGTACGACGTAACGGCCCTTGGGGCCGAGGGTGACCTTCACGGTATTGGCGAGGGCGTCGACGCCGCGCTCAAGCGAGCGCCGCGCCTCCTCGTCGAACTGAAGGATTTTTGCCATGGATGCGTTCCTTCTTTGCTGACTCGGGGACTTACTTCGTGACGACGGCGAGGACGTCGCGCGCGTTCAGCAGCAACAGGTCGTCGCCGTCGTAGCGCACCTCGGTGCCGCCGTACTTGCTGAAGATCACGACGTCGCCCTCGGCGACGTCCAACGGCACGCGCTGTCCGTTGTCGTCGATCCGGCCGGGACCGGTCGCGATGACCTTGCCCTCCTGCGGCTTCTCCTTGGCGGTGTCGGGAATGACCAGTCCGAAGGAGGTGGTCTGCTCTGCTTCGAGCGGCTGAACGAGGATGCGGTCCTCGAGCGGCTTGATCGTGCTTGCCACGTCAAACCCCTTTCACATGTGTGCGGATGTCGGAGGTGGTCAAGATGTCGTCGCGGGTGCCATCTCGGCCGCCAGCTCCCGGCGGACGGGGCTGGCACACTCAACGGTCGAGTGCTAACCCGACATTAGCACTCACCCGTTGGGAGTGCCAGACGGGCCGGTCAGCGGACGAAGTCGACACCTTTGAGCGTCTGCGCGTACTCCGGCCAACTCCGGTCGGTGTAAGGCGCGTACAGCGAAGTGGTCAGGGTGCCCGCCTTCGCGTCCACCTCCATCATCCGGACCGGATTCGTGGTGGGGTCGTGCATCGTGGTCAGGAAGGAGTAGATGCGGTTGCCGTCCTTGCCGGTGTCCACCCGGGCCTTCTGCGCCACACCGACGTGGCCGGAGAACACCATTTTGATGTTCGGGTACTGACTGATCAGCTGGTCGAACAGCCGCTGCCCGCTGGTGTCGCCGTAGCCCTGGTTGCTGGTGTCGATCCCACCCCCGCCGTCGAGGTAACTGTGGGTGGACACGATCACGTTGTCGTCGGGGTGGCTGGCCACCACGGACTTGGCCCAGGCGACCACCCCCGGGCGGGCACAGAACTCCAGGTCCAGCACCATCCACTTCAAGCCGCCGGCGGTGTAGCGGGTGTAGAGGTTGTCCACCTTGCCCTGCTCGTAGACCCCGGCCACCGAACCGTAGTCGGCGGCGGAGAAGTAGTCGTTGAAGGTCGAGGTGTCGCGCTGCAGCTGGTAGGTCCGCTTCGGGTCGCGGGCACTGCCGCCGACCCCGGTGGCCTGGGTGTCGTGGTTCCCGATCGCCACCGTGTAGGGGATGTCGGCGTCGTGCAGCACGTCCATCGCCTTCTTAGCCATCTGGTACTGGGCGTGATCGGGAGTGTCCCAATTGACCAGGTCGCCGGTCTGGGCGACGAACGCGAGGTCCTTCTGCTTGGCCAACCAGGAGGTGCGGTTGACCATCCGGGGGTCGCCGGAGCGGAGTACCTCGACCTGAGTGTCGGGGATCACGGCAAAACTGAACGCGCCGTCGGGTGCGGGACGAGCCGCCGGCGGGGGCGGAGGCGCGGCCGTGGTCGGCGCGGCGGCGGCGTAGAACGCGACCTCGGACTTCTTCCATCCGTCCTCGATCAGCCCGGCCTGCTCGGCGTCGGTCACCGCCAGTCGGTGTTGGTCGTCCTTGACGTAGCTCTGCACCGGGACCAGGCACGATGCCGGGGTGGGCGAGGCGTAGAAGGACGCGCCCTCGTCGGTGTAGGCCGGGTCGTCACCGGCCGTCAGCGCCTCCGGGTCGGTAGAGACCCGGAATTCCTCCGGCCGGGGCCGGTAGAGCCGGCTGACCGGGACCAGACCGTCGGCTGGCCGGGTGGAGGCCCGGAACAGGGCACCCCGATCCTGGCTGAAGCCGTAACCGGCCGCAGTCGTGCGTTCGGCGCTCCACGGGGTGAGCAGACTGGCGTCGTTGGTCGGCTTGATCAACTGGTAGACCGGGTCGTCGAGGGCCGCGCAGGGGTCGGCGACGGCTGCGGTGGGCGCGATCACCAGCATGGCGGCGCCGAGCACCCCCGCCACGGCGAGGGCGAGCATGGTGCGAACTCGATGCATCAGTCTGACTCCTTGTGAAGCCCCCCCGGGCGGACCGGTCGACACTATCGGAAATTCTCAGGATTACTGAACCGCGCGTTGACGTCGAGGCATTTCCGGCGCCATCCAAGAGCCGGTCCGCCGCCCCCTGAGCTTGTCGAACGGCAACCGCCCCCTGAGCTTGTCAAAGGGCCAACGCCCCCTGAGCTTGTCGAAGGGCAAACGCCCCCTGAGCTTGTCCAACGTCTTGTCGAAGGGCAAACGCCCCCTGAGCTTGTCGAAGGGCCTCGAAGAGGTCGGCACACACCCCAAGCCCGTCAAACCGCCAACGCCCCCCGAGCTTGTCGAAGGGCAAACGCCCCCTGAGCTTGTCGAAGGGCCTCGAAGAGGTCGGCACGCACCTCCACAGACAACCCGACGTCCAGCAGCCCGGTGTCGTGCGCCGTCAACCGGCCGCCAGGCGGCGGACGACGAATGCGACCGCTCCGGCCGGAGTTCGTGACAACAGCAAGGTGGCCGCGGCCCGACCTCCGGGGCGCAGTCGACGACGCAGGACTGCTGGGTCGACCTCGACGCCACGTCGCTTGATCTCCACGTTCCCGACGTCGTTCTCGCTGACCCAGCGGCGCAGCCGCTTCTCCTCGTACGGCAGGACCTGCAGCACCTCGAACGCGGTGGCGAAGGGCGAAGGGTGCAACGACGGGGCAATCAGGTACGCGATCTGCGGATCGAGCAGGGACGCGTCAAGTCGCCGGCCGAGAGTCTGAACGCCTCCGGCCCGGATCACCGCTCCGTCGGGCTCGTAGAGGTAGGTGCCCGGGGCAAGGTCGGCGGGCTGCGCAGTCCGCAGTTCCGCCGCCCGGTCCCCCGGCTCGGTGATCAACCGTTGGTCGGGCCAGACCAGCGCGTTCCACCGGCCGGCTGAGGCGGCAGGTCCAGACCACAGACCCACCTCCACTACGTCGCCGCGGTGGGAGACCCACTCGGCCTCCCAGCCCGACGGCACGAAGCGGTGCGGCAGCGCCGGGCCGAGCTTGATCCCGACGGCGCGATCCGGGCCGGCGAGGTCGAGCACCGAGGACAGGGTGGGCGAGAAGTCCGCCACCCGCCAGATCCGGCCACCGTTGCCCCGCCGGGCCGGGTCGGCAAAGACCCCGTCGGTAGGGCGCAGGCCGGTGACGGCGTCGGCAGCGGCCTGACAGCGAACCTCGACCGTCCCGGCGCGCCGTGCCGAGACCTGCGACAGGTTGGCCCGAGCTACCGCGGCGGTTGTGGCGTCGACGTCGACCGCCAAGACGTCCAGGCCGGCCCGGAGGAACGCCGCCGCATCGGCACCGATACCGCAGCCCAGATCGACCACCCGGTCGACCCCGGCCGCGACGAAACGGGCCGCGTGCAGATCAGCTACCTCGGGCCGGGTGGCCTGCTCCAACCCGTCCCGGGTGAAGAAGAGGTCGTCGGCATCGGGCCCGAACTTGACCCGGGCGCGGCGGCGCAGCGAGACCTGAGTCAGGGCGGCCGCGGCGACGTCCGGGCCGAACTGGGTCCGCAGCCGGGTGCCCGCGGCGAGTGAGTCCGGTTCCGGTTGCGCCGCGGCGGCGGCCAGGGCGTCCCGGGTCAGCCCCAGCGGCAGTACCGACTCGTCCATTCACCGTCCCTTGTTCATCCGTCCCCTCGTCCGCACGCCATCCGTGCGGGCTCGGGTTACGTACGACGTCTGCCGACACCCAGCTCCAGCCACTCGCGCCGTTGCCGCCCTGATGACTGGATGCCTGTCGGTCCCGAGCTGTGATCCCATCGACCCGACGCGCGTACGTTTCCCGACCACCGCCGGACTACGACCACCACAGGCCGCGCCCGCGCGTACGTTTCGCCGACCAGGGGACCGGCCAACGCTCAACCGCACGCGCCGGTCCTCAGACTACGATCCGGTCGACCGGGAGGCCCGAATCGGCGCCCAGTCCGGAGGCGGAGGGGCGGGCTCCGGCGGTGACCACTTCGGCGCCGAGGACCGCGATCATCGCTCCGTTGTCGGTACACAGGCCGGGCCGGGGAATTCGGAGCGAGACCCCGGCGGCGGGTGCCCGCTCGGCCAGCAGGGCCCGGAGCCGGCCGTTGGCCGCCACCCCGCCCCCGATCACCAGGTCCTTGGCGCCGGTGGCCACGCAGGCGTCCAGGGCCTTGGCGCTGAGGACGTCACAGACCGCCTCCTGGAAACTGGCGGCGATGTCGGCCACCGGCACCGGCTCCCCGTCCCGTTCCCGGAGTTCGACCCAGCGGGCGACGGCGGTCTTCAGCCCGGAGAAGGAGAAGTCGAAACGGTGCCTAGGCAGGTCTTCGGCCCGGGTCAACCCTCGGGGGAACGCCACGAAACGAGGGTTTCCGGTCGTCGCCGCCGCGTCGATCGGCGGCCCGCCAGGGTATGGCAGATCGAGCAGTCGGCCGACTTTGTCGTAGGCCTCACCGGCGGCGTCGTCGACGGTGGCGCCCAGCTCGGTGATCGAGGATGCGATGTCGTCGACCCGCAGCAGGGAGGTATGCCCGCCGGAGACCAGCAGAGCCACGCACGGCTGCGGTAACGGGCCGTGCTCGAGCAGGTCGACCGCGACGTGCCCGGCGAGGTGGTTGAGCCCGTACAACGGCTTGCCCAACGCGTACGCCAGGGCCTTGGCCGCGGCCACCCCGACCACCAGGGCCCCCATCAGGCCCGGTCCGGCGGTCACCGCGACGGCGTCCAACTCGCTCAGGTCGACATCGGCGCGAGCGCAGGCCCGGCGCAGGGTCGGCAGCATCGCCTCCAGGTGCGCCCGACTGGCGATCTCGGGCACCACTCCGCCGAAACGGGCGTGCAGTTCCACACTGGAGGCCACCTCGTTGGCCAGCAGCTGATGACCGCGGACGATGCCGACGCCGGTCTCGTCGCAGGAGGACTCCAGACCCAGGACCAGCGGGTCGGTCCCGGCGATCACCGCTCGCCCTCGAGAACGGGGTGATCGAGGACGGGATGATCGAGATCGAGGCGGTCGATGTCGTAGAGCTTTAGGATCAGGGCGTGCCGGCCGGGTCCGTAGTAGTCCTGACGCGCGGTCAGCTGCTCAAACCCCGACCGCTGGTAGAGGGCGATGGCTGCCTCGTTGGTGTAGCCGACCTCGAGGATCGCGGCCCGGGCGCCCAGCCGCTGGACGGTCCGCAGGCCGGCGCGGACCAGGGCCGTGCCGACCCCGCGCCGGTGGTAGACCGGGGCAACAACCAGGCGGTGCAGATCAGCCAGCTCACCCACCTGGGACCAGGCGATCACGCCGGCCGGGTGCTCGGCGCGGGCGAGCAGGACGATTCGGTCCGCCGCCAGCAGTTCGCCCTGCCAACTGCGTTCACTCCACCGCTGCACGGCGGGAAAGCCGTCTCGCTCCAGCTCTAGAATGCGCGGCAGGTCCTCCTGGCGAGCCGCAGCGATGGTGACCGGAAGCCGCTCGGCGGGCCGGTGGCCGGGACTCACCGGCCACCCCCTCGGCGGAGCACGGACTTGCGCCGACCCGGCTCCGCGGCGTCGGGCCGACGCAGGTAGAGCGGGGTCAGGCCGGCGTCGGGAAGGTCGGAACCGATCGCGGCCAGCAGACCTGGGTCGAGCTGGCGCGGTCCAGGGGTGGCCGATAGCCGGTCGGGATAAACCTCGACGCCGGGACCGACGGCGGGGAGTCGCGGGACTTCCTCCGGCCGGCCCACCGACGGGCCCTGAAGTCGGCGACCGCCGGTGTCGTAGCGGGCCCAGTAGACCTCGCGTCGGCGGGCATCGCTGGTCACCACAAAGCCGTTCGGCCCGACTTCGGGATCCGGTTCGTCCGTACGGCGACGCTCCTGCGCGTACGCCCGCGCGATCACGTCCAGGCTGCAGACGCCGCGCAGCGAAAGACCGCGAACCTCGGCCAGGATCTGGGCCGTGGCGATACCCACCCGCAAGCCGGTGAAGGGTCCGGGTCCGACCCCGACGACGAGGGTGTCTACCGCGTCCAGGCTGGCCCCGGCCCCTTGCAGGCAGGTTTGGATCAGCGGCATCAGCTGTTCGACGTGCGCCCTCGGGTCGGCCAGGCTCTCCCGGCCCAGGATGTCGGCAGCGCGTGCCAGTCCCACGCTCACCCGCCCGGAAGTGTCCAGGGCCAAGACCAGCGACGGATCAGCCACCGGCGGCCTGTCGGGGGCCGTCGAGATGGGAGGAAAGCTCGCTCAGGTCGACGCCGGACCAGCGTCGGCCGACGGGGCGGATCAGCAGCGTCCGGCGCTCGGCCGCGGCGACGGACCGCGCCGCGTCCACGTCCGCCCGCTCGATCCCGATGTCGAGCCGCTCCGGCCAGAGGTCTTCGACGAGCCCCGCTCCCCATTCCACGACGGTCACCGCGTCGGCGAAGGTGGCGTCGAGGTCGAGGTCGTCCAGCTCCGCGGCGCTCCCCAGCCGGTAGGCGTCGACGTGCACCAGGGCGGGTCGGCCCGGCGCACTGCGGTGTACCCGGGACAGTACGAAGGTCGGCGACACGATCGGGCTGGTCACCCCCAGACCGGCCCCCAGCCCCTGGGTCAGCGTCGTCTTGCCGGCCCCGAGCGGCCCGTTCAGCACCACCACGTCCCCGGCCCGGAGCAGATCCGCCAGCCGCGCGCCGACGACGCGCATGTCCGTGGCCGTCGGTACGTCCACGGCCACCGGCAGGGCTTTGGCCAACACCACGCCGTGCGGTGCGGGGCGCTCGGGGACGTAACCTCGATGCGACCAGAACTCGAGCAGCTGGCCCAGTTCGTCGCGAGCGAAGAGTTCCACCCGGCGCACGCCGCGCCGGGCGGCTAGGTCCTCGGCCGCACGCACCATGGCGGAGGCGATGCCGTGGCGTTGGAACTGCGGGTGCACCGACACCCGGCTGAAGGTGGCGAAGCCGCGAGGGTCAAGTCCCACGATGATGGCGCCGGCCGGCCGGCCGGCGACATGGGCGTAGATGCCGGCGCCTCGCCGCAGCGCAGCGGCCACGCTTTCGACGGTCTCCGCCCCGGCGGTGGAAGGCGGATCGAGGACCGGCCGCTGACCGAAGGCGGCGTGGATCACCGCCACCATGCCGGCCGCGTCACCCACCGACGCTTCGACCACCTTCGGGTCGCTCAGCCGGTCTCTCACCCGCCCGATCTTAGTGGTCGTGCCGATCTGACCACCTCGCCCGATCAGCGGGATCCGATGCTCAGGACCGCGAGCCACCCGAACGACTGGCGCCCCGGCGGAACGATCCGCGGGACCCACCCGGTCCGCCGCGGCCCGCGTGCTGCGGTCGCTTGCCGCGTGGTCCGCTGCGACGCGCCGGCGGGTCGACCAGCCGGCGGAAATCTGCGTCACTGACCGGAATTCCGCTCGGGGGTCGACCACCGGTGGTGGCCCAGAGGTCGGCCGAACCCGGCTCGCCGGACAGCGATAGCGGCCGCACCCCGGCCTGCCCGGTCAATCGAGTCACCTCCCGGCGCTGGTGCGGCAGAACCAGGCTGACCACTGTCCCGGTGCCCCCGGCCCGGGCGGTTCGCCCGGCCCGGTGCAGGTACTCCTTGGGGCCTTCGGGCGGATCAACCTGCAGAACGAGGCCGATGTCGTCCACGTGGATTCCCCGGGCGGCGACGTCGGTCGCCACCAGCACCGGCAGCTGCCCGTCCTTGAAAGCGGCCATGATCCGGGTCCGCGCGCCCTGGGCCAACCCGCCGTGCAGGGCTCCGGCCAGCACCCCCATCACCCGGAGCTGCTCGGCCACTCGGTCCGCCCCGCGCTGAGTCCGGACAAAGACGACCGTACGACCGGAGCGGGCGGTGATCTCGGCGGTGACCGCTGCCTTGTCGTGCGGCGCTACCTGGACCAGATGGTGCGACATGGTGGTGACGCTGGCCCGGACGGAGTCGACCTCGTGGGTGACGGGGTTATTGAGGTACTGCTGGACGATCCGGGCCACCCCGGAGTCGAGGGTGGCTGAGAACAGCATCCGCTGTCCGCCGGCCGGTACGGTGTCGAGGATCGTGGTCACCGCGGGCAGAAAGCCGAGGTCGGCCATGTGGTCGGCCTCGTCGAGCACCGTGACCTCGATCCGGCTCAAATCCACCTCGCCCTGCTCCATCAGATCGATCAGCCGGCCTGGAGTCGCGACCACGAGATCGACACCACGGGAGAACGCTCGCAGCTGCGGAGTGTAGGACATGCCGCCCGCGATCAGGACCATCGACAGGCCGACGGAGCGGGACAGCGGGGTCAAGGCGTCGTGGACCTGCATCGCGAGTTCACGGGTCGGAACCAGGACCAGACCGCGCGGCGGTCGGCCGCCGGATCCGGTCAGAGTGGCAATCATCGGCAGCCCGAAGGCGAGCGTCTTGCCCGAGCCTGTCTGGCCGCGGCCGAGCACGTCCCGGCCGGCCAGGGCGTCGGGGATGGTCGCGGCCTGGATCGGGAACGGGGTCTCGATGCCAGCGCCGGACAAGACGGCGACCAGACCGGGTGGTACGCCGAGATCGGCGAAGTCACCCTCGAAGGCCGGAGCGGGAGGGCCGGGGTCGAGCGGCCCGGTCTCCAGCTCCTGGTCGGTCTCGCGCTGGCGCTGCGGGCGGACTTGGCGGGCTTTGGGGCTGGACGCATGGTGCCCGCGGGCGGGACGGTCGAAACCCGGCCCGCGTGCTGGTCGGTCGGAACCGCCCTCGCGACGGGTCTCGTCGCGGGGGGCCCGGTGGTCGTCGTAGTCGTCGAAGAACGAGGGACGCCGTGGATCCCGTCCGGGTCGGCTCTCGCGGCCGGCACCGGATCGGGTCGGGCCGGGTGACCGGTCGTCCCGGCCGGCCCGGGCCCGATCGGGACGGCGGGCCCGGTCAGCTCGCCCGGCTCGCTCGGCGCGGTTCGGAGGCTCGGCGCGGTTCGGACGCTCGGCGCGATTCGGACGATCCGTGCGGTTCGGACGCTCGGCGCGATTCGGACGATCCGTGCGGTTCGGACGCTCGGCGCGATTCGGACGATCCGTGCGGTTCGGGCGCTCGGCGCGGTCGGTGCGGTCCGGATCGGTCGAATCTGAACGGGCGGACCCGGCGCGCGGTGGCCGGGTCGACCATTCGCCCTGGAACCGCTGGGCGGCGTTACCGGCGGATCGGCGGGTGGCAACCGGAGCGCCGGCCGGACGCTGCGGCTCGGCTGCGCGCCGCTCGCCCGGGCGCCCCCGCTCCGCGGTGCGAGCCTGGCCGCCTCGGCGCCGGGGGGCGTGGCCCCGGGCGGCCCGGTCGGCGGCCGACCAGCGCTTCTTGGGCATGCCGTCGGCACGCTTGGACTTCGGGGTCATGCTGCTCACTTCTCGCCCCGCTGGTCGGGGCCGCTCGGTCAGGTACGTCGACCGGTTTCGACTGCCCGGACCCGCGCAGTGACGGGTGGGGCAGGAGAGTGCAGACGAACCCAGGTGCGCCGACTCGTAGTCACGCGCAATGTCCCGCAAGGCAGAACCGCCCCCGGGGGACTCTTAGTCTACTCGACCTCCCCGTCGAGGAAATTTCGGGCCGTTATCCACCGTCACGGTGGTTAATCGCCCGAAATTTTCACCGGGTCCGGCGCGACCCGCTCGTACAAGGAGTCGACCACGGCCGAGAACACGTCGTGGTGTTCGATCAGCCCGAGATGGCCGCAGTGGGGCACCCGGACGGCGGCCGCGTCCGGCAGCAGCTCGATGATCTTCTCGGTGTGCTCGATCGGGGTGAACGCGTCGTCCTCGCCGCCCACCACCGCACTCGGCACCTGCCGCAGCACCTCGAAGGCGCGGACCTCGTCCAGCTCGGCGAAGGTGGGATAGAAGTCGGCGATCACCTCCAGCGAGGTCTGTCCCAGCATGTCGCTGACGAATTCGACGTAGCTCGCCGGGACCTCGGAGCCGAACGCGAGCCGCCGGGTGACGACGTAGCTCAGGTCGGTGCTGGCCCGCCGACCGCGCTCGACCAGCTCGGGGATCCGGTTGAGCCCGGCCAGCAGCGGCGGGGCGACCCGGGAGAACGCCTGCCCGGGGATAGCCCGGATCGGAGAGAAGTCGGCCAGCTCGCCGGCGGAGGTGGAGAACAAGGCGACGCCGGTGACCTGGGAACCGAACAGCTCGGGATAGTCCGCGGCCAGATGCATGATGGTCATCGCGCCCATCGAGTGACCGACTAGGACCACCGGTTCGTCGTCAGTGAGCTCGGCCAACACCTGGCGCAGGTCCGCGGCGAGCTGCGGCACCCGACAGGTCGACGCGGCGGCCCGGGACGAACGGCCGTGCGAGCGCTGGTCATAGAAGACCTGACGGACCCGGCCGCGGAAATGTTGGCGCTGGAAGTGCCAGCAGTCCAGGTTCAACGCGTAACCGTGTACCCACACCAGGGTCGGCGGTTCCGGCCCCAGGCCGGGATCGGGGCCGTCCGGGCCGACCTCGTCGATCTCGGTGTGCAACCGGACGCCGTCCGGGGTGCGCACGGCCGGGCCGGGCGAGCTCAGCGGTACGACCGGTTCGTCGTCACCACCCGACGCGACACCCCACCGCCGGCTGATCATCCGCTTCTCCAGCTCCAACCCCGCCGCCACTCCCCCGGCGGTGAGCGCCAGGGCTCCGGCGACCAGACCGGCGACCGTCGCCGCACCGCCGCCTTGCGGCAGCCTGTTCGTACCGGCCGTCACGTCGATACCTCCGCCGGCGCCTGCGCGTCGCGGTAGACCCGCGGCACCCGGGACCCGATCCGAGTGACGAGCTCGTAGCCGATGGTCCCGCTGGCCTCCGCCCAGTCGGCCGCGGTGGGTTCGCCGTCCTCGCCCGACCCGAACAACACGACCTCCGCACCCACGTCCTCGGTCGCGTCCGGCCCCAACTCGACCACGAACTGGTCCATGCACACCCGGCCCCGGATCGGCACCGTCCGCCCACCCGCCCGTACCTGGGCCCGATTGCTGGCGTGCCGCGGGACGCCGTCGGCGTAGCCCAGCGGAACCAGTCCGACTGTGGTCGCCGCCGGTGCGGTCCAGGTCCAGCCGTAGGAAACTCCGGCTCCGGCCTCGATCTGTTTGACCAGGCTCAACTGGGCCCGCAGCCGCATCACCGGCGTCAGCGCGACCCCGGCCCGGGCGGCCAGCCCGGGCGCGGGATCGACCCCGTACGCGGCGATCCCGACCCGGACCAGGTCCAGGTGGGCCGCGGGCACGATCAGTGCGGCCGCGGAGTTGGCCAGGTGACGCAGCTGCGGTCGCAGCCCGGCCTGCTCCGCCCGCCGGGTGGCGTCGGTGAAAGCCTCGAGCTGCAGCCCGACGGAGGGGTGGCCGGGCTCGTCGGCGGCGGCGAGGTGCGACCACAGCCCGACCAGTTCGACCGCGCCCCCGGCCTCGGCCTGACCGACGGCCTCGAACACCTCGTCCCAAGCCTGCGCGGGGGCGCCGTTGCGGGCCAGCCCGGTGTCCACCTTGACGTGCAGCCGCGCCGCCCGCTCGACCGTGCTCGCCGCGGCGACCAGGGCCGACACCTGTTCGACGGTCTGGGCGGACACGTCGACGCCGGCGGCCACGAGCGGAGTGAGGTCCTCTTCCGGTCCGTACAGCCAGCACAGCAGCGGGCCCTCGTCCCCGGCCGCCCGCAGCCGCAGCGCCTCGCCGGGGGTGGCCACCCCGAGCCAGGTGGCCCCGGCGAGCCGGGCCTCGCGGGCGCAGGCCAGCAGCCCGTGGCCGTACCCGTCGGCCTTGACCACAACCATCAACGCCGCCGCCCCGACGTGGGCATCGAGTGCGGCCACGTTCGCCCGGAACGCACCCAGGTCGATCTCGGCGCTGGCGGTCGTTGGGTCGAGACCGCCCAGACCGGGACCACCGAGGTCGAGGCCGGTCGAGTCGCTCACTCGCGCCGCTTCGACCAGGATCCCAGCTGCTCCGCGCAGTGCCGGGCCAGGACCTGCGGAGGCAGCGGACCCGGGTGCGCGGCCGCCGTCACCGCCTGCAGCGACGCGGCCAAGACCGCGGCCCGATGGGCGGGGACCCCGGCGGCCAGGACGGCCGCGCACAATCCCCCGAGGGCGTCACCGGAGCCGGCCTGACCGGTCCACGCCGGCCCGGGCACCGCCACCTCAACAGTCGGCACCCCCGGCCGGGCCACCAGCTGGGTCGCCCCCTTGAGCAGGACCGTCGCGCCGGTCTGCTCGGCGCCGGCGTGGACCGCGGCCAGCGGGTCGCTCTCCACCTCGGTTCGCTCGACGCCGAGCAGTGCGGCCAGTTCACCGGCGTGCGGGGTGAGCAGCCACGCGTCGGGGAGCCGGGGCGGCCGGTAGCGCAGCCCGTCGGCGTCGAGCACGCCCGGCAGTCCGCTGTCGACCGCGGCGGCGACCGTTTCGGCTCCGTCGGGGCGCTCTCCCCAACCCGAGCCGAGCAGATGGGCCTGCACCCGCCCGGGCGCGAAGACCACGTTGGGCAGCTCGGTGGTGATCGTCGGGCGGGCGCTGTCGGGGCCGAGGAAGCGCACCATCCCGGCCCCGCCGTGGACGGCGCCGACGGTGGCCATGATGCCCGCCCCGGGGTACGTCGTCGAACCGCAGTCGACCCCGACCACCCCCTTGGTGTACTTGTCGCTGACGTCACCGGGATAAGGCCAGGCCGCCGCCACCCGGTCCACGTCCCACCCGTCCAGCAGCGGAGGCTCGTCGCCGGGGTCGAGTCCGATGTCGATCACGACGAGCCGGCCGCAGCGTTGCCGGCCCGGGGCCAGCAGGTGCGCCGGCTTGGCCACTCCGAAGGTGACCGTCAGCGCGGCGGTGACGGCGGTTTCGGGCACCGCACCGGTGTCGGCTGCGACGCCCGAGGGCAGGTCGACCGCGACCAGGTGCACTCCCGCCTGCGCCAGCCGCCGCGACAGGTCAGCGACACCGTCGGGCAGGCCGGGTCGGCCACCGATCCCGAGCACGCCATCCACAGCCAGGTCGAAACGGTCCAGAGCACCCAGGGTTGAGCGCTCGGCCAGTCGGCCGCCGGCGGCCTCCAGCGCGGCCAAACCCGCGGCGTGCGGGCGGCCCAACAGCGACACCGCCGTCACCGCCACCCCGCGCTCGGCCAGAAAGGCCCCGGCGAACAAGGCGTCGCCGCCGTTGTTGCCCGGACCGACCAGGATCAGCAACCGGGCACCGTACCCGCGACCGCGGCGCCGGCCGAGCTCTTCGGCGACCACCCCGGCCAGGCCGTACGCGGCCCGCCGCATCAGCGCCCCGTCGGGCAGCGTCGTCATCGCCGCCGCCTCGACCCGGCGTACCTGTTCCACGCTGTAGGCCTTCATCATCACCTCAGACCTTATCCAGCCCGGCCAGCTTCAGCCGGTGGTTGCGGTCGCGGGGTGCCCTCCAGGGCGCGGACGGAGATCAGGCCTCGCAGACCACCACCGCCGACGCGACGCCGGCGTCGTGGGACAGGCTGACGTGGACCGCGCCGACCCCGAGCTCGGCGGCCCGCTCCGCGACCGTGCCGCTGAGCACGAGCGACGGCCGGCCGGCCGGATCGGTGACTACCTCGGCATGCTGCCACGACAACCCCGACGGCGCCCCGAGGGCCTTGGCCAGCGCCTCCTTGGCCGCAAACCTCGCGGCCAGCGAGGCGACCGGGTGGCGGGCCTCGGCGACGGTGAACAGTCGCACCACCAAGCCGGGACACCGCTCCAGGGTGGCCGCGAACCGGTCCAGGTCACACACGTCGATCCCGACTCCGACGATCACCCCAACCCTCTCCTTCCACCCCGACCCCCGTCCGCTCATGCCCACTCCTTCCGAAAGTGGTCAAAGACGACGGCCCAGCCGGCGTGTCGCGCGCCGGGAGTGACCACTTTCGTGGGGAAGTGAGGTGTGGAGCTATTCCACGGTGACGGACTTGGCCAGGTTGCGGGGCTGGTCGACGTCGTGACCTTTCCGGGTGGCCAGCTCGCAGGCGAAGACCTGCAGCGGAACGGTGGCCACCAGCGGCTGCAGCAGGGTCGAGACCTCAGGCAACGGCAGCAGCACGTCCGCGTACGGCAGCACCTCCTCGTCGTCGGCCTCGGCCAGCACGACGGTCCGGGCCCCACGGGCCCGGATCTCCTGCAAATTGGACAGCACCTTGTCGTGCAGCTGATCGCGACCGCGCGGCGGGATTACCACGAACACCGGCAGCCGATCCTCGATCAGGGCGATCGGACCGTGCTTGATCTCTCCACCCGCGAAGCCCTCGGCGTGGATGTAGGCCAGCTCCTTGAGCTTGAGCGCACCCTCCAGCGCGACCGGATAGCCGACGTGCCGGCCCAGGAACAGCACCGACGGTTCGGCGGCGAAGTCAGCAGCGAGCTTGAGCACCGGGTCGATGTCGTCCAAGACAGCACCGATGGCGGCCGGCATCGCCTCCAGCTCCGCGATGACCGAGCCGATCTCGTCGATGTACTTCGTGCCCCGGACCTGGGCCAGGTACAGCCCCAGCAGATAGCACGCCACCAGCTGGGTCAGGAAACCCTTGGTGGAGGCGACGCCGATTTCGGGCCCGGCGCGGGTGTAGATGACCGCGTCGGACTCGCGCGGGATGGTGGCGCCATTGGTGTTGCAGATGGCCAGCACCCGAGCCTGCTGCTCGCGGGCGTGCCGGATCGCCATCAGCGTGTCCGCGGTCTCCCCGGACTGGCTGATCGCGACCACCAGCGTGGTCGGCCCCACGATCGGGTCGCGGTAGCGGAACTCGCTGGCCAACTCGACCTCGCACGGGATCCGGGTCCAGTGCTCGATCGCGTACTTGGCCACCAGTCCGGCGTAGTTGGCGGTGCCGCAGGCGATGATGACGATCTTGTCGATCCGCCGCAGTTCGGCCTCGCTGATCCGCAGTTCGTCCAGCCGGAGCCGCCCGGCGGGGTCGCGCCGGCCGAGCAGGGTGTCGGCCACAGCCCGGGGCTGTTCGTAGATCTCCTTGCGCATGAACCAGTCGTAGCCGCCTTTCTCCGCCGCCGAGAGGTCCCAGTCGACGTGGAAGGGACGGACGGGGGCCGGCTCGCCGTCGAACGTGGTGACCACGACATCGGTGGCGGTGATGGTCACGACCTGGTCCTGACCGAGTTCGATCGCCTCGCGGGTGTGGGCGATGAAGGCGGCGACGTCGGAGGCGACGAAATTCTCCCCCTGGCCCACCCCGACCACCAGCGGGGAGTTCCGCCGGGCCGCGACCACCGTGGTCGGGTCCCCTACGTCCACCGCGACCAGGGTGAACGCGCCACCGAGGCGCCGACAGACCGTCCGCATCGCCTCGCCGAGGACGAGCCCGGTATCGAGAAGTCGGCCGAGCAGGTGGGCCACGACTTCGGTGTCGGTCTCGGACACGCACTCGATCCCGGCACCGGCGAGGTCTCGCCGCAGCGGGACGTAGTTCTCGATGATGCCGTTGTGCACCACCGCGACCCGGCCGTTGTACGACACGTGCGGATGGGCGTTGACGTCGGTCGGGCCGCCGTGGGTGGCCCACCGGGTGTGGCCGACGCCGATCCCGTCCGAAGGCAGCGGGTCCTCGGCGAGTCGAGCGTCCAGATTGGCGATCTTGCCGGCCCGCTTGGCCACGTGCAGCTCACCGCCGGCGACCACCGCCACCCCGGCGGAGTCGTAACCGCGGTATTCCAATCGCCGCAGACCTTCGACGACGACGTCGAGCGCGGACTTCGGACCGACGTAGCCGACGATTCCACACATGGGCTGCACTCTACCGGCGGGAGCGGTGCGGACCGTGGTGCGACGTGTCCGCTGCCGCGCCTTCGAGATGCGTCTTGGGGACCGCCGGTCGGTGAGTTGTGCACAGTCGCACCTGCTCGAGCCCATTAGATTGACTGCCCGTGGCGTCGAACAGCCAGGTTTCGGTCCCCGTGCTGGGGCCCTACGTCGAGCGCAGCCGGGCTGATTGGGCGGCGCTGGCCGCCTCCGACCCGCTGGCCCTGGACGCGGCGACGCTGGAGCGGGTCCGTGGACTGAACGACCCGACGTCGTTGCAGGACGTCCGCGAGGTCTATGTGCCGCTGAGCCGGCTGCTCACCCGCTACGTCGAACTGACCGGGGAACTGCATCGCTCCACCACCGACTTCCTGCGCCTTCAGGTCGGCCGGACTCCGTTCGTGATCGGGATCGGTGGTTCGGTCGCGGTCGGCAAGTCGACCACCGCGCGCCTGCTGCGTGAGCTCCTGGCGGCCTGGCCCGGTCATCCCCAGGTGGCCCTGGTCACCACCGACGGCTTCCTGTTCCCCAACGCCGAGCTCGAGCGCCGGGGTCTGATGCTGCGCAAGGGGTTCCCGGAGTCCTACGACCGGCGGGCCCTGCTGCGCTTCGTGATGGAGGTCAAATCCGGACGGGCGGAGGTGGTCGCGCCGGTCTACAGCCACCTGGTCTACGACATCGTGCCCGGTGAGCAGGTCACGCTGCGGCGTCCCGACATCGTGATCGTGGAGGGTCTGAACGTGCTCCAGCCTGCGGTCAGCCGGGCCGAGGGCAGCGCCGGCCTCGCGGTCAGCGACTTCTTCGACTTCTCCGTCTACGTCGACGCCGACCCCGCCCACATCCGGGCCTGGTACGTCGCGCGCTTTCTGGCGCTGCGGGAGACCGCGTTTCGTGACCCCCGCTCCTACTTCCTCCGTTACGGCGCCCTCAGTCGGACCGAGGCCGTGGCCCGCGCGCAGCATCTGTGGGACACCATCAACGGTCCTAATCTGATCAAGAACATCGCCCCTACCCGCGGTCGGGCGACCGCAATTCTCCGCAAAGACGCCGACCACCGGGTGGAGTGGGTCCGAATTCGCAAGGTTTGACGGCAAGGGCGTGCCGGCAAGGGTCTGACGGCAAGGGCGTGCCGGCAAAGGTGGGCCCGGCAAAGGTGATCGGCGTCACGTCGAAGAATCTCGTGGTTCAGGTATCACTGCCGCCCTCGGCCTCTCCTGGGCTGATGAGTGCGTGCGCCGGCCGGTGGAGGGGGCCGGCCGGCGTACCGCTTGACCGGACCCGGACCGCCACAATCACCGGGACAACGGACCAGAGCGAGGCGGCGGGTCGCATCTCGGGGGAGGCGACCCGCCCCTGCGCCCCGCCCAGAACGAAAGGCCGAACATACGTGAGTCAAAGCCCAGCCCGATCAGCCCCCGCCCGATCAACCCCCGCCCGATCAGCCCCCGCCCGATCGACGCAGGCGAACGGGGTCACTCAGAGCGGAACAACTCAGACCGGAACAGCCAGCACGTCACGTCGACCCGCGGGTAGCGTGAGAGGCATGGCCAACACCTACGAGACGGTGCCGCCCAAAGTGCGGGTCGGTGCCGGCGCCGCGTTCAAGGCCGGGTTCTTCGGAGCCTTCGGCGTCGCGGTGTTCTACCTCAGCCTGTCGATCGTCCTCGGCGTGCTCGCCCTTGTGCTCGCTGCGGTCGGGTTCTTGCCGGCCCTCGCCCGCTACTTCCAGCGGTAGCCGCCGGCACCGGTTGGGTCACCACCGCACCAGGGGGAGCGGCCAGGGGGTCAAAGGGCCAGGGACTGCGAAACCACCGCGGCCAGCCGTTGGGCGACGACGTCGGCCTCGTGGTAGGTCTGGGCCTCAACCATCACTCGGACCAGAGCCTCGGTACCGGACGGTCGCAGCAGGACGCGACCGCCGTAGCCGAGTTCTTCGCTGGCCTGGGCCACCGCAGCGCTGAGGACGGGATCGGTCCGTGCCCGACTCTTGTCCACCCCGGGCACGTTGACCAGAACCTGCGGCAGCCGGGTCATCACCGCGGCCAGGTCGGCCAGGCTGCGCTGAGTCCGCGCCATCCGGCTCATCAGGTGCAACGCGGTCAGCACACCGTCGCCGGTGGTGGCGTGCTCGGACATGATCACGTGGCCGGACTGTTCACCGCCAAGGGTGTAGTGGCCGGCCCGCATCGCCTCCAGCACGTAGCGGTCGCCGACCGCGGTCTGGCGGACCGCGATCCCGGCGTCACCCATGGCGTGGGAGAAGCCGAGGTTACTCATCACCGTGGCCACCACGGTGTCGTGCCCGAGCTGTCCGGACTCGTGCAGCGCCAACGCCAAGATGGCCAGGATCTGATCGCCGTCGACCGTTGTTCCGGTCGCGTCGACGGCCAGGCAACGGTCGGCGTCGCCGTCCAGGGCGATCCCGACGTCCGCGCCGTGCTCGAGCACGGCCAGCCGGAGCGAGTCGAGGTGGGTCGAGCCGCAGTCGGCATTGATGTTGAGGCCGTCGGGTTCGGCGTGGATCCGGATCACCTCGGCCCCGTGAGCCTCGAAGGCCGCCGGGCCGGCGACGAACGCCGCTCCGTTCGCGCAGTCGACCACCACCCGGAGCCCGGCCAGGCCGGCCGGAGTGCCGACACTCCGCACCAAATGCGCCACGTACCCCTCGATCAGGGTGAAGTCGTCGGTGACCCGGCCCACGCCCGCACCGGTGGGACGCGACCAGCTCTCACCCATCCGGTTCTCGATCGCATCCTCGACGTCGTCGTCGAGCTTGGTCCCGCCGTGGGCGAAGAACTTGATTCCGTTGTCGGGCATCGGGTTATGGCTGGCCGACAACATCACGCCCAGATCCGCTCCGCGGGCAGCGGTCAGGAAGGCGACTCCCGGCGTCGGAACCACACCCAGCCGGACCACGTCCACCCCGGCGCTGGCCAGGCCCGCCACCACGGCCGCCTCCAAGAACTCGCCGGACGCCCGAGGATCCCGGCCCACCACCGCGAACGGCTGGTGACCCCGGAACTCCCCGGTTTCGGCCAGCACGTGGGCGGCCGCGACAGCCAGGTCCACCGCGAGCTCGGCGGTCAGCTCGTCGTTGGCCCGGCCGCGCACGCCGTCGGTACCGAACAGCCGACCCATCCTGTACGCCGAAGCCTGCCGCCGCGTACCGGTCAGCGCTTGCTGTACTGGGGTGCCTTCCGGGCCTTCTTCAGTCCGGCCTTCTTCCGCTCCTTGACCCGGGCATCCCGGGTCAACATGCCGGCCTTCTTCAGCGCCGGACGGCTGGCGTCGGCGTCGACGTCGTTCAGGCACCGGGCCACGCCCAGTCGCAGGGCGCCGGCCTGACCGGTCACCCCACCGCCGTGGATGCGGGCGATCACGTCGTAGGACCCGGAGACCGCCGCCGCGGCGAACGGCTCGGAGACGATTTGCTGATGCACCTTGTTGGGGAAGTAGTCACCGAGGTCGCGGCCGTTGATCTGCCACTGCCCGCTGCCGGGCACGATCCGGACGCGGGCGATGGCCTCCTTGCGCCGACCGGTCGCGCCCGCCGGTGCGACGACGGCCGGACGCGCCGAGCCGCCGGCCGACGGCGTCGCCTCGGAGCGGTACGCGATCTCACGTTCGCCCTCGGAGAAGGGGGTGACCTCGGTGGTCTCGGTGGCGGTCTCAGACACAGAATTCCTTGAGATTGGGGTGCGGGCGAGTGCGGTTCGGGCAGTGGTGATGCGGGTCGGGAAGTGGCCGGGTCGGCGAACTCAGGATCACCGCTGAACCCAGGATCACTGGGCGATCTGGGTGATGGCGTACGGCTGCGGCTGCTGCGCGCCGTGCGGGTGCTCCGGGCCGGCGTAGACCTTGAGCTTGGAGATGAGCTTGCGGCTGAGCCGGTTCTTCGGCAACATCCCCCACACGGCCAGCTCGACGACCTTCCTCGGGTCACGCTCCAGCATCTCCCCCGCGGGGACCGACTTCAGCCCTCCCGGCCGGCCGGAGTGCCGGTGATAGAACTTGTCGGTCTTCTTCCCGCCCGACATCGAAATCCTCGACGCATTCACCACCACCACGAAGTCGCCGCCGTCGACGTGCGGGGCGAAGGTCGGCTTGTGCTTACCGCGCAGCAGCGTCGCCACCGAGACGGCGAGCCGGCCCAAGACGACGTCGGAGGCGTCGATGACGTGCCAGGACCTGGTGATGTCCCCGGGCTTCGGGCTGTACGTAGACACGGTCGGTGACCAGCTTCCCATCGGTGCGAGCAAAACGCTCAAGGCGAATGTCCTGAAGGCAAATATCATTGCTGCGCCGGACGGATCCTTGGCACCGGTCAGGAGTAAGCCTCCCGGACGACCGTCGGAGCCCGGCCACGCGGTGAGCACACGCGCGTAAGCGCAACGACCGACCAAGATACCCGGGGCCCCACGGCCTGGTCAAAACGCCCGATGTCCGCCGCCGGCCGTGTCGTGGATCACCGCCGACCCGACTGTCGTGAGGAGGTCCTGGCGGCCTAAGTTGTGCCCATGACTGATGTGTCCATGAGCCAGACTCCGACGGCGGAGCGGTCCGACTCCCTCAGCGTCCGCGACAACCGTACGGGTGAGTCCTACGAGTTGGCCATCACCGACAACACCATCCGGGCCGCCGACCTCAAGCAGATCGCGGTCGACGACCAGGGTGGTGGCCTGGCGACCTACGACCCGGGGTTCGTCAACACCGCCTCCTGTCGCAGCGCGGTCACCTTCATCGACGGCGATGCCGGGATCTTGGAGTACCGGGGCTACCCGATCGAACAGCTGGCCGAACACTCGACCTTCTTGGAGGTGTCCTACCTGCTGCTGCACGGTGAGCTGCCGACCGCCGACCAATTGGCCAACTGGACCCACCTGGTCACCACCCACACGTTCCTGCACGAGAACATCAAGGAGTTCATCCAAGGCTTCCGCTACGACGCCCACCCGATGGGCATGCTGATGGCCTCGGTCAGTGCGCTGTCCACCTTCTACCCCGACGCCAGCGACATCTCCGACGCCGAGAACCGTCAGCTGCAGATCGTCCGGCTGATCGCCAAGATGCCCACCTTGGGCGCGTTCGCCTTCCGCAACCGGCTGGGCAAGCCCTACGTCTACCCCGACAACCGGCTCTCCTACGTGGAGAACTTCTTGGCCATGCTGTTCAAGATGAGCGAGCCGGAGTTCGAGGCCGACCCCAGACTGGTCAAGGCCCTCGACGTCTTGTTCATCCTGCACGCCGACCACGAGCAGAACTGTTCGGCCAATTCGGTCCGCTCGGTCGGCTCGTCCCGGGTCGACCCGTACTCGGCGGTGGCGGCCGGGATCGGCGCGCTCTACGGCCCGTTGCACGGCGGCGCCAACGAGGCGGTGCTGAAGATGCTGCGCCGGATCGGTTCCACCGACAACATCCCGGGCTTCATCGAGGGGGTGAAAAACGGCAAGGAGAAGTTGATGGGCTTCGGCCACCGGGTCTACAAGAACTTCGATCCCCGCGCCACGGTCATCAAAAAGGCGTGCGACGACGTTTTCGAGGTCACCGGAGTGAACCCGCTGCTGGAGATCGCTTTGGAGTTGGAGAAGATCGCCCTCGCCGACGACTACTTCGTCAGCCGCAAGCTCTACCCCAACGTCGATTTCTACTCCGGGCTGATCTACGAGGCGTTGGAGTTCCCGCCGGAGATGTTCACGGTGCTGTTCGCCATCGGCCGCACGCCGGGCTGGCTGGCCCAGTGGTCGGAGATGGTCCAAGACAGCGAGCAGAAGATCGCCCGGCCCAAGCAGATCTACACCGGGCACCGGAAGCGGGACTTCGTGCCGATGGACCAGCGCTGAACCGCCGACCGGCTCGAACGCAAGCACCGACAGCGCCTCAGCGGGCCCGCTCGATTCGGCTCTCGTCCCAGACCGGGGTGTCGGTGGCACGCACCTCACCGTCGGCGCCGAAAATCAGGAACCGGTCGAGACTACGGGCGAACCAACGGTCGTGGGTGACCGCGACGACCGTGCCCTCGTACGCCTCCAGGCCCTGTTCGAGCGCGTCGGCGGACTCGAGGTCGAGGTTGTCGGTCGGCTCGTCGAGCAACAGCAGGGTGGCCCCGGACAGTTGCAGCAGCAGAATCTGGAACCGGGCCTGCTGCCCGCCCGACAGCGACTCGAATCGTTGCTCGGCGGCCTGCGCCAACCCGTAGCGGTCCAGCATCCGCGAAGCCGGTTCCCGGCCCATCCCCGCTCGCGGGCCCTCGCCGCGGTGCAGGATCTCCAGCAGGGTGTGACCGGTCAGCTCCGGGTGGGCGTGGGTCTGGGCGAACCAGCCCGGCGAGACCCGCGCCCCCAGCCGGGCCTGACCGGTGTGGCTGACCGGGGGCAGCTCGAGTGACTCCAACGGCTCGTGCTCGCGGTCGGGGAGCGAACCGCCGCGGGCCAGCAGGCGCAGGAAGTGGGACTTGCCGGAGCCGTTGGAGCCGAGCACGCCCACCCGGTCGCCGAACCAGATCTCGGTGCTGAACGGACGCATCAGCCCGGTCAGCTCCAGTTCGGAGACCACCACCGCCCGCTTGCCCGTACGGCCGCCGCGGAGGCGCATGCTCACCCGCTGCTCGACCGGCACGGCCTGCGGCGGACCGGCCTGCTCGAACCTGGCCAGCCGGGTCTTCGCGGCCTGGTAGCGGGAGGCGAGGGTGTCGTTGTAGGCCGCCTTGGCCTTGTACATTGCGACCAGGTCCTTGAGCTTGGCGTGCTCCTCGTCCCAGCGCCGGCGCAGCTCCTCGAAGCGAGCGAAGCGTTCGGCTCGGGCGGCGGCGAAGGTGGCGAAGCCGGCGCCGTGCACCCATACGGTGTTACCCGCCGCACCCAGCTCCACCGAGACGATGGCGGTGGCCGACCGGGCCAGTAGCTCCCGGTCGTGACTGACCAGCAGGACGGTCTTGGCGGTCTCCCGCAGTTGCGCCTCCAACCAGCGTTTGCCGGGGACGTCGAGATAGTTGTCCGGCTCGTCCAGCAGCAGCACCGACTCCGAACCTCGTAGCAGCGCCTCCAGAGCCAGCCGCTTCTGCTCGCCCCCGGACAACGTGTCCAGGCCCCGGTAGCGGGCCAGGTCGAACGACACGCCCAGGGCCGCGGTGCAGCAGGCGTCGAAGCGGACCTCGGCGGCATAACCGCCGGCGTCGGCGTACTCGGTCAGGGCGTGGGCGTAGCGCAGCTGGACCAACTCGTCCTCGTCGTCCATCAACACCAGTTCCAACGCGTCCACCGCGGCCACGGCGTCTCGCAGGCGTTGCGGGGCGAGCGAATACACCAGATCCGCCACCGAATCCTCGCCGCGTACCGAGCCGATGAACTGCCGCATCACCCCCAGACCGCCACTGCGACTGATCGTGCCGCGGGTGGCGGGCAGATCGCCGGCGATCAGCCGCAGCAAGGTGCTCTTGCCCGCACCGTTGGGCCCGACCAGGGCCACTACCGCGCCGTCGCCGACCCGGAAGGAGACTTCGTCCAGCAGCGGTCGACCGTCGGGCAGGTCGTACCCGACGCCCGACAACTCCACGTGCCCCACCCCGCCACCTTTCCCGACTTGTCACAAGCTCAGGGTGCTATAGCTACCCCAGGTTCTGACAAGTCGGTTTCTATGCGGCCAGCAGCAGGGCCAGGGCGGCGGTGTCGGCGTTGCCGGCCGGGTCGACCCCGCTCCGGCTGACCAGCTGGGTGACGGTGCCTTCGACGTCGGCCTGCACCCAGGCCGCCCGGTGATCCAGCCCGAGGTGCGGCAGGCCGGGCAGGAACACACAACCCGAGGCGACCTCGTAGCTGGGGACGCTGCCGCGGGTGCTTCCCGGCGGGTGCAGCACCACGAGTCCGGGCGGACTGAAGGCCGCGAACTGGCCGGGTCGCAGCGGATGGTCACCGATCAGGCTGCCTTCGGCGACCACCAGCCCCACCGCCCCCGGCTGCGGGTCCTCGGGCAGCTCCTCCCGGACCCGGAAGACGGTGCTGACGCCCAGCAGTCCCGGCACCGCGGCCATCTGGACGGCCAACACCAAGAACTTGGCCCACTCCACGGTGTCGTTGGGCCAACGTCCGCTCAACAGAAAACCGTAGAGGCGCCCCTGCGACTGCAGCGGCGCCACCTCGATCGAGCCCGGCCGGTTAGCTTCCTCCATGGCGACCTCCGCTCCGTGGCCCGGCTCGCGCCGGGACCGGTACCGGCTGGGCGGGTCCAACCCGACCGCAGTGCAGTCATGCTGCCCCGAACGTCGCTGACGCACAAGAGGGCACGAGGACCTACTCCAAGCTGTAACTTTCGCCCGTCCCGGGGCGATCTCCTTCTGCGCCGCCCGGGTGTTGCTCCGCCCCCGCCATTGGCCGCCTACCCGGCTCAGCCCGTTCCCGACCGATCGGGTGCGGTGAGGGGGTGGCGTCGGACTCATTTCGGGCGGTCGGGAGCCTGACCACGACACTGAGGCCGCCACCGGCCGCCTCGGCCAGGGTCACCGTGCCGCCGGCCCGCTCGACCAGCTCGGCCACGATGGCCAGGCCCAGTCCGGAGCCGCCGGCGTCCCGGCTCCGGGCGTCGTCGAGCCGGGTGAACCGCTGGAATACCCGCTCCCGGTCCGCCGGCGCGATCCCCGGGCCGTCGTCGACGACGCTTACCTCGACGTCGTCACCGTCGGCCGCCGCCGCCAGCCGAACCCGGCTGCGGGCGTGGCGGACCGCGTTGGAGACCAGGTTGACCAACACCCGCCGCAGCTCCGACCGGTCGGCCCGGGCCAGTAGGGCCGCACCCGGCTCGAGGATGACCGACACGTCGTCGTGGGCGTACGCCGCGGCGACGTCGGCCAGCAGGACTCGAACGTCAACGGCCTCCGGGTGCGCCGGTCCCGGCGCCTGGGCGTCGGTCCGGGCCAACAGCAACAGGTCCTCCACCAGGGTCGACAGTCGAGCGACCTCGAGCAGCAGGTCCGCCGGCAACGATCCGCCCTCGCCGAGGTGCTGGGCCACCTCCAACTGGGTGCGCATGCTGGTCAGCGGGCTGCGCAGCTCGTGGGCGGCGTCGGCGACGAACGCCTGCTGTCGCGCCCGGGACCGGCTGAGCCGGTCCAGCATCCCGTTCAGGGTCTGCGCCAGTGCCCGGATCTCGTCGGCTGCCGCCGGAACCGGCAGTCGTTCCTCGGCCCGACCCCGAGCGTGTTCGCTCAGACCGAGGCGGCCGGCGCCGATCTGTTCGGCCCGGGACCGGAGCTCCTCGACCGGACGCAGCGTCCGCCCGATCACCCGCCAGGCCACCGCGGCCATCACGGCCAGAACCAGCGGAAAGGCGACCAGCAGTGCGGTCCGCAGTGCCGTCCGGACCGCGAGCACGTCGCCGATCGGGACGGCGACGATCACCGCGACCGGGCGGCCAGCGTCCTGGGCCTGGGCCGGCACCGCCCGAGCTCGGAGCGGACCGGCCAATCCTAAGCGGGCCCCGTCGACGACCACTGCACCACCGGCCAGGGCGGTTCGCAGCTCGTCGGGCCGCAGCACCGGTACCAGCCGGTCGGCGGTCAAGGAGCCGGCCACAACCCGTTGCTGGTCGTCGATGACCTGAACGACCTGCGTTCCGGCCGCGGGGATCGGCGACGGCAACCGATCGCCGTCGACCAGCGCCGCCACCTGTTGGGCAGTGCTCAGCGCCTGCTGGTCCAGCGCACGGTCGGTGGTCAGGGTCAGCGCCGCGTACAGGGCGAAGCCGCCGGCCAACAGGGCCAGCGCCACCCCGCTGACCCCGACCAACATCAGCCGAGCCCGCAGGCTCGCTCGCCGCAGACGTCGCACGCTGCAGCCTCAGCCGACCAGTCGGTAGCCGGCGCCACGGACGGTGAGCAGTCGCTCGGGGCCGATCTTGCGGCGGAGGTAGCCGACGTAGACCTCCACGGCGTTGGGGGCCACGTCCGCGGCCTCGTCCCACACGTGGTCCAACAGCTCCGTCTTGGTCAGGACCCGCCCGGGATGGCGGATCAGGTACTCCAGCAGCGCGAACTCGCGGGCGGTGAGCTCCACCGTGGTGCCGTCCACCTCCGCGTGCCGGGTGGCCGGGTCCAGCCGGAGAGCGCCGACCTCGAGGACCGCCGGGCGGGGCACTGTCCCCCGCCGCAGCAGGGCTCGGAGCCGGGCCAGCAAGACCACGAAGGAGAACGGTTTGGTCAGATAGTCGTCGGCGCCGTCGTCGAGAGCGTCGGCCTGGTCGTACTCACCGTCCTTGGCCGACAACATCAAGATCGGTACCCAGTTATCCGCGGCGCGCAGCCGGCGAACCACCTCGAAGCCCGACAGCCCGGGCAGCATCACGTCCAACACCAGCACGTCGTAGCTCTCCTGCTCCGCCCGGGCCAGCCCGGCCGTCCCGGTCGCGGCGACATCGACCACGAACCCCTCGGACGTCAATCCCCGGCGCAGGGCAACGCTCAGCCGCTCCTCGTCGTCGACCAGCAGCAACCGCATGCTCTCTATTTTTAGGCCACGCTCGCGCTACGGCGCTTAGACCCCGTCTTCCTCCTCCTCGAGTACGACGAAAAGCGTGTCGCACTCGACTCGTCGTCCAGACGGGGTCGCGCCGTACCGACGCTCGCGCGGCATGCGGCCCGTCGCTCTCAGGGTCTTGACAGGGGGGCGGGGGCAGACTCTGGGGCATGCGTACGCTCACTGCCCGGCCGGCCCTTCGGTGGCTGCTGCCGCTCGCCTTGTTGTTGGTCCTACTCGGTTCGGTCCTGGTCGGGACCCGGGCCAGCGCCGACCCGGCGCTGCCACCGCGTTCGGCCGAGCAGTTGCTGGTGGACCTGCAGACCGCCAAGGTCGACGGGCTCTCCGGCACCGTGGTGCAGAACGCCGACCTCGGCATTCCCGCCCTTCCTGGCGCGTCGGACAGCCCGGCCGGGAAGTTCAGCAGCCTGATCTCGGGCAGTCACACCCTGCGGGTGTGGTACTCCGGTCCGGACAAGGCGCGACTGGCGCTGCAGGACGAATACGCCGAGACCGACGTCATCACCAACGGCTCGGACGTGTGGACCTACGACAGCTCGGCTAAGACCGCCACCCACCGCATCCTTCCGGCCGACCAGAAGCAGGGTCGGCCCAAGGCCCCGAAGGGAGCTCCCAAAACCCCGCAGGAGGCCGCTCAACTCGCCCTGCAGGCGATCGGAAAGAGCACCGACGTGACGACCGATCGCGCGGTTCAGGTGGCGGGCCGGTCGGCGTACGAGTTGGTACTCACCCCCCGCGACAAGGCATCACTGGTGACCGGGATTCGGATCGCCGTCGACGGCCAGACCCACCTCCCGCTTCGGGTTCAGGTCTTCGGCAGCGCCGACAAGCCGGTGATCGAGATCGGCTACACCAGCGTGACGATCGGTCGTCCCGACGCCCGGATGTTTGCGTTCAACCCGCCCGCCGGGACCAAGGTCACCGAAGCGAAAGCCCCGGCCAAGAAGGCACCGGCCACGGCCGACCGGAAGGCCGCGGAGAAGAAGCTGGAGGCGCGCAAGGCCCAGGCCGACGCCCGCACCAAGGTCGTGGGCGACGGCTGGACGCAGGTCGTGGTCACCAAGCTCGGCAAGGACGCGGTCAGCCCCGACAACGCCACCGCCAAGTCCTTCCTGGGTCAGCTGAAGCCGGTTTCCGGTTCGTGGGGATCGGGGCGGCAGCTGGACGGCACCATCTTCACCGCGATTCTGACCGATGACGGTCGGCTGGCGGTCGGCGCGGTCGGTCCCGATCAGGTTCAGCGGGCGCTCGCTCGGTGAGTTCGGCGCTAAGAACGAAGGACCTGGGCACGAGGGACGAGGGCGGGACCGGGATCGTCGGTTCAGACACCGACGGCCGGTCTGCAGCTCCGGTGAGCACCCGGGCCCTGAGCAAACGGTTCCGACATCAGCTGGCGGTCGACCGGGTCGATCTGGAGGTACCGGCCGGGGCGGTATACGGGTTCCTCGGGCCCAACGGGTCGGGAAAGACCACGACTATCCGGATGCTACTGGGCCTGATCCGGCCGACGTCGGGCACGATCGAGGTCCTCGGAGAATCGATGCCTGCCGCGGCCGGGCGGGCTCTGCGCCGGGTGGGGGCCTTGGTCGAGGGCCCTGCCTTCCATCCGTACCTGTCGGGCCGGGCCAATCTTGCCCGGTTGGACGCCGCCGACCCCAACAGTGATGCGCGGTCCTCGAGTACGCGGATCGACGCAGCGCTGGACCGGGTCGGTTTGCTGCCCGCCGCCCGCAAGCGCTACCGGGCCTATTCGCTCGGGATGCGCCAGCGGCTGGCCATTGCCAACGCGCTGCTGATGCCGCGGGATCTGCTGGTGCTGGACGAACCGACCAACGGCCTCGACCCGCAAGGCACCCGGGAGGTACGACACCTGGTACAGGCCCTCGCCGCCGACGGGGCCACCGTGCTCGTCTCCAGCCATCTGCTGTCCGAAGTCGACCAGATGTGCAGCCATGTCGGGGTGATGTATGAGGGTCAGCTGGTTTCCCAGGGTCCCCTGGACGCGTTGCACGGTTCGACCGACCAGACCGTCCGCGTCGACACCGATCAGGTCGCCGACGCCGCCCGAGTGCTGCGTGGACTGGGCCTGAGCGACGTCACTGAAGCCGCGGGATTTGTCACCGGCCTGCTCGGCGAGATTGCGGTGGAGAAGATCGTCCCCGACCTGGTCAACGACCGGATCCCTGTTCTTGGCTTCACCGTCCAACGGCCGACGCTGGAAGACGTCTTCGTCTCCTTGACCGGGGAGGGTTTCGATGTCAGCGGTTGAGGCTTCGGACCTGATCGACACCCGACGCACCGCCAACCCCTCCCGACGAGGGGGTCGGGGCGCGCTACCAGGACGATTCCTCCGCTCCGAACTCCTGATCATCTTCGGTCGCCGGCGCAACCTCGCTCTGCTCGGGGTGCTGGTCGCCATCCCGGTGCTGCTGGCGATCGCCTTGAAGGTGTCCTCCGGGGACGCCCGCGGCGGCGGGCCGGGTTTTTTCGACGCCATCACCTCGAACGGACTGTTCGTCGCCTTCGCCGCCCTGGCCGCCGAGCTGCCGCTGTTCCTCCCGCTCGCCGTCGCGGCCGCCTCCGGCGATGCCGTGGCCGGCGAGGCCAACCTCGGTACGCTGCGCTATCTCCTCGCCATTCCCGCCGGCCGGACCCGGCTGCTGGGCGTGAAGTACCTGGCGGTAGTGATCTTCGCCCTGGTCGCCACTGCCCTGGTCGCGTTGGCCGGGGTGCTCGCGGGACTGGCCCTGTTCGGTGGCGGCGACGTCATCTTGTTGTCGGGCACCACCACCAGCTTCGCATCCGGCGTCGGCCGCCTTGCGCTGAGCGTGCTCTACCTCGGCGCGTGTCTGGCCGCCCTGGGCGCGATCGGCCTGTTCATCTCCACCCTGACCGAGCAGCCGATCGCCGCCATCGTGGCCACCGTCGGGGTGACGGTGCTGATGTTCATCCTGGACTCGATCTCTCAGCTCGCCTGGCTGCACCCCTGGCTGCTGGTCGACCACTGGACCGCCTTCGGCGACCTGCTGCGTGACCCGATCGCCACCGAAGCGATCAGCCGCGGGCTGATCGCCGCCGGGGTCTACACCGCGGTCTTCCTGACCGCAGCCTGGGCGCGATTCACCGGCAAAGACGTGACCTCGTAGGCAATCGTTTAGTTGGGTTGACGCCGATTGGGGAGTCTGAGCCGACGGCGGAACGTAGTGCTCATCTTGGCGTAACCGTTCGGGCCTACCTCATGGCTGTTCCAAGCATCTTAGGTTCCGCCGTCGGCTCAGACTCCCCAATCGGCTACCTCCCGTAGGTTGCGTTACTCGGTCCGGGCTCAGGTTCCGCCGTCGGCTCAGACTCCCCGATCGGCTGTCTCCGCTCAGGCTGCGTCACTCGGTCCGGGCTCAGGTTCCGCCGTCGGCTCAGTCTCCCCGATCGGCTCCGGCGTCAGGTTGCGTTACTCGGTCCGGGCTGAGGTTCCCCGATCGGGCTAGGGTGGGCTCTCGTGTCGGAGCAGGGAGAGCGCGGAGGTCGGGTGCACCGGGAGGTGACCTCGTTCGTTCGCCGTAGTGCCCGGATGCGGCCCAACCAGCGGGTGGCGTACGCCGCCCAGACGGACCGTTTCGTCGTGGTGGTGGCGCAGGGCGAGACTGACACCTCCGTGGCCGCGGACGTGCCGCGGCTCGATCTGGGCGCCGTTTTCGGTCGGGAGGCGCCGCTGGTGGTGGAGATCGGTTCGGGTCCCGGCGAGTCACTGGTGCCGATGGCCGCCGCCCGTCCGGACACCGACTTGTTGGCCTTCGAGGTCTACGAGCCGGCGGTGGCCCGGCTAGTCTCTCGACTGGCCCGAGAGTGCGTGACCAACGTCCGGGTGGTCCGGACCGACGCCGTCGCCGGACTCGACCGACTCCTGCCACCGAGTCGGATCCAGGAGTTGTGGACCTTCTTCCCCGACCCCTGGCCGAAGACCCGACACCGCAAGCGCCGGCTGATCGGGCCGGCCTTCGCGGACCTTGCGGTCGGCCGGCTGGAGCCCGGGGGGTGCTGGCGACTGGCCACCGACTGGCCCGATTACGCTGAGCAGATGCGTGCGGTGCTGGGCAGACATCCCGCGCTGATCGAGGAAACACCGGATCGCGGCGACCGGCCGAGCACCCGCTTCGAGCGTCGTGGCCAAGCCGCTGGACGGTCGATCATCGACCTGGTCTACCGCCGGCGCACCTCCTGGCCAGAACCTGGGAAACCATCGTGTCCGGGCTGAGGTCCGGCGCCCAGAAGAAGGGGGCGAGCGCGATTCCCGCAAAATCCGACACTCGTTGCGGATACCGTGGTGACCGCAGGCGGGCGGCGCCCCCGGCGCCGCCGACGAGCGTCGGATTTTGCGGTTGGACCGGCCGGAGCAGCATCAGGCTGCTGAGCAATGGACCATCGGCCACCCTGATCACCAGTGTCCCGGCGACCGATCCTCCGGCGACCGGCTCCCGGTGACCGAGCAACGCTGGCGCCTGGACATCGCCTACGACGGATCCGGGTTTTCCGGCTGGGCGCGGCAACCCGGCCGGCGCACCGTTCAGGGGGAATTGGAGCGGTGGCTCGGCACCGTCATCTCCTTGTCCGACCCCCCCGACCTGGTCTGCGCCGGCCGAACCGACGCCGGGGTTCACGCCCGCGGCCAGGTCGCCCACCTCGACCTCAACGACCCTCACATCGAGCCGGCGGAGCTGCACCGTCGGCTGGGTCGCGCGCTGCCCGCCGATCTGGTCGTCCGGGCGGTCCAGCCGGCTCCGGCGGGTTTTGACGCCCGGTTCGCGGCGGTGTGGCGCCGCTACGTCTACCGACTCGCCGACACCGACTCCGCCCACGATCCCCTGATCCGGGGGTTCGTCACTTCGGTGCCCGCCGCCTTGGACCTGGACGCCATCTCCGCCGCGGCCCCCGACCTACTCGGCCTGCGCGACTTCGCCGCCTTTTGCCGACGACGTGCAGGGGCGACCACCGTGCGGACGCTCCTGGAACTGAGGGCCGAGCGGGTCGCCGGCGGCCCACTGGACGGCGTGGTCGAGGTGACGGTCCGGGCCGACGCCTTCTGCCACTCGATGGTCCGCTCCCTCGTCGGGGCCCTGATTGCGCTGGCCCGCGGTCAGCGGGACCGGGCGTGGCTGGCCGGGTTGACCACGCGGACGGCGCGGGACTCCTCGGTGCCGGTGTTGCCGGCGTCGGGCCTGACCCTGGAGGAGGTGGGCTATCCCGACCCCGACCAATTGGGCGCCCGGGTCGCGCAGGCCCGACAGATCCGGGTACCGGTGCCGGTGCCGGTGCCGTGACCACGCACTACTTCTCCCCGTCCCCGACCGGCCCGGAGCGCCGGCGCAGCGTCAGCGCGCAGATCTGGGGCGCTACGCTCGCACTGCAGACCGCTAACGGCGTCTTCGCCGCCGACGGACTGGACCGGGGCACCGCCGTCCTGCTGAACGGTTCTGAACCGCCGGCCGGGCGACCGAGGGTACTGGACCTGGGGTGTGGCTACGGCCCGATCGCCGTCGCCGTGGCCGTGGCCTGCCCCGGTGCGCAGGTCGACGCCGTCGACGTCAACCAGCGGGCGCTGGCGCTGTGCTCGGACAACGCACAGGCTGCCGGGGTCGGCGCGAGGGTCCGTACGCTCATCCCCGAGCAGGTGGAACCCGACGTCCGCTACGACCAGATCTGGTCCAACCCGCCGATCCGGATCGGTAAGCTCGCCCTGCACGAACTCCTGCTCACCTGGCTGCCGCGGCTGCACGCCGACGGCCGGGCCCGGCTCGTGGTCAGCAAGAACCTCGGTGCCGACACTTTGCAGCGCTGGTTGGTCGAGCAGGGCTACCGGTGTCAGCGGGCGCGCACCGATAAGGGCTTCCGCGTCCTCGAGGTCGCGTCATCACCGTCGTAGTCAGGGCGCTCAGCCTCAGTCAGTGCGCTTAGACCTACCGCTCCCCCACCGCGGCCAGCACTTCCGGCCAGCGCCGGTCGAGTAGCCGTCCGCCGCGCCGCATCCCGAGCCGGAGCGCAAACGCCCCGCCGACCAGCCCGATCAGCAGGGCCGGCCAACCCAGCCAGGGCACCCAGTACGACCCGGTCGCCAAGGCCGCCGCGGGCAGGCTGACGACGACGGCCGCGCTGCTGGTTACCGAGAAGGACAGGAGTCCGGGGAGCCCGCCGCTACTGCCCTGCCGGAACGGGTTGGTGCCCGGGGGCGGACTCGGCCACTGCCACCACGCCCCGACCAGCGCTCCGGCGCCGAGCCCGGTCAGGGCCAGACTCAGCGTCACCCCGGCCAGCCCGGGCCACGAGACCCGCGGCCCGACCAGCACCAGCGACACCGCCAAGACCCCCAGCAGCGGCACAGCGATCACCGTTGCGATCGCGAGCAGCCGGCCAGCCCGGTCCTCCACGCCACGGACCCCGCTGCTGACGTGTAACCACACCGCGCTGCCGTCGAAGGAGAGTTCGCCGGCGATCGTCGAGCCGGCGAGGAGGGCGAGCAGCGGCGCGGCAAGATATGGCCCCACGCCCACTCCCTGCCGGCTGAGCACCTGAGGGGCGAGCAGGACGACCGGGATGACCAGGAGACCGCCGTACGAGCTCAGATAGCGCGAGTCGCGTCGCCAGTAGGCGAGGCACCGGCGGGCCACCGCACCGGTCGGGGTCTCGGGGTAGAGCCGGTCGATCCAGCCCGCCGAGGAGACGGCGTGCCCGCTCCGCTCGGGCAGGGTCGCCGGTTCGACCAGTCGCCGAGCCAGCACGTGGACCCAACCGGTCCACAGCGCCACCACCAGGCCAGCCGCCGCCAGCAGGTGGACCAACCCCTGCGGCCACGCTCGACGAGCCACGTCGGCGGGGATCGCCCAAGCCCAGCCGAACGGAGTCCAGCCGGCCACCCAGGCAGTGTCGGCCAGGGCCCGGCGCAGGGCGGCGAGGTCGGCATCGGCCAGCGAGCCGAGGAGGTTGGCGCCCACGGCCACGCCGAAACCCAGCAGGACCGAGACCACGACCGCGACCTCGCGTGCCCGCCGCGCCGCCAATTTTCGGGCGAGCGCGGCCGTGGCGAACCGGGCGAGCAGGACGCTGGTCGCCACCCCCAACAGGCAGGCCGGCAGACAGGCCAGCAGCACCACCGGACTGCGGGACCAGGCCACGACGAAGCCGGCGCAGACCGCAACGGTGGCCAGCCCGGGGACCCCGAGCAGCGCGGTCACGAACAAGCCCGGCACCAACTCCCGTGCCCGCAACGGCAGCAGCGCGAACGTCGAAGGGTCAAGGGTCTCATCCACCCCGAAGAGCAGGACCGAGAAGCCGAGCCAACCTGCGGTCAGCAAACTGAACGCGAGGACCGTCACGTCCGCGGTCAACGCAAGCGAAGTGAACCGCAGCGCGGTCAGTCCGACGACGACGGCGACGACCACGCCGAGCCCGTACACCAGAGCGAGCACCAGGCCAACCGTGCGCCACACACTGCGCCGCAGACCGTTGCGGAGCAGGGTCAGTTTGAGCCGGACGAGGACCGCAACCACGACAACGCCTCCTCCCCCGCCGCGCGGAAGCCGACCAGGTCGAGGAAACGCTGCTGCAGGCTCTCGCCGGCCGCCACCTCCGCCACACTGCCGACGGCGAGCACCCGACCCTGGGCGACCACGGCCAGCTCACTGCACAGGCTCTCCACCAGCTCCATCACGTGGCTGGACATCACCACCGTGCCCCCGCCGCGGACGTAGTTGCGCAGGATCGACCGGATCCCCTCCCCCGACACCGGGTCGACGGACTCGAACGGCTCGTCGGCGATCAGCAGCCGCGGGGCGTGGATCAGTGCACACGCCAACCCGATCTTCTTGGTCATTCCGGCGGAATACTCCACCACCAAGGTGTCGGCGTCCTCGGCCAGTCCGAACGCCTCCAGCAGCTCCCCGCTGCGCAGGCTGATATCGGCCGGCGGCACCCGCCGGAGCAGCCCGACGTAGCGCAGCAGTTCGGCACCGCTGAGCCGGTCGAACAGCCGGAAGCCGTCGGGCAGCACCCCGACCAGCGCCTTCGCCACGGCCGGGTCGGCCCAGACGTCGGCGTCCAGGATGCGGGCCGTACCGGCGTCGGGGCGCAGCAAACCGGTCGCCATCGACAACGTGGTCGTCTTACCCGCCCCGTTCGGTCCGACCAGGCCGAACGTACAGCCGCGTGGCACCACCAGGCTGAGCCGGTCCACCGCGCGCTTGGCCCCAAAGCTCTTGGTCAAGCCCTCCAGCGCCAGTGCCGGTGCCGTACTCACCCGGTCAGTCAACACCACGAGCTGCGCCGCGGCCGCCCCCGACGCACTCGAAGTCCTCGGCAAGGGCCGCCGTAGGATGACCATTGAACCTGCCCCCACCCGAGAGGACGCCGCACAGATGGCTGCCTACGACCTACCCGACTTGCCCTACGACTACAGCGCGCTGGAGCCACACATCTCCGGCCAGATCATGGAACTGCACCACGACAAGCACCACGCGACCTACGTCAAGGGCGTCAACACCGCCCTGGACCAGCTCGCCGAGGCCCGCGACAACAACTCCTTCGGCAGCGTCGGCGGCTTGGAGAAGACCCTCGCCTTCAACCTCGGTGGACACATCAACCACTCGGTGTTCTGGCCGAACCTGTCTCCCAACGGCGGCGACCAGCCCGACGGCGAGCTCGGCGCCGCGATCGAGGAGTTCTTCGGCAGCTTCGACGGCTTCCGCGCCCACTTCGAGGCCAACGCCAACGCCGTCCAGGGCTCAGGCTGGTCGATGCTGGTCTGGGACACCCTGGGTCAGCGACTCAACATCGTCCAGCTCTACGACCAGCAGGGCAACGTGCCGCTGGCGCAAATCCCGATCGTGCTGCTCGACATGTGGGAGCACGCCTTCTACCTGCAGTACCAAAACGTTAAGGCCGACTACGTCAAGGCCTGGTGGAACGTGGTCAACTGGGCCGACGCCCAGGCCCGCTTCGCGGCCGCAAAGGCCCAGACCGGCGGGCTGATCGCCCCGTTCTGAGCTCGGTGAACACAATGGGGAAGATCTTGCGCGTCTGACGCGCAGGATCTTCCCCATTGTCGTTATCCGCCCCGACGCGGGAGTTATCCACAGGGGGGCTTGGCGGGGAGCGGTCCGCCGGGCCAGGCTCAGGGGGTGGCTGAACTCGTTCCGTCCGCCCGGGCGCGAGCCCAGGCCCGCCTGCTGGCCGGTCTTCAGTCCGGTGTGCTCAGCCGCGAGCAGGCGCTGGCCCAGGGTTTGTCCGACGGCATGATCACCCGGTTGGTCAAGGCGTCCCACTGGCGCCGGCTGGAGTCCGGTCTGTTTCTCACTGCTGACGTGGACCCCGGTTTCGAGGCGCGGGCCTGGGCCGGGGTCCTGATCGGCGGAGATCACGCTCGGATCGGTGGCCTCGCGGCCGCTCGGCTCCATCGCCTGACCGACGACGATCCCGACGTGGTCGTGGTACTGGTGCCGCACCAGAGCCGGGTCTGTCCGCGACCGGGCCTGCGGTTTGTCCGGGAGCGACCCGGTGTGCGCAACCTGGCCAGCCACGGCGCCCCACCCAGAATCAGCGTCGAGGACACCGTTCTCGACCTGGCAGGCGTCTCCGCAGCCGCCGGTGTGAACTGGGTCACCGTCGCCGTTCAGCGCCGGCTGACCACCACCAAGCGGCTTCGACGTGCTCTCGTTGCCCGAGAGCGGCACCCCCATCGCCGGGTGCTGCTCGGGCTCCTCGAGGAGGTCGCGCAGGGAGCACAGAGCCCGTTGGAGCTGACGTATTTGCGTGACGTCGAACGCGCCCACGACCTGCCGCGCGGAGTTCGGCAGGCGGTCTCCGCTGACCGATCGGCGGTCCGCGACGTGCTCTACGAGGAGTACGGCGTCGTGGTCGAGCTCGACGGCCGGATCGGCCATGTCGAACTTGGCCGGTTCCGGGTGCGCTTCATTGGGGAAGATCCTGCGCGTTAGACGCGCAGGATCTTCCCCAATACGCACGCACGCCCCCTACGGGGCCAGTCGGGTGAGCCGCCAGCCGTCCGGGGTGCGGTCGTAGCGCAGTCGGTCGTGCATCCGGCTCGGCTGGCCCTGCCAGAACTCGATCAGCTCCGGTCGGACCGAGAATCCGCCCCAGTGCGGCGGGCAGGGCACGTCGGCGCCGGCGAAACGGGCCTCGGCGGCGGCGTAGGAGCGGTCCAGCTCCGCCACCGAGGCCACCTCGCTGGACTGAGCCGACGCCCACGCCCCCAGCTGAGACCCTCGGGGACGGCTGGCGAAGTAGGCCTCCGACTCCGCCCGCGGCGAACGCCGGCTCACCCCCTCGACCCGGAGCTGGCGAAACAGTGGATACCAGCCCAGGTGCAGCGCCACGTACGGGTTGGCTTCGAGCTGGGCGCCCTTGGCGGAGTCGTAGTTGCTGTAGAACACGAACGAGTTGTCCTGTACGGCCTTGAGCAACACCGTCCGCGCGCGGGGTCGGTCGTCGACGCTGGTCGCCACCACCATCGCGTTGGGTTCGACCAGGTCGCCGCGCTCCTTGGCCGCGAGCGCGTCGGCCAACCATTGCTCGACCAGCACCAGCGGATCCGCGGGTGCGTCGGCCTCGCGCAGGTGCGCGGAGTGGTAATCGACCCGTTCGTGCGACAAGTCAGGCATTCGGCCATCTTCTCAACTCCGGCCAAGCACGCCTGAGCCCGCCGCCGTCCGTGCCAGGATGGCCGATCGTGACCGCACTGCAGATTCCGCCTGAGCTGCTCCCAGCCGACGGTCGATTCGGGTGCGGGCCGGCCAAGATCCGGCCGGAGGCCGTGGCCGCACTCGCCGCGACGGGGCCGACGCTGCTGGGCACCTCGCACCGGCAGGCCCCGGTGAAGAATCTGGTGGGCGACGTCCGGGCCGGCCTGGCTGCGCTGTTCGACCTGCCGCCGGGCTATGAGGTGGTGCTCGGCAACGGCGGTTCGACCACGTTCTGGGATGTGGCGGTGTGCTCGCTGATCGAACGACGCAGCGCGCACGCCAGTTTCGGGGAGTTCTCGGCGAAGTTCGCCGCGGCCGCCGCGGCCGCGCCTCACCTGGAGGCGCCGGATGTCCGCGCCGCGCCGGCCGGATCGGTCGTGCTGCCGGTGGCCGTCGACGGCGTCGACGTCTACGCGTGGGCCCACAACGAGACCTCCACCGGCGCCCTGGCCCCGGTCCAGCGGGTGCCCGGCGCCGCGCCGGAAGCGCTGATGGTGGTCGACGGCACCTCGGCCGCCGGCGGGGTTCACCTCGACGTCGGTCAGACCGACGTGTACTACTTCGCGCCGCAGAAGAGCCTGGGTTCGGAGGGCGGGCTGTGGCTGGCCCTGCTCTCACCGGCCGCGGTCGAGCGGGTCGAACGCTTGGCGTCGGCCGGACGGTGGATCCCGGAAAGTCTTAGCCTCGCCACCGCGCTGGCGAACTCTCGGCTCGACCAGACCCTCAACACCCCGGCCATCGCGACGCTGTTCCTGCTCCGCGAGCAATTGCGCTGGCTGAACGAGCGTGGCGGCTTGGCCTGGGCCGCGGCCCGGACCGCCGAGTCGGCCCGCCGGATCTACCCCTGGTCGGACCGCTCGACCTGGGCCACGCCGTTCGTGGCCGAGCCCGCGCACCGCTCGCCGGTGGTGGCGACGATCGATTTCGAGGGCGTCGACGCCGCGCGGATCGCGGCCACCTTGCGGGCCAACGGGGTGGTGGACACCGAACCGTACCGCAAGCTCGGGCGCAACCAGCTGCGGATCGGGATGTTCCCCACCGTCGAACCCGACGACGTCAGCCGGCTGTGCGCGTGCGTGGACTGGGTGGCGCAACGGCTCGGGGAGACCGGCTGAGCCGGCTCACCGACGCCGCACGACCCCGGTCACGACACCGGCCACGATCGCGACCAGCCCGGCCAGCCCGACCGCCAGCGCCGTGCCGCGGCGGTTCGGCGCCGCCGTCGGTCCGGGGTCGTCGGGATCTTCGGCGTTCCCGGGGTCCGCGGCCGACGGGGGCGGAGCAGCAGTCGGCGCCGCGGGGATGGCCAGCCGGAGCACGTTCGGCTTCGTGCCCTCGCTGCCGACCAGCAGCGAGCGGCCACTCAGGCTCAGCGCCAGCGACTCAGCCTGCTTTTGGCCGGTGACCGGCGCACTGGCCTGTTGGATGCCGGTCTTGGCGTCGACCACCAGCACCTGGCGATAGGTCAGCAGCGCCAGCTGTCGCCCACCCGGCAACACCAGCCCGTCGGTGACGTACGCCGGCGCCGGACCGACCTTGACCAAGGTGTTGGTCCGGGTGGCACTGAGCGTCTTCGGCGCCCGGTAGATGCTGCCTTCGGCGGCCTTGGTCACGATGTTCAGCCGGCCGTCCGGGGTCACCAGCAGCGTCTCGGCGTCGTGCGGTCCGTCGGGATAGCGGAAGTCCCACTGGCGGTAGGACACGGTCAGGCCACTGGCCCGCGGCCGGTCGAAGGCGTAGACCGCCACGGTTCGGCGCTTGTTGGCGTTGTCGCCGATGTCGGCCACGTAGAGCCGGTCCTGATGCAGGGCCACCGCCTCGACATCGACCGGGGCAGCGCGATAGCGCAGGGTGCCCTGCACCTTCCCCTTCCCGGTGACGCCGTAGACCACGCCGCCGGAGCCGGAGTCGTTCACCACCCAGTAGAGGCCGGCCTGGGGCGACCGGGCCATCCCCGACATCTCGGTGATTCGCCCGTCGGTGATTCGGAAGGCCACCGTCATCTGCGCGCCGGCGGCGGCGGGGAAGCCGCCCACCAGGAGCATGCTCGCGATCAGCGCCGCGACGGCCCTGCGCCAGCTACGCCTTGTCATCTGCCTCCGCCTTCCGGTTCCGCCTCCGGGAGCGTACGCGACCCGCGGCCGGGCAGCGGTGTCAGCCGAGCGCCCGCCAAGCCGCCACCAGCACGACCAGCAGCACCAGTCCGCCGAGCACCCCGGACACGATCCAGCGACGCGTCCGCGGATTCATGGGCTCAGGATAGGTCCGGGGCTGATCGGGAGGGCTACGGTGACCTCATGAGCGAGGTCCGCTTGTACGCGGTCGGGATGGCCGAAGTCCGCGGCATGCTGGGGGCGTCGGAGGACCAGGCCGCCGCCCTCCGGGCGATCGCCCAGCAGGCGTTCGCCGTCGGGCCCCCACCGACCCGGGTCGGCCTGCTGCACAAGCTCGGGCCGCTGTTCCGACGGGCTCCGGATGCGCCGGTGGCCGCGGCCACCGACCCCGAACCCCGCGACGTCGACGTCCTGCTCGCCGGCGCGTACGTCAGTCCGGACCGGGCCGGAGCTACCTGGCGGATCCTGGAAACCCTGGTCTGCGGCACGGCTTGGGGCTCGACCCGGCTGAGCCTGAATTCGACCGAGTTGGACGAACTCGACTTCGCGTTGGCCGCGGGCGGGGTGTCCGCCGCCGTCGGGCTCCGACACCTGCTGGAGACCGATCCCGCCCTGCCCCTGCCGCTGGTCAGCGGTCTGCGGGTCGGTTGGCACCACTACGAGCAGGCACTGGCGATGGCCGGCGCCTACCGGACGGCCCTGCCGCAGCTCGAGCGCCCGGAGCAGCGCGGGCTGGTGGTCGCCCTCAGCACCTGGCTGGACGGGTTCGTGCCCTGGGGCTCGGTCGCGGCCTCGCTCGGACGCCCGGTCCCGGACCTGATCGGCTTCTGGGCTGAGTAGTCCCGGCTCTGCAGGAAAGGTCGCGGCTCTGCACGAAAGTGGTCAAAGGCGACAGCGACACACCGCCGGCCCACGTCTTCTCCGACCACTTTCTTGAGGAAGTGAGGCGTACAGACCACTAGCCGGGCGCGATCACCAGGACCAGGTCGCCGCCCTCGACCTGCTGGACCGCGCCCAGGGCGAGCCGCTCGACCACCCCGGCGACGGGCGCGGTGATCGCCGCTTCCATCTTCATCGCCTCGATCGTCGCCACGCTCGCCCCGGCCGCCACTACATCCCCCTCGGCCACGCCGACGGTGACCACGCCGGCGAACGGCGCGGCCACCTGTCCCGGCCGGGTCGGGTCGGCCTTCTCGGCGGTCTTCACGTCGACCTCGACGGTGTGGTCGCGGACCCGAATCGGACGCAGCGAACCGTTGATGGTCGACATCACCGTCCGCATCCCGCGTTCGTCGGCCTCGCCGATGGCCTGCAGGCCGAGGATCAGACTGACCCCGCGGCCGATCCGGGCCACGTGCTCCTCGCCGGGCTGCAGCCCGTAGAGGTAGTCCAAGGTGTCCAGCCGGGCCACGTCGCCGTAGGTCTCCCGGTGCCGCAGGAACTCCTTCGTCGGGCCCGGGAAGAGCAGCCGGTTGAGCGCGGCCTGCCGGACCGGCCCGGCCCGGTCGAGGTCGTCGCGGTCGTCGGCGGTGAGCTCGACGATTCCGCTGCGGACGTTGCGCCCCTGCAGGGCCTTGGACCGGAACGGTTCCGGCCAGCCGCCCGGCGGCTCCCCCAGTTCGCCGGCCAGGAAGCCGATCACCGAGTCGGGGATGTCGAAGCTCTGCGGGTCGGCTTCGAACGCGGCCGGATCGGCGTCCGCGGCCACCAGCTGCAGCGCCAGGTCCCCGACCACCTTCGAACTGGGCGTCACCTTGGTCGGCCGGCCCAGGATCGCGTTGGCCGCGGCGTACATCGCCTCGATCGCCTCGAACTTCTCACCCAGACCCAGCGCGATCGCCTGCTGGCGCAGGTTCGACAGCTGCCCGCCGGGGATCTCGTGGTCGTAGACCCGGCCGGTGGGGCTGGCCAGCCCCGACTCGAACGGGGCGTAGACGCGGCGGACCGCCTCCCAGTACGGCTCCAGGTCCAGCACCGCGCGCAGGTCCAGCCCGGTGGCCCGCTCGGTGTGCGCCAACGCCGCCACCAGCGCCGAGGCCGGGACCTGGGAGGTGGTGCCGGCCATCGGCGCGCTGGCCACGTCGACGGCGTCCACCCCGGCGCCGACCGCGGCCAGCAAGGTGGCCAGCTGACCGCCGGCGGTGTCGTGGGTGTGCAGGTGCACCGGCAGGTCGAAGCGTTCTCGCAGCGCACCGACCAGGGTGGCCGCAGCCGGGGGACGCAGCAGCCCGGCCATGTCCTTGATCGCCAGTACGTGCGCGCCGGAGTCGACGATCTGCTCGGCCAGCCGCAGGTAGTAGTCGAGGGTGTAGAGCCGCTCGGCGGGGTCGGTCAAGTCGGCGGTGTAGCACAGCGCCACCTCTGCGACGCTGGTGCCGCTCTCCCGGACGGCGTCGATGGCCGGCCGCATCTGGTCGACGTCGTTGAGCGCGTCGAAGATCCGGAAAATGTCGATCCCGGTCGCCGCTGCCTCGGCCACAAAGGATGTGGTCACCTGGGTCGGATACGGGGTGTAGCCCACGGTGTTGCGGCCGCGCAGCAGCATCTGCAGGCACAACCCGGGCATGTTGTAGCGCAGCGCCGCCAGCCGTTCCCACGGGTCCTCGGCCAAGAAGCGCAGGGCGACGTCGTAGGTCGCCCCACCCCAGCACTCCACACTGAGCAACTCCGGGGTCAGCCGGCCCACGTACGGCGCGATCCGCAGCAGGTCCTTGGTCCGCACCCGGGTGGCCAGCAGCGACTGGTGGGCGTCACGGAAGGTGGTGTCGGTGACCTCCACTCCGACCCGGGAACGCAGGTCGGCGGCAAAACCCTCCGGCCCGAGCCGGAGCAGCCGCTGGCGCGAGCCGTGCGGCGAGGGCACGCCAAGGTCGACCCCGGCCGGCCGCTTGACGCCGGGGTCCAATCGGGTCGGGGCCGGCCCGTACGGCTGGTTGACCGTCACCTCGGCCAGCCAGCGCAGCAGCTTGGTGCCGCGGTCGGCCGGGGTGTGCGCGGTCAGCAGCTGCGGACGCTGCTCGATGAACGCGGTGGAGACGTCGCCGGCGACGAAGTCGGGATCCTCCAGCACCGCCTGCAGGAACGGGATGTTGGTGCTGACCCCGCGGATCCGGAACTCCGCCAGCGCCCGCCGGGCCCGGCCCACCGCCATCGCGAAGGTCCGCCCGCGGCAGGTCAGCTTGACCAGCATCGAGTCGAAGTAGGCGCTGATTTGCGCGCCGGTGTCGGCGGTGCCGCCGTCGAGGCGCACCCCGGCCCCGCCGGCGCTGCGGTAGGCGGTGATGGTGCCGGTGTCGGGCCGGAAGCCGTTGGCCGGGTCCTCGGTGGTGATCCGGCACTGCAGGGCGGCACCGTTGATCCGGACGCCGTCCTGGCTGAGCCCGAGGTCGGCCAGGCTCTCCCCGGCGGCGATCCGCAGCTGGGACTGGACCAGGTCGACGTCGGTGATCTCCTCGGTCACGGTGTGCTCGACCTGGATCCGCGGGTTCATCTCGATGAAGACGTGCTGCCCGGCCCGCGGACCCTCGGTCTCGACGAGGAATTCCACCGTGCCCGCACAGGCGTAGTCGATCGACTTCGCGAAGGCCACCGCGTCGGCGCACAGGGCCGCGCGCAGCTCGGTCGAGATGTTCGGGGCCGGCGCCAGCTCGATCACCTTCTGGTGTCGCCGCTGGATGGAGCAGTCCCGCTCGAACAGGTGCATCACCTCACCGGCGCCGTCGGCCAGGATCTGCACCTCGATGTGCCGCGGCCGGCCGACCGCCTGCTCGATGAACGCCGTCGGGTCACCGAAGGCGCCTTGGGCCTCCCGCATCGCCGCCTGCACCGACTCCCGCAGCCGGGCCGGGTCGTCCACCCGGCGCATCCCCCGGCCGCCACCACCGGCGACGGCCTTGACGAAGACCGGGAAACCGATCTCCTGGGCGCCGGCGACCAGTTCGTCGACGTCGGCCGAGGGTGCACTCGAGCGCAGCGTCGGCACCCCGGCGGCGCGGGCCGCAGCCAGGGCTCGGACCTTGTTGCCGGCCAACTCCAGCACCGGGGCCGGCGGGCCGACGAAGGTGATGCCGTGCTCCGCGCAGGCCCGGGCCAGGTCGGGATTCTCGCTGAGGAAACCGTAGCCGGGATACACCGCGTCGGCGCCGGACTCCAGCGCCGCCCGGATGATCTCGTCGATGTCGAGGTAGGCCCGCACCGGGTGGCCGCGCTCCCCGATGGTGTACGCCTCGTCGGCCTTGATCCGGTGGACCGCGTTCCGGTCCTCGTAGGGGTACACCGCTACGGTCTGGGCGCCCAACTCGTAGGCGGCCCGAAAGGCCCGGACCGCGATCTCCCCCCGGTTGGCGACGAGGACCTTGGCGAACATGGCTCGAACCTATCGGCTCGGTTCCGCCGGCGCGGCTGCGTCTCGGGCGCTGCTCAGCCGGCCGCGGCCCGCGCCGGCGGGCGGACCTCCAGCCTGGGCCGGGGCGCCAGCACCGGCACGATTCGCAGATGCTCCCGCCGGGTCAGGACGAGCACGCAGGCCAAGACGCCGATCGCGGTCAGCGCGCCGCCGCCGATCAGGGTCCAGCGGGGACCGAACAACTGTCCGACCCACCCCAGCAGCGGGGCGCCGATCGGCGTGCCGCCCATCAGCACCATCATGTACAGCGCCATCACCCGACCCCGCAGCGCCGGGTCGACGCCGAGTTGGATCGAGGCGTTCGCGGCAGTCAGGGTCAACAGCGCGGTCAGCCCGAGCAGCGGCAGCACCGCGGCGTAGCTGGCGTAGGTCGGCATCAGGCCCGCCACGATCTCCACCCCGGCAAAGGCCAGGGCCATCAACACCACGAAGCGACCGCGGGGCCGGATCCGGCGCCGGGCCGCGAGCAACGCACCGGCCAGCGAGCCGACGGCCATGATGGTGCCGAGGATGCCGTAGTCCTGGGCGCCGCGGTGGAACTGCTGCTGGGCCATCAGGGCCGAAGTCATCTGGAAGTTCATCCCGAACGTCCCGACGAAAAAGGCCACCCCGAGGATCAGCAGGATGTCACCGTGGGCCTTGACGTAGGTGAAGCCCTGCCGGATCTGCCGCTTGGCCCGGGCGGCGGGTGCCACGATGTTCAAGGCGGCCGGGTTCAGCAGCGCCAAGGCGCCGATGAACGCGGCGTAGGTGACCGCGTTGGACAAGATCGCCCAGCCGGTCCCCCAAGCCGCGATCACCAGCCCGGCCAGGGCCGGGCCGACGATCCGGGCGGCGTTGAAGGCGGCGGAGTTGAGCCCGATCGCGTTCGGCAGGTGCTCGCGCCCGGCCACCTCGGAGACGAAGGACTGCCGGGCCGGGTTGTCGAAGGCGGTGCCCAGGCCGAAGGCGAACGCGATCAGGTAGACGTGCCCGGTGTGCGCCACCCCGGTCACCGCCAGCACGCCGAGCACGGCCGCGCACAGCGCGAGCCAGCCTTGGGTGAGCCGCAGCACTCGGCGCTTGTCGAAGCGGTCGGCGATCAGGCCGCCGTACGCCGACAACCCGAGCATGGGCAAGAACTGCAGGCCGGTGGTGATCCCGACCGCGAGGGCCGAGCCGCCCGACAGCTCCAACACCAGCCAGTCCTGGGCCACCCGCTGCATCCAGGTGCCGATGTTGGACACGAACGAGCCGGCGACGTAGATCCGGTAGTTGGGGTTGGCCATCGCGGCGAACATGCCGCCCCGGGCCGGTCGTTCGGACGCGGGTTGCTCGGACGCCCGGGTGGGGTCGGGCGGCGGGGTGGGATTGGGTGCGACCTCGGGGATCGGCTCCGGCTGGGTCGGTGGTTCGACGACGCGGCCGGGATCGTTCGGCGCCGGCCGGTCGGGTCCGGACTGCGGGCGTCCGGCGCCGGCTGGTGCAGCCGGTGGGGTACGGGCGGGAAGGTCCACGCTCACGCGGTGGTGATCCTCTCCAAGATGCCGACGGCGTGCCGCAGCACCTCTTGGTCAGCGTGGCTCAGCTCGGCGATCCGGCGCGCGAGCCACTCCGAACGGCGCCGGCGGTTATCGATCAAGATTCGTTCCCCGGCTGCGGTCAGCGCCACCAGGCACTGCCGGCGATCGCGGGGGTCCGGCTGGCGCTGGACCAGCCCGCGCTCGACCAGGCCGTTGACGGTGCGGGTCATCGACGGCGGCGCAACCTTCTCCGCGGCGGCCAACTCGCCCATCAGCTGCGCGCCACTGGTGAGCAGCACCGACAAAGCTGAGAGCTGGTTGGCCGAGAGGTCCAGCGAGTCGTCCCGCATCTGCCGCAACCGGCGGGCCAACCGCATCACCGACGACCGCAGCCCGTTCGCCAGTCCCGGCACCGTCCGCAGATCCTCAGCTCTGCGTCTTGGGGAGGCGCTCGCGGCGCTCCGGTCCGAGGTGATCACGTGTCCCAACCATAGTCTTTAGCAATGCTAAAGACAAGACCGGTCGACAGGTCGGATGGGGGACGGGTCAGAGCACGTCGAGGCCGGCGATGACCTGCTCGAGCAGTTCGGCCAAGGTCTCGACCTGCTCCGCCGACAGGCCGCCGAGCAGGTCGGCCTCGACCAGGTCCGAGCCCCGGATGACGGTCACGAACAAGGCGTAGCCGGCGTCGCTGAGCGAGATCAGCACCCGAGTCCGGTTGTCCGGATCCTGCTCCCGGGTGATCAGACCCCGCTCGACCATCCGGTCCAGCCGGTGCGTCATCGAGGAGGGGGCGACGTTGGTGGCGGCGGCCAGTTGAGTGGGGGTCAGCGGAGCATGCTCCGGACTGCGGGCCAGCTCGCCCAGCACCAGCCATTCGCTGGTGGACACGTCGAGGTCGGCCAACTGGTGGTCGTACCACTGGTTGAGCCGCCGGGACAGCCGGTGGACGGCGGTGGTGACGCGCTGGGTTGACTCGTCGGCGCCGGCGGCAACGTAGGTCGCCACCGCACGACGGAGTTCGTCGGTATCGCGGTGTGCGGTCGCCGGAAGCTCGCTCATGGCTTCAGTGTGCCCGGCCCGGCGGGCTCGTGGGGGAAGCAGGGGGCCGCCCAGTCGAACAGAGAATTCCGTCGAGCAGGGAATTCCGTCGAACAGGGGATTCAGTCGAACAGGGAGTCCGCCCGCTGCCACTCGATCGTCTGCCACACCGGGTCGGGCAACGCCTGCGCCTGCTCCTGTTCCGGCACGCTGGAGTGTGCGCCGCAGCCGTGGTCGACACTGACCACCTGGCCGTCGGAGGCGGAGTAGGCGTTGGCGCAAGCGCCGAACAGCACACCCAGTTCACCGCCGAGACGGGTGAAGAAGCCGCAGGTCTCGCACACGCCCGGGGCCAGCCGGGTCAACTGATTATCCGGACCCGGGTCTCCGGCCAGCCAGCGCTGCACGGCCTCGTCCCGGCCTTCGCGCGAGAGCACCCGTTCCCGGCCCAGACCCAGCTCGGCAACGACGCTGCCGGCCAGTTCTGACTCTGCGGGATCGACATCGGCGGCTCGCTCGCCGCCGGTGTAGCCCGGCTCCAGCCGGACATCGTCGGCGTCGGTGGCCAGCAGCAGGCCGGCGGTGACGTCACCCGGCCCGATCCGCTCGGACCAGGGCACCCAGTCCGCCGCCAGCAGCGCGCCTTCACCGGGCAGCAGCACGACCTCGTCGACGGTGATGACCCGCGCTCGCGAGGCCCGGGCCACGGTCACCGACCAGTGCCAGCCGACGTAGCCCGGGTGTCGGGCCTCGAAGCGGTGGCTGAGCAGCCGGTCCCCCTCGACGATCGACCCCAGGTGTATCCCGACGCCGATCACCCCGGCACTCGCGTTCGCGGCGTCGCGCGCCAGGTCGACGGCGTCCAGGCAAGCCTGGTCGGGCTTGACCGACGGCACGGTTACAGCTCCAACTCGTCGGCGACCGCGCGCAGCACCGAGGCCAGCTGAGTCGCGGCCCTCGGCTCGGGATAGCGCCCACGCCGGAATCCGTTGCCGACGCCGTCGAGGGTCTTGATCAGGTCTTCCACGATCACCGTCATCTGCTCGGCCGGCTTGCGCTGAGCCTTGGACAGCGAGGGGGGCGGCTCGACCAGCCGCAGCGACAACGCCTGCTCACCGCGCCGGCCCTCGACGACGCCGAACTCGACCTTCTGCCCGGCACGGAGGGCAGCGACCCCCGCCGGCAGGGCCGTGGAACGTACGTAGACGTCGCCGCCGTCCTCCTTGGTCAAGAAGCCGAAACCCTTGTCGGCGTCGTAGAACCTCACCTTGCCAGTCGGCACGGAAACCTCACTTGCTCGGGGCGCCCGGCGTGGGCACACCGTGGCGGGAATCGATCGTGGTCATCGGGACGAGTTGGTGCATTGGCCGGAAAACCGGCGACGTCGGTGAATGCCGCACCGACGCAACCAAACAATCAGCCTATCCGCCCCGGCCCGACCGACCCAACCCGAATACCCCAGCCAAATACCCCAGCCGATTACCCCGGCCGACTCTCCCTGGTCGCCTACCGGCTGGGAACCCTCGCCGATTGCCTGCGCCCTCCTAGAATCTGTCCATGGCGACCTGGGAGGACGGACCGGAATACGCGCCGCGGCAGCGGCCGCAGTCCTTCGCCGAACCGTCGGCCGGGCCGCTGGGAACGGCGCCGCCGCCGCCGGTGCCGGCACCGGCACCGCACCGCACCGGCCAACAGACCCCGGTTCGACCAGCCCGGGCCCCCGGTGGCTCCGCTGGTCGCGCTGGTGCCGGCCCCGGCGGACGTCCGTGACCCCCACCAGCCCTTCGACGTCGTCAGCGCCACGATGATGAGCGACTCGGCGTGGGGATCGGTGCACGGGAATGCCCCCGCGGCTCCAGCCGCCGGGGCGTCGACAGGCACGGTGGCGGGTCCGGCACCGTTCGAGCAAGCCCCGCGCTGGCCGGTTCCCGACCAGCCGCTGCGTACGCCGGGCGGGCCGGCTTCGGGACCGACGGGCTTCCCGGCCCCGGGGACGCCGAACTGGTTCAGCCCGCCCCCTCCGTACGCGGAGCCGCCACCGAGAAGCGGCCCCGGTCGCGCCCGCGACGTCGTCGACGCCGCAACCCCCGGACTGTGCGTGTGCCTGGTGATCGGTGGACTGATCCCGGTCCTGGCCCCGATCATGCTCGTCGTCGGCGTGCTCTTGTCGACGCGGGTCAAAGCGGGCCAACGACCGGTCCGGCTCGCCTTCCGGGGGGCCGCCATCCTCCTCGGCCTGATCGCCTTCGCCTGCCTGTTCACCGACACCGCCGTCGCGATCGGCTGGTGGAATCTGGTCGGCCTGTGGGCACTGGCGCTGTGCTGGGTGGCGCTGGTCGTGCTCCTACTCCTGGTCCGGCGGGCGCTGGTGCGTCCGAACGGACCGCCGCCACCGCCCTCGCCGTGGGGGTGAACGCGATGGCCAACCGGGCCGAGCGGCCCCGTACCCTCGGGGAGAGTCTGCGTGGGTGGAGCCACGAGCAGCTCGTGACACTGCTCCGACTGCGTCCGGACCTGACCTATCCCCTTCCCGGTGACTTCACCGAGTTGGCCAACCGAGCGACCACGATCACCTCCACCGCCCGCGCCCTGGACGGGTTGGACGCCTGGCAGCTGGTGGTCACCGAAGGACTGGCCACCCTGCCCGACCCGGTCTCGCTGGACGAATTGAGCGTTGCGGTGGGCGGCCCCCCACCCTCGGTGGCCGAAGCAGTGGCCCAGTTGCGTCGCGCGGCGTTGGTCTGGGGCGACGAGGCGGCCCTGCACCTGGTCCGTACGGTCCGGGAGGCGTTCGAGCCCTATCCCGGCGGCCTCGCTCCACCCTCGGCCCATCCGCTCAGCGACGACGAGGTCCAGGCAGCTTTGCGTACGTGTACGCCGCAGATGCTGCAGGTGCTGGACCGGTTGCGGTTCGCCCCCGCCGGAGCGGTCCGGCACGCCGACCGACCGGTCAGCGCCGAGTCCGCGCGAACCCCCGTGGAGGCCCTGCTGGCCCGGCGGCTGCTCCGTCCGCTCGACGCGGAGACCGTCCTGCTGCCGCGGGAGGTGGCCTGGCGGCTACGTGACGGGCGGCTCCGGGCCGACCCCGTGCGGTCGCAGGTGCCGGCGCTGACCGGCCCGGCCAAGTCGAAGAGCCTGGTCGACCGGGCCGCCACCGGAGCGGCCTTCAGCCTGTTGACCGACGTCGAACTCCTCATTCACGCCCTGGAGGAGCGGCCCCACCGTCCGCTGCGGACCGGTGGCCTGGGCGCCCGTGATCTGAGCGCTCTCGCCCGGACCCTTGGCGTCGACGAACCGCAGGCGGTTTTCGTGGTGGAGTGTGCGGCGGCGGCGGACCTGATCGCGCCGGGCAGCAGCCACGGCCTGCTGCCTACCGGCGGCTTCGACGCCTGGGTGAGCCAGGACGCCGGCCGGCGGTGGTGGACCCTGGCCCAGGCGTGGCTGGCCGCGCCACGCTGGTTTGCGCGGGCCGCCTGGCCGGGAGCGCACGCGCTCGGTCCCGAAGCCGCGGCTCCGGCGGCCCCGGCGCTGAGGCGCGCGGTGCTGGCTCATGCGCGGTCGGCGGGCGCCGGCGTGGTGCTGGAGCCCGATCAGCTCGGGGCTGGGCTGGCCTGGCTTCGACCGCGCCTGTCCCGCTCCGAAGCTGCGGCCATCGACCTGGCCCACCAAACTTGGCGGGAGGCGGGCTGGCTAGGTCTGTCCGCCCTCGGGGCGGGATCGGCTTTTCTACCCGCGCTGCTCGACGGCGCCGGGCTGCCGAGCGAGCTCGCCGATGCGTTCCCCGAGCCGGTACAGACGCTGGTCTTCCAGGCCGATCTGACCGCCGTCGCGCCCGGTCCGCTGCGCCACGACGTGAGTGCCGAACTGCGGCTCCTGGCCGACCAGGAATCCCGCGGAGCCGGCGGGGTCTATCGGTTCAGCCCGGCGTCGCTGCGCCGCGCGTTCGACGCCGGCTGGTCGAGCCCGGCGGTGCTCGACTGGCTGACGGGTCACGCCAGTACCGAACTGCCCCAGCCGTTGCGCTACCTCGTCGCCGACGTGGCCCGCCGCCACGGCAGCGTCCGGGTAGGTCCGATCGGCAGTCTCGTCCGGGCCGACGACGACACCCAGCTCGCCGGACTCCTGAGTGACCCGCGGGCCGAGTCTTTGGGGATACGCCGGCTCACCCCCGGCGTCGTGGTGGCCGCCGCTGAACCCGAGGAGCTGGTGGCGCTGCTCCGCGAACTGGGCCTCAGCCCGGTGGCCGAAGACGAGCGGGGCCACGACCTGGCCCGACCGCCGCTCTCCCGGGCACCGGCGGTCAGCCTCAGCTCCCCGTCGGCTCCGCTCGGCCCCGAGCGAGCGGCGAGCGCCCTGCGGGCCGCGCACGAGCGGGCCGCAATCGGCTCGTCCACCGCCGCCGCCATCGCCACGGCCCTGGACGACCTGCGCTCGGCCACCCGCGACGGGGTACCGGTCCAACTCACCTGGGTCGGTGCCGACGGCCGCTCGACCGTACGCGAACTCGCCCCCCTCGACCTGAGCGCCGGACTGGTCCGTGCGGTCGACCGGACCAGCGCCGAGGTCGTCACCGTCGCGTTGTCGCGGATCGCCGCCGTCAGCCGGGTTCCGTCCGGCGGTTGACCACCTCGATCGTTCACCCCGTCGCCCGCAGCCGTGAGTCGGTTCACCCTTCAGCCTTCCCACGCTGATGCCCTTCGACAAGCTCAGGGAGCGGTGCGCTTGGGCCGGCCGGGGCGTACGTTTCCCGACCACGGCGGGATCGCGGTCCACATGCGGCCGGCCGGGGCGTACGTTGCCCGACCACGGCGGACTCGCGGTCCACATGCGGGCTGGCGGGCCAGCAGCGCGCCGGGGATAGTTTCAGGTCGTCATGCGCCGAGAAGCGACGACTAGGCTGGCGCGATGCCCACCCAGACCTTCCGGGAACGATGAGCGCCGAACCGCCCGGCCCGCTGGTCGTCCAGTCCGACAAGTCCCTGCTGCTGGAGGTCGACCACCCCGCGGCCGACGCCTGCCGGATCGCCATCGCCCCCTTCGCCGAGTTGGAGCGCGCGCCCGAGCACATCCACACCTACCGGCTGACGCCACTGGGCCTGTGGAACGCCCGCGCGGCCGGACACGACGCCGAGCAGGTGGTCGACACCCTGCTCAGCTACAGCCGCTACCCGGTGCCGACGGCCCTGTTGGTCGACGTCGCCGACACCATGGACCGCTACGGCCGGCTCCGGATCGAGAAGCACCCGACCCACGGACTGGTGCTGGTCAGCACCGACGCACCGGTGCTGGCCGAGGTGCTGCGCAGCGCCAAGGTCAAGGGCCTGGTCGGTGCCCGGGTCGACCACGAGACGGTGGCCGTGCACGCCAGCGAACGCGGCCAGCTCAAGCAAGTGCTGCTGAAACTGGGCTGGCCGGCTGAAGACCTGGCCGGCTACGTCGACGGTGAGGCACACAGCATCGAGTTGGACCAGACCGGTTGGACGGTGCGGCCCTACCAGCGCCAGGCCGCCGACGCATTCTGGCACGGCGGTTCGGGGGTGGTCGTGCTGCCGTGCGGTGCCGGCAAGACCATCGTCGGCGCCGCCGCGATGGCCCGGGCCGGCGCCACCACGTTGATCCTGGTCACCAACACGGTTTCGGCCCGGCAGTGGCGTGACGAACTGCTCCGGCGGACCCACCTGAGCGAGGACGAGATCGGGGAGTACTCGGGGGCCAAGAAGCAGATCCGGCCCATCACCATCGCCACCTATCAGGTGATCACCACCAAGCGCGGCGGCGTGCACCCACACCTGGAACTGTTCGGGGCCCGCGACTGGGGCCTGGTGATCTATGACGAAGTCCACCTCCTGCCCGCCCCGGTGTTCCGGATGACCGCCGATCTACAGGCTCGCCGCCGGCTGGGGTTGACCGCAACCCTGGTCCGCGAGGACGGCCGGGAGGGCGACGTGTTCTCCCTGATCGGGCCCAAGCGCTTCGACGCGCCGTGGAAGGACATCGAGAACCAGGGCTACATCGCCCCGGCCGACTGCGTCGAGGTCCGGGTCACCTTGAGCGAGCCGGAGCGGATGACGTACGCGGTGGCCGAGCCCGACGTCCGCTATCGACTGGCCTCGACCGCGGACTCGAAGACCGACGTGGTGGTCGATCTGGTGCGCAAGCACGCCGGCACCCCGACCCTGGTGATCGGGCAGTACGTGGACCAGCTCGACGAACTCGCCGAGCGTTTGGGCGCGCCGCTGATCAAGGGTGACACGACCGTCCGGCAGCGCGAGAAGCTGTACGAGTCGTTTCGCAGCGGCGAGATCGACCTGCTGGTGGTCAGTAAGGTCGCCAACTTCTCCGTCGACCTGCCCAGCGCGCAGCTGGCGATCCAGGTCTCGGGAGCGTTCGGCTCCCGCCAGGAGGAGGCGCAGCGGCTCGGCCGGCTGCTGCGGCCCAAGTCCGCCGGGGTCACCGCCCGCTTCTACGCCGTGGTCAGCCGAGACACCGTCGACGCCGAGTTCGCCGCCCACCGGCAACGGTTCTTGGCCGAGCAGGGCTACGGCTACCGGATCATGGACGCCGAGGAAGCGCTCGCCGCGGACTGAGTGGTCCACGACCGCCGAGCACCCCATCACGCCGCCCAGCCGGGGATCAGCCGGGGTCAGCGGCGCTCGCCCGTGCGGCCTACCCGGTGACGTCGGGGACGGTGGACTCCTCCTGAACGCCGAGGTCGACCGGCCACCGGTCGGGGGCGTCGAGCAGCAGCAGGATCTCCTCCAGTTCGCGCGGCCAGATCCAGTCGTCGGTTCCGCGGAGCTCCTCGGTGGACCACCACCGCCAGCCCTTGAAGGTGAGTTGTTCCTCCGCGGTGTGGGCGGACACGTCCACGTCGGCGCTGTCGACCTGGGCCAGGTAGAACGACTCGTCCTGCTCGATCACCTGATCGGAGTAGCCGTGCACCACATGCCGGTGGGCGACCGGGCCGAGGAGATCGTCCGGGCTGAGCGTGAAACCGGTCTCCTCGGCCACCTCGCGGACCGCGGCTTCGACCTCGGTTTCGCCGGGGTCGATACCACCACCGGGGGTGGCCCACCACAGGGCGTCCACCAGTCCCGGGTCGCTGTCTTGAAACAGCAGCGTCTCCCCGGCCGGGTTGAGTAGTAGCACCCGCACCGTCGAGCGGGACCCGCGGGGACGGTTCGCAGGGTTCTCCACCGCGGCGTAGGAACGGGTCCGATGAGTCGGCTCAGTCACGGTGCCACTGTAGGAATAGCTGCGGCCCGCTATCCACCGGGGTGAGCGGACGCGGGCGATAACCCGTTGGACGAAACCCCGACCCAGGGCTACCGTGTGCCCTCGCCCCCACCCCCCGACGTCGATCGGATCGCCGATGCCTGCCCGCTCTCCCGTTCCTTCCGGGCCGGCGGTCCTGCACGCCGAGGCGCAGCACCTGCGGGACGCGCGGACCGCGCTGGCCGGGATGCGAGAACGCACGGCCGGTCTGCGGGCCGAAGGGGGCGACCGGGTGTCGACCGAGCGGCTCGCCGAAGTGCTGCACGCCCGGCTGGAGGCCCTGCGCGACGACCCGGAGGTGCCGTTGTTCTTCGGCCGGCTGGACTACGCCGCCGCTTGCGGCGCCGCGCAGGACGAGACGCTCTACGTCGGCCGGCGGCACGTCACCGCGGAGGCGGGCGGCGAGCCGCTCGTGATCGACTGGCGAGCAGGAATGTCCCGGCCGTTCTACCGGGCCCGGTCGGGTGCGGCGATGGGAGTGCACCGGCGGCGGCGGTTCGGCTTCTCCCAGGCCACTCTGACCGCGTACGAGGACGAGGTCTTGGACCCCGCCGACTCGACATCCGCACCGGCCCTGGTTTCGGCGTCCGGTCCGACGCTCGATTCGGCGATCGTGGAGTCCGAGATCGAGCGCCCGCGGACCGGCCCGATGCGTGACATCGTGGCCACGATTCAACCCGAGCAGGACGTCGTGGTCCGGGCTGATCTGAGCCGATCGCTGTGCGTGCAGGGCGCACCGGGCACCGGCAAGACCGCGGTGGGTCTGCACCGGGTCGCCTTCTTGCTCTATACCTTCCGAGAACAGTTGCGCCGCTCCGGCGTCTTGGTGGTGGGGCCGAACGAGGCGTTCTTGTCCTACATCGGCGACGTCCTCCCGACGCTGGGCGAGATCGACGCCGCGCAGGCCACCGTGGCCTCCCTGCTCGGCGCCGCGACCGGGCTGAGCGTACGCGGGGTCGACCCCGTCCCGGCGGCTCTGGTCAAGGGCGACGCCCGGATGGCGGAGGTGCTGCACCGCGCGGTGTGGTCGCAGCTTTCGACCCCGCGCGACCCGCTGGTGGTGCCGCGCGGCGCCCACCAGTGGCGGGTCCCGGCCTATCTGGTCGAGGAGCTGACCGACCAGCTGAGGGAGCGCGGCGTCCGCTACGAAGCCGGCCGGACCATGCTGGCCCAGCGGCTGGCACACCAGGTGCTGCTGCGGATGGAGACGGCGGGTCAGTCCCCCGATGACCGTACGCAGAACGCGGTGGCCCGCAGTCGGGAGGTCCGTCGGTACGCCGAGCAGGTCTGGCCGCCCCTCGACGCAGCCAGACTGGTGTGGTCGCTGCTGGGTGACCCCGACCGGCTGGCCGCGGCGGCGGACGGGGTGTTGACCCGGGCCGAGCAGCAGGCGGTGCTCAGCGCGAGACCAGCCCGGACCCCGCGCGCGACCCGGTGGAGCGTGGCCGATCTGGCCCTGGTGGACGAGGTGACCGACCTGCTGAACCGGACGCCCAGCCTGGGGCACGTCATCTTGGATGAGGCTCAAGACCTGTCGGCCATGATGCTGCGGGCGGTCGGCCGGCGGGCCAGTACCGGCTCGATGACCGTTCTCGGCGACTTGGCTCAGGCCACGACTCCGTGGGCCACCCGGTCGTGGCCGGAGTCGCTGACCCATCTCGGCCAGGCCGACGCACCGGTGACCGAACTGGTGGCCGGCTTCCGCGTCCCGGCAGCGGTGATCGAGTTCGCGGCCCGGCTGCTGCCGGCGATCGCGCCGACCCTGACCCCGCCGCATTCGGTCCGTCGTAGCGCCGGCGAACTCGACCTGCGCCGCCGAGACGACGTGTGGGCCGAGATCGTGGTGGCGGTACGGGAGGCCCGGGCCCGCGCAGGGACGGTCGGGGTGATCGTGACCGAGGCAGAAGTCGCCGCCGCCCACGCCGCGCTGGCGGCCGCGGGGATCGAGCACACCGTCCTCGGTGAGCAGGCCCAGTCCTTCGACCACCGGGTCGAGCTGATCCCGGCCGCCCTGGCCAAGGGGCTGGAGTTCGACCACGTCGTGGTAGCCGAACCGGCGGACCTGGTCGCGGCCGAGTCGGACGAGGTGACCGGACTGCGCCGGCTCTACGTCTGCCTGACCCGGGCGGTGACCAGCCTGGTGGTCGTCCACGCCTCGGACCTGCCCGCCGCCCTCCGCTGACCCGTCGGCCCTCGCTCGCACCCGGCCCCGCGTGGAAAGTGGTCGCGAACGACCCGGAAGCAACCCCGGAACAGGTCTTCTCTGACCACTTTTGTTCAAGGCTGCCTCGGGCTGACCACGGGTCAGGAGCGAAGGAACTCCAGCAGGGCGGCGTTCCACTGTTCGGGGTGGCTGACGGTGACCCCGTGCGGGGCACCGTCGATCACCACCAGCCGGGCGCCGTCGATGGCGGCGGCGGAGCGTTGCCCGCTGACCTGCAGCGGAACGGTGGTGTCGGCAGCGCCGTGGATCACCAGGGTCGGTACGTCGACGGCGCGCAGGTCGTCACGGAAGTCGGTCCGGGCGAACGCGTTGATGCAGTCCGCGGTCGCCTTCGGCGAGGCCAACCCGGCCAGTCCGAGGGCGAACTGGCGCTGCTGCTCGCTCACCTTGAGCTCGTCGCCGACGCTGAAGAAGCCGGTCATGAACTCGTCCAGGAAGCCCATCCGGTCACTCCAGGCCGAGCTGAGGAAACCGTCGATGGTGGCGTCGTCCAAACCACCGTCAGGGTTGTCGTCGGCCTGGTAGAGGTAGGGCGGGACGGCAGAGGCGAGTACGGCCTGCGCGACCCGGCCCGACCCGTACCGGGCGAGGTAACGCACCACCTCACCGCCGCCCATCGAGAACCCGACCAGGGTCACCTCGCTCAGCTCGAGGTGGTCCAGCAACGCAGCCAGGTCGGCGGCGAAGGTGTCGTAGTCGTAGCCCTCCCACGGCTGGCTGGACTGGCCGAAGCCGCGGCGATCGTAGGTGATGACGCGGTAGCCGGCCTCGATCAGCGGACGTTCCTGCGCCTCCCACGAGCGGCCGCTCAGCGGCCAGCCGTGAATCAGGACGACCGGCCGGCCGCTGCCGTGATCGGTGTAGTGCAGCTCGATCGGCTGGTCGTTCTCGGTGCCGACGCTCAATTCGGCCATGACGTCCTCCTGCGGGATTCGGGGTTAAGGCGGTGGGGTGTGGCTGGCTACGGGTGGGACCGGCCGGACTGAGCACGGCCCGTCTGGACCTGACTGTAGCGAGCGCCGCCGACCAGGCCGGCGAAGTCGCGCACGGGTGAGGGCTCACCGGTCAGACGGCCAACCGCGACCTTCTGGGCCGGCGCAGCCCGGCCGCCCGCAGCGCGCACACGAGCTCCCGGGAACTGACCGGCCGCGCCCCGGCGGCGAGCGCGGCCGGATAGCGATCCTCGAGCAGGTCGTAGTGGTCGCGCTCGAACGCCCGCTGCGGCACACCCAGCAAGGTGGCGAAGGCGTGCAGTTCGGCGAAGGAGGCGTCGCTGACCAGGTGCGACCAGAGCCGGCCGTGACCCGGCCAGACCGGCAGGTCGATCAGCACGCTCACGAGGCGCTCACCTCCTGGTCTCCGACGACCGCGTCGAGCAGCGAGCGCCAGGTCCGGACCAGGTCCGGATCGACGTAAGCCTTCCAGGAGCCGAGGGGGCGAACCGCGGTCGAGACCTGGAACGCCGCGACCCCGGCCCGGGCCAACCACGGAACGTGCTCGGCGGCCAGATCGCCGGCCGCCATGATCAGCGCGGCGGTGGCGGGGTCGGCCTCCGCCCGGGCGATCAGGTCGTCCAACCCGGCGGCGAGTCCGCGGGCCGACCCGGCCGTGGCCACCGCGTCCAGGCCCGGCAGCCGGCGCAGCTCCCGCCAGGCCCGGTCGGTGGAGATGCAGGCGTCGACGGCGCGGGAGAAGGTCCAGCCGAAGTCGGGCTCACCGATCAGCTCGGCGACGACCTCGGTGTCGATCTCGGTGTGCCCGTTGAGGAAGCCCAGGACCACGCCGTCCGCCCCGAGCGAGCGATAGCTCGCCAGCAGTCCACGCAGCCGGGCGACCTCGCCACCGTCGGTGCCGTAGCCCTCCCGGAGTCGCAGCAACACTCGCAGCGGCAGGTTCGTGACCCGGCGGACCTGACCGACCAGGCCCGGCTCGGGCGACAACGCCTGAGTCTCGCGGTCGGCGCCGGGAAGGGGCGCGCCGATCAGCGTGACCCGGTCCGCGCCCCCGGCCTGCGCCCGCTCGGCGTCGGCGGCGTGGGTGACGACAACCTCGAGCAGACCGCTCACCCCGGCTCAGCGCCGACCGGCAGCGGCCCGTCGAGGGCGGCGATGGTGGCCATCGAAGGTGGCCGTTGCGACCGCAGCCGGACCGCCACGGCCTCGGCGGCGTGCAGGACCCGGCTGATGTTGCCGTACGCGAGCTGGGTCAGGTCCGGCTCGGACCAGCCGAACCCCCGGAGCGCGTCGAACAGTGCCGGGTAACACGACACGTCCTCCAAGCCCACCGGCAAGGTGTTGACCCCGTCGTAGTCCCCGCCCAGACCGAGATGGTCGATTCCGACTACGGCCCGGGCGTGCTCGAGGTGGGCCACGACGTCGGCCAGCGTGGCCTTGGGTGCCTGCTCGTCGCGGGCGGCGGCGAAGGCGTCCATCGCGGCCAGGTCGCGCGGGTCGACGCCGTCGGCGGCGGCGGCGGCCTTGGCCTGCGCCTCCCACGCGGCCGCGGCCGGGCTGACGAACGCCGGGACGAAGGTGATCATGCAGATCCCTCCGTTGTCGGGCAGTCGGGCCAGCACGTCGTCGGGCACGTTGCGGGGGGAGTCGGCCACCGCCCGGGTCGAAGAATGGCTGAAGATCACCGGGGCGAGAGTGGCGTCGAGGGCGTCGTGCATGGTGCTGGGCGCGACGTGAGACAAGTCGACGAGCATCCCGAGCCGGTTCATCTCGGACACGATCTCCCGCCCGAAGGCGGTCAGCCCGCCGTGCCGGGGCAGGTCGGTGGCCGAGTCGGCCCAGTCGGTGTTCTCGTTGTGGGTCAACGTCAGATAGCGCACCCCGAGCCGGTAAAGGTCCCGCAGGGTGCCCAGGGAGTTGTCGACGCAGTGACCGCCCTCGGCGCCGAGCAGGCTGCCGATCCGGGTACGAGACGTCAGTACCGCGTCCAGACCGTCGGCTCCGGTGACCAGGACCAGCTCGTCGGCGTACCGCTCGACCATGGTGTGCACGGCGTCGACCTGCTCGCAGACCGCGGTGACGGCGGCCGGCCCGGCCAGGGCGCCGGGCACGTACACCGACCAGAACTGCGCCCCGACCCCGCCGCGGCGCAGCCGCGGCAGGTCGGTGTGCAGCTGCGGCTGCGGCGCGGCGATGTCGACGGCGTCGAAGTCGTAACCCACCTCGCGCATCGCCCAGGGCAAATCGTTGTGTCCGTCCACTACCGGAATCAGTTCCGCCACCCCGCCCCCGCTTTCGGTTCCCTGCTGTGTCCGCTCCGCCCGACCTTAGCGACCTGTAGACCGTTGCGTCGGGCTCGGTCGGAGGAAAGCGCGAGGCCGCCGCGACGAGCTGCGGCTCCACGGCGTCTCGAGGTGACGCAAACGCCGAGAGGCGGCCCCCACGGGGACCGCCTCTGGCGTGATGAACCTGCGCCGTAGCGACGCCGGGGGTGGACTCAGAAGTCCATCCCGCCCATGCCCCCCATGCCGCCGTCGCCGCCACCGGGAGCGGCCGCAGCCTTCTCCGGCTTGTCGGCGATGACCGCTTCGGTGGTCAGGAACAGCGCCGCGATCGACGCCGCGTTCTGCAGCGCGGAGCGGGTCACCTTGACCGGATCGATGATGCCGTTCTCGACCAGGTCGACGTACTCGCCGTTGGCCGCGTTCAGGCCCTGCCCGGCGGACAGACCGCGGACCTTCTCCACCACGACGCCGCCCTCGTGACCGGCGTTGCTGGCGATCTGCTTCAACGGGGCCGTAGCCGCGCTGAACACGATCTGGGCGCCGATCTGCTCGTCGTCGGTAAGGTCGACCTTGGCCGCCTGCGCGGCCTGCAGCAGACCTACACCGCCGCCGGCGATGATGCCCTCCTCCACCGCAGCCTTCGCGTTGCGGACGGCGTCCTCGATCCGGTGCTTGCGCTCCTTCAGCTCGACCTCGGTGGCCGCACCGACCTTGATCACCGCAACGCCGCCGGCCAGCTTGGCCAACCGCTCCTGCAGCTTTTCCCGGTCGTAGTCGGAGTCGGAGTTGTCGATCTCGGTCCGGATCTGGCTGACCCGGCCGGCGATCTGGTCGGAGCTGCCCGCGCCCTCGATGATGGTGGTCTCGTCCTTGGTGACCAGCACCGAGCGCGCCTGGCCCAGCAGTTCCAGCCCGACGCTGTCCAGCTTGAGGCCGACCTCCTCGGAGATCACCTGCCCGCCGGTGAGGATGGCGATGTCGCCGAGCATGGCCTTGCGACGGTCACCGAAGCCGGGGGCCTTGACCGCGACCGACTTGAACGTGCCACGGATCTTGTTCACGATCAGCGCGGCCAGGGCCTCACCGTCGACGTCCTCGGCGATGACCACGAGCGGCTTGCCGGCCTGGATGACCTTCTCCAGCAGCGGCAGCAGGTCCTTCAGCGCGGAGACCTTGCTGTTGACGATCAGGATGTAGGGATCGTCGAGGACGGTCTCCATCCGCTCGGTGTCGGTGACGAAGTAGGGGGAGATGTAACCCTTGTCGAACCGCATCCCCTCGGTGAGCTCGAGCTCCAGGCCGAAGGTGTTGGACTCGTCGACGGTGATGACACCTTCCTTGCCGACCTTGTCCATCGCCTCGGCGATGATCTCGCCGACGCTGTTGTCACCGGCGGAGATCGACGCGGTGGCCGCGATCTGCTCCTTGGTCTCGACGTCCTTGGCCGCGTTCTGCAGCTGCTCCACGACGGCGGCGACGGCCTTCTCGATGCCACGCTTGAGCGACATCGGGTTGGCCCCGGCCGTCACGTTGCGCAGGCCCTCGCGGACCATGGCCTGAGCCAGGACGGTGGCGGTGGTGGTGCCGTCGCCGGCGACGTCGTCGGTCTTCTTGGCGACCTCCTTGACGAGCTCGGCACCGATCTTCTCGTACGGGTCCTCGAGCTCGATCTCCTTGGCGATGCTGACCCCGTCGTTGGTGATGGTGGGCGCACCCCACTTCTTCTCCAAGACGACGTTGCGGCCCTTGGGGCCAAGGGTCACCTTGACGGCGTCGGCGAGCGTGTTCATGCCACGCTCGAGACCGCGCCGGGCCTCGGTGTTGAACTGAATGAGTTTCGGCATGTGTGCGAATCCTCTGCTGACGATTGGGTTCCTCCGGCGGCGCCCGCGACGGACGGCCCATGGGGGCCTCACCAACCGAGGAGGTGGCACTCTCACTCGGAGAGTGCTAACTCATGTTTAGCACTCGACCCCGGCGAGTGCAAACACGCTCGGTGGCCAAGATGCGTGCCGGATCGCGGTGTGTGTTCCCCCGGCAATCCGGCACGCAACCGGTCAACCCAGCCGACGGCAGCGCGGACAGGGTGCCAACAGCCCGGTCCAGCCACGCGCGTTCAGCACCTGAGCCAGCTGGCGGGCTACCAGGCAGGGGCCGTCGGAGACGTCTCCGTACCCGAAGCGGAGACTGAGCAGTCCCTCGACCAACGCCGCATTGTCGCGGTGCATATCCCGAAACCGCGCACTGCCGACGTGTCCGGCACGCCCGTCCAGCTCGGCCACCACCCCGAAGTCTTCGTACCACACGTCAACCTCGGTCCCGCGCTGTCGTGCCTGACGTACGCCTTGGGGCAGGCCGTGGGCCCGTTCGACGTCACGCAGGAAGTCGAGCTCTAAGGGGCTGCGGGCCCCCTCGGCGACATCGTCGAGGAGGACCGCCAATAGGGATCGGCGAGGAAGGAAGTGCCGGGCAGCAGCCGCCCGGCGGAGCCGTGCGCTCGTGGTCAGTCGTTTCTGCACCGCCGTCGTCACCCAGTGCTCCGCGACCCGGGCACCGGCGGCTTGCGCAACAAGGTCGAGCACCGTGTCCTCGACCGTGGTTCGTGGTGGACTGCCCGCGGTCTTGCCCGACCTGGCGCCGGGACGTTCGCGCCGAAACCGCCACGCTCCGCAGACGGTCGACACGCTGTGCCCGTACGGCACGAGAACCGTGATCTCGTCAGGTTCGTCCTCGGTCAGTCCGTGCAGGCGGGCCGCGGCCAGCCCGGCCAGCCGAGCGCGGTCGCCGCCCAACAACACCCCGGCCCAAGCCGATGCAACCCACGGCGGCGGCGCGTCCCGGGTGAAGTAGACGCCCCGGGCGACGGGGCGCCAGGTTTGTTCCCGGAGCAGCCGCACGATCCCGGCCTCGCTGAAGCCGTGTCCGAGCACCTGCTCCCGCCCCACCACGCCCTCTTGGAGCTCGGCCAGCAGGCGAAGTCCTGCGGGCACCGGTTGTCGCGGTCGCACCCGCTGAACCTGACACATCGGGGCCGTTGACGCACCCACCCCTTGTGGATAACTTCGGGCTGACCGATGTGTGCCGAGTTCCCGTGTGACAACAAGCGGAAACTCGACACGCAAAGCAAGCGTGCGCGGGAATGGCGGGCGCACCGTACGGGTTGCGACCAGACGTGACCCAGACCGACATCAAGCGCGCCTCCGTCGGGCTGCGATCTGAGCGTGGCCCGATCCTGCTTGCGGTGATGCTGAGCGTCGGGCTGGTGGCGATCGACTCCACCATCTTGGCCACCGCCGTGCCGTCGGTGGTCGACGACCTGGGCGGTTTCGCCCAGTTCCCGTGGCTGTTCTCGGTCTTCCTGCTCGCGCAAGCGGTGACCGTGCCGATCTTCGCCAAGCTCACCGACTCCTACGGCCGCAAGCCGGTGATGCTGATCGGGGTCGGCGCCTTCCTGCTCGGTTCGGTGCTGTGCGGATTCGCCTGGAGCATGCCGGCACTGATCGTTTTTCGGGCGCTGCAGGGGCTTGGTGCCGGTGCCGTTCAGCCGACGGCGATGACCATCATCGGCGACATCTACTCCGTTGCCGAGCGAGCTCGGGTGCAGGGCTACGTAGCCAGCGTCTGGGCCATTTCGGCGGTCGTGGGCCCGACGCTGGGTGGGGTCTTCGTGGACTTTGCGACCTGGCGGTGGATCTTCTTCGTCAACGTACCCCTCGCCCTGATTGCCGGCTGGGTGCTGCACCGCCGATTTCGGGAGCGGGTCGAACGGGTTCGGCACCGAGTGGACGTCGGTGGCGCCGTGCTCCTCACCGTCGGGGCATCGCTGCTGATCTTGGGACTGTTGGAGGGCGGCGTGCTGTGGCCCTGGGTCTCACTGCCCAGCCTGACCGTGCTGCTGGCCGGCGGACTGCTGCTGGTCGCGTTCGGCTGGGTGGAGCGCCGTGCGGCGGAACCGATCCTGCCGGGCTGGGTGTTCGCCGACCGGCTGCTGGTCAGCACGAGTCTGGCCAGCCTTGGGGTGGGCGCCATCCTGATCGGGCTCACCTCCTACATCCCGCTCTACGCCCAAAGCGTCCTCGGCAGCAACGCCCTGGTCGCCGGCTTCGCCCTCGCCGCCCTCACCCTGGGTTGGCCGCTGGCCGCATCCCTATCGGGCCGGGTCTACCTGCGGATCGGGTTCCGGGCCACCGCCGGGATCGGGTCGGCGGTGGTGGTCCTCGGCACCGCGGGCCTGGGCCTGCTGAGCCGGGACAGCTCGGTTTGGCAGGTCGGCGTCACCTGCTTCGTGATCGGCCTGGGGATGGGCTGGGTGGCCAGTCCCTGCCTGGTCGCGGCCCAAGCCTCGGTGCGCTGGGACGTTCGCGGGGTCGTCACCGGGACCAACATGTTCGCCCGGTCGATGGGAAGCGCGCTGGGCATTGCGGTGTTCGGCGCCATCGCCAACGCCGCGCTGGGCACCGGGGTCGGCGGGCACGGCTCGCACACCGCCGCCGGAGTCGCGGTCTCGGTGCTCGACCCGGCACTGCGGCACGTGTTCACCGCCGCCGCCTTTGCCGCGGTGTTGATGGCCGGTGCGGTGGCGGCGATGCCGCGGGCTGACCGCCCCGCTCCCTGACGGCCTCGGGTATTCCGTCGTTGCCGCAACAAGAGTAGAGACCTGGGCTCAGTCGGCACTCAGCTCGTCGGCCTCCTCCGGGGCGAACTCCGCGACGAGCGGGACGACGTCGGCGATCGAGGTTTCCACCCGGGTGGGTCGGTAGGGGAAACGTTCGATCTGCTCGGCGCGGGTCGACCCGGTCAACACCAGCACCGTCCGCAGCCCCGCCTCGATCCCGGCGATGACGTCGGTGTCCATCCGGTCGCCCACCATCACCGTGGTCTCCGAGTGCGCCTCGATCGCGTTCAGGGCCGACCGCATCATCAACGGGTTGGGCTTGCCGACGTAGTAGGGGCCGATCCCGGTGGCCTGTCGGATCAGCGCCGCCACCGCGCCGGTCGCGGGTATCGACCCCTCCGGCGAGGGACCGGTGACGTCGGGGTTGGTGGCGATGAACCGCGCCCCGCCCTCGATCAGCCGGATCGCCCGGGTGATCCCCTCGAAGGAGTAGGTCCGGGTCTCTCCGAGGACCACGTAGTCCGGATCGCGTTCGGTGAGCACGAAGCCCCGCTCGTGTAACGCCGAGGTCAACCCTGCTTCGCCGATCACGTACGCCGAACCGCCGGCGGACTGGTCGGCCAGAAACTGCGCGGTGGCCAGCGCCGAGGTCCAGATCGACACCTCCGGGACGTCGATGCCGCTGCGCAGTAGCCGGGCTCGCAGATCCCGCGCGGTGTAGATGGAGTTATTGGTCAGCACCAGGAACCGCCGGCCGTGTCGCTGCAGGGCCGCAATGAAGTCGGCGGCGCCGGGCAGGGCCTGCTCCTCGTGGACCAGCACGCCGTCCATATCGGTCAGCCAGCAGGACACGTGCTTGCGCTGCGTCATGGGATCAGACTGTCAGATTCAGGACAAGCAGGCAGACCCAAGACAAGCACGCAGACCCAAGACAAGCACGCAGATCCAAGACAAGCAGGCAGATCCAAGACAAGCAGGCAGCCCGCGCCGCTCAGGCCAGCAGCGCTTCGGTATGCGGATCGGCCTCGCCGCCGTAGAAGCGGTCCAGGACGGCACCGAACCGCGGCTGATCGGGGTCGGCGCGGGCGAACAGGGTCATCGACGAGCGCAGCTTCATCGCGTCGATTCCGCCGAAGATGGCCTCCGCGGACCGGTCGGTGTGGGTCAGCGCCGCCTCGGTGCACTCCACCAGCCGAGGGCCGAGCGTCTCGTGGGCCAGGTAGTCCCCGGCCTGCGCCAGCGACGCGATCGCGTACGCCCTCGCCATCGCACTGCGCCCCAGCCCGGCGAGCTGGGGGAACACGAACCACATCCAGTGCGACGTCTTCCGTCCGGCCCGCAGTTCGTCGAGGGCGCGGGCGTAGGTCGATCCGGAATTCTGCGCGGTGACGAAGTGTTCCAAAGCCTTGTGTTGCATCCAGTCAGCCTCCCATCGGGGTACAACGTCCTTGTGACTCCGTGCGCTCCACCGCCGCCAAGCCGGCGCTCAGCTGACCTTCGGTCGAGTCGGTGACCGCTACCGAGCAGGCGCCGTCCTCGACGACTGGGGCTGAGCGGGACGAGCCGGATCCCGGCCGCTGGCGAGCGCTGGCCGTGTGTCTGATCGCCGGCGCAATGACGTTGCTCGACGTCAGCATCGTCAACGTGGCGCTGCCGGCTTTGCGGGCGGGCCTGAAGGCTGACGAGAGCGACATCCAGTGGATTATCGCCGGTTATTCGCTCGCGTTCGGTGTGGCCCTCGTACCGACCGGACGCCTCGGTGACGCCCGCAGCCGGCGGTCGGTGTTCATGGCCGGGGTTGCCTTGTTCACCGTGTCCAGTGCCGTCGCCGGAGCGGCGGTCGACCCCTTGATGATTGTGATCGCCCGCGTCACCCAGGGCATCGGCGGCGGCATGATCACCCCGCAGGTCTCGGGCTTCATCCAGAACCTGTTCAAGGGTCGGGAGCGGGCCCGGGCGTTCGCGCTGTTCGGTGCCGTCATCGGCATCTCCACCGCCGTCGGCCCGCTGCTCGGTGGCCTGCTGGTCAAGGCCGGCGGCGCCGACTACGGCTGGCGGCTGGTGTTCTACGTCAATGTCCCGATCGGGATCGTGCTGTTCTTCTTGGCGCGACGGCGACTACCCGGCGCGGAACCACGCGGTCCGCGGCAGTCGTTGGATCCGGTCGGAGTGGGCCTGTTCGCGGCGGCCCTGCTGCTGGTTCTTTATCCCCTGGTCGAGGGCGGGCAGGGCGAGGCGCTGGCCGAACGCCCCTGGTGGCTGCTTGGTCCCGCGGCCGCTCTGTTCGTCGGGTTCTTCTTCTGGGAACGGTTCTGGAACCGCCGCGGCAAGGAGAGCCTGGTCGAGCTCAGTCTGCTCAAGGTGCGCTCCTACATGTTCGGGCTGAGCCTGGGCACGTTCTACTTCGCCGGCTTCACGTCGATCTTTTTGATCTTGACCCTGTACCTGCAGAACGGCCTGAACTACAGCGCCCTGGCGGCTGGGGCCACGGTGACGCCGTTCGCGATCGGTTCCTCGGTCGCGGCGTGGTTGAGCGGTCGGCTGGTCGAGCGGTACGGCCGGTGGCTCGCCGTGGTCGGGATCGTGCTGGTGATCGCCGGTCTGTTGACGATCGACCTGCTCACCCCGCACCTCAGCAGCGCCGTCGGCGTCAAGCTGGCCCCGGCGTTCCTGGTCGCCGGGTTCGGCGGCGGTTTGGTGATCACCCCGAACGTGACCTTGACCCTGGCCGAGGTCAACCCGGCGCAGGCCGGATCCGGCGGGGGGATGCTGCAGACCGTGCAGCGGGTCGGGTCCTCGATCGGCGTGGCCGTGGTTCTGGCGCAGTTCTTTGCCTCCTTGGCCGCCAGTCGCGGCGACTACGGGAACGCATTGTCGACAAGTCTGCGGCTGACCATCGGGTTCGTCGCGCTGGCGTTGGTCTTCGCCGTGGCCGACCTGATCCGGCGGCGCAGCGACCACCAGCCCCAGCCGCGGCACGCCTTGGCCGAGCCGGCGCCGCGGCACGCCCGCTAGCGCTCGGTCGGGCGGCGGGGTCTCACGGCAGCGAACCGGCGGACGGCCGGCTTCGGCGGGGGGAAATACTGGTGCGGTGACCGACACCAGTAGCGCACGTCCGACCTCCGACGAAGCTCCCACCGCGATCATCCTCTACGGCGGCACCGGGGATCTGGCCAAGCGGATGGTGCTGCCCGCCATCTACGAGCTCTTCACCCGCGGGTTGCTGCCGCAGCGCTTCTTGCTGGTCGGCAACGGCCGTGGCGACGTCGCTCACGAGGACTTCCGCGGCCACGTCCACGACTCCTTGACCGAGTTCTCCAGCATCGAGGACGAGTCCTCGTTCTCCGAGTTCGCCTCGCATATCCTCTTCGCCGGCGGCGGCTTCCGCAGCGACGACCCGGGCAGCCTGCTGGACGTGATTGCTCAGGCGGAGCACAAACTCGGCGAGCGGGTCGCGCTGCTGCATTACCTGGCCATTCCCCCGGTGGCCTTCGAGCAGACCACCAAGGCGATCAAGGCCCACGACCTGGCCACCAACGCCAAGGCGGTCTACGAGAAGCCGTACGGCACTTCGGTCGCCGGCTTCCACGAGCTCGACGACCTGGTGCATTCGGTCTTCGAGGAGGAACAGGTCTATCGAATCGACCACTTCCTGGGTAAGGAGGCCACGCAGAACCTCTATCTGACCCGCTTCGCCAACCGGCTGTTCGGTGACGTCTGGAACGGCCGGCACATCGCGCAGGTGCAGATCGACGTTCCCGAGACCCTCGACATCGACGATCGCGCCGGTTTCTACGACGCCACCGGCGCCTCGCTCGACATGCTGGTCACCCACCTGTTCCAGGTCGCGGCGGAGGTGGCGATGGAGCCGCCCCTGAGCATGTCGGCCGACGACGTGCAGGACGCCCGCGAATCGGTGATCGCGGCCTTCCGGCCGCTGGACCCCGACGAGGTGGTGCTGGGTCAGTACCGCAGCTACCGCGACACCGACGGGATCGCCGACGACTCGAACACCGACACCTTCGTCGCCGCTCGACTGTGGGTCGACACCGACCGCTGGCGGGGCGTTCCCTTCCTGCTCCGCACCGGAAAGATGATGGCGCAGAGCGCCCAGCGGGTCAGCTTGGTCCTCAAACCCGCCGACGGGCCGCTGCACTCGGTCCGGGCCAACGCCAACGTGATCCAGTTCGACCTGAAAGGCAACGGCGCTATCGAGATCATGATGACGGTCAAGAAGCCCGGTCCCGATCCGGTGCCGGCGGACAGCTGCACCAGCCTGAGCTTGCAGAACGTCGCCCCGGGGTCGATGACCCCCTACACGTCGCTGATCCACGACGTGCTGACCGGTAACCGCACCCTGTTCACCAGTTCGGCCGGCCTGGCTTCGGCGTTCGAGGCGTTCGCCCCGATGCTGAGCGATGCCCGGCCCAAGGTCGAACCCTACGACGACCACTCCTGGGGGCCCGTTGCGGCGCAGGACCTGGCCGGCGACGTGGGTTGGCTGCTCGGCCAGTAAGCGCCGACCCCAACCGGCCCTCAGGGGCGTTGGTGCAGGGCCAGCGGGAGCACCGCGGTCGCACCCACGTCGGCCAGCAGAGCGCCGGCCACGGTGGCCGTCCAGCGGCTGCGGATGATGTCGTCGACCAGCAGAACCGGCCCGTCGAAGCCGACGTCGGGTCGCAGTCGGGTCCGGGCCAGCAGGTCCCGCGCCCGGACGGCCGAACTCGCCTCGACCGTCGGTGCTGGTCCCGACACCTCCAGCGCGTCGACCAGTGGCAGCCGGCCGACCCGGGCCAGGTGCTCCGCCACCGAGCCGACCAGGCGGGGGTAGCGTCGCGACGGCATCGCCACGACGGCGACCGGGCGCTGCCAACTCTTCGACCACCGGCGCAAGACCTCGACGCAACCGTCGAGCACCGCCGTCGGGGCGGGTTCATCGGACCGCCACATCGACACCAACTCCTCGTGCCAGGCGGGGTCGTCGGCGAAGGCCAAGGCCCGGCCGGGCGCCAGGAAGGTGATCCGGCCCTTGTATCCGGGCAGCCCGCTCGGCCACAGTTTGCGCGGTTCGACGACGACGTCCTGACCGCGGAAGAAGCCGCGGGCGGCAGTCACCGTCTCCGCCGCCGGCCGGCCTCCGGGCGCCGGCAACGAGCCGGTGCACACCGAGCAGCGCCCACAGGGCTGGGGGTCCGGGTCGTCCAGGGCGCGCTGCAGGAACTGCATCAGGCAGCCCTGTCCGTGGGCGTAGGCGCGCATCAGGTCGGCCTCGGCGGCGCGGACCCGGCGCAGTGCGGACCACTTCGCCTCGTCGAAGTACCACGGGGCGCCGGTGGCCACCCAGCCGCCACCGCGACGTTCGACAACGTCGTCGACGGCCAGGATCTTCAGCAGGGTCTCCAGCCGGCCCCGGCGCAGCCCGGTCGCGGACTCGATCCCGGGCAGGCTCTGCGGTTCCCCGCCCAGTGCCTCCAGCACCCGCTCGACCTGCGACTCCTCGGGGATGCCGGCGGTGGCGAAGTAGTCCCAGATCCGTTCGTCGGACTCCGCCGGCACCAAGACTGCGACGGCGTCGTCCAGGGCCCGGCCGGCCCGACCGACCTGCTGGTAGTAGGCCACCGGGGAAGCGGGTGAGCCGAGGTGAATACAGAAGGCCAGGTCGGGCTTGTCGTAGCCCATCCCCAGCGCCGACGTCGCCACCAGGGCTTTGATCTGGTTGTCTCGCAGCCGGTCCTCCAAGCCTTCCCGGTCCTCGCTCTGTCCGGAGTACGACGCCACGTCCAGACCCTGCTCGACCAGGAACGCCGCCACCCGCCGGGTCTCGGCCACGGTGAGCACGTAGACGATGCCGGAGCCCGGGAGGGCGCGGAGAGCGTCGGCGACCCAGGCGTAGCGCTCCAACACAGTCATCTGCGGCACCACCGCCAAGGTCAACGACGCCCGGGCCAGCGAGCCGCGCAGGGTCACGGTGTCTCGACCGAGCTGGGCGGCCACGTCGGCGGTGACTCGCTCGTTTGCGGTGGCGGTGGTGGCCAGCACCGGCGTCCCGGGGGCGAGGCTGAGCATGCTGCGGGTCAACCGTTGGTAGTCGGGGCGGAAGTCGAATCCCCAGTCGGAGACGCAGTGTGCCTCGTCGATGACCAGCAGGCCCACCGAGGCCAGCAGCTCGGGCAGGCTGGCCGCGAAGGCCGGGTTGGCCAACCGCTCCGGGGAGATCAGCAGCACGTCGACGGTGCCGGCCCGGACGTCGCCGAGCACCTGAGCCCAGGCGTCGACGTTGGTGGAGTTGATCGTCGCGGCCCGAAGGCCCGCGCGCTGCGCTGCAGCGATCTGGTCGCGCATCAGCGCCAGCAGCGGCGAGACGACCAGCGTCGGACCGGCGCCCTGCTCGCGCAGGGCGGCGGTGGCGGCCCAGTAGACCGCCGACTTGCCCCACCCCGTGGCCTGCACCACCAGGACCCGTCGATGTCGCTCGACCAGTTCGGCGACGGCGGTGACCTGGTCGGGCCGCGGCGAGGCGTCGGGTCCGGCCATCGCCGCGATCACGTCGGTCAACACGTCGGCGGCGCTGCGGCGGGCGGTAGACGTCATATCCTCATCCTGCCTGATCTGGCCGGTGTCGTTCGTGCCGATGCGGACAGCTGGGGACAACCACCGCGACCCCGACGCTGTGGATACCGACTCGCACACCGATCTGTTGGCGCGGCGCACCCGCTGCGCCACCGCGCACCCCGGGCAGCGGGTGCGTCGCACAGCAAAGGTTGTCCGAGCCGCCAGCCCTGACCGATACCCACTCCGGCGTCGTCACCCGAGGAACCTACGAAGGTGGCGCGGCCGACGCTCAGCCGCCGGCGACCGCGGGAATGATCGACACCTTGGCCCCGTCACCGACCTCAGCATCCAGCCCGCCGACGAAGCGCACGTCGTCGTCGCCGACGTAGACGTTGACGAAGCGGCGCAACGCCCCGCTGTCATCGAGGATACGGGCGCGAATCCCCGGGTAGTCGGCTTCGAGGGAGTCCAGCACCGCGGTCACGGTGTCACCGCTGGCCTGCACGGCGTTGGCCCCGCCGGTGTAGCTGCGCAAGATGGTGGGGATACGAACGGTCGCACTCATGCAGAACGGCCCTTCCAGAAGTCGGTAAACGCTTCGTAGCGCGGCGGGATCGTGGTTGTGGGCCCGACCTGGTCGGCGACCGCGTCCAAGGTCTTCAACCCGTCGCCGGAGTTGATTACGACGGTCTCGGCGTCGGGATCGAGGTGTCCGTCGGCGATCAGCTTGGCCGTCACGCCGACGGTGACGCCGCCCGCGGTTTCGGCGAAGATGCCTTCGGTCCGGGCCAGCCGGAGGATGTTGCGGACCACTGTGTCGTCGTCCACGTCGACCACCCGGCCCCCGGTGCGCCGGACCACGTCGAGCACGTACGGTCCGTCCGCCGGGTTGCCGATGGCCAGCGACTTGGCGATCGTGTCGGGCCGGACCGGCGCCACCACGTCCTGCCCGGCGCGATAGGCCTGCGCGACCGGCGAGCAGCCGGTGGCCTGCGCGCCGAAGATTGTGACGTGCTTGTCCTCGACCAGGCCGAGACCGACCAGCTCCCGGAAGCCCTTGTCGATCTTGGTCAGCTGGGACCCGGAGGCGACCGGGACGACGACTTGGTCGGGCAGTCGCCAGCCGAGCTGTTCGGCGATCTCGAAGGCCAGCGTCTTGGAGCCCTCGGCGTAGTAGGGGCGGACGTTGACGTTGACGAAGGCCCAGCCCTCCTGTTCGCCGGCGATCTCGCTGGCCAGCTTGTTGACGTCGTCGTAGGTGCCGTCGACCGCGATCAGGGTGGTGTCGTAGACCGCGGAGGCAATGATCTTGGGCCGCTCAAGATTGGCCGGGATCATCACCACCGAGGTGATGCCGGCGCGGGCCGCGGCCGCGGCCACCGCGTTGGCCAGGTTGCCGGTGGAGGGGCAGGCCAGCACGTGCAGTCCGAGTTCGCGGGCCGCGGACAGGGCCACCGCGACCACCCGGTCCTTGAAGGAGTGGGTGGGGTTGCCGGAGTCGTCCTTGACCCACAGCCGGCGCAGGCCGAGGTCGGCGGCCAGGTTGCCGGCGTCGAGCAAGCGGGTGAAGCCGGGATCGGTGGAGGGGACGGTGGCGATGTCGGCCGGCACCGGCAGCAGTGGGGCGTAGCGCCAGATGCTCTTCGGCCCGGCTTCGATCTGCGCCCGGGTGACCGCGGCGAAGTCGTAGCCGACCTCCAACGGTCCGAAACACTCCATACAGGCGTAGAACGGGCCGAGGGGCGACTGCTCCCCGCAGGCCCGACAGACCAGGTGGGTGGCCGAGCCGAACGCACCTTCGCGGGCCCCGACCGGGGAGGGACTGTGGGTGTGGAGCACTGCGGTCATCGGAACCGTCCTTCATCATCTTTCTCGGGCGGCCGTCGCCCGAGCCGGAAGGGGCACCGTGGCTGATCGTGATCAGTCGGTTGCCGGGGAGTCCGCGGGCCGGTCCCTCGTCCCCTCTGGATGAGCAGTGCCAACCCTAGAACTTCAGCCTGGATCGGCGCACCTTCACATCCGCACTTTGAGACTCGTGTCCACAAAGTGAGACAGCGTCTGCGGGGGCGCTCAGTCCTCCGGTGGCTCGAGCTCCTCTACGGTGGGGCGGTGCCTTGGTCAAAAACCCCGCCGCCCCCGCCGGCCCTCCGCTGGCGCTCGGTCGTCAACCTGGTCAATCTGAGCACCCCGCTTGGCCTGCTGGTGGCCGCCGCGGGGCGGGCACGATTGCGGCCGGGGGCAAACGGCCTGGTGCTGGGCGAGGGCTATCGGCTGCCGTTCCCGGTGGCCGGCGCGTTCACGGTGGGCAACGTGGTGGTCACCGCAGGGACCTTCGAACAGCTGCAGCGGCGGTGTCCAGCGGTGCTGAAGCACGAGGACCGGCACGCCTGGCAGTACGCCTATTGCCTCGGCCTGCCCTACCTGGTCGCTTACACCGCAGCCATGGGTTGGTCGGCGCTGCGGACCGGTGACCGGGCATCGGCCAACGTGTTCGAGCGTCAGGCCGGGCTGGCCGCCGGCGGCTACGTCGAACGTCCGATCCGGCCGCTGGGCCCGGTGCTGAGGGGCCTGCTCCTCCGGATCCTGTTCTCGAGAGCTCCGGGTTCTCGAGAGTTCCCGGGCTGACCGAGCAGTCCCCCGCGGCGTCATCAAGGTGTGTCGGGCTTGGGGACCACTGCGGTGATGCTCGCATCCCACGATGCTCGGCAGGATGTTCGCTCACCGTTCCGATCCGTCCCTGACCTTGTCTGCTGACCGCCGCGGGCGTGGGGTGATGTTGGGTGTTCCGCGGTGCCCCTTCTGCTGGCCTGACGCTCGCCTCAACGGCGCAACCCGACCACCACCGGATCGTGGTCGCTGGCCCGGAAGATGGTGGGCCGGTAGTAGTCCACCGCCGTCAGCCGGTACTGGCTGTACTCGCGCAGCGTCGGTTCGATCGAGTTGATGTTCCACACCGCGCTCCGAGTCTCCCGGCGCCGCGCGGACGCATTGAGCAGCACGTGGTCCAACGATCCCGCCAGCCCGTCGAAGCTGTAGGAGTAGTCGTTCTGGCTCGCGGCGTTGGTGTAGCCGGCCTGCTCCAGGGCCAGCAGCGGATCCTCGTGGGTGTAGGAGTTGAAGTCGCCGAGCAGGGCGACGTCTTGGCTCCCCGACCCGCTTTTGACACCCGAGACCCACGCGGCTAGCGCTTTGGCCTGAGCGACTCGCGCGACGTTCCAGGCGCCCTGACCGTGATCGGCGTTCGGATCGGCCGGGTCTCGAGGCGCTGAGCCCTTGGACTTGAAGTGATTCACCGCCACCACGGTCGGCGCCCCGCCGCGAGTCGGACTGAACACCGCCGCGATCGGGGTCCGAGCGTCGTTGAACGCCCCGCCCGACCCGGCGTCGGCACCGTCGGCGTAGGCCTGCCCGGCCCACGTCGCCTGGTCGGGCTGATAGATCAGGGCACTGGTGATCACGTCCTGGTCGGCCACCGGCTGGAGCTGAGCGGTCGCAGAGGGGATATAGGCCCACTTCTCCCGCCCCGCGGCCCCGTTGAGGGCCGCGACCAGGGTGGCGGTAGCCTCATCGGTCGGCTCCCCGAGCTTGGCCGAGTTCTCGATTTCCATCAGGCCCACGACCGAGGCGTCCAGGTCGTTGATGGCACCGACGATCTTGATCTGCTGCCGGGCCAGGTCGTCGGCGTCCCAGGCGCCGCGGACGTCGCAGCTGTAGGTGACGTTGGCCGTGCCGTCGGTACTGAGCGGGCCCGGGCGGCAACCGGGCCGGCCCGAGCCCACCGTGGTGAAGTAGTTGAGCACGTTGAATGAAGCCACCGAAATGGCCCCGCCGACCCGCGGCGCGGCCTCGGGCGGTCGGTTGGTGATCGTGGCGACCTCGTCGCCGGCGGGCGTTGGCGCGGTCGGGTTGAACTTCCACTCCCCGTTGCGGTAGTCCACGATGACCGGGTCCTTGAGCCGGGCGGTGTCACCGAGCCGGACGTCGTGGTCCGGTGTCAGGTAGGGCGGCGTCCCCGGGGCTTTGGTGTCGGTGAACCGCGCACTCGACCCGTCGTCGAGCACCACCGCCCGGGCCCGGTTCAGCCGGGTCTGCGCCTGCGCGCGGGCCGAGCCGAAAGGCGCGACGTCGGTCGGCTGCACCAGCGGTCCGTGGCCGGCGGCCAGTCCGAGTTCTCCGTAGGCGCCAAGGTTGTGGCTGTCGGTGACGGTGAACGACTCGGTGTCGGCGAACAGCATCGACTCCAGGTTTTCCCGGAAGCGGCTCGTCCGGGCCCAGGAGATGCCGGTGACCGGTCGTACCGGGATGAAGCTGGCGTCGGACTTGGTGACGGTGACCTGTCCGCCCAGCTCGGTCAGACTCTCGACGCCGGGATCGGTGCTGTTCGGATACTCCTGTGCCGTGGCCGTCACCGTGACCAACTCGCCGATCTTGACGTCGGCCGGCCGGGCGCCGGTGTAGACGAAGATGGCGTCCGAGGCCTGCCGAAGGTTGCGCTTCCCGCCGGTTCCGGGCGTTTGGATGACGAAGCCGGCCAGCCCGTCGGCCGGATAGAGCGCGGTCACCTCCGACGGAGTGGTGGTCACCAACTGGCCGGCGTACGGCGTGGCCGTTGCCGTGCTCTGGATGGTTGCGATCGGCAGCGGCGTCGACGCGGCCGCCGTGCCGGGCCACGCGGCCAGCCCACCCACACTGAGGGCGAGGGCCGCCAGCGCGGCGACCCCATGACGACGCGTACGGACTGGGCTCATCCAGACTCCTTCAGGGGTGGATCACGGCCACCGCGGACACTTCCCCGGCGGCGCCATTAATCTCCCCCACGGCACTGACACTCCGCAAGACCCCCCGCCCTGGGTGCCGCAATCGTCACCTGCCGTTCATGTCCCCCGAGCCGTACCTCTCCCCGCAGCCGGCTCCGGCTCCGGCTCCCTGCGTCGGTTTCCCACGTTAACGTGGGGAACCGGCACTTCCCGTAAGAAATTTGCTGGGGGAAGTGACGGAATCCTGCGGGAAGCTCCGGCCAATCGGGTGCCGAGCGGGCCTCGCTTCCTCAATGGTCCGTGGTCAGGTCGATCCCCAGCCGCTTGGCCGACCGGATCTTCTGCCGGGTCGCCCGCAACCGACGTAGCCGCTTGACCAGCAGCGGGTCGTGGGCCAATGCCGCAGGCTGGTCGATCAATGCGTTCAATACCTGGTAGTAACGAGTCGCCGACATGGCGAACTTGTCCCGGATCGCCTGCTCCTTGGCGCCGGCGAACTTCCACCACTGCCGTTCGAAGGCCAGCAGTTCCGCGTCCCGCTCATTCAGCGGCTCGACGTTCGGTAGAGAAACGGAGTGCTGGTGATCGGGGAGGGCCATGCGCCTCATCGTAGGACCGAATGACATTGATGTCATTCCCCAGCGTCGATCGGCGTCCGCAGTGTCGGGGCCGTCTTCTACGCTGGGCCGGACGACCCGCTCGATCGAACAGGAGGAACCGGCGTGAGCGTATCCGCACCGCTGTTCGGGCGCATGACGGGCGTCGTCCAGCCGTACGCCTGGGGCTCGCGGACCTTCATCCCCGCCCTGCTCGGGACACAGCCCACCGATGAGCCGCAGGCCGAGTTGTGGCTTGGCGCTCATCCGAAGGCGCCGTCGACCGTGGCTGACCGGCCGTTACCCGAGCTAATCGCCGACGACCCCGCCGGCGTGCTCGGGCAACGATCGGTGGACGCGTTCGGTCCGCGGCTGCCGTACCTGCTCAAGGTGCTGGCGGCCGACCAACCGCTGTCCCTGCAGGCTCATCCGTCCCGCCAGCAGGCCGAGGCGGGCTTCGCGCGGGAGGAGACCGAGGGGGTGCCGGCCGACGCGTCGCACCGGCTGTTTGCCGACGACTGGCCCAAGCCGGAACTGCTGTGCGCGCTGGTCGAGACCGACGCGTTGTGCGGCTTCCGCAAACCCCAGTCCACGTACGACCTGGTCGAACAGCTCGGCGCCCGACGGACCCTGGAGCTGATGACGCCACTCGGATACGGGTCGCAGCCCGAGGCGCGCCGACTGGAGCGGGTGTTCGCCGCGATCATGCGACTCTCCGGTGACGAAACCCGGCACCTCGTCTCCGAAGTCGTCGGCCAAACGGGCGGGGTCACCTCCGAGGGTGAGCTGGGCGTGCTGGCGCAGACCGTTCGTGACCTCGCCGGCCACTTCCCCGGCGACCCGGGCGTGTTGGCGGCACTGCTGATGAACCGGATCAGCCTGGCCCCCGGGCAGGCGGTCTTCCTCCCGGCCGGGAACCTGCACGCCTACCTGTACGGCGCCGGGATCGAGATCATGGCCAACTCCGACAACGTCCTGCGCGGTGGCCTCACTGCCAAGCACGTCGACCTCGACGCGCTGGTGGACGTGCTCGACTTCACCCCGGGCTTCCCGGGGCTGATCGGCGGGGAGGACATCGCCTCGGGGGTATGGCGCTACCCCACCCCAGCATCCGAGTTCGCGTTGTGGAAGGTCGAGCCGAGCGGGGATCCGTTGGCAGCGCCGGGCTCGGAGTTCGGCCGCTCGTTGGTCGTGGTCGACGGCGACGTCAGCGTGCATGCAGACGATGAAGTGCTTTCGCTGCGGCGGGGCCAAGCCGCCTTCCTCGGCGCCGGACTGACCGCCACGATCGGTGGCGTCGGCACCGCCTTCCTCGCCGGTCCGGGCCTATGAGGGCAGTGCTGCCCTCACTTCGCTACCCTGGGCTGACCCGCTGGCGTGGCGCAACTGGTAGCGCACCTGTCTTGTAAACAGGCGGTTGTCGGTTCGAGTCCGACCGTCAGCTCCACGTTTGGCCTAGTCACAGCCTTGCGCACTGCTCCCTGAGCTTGTCGAAGGGCCGGGTGACAGCAACGCTGACAGCAACGCTCATTCCTGACCTCCGAGCGCCCGGTCGATCGCGTCGGCCGCCTCGCGCAGCGCCGAGGGCATCACGTGCGAGTACAGGTTCATCGTGATGCCCAGCTGCGAGTGCCCCAAGACCTCCATCACCACCCGCGCCGGCACCCCCTGCGCCAGCAGCAACGACGCGCAGGTGTGCCTCTTATGCGGAATTCCGCACAACTGGCATTATGCGGACGGTCGGGTTATGTGCCCTGCCGCGGCGTTTGTGCTGGTGGGGGCGGTGTCGGCGGTGTTTTCGGGAGCATAATCCGGTCGCTGGGGTCAGCGCCTCATCGAGTTGCGCTGGACAAGGCGGTCTGTCGGTTCTTGGGCTACCTGGACGAGGTGGGTGTGGTGGATCTGGCCGCGCTCGGTGTCCGGGACCTGTCGGGCTTCTTTCTGCAGCAGCGGGGCCTGCGGCGCAAGACCATCGCGACCATCAGGTCGTGTCTGCGGGACTTCCTCGCTTTTCTGGCCGCCGCGGACCGGACCCTACAGGGTCTGGCGGACCGGCTGCCGCCGCAAAGGCACATCCGCCACGAGTCCGAGCCGCACCTGTGGACCGCAGAGGAGATCCGCCGGCTGCTGGCCGCAATCGATCGTCAGTCGGCCACCGGCAAACGTGACTACGCGATGATCCTGACCACCGCACGGTTGGGCCTGCGGATCTCAGACCTGCGCCAGCTCGAGCTGGGCGACCTGGACTGGCGGGCGAAGACGATCACGATCGTCCAGCGGAAGACGGGGCGGCCGTTGAGCCTGCCGCTGCTGGACGACGTCGGCTGGGCGATCATCGACTACATCAAGGGCGGCCGCCCCGGAACCGCCTGCCCGAAGGTGTTCGTCAAGCACCGGCACCCGTTCGACACGTTCGGGTGCGGCTCGTCGGTCGCGTCCCGACTGTCACGGCACGCTGCCCGGGCGGGGATCGGGTTCGGGCCCGGCGAGGTTTGCGGGATGCATTCCCTGCGTGGTGCGCTGGCCGTGGCCATGATCGGGAACGGCGCACCGATGCCGGTGGTCTCGGCCGTGCTGGGGCACGCCTCCAGCGACACGACCCAGGCCTACTACCTGCGCTTCGACGTCGAACGGCTGCGCTGTTGCGCGTTGGACGTCGAAGACGTCATCGACCCGGCCGGGGCCGGTGGTCGCAATGGTTGAAACGACGCTGCCGGGCCTGTTCGCCGACCTGGTCGCCGTGCGCCGCGCCGGCGGATACCGGTTCACAGTCCAGGAACGGGTCCTGCGGCAGTTCGTCGACCACTGCCGGCGGGAGGGCTACCCAGACGGGTCGATCACCAAAGAAGCAGTCGACGGGTTCCTCTACGGCCGTCACCTGCGGTCCTCCACGATCAGGCGCAACGAGTTGGCGCTGTCCCAGCTGGCCGGCCACGCCCAAGCGTTCGGCTGGCCGGCCTACACCCCGAAGGGGAGGACTCGGGTCCGGGTCCGCCACCAGCCGCCGTACGTGCTCACCGATGAGGAGGTCCGCCGCCTGTTCACCGCGATCGACTCCCAGGCCATGTCCTGCTACTCGAACAAGGCGTTGGTCGACCCGGTCCTGTTCCGGGTGTTGCACGGCGCCGGGCTGCGGGTTTCGGAGGCGCTCCACCTGACGCTGCCCGACGTGGACACCAGCGCGGGGACGCTGCGGATCCGCGACTCGAAGAACGGACAGGGCAGGACCGTCCCGATCACCGGCCGGCTCGCCGCAACCCTGGCCGCCTATACCGTGGCCGCGCATCCGGCCCCCGAAGCCAGCGACTACCTGTTCTACGCCAGGGCTGCGGGCCGGCCGATCAACCAGGCAACCCTCTACATGCGGTTCCGCGGCTACCTGGCCGACGCCGCCATCCCGCACTTCACCGGCGGCCCCCACCCCCACTCGCTGCGCCACGGCTTCGCCGTGGCCAACCTGCGACGGTGGGCCGCCGACGGCACGGACCTGGCCGTGATGCTGCCCTACCTGGCCTGCTACCTGGGCCACGCCGACCTGCGCGGCACCCAGTACTACCTGCGGTTGACCGCCGACGCCTACCCCGAGGTGATCGCGAAAGCCCAGGTCCGGTTCGGCTACACCATCCCCGCCCCACCCGAGGATGAGTCGTGAGCCGCAGTCCGCCCCGCCCCGCCCCCGGATCTGGCCGGGCGTTGGCTGACCAGATTCTTCACCGACCACCTGGCCGGGGAATGCGCCGCCTCACCGAGAACCGTGGCCTCCTACCGGGACGCGATGAAAGTGCTGCTCACCTGGCTTCGAGACACCGAACACATCCCGCCCGAAAAGCTGCGCCTGGCCGACCTCGACCGACCCCGGATCCTGCGGTTCCTGGACTGGTTGGAGGCTGAGCGGGCCTGCTCGGCGGCCACCCGCAACCAGCGCCTCGCCGTCATCAAGTCGTTCTGCCGCTACACTGCCGTCGAGCAGCCCGACCGGCTCGACCAGGTCACCCAAGTCCTCGCGATCCGGCAGAAGAAGACCCCGGACCCGCAGCTGGGGCACCTGAGCGGCGACGAGATCAAAGCCCTGCTCGCCGAACCCGGCACGGCCAACGCACGCGCCCTCAGGGACACCACCGTGCTCGCCTTGGCCTACGACACCGCCGCCCGCGTCCAAGAACTGTGTGACCTCGACGTCGCCGACGTCCGCCGTTCGGACCCGATGACCGTGGCGATCCGCGGGAAGGAATCCAAGATCCGCTACCTACCCGTCATGGGCCCGACCGCCCGCCTCGTCACCGACTACCTCCAACGCCGTGGCCCGCACCCCGGTGTCGGCGCCGACACCGACCCGCTGTTCCATGGGCCGAACCACTCCCGGCTGACCCGGTCCGGCCTCGCCAAACTCCTGAGCCGCCACGTCCAGGCCGTCCGGACCCGCAACCCCGGCTGGGCTCCCGGCCCGCGGGTCACGCCCCACACCCTCCGCCGCAGCCGGGCGATGCACCTGATCCAGGCCGGCGTCAACCTGATCTACATCCGCGACCTGCTCGGACACGCCGACGTGTCCACCACCGAGATCTACGCCCGCGCAGACGCCGAAACCAAACGCAAAGCGATCGAGAACGCCTACCAACCCCTCACCCCCGACGCGTTGCCGGACTGGACCCTGGACGCCACCCTGATCGGCTGGCTCGACTCGATGGCCCGTTGACCCCAGCGACCGGATTATGCTCCCGAAAACACCGCCGACACCGCCCCCACCAGCACAAACGCCGCGGCAGGGCACATAACCCGACCGTCCGCATAATGCCGCATGTCGTGCAGTCGGATCCTCCGCACGCCGGCTTGGGCGACCAGTGCGTCCAGGACCCGCGCCAGGTTTCGCCGCTCGATGACGGTCCCGATCGTCGACGTGAAGACGAGCCCTGTGTCCTCCCAGTACAGCTGAAGCGCGGCGCGCTCCGCCTCCTGCCGATTCCGGTGCTCCTCCAGCACCTTGACGGTCACCCCCGGCAGCGGGATGTCCCGCCGCGAGTTCGTCGACTTCGGCGGCCCGAACACCATGCCGTATCCGTAGACCCGCTGAGCGTTGTGACGTACATGGACGACTCGACGCTCGAGGTCGACATCCGACCACTGCAAGCCGAGCAGCTCGCCCCGTCGCATCCCCAGCCCAACACCGACCGCGAACAGGGCGTAGAGCCGGTCCTCCCTCGCCGACCTCAGGAAGGTCCCTGCCTCTTCGGGCGTCCACGGCTGGACCTCCACCTGCTCCGCCCTCGGCGGCCGCACGAGCGCCGCGACGTTCCGCTCCACCAGCTCGTCCCGCATCGCCTCCGCCAACATCGCCCGCAAGGCCGAGTGAATGATCTGCACCGACCGCACGGAAAGACCAGCCTCCCGCTTGGCCGCAGCAAGGCTCTGACGTGCGTCGGCGTCAGTCGACGCAAGGGGTACCGGCCCAGGCCTGGCACGATGTGCAGCCGCAAAGTCGACCGGTAGGACGAGATCGTCGCCGGCCTCAACCGGGGCGCCACGACATGACTCATCCAGTGCGAGGCGTACGACTCCACCGTCCACGAGTCCACGGCGAGAGGCACACCTGCCGCAGTCTTGGCCACCAGCTGCGAGAGCTTCGCCACGGCCTCCCGATGCGTCTTCGCGTACACGGCTCGCCTGACTCGACCACCGTCTGGCCGCAGCACGTAGTGAGCGCCCGTCCACCGGCCGTCACCCCGCCGGTAGACCGAGCCCTCACCGTTGGAGCGACGGCTCATGACGCCCAGGCGTCCTCGGCAAGCCGTTCCACATACTCCCGCAGCGGAGCCGCCGGGATGCGCCGCGACCGACCGATCAGGATGCTCACCACCTCGTGGCGGCGCATCAGCTCGTACAGCTGCGACCGGCTCACCCCCAATGACTCCGCAGCCTCCTGCGTCGTCAGCAACAACTTCTCCATCGCAGACCCTCCTTGCTCCAATCGGTCACGATCGACCGGCAGTCGTCAGCCAGAGTTTCAACCCAGCCCGGCGTTCCGTTCGCTGGCGCATCAGACCTATGGATAACGCGTCGACCATCCCTACAAGCCGCTCGATGTCCTCCGTTGGTCACCCACTGAGGACTTGATTCGCAACTCCGCGTCGTCTAGCCACAAGACCGTCACGTCGGGTGTATATCGCGAAGAGCCCCGGCACTCCCGCTGCGACTGCCTCTTGAGCAGACACGGCCGATGGCCGACGCTGTAGTTTGAACAACTGGCACAACTGCTGCGGCAACGGAAACGAGGTCGACGCAGAGATTGGAGCTGCTGAACGGGCCCATGACCGCCGGCCATGCTGGAGAGTGGATCGCCGCCCGCATCTTCGACATCGAACGCGGGAGCGAGGCCGCCACCTCATCCGTCACGAGCACGGGCACCAGGCCTGATAGCCGTCACACGTCTGGGCCCCCCGGCCCCTACACCGAGCGGCGGTGAAGTTGTCACTGAATCTGCCACTTGCAGGCGCTGCACTCGGAGGTGATGGAACGCCGCCGCGCCACCCCATCGAACTCCACCGCGATCCGCTACGCCGCGATCGCATTCGACTGAGAGCCCGCCGTCCCTAGGGCCTGAGCCTGCCAAACTGGCAAACCTTCAACCTGATTCGGACTTGTGAAAGCGGTGGCCAGGTGAAGTCCAAGGCCACCACGGCACGCTCCGAGAGCACCGGACCCATCGTCACGGTTAGCCGCCCGCGCCAGCCCTGCGAGCACACACGTACCAGAGCCGAGGGTTCCACTTTGCCGGCTCGCGCCGACGCCAAAATCCGGCTCACGGACTAGCGAGCAAGCACGCTGACGAAGGCCTCGGCGCCCACCAACAAAACAGCCCCGTAGAAGCCGAGCACCGACCAGCTCCACACCACGCGCGCGAGCCTGGCGTCTGCGGCCTGCACCGTCATGTCGTAGGGCTCAACCTTGCCTCGCCGAATCCGGTCGTAGAGGGCACGAAACCGTCGCTCGAGCGTGAGGTAGCGAGCATCGAGCACTCCCAGCAGGATGACCGCCACCATGCCCACCAGGGCGACCTCCGAGACCGCGGCCACGTTCGCCGCCCCGTACGCCGCCACTGCAAGTGCAACCACCCACCCCTTCACCGAACTTGAGGAGGCCGACATCCGTGTGATGACTGCCTGCACGAACTCGAGGTGCTTCCGCTGGTCGTCACTGAACTGCGCCACAAGCGCGATCATGGCCCTGCAACCGTCTCACCGCCATCCCTTGGGTTGGGCCTAGTACGCACGACACCTCGCGTGCTTAGATGCGACGGCACTTACACTTAGTTTCCCTGCGCGAAAGGTCACCCTTGTTGCCCCCCTTCTGGTCCCTCTGACGCAGACAACATCCGTGCACCCGCTGCTCTGCTTCGTCCTGATGCCATTCGGCAGACACCTTCCGTCGGCGACCACCGCGAGGGTGGACTTCGAGGTGATCTACCGTGACCTGATCAAGCCAGGGGTGGAGGACGCCGGCTTGAAGCCGATCCGGGCTGATCAGGAGCTGCAGGGCGGCATCTTCCACAAGCGCATGTTCGAGCGGCTGTCCTTGTGCGAGTACGCGGTGGCCGACCTGTCGTTGGCAAACCCGAACGTGTTCTACGAGCTCGGTATTCGCCACGCACGTCGCCCCTGGAGCACGGTGCTGCTCTTCCAGCGCGATGTCCCTCTACCGCTCGACGTCGCCCTCGCCACGGCGATGCCGTACACGGTGGACGAGCTTGAGGATCCCAATCAGCTAGAGGGGCTGCGCTTCAGCCTGACTCGTCGCCTCCGAGCGGCCCGCTCCCGAACGGTAGACAGCCCGGTCTTCCAGCTCGTCGCTGGCCTGCCCCAGCTTGACGTCGAGCACACGCGGCTCGACGCCTTCGCATCGGCCGTGATGGCAGAAGATGCTGATGGGCAGGCCGTTGCCCGAGCGGCGCTCGACGGCGCGGACGCGCTGATCGCCGTTCGGGGCGAGCTCGGTGATCTCGATGAGTGCGCGCCGGAGGTCATCGTCGCCCTTATCAAGGCATTCCGCGACAAGGGCGCTTGGCTGGAGATGCTGGCCACCATTGCTCGCGTCGATGCTTCGGTGGCCCAGAGCTGGGTCGTCCAGGAGCTTCGTGCGCTCGCACTCGGGCGGCTCGACCGCTTCGACGAGTCCACCGCCATTTTGAGGTCCCTGCTCGACAACCGCGAGAACTCCGAGACGTACGGCTTGCTTGGCGGCACCTACAAGCGGCAGTGGCGAGCCGCGGTTGCCGCCGCTCAGCCGTCCGCTGTCTGCACGACGTACCGGAGACGCGCCGCGGAGGCCTACAGGTCCGGCTTCGAGTCCGATTCTCGCGATCCCTACCCCGGGGTCAACGCCGTGATGCTCGCGGCGGCTGATCGTCCCGGGGTTGACGACCCGCTTCTTGCCGTGGTCAGCTACGCGGTCAAGCGGCGGCTGACGCGACGCAACACTGAGTACTGGGATCACATGTGTGCCTTGGAGTTGGCCGTCGTTCGTGGAGATCGATCGGCCGCGGAGGAGCATCTGGGCGATGTCCTCGTCCACCCCGACAGGGCTTTCGACCTGGCGAGCACGACGGATGATCTGCGGATGCTGCTGCCGCTTGCGGCTGCACGGCGGGACGACGACTGGGTTTCCGACGTCATCGCACAGCTCGAGGGTCAGCGGTGAGAGTGGCCGTTGCACACGCACCCGCTGAGCAGGCGGTCGACTATCAAAGAGCGATGAGACACACGTCGACCTCAAACTTCCTTCGTGACCATCCGCGACCGCATACGAACGTCTTCCTCATGATGGGGTTCGGCTCCTCGCCGATGAGGGAGGAGATCGAGGGCATCGTCCGGTCGACCGGCGAGAGCCTAGGGTTCGACATCATCCGTGCCGACGACGTCGACTACAGCGGTGAGATCTGGGGCAACGTCGAGCTGTGCTTACAGAACTGCCGCTACGGCATCGCCGTCTTCGACACGGACACCCGCAACGACCAGAATTTGGCTGTGGAACTTGGCTATCTGTTCGCCCGCGGCACGCACTGCCTGATCTTGCGAGATCGAGCGCTGCCGCCACCCGCGTCGATGCTCTCTCACCGCGTGCACTCACCGTTCTCTTCATACGATCTCCGGGCGACTTTGCACCCGGAGGTGGACCGATGGCTAAGAGCGGCTGCGGGCCGCCCGACCAGCCGACTTCCCGGTCTTCGACGTCTCCGATCTGAGAGGCCCACACTGCCGTGACCGTTCAACTACCCGCCATCACCGTTCTCACGTCAGGTCCTGGCGCAGGCGACGCCCTTCTCCGCGAGCTCCACGCCCGCCGGGTCGACCAGGGGACCGAACGCTATGCCGTGCAGGACTCACTCCCCGATCTCCTCGCCCGCACGGCCCAGGAGATCGCCCATCAGAGCCTGATCGTGGTGAGCGAAGGCAGATCCACGGCGGGCGATCCACGGGTGGGAAACGCCGTGTCCGACTGCCTGCGCTGGAACATCCCGGTCTACTTCGTGTTTGATCCCAGCAAGGGTGACTTTTCTGAGCAGGCACCGGTTGCCCTCTACAGCGTTAACGCGATCGCTCTCGGTGGTCGGTACGACGAAACTCATGTCGTCACCCAGGTCCTGCGACTCATGGGCGTGGAGGAGAGCGAGCGGAGTGTCTTCATCTCCTACGCCCAACAGGACGGGAGCGAGTGGGCGTACGCCTTGAGGCGCATCCTCATCGACGAAGGCTGGGACGTCTTCCTCGACCGCATCTCGATCGATCCCGGCGTGGACTTTCAGCGCACACTGGCGCGTGATCTTGACGGGCGATCCCTGGTGCTCGTCGTCGAATCACCCCTGGTCGCGAAGCGACCATGGGTGACTTGGGAGCTCAGCTATGCGCGGGACCATGGGATCGGGCTCATGAGCTTCACGACGCCAGATATGGGCACTGCGCTCGGAGGTCAGGTCGAGGAAGGTCGGCGCTTCACCGCCGACGTGCTCAAGGGATCCACCGACCTGACTGACGACGAACGAATCCGCTTTCTGCGAGAGATGCAGTACCAACATTCATCTGCGTGGTGGGCTCGCCGACGGTCGGCCCTCGAGGAGGCCGGGAAGGCGCTGGTCGACGCTGGCTACACCCTCGAACCGCTCGACGAGTCAGGTTTCAGCGCCGCGAAGCCGGGCCGTCGCCGGTTGGTCGTGCACGCAATCCCTCGCCCGCCTCGCGCTGAGGACCTTCGCCGGGCTCACCGGCTCCGAGGCTCGGGGCTCCGGCGGCGAGGCTCGGACGGCTGGGTCGTTCATACGCATCGACTGCTCGATCCCGACCAGGAGTCGCTGCTGCACTGGCTCACCAAACGGCGCCCGCTCGAGGTGGCGTACGTCGGTGACTTCGGGAAGAACCTCCGGTGACTCGGATCCTCCTGTCCGCCTCACACCCGCGAGGCGAGCGTGCCCGCGCGGTTCGCCCCTACTCTCACCCGGATATCGACCTGGCAGCGGCGGCCGTGATCGAGGCCATCATGGAGCGGCCGGACGTCGTCCTGCGGTTCGGTGGGCACCCGAGCATCACCCCGCTCGTTCTCGATCTCGCGAACTCCTACCCCGGGCAGCAGGGCCAACGGATCGAGCTCGTCTACTCCGCGTTCTTCGCCGATCAGTACACCGATGAGATGCGACGATTTGCCGGCACTGAGGGCGTACGTCCAACGGAGACGCCTCGAGCCGAAGCTCCAGATGTCGCGTCCGCCAGGGCTAGCAGTCTGACGAAGATGCGAGAGGTTTTGACGGAGCCGAGGATCGACGGCGTCTTCTTCATCGGCGGCATGGACGGGCTCGACGAAGAGTTTGCGACTGTGAGAGAGAGACATCCTCGAGCGCTCCTGTACTGCTTTTTGGCGCCGGGCGGTCGGGCTGCCACCTTGAGCTCAAGAACCGAAGACGCTTCGCAGCGTCGTCGAGCCATCTCTGGAAGCGCGTATCTGCTGAGTAGTCGGGAAGCGGTTGCCGAGATCGTCGCGGCGAGCGGTGGCGCACCATGATCAGCGTCTTCGTCAGCCGCGCCACGCCGTTCAACGAGATGCAGCGCTATTTTCTCTCCAGGGTCACAAAGTACTTCAGGTCGCGGGGCATGGAGCCGCGAACCATTGGCGATACCGACTATGGCAAAGACCCGATGGGCCACATTCGGGGCGTCATGATGGACTGCAACGGGCTCCTTGGCATCGGCCTGCGCCGCTTCCACGTTATTCAAGGAGTCGATCGACCGGAGGCTCAGGCGACTGAACTGCTTCATGTCATCGGTCCGGTCAAGGACCAGTGGACGACGAGTCCGTACCTTCACCTTGAGACGGCTATTGCCTACCACATCGGGCTACCGATGCTCATACTCGTCGAGAAGGGCGTGATCACGGAGGGCGCACTTGAGTCTGGCGTCATCTTCATGTACCCGCCGACGATAGATCTGACGAACCCGGCGACCATCGACGACTTTCTAAACTCGGAGCGTTGGCGCCAGCTGGTGAATACGTGGGAAGGAGAGGTCCGCGAAGTCGTGGCCAACAAGGGACGCCCCCCTCGGCTATATCAACGCTAATTCTTGACTTGCGAGCCTCTCGAGTAAGGGTCCGCGCTCTACCTGGCGCTTTGCCCGAGTGCTTCAACCTCGCACCTCAACTCAGCTGAGGCGGAGTCCGGCTGTTCTGACTCAGGCGTAGCGGCAGCGGGGCTGCTCTGGTCGACCGCGGCCTCATCGGAGGGCAACCTCGAGACCGTGCCGCCTTCGGAAGTTGGCTCGGCCACAACTCTGAGAGTACGGACCAAGCTGCCTGATGAGTGCCAGCACCGCCCAGCGTGCGCGCCGAGAGGTCGTGCCGCTGACGCTCCGCATCCCGAAGCTTCGCTTGCCTCCTCCCGCGCAGCGAAGGGCTCCAGGAGCAACATAAAGACTCGAGGAGGTACCAGGGCGGTCACCACCGGGCGTGGCGCAGAAGCGAGGTGCTTGCGCTCGAGTCAGCCGAAACGATCTTGTCCGCCGTGTCCCAGGCTCACAGTGATGGCCAACTTGAGCGTCATCAGGCACGGCCTCGCCCCCCCTACAGGTAGATGCCGAAGCGTCTTTTGGCCCTCACCCGTAGCCCATTCGCAAGTCTCCTGACGCACAGATGCGTCGACCTAACTACTGGTCGATCCCTACCCCTGACTCATCCGAGGCGGCCTCTAGGCGCGTCTGAATTGCGCTCTCGATCAGAGTGAAGTTAGTAGTAGAGACCCCCTCAAGCCGAATTTGGCGTCGGAACGGCAACTCCCCCATAGAAACGGCCAACTTGGCGAGAACTTCATCCGCGAAACTAGAAGAAACAACTCCTACGTTGCGGAAGTCAAGTACGAGGAAACGCGCGCCCGCCCGCAGGTAGTTGATCAGTCGAGTGCGCAACTCAGATCCTAACCCCCGCGACCCGAGTGCAGCTTCAATTTCCTCGACTGGGATCCGGTGCACTCCGTCGTCACTCTCGATGGTCTCGAGTAGGTCGCTCGACGTCTGCTTCGCGCCTAGCGCCTCATAAATCTTCACCTCGCGGGAACAATCAAGTTGCCAATCGATAAGGGTGCCCTGGTGATTCTCCATGTCCGCCAGCTTTCGCCAACGATCATGCGTCCAGGCAACTTTTCCGTCCACTAGCCTCCAAGAGCCGAAACCCGAGTGGATGCCCAGCCGGCCTCCATTCATTTCCGCTGCTCGGCGCAGGCCGAACAATCCATTGCCCTGATTTTCACCCCCCTTACTTGTCACCCCCTTTTGCAGGGCGTAGTCGATAGCTGCTCCTGGATCACGCAAGACAGCTGGATCCGCTGTAGAAGCGCCTGCCCTGTACGCCATCGCCAGGGACTTCTGAATTCCTACCCCAGTGTCACCGACGGCGATGACGCAGAGGCGTTGCTTTTGGTGCAGCTGCATCATAACGAACCCAGCGTCGCTAAGACTGTGTTGAAATACATTATCCATGACCTCATATAAACACCAGTTGATGGAATCTATAACACCCTCCTCGCACCGCACTTGATCAAGAAGGACGCTCATGAATCTCTTCGTGAGAGTTAGTGCCTCAGATTCGGATTTGTAGAGCCATACTGAGTTCGTCAACTTATCGCCGGCTTGGCGATCGTAGGACTGCAGCGTCAGGGGAGCGGAGACGCTCGAGCAAGACGCACCCCCAGCCACCACCTCAACCTCAACCTGGCACTCACCCGTTGACCGTACGAACGCCAACGCCGCAGCGAAAGGAACAGCGCCGTTAGGAAAAATCTTCTGAGTCTCGGTGAAGTTGAGAGTGAACTTATCGACGTCCGCGGCGCGGCTTAAAAGCTCTGCTGCTCGGTCGGGCGATGCCAAATCGGGCACCATCCAGTGCGAGTAGCGTGGTGTCATCTCGTAATCCTTAACGCTCTTCGACCGAGGACGCTGCGCTCGTGGTCGGAACCCGGCGCAGACCGGCGGCATCCCCGGGTCGACCCCTCAAGGTCTGAGCGGCCAGTTGCAAACGAGAGCCATAGTCTCACCTCTAGTCTCAGTTGGCAGCGTCCGCCGCAATTCGCGGAGACACCGGGCGGGCTCATCTGGCGACGCGGGCCGACGCGGAACACCCCCTCCCCGACTTGGAGAGCGGACGGTTCGCGGCAGCAACGCTGAACGATGCTGCGATCGGGGCCCACACACCTTCCGACAGGTCAGTCATCGCCGCCCCTCTCGTCGGCGAGGAGGGTCGGCGCGAGCCTGGCCGCAGTCCGTCTTGGGTTGTTTGGGTCGAGGCAAGTCGTGAGTGCCTAGGAGAGTGGGTCGCGGCCGTCACCGACATGAGCAATCGAACCGTCTACGGCGACGCTGTAGACCTCGATGCCCAGGGCCGCCCGCACGCGACCCGGAACTCGCAGGACCGCCTCGACGGCCTCCGTCGGCACGACCACAGCGAAGACGGCAGAGCCCAACTCGTTGGCCGGCATGCGACGTAGCAGCTGTCCGTAAAGCGTGTCGACGTCGAGTCCTATGGCAGCGGTGCGGCCCTTCGCCTCTGCATAGAGCCGCTCCTGGCCGCGAGTACCGATGACATCCACCTGGTGGACCTCGCGCTCGGTCGTCCACCCGCGATTGGCCAGCCAGGCACAGAAGGCGTCCACCACTCGGAGTTCGTCGCCGACCACAACCTGATGGTGGCACAGCGAGGGTCGGCGGGATCGTTGGACTGCGAGATCCGAGGGAAGCCAGGAGCGGCCTGAATGGCTTCCACACCGTCGCAGCTGCGCCGCCAGCGAGGCGAGCTCCGGCCAGGTCGCTCGAAGTCACTGACGTTATCGCTGCACTCCGCGACGTCGCTAGCGCCAAGACCCCGGCTGACTTCCTGGCAAGCGGCAGCAGCGGGCTGCAGTCGCCAGGGCTTTACAGCTGGTGGATCGACCAGGAGGGCGCTGGAGATCTGCAGGCCGGGCTCGATCAGCCAGTCGCGCCGGGACTCATCTACGCCGGTCTCGCTGGCGCAACCCGCTCCCGCAGCGGACGCAAGTCCACCAACACGCTGTGGAGCCGCATCCGCGGCATGCACCTCGCCGGCCGACACGACTTCTCGACATTCAGGCTCAGCCTCGGGGCGATCCTGGCGAACGCCCGGCATGAGGCAGAAATCGACGAGGACCGGCTGACGACGTGGATGCACCAGCACCTGCGAGTCGTGACCCTCCCCGTTCAGGACGCCGACGTCTTGAACGAGCTAGAAACGGAGGTGCTGCAGCGGCTCGACCCGCCTCTAAATCTGGACAAGGTGGAAAGGAACTTGATCCGGAGACGACTCAGCGAGCTGCGCCAGCGGCACCGACACAAGACATCGCCGCCAGCCACGGAGCGAGGGCAGATGCCGTGACGCCGCGCCCCTCACTTGAGCAGCAGTAACTGACAGCGACGCTGACAGCAACGGCGCCGAGTAGGGCGAGATGAGCGTGCCGCTTACCTGCGCCTGACTAGGCGCAATGCACCTCTGTGGAACCCTAGCGTCGACCTTGTAAACAGGCGGTTGTCGGTTCGATTCCGACCGTCAGCTCCGGTGTCTTCCTTCACCGGGCGGTCGTTACCCTGCTCTCGGAGCCTGCCACACAACGCCGTGACACCCCGTCCGCTGCCGTTATCTCAGCGGCTGGGCGCAGGTCGGCTGCTTCGCAGTACGGCGCACCTGCGCTCGCGCGTTCTCCCCGGTGGGTGCACCTGCGCCGCGCAGCACAACCCGTGGCCGAGCCCGCCATCGGGCTCGATCCGCCCGCCGTACCGGGTCGATCTCCAGGTTTAGGCGATGACCAGGTTTAGGCGATCTCGGCCCGCTGGACCCGCCGGGCGCCGATCGCGGCCGGGAGTAACGACCAAATGGCCGAGGTGACGGCGATGTGTGCCCACTGAATACCGGTGGCGCGAGTTTCGGCACTCAGCGACTGAAGGGCAGTGTTGTAGTCGACCCAGGGGCCGACGTCGCGCAAGCTCTCCACGAAGAGAAAGGGCAGCGGCAACAACAGGGGACGGCGAAGAAGATGACGATGGCCGCAGGTGCGTTGAGCAGCAGCAGGCCGAGGGAAAACCCGACCAAGACGGTCACCAGCAACACCACGAAGGGTTGCAGGACCTGCCACCAGGTCACCGAAAAGTCGGCGGGGACCTTCTGCCCGAGCGCGCCGAAGGCGGTCCCCGCCGCGGTCATCGCGGCACTGAAGGCAAAAGCGAACACGGTCAACACCAGCACCGCACAGAGCTTGGCGCCGATGACCCGCTGCCGGTGCGGCACCAACGTGAACGTTCCCAAGCCGGTGCGGGCGCCCCACTCGCTGGTCAACATGAGGATGGCAAGGATCGGCACGATGAAGCCCACCGGAATCTGCTGGATGGACAGCCACAGCGCAAAGTTCCCGGCGGTGTCCGCGCCGGCGAATACTTGACCTGCCGCGACCCCAACCGATGCGATGGCGACGATGATGATCAACCACCGTCCGGCGCGGGTGTCCACGGATTTACGCAGCTCCACCATGGTCAGCCGGGGCAGCGGTGGTCGTGAGGCGACGCCGGACCGAACGGGCGAGGACGTAGTCGACGTGCTCACCGGTGGGCCTCCAACGGTCTCGGTGCGGGTTCGGCGTCACCGAGTTCAGCGCCGGCGGTCATGGTGAAGAACAGTTCCTCGAGTCCGTGGCCGGCGACTCGTTGCAGGCCGGTCAGAACCACTCCGGCTTCGAGGGCCGCCCGGCCGACCACCGCGGCGTCGGCGTCGACGACCAAGCCGTCGCGAGTCTCGGTGACCCTCACGCTCCGGTCCCGCAACGTACGGGCCAAGGCGGCGTTGTCGAGGCTGGTGACGTCAACCCCACCGGAGGTGCCGGCCAACAACTTCTCTTTGCTGCCCGCGGCGGCGATCCGACCCTGGCCGATCACCACCAGCTGGTCGGCGACGGCCTCGACCTCACCGAGCAGGTGAGACGACAGCAGCACGGTGCCGCCGCGGTCGGCGAACCTGCGCAGCAGGCCGCGCATCCACATGATCCCCTCGGGGTCCAGACCGTTGGCGGGCTCGTCCAGCACGAGAACCTGCGGGTCCCCGAGCAGGGCGTTGGCCAGCCCGAGTCGCTGGCGCATGCCCAGGGAGTACTGCTTGGTCCGCAGCCGCTCGGGACGACCGGTCAGCCTGACCAGCTCGAGCAGCTCGCCGACCCGGGAGCTGGGCACCCCCATCGTCTGGGCGGCCAAGCTCAACACCTCCCGTCCGCGCCGACCCGGATGGGTGGCGCCGGCGTCCAGCAACACCCCGACCAAGCGGCCGGGGTTGGGGATGTCGGCGTACGCCCGACCGTCGATGGTCGCCGTCCCCGAGGTCGGATGCGACAGCCCGCACAACACCCGCATCGTCGTCGTCTTACCTGCCCCGTTGGGACCGAGGAACCCGGTCACGGTCCCCGGCAGACAGGTGAAGGACACGTCGTCGAGGCTGAGCTGCGCCCCGAAGCGCTTGGTCAGGTGCTGCACGCTCAGCACGAGGACCACCCGGCCCAGCAGGACTCGAGTAGTCGCGTGGCCTGACGGACCCAGCCCGCCTCATCGGTCCTGGTCCTCATGTCGGATGACCTCCCGGGTCGTCGGCCGAGACGACCGATTCGAAGGCGGCTGCGCCGATGTGGCGCACTTAAGGCCTTCGACACTAGGCGTGAACGCAGACCTGCTCGATCGACCCGCCGATGAGGCTCGGGAAAATCTACGGTGACGGAGAACGCCAGGTCTCCGTCGAGCGGGAAACCGTCCCGCGGCTCAAGTCGTCAGCTGACCGAGGTCGATGACGACGCTGCCAACGCTACCGACGGCCAACTCGACCGGATCGTCTTCGATCGTGACGGTCCGCAGCAGGGTGTAATGATCACCGTCGAGGACCAGGACGTCGATGCTCGGCCCCGCAGGGTCGACGATCCAGTAGTGCGAAAGTCCGGCGGCGGGATACTTGTACACCTTGGTGACGTAGTCGCTAGCCCGGTTCGTCGAGAGAACCTCCACGCAGAGCAACGGAGTTCCGGTGAAGCGAACCTGCTCAGCGGTGGCGGGATGGACCATGACGTCAGGGATGAACTCGTCGCCGCCCGGTTTCCACGCCCATTCAGTCGTGACCGCGTAGCCGTCGGGAAGGGCTGGTTCGATCACGTTCGCCAGCCGCCGGACCATGGTTCGGTGTCGACGGCCCGGCGACGGCGACATCATGATCTCCCCGTCGATGTACTCGGCACGTAGATCCTCGCCGAGGGCCAGATACTGCTCCCACGTGGCCGGGCGGCGTTCGACCGACGTCGCTGCCGTCACGGATCCTCCGTCCCGCCGATCCCGGGCCGCGGACAAGACCGGCCGTCGTCGCTCCCTGACGAGCCTAGCGCTGAGCACCGTGGTTCCACCCGCCATCGATCACTGGGTCGCGGACGCACCTGGGGTGACACCGGGCGAAACGCGTACTCGTCGGCCCGGCGCGAGAATGCGGCAGCTTTGGTCCGAGCCGGGGTCACGGTCGCGCCCGCTGGGGGTACGGTCGCGCCATGCACCCGTTGGCTCCACGGCGAGAGCAGGCGTACGGGCTGGACGCAGTCGGCTATCTGGGCGTCGGTGCGCCGCCATGGTCCCCTTCGGGGTCGTCGCGCACCGGGCGGGCTGGAGTCGACGCCGCATTTGCCCGGACGCGGTGAGCGCGGCCCTGCCCGCGCTGGCCGCTCTGGTGGCGGCCGCGCAGGAGTCCGGTCCGGCCCAGTCGACCTGGGCAAACGTCGCTACGGGTTGACCGTCACCGTCCGCGTCGGCGGGCCGGCCTCGTTCGGGCGGACGGCGCGTTGTAACACCGCGAAGATCGCGGTTCCCTGGCAGCTCGGCCACATCGCCGCGATCGGCGCGTTCCCCGGCGGCTCCGGCAGGCGCGACCCGATCACCCTTGCCGCGACAGCACTGACCTATCCGGTGGTCGGAGTGGTGATCGGCAGCATGTGGGCAGGCAGCGGCCGAGCCGTCCACGACCGACTGGCGCCAACCGACGTGGGTGAGCCAAACTGTCACCCGCGGCTGGCTGACCTTCACCGGTGATCTTCGACCGCAACATTCGACCGGCGCGAGCCGACGAAGCAGAAACGCTGGTTCGACTGGTCGTGGCCGCCGGCTCCCTGTTCCGCAGCCTCGGCATGACCGTGGTGGCCGAGGCCGAACCGCCAGCTGCCGCCGCACTGAGCACCGCAGCTGCTCAAGGACGCGTATGGGTTGCCGCCGACGACCAGGACCGGCCGATCGCTGTCGTGATGGCGAGCCTGATCGACCAGAACGCGCACGTGGACCAGGTCTCGGTCCACCCCGACCACGCCGGGAAACGACTGGGCGCGCAACTGATCGAGCACGTCCACCGCTGGGCGTCCGGGCAGGGTTTGCCGTACCTCACGTTGACGACGTTCGTCGACGTCGCGTGGAACGGGCCGTACTATCGCCGCCTCGGCTTCGTCGCCATCCCCGACGGCGAACTCGCCCCCGGCCTCGCCGACATACGCCGGCACGAGCGAGATTCGCTACCGGATACGTGGCCGAGGACGGCGATGCGGCGACCGGTCGGCCCGCCGTCGTCGTCGTGAGCTGACCCGGGACCGGCATATTCCGCAGCAAATCCGGTTGCGGAGCCCGAAAGGATGGTCTGGTGCCGCAACTGAAGCCGACCTCTTCGAGGCCCTTCGACAAGCTCAGGGGGCGTACCCTCCGCACGCCCCGGCTCGAACTGGTGCCGCTGGCCGACGAGCACCTCGAGCTGGAGGTGGAACTCGACTCCGACCCCGAGGTGTTGCGCTACATCTTCGGCCGGGCCCGGACCCGGGAAGAGGTCGAGCAGGCTCACGTCGGGCGGCTCGCGAGCGCCGATCCGGCTCGCGGGCTGGGATTCTGGGTCGGGTTCGTCGACGGCGACTTCGTTGGCTGGTGGATCCTCGAACACGCGCCGGGACCGGACCAGTCCACACCGGGCGAGCCAACAGCGGGAGAGGCGGAACTCGGATACCGGCTGCTGCGCTCGTGCTGGCGCCGGGGATTGGCCAGCGAGGGGGCACGGGAGCTGCTGCGTTACGGCTTCGAAGACGTGGGGCTCACCCGGATCTTCGCCCAGACGATGGCGGTCAACGCCGGCTCCCGCGCCGTGATGACCGCGGTCGGGATGACCTACGTCCGCACCTTCGACGGCGGCTACGACGATCCGCTTCCCGGGAGCGAGCACGGCGAGGTCGAATACGCCATCACCCGAGACTGCTGGCGGGCCGGTCGTCGTCGGCCATGACGCCCGACACCTCGCCGGGGCTGGTCGGATTGCCGTGTTCTCGCCGCCACTGTTCACCGCGGTCGGCCATGTCGTCGCCGCTGAGATCCTCGTGCCGAGTGGACAGCGACCACCGATGCCCCGACGGGTCCAGAACCTGGGCGTACCGGTCCCCCCAGAAGGCGTCGCTCGGCGGCATCAGCGGCGTGGCCCCGGCGTCGAGTGCGCGCTGATAGGTCGCGTCGGCGTCGGCGTCGGCGTCGGCGATGAACAGGTGAAGCGTCACCGGAGTGCCGCCGAGGGTTTGGGGGAGAAGGTTCCCGTGTCCGGGAACTCCTCGATCAACAGCAGGATGTAACTGTTCCAGAGCTCAGGCACTGGTTCGGAGACGTCGACGCCGGCCGCCGGGGCTGGTCGTAGGTTCGGTGCAGGTCGTCGCACTGCAGCGTCGGCGCGGTGGCAGACCCCGGCGCGACGTCGAAGTCGGCCGCCCGGCTGAGAACCACGCTGGTATGGGCGCCTGTTGGTGCTCCTCGATCCACCGTTTCCCGGGCCCATTTCGGCGTCGGTGACCGTGGCGAAGCCGAGCTTGTTTGTGTAGAAGTCGAGCGACCGCTTCTGGTCGGCGACGCAGCCCACGTTCATAACTGTGCGCACCCGTCCAGCACCGGGTCCGCCGGCCGGCCGCCAACTACGTCCGAAGCCGGACGCAAGCCAGGTCACAACCGGCTGCCGGTGCACGTCGCGTCGACCCGGCGGAGCAGGTTGATAGCCTCAGAAAGTGCCCGAGCTGCAGCGTCTCCGGGCCGAGCACGGGCCGACTGTTCTGGCCTTTGAGCGAGCGAACCGCGCGTACTTCGCCGCCTCCGTCTCCGATCGCGGCGACGAGTTCTTCGACCAATTCTCCGAGCGGCTCAGCGCGCTGCTCGCCGAGCAAGAAGCCGGTGGCAGCGCCTTCTACGTCCTCGTCGATGACGATGGTTCGGTCCTGGGCCGGTTCAACCTCTATCGGATCAAGGACGCGAACGCAGAACTCGGCTACCGGGTCGCCTGTCACGCCGCCGGTCGCGGGATGGCGACCGCGACCGTACGGAAGCTGTGCCGGGTGGCGGCGGCGCGACACGGACTCTCGGCGATCACCGCGGCCACCTCGGCGGAGAATGTCGCATCGCGGAAGGTGCTGGTCAAGGCCGGGTTCGTTCCCGTCGGGCTGGCCAATCCAGCCGCGATCGGCGGTAAAGCGGGCACGATGTACCGCAAAGACCTCACCGCTGACCAGTTGGACCTGCTTGACTCTGGCCTTCAAATCCTGACGGAGACCGGTTTCGACGGCCGGGAGTAGGGCCTGCGCCGCTGGACCTGGATGAGCTTTCTGGTCACCGGGACCACGATCACCACACCTCGGTCCATCCGGTTCCCCCACTACATCAGGGCAGCCCGTCAGCGGCGGTGCCCTCCCACGAGGCCTGCTAACCTGAGCGCTCCCACTCGGCCCAGGCGTCCGCGTAATGATGCTCGATCCCGGGCAACCGCAGCAGTCGGGCGCGTACTGCAGCGCGGCAGATCTCGCGCGCAGGCCAGCGCGGACCGCGAACCGATCCAGGACGGCCCCGTCCTCCTCGGGGAGGCTGACCCACAGCTTCATCCCCGAACCCTACTTCGGTGGCACGGGTCTTCAGATCTCCCGTTCAGCGTCAGTGCACACCGGCCATTTTGGAGATCGACTTGTTCGAGACCAGGATCTCCGCACTGACCGTGATCACCGACGGCGGCTACGGCGAGGCGTTCCTGCACCGGACCGGGCACGGGATCGGCCGGGAGACCCACGAGGACCCCTACATCGGGCCGGCCACGACCTGCTCCTCGAACCGGGCATGGCCTTCTCGGCGGAACTCGGCATCTATCTGCCCAGCCGGCACGGCGCCCGGATCGAGGGCATCGTCGTCTGCACGACCGATGGGGTGGCGTCGCTGAACCGGACTCCACATCAGCTCGTCGTCGTCGAACCCTGACCGGAAGCCCCGCTTCCCCAGGTTGGACCGCGGCGCAACCTTTGCTCCGCGATGCACCCTCTGCAGCGGGTGCGTCGCGCAGTAAGGGGCGCCCGGTCATCCGTCTTCACCAGGCCGCTGCTCTCACCTCAGCTTGCGGTTGGCGAAGGGACGTGCGCCGTAGGTGCGGACAAATTCGGCGATCAGCTCGGCTTCGGCGGCGGCCGGATCGCGATCGGTGACGGCCTGCCACCCGACCAGCAGGTCGGCGTGGTCGCTGAGCTGCCAGACGTAGCGGCCACTCCAGTGCCCCACCGGCTCACCCTGGCCGTGCCGTCGGTATTCGGCCAAGCGTTTCCGTAGGCCGCGGTGACGGTCCTTGGCAGACGATGCCTTACCGAGGTAGACGACGTGAGCCCTCGGCACCCAGGCCGCCTCGGGCACCGGCCGGGCCACCGTCGGATCACGGCCCTTGAAGTGCCCGGCCGGACTCACGTCCAGAAATGTCGGCGCGGTGTCCTCGGGGCGGACAACGGCGTAGACGCCCGGCGCTCTGGGGACGACGTCACCGACGGTCTGATCGAACCGCACAAAACCGTCGAAACCGCCGACGCGCAGACCGTCCTCGGTCCACCTCATCGGCTCATCATGGCCGGCCGGTCAGGCGGTCCGCAACGTCCCAGAGGTCGCGGGCAACCTGCTCGTCGGCGCCATTGCGACCCGGCTTGCCAATCGCAGGATGTCCCTTGAAGCCTCCCGGCCCGCGCGGTCCGACGTAGGCGTTACCCGGCAGGTCGGCGGTGGCGGCGAACAGGATCGAGAGTGCGCCGACCGCGGGACTGTTGGTCATCGGGCGGACGTGATTGATGACGTTGGACCGGGAGTGGGCGGCCAGCGGGGTGCGCGTGATCCCCGGGTGCGCGACGATCGAGCGGACCGGACTCCCCTGCGCAGCCAGTCGCCGTTGAAGTTCCAGGGAGAACAGGACCACGGCGAGCTTGGATTCCCGGTAGGCGTGCATCGGATGGTATTCCCGGGTACGCCAGTCGAGGTCGGCGAGGTCGAGGCGGGCCTGTCGGTGCAACTGGCTGGTGACGTGGACGATCCGGTCGCGGACGTGCGGCCGCAGCAGATTGGTCAGCAGGAACGGACCGAAGAAGTTGGTCGCGGTCTGCAGATCCAGTCCGTCAGAGGTTCGGGCGGCCGGAACGTCCATCACGCCGGCGTTGTTGATCAGCACGTCCAAGGAGCCCGCCCACGACCCGGCGAACTCACGCACCGAGGTCAGGCTGGCCACGTCGAGACGGCGGACGTCCACCGCACCGCCCAGGTCGGCGAACACGTCCCGAGCGGCCTCGACGTTGCGGACGCCGGCCACAACGTGGGCGCCCGCCCCCACCAGGTCTCGAGACACCACCTGCCCGAGCCCACCGGCGGCCCCGGTGACCAGCACCGTTCGTCCCGTTTGGTCCGGCAGCTGCTCTTTCGTCCACATGGTCATTCACCTTCGGGTCGCGTTGAGCGGAGTTGGCGTCGGCTGAGGCCGACTTCCGCGAGATGAACCCAGTGCAGCGCATCCGTGCCGTCGCAACCAGGGACGTCGTATCCACTGATCCATGGTCAGTGGTTCATCGGCGAGGCCCGGGCCACGATGGAAAGGATCCGGTCGGACCGATCGGGAATTCGACACCACGAGGGGACAGCGCCATGGGACGCAGGGTGGACAAGGTGGCGCTCGGGGAGTTCTTGCGTACCCGCCGAGCGGCCCTCCGGCCGGTGGACGTGGGACTGCCGGGCGGGTCGCGCCGCCGTGTGCAAGGTCTACGGCGAGAGGAACTTGCCGGTCTGTGCCACATGTCGGTCGATTACGTTTCTCGACTCGAGCGCGGCAACGGCCCGCAGCCCAGCGAACAGATGGTCGCGTCCATGGCCCGGGGACTGCGACTCACGCCGGCCGAGCGGGACCACCTCTTCGTCCTGGCCGGGCACCGCGTACCGGACCGGCACGGGGCCACCGAACACATCAGTCCGGGTCTGATGCGGGTCGTGGATCGGTTGGCCGACACCCCCGCCCAGGTGATGGGGCCGTTGGGGGAGACTCTGCTGCAGACCGCACCGGCCGTGGCCCTGCTCGGCCCGCAGACGGGATATGAGGGCCAGCGGCGGAGCGCGGGGTACCGATGGTTCACCGATCCGGCCGAGCGCGAGCGCTACTCCCCCGACGAACACGAGCTGGCCGGCCGGGTCAACGTGGCACTTCTCCGAGCCGCCGCCGCCCGGGACGGCGTCTCCTCCCCGGCGGCGGCCCTGGTTGACAGCCTGCGGGCCGAGAGTTCGGAGTTCGACCGGTTGTGGCAGCGGCAGGAGGTCGGGCTGCAGCACTCTGGCACCAAAGGCTTCAGCCACCCTGAGGTCGGCCGGCTGGACCTGTTCTGCCAGAGCCTGCTCGACGTCGAGACCGGTCAGTCCCTGCTGATCTTCACCGCTACGCCCGGCACCCCCAGCTACGACAAGCTGGCCCTGCTCGCCGTGCTGGGCACCGACCGATTCGTTGCTGAGTCCGATTCGTGAAGCCCCGGCACTGGATCCCAGCGTCTGCGAGTCCCGCTACTGGCCCGACCGTAGGGAACCTGGCGGCGTTGCTCTCGCCGGCGGCTGCGTCGGGAGGGCCGACGTCGACTACCGCATCGCTCGGGCGCTCAGCAAGCCGGCCAGCAGGCTGATCGGCTCCTCGAAGCCAGCGCCGAGGACGCCCGCAACGAACTGATCACCACACCGCAGGCCGACCCCGCTGATGACCTGCTGGACCACCTACAAGCGCTGAGCACGTTTCTGACCACCTCCCCGGCCGGGCTGGCTACCGGCGCTGGTCGGAGAGGCCCAGCACGACCCCGCGGTGCAGCGGCTCGTGGCTGCCGCCGACCTCCTGACGACGCCGACCGCGCCGGTGCTCGACCGCGTCCGCGCTCACGCCACCGGCATGCCGGCCACCCGACTGGCCGCGGCTCAACTGACCGGGCCCCTCGTGACTGTCGACCTCGAAACCGGCGACCGTTGCCCGCCCGCGCCGTGCGCGACCACGTCGACCTACTGCTGGCGGCATGGCGGCGGACGAGCACCGGTCCGCCCGCGGAGAACAGAGTCCTTGAGGGGTTGAACCTGCAAGTGTCGCCAGATTCACCCTAGATTCGAGATGTGACGCTTTCCTTGAGGGGGCCTGCAAGTGTTTCACCGAGATGACGCTGGGGTGAAGCTAGCGACAAGCAGGGTGTCTCACCGCCGTTATGCTTCCGCCGATCCGAACCTCCGCGGCCTTGGACTACCCAAGCAACGCTAGGGCGGCGGCTGCGAAGCCACACCGCCGTGACCGCGATTCCGGTGACGACGGCAACCACGATCCAGGTCCAGACCAGCGCCTCGGCGTAGGAGCCGGGCAGCACGGTCGGGTTCGGCGGACCGAGGTGCTTGGCGTAAATGGCCGGGACGGCCAGAAGGGTCACTGCGCCCGCCACCAGGAAGCCGCCCTCGGCCAGCCGCACCGCCGCCACCGGCGTGCCCCGTCCCGCCCGGTGCGCAGCCAGTCGCAGCCCGGTCAGGGCGGGCACCAGGACAGCGTCGTGTAAGACGACCGCCGCAATCAGCCAGACGCCGAGGCCGAGGTAGCTGGCCGGCGCGACGTCACGGAACACAACGTGCGCCCCCCACACGGCGACCGCGACGCCGACCGCCCCCATCAGGAGACGGCTGCGGGCCAGCGCCGGGCTCGGGGCCGGGACGGCGACCGTACGCAGCCGTTCGATCGTCGCGGTGTCGACCGGAGGGGAAGGGGCGGGATGTCGGCGCAGGAACCATTCGGCCAGCCCGAACACGCCCACGATCACGAACCCCAGGCCCAGTACGCCCCTACGCAGCAGCCTCATCGGAGGACCTCGATCCGGCCCACCCACTTGGTCTGGGACACTCCGGGCCGGTTCGGGGCGATCATCCGCGCCGGGAACCCGTGGTCGAGGTTCAGCGTCTGCCCGTTGAGCGCGAGCGCCAGCAGGGTGGACGGGTGGCGGGCGAATTCCGGCCCCATGTCGACCACGGTGTAGGCCCCGGCGGGCTGCAGACTGCGGACCCGGATTTCCCGCGTCGGATCGGCCCGAACCAGGTCCAGCAGGTCGGCCAGCCGGACCCCGGACCAGTGCGCGCCCACGCTCCACCCCTCGACGCACGCGATCGGCAGCCTCGCCTCGGTCTGGGGCAGGGCGAGGAGCTCGTCGCGGCTGAGGGCGATCGAGCGGACGGGCGACGTCAGCTGGAGCCGCCACTGCGGGTCCGTGGCGCGCTGCTCGACCTGAACGGCCGCGGCGGTCGCGTTGACCGGTAGGCCCTGAGGGCCTCGGCCGTTGCGCGCGCCGAAGAGGTCCGTCCCCCGAAGCGGGGCCAGACTCTGGCCGACCGTGAGCACCGTCACCGCCGCGGTGGCGGCCCCGACCGTGCCCAGGAAGGCCCGTCGCCCCACGCGCTGGGCGGACTCCCCCTCTTCGGTGCCGTCGAGGGCCCGGTCCTGCTCGACGCCGGCCATCACCGGTCCTCGGCGCGCGTGCCAACGGCGTCCCCAGGAGACGGAGCAGGTTGTCGGTCGCGCCAGTAGTGCACGATCTTCGGCAGGTGTACGGCCACGTGCAAGATCAGCGAGCCGACGATGATCCAGCTCAACGCGTAGTGCACGTCGCGGAAGGCGAAGGGGAACGGATACCACTGGTAGGTGTTGAGGACCCCGGTGGCGAGCTGAACCGCCGCGCTGGAGATCAGGATCGCGATCGAGATCCGCTCCAAGGCCTGCCCGATCGACCGGAACGGCGGGAAGGCGAACAGCAGCGGGTACACCGTCCACAGCTTGGCCAGCAGCAGCGGGATGGCGGCGATTCCGGTGGCGACGTGCAGGCCCTGCGTGACGCGGTACAGGTTCGGCGGCCAGGTCGGGAACCTCATCCACGGCTGGGGTTGCTGCAGGAAGTGGCTGTAGAGCCCGGTCAGGAAACACACGCCGAACGCGGCCCCCAACAGTCGACCGATGACCACGGTCGTCCGGGTCGTCCGCGACGGTGTCGCCAGGGCGTGCTGAAACGCCTCGGCGCGGTGTTCGATGCCGGTACTGGCGCGGTCGAGGAGGAAGCTCATAGTCGCCGTCCTTTCGGTGGTCGGGGTGGCGACCGGACGGCACCCGCAGATCCTCCGACCCGTCTGCGAGTGTCGCCGGTGATGGGCATTGGTGTCGGCGACGCCGACGTTCTTACCGGCGGTCAGCCGAGCCGCCCCGGTGGCGACGGCCGCGGCAACCGTTCCGGCGCGCGACACCTTCAGGGAGAGCCAGGGCTCCGAGGGTCCCCATAGACTCCCCCCGTGGCAGGAGCGCGGACGGCGCAGTCCGGGGGCGCGATGGATCCCGATTCCGCCCGCTGGGTCCGTCACCTGAGCGCCGGGGACCCGGACCGGGAAGCGGCCACCGTACGACTGCACGGGTTGCTCGTCCGGGCCGCGCACGTCGAAGCGGCCCGGCGATCGGGTTTCCACGGGGTCGTCGGCGTGGAGTTGAACGACCTGGCCGATCAAGCCGCCGCGGACGCCACGCTGTCGATCCTGCGACGAGTCGACACCTTCCGGGGGGAGAGTCGTTTCACCACCTGGGCGTACAAGTTCGTGGTGCTCGAGGTCGGGTCGAAGCTGGCCCGGCACGCCTGGCGACGGCAGGAGTCGCATCCGGAGCCGGAGCTCTGGGAACGGCTGCCGGACGCTCTCGCCGTCGGCCCGGAAGGATCGGTCGTGGCCGCCGAGCTGCTGGCGGCGGTCCGGCGAGGGGTGGAGCAAGTCATGACCGCGCATCAGCGCCGGGTCTTCGTGTCCTTAGTGCTGCAGGCGGTGCCGTTGGACGTCATAGTCGCCGAACTGGGCACCAACCGGAATGCGGTCTACAAGACGATGTTCGACGCCCGCCAGAAGTTGCGGACCTACCTCCTCGAGGGCGGCTATCTCGACGAGTCGTCACCGCCCCCAGCCGGAGCCAGGGAGGGACGGCGATGATTCCGGACGCCGAGATGAAGGTGTGCTCGAATCGGGGAGCACCGACCCAGAACGGGGTAAGAGCGACACAGAAGATGCCACCAACCGGCAGCGGTGGCTGGAGATTGTCGGCGACCCGGAGAGCTGCCGACTCAGGCCGAGCGAGGTGGTGACGGTGGGAGAGGGGAATTTCGCTGTGGACGACCGGTGGGCTGGTGTACGGGCGCTGCTGACCACCGACCCGCGTGACGTGGGGTGCGAGGACACGTGGCAGCTGATCGACGTCTACGCCGAACTCGTGCTCGCGGGTGAGGACCCGGAGCAGCGGTTCCCCGGGATCACTGTGCACCTGGGCAGTTGTGACCCGTGCGCGGAGGACTACCGCGGGTTGCTGAACGTGATGCGCAGCGCCGCCGGGGAAGCGCCGGGAAGCTCGGAACGGTAAGACATGCCGATCGGGTGTCACGAAGGAGGGGTGAGCACGAACCAGACACGCCACCCCAACCCTGAAGGAGCCTGTGCATGACCACCCTGATCGACACCGGGGACGCGTTCCCCGACCTGGACCTGACCCTGGTCGGCGGCGAGGTGCTGCACCTGCCGGACCACTTCGCCGGACGCTTCGGCGTGGTGATTTTCAACCGCGGCGCCTGGTGCCCCTTCTGCAATACGCAGTTGCGCGGCTTCCAGCGCCACCTTGCTGAACTGGACGAGCTCGGCGCCGGCGTCGTCTCCTTGTCCGTCGACGACGAGGCCACCACCCGAGGACTGGTCGAGAAATATCAGCTGAGCTTCCCCGTCGGGCACAGCGCCGACGCCGACCACATCTCGGCGTTGACCGGGGCGTTCACCAACCCCGATCCGCACTACCTGCAGGCCACCGGCTTCGTCCTCGATCCGCGGGGTCGAGTCGTGGTCAGCGTCTACTCCTCCGGGGCAATCGGCCGGATCGTCGCCGAGGACGCGGTCGGGCTGATCCGCTACGCCCAGCAGCACGCGGCGGCGTAGCACGGCTCGGATCAAACCGGGGGGTCGGCGGATTCGTTCAGGTCCCGAGGAAACGCCGTACCCGACGACCGAGCCGGGTACGCGCCAACCGCCGGGCCAGCGGCACCTCATTGGCCCAGACCGCCAAGGCCAGCACCGGTGAGCGCCGGCGAACCGGCACCGGCATCGGCATCGGCGACTGGTTCGCCGGCGCAGTCCGTGCCCGAAGCCGGAGCGCCGAGGGCTCGGCGTTGACCGCGGCCAAGTGGTCGGCGAACGCGGCTCGCCACACCACCCGCTGCAGGAGCAGCTCGTCGCGTGGCGCCGCATGACCCTGCCGGGCCCGCCGCCACATCGTTCGAACCTGGGCGACGTCGAAAGCCTCGCCCCAGTCGGCCGAGGCGGCGATAACGTCGGTGAGCCACTCGGCGTCGCTCTCCTCCCACAGCCGCTGCTGAGTCACCGCCTGCCGCTCCCGCAGGGTGGCGGTGTAGTAGCCCACCCCGGCCCACTCCGGCACCAGCCGCTCGATCAGGGCGGTGTGCAACGCGCTGGCCCGGCTCTCGGCGGTGCTCAGTCCGAGCGCCGCGCTGACGAACTCAGGGGTAAGCAGCGGCATCACCCGGCCGGCGCTCTCCCCGGCCATCCCGAAGCGCCGCAGGCGCTCGTCGGCGTAGAACCAGTCCAGCGCCTTGGCGTCGGTCACGCCCCGGGCCGCAGCGTGGTCGACCACCGCCCGGATCTGCCGGGTCGCCGCGTCGAGGGCGTACGGAGCAACCCCCCGAGGCAGGGTCACCTTGGCCCGCAGCGCCTGGGTGTAGCCGTCGAGTCGCCGGCCCAGCGGCAGCCTTTCCAGCTGTTCGACGTCGTCGGGGTAGCCCGGGGCGTGTCCGAACTCGCCGCCGACCCCACAGACCAGCGGCGGGTCGTAGTGTGGCAGCCCCGGTGGCGGGTTGCCGCGGAGGTAGATGGCCGGGCGTAACCCCTCGGTCACGTCGTGCCATCGCCGGGCGCGGTCGTAGCCACCGGATCGCCGTCGGCCATCAGCCGCGCCCGGCGGCGCAGTCACCTCGTGCTCCACCGGGTCGGGCAACAGCTCGACCAGCCGCCGAGCCGTCGCCGCCTCGCCGACGGCCCCGCCGTAGGTCTTCAGCCTGAAGGGGCGTCCCGCGGCCACGAAGGCCGCGGCGACCAGACGCGAGTCCCGGCCTCCACTCAGGCTGAGGGTGGCTACGTCCGGCCACATCGTCGACACCTGCGACACCGTCTCGGTCAAAGCGGTGGCGGTGCGCTCCACCGATTCGGTGGTCAGCGGGTCGCAGCGCCGGTCGAGCAGCTCCCGCAACACGTCTTGGCTGCTGGCCCGGACTCCGGTGTGGTTTGCGGTGATCTGCGTACTCCCCGCCACCACCGACACCCCGAGGTACGGACTCAGCTCACCCATCGCCCAGTCGGACGCGGCCATCCGCTGCCAAGCCCGACGGTCAGGCTCGGCTCGGCGGCCGGCGAAGCGCAGGGCGGCGAGCGGACGGTTGCTCCAGCACCGGCCGACGGGCGTGCTTACCTCGTGCAGCCGGCCAAGACCCAATCCGTCGGTCAGCAGGGTGAGCGCGCCGGCACCGGCGTCCAGCTCGGCGACCACAAAGGGCGGAGTCAGTCGGTGCAGGTCGGCGGGATGCTGCTTGAGGTGCGCGGCCAGGGCCAGCGGCGCGTACGGCAGAGCCATCCGACCGATCAGCCGCTCGTGGCCCAGCGGCACGTGCAGGGTGGCCACCGTCTTGGCCTCGATCTGCGCCCAGGCCGGCCACCGACACGACGGCTTCGGGCTTTGCCACAGCGCCAGGCCGACCAGCCCGCTCACCGCGACGTCGGCTCGGGGCGGCGGACCCCAGCGTGACCCGTACCAACCCTCGACCCGGCCAAGACCCGCACGGACCCACGCCGGGTCGACTTCGGTGTGCTGAGCGAAGGCCACCAAGGTCTGCACTCGGCCTCCTCCTTCGGGGCGCCGGCCCAAGGACGTCGGCACAGTTCTGCCTGCAGGCGTACGTATCGATCCTCACGCTACCCGCCGGGCGGCAGCTCACAGCGCCGAGTCTTGGTGGGCTCAACGCGGGAGTCGTTCGGTCCGGGTCAGCACCGTCAGCGGGTCGTCCCCGGGCGGTGCCGGGACCTGCACGGCGATCCGCGCCACCCGCGGGTCGATCACCACCTCTCCCCGCGAGGCCGCGATCACCGCGTCCGCCAGTCGCTCCGGAGACACGTCCTTGAGCAGGAAGCCGGCCGCACCGGCCCCAAGTGAGCCGAGGACGATGTCCTCGTCGTCGAAGGTGGTCAGCACGAGGACGGGCAGACCGGGGAACCGGGTCCGGCAGGCCGCGACCAGGTCGAGGCCGTCCATCCCGGGCATTCGGGCGTCGCTCAAAACGACGTCGGGCGCATGCTTGGCGATCATGGCCAGGGCCTCGTGGCCGTCGCCGGCCTCGGCCACCACGACGATGCCGTCAGTCAGACCCAGCAGCAGCCGCAATCCGTCCCGAAGCAGTCGCTGGTCGTCGACCACCAAGACCCTGATCACGACGGCAGGCGTCCGGGGCCCGGCGGGAGGGGTGCCCGCGGAAGCTGGGCGGAGAGGATCAGTCCCGAGCCGGACCACGCCGTCGTCACCCCGCCACCCAGGTCGGCGGCGCGTTCGCTCAGGGTCCGCAGTCCGAACCCGGGCGTTGGAGGAGGCCGCTCCGGGGAGCCCGGTGACCCGTCGTCGCGCACGCTCAACTCCACGGCGTGCCCAACGACGCGGTAGTCCACCTCGACCCGGGCGGCGCGGGCGTGACGCAAGACGTTGGTCAACGCCTCCTGGACGAAGCGGTGAAGGAACAGGGCGACCCCCTGGCTCAGGTCTGTTCCGTCGTCGTCAGCACCGGTGCGTCCGCGGACCCGGACCACCAGTCCCGGGCCGCGGAAGCTCTCGGCCACGGCGTTCAGGGTGACGTCGAGCGGTCCGTCCTCGACCCGGACCGGGCTGAGGGCACGGACCCACCGGCGCATCGTGGTCAACGCCTCACCGGCTTCGATCCGAGCCCGCTCCACCTGCTCCCAGCTACGAACGGGGTCCCGCTCACGGGCCCGCACCGCGAAGGCCAGTGCCATCCCGATCAGGGTCAGCCGGTGACCCAGCCCGTCGTGCAGATCGCGCGCCGCCCGGGTCCGTTCGTCGGAGAGCGCCAGTTCGACCTCGGCCGCCTGGCCGTGCCGGACCTCGGCCAGCAGATCGACGATCCGCTGCTGGTGGCGGACGTACTCCGCGAGCAGCCAAGCCAGCACAAGTCCGAAGCCGTAGACGTAGACCGAACCGGCCAGCTGGAACACGGTCTCGCTCGCCGGCCGGTCCAAGCAGAGCAATATGATCAGCTGGGCCGAGAGCTCCACGCTGACCAGGACCACGCCGCTGCCGGGTCCGAAACAGGGCGTGACGATCAGCAGGGCCATCAAGAGCAGCGGCCAGGCCCCGAAACCGTCGGCGACGAACGGGCCGAGCGCCCCGAGGACCGCGAACGCCGCCACCAGCCGGGGAGCCTGTCGTTCTTGGAGGCGGATCAGTAGCCACAGGGCCGACATCAGCAGCACGATGAGCAGGAAGCCTCCGGTGAGGGCGACCGGGATCCGCAGATCCTCGAGCATCCTCAGCGTCCACAGCAGCCCGGCGAGGACGGAGAACCCCATCAGCACGTCGAGCAGGAGCGCTGCCCGGCCGGCTGACGGCAGTCGTACGGGGTCGGTGCCGGGACCGGTCTCGGTGGCGGAGGACAAGCTGGCCATGGCTGCCACCGTAGGAGTTCGGCGTCCACCCCGGCCCGTGACTACGGTCACGACTTCCAGCGTCGAACTCGTGACCCGGGTCGGATGAGAACGTCCGCCCCGCCGCGCAGGCTGACGCCATGACCACATCACCAACCAGCGGACCGCTCCCCCAACCCGACCCAGCCGCCGCACTCGATCTGGCGAGCGCTTCCCGCTCGCGGCTGCCCTGGCCTGTTCAGGTGCTGATCGCCCTGGTCTTGATCTTTGCGGCATCCTCCGCGCCGCTCCTGGCCACTCTGGTCCCGGGGATCGACCGACTCACCTCGCGCGAGACCCCGATCGCCCTCGGCGTCGCGGTCGCGCTCGGCCTGTACGGCCTTGCCCTGGTGGTGGCGGTCGTCGGCGTCGCCGTGACGGCGCGGGTGGACGGCGGCCGCCGGCTGCGCGACCTCGGTTGGCGCTGGGATCGCCGCAGCCTGCCCGCACTGGGCCTCGGAGTCCTGATCAGCGCCGTCGTGGTCGCCGGGGTCGGCGTGCCGTTGACCGGTGCGGGTCTGCTCCGGCCGACGACCGCGGGGATCGCCGGGGAACCGGTTTGGGCGGTGCTGGTGATCGGGCTGGCGCGGGGCTTGGTGTTGCAGGCGATCCCCGAGGAGCTGATCTTCCGGGGTTATTTGTTGACCTCGCTCCGACTGCGCCCGGTCCGGGCGGTGGTGCTGACCGGACTCGCCTTCGCGCTGGTGCACCTCACCTCCAGCGGAAGCCAGCAGGGCTGGGCCGAACGGGTGCTGTACCTGGCCATGCCGCTCGGTTTCGGTTTGGCCGCTGGGGCGATGATGCTCTCCACCCGCTCTTTGTGGGCGGCCGTCGGCATCCACGGCGGTCTGCACCTGACCCTGCTCGGATCCGTTCTCCCCGAAGCCACCGGGGGCGCCTCGGTGCTGGGCAACGGTCCGGCGCTATGGCTGCTGACGGGATTGGCCTGGACCCTGATCGCTGCCCTGTTGCTGGCGCGGCTGGTCCGACGTCTTCAGCCCGGCGGCCCCGGGACGGCCCGGGCGGCTCGATCGGCCCGGACGGCGGCGTAGCCGAGGACGACCAGGACGACCGCGTAACCGGCGACCCCGACGACCGTGGTGGTCACGTCGGCCGACGCCGAGCCCGACAGCGCGAGGCCCACGACCATGGTGGCCACCGCGGCTGCCACGGATGTGACTGCGGCGGCGCGGACCGCCGGTCGGGCCGCCTGGTGCCCCGCCGACCAGGCCGCCTCTCCTCTCCACTGCGCACCCTTTGCTGCTTCACGCACCCTTTGCTACTCCACGCACCCTCTGCAAGGGGTGCGCCGGCTCGGAAAGGGTGCGCCGGCCCGGAAAGGGCATCCGAACGCCGCGTTGCCCGGGTCCGGATGCCGACCAGCCCGTTGCGGGGTAGCGATCCCGACCCGATCATGGCGGACAAGGCCCCGCAGACGACGCCGATCACGACCAGGCCACCGGCGAGACTGATCGACGCGGTGAGGGAATCCACGGCTCCGCCTTTCGGCTCGACCTCGAGATTGATGGTCCGATCACCCGGGACCGCTCGCCGCGCGGTCTCCGGCCACGTCGACCACCTTGTCATCGTGCTCACCATCCGGGTCTTCGAGGGGGTGCGGAAGGCGGCCGCTGATGACCGGCCGAGACGTCCGGCAGCGTCACCCAGGAGCCGGGGCAAGCTGGTTCGGAGTGGACTGCTCCGTCCCACCGTGGCCCGGCCCCGTTCGCACACCGACTCGGGAAGACCCACACTGAGACGGTGTCCGAGCTCTCCTGGGGCGACGACGCCGGGGTCGTGGCGTTGCCCTCGGGCCGGCGGGTCCGCGGCCGGGCCGGCCGGGCCCCGAAGTCCCCGGCCGACGTCGCCCTGCTGCTCGGTCGCGTGTCGCCCCCGCCGTGGCCGTACCGGCGCGTGGCCTGGCGCGACTTCTGGGTCCCGAGCGACCAGGCCGACGCCTTGGACGCGCTGCGCGAGGCGTACCAGCGCTGCCGCGCCGGGCAACGGGTCGAGGTGGTTTGCCGCGGCGGGGTCGGGCGGACCGGCACCGCTCTGGCCGCGCTCGCCGTGCTGGACGGTCTCAGCCCGGAGGAGGCAATCGCCTGGGTCCGGGCCGGCTACCATCCTCGGGCGGTCGAGACGCCAGGCCAGCGCCGGTGGCTCGCCCGGGTGCGCTGACCCGTGCCCGCTCGCGAAACCTGGCCCGCCGGTCAGCCCCGCGCGACGGGCTGTTGGAGTTCGGTGACCCAGTCCGACTGGTCCTCGGGCGGCCAGGCCCGCAGGTAGACCTCCCGGCACGGCCCGCTCAGGCTCCAACCCTGGTCGTCGACCCAGCGAGCCAGGGCCTGCCAGGACTCCCCGATGGTGTCCATCGCACCCAGATGGACCGCGCACACCCCCTCCGGGACCGGATCCAGGGTGACGACCTCGAACCCGGGCGCAGGCTGGCCGACGTAGTCGTAGCCCGCCAACAGCCGCATTCCCTCCTCGCCGTCGAACTCGTACACCGCCACCCCGGTCTCCGGGCAGCCACCGGCCGCTTCGATCGCAGCCGCGACCTCGCCGAACATCGGCTCGATCACCTGGCCGATCTCCGGCTGGGACCCGACCCGCCCTCGGCGACCGGCCAGCCGCCGCCACGGCAGGCTTCTCAGGACGTACTCGACTTCGGACATGTGGTGCTCCTTCTCGATCAGGTGGAGACGCTGCTCGACGCCGGCCAGGCGCGCCTGGGTCTGCTGATGGTCGGCCGCCAGCTGCGCCCGGCGCAGCCACAACATCCCCCGCAACTCCGCAACGCCGAGATCGTCGTCGAGCAGGGCCGCGACCTGGTCGAGGGTGAAGCCGAGGTCCTTGAGGGCGATGATCCGGTTGAGTCGGGCGAGTTGTTCGGCGGCGTAGCGGCGGTACCCGGTAGCGGCGGCTACCCGGGCCGGGACCAAGAGCCCGATCCGGTCGTAGTGACGCAGCATCCGGACCGACACCTGACCGAGCCGGGCGAAGTCTCCGATGGACAACATGAGACCGTTCTCCCCCCTGACACCGTGTCAGAGTCAAGCACTTCCTCGCCGACGCGATGCCTACGTCGTCGGTAGAGCCTTGCCCGCCGCCCGGTCGCTCAGCGCGGTGTTGAGCCTGAGAATGCGCCGCGACCGACGGAGCGCTCGCCGACAGGCTGCGCCAACCGAGGAACTACTCGACGACGGGAGTCAAGAACAGACCGAGCAGATGGCTCGGCGTGTCGGTGGCGATCGGGTACCGACCGAGGAGGGCAGTCAGCTCCCGTTGCAGCTCCTTGGCCTCGGCGCGGGTCACCGCGAGCGGCACCCAGTGGAAGGCGACCGCCGGGGCGCGCTCGGTCAGCAGCTGCCCGAGATCCCATTCTCCGCCGGCCGGGGCCAGGTCGAGGCGTACGGTGCCGTCGGCGGACCGGTAGAGCCGGATCACCCAGTCGCCCATGCTCGAACGGTCGGCCAACCGGGCCAAGGAGGACCAGAACACCTCCCGCAGGCTGCGGTCGGCTAGGGCGAAGAACTCGCGAACGTCGGCGTACGGCAGCAGATCCAGAGGTACCCGGATCTCCGGTGCCGCCCGGTACAGCGTGATGACGCGGCCCTTGCGGGATCGCTGCCCCGACACCCGCAGCAGTCCCTTGCCGTAGAGCGCCCGAACGCGGTAGGCCATCTGCTCGACCGAGACCCCCGCCTCGCGGGCGGCCTCCGCCGGGCCGAGTTCGCGGCCCAGGAACGGCTCCAGGAATCGTCGGTCCTCGGCGCGGAGGACGATCTGCGCGGCGGCCGTCGAGGCAGCCACGTCCAGGTCCGACCTCCTCGAATCCGGGCCTGTCATATCGAGGAGCCTAACCAGCAGGGTGAGGTTATGCCGCACTCCTGCTCGTCTCCCGCTCCCGCCGACTCAGCGCATCCACCGCCGCTACCCTGGCCGGCGGTGGTGGCGTTCCACCTGGCTCCCGGTCTGGCCCTGCTGGCCCTGTTCCTCGCGACGGCCCCGGTGCTGCAGCGGCTGGGTCTCCCCCCGGTCTGGGCCCTGCTGGTCGGGACGCTCGTCGTCTTGGCGCCGCTGGAGCTCGGCATCGTCGGCTATGCCGGCCGAGGAGAAGGGGGACTGGCCACAACATTGAACCTTCGTCGACCGGCACGGGCGGACCGGTTACCGCTGGTTCTCGCCGCCGCCTCGAGTGCCCTGCTGCCGGGTGCGGTGCTCTGGCTGGAACCGGCGATCCGGACAACCCTGTTCGGCTGGCTGCCGTCTTGGTACCGGGCGGGGCTCGAACTGACCGCCTACTCCGCCCGGGTCCAGATCATCACCCTCGCGCTCTGGCTGGTCAGCGCGGTGCTTGTCGGGCCCGTGGTGGAGGAAATGTACTTCCGCGGGTGGCTGTTGGGGCGAATCCCCGGTCGAACGACGCGGGTCACCGTCGTCAATGCGACTTTGTTCGGTGCCTATCACCTGTGGCAACCGCAGGCCGTCCTCACCGTCGCCGTCTTCGCGCTACCGCTGGCCATTTTGGTGCGTCGACGCGGCAACCCGGTCTTGTCGATGATCGTCCACAGCGCAATCAACCTCGTCCTCTTCGTCGGCCTGGCGGCTGGAACGGCGCTGCGCTGACGGCCACACTGCCGAACATTGAGTCAGACGGCCACCCCCTGAGTGCTGAGCGGTAGCTCAGCGCGGTGTCCGGCCGCGAAAATGCGCCCGGACCTACCGCTCGCCGCCATGCCCTCCCGATCAGTATCGGATGAGGTCGAGCAGCCGTCCCGGGCCGAGGATCGACGCTCCGTACTCCTGGACGCGGCGACGCAGTTCCCGGTCGGCGGTCACCACCACGACGCTGCGCCCGCCGGCGCGGGTCGCGACCACCGCGACGATGGTGTCGTCGCCGGAACCGGCAGCGGCCGCGACTTCGACCCCTGGCACGCCGACGACGGACCGGGCCGCGCCCTCGGTGACCAGGACGATCTCGGGAGGGACCACCGATGCTGGGGCCGGCGGTTCAGCGTTCGCGTCCAAGACCTCGAGCTCGAAGCCCTCGGCGAGCGCGGTGGCCAGCGCGTCCCGGAGGCGGCGTACGGCGCCGGCTCGGTCCCGCCACCAGCCGTCGGGCCGGCTGCCGGTCACGTTTGCCGCATCCACCACCAGCAACAGGGGCGCTGCCGTCACCTCATCCGCTCCTTCCCGCAGGGTCGACTGAGGCTCATGGCGGCGGGTCGCCGAGGGTGCCGGAGAAGCGGGTCACGCCGCGGACGGGCATGACGTGGCGGCCGACGGTCATCGTGCCCTTGCCTTGGGCGTCGAGGTTGAAACGCGGACTCCGCTGCACGACAGCGACCAACTCACCCAGCACGTCCGGCGCGGCGCCGAGGTCGGCCTCGACCAGCGCGGCCCGAACCTGCTGCTCAGCGGCGCCGGCGTGGCTCCATACGCAGTCGGCGAAACGTCGACGCTGACCGGGGCTGGCCCACTCCAACCATTCCTCGCCGGCCGGCGGGAAGCCCGGCCGGCGTGCCAGCTCACGGTTCAACCTCCGTCCGGGCAACCCTCCCGCCACGACCAGCCCGATCCCGCCGACCAGGGCTACCCCGGCGGCCACAAGTGGACCGGAGAGGCTGAAACCCCCACTGACGAGCACCACCACCGCGCCGACCAGGCCGCCGAGAACGAGCATCTCACCGGCCCGGAAGGCGACATACCCCAGCCGCATGCTCATCCCCGCTCCTCGGCGGAGCCCTTCGGCAGCAGAACCTCGCCCTCCAGGCCGTCGGGGTCGCGAAAGAAGAGACTCAATTCGGCACCAAAGTCGTTGACCGTGCCGTCGCTGGCACCGGCCTCGACCAGCCGGCTCCGGATCGTGTCGAACGCACTCGCCGAGGCGGCGGCGAGCCCGATGTGGTCTATCCGCCCGCGGCCCCACATCGGGGTCTGCCGGTCGGCCTCGACGTTTCCCTCGATCACGAACACGTTGAGCTCGGTGGTCGGCCCGATCCCGATCCGGGTCATCGTCTCCCCCGGCCCATGGTCCTGGGTCGGCCCGACCTCGGCGTCGAACGCCGTCTCGTAGAACTCACCCAGCCTGACCACGTCGTTCGAAATCAGGGCGAGGTGATTGACCCCGTTCAGCAACATCAGCTCATCGGTCCCTCCGGCGACAGGTCCTGGCCCTCCAGTCTGACGGCTGCAAGTTCGGACTGAATGCGCGGTCGGGCTACCAGCGTCAGGGCTCCCGGCCTTGCTGAGGCCGTCACGGCAGGGAACACCCAGCCAGCCCCTGCGCGTTACCGAACGCTCGACGGACCGGTCGCGGCCAACTCGCGCGACGTAGTGCTCAGGTAGTGCAGCAGATGTGGCTCCAACGTCGCCGACGGCGCCGCCGTCACCTCGGCCGGCGTCCACCACCGCGTCTCAAAGAATTCGGTCCAGTCCGGAGTCAACGGCTCCGAACGGGAACTCCTGATCGCATACCACAGGCTGACGTCGGTGTGCCGGGTGTCGACGGATCCAACCGTCGGCGTCACGGTCACGAAGGTAGGCACCCGGATACGCCCTGCGACGTCGATCCCGAGTTCCTCCCGAGCCTCTCGCCGTACGGTGTTCCGCGGATCCTCGCCCGGCTCCACGTGCCCGCCGGTGGGCAACCACAGGCCGGCCTTGCGGTGCCGGACGAGCAGGACGGCCGCGTCGGTCGGGTCCTGCAAGACGACGTAGACGACCAGATGCGTGGGCGGCGTGGCCGGGGAGACGCGCCGGTAAATGTCGTCGGTGACGGCCAACCAAGCCAACGCCTGATCGCGGTGGCTCCGCGTCAGGTCGTCGACGGGTTCGAGCCCGCTGATCAGCCGGGCGACGGCGGCCGGACCCACCTCAGCTGGCCAGCAGGTCGCGGATGTCGGCGGAGGTGAGCGCCCCCGACGGGATTCCGTCGGCCGCCATCACCGAGGAGAACAGGGCTTCCTTGCGGGCCTTGAGAGCCATCACCTTTTCCTCGATGGTGTCCTTGCTGACCAACCGGTAGACCATGACCGGCCGAGTCTGGCCGATCCGGTGCGCCCGGTCGACCGCCTGGGCCTCGGTGGCCGGATTCCACCACGGGTCGCAGACGAAGCAGTAGTCGGCTTCGGTCAGGTTCAGCCCGAAGCCGCCGGCCTTCAGGCTGATCAGGAACGCGCCGTTGGTGCCGCTGCGGAAGTCCTCGATCACCTTCGCCCGGTTCCGGGTGTGCCCGTCCAGGTAGGAGTACGGCACCCCGGCGGCGCCGAGCCGGTCCCCGATCCGGCGCAGAAAGCGAGTGAACTGGCTGAACACCAGCGCCCGGTGCCCCTCGGCGACCAGTTCAGGAATCATCTCGGCCAGCAAATCGATCTTGGCCGACGGAACCCCGTCGTGCTTCTCGTCCACCAGCGCGGCCTCGAGGCTGAGCTGGCGGAGCACGGTCAGCGACCGGAGAATGGTGAACCGGTTCTCGTCCATATCCCCGATCAGCCGCAACACTTTCTGCCGTTCGCGCTGCAGATAGGTGGAATAGATCCGGGCGTGCCGGTCGTGCAGGTCCACCTCCAGCACCTGTTCCTGCTTGACCGGCAACTCCGCGGCCACGACATCCTTGGTCCGGCGCAGCATCACCGGCGCGATCCGACTCCGTAGCCGCGCCAGCCGTTCCGGTGCCTCCCCGCGCTCGATCGGCGTCCGGTAGTACTCGGTGAACTTTTGCGGACTGGGGAACATCCCCGGCGCAGTCAGCGACAGCATCGACCACAGGTCCATCAGGCTGTTCTCCAACGGCGTCCCGGTCATCGCCACGGTGAAGCCCACCCCGAGCCGGCGGATAGCGCCGTACGTCTTGGCCTGGTGGTTCTTGACGAACTGCGCCTCGTCCAGGATCAGACCACACCAGTCCTGGCCTTGGTAGTGCTCGGCGTCAATCCGGAGCAGGGTGTAGGAGGTGACCACCACGTCCGCCTCGGCGGCGATGACCGCCAGCGGGACCGGCCGCTTGCGTTCGGTCTGGTCGATCGCGACCACCTGCAGCTCGGGCGCGAACCGGACCGCCTCGGCGGCCCAGTTACTGACCACGCTGGTCGGCGCGACGACCAGGAAGGGTCGGCCCGGCGCCGGTTCCCGCTCCCGCACCGCACAGATCAGGGCCAGCGCCTGCATCGTCTTGCCCAGCCCCATGTCGTCGGCCAGGATTCCGCCGATCCCCACCGTCCAGAGCTGATGCAGCCAGGCGTAGCCCTGCTGCTGGTACGGGCGTAGCTCCGCCGCCAGCCCCGCCGGCGGATCGACCGGCGGCGGTGACTCCAGCGCAGCCAGGGCCTCGACGGTCTCCCGCCAGCGCGTCGCCTGCGCCGCCACCACCCCGCAGGCGACGAGTTCGTCCCACAGGCTGGGTTGGAGCACGTTGATCCGCAACTGCTCGCGTTCGCGGTCCTGCAGCAGGCGGGCCTCACCGATCAGCTCGGCCAGCCGGACCAGTTCGGGGCGGTCCAAGCCGAAATAGGTGCCGCTGGGCAGGATCAGGTACTCCTCCTCGCGGGCGAGGGCGGCGAAGAGCAGGTCGAACGGGACGGTCTGTCCGTCCAGGGTCACGTTGACACTCAGATCGAACCAGTCGGAACGGTCGTCGATCTCGGCGACGCTGAGGGCGATCTCGGGGACGCTGTCGCTGCGCCGGTAGTCGCGCTGCTCCCCGGTCTGGGTGATCTCGAGGCCGGCCAGGGCCAGGGCGGGCACGACGTCGGCGCAGAACACCGCCGCGTCGATCCCGGCCAGCCGGCCGACCGGGTGGAAGGCGGCCGGCTCGAGTCCGAGGTGGGTGGACCAGGTCCCGGCCGCCGCCCGCAGGTCGGCCCACAGCTCCTGCTCGGCCTCATGGTCGCGAAGGCCGAGCCGGTCGCCGGAGTCCCGGGCACCGACGCGTACCTCCCGTTCGCCGACCCGGTAGAGCACCGACCAGTCCATGGCCAGCTGCCCGGGCTGACCGTGGACCAGGGACAGGCCCAATACCGGCGGCGACGGTTCGGGAAAGGTGACCGAGGAGTCGGTAGAGGTGAGGGCAACGCTGCGCCGCAGTCGCGGCGCGAACTCGGCCAGGAAGCGGTCGCGGTCGGTCGCGGGGATCTCGACCGCGGGCCGCCGATGCTCCAGCCAGTCCTGGGTGGCGGGGTCGGTCGGCCGGGTCAGCGGGGCCAGCACCAGCTCCGCCCCGGCCGGTCCGACGACCTCGAGCACGACGCCGTGGGCCGGCGAACCGACGAAGCCGACCCGGCGGGCGGGGAGTTCGTGGCCGCCCAGGCTGAGCCGCGGACCCAGCGTCAGTCCGCTGTCGGGCCCGGCGGCCCGGACGTCCATCGCCAACTCGGCGTCGACGGCGGACAGGGTGATCGTGTGCGGCGCTTTACTGCCCGGCACCAGCTCGACTCCGTGACGTCGGAGTTCGGCCAGCGCGGTCCACAGCAGGCGGGGAGTGTCGGTCAGGGTGAGCCAGTCCACCCGGCCGTAGTAGGCGTACGGGTTGGCGCCGCGGCCGAGTCGCTGCAGCTGGGTGAGTAACGCCCGCTGGGTGGGGTCGAACTCGGAGCGCCAGGCCGCGGACAAGTCGTTCCAGGAGACCCCCTGTTGCACCCAGTTGCCGGTCTTTCCCGGGCGGACCGGTCGGCAGCGAAGCTCGAGCGGGCTGTCCAGGTCGATACTGACGGGTTCGATCCGCAGCGCCAGCCGGACCGGCTCGGTCGCCGTTGAGCGGTCGGCGCCCGGAACGCCGAGGAAGGGATGCAGCGACTGCTCCCAGCTGGACGTGGGTACCGCGACGGGACCCGCGGCGGTGGCGCCCTGCCGGCGATGGGCGATCAGGACCGCGGCGACGTGTTTGCAGGCTTGCCCGACCGGGCACGTGCAGAACGTCCACTCCGGTTGCCGCCCGGTCCGGTCCAGCTCGACGACGACCTCGTACGGATCGGGTTCGGTGCCCTGGACCAGCCCTCCCAGCGCTCCCTCGTCGTCGATACGCAGCTCCAGCACCCGCCCGGTGCGGGCGTACACGAAGCCGCGGGCCAGCGCCTGCTGACCGACCGAGCGAGCGATTACGGTGTCGCTGAACGCCTGAACTGCCACCATCTGATCAGCGTAAAGCGAGCCACCGACAACGCCGCTCGACGCGCCACAGTCGCAGGCGCCGGCGGAGGACGATTGGGGAAGATCGTGCACGCCGGACGCGCAGGATCTTCCCCATTGTTCAGTCCAGATTGTTCAGTCCAGATTGTTCAGCCCAGATTGTTCAGTCCGGTTCGTGCGCCGCCCGCAGCGCCCGCTCGCCGAGCGCCGCGAACGCTTCGCGCAGGGCCGGTGGTCCGAGCACGTCGAACGGCAGGTCCAGCCCGGCCAGGTGCCAGGCGATGCCGTCCGGGTCGTCCCCGCCCGCCTCGACCAGGCAGCAAGTTTCGTCGAGCCGTTCGACCCGGGCCGTGGCCGGACTCAGCCGGGCGCGGACCTCGCGCTCACCGGCGCGTACCCGCAGGCGCGCGACGAAACGGTACGGCGAGGTGGTGATGGAGCGCTGCACGTGGTCGGCCGGGTCCGGGTGCGGCTGAGGGCGGAACCGCCAGGTCGTCACCCGCACATCGCCCATCCGGTCCAGCCGGAACGTCCGCCAGTCGGCCCGGTCGCAGTCGAAGGCGAACAGATACCAGCGTCGACCGGTGGCCACCAGCCGGTACGGCTCGGTCCGGCGTCGCGTGGTCTCCCCGTGGGCGGGGGCGTAGTCGAAGTCCAACCGGGCGTGGTCCCGGCAGGCTCGGGCGCAGTCCAGCAAGATCTCGCCGTCGACCTCCACCTCGCTGCCGGGCAGGACCTGGGTCGCGGCGGCGATGGCGCGGACTTCGGCCCGCAGCCGCGGCGGCATCACCTGGTCCAGCTTGGTCAGGGTTCGTAATGCCGCCTCGCTAGCGCCGGCGACCGTGCCACCGGCTGCGAGCCGTAACGACACCGCCACCGCGACCGCCTCCTCGTCGTCGAGCAGCAGCGGCGGCAGCCGTGCGCCGGCGCCGAGCTGGTAGCCGCCCCCGATGCCGGACGTCGCCCGGACCGGATAGCCGAGCTCGCGTAACCGGTCGACGTCGCGCCGGATGCTGCGGGTGGTCACGCCCAGCCGCTGCGCCAGTTCCGGCCCGGTCCACACCGGCCGCGACTGGAGCAGGGACAGCAGCGAGAGCACCCGCGCGGTGGTGTCTCGCTCGCCCACAGGTCCTCCTGCTCCTCGGTCCCTGCCGATCTCAGAATGGCCGAGATCGCGGACATGCTCTGTCCTCAACAGGGTGCAGATTGTTCGGCATGACCACTCTCGACGGCAACGCCCCCCTCCTCGACCAGATCGACCGGCATTGGCAGGGCCAGCTGCGACCGCGGCTGGAGGGCCTGAGCGACGCCGAATACTTCGCCGAGCCGGTGCCGGGCTGGAACATCCGACCTCGCGGGACCGGCACCGCACCGGTGCAGGCGGGGACCGGGGACTTCACCATCGACTTCGCCTTCCCCCCGCCCGAGCCGGCCCCGTTCACCACCATCGCCTGGCGGCTCGGTCACGTCATCGTCGGCGTCTTGGCGATGCGGAACGCGAACCACTTCGGCCGCGAGCCCACCGACTACCAGTCGTTTCGCTACGCCGGTACTGCGGCGCAGGCGCTGGCCCAGCTCGACGCCGAATACGCCAGCTGGCTCGACGGGGTCCGCGGCCTCGGCCAGGAGGGCCTGGCCGAGGCGTGTGGGGAGGCGGAGGGACCGTACGCCGCCGAACCGATGGGGGTGCTGGTGCTGCACATCAACCGGGAGCTGATCCATCACGGGGCCGAGATCTGCCTGCTCCGCGACCTCTACGCCCACCAAGCCCGATGACCGCGTCTGACCCGCCCACCGAATCAGCCGACCCGAAGGAGAACGAAGATGCCCGGACACGCCCCACCCGTCGCCGATGAACGAACGGCCCTGGCCGCCTATCTGACCCAGCAGCAGGATGCATTCCGGAACGCGGTCTACGGCCTCACCGACCAGCAGGCCGGCGCGACGCCCACACCCAGTGCGCTCTCGCTCGGGGTCCTGCTCAAGCACGCCACCGGCGTGCAACGCGCCTGGCTGGCCACTGCGCTCGCCGCACCCGGCCGGGTCGAGGATCCGCGCCCGATGAGTGAGCGGCGGGCCGCGTACGCCGAGGAGTTCGCCTGGGGCGAGGCCGACTCCGTGCCGGCCCAAATGGCGACGTTCGACGCGGTCAGCGCCGACGTCCTGGACGCGGTCGGCCGGCTCGACCTGGACACGCCCGTACCCGTTCCGCCGGCACCGTGGAATCCCACCGACGTGGACACCTGGTCGGTGCGCTGGGTGTGGTTCCACCTGATCGAGGAGCTGGCCCGGCACGCCGGGCACACCGACATCGTCCGGGAGGCGTTGGACGGTGCCACGATGTACGCCCTGCTGGCCGGTCGCGAGGGCTGGCCCGCGACGGACTGGCTCACCCCCTGGCACCCGCCCGTCGAGGACCGGTCAGGCCGGCGCTAGCGTGCGTCGATGCCGGACATCTCCTTCGTTCGTGGCGAAATCACCACCCAGCGGGTCGACGCGATCGTCAACGCGGCCAATCACCGCCTGTTCGGCGGCGGCGGGGTCGACGGGGCCATCCACCGCGCCGCCGGCCCGGAGCTGCTGGCCGCCTGCCGGAAGGTCCGGGCCGAGCAGTACCCCGACGGTCTGCCGACCGGCGCCGCCGTGGCCACCGCGGCGTTCCGGTTGCCGGCGCGCTGGGTGATTCACACCGTCGGCCCGACCTGGGCCAAGACCAAGGACAAGTCGGCCATGCTGGCCTCCTGCTACGTCGCCTCGCTGGAGGTCGCCGACGAGGTGGGTGCGGCGACGGTGGCCTTCCCGGCCATCTCGACCGGGGTCTACCGCTGGCCGCTCGACGACGGCGCACGGATCGCGCTCGCCGCCGTGCGGGCCGCGACGACCCGAGTCGACGAGGTACGTTTCGTGCTGCACGACCAGCGGGCGTACGACATCTTCACCGCGGCGTAGTGCCGGGCTGGCTACTGCTGGCTGCGGCGGCGGACCGGACCGGCACACGTACTGGCTGGCGACGATCAACCCTGACGGTAGCCCGCACGTGACCGGAGTGGGCGCCTTGTGGGTCGACGGTGCCTTATGGTTCGAGACCGGTGCGAGGACCCGGAAGGGCCGCAACATTGCCTGCGATCCCCGAGGAGTCTCGACGTCCTCAGCGCCACCGCCGTCGCCACCGTCGAGCCGGGCGGTGCGACCCGGTGACGCGTCTGATCACTGGCTCCCGTTACGCACCCGCTCGTCACCCAGCGACGTCGTCATCCCGCCAGTGCGGCGAAACGTACGCCCTCAACCATCCCGCGGCCGACCCCTTCCGACCAGTGCGGGAAAACGCACGCCCTCAACCATGCCCCAACCGACCTCACCCCGCCAGTGCGGGAAAACGCACACCTCGGCCGTCCACCCGGGCCTGCCGTCAAACGCCGGACCGCGGCGGGACCGGAACCGGTGTCGATCGCGTCCGTTCGGCTCAGCCGCGGAACCGAACTTGCGTCGGCCCGCGGCCCGGCCCACCGACCGGTCAGGCGACGTTCCGCTATGCTCACAAGCAGCGCAGCGCAGCGTGGCGCCGCGCGTATTTCCACTACGGATCGTCGGGCACGTACCTGCCCGTGGAAAGGAAGTGTGGCATGGCCACAGTCAGCTTCAACGAAGCCACCCGGGTCTACCCGGGAGCCGACCATCCCAGTGTCGACAAGCTCAACCTCGACATCGGTGACGGCGAGTTCATGGTCCTAGTCGGACCGTCCGGTTGCGGCAAGTCCACCTCGCTGCGAATGCTGGCCGGACTGGAGGAGATTAATCAGGGCTCGATCCACATCGGCGACCGCGACGTCACCGACCTGCCGCCCAAGGACCGCGACATCGCGATGGTCTTCCAGAACTACGCGCTCTACCCGCACATGACCGTCGGCGACAACATGGGCTTCGCCCTCAAGATGGCCGGGGTGAACAAGGACGAACGGCAGCAGCGCGTCCAGGAGGCGGCCAAGCTGCTCGGGCTGGAGGACTTCCTCAACCGCAAGCCCAAGGCCCTCTCCGGCGGCCAGCGCCAGCGCGTCGCCATGGGTCGGGCCATCGTCCGCTCGCCGCAGGTGTTCTTGATGGACGAGCCGCTGTCCAACCTCGACGCCAAGCTCCGGGTCTCCACCCGCACCCAGATCGCGGCGCTGCAGACCCGCCTCGGCGTCACCACCGTCTACGTCACCCACGACCAGGTCGAGGCGATGACCATGGGCGACCGGGTTGCGGTCCTCAAGGACGGGCTGCTGCAGCAGTGCGACACCCCGCTCAACCTCTACGACACCCCGCGCAACCTGTTCGTGGCCGGCTTCATCGGCTCCCCGGCGATGAACCTGATCGAGGGAGACGTCACCGCCGACGGGATCAGGATCGGCGACTATGCGGTCCCCGTGCCGCGGGCGACCCTGGCCAAGGCGGGTAACGAGAAGCGGCTGATGCTCGGCATCCGACCCGAGAACCTGGAGGTCAGTCAGGACGAGGGCGGTATCGGCGTCGACGTCTCGGTGGTGGAGGAGCTCGGAGCGGACTCGTTCCTCTACGGGACCATCGCCGGCCTAAACGAGGACGAGCGGATCAACGCTGACCAGATCACCGCCCGGATCTCCGCCCGGACCCCACCGAAGCGGGGGTCCACGGTCCGGCTGGCGATCGACCCGAACCACGTGCACGTGTTCTCCAAGGAGAGCGGCGCCCGGTACTCCGAGAGCACCGCTGACCGCTGAGACCGGCATCGGCGCCCCCTCCCGGCTCGGGAGGGGGCGCTGTCGGTTATGGGTCCTGCCGTCCTCACCCGGGCCCAGGTTAAGGATGGACCCGGCTGGCAGGATGGCCCGGTGCCCCGGTTCCTGTCCGCCAAGCCCGACACGCGGCTGATCACCCTGCCGTGGAGCACCCCGCTGGCGCAGTGGCCCGAGGACAACCTGGTCGCGCTGCCCCGCGGTATCTCCCGGCACGTGGTGCGCTTTGTCCGGGTCGGCCGCCACGTGTACGCCCTCAAAGAGGTGATGGAGCACCTGGCTCGGTTGGAATACCGGTTGTTGCGGGACCTGAACCGACTGGATACGCCGTCGGTCAAACCGGTGGGCGTGGTCACCGAGCGGGTGGACCCCGAAGGCAGGCCGTTGGACTCGGTGCTGATCACCCGTCACCTGCAGTTCTCCCTGCCCTATCGCTCGCTGTTCACCCGCGGGGTCCGCCAGGACACCGTCAACCGGCTGGTCGACGCGATGGTCGTCCTGCTCGCCCGGCTACACCTGAACGGATTCCTGTGGGGCGACGTGTCGTTGTCCAACACCTTGTTTCGGCGCGACGCCGGGGCGTTCGCGGCCTATCTGGTCGACGCCGAGACCGGCGAGCTGCACAACCAGCTCACCACCGGTCAACGCGAGCATGACCTCCAGATCGCCCGGACGAACCTGTTCGGGGAGTTCTGCGACTTAGAGGCGGGCGGTCTGCTCGACCAGGCTTTGAACCCGCAGGTGCTGGTGGAGACGATCGAGAACCGCTACCGCGAGCTATGGGCCGAGCTGACCGAGGTCGAGGAGTTTTCCGGGACCGAGATGCACCGGATTGACGGCCGGGTGCGGCGGCTGAACGCTCTCGGCTTCGACGTCGCCGAACTCGATATCACCACCGACTTCGCGGGTTCGACCGTACGGATCCAGCCCAAGGTGGTCGACGCGGGATACCACCAGCGCCGGCTGATGCGGCTGACCGGGTTGGACACCGAGGAAAACCAAGCCCGCCGGCTGCTCAACGACCTCGACTACTACCGCGCCCTGACCGATCAGCAGGGCGCGGACGAGTCGGTCGTGGCCCACCAGTGGCTGACCGAGCGGTTCGAGCCGGTCGTCAGTTCGATTCCGGTCGACCTGCGGGGCAAGCTCGAGCCGGCCGAGGTCTTCCACGAAGTGCTGGAACACCGCTGGTTCTTGGGGGTCCGGGCCGCGCGCGAGGTCGGGATGAGCGAGGCGAGCCAGAGCTACATGGATACCGTGCTGGGGGGACTGCCCGACGAACGGTTGACGCTGCCCTCTGCCGAACCCAGCGGCTCACTGGCCAACCCGTACGACCCGTCCCAGGGCTTCGCCGAGGAGGCGGAGGAGGAACCCCCGTTCGACCCGTGGGAGGCCGAAGCCGAGGACGGCCAGGACGCCGCCGTCGGCGCCGGTCCGCAAGACTTCCTCGACATCGCCGCCCTCCGTGCCCGGGCCCGGGACCGCGGCTGATCGCTGCTCGCAGCGAGCGTTTCCCGACCACGGCGGGCTTGCGCCCGCTCCACCACCCCGGGCGGCGTATGTTTCCCGACCACGGCCGGCGGACGACCACCCCGATCGCCGACGCAGCCAAGCTCGTCCGGCTAGGCGGTCTGACCAGCCCCCATCCGGACGTCAGGGGCACCGAGCCGGGCCGCGTCGGCGGTCTGGTCGTCGGGCTGGTGCTGGGACTCCCGCTCGGCGCTGACCCGCTGCTCGTAGTGCTTGACCTCCCGGACGACCGCCTCGTCGTCCCAGCCGAGCACCGGCGCCACCAGCCGGGCGACCTCGCCGGCGGCCTGCACCCCGCGGTCCCAGGTCTCGATCGAGATCCGGGTCCGTCGGGCGAGTACGTCGTCCAGGTGCAGCGCCCCCTCGTGGCTGGCGGCGTAGACCGCTTCGACCTGCAGATACTCCTCGGCTCCGGGCAGCGGCTTCGCCAGCTCCGGTTGCTGGTCGATCAGGTCGAGCAGCTCGGGCAGCAGTGTGCCGTACCGGTTCAGCAGGTGCTCGATCTGCTGCACCCGCAGACCGGTCTGGTCGGCCAGCAGCGCGCGGGCGTTCCACCTGGCGAAGTAGCCGTCGGCCCCGAGCAGCGGCACCCGTTCGGTGATCGACGGCCCGATCCCGGCGTTGAGGTCGTGCACGGCGGAGTTGACGGCGTCTTTGGCCATGATCCGGTACGTGGTGTACTTGCCCCCGGCGATCGCGGTCAGACCGGCGACGGGTGAGGACACCGCGTGCTCCCGGGACAGCTTGGAGGTCGCGTCGTCCTCCCCGGCCAGCAGCGGCCGCAGACCGGCGTAGACCCCCATCACGTCGTCGCGGGTGAGCGGGTCGGCCAGCAGCCGGTTGGCCTCGGTCAAGACGTAGTCGATGTCAGCCTCACTGGCCGCCGGATGGGCCAGGTCCAGCTTCCACTCGGTGTCGGTGGTCCCGATCAGCCAGTGACTGCCCCAGGGAATGATGAACAGCAGGCTCTTCTCGGTCTGGGTGATCAGGCCGGTGCGGGAATTGATCCGGTTCCGCGGGATCACGACATGGATCCCCTTCGACGCGCGGACCTGGAACTGCCCCCGGCCGCCGATCATCTCCTGCAGCTCGTCGATCCACACCCCCGCCGCGTTGATCACGTGCTTGGCCCGGACGTCGAACGCGTGGCCGGTCTCCAGGTCGGTCAGCGTGACCCCGCTGATCCGCTCGGCCTCCCGCAAGAAGCCGCTGACCCGGGTGCTGTTGGCCACCAGGGCTCCGTAATGCGCCGCCGTCCGGGCGATCATCATGGTGTGCCGGGCGTCGTCGACCTGACCCTCGTAAAACGTGATCGACCCGGTCAACGCGCCCCGCTTGGCCGAGGGGAACCAGTCGTAGGTCTTGCGCTTGCCGAGGTGCCGCAGATGCGACGGGACCCCGCGGCCGGCCCCCATCAGGTCGTAGACCCCGATGCCCAGTCCGGCGTACCCCCGGTCGATCACCTTCTTCTGCAGCGGGTAGATGAACTGCACCGGTTTGGCCAGGTGCGGGCAGAGCGTGTTCAGGGCCAGCTTGCGCTCCTTCAACGCCTCGAAGACCAACCCGAAGTTGAGCTGCTCCAGATAACGCAGTCCGCCGTGGAACAGCTTGCTGGACCGACTGGACGTACCGGCGGCGTAGTCGCGGGCTTCGACCAGCCCAACCTTCAGCCCCCGGGTGGCCGCGTCCAGCGCGGCCCCCGCGCCGGTCACGCCCGCGCCGATCACCAGCACGTCAAGCTCCTCATCGGCCAAGCGTTCCAACGTCCGGGCACGAGTGGTCGGGTTGAGCGGGGCGGTCAGCGAAGTCATGTCGTCCATTGTCTCGAGTGCGGGAAAACCGGCGCCGGTCAGGACACGTCGACCCAGTCCAGCGTGCGCTCGACCGCCTTGCTGCCAACCGGCGTAGCCCTCCTGCCGCTGCTCGTCGGAAATCTGCGGTGACCAGCGCCGGTCCTCGTCCCAGTTGTCCCGCAGCTCTTCTGGACCGGACCAGAAGCCCACCGCCAGGCCCGCCGCGTACGCCGCCCCGAGGGCCGTGGTCTCGGCCACCACCGGACGGCTGACGTCGACGCCGAGGGTGTCGGCCTGGATTTGCATGCACAACTCGTTGGCGGTGACCCCGCCGTCGACCTTGAGCTGGTCTAGGTGTACGCCGGAGTCGGCCTCCATCGCGTCCACCACGTCCCGGCTTTGGTAGCAGATGGCCTCCAAGGTGGCCCGGGCAATGTGCCCGGCGTGGTTGAACCGGGAAAGCCCGACGATGGCGCCGCGGGCGTCGGAGCGCCAGTAGGGCGCGAACAGGCCGGAGAACGCGGGCACGAAGTAGACCCCGCCGTTGTCGTCGACGGTACGGGCCAGGGTTTCGCTCTCCGCCGCGTCGCCGACGATCCGCAGCTGGTCGCGCAGCCATTGCACGGCTGACCCGGTGACCGCGATCGAACCCTCCAGGGCGTAGACCGGCGCCGCGTCACCGAACTGGTAACACACGGTGGAGAGCAGTCCGTGGGTGGAGCGGACCAACTCCTCGCCGGTGTTCAGCAACAAGAAGTTGCCGGTGCCGTAGGTGTTCTTGGCCTCACCCGCGGCGAGGCAGACCTGACCGACCATGGCCGCTTGCTGGTCACCGAGATCAGCGGCGATCGGAATCTCGGCGCCCATCGGCCCGGAAGCCAGCGTCGTGCCGTAGAAGTTCGGGTCCGACGACGGCCGGATCTGCGGCAGCATCGAGCGTGGAATGCCGAAGAACGACAGCAGTTCCTCGTCCCAGTCCAGGGTCTCGAGGTCCATCAGCATGGTCCGGCTGGCGTTGGTCACGTCGGTGATGTGCACCCCGCCGCGCGTCCCCCCGGTCAGGTTCCACAGCACCCACGTGTCGGTGGTGCCGAAGATCGCCTCCCCGGACTCGGCGGCGGCGCGGACACCGTCGACGTGGTCCAGGATCCACTGCACCTTGGCCGCGGAGAAGTAGGTCGCCGGCGGCAGCCCCGCCTTGGCCCGGATCACGTCGCCCCTCCCGTCCCGATCCAGCGCCGAGGCGATTCGGTCGGTCCGGGTGTCTTGCCAGACGATGGCGTTGAAGTAGGGCCGCCCGGTCTTCTTGCTCCACACCACGGCGGTTTCGCGCTGGTTGGTGATGCCGAGGGCGGCGATGTCGGCGGAGCTGACGCCGGAGTTCTCGACCGCAGTCGCCAGCACCGACTGACTGCGCTCCCAGATCTCCACCGGGTCGTGCTCCACCCAGCCCGCCCGCGGCAGGATCTGTTCGTGCTCGAGTTGGTGGTGGCCGACCACGTCGCCCGCGTGGTCGAACAGCATGCACCGGGTGCTGGTCGTTCCCTGGTCGAGGGCGGCGATGAATTCGGGCACCCGCTCACGTTAGTGCCGGCGTACGCCCGTGGCCCGGCGGGCGTCAGCGCGGAGGCATCCGGAGCGCGCCGTCGAGCCGGATCACCTCACCGTTGAGCAGTGGGTTCGCGATCAGGTGCTCGACCAGGGCCGCGTATTCCTGCGGCCGGCCCAGCCGGGCCGGGTGCGGCGCCAGGGCCTCCAGCGACGCCCGGGCCGCCTCGGGCAGGCCGGCCATCATCGGGGTCTCCATCACCCCGGGCGCGATCGTCATCACCCGGACGGCGTGCTGGGCCAGGTCGCGGGCCGCGGTCAAGGTGAGCGCGGCGATGCCGCCCTTGCTGGCCGCGTACGCCGCCTGCCCGATCTGGCCGTCGAAGGCGGCCACACTGGCGGTCAATACGATCAGGCCGCGGTCGCCGTCAACCGGTTCGTTCCCCGACATCGCCGCCGCGGCCAGCCGCAGCACGTTGAAGGTGCCGACCAGGTTGATCTCCACCACCCGGCGGAAATCCTCCAGGCCCAGCACGCCGCGCTTGGAGATGATTCGTCCCGGCGTCGCCACGCCGGCGCAGCAGACCGCCACCCGCAGCGGGCCCAGTCCGGCGGCCAGGTCCACCGCCGCCTGGACATCGTCCTCGTCGCGGACGTCGGCGCCGACAAACTCGACTCGGTCCCCGAGCTCCTCGGACAAGGCCTGCCCGGTCTCCCGGTCCCGATCCAGCGCCACCACGCGGGCCCCCGCGGCCGCCAGGGACCGTACGCTCGCCGCCCCCAGTCCGGACGCGCCGCCGCTGACCAGCGCGACCTCGCCTTGACCCACCTTCATGGGTTGAGCAGCTGACGGGCGATCACCAGCCGCTGAATCTGGTTGGTGCCCTCGAAGATCTGGGTCACCTTGGCCTCGCGCATGTACCGCTCGGCCGGGAAGTCGCGGGTGTAGCCGTAGCCGCCCAGCACCTGGACGGCGTCGGTGGTCACCTTCATCGCCGCGTCGGTGGCCACCAGCTTTGCCACCGCGGACTGCCGGGAGAAGGGCAGCCCGGCGTCTCGCCGCCGCGCCGCCAGCAGGTACAGCGCCCGAGCACCCTCGACCGCGGCGGCCATGTCGGCGAGCAGGAACTGCAGGCCCTGGAACTCCCCGATCGGGCGGCCGAACTGGCGCCGCTGACCGGCGTAGTCCACCGCCAGCTCCAACGCCGCCTGGGCCAGGCCGGTCGCACACGCGGCGACCCCGAGCCGGCCCGAGTCCAGCGCGGTCAGCGCGATCCGGGTGCCTTCGCCTTCCGCGCCGAGCCGACGGGCGTCGGGCACCGGGACGGCGTCGAGGTAGAGCGCGGCGGTGGGGGACGCGGTCAGCCCCATCTTGTTCTCCGGCGCCCCGAAACTCAGCCCGCTCGCGTCGCCGTCGACGTGGAAGGCCGTGATCCCCGCGCCGGCGCCCTCCCCGACCCGGGCGAAGACGGTGTAGTAGTCGGCCACCCCGCCGTGGGTGATCCAGGACTTGGTGCCACTCAGCTCGTAGCCCTCGTCGCTGCGCTTGGCCCGCGTCGCCAGGGCGCCGACGTCAGAACCGGCCTGCGGCTCCGACAGCGCGAACGCGCCGAGCCGGGTCCCACCGAGCAGCTCAGGCAGCAGGTCGGCCCGCTGCCGGTCCCCGCCGAAGGCGAACAGCGGATAGCACGACATCACGTGCACCGACACCCCGACCGCCACACTCATCCAGGCGGCCGCCACCTCCTCCAGCGCCTGCAGGTAGACCTCGTACGGCTGACCCAGGCCGCCGTAGTCCTCCGGGTAGGGCAGGCCGAGCAGTCCGCTGTTCCCGAGCAGGTCGATCAGGTCCCGCGGGAAGCGCCCGGCCGCCTCGGCCGCGGTGGCGCGCGGGCGGAGCTCGGTCTGGGCGATCTCGCGGACCAGGCCGACGATCTCGGCCCCTTCGGCGGTGGGGAACTGGCGGTCGACGGTCATGGCGCTCCTTTGTGCTCACGCCGGAAACGGCCCGTGGGGGTCGAGCCGCGCAACGACGACGATGATATCCAGCTCACCGGCCGCGGACGTCCGACTTAGTGGCTGCGACCGGGCGAAGAGGCGGAAAATGCTTCCAACCACTACGCTTTCGTGATGGAGAGCGACCTGCTGGTACTGGGCGAGGACCTGGTCACGACCGCGGCCCGGATGGTGCGCTGGGTGCCGAAGGAGAATTTCGGGCTGAGCCTGGCTGCGGTCCGGCTGCTGGCCCGGCTCAGCGACAACGGCCCGACCCGAATCAGTGATCTGGCGGTGGCGGAGAACTCGTCTCAGCCGACCATCACCAATCACGTCAAACGGCTCGAGGCCGACGGTCTGGTGGACCGGACCTCCGATCCGCGCGACGCCCGGGCCTGGATGATCGACCTAACCCCTTACGGCATCGACCAGCTGCGTCAGATGCGGCATTCGCTGGGCACGAGCGTGCTACCGATGATCGAGGCCATCTCCCGTAAGGACCAGAAGGCGCTGCGGGACGGGGTGGAGGCGATGCGCCGACTGATGGCGGTCACCGGCGCCGACGATAGCCCTCAGGCCCCACCAGAACGCAGTCCGCACGAGGAAGTCCACGCGGCCGGATAAACTCCCGCCGGTGACCCCCCACGTCGGACCTGGCGAGTTCCGCCTCTACGACACCGCCACCCGCACGGTCACCGAACTGGTGCCGGTGGTGCCCGGCCGGGTTTCGATCTACCACTGTGGACTGACCGTGCAGTCCGCGCCGCACCTGGGCCACCTGCGTAAGGAGGTGGTCTTCGACGTGTTGCGGCGGTGGCTCACCCGGCTGGGCTACGCGGTGACCGTGATCGCCAACGTGACCGACATCGACGACAAGATCTTGGCCAAGGCAGCCGCTCAGGGGACTCCGTGGTGGGCGCTGGCCTATCGCTTCGAGCGGGAACTGCACGACGCGTACGCCGCGCTCGGCTGCGAGCCGCCGACCTACGAGCCGCGGGCCACCGGGCACATCCCGGAGATGATCGAGCTGATCAAGACCCTGATCGAACGCGGGCACGCCTACCCGGCGATCGACGGCTCCGGCGACGTCTACTTCGACGTCTTGTCCTGGCCGACGTACGGCCAGCTGTCGGGGCAGCGGGTCGACCAGATGGAGCCCGCCGCCGACGCAGACCCGCGGGGCAAACGCGATCCGCGCGACTTCGCGCTGTGGAAGGCCCACAAGCCCGACGAGCCGGCCACCGCCGCCTGGTGGACGCCGTGGGGCCAGGGCCGGCCCGGCTGGCACCTGGAATGCTCGGCGATGGCGGCCAAGTACCTGGGCCCCGAATTCGACATCCACGGCGGCGGGATCGACCTCCGCTTCCCCCATCACGAGAACGAGCTGGCCCAGTCCGGCGCGGCCGGACAGCGGTTCGCGCGCTACTGGATGCACAACGCGTGGGTGACTGCGGCCGGGGAGAAGATGAGCAAGTCCCTCGGCAACGGCGCCTTGGTCTCCGAGGTCGTCCGGCACTACCCGCCGCGGGCAATCCGGTTCTACTTGGCCGCGCCGCACTACCGCTCCGCGATCGAGTTCAGCGACTCCTCGCTGGCCGAGGCGACGGCGTCGCTGGAGCGGATCGACACCTTCGTACGGCGGGCGCGTGCCCTGGTCGGCCGGCCCGATCCGGTCGTGCCGGAGGCGTTCGCCGCCGCGATGAACGACGATCTCGGCACGCCGGCGGCGGTGGCGGTGCTTTACGCCGCGGTCCGTGAGGGCAACGTCGCGGTGGATGATCACCGGCCGCAGGTGGTGGCCGACCGGCTGGCGCAGGTGGCTGGCATGCTCGACGTCCTCGGGTTGGCCGCCGACGACCCGCACTGGCGCTCGGTCGGCGCTAACCCCGCGCTCGAGGGGGTGGTCGACGGGCTGGTGGAAGACCTGCTGGAGCGCCGCGCCGCCGCCCGGGCGAGCCGTGACTTCGCCGCCGCGGACGCCCTCCGCGACACCTTGGCCCGGCTCGGGGTGGACGTCGCCGACACCCCGCAGGGCCCCCGCTGGACCCTCCGTACTGACTTGTCAGCGTCGGTGGTCGCCAGGGCAACCACGTGGGCTGACAACTCGGGGGCTGACAACTCGGCGAGGGGAGAAGGCGATGCCCGGTAACAGCCAGCGCAAGGGTGCGGTGCGGCGTAAGGGCAAATCCAACACCGCCGGGTCCGGCGGTCGGGTCCGCCGCGGCCTGGAGGGGCGCGGACCCACCCCGAAGGCCGAGGACCGGCCCTATCACGCCGCCCACCGCCGGCGGGGGAAACCGGGCTCGGACCGCTCGGGCGCCCCGCGACAACCGCCGCCACGGACCGGCCGGCCCGGTTCCGGCCCGGAATGGGTTGCCGGCCGCAACGCGGTGCTGGAGGCGATGGAGGCCGGAATCCCGATCAAGACCGCCTACGTCGCCGAGGGCGCGGAGCGGGACGACCGGCTGCGCGACGTGCTTCGGCTGGCCGCGGACCGGGGCACGCCGCTGCTGCAGGTCACCCGAGTCGAGTTGGACCGGCTGACCGGCGGCGCCGTGCACCAGGGGGCGGCGCTGCAGCTGCCGGCGTTCGCGTACGCCCATCCCGACGACCTGTTGGCCGCCGCCCTGGACGCCGACACCGAGCCGCTGGTGGTGGCCCTGGACTCGATCACCGACCCGCGCAACCTGGGGGCGATCGTGCGCAGCGCGGCCGCGTTCGGCGCGCACGGAGTGCTGATCCCGGAGCGGCGCTCCGCCGGAATGACGGCGGCGGCGTGGAAGACCTCCGCCGGCGCGGCCGCCCGGATTCCGATCGCTCGGGCCACCAACCTCAACCGCGCGCTCCGCGCCTACGCCGACGCCGGCTTCACCCTGGTCGGGCTGGACGGCACGGCCACCGACGACCTGGCCACCGCCGAGGGCGTCACCGGACCGCTGGTGTTGGTCGTCGGCAGCGAGGGCGACGGCTTGTCCCGGCTGGTCCGGGAGGCCTGCACCAGCCTGGCCGCCATTCCGATCCCGGGCGAGGTCGAGTCCCTGAACGCCGGCGTGGCCGCCGGGATCGCACTGTACGAGATCGCCCGGCTGCGCCGCGTCCCCTGACCGGCGCTGCGCGCACCCAGCACCCGCGGACGGGACGGGTCGCGGGGTCGCTCACCGACCCAAGCAGCGGCTGCCCCGATGCCCGCTCAGCGAAGCAGCCAGCCCGCCAGCGCGCTGAAGCCGAAGAGCAGCACAGCGATCGTGGCCACGGCCCAGACCGGCCAGTCCGCGCGCGGTCTGGTCCGGTCGTGATCGTCGGCGGCCGCCGCGGCCAGCTGGTCGGCGAACTGGCCGGCGTCGGCCGGACGTCCGGCCCGATCCGGGTGCAGGGCCGCCGCCAGCACCCGATCGACGGCCTCGGGGACACCGTACGTAGCCGCGATCGCGACCGGGCCCCACCCGACCCAGCGGGCCCCGCCGCGACCTGGCTCTGAGTCCTGGTGGTCGAACGGTCGGCCCCCGGTGAGGAGCTCGTAGCCGACGACGGCGAGGGCGTAGACGTCGGCGCGGGCGTCGAAGCCGGTCGACGGTTCCGCCTGTTCGGGCGCCATGTAGGCCGGGGTGCCGGTGGTGACGGTGAACCCACTGGCGTCAGCGAGCATCTTCGCGCTGCCCAGGTCGGCGACCAGCACCCGCAGCGTCGCGGCGGTGTCGTCCACCAGCAGGTTGCCGGGCTTGAGGTCGCGGTGCAGCACGCCGGCGTCGTGCAACACCTGCACCGCGTGCCCGGCCTGAACGGTGAGCCGCAGCGCCTCGCCGGGATCGAGCCGGCCGACCCGGTCGGCCAGGCTGCCACCGGCGACGTAGTCCATCACGAAGTACGGCCGATCGTCGACGACCCCGACGTCGTAGACCCGGACCACCCGATCGCTGGCGATCCGGCGGAGCAGCCGAGCCTCGGTCAAGAACCGCCCGCGGACGTCGGCGTTCAGCGCCCAATTGTCGGCCAGCACCTTGATCGCGACAGCGACATCCAGCTCGGGGTCGTAGCCCTTCCACACGGTGGCGAAGGAACCGGAGCCGAGTACTCGGTCGAGGTGGTAGCGCCCGATCTGCGTCATCGTCTGCCATTGTGGGGCATCACGTCGGCGGCCGACCCCGTACGGGGCTCAGGCGCGCTGCCGTACCCGGTCGAGTCATCCTGGCCGCAGGCACGGCAAGATGGCGCGCAAGGGAGGCCACACCTGACCATGGACCCGAGGGGCGGCAGCAGCGGATGGATGACGATGCACCGGACCAGGACACGGCACGGCTGGTGCAGCTGGCGCAACGTGGCGACGCGGACGCGCTGCAGGAGTTGCTGGTGCGGTTGCAGCCGGTCGTACTGCACCGCTGCGCGCGGTTCCTGCCCCACCGGATGGACGCCGAAGAAGCCGCTCAGGACGCCCTGCTCGCCATCAGTCGCAAGATCGGAACCTACGGCGGGCGGGGGTCGTTTCGCGGGTGGGTGACGGTGATCGCCTCGAACAGTGCCCGCGCCACCTATCGCTCGCTCCGGCGGCGGGCGGAGATTCCCGGGACGACCACCGTCAGCGAGACGCCCGAGCCGCGCACGACCAGTGTCATCGCCGGTACCCGACTCGACCTGCTGGAGTCGTTGGACGAGCTGGAGCAACGCTATCCCGACCTGGTCGAGTCGTTCGTCCTCCGCGATATCGGCGAGTTGAGCTACGACCAGATCGCCGAGGTGGTCGACGTGCCCCTGAGCACGGTGAAGGACCGGATTCACCGGGCCCGGACGTTCATCCGCGCGCGACTGACGCTTCAGCCCGACGCGGCGCGATGAGACCACGAACCGGGCTCCTGATCGCCGCCGTCGCCGTGCTGCTCGGCGGTTCGACCGGCGCCTTCCTGCTGCCCGATCCCGGTCAAATTTCCTCGAGCCCGGGCTCTACGCCGGATGGCCCCAGACCGGGCCCGACCGCGACCCCGAACCCCACGGTCACCCCGACCGCCACCCCGAACCGCACGGCCACCCCGAAGCGCACGGCGACTCCACAGCGCACCGGTACTCCGTCCACGGCCCGGCCCAGCCCGTCCGGCCCCTCGGTGACCACGGGGTCCGGCCCGGTCAGCGAGCGGAATCTGTTGACCGTGGGCGCCTTCGGCGACGCCGGCCTCACCGTGAGCGTGTATCCGCAGAACGGAAACACGATGCCCAACGCCGCGGTCACGTCGTGCACCGCAGAACGCACCGTCGGCGCCCAGACCCTCGGAGACCTCACCGGCCGAGACCCGCAGGTGCTGGGGACCTGGGACGAACCGGCCACGACGAACACGGCGTCGGAAGTGATTGCGGTGGCGCAGAGTCCGCAGCTGGCCGACGCGTACGCCCGGCGACTGGTCGCGGCGCAGACGGTCTGCCAGGACCGATCGCGCACAGACTTCGCGTACGGCGACGTGCACACCGAGGACCTCTCGGCCGAGGTGTCGGCGAGCTGGCTGAGCGCCTACGACGGCAAGCAGAACACGACCGAACAGGCTCCGAAGGGGGCCAAGCCGTGCGGTGGCGTGGCCGTCGTCCGGAACGGGAGCCACTTCGCGGTCTTCGAGTGCTTCATCTGTGCCGACTCCGACCAGCTCGCCATCCTCGCGCGAGCCGCGGCGCGGCAGCTGGGGTGATGACGCCGAGCGGTCGTTTCCAACGAAAGGGCCGGAGCGGGCATCTCTTCTCCTGACAGCGGCGCAACGGGCACCGCCTGATCTCAGGAGGATTCGTCATGTCCCTCATCTCAGCTCTCATTTCACCGCTCTCCCGCCGGGCGCGACCTGTGCTGGCGGCCGCCGCGCTGGTCTGTGCCGGCGCCCTGGTCGCCCCGGCTCCGGCGGACGCCGCCCCTTCGGAGCCGACGAAGGGGCGTTTGACCTCGGCCGCACTGTTGCAGTTGGAGGACCTCCGCGCCGACGGGGTCGCCGCCGACTCCGCAGAGCTCGGCCTGCGCGGCGACCAGCTCCTCGGCGACGCCGGCCGCTTCGACGAGGGCTGCCTCGGCGAGAAGACGATGCGCAACATCACCAGCGCCAAGGCCTACCCCGCGAAGGCGGACGCGAAGGCGTACTTCGACGGCACCTGGACCAGCACGCAGGACAAGGACGTCTGGGCGAGCGAGTCGATCGCGCAGGCCCGCACCAACCGGGACGCCAACCGCTATCTGCGCATCCTGTTCGACGAGATCCGGTCCGTCCAGGAGTGTTAGGAGGATCCGGCTCAGGGCCACTACTACGGACGCCCGCACCGGGTCGACGTGGGGACCGCGACCGCCACCTACTTCCTCGACTACACCAGCGACGGTCGTTCCGACGGGGGTGGGGTGGCGGTGATCCGCGACGGCAAGCGCTTCGGTTTCGTCAACTTGATGTTCGGCGCCGGGGACGACGCCAAGACCCTCAGGAAGCTGTCGGTCTCGGCCGCCGCCAACTTGCGCTGATCGAGCCTTCGACGAGCCCAGGGCGTTGAGAGCCGCTGGGCGTTTGCGGGGGCGACCCGGTACGGACCAGTTCCGCGCCGGGTCGTCAGCACGTCCGAACCCGGCGGGCGGGCGTCGCCTGCCACGCCGGCGACTCGACTAGATTGGACGCCGTCCCCGAACTGGTTTCAGGAGTGCCCGTGACCGACATCCTCAGCTCCGCGCTGACCGCTGACCGTTCCACGGCGGCCGCCGACACCGCGGAAGCCGCATCGCGGGCCTACGCGGCGGCGCTGTCGGTGATTGAGTCCGTCGAGCCGCGGATCGCCGACGCCACCCGGGCCGAGCTGGCCGACCAGCGGGCGTCGCTGAAGCTGATCGCATCGGAGAACTACGCCTCCCCCGCGGTGCTGCTGACCATGGGAACCTGGCTCAGCGACAAGTACGCCGAGGGCACGGTCGGGCACCGCTTCTACGCCGGCTGTCAGAACATCGACGCCGTCGAGTCGATCGCCGCCGAGCACGCCCGGGAGCTGTTCGGTGCCGAGTACGCCTACGTCCAGCCGCATTCGGGCATCGACGCCAATCTGGTCGCGTTCTGGTCGATCCTGGCCCACCGGCTCGAGCAGCCCGAACTGTCCGAGCTCGGGCTGAAGAACATCAACGAGATGACCGAGCAGCAGTGGGAGGCCCTGCGGCACAAGTTCGGCAACCAGCGGGCGCTGGGGATGTCGCTGGACGCTGGCGGTCACCTGACGCACGGCTTCCGGCCCAACATCTCCGGCAAGATGTTCCACCAGCGCAGCTACGGCACCGACCCGGCCACCCAGCGGATCGACTACGACGCGGTCCGGACGGCGGCAAGAGAGTTCCGGCCGCTGATCCTGATCGCCGGCTACTCCGCCTATCCGCGCCGGGTCGACTTCGCCACGATGCGGGAGATCGCCGACGAGGTCGGCGCCACCTTCATGGTCGACATGGCCCACTTCGCCGGGCTGGTGGCCGGCGGCGTGTTCACCGGGGCGGAGGACCCGGTGCCGTACGCGCATCTGGTCACCTCCACCACGCACAAGTCGTTGCGCGGACCTCGCGGCGGCCTGGTGCTGGCCACGAAGGAGTACGCACCCAGTGTCGACCGCGGCTGCCCGATGGTGCTGGGCGGTCCGCTCGGCCACGTGATGGCGGCGAAGGCGGTCGCCTTCGCCGAGGCCCGGACCGAGGAGTTTCGTACCTACGCCCAGGCGGTGGTCGACAACGCCCAGACCCTGGCCCACGGTCTGCTGTCCCGGGGCGCGCGGCTGGTCACCGGCGGCACCGACAATCACCTGGTGCTGATCGACGTGTCGAGCTTCGGGCTGACCGGGCGGCAGGCGGAGTCGGCGCTGCTGGACGCCGGGATCGTGACCAACCGCAACGCGGTGCCGGCCGACGCCAACGGCGCCTGGTACACCTCCGGCGTACGGGTCGGCACCCCGGCCCTGACGACCCGCGGCTTCGAGGCGGCGGAGTTCGACCGGGTCGCCGAGCTGATGGTCGACGTGCTGGAGAACACCACCCCGACCACGACCTCGACCGGCGCCCCAGGCAAGGCCAAGTACGTGCTCGCCGACGGCGTCGCGGAGCGGACCCGGTCCGCGGCTGCGGAGTTGCTCCACGCGCACCCTCTCTACCCCGGGCTGGAACTATGACCCCGGCCGAGCCATCCGCTCTGCTCCCCTGGACACCAGTCGGACCCCACTCCCAGCCGCACCACTTCACCGCACGCCCATCGAGGAGGCGCCGTGGCCCCCAGTACCGTCACCACACTGGTCATGATCGCCTTTGCCGCCTTCGTGCTGACCTGGGCGGGTTACACCTGGTTCGGATCCTGGCAGCCCGAGCCCAGGAGAGTGCGGATTCTTGCCGATCGACAAAGTTCCATTGACCAGGAGCATGAGGCCGCCGTCCTTGAGCTGCGGCGGGCCATCGCGGCGTACGAGCGCAACGCGCGACGGCGAGCCCATCGGGATCTGCCCTGATTCACCGTCTCGGTCCAACCGCCTCGGTTCCAGCCTGCGCGCCGGCGTCCCCACAAACCAGACCCGGAAAACAGCAGGAACGTCGGCCGGTCAGCACCGCGTGCCCACGGCGCCAGGCCGTCCGGTGATAAGTAAGCCCGCGGGTCACCTGAGCCGACCGTGATGGCGTAGGCGACGGTCACCGTGGCGAAGACGGCGATGCCGCTGTCGTTGAGGAGAGTTCCGAGAACGGCCGTACTGAGCACCGTCGCCGACACCCGGGGATGCCACCATGGCGTTGATCGACTCGACCCAGGCTGGGTAAGTATAGCGACCCAGATAGCGACCCCAAGAATCAGGACGGCAACCCCGATGGGCGTGCTGACCGAGTGGAGTACGGCCGTGGCCTTGCGTAGCAGAAGCCCGCCGGCGTCCGCGTCGAGTACTCGCTGCACGAAATTCCCCAAATAGCTGCGGCCACCCACGCCGCGAGACCAGTCCAACCAGGCCAGGAGCACCGCACCAGCCACCGTAGCGGCCGCCCCTGCCATCAGCACCCGCGTTGAGGGCCGCCGGCGCCACCCAGACGTCGCCAGCAGCCAGGCCAAGGGTGGACCAAGCGCGAGTAGACCTCCGAAATCAGCGCCGAAGGCGGGCCAACCCTCAAGAACCACCAACGCCACCGCGATCAGGACCGCCACCACATTCGAGCGCGACGATTGCGGCGTCCGGCTCGCGGTCAGATAGCCGACCACGACCACGCCCGCGGTGGCGTAGACGGCGAATGTGACGTTACCGAACCCGTACCAGCGGCCTCCGTCCATCGGCCACGGGTTGAGTAGCGAGCCGCGCTGCATCAGCCCACCGGTGACGGCGTCGGCACTGAGCACCATCAGGGTGAGGACGGAACCGGCGACGGCCGGCGGTATCCGGCACCACCCGGTCAGGCCCGCCCTGGCCAGCATCAGCACAGCAAACACCCCGAACAGCGTGAGGCCCAGCGCCAGGGGGGCAGTCGTGCACCGGTACCACGGGACCGCGCCGACCAGGGTCAGGGCGGCCGGGGTCACCACGGCCGCCAAAACGACCGGCGCAAGCAGACCTCGCCGTCGGACGACACAGCCCACCGTGAGGGCCGCGAGGCCGAGCGCCGCGAACACGGCAGCCACCCACCGATCCGCTGCCTGCGTGAGCGGCCCCGAGCGGTGCTGCAGGGTCTCCAGCCGCCGAGCAGCTGCTTCCGGAGTCACCGAGGCCGGCACGATGGTCAGAGCAGACCCGTCAATGGGTAAGGTCCGCGGCTTGTCAGCAGACCGGCCGATGTTCAGCAGCGTCGCGGTCAGGTCAGGCAGGGTGACCAGCCCGAGTTGGCGGGTACTGCTCGAGGTGAGCCATCCCGCCGGCTGACCGGAGATCGTGTACAGGACATTTGACCGTGAACCGGTCAGATCAGTGGACGAACCAATTCCGACCACGATCACCTCGGTTCCGGTTCGGGCCGCTAGACGGTCGACCAGCCGTTCGACGACCGCACCAGACTGTTGACGGGCTTCAACGAGCGTAATCGGGCAGGTCGACTGCGCCCCGCCGTTCAGGTAGCCCGCGAACGTCTGAAACTGGGCCAGTGACCCGTCCGGCCGCGCGGCGGCCAAGGCGGCTCCGGAGCCGACAGCGGACACGCAACCGGCAGCTGCCGCGCCCAATGTGCCCAGCCGGGCGTCGCTGTTCCCGGCCTCGGCGGCGGCGAGCAGACCCGGCCAGCCTTGCACTCGAACGTGGTCTGCCTGGATTGCGCAGGTCGCACCGACGTCGGCGGTACGGCCGGCACCCAGAGTGGCCCAGTCAGTGGTGCCGCAAGCCCCGGGCCAGGGCATAGCCACAGCACCCACGCCGGCTACCTGGGGGTGTTGCCGGAGCAGTGCCCTATCGGTCTGGCTGAGCTGTGTCCGCCCAGCGACCCCGACCAGTACCACCTGCCTGGCCGGCGTCGAAGTCGGCCGCGGCGACGGCTGCAGCAGCACCACAGTGCGGGCACCCAGCAGCAGCACCACAACGATGATCACTAGCCCGATCCACCGGTGGCCGTGCCGAGGGCGGTGGCATCGGTCAGCACCATCAGACATAGCGGCGGGCCACCCGGACGAATGCATCGGCGTAGTTCTCGGTGTCAAAGTCCCCGAGGTAGTAGCGCTTCAAGACCCGCCGCGCATCGGCCCGCGGATCATGGTGCAGCAGATCGGTCAGTACGGCTTCGTCAGTCGGGGCGTCACCCCACAGCAGGTAGCCGCCGGCGGCCAGCGGAAACTCGGTTGTGACCTCGTGCTCGGTCAGATCCGGCTGCATCTGGGTCACTGCGAATGGCTTCTCGGAGTACAGGAAGTCGGCGACCACGCTGGAGACGTCGGAGATCAGCACGTCGGCCGCATTGAAGCAGTCGACCAGGCTGAAGTCGATCTCGGCGGCCCGGCCGAAGGTATGCCGTCGCTGTGTCACTTCCTGGTCTCGCCGCAGCAGGTCCTCGATCCGCCCGACCTGCTCGGCGAGGCCACCGCTGCGTCGAGCCCAGGGGTGGGGGCGGAAGAGGACGGTGCAGCCACGCTCGAGCAGTCCCGCGACGATCTGGGCGCCCACCGGAAGCGAGGAGTAACGAGAATCATCGAGGAATCCGTACCAGGTGGGAGCGTAGAGCACGGTGGCCGAAGCGGTGCCTGAGTGCGGGTCAGCCACCTTGATGCCTTCGACCTGAGGACGGCCGACGATCTCGAACGCCTCCCGAGGGACCTCGACTCCGTGCTGAGCGAAGCGGTCGATGGCCGCCTGACCGGCGACGAAGTTCTTGTCGTACAGGCGGAACAGTCGGCGGTAGCTGGTGGCCTTATCACTGTCGCCATGGTTGAGTTGAATCTGGTTTACCCCCAGGTACTGCAGCATGTCAGCGTTCCGCGGAGAGGTGTTCACGAAGAAAACCGTCCTCACGCTCGGAACCAGAACCGTCTCGATCGCTGAGCGGTAGCGCCGCACCAAGATCGGTCGGGTGGTCTGCGCGCTGATCTCGGCGAAGGTGGCCGGGTTGCGCAACACGATGACGAACGGGCGGTCGAGCCGCTCCAGGTAGGGCAACCACATGGAGAGCTGGGTGGAGCCACTGGGCGCATACCAGTGAATCAAGAAGGCAGGACCGTACGCGTTCAGGGCCTCTGGCAGGAGTCGTTCGGCTCGGTAGCGCCCCAGAATCCGGAGGGCCGCGTCGGTGAAGGCGACGGCGGAAGGAACCCCTACCACGACCGCCAGCGCAAGCAGGGTCCCGGCGGCCGCCTGCAGCGCGAGGGCGATCGAGAACGCCGCCAGGCCGACGCAGTTGATTGGGAAAACCCATTTAGGTCTGAACACGGCCCGGTTCCGGACCGCGATACCGGGCAGGTTCTCGACGTAGGGCACCGCGGCCCGGGCCAGCGGAGCGATCCACCGCTCGGCCAGCACCGTGACCAGCAGTAGCAGGACCGCCGGCCAGCGCCCTGCCGAGCCGAAGACCGCCGTCACCGACAAGACGGCGAGGATGCGGACCATGATCGAGGTCCCGGTCGGGGCTACGGTGAGCGGTGCAGTTCGGCGCAACGGATTGCTGCCGCGCACGACAACCACGACCAGTGCGACGGCCGAGAACATCAGCGCAACTACGCTGGCGACACGGTCGACAGCGAGGACGACACCCGCCAGCGCTAGGACCTCGGCCCCGAAGCGCGTCAGCCCGAGCCGGCGCCTCGCCAACCTGAACTTGGTCCTGAGCACCGGCCACTGACGCTTGGTGACCAGATCGTTCGAGTCCACTGCTCCTGAGGAAGGCGCTGGGTCGCTGCCTGGCTGGTCGATCATCACCGACAGGATCTTTCGCTCCGCGGCCTGTGAAGGCCCTTAGTGCTAAGCGTGCGCTCAGGACAGCTGGGGGAACGTTTTTGGGTTCAAGAGGTCAACTGCAGGAAACGCCTGCTCGGGATCGGCGCGATACAACCGCTAAGTCTGGCCTCAGCCGAGATGGCTGAGGCTGATCGAGTGGAGAGAGTGTTTTGGCCATCACCATGCTGAGGCCAGTGATCGCGACGTCGGTGGTCTCCGGGACCTGTCCGGCGCGGTACAACTGGGCGGGACAGGTGCTGGTGGTGTCTTCAGTCGCGTTTGTGGCGAGGTTGTGGCCAGCGCTGCGCGGTGGCGGTCTGTACGGACTGGGAAACTACGACGATGGGGTTCATTTCGCCTCCGCCCTCGGGCTGACCCATGGCCGACTTCCGTACCGAAATTTCCTGCTGCTCCACCCGCCCGGGATCGTGCTCGCACTGGCACCTTTTGCAGCGCTGAGTCGGCTCGTCGGCGACCCGGTGTCGTTCGCCGTCGCACGACTGGGCTGGATGGCGCTGGGTGCGACGAGCACAGTTCTCGTCGCGCGGATCCTCCGGCCGCTGGGGCTGCGGGCAACGTGGTTCGGCGCTCTCGCCTACGCGTTGTTCTTCCCGGCGGTCTACAGCGACCACACCACTGAGCTGGAGACGCTCGGGACCGTATTGACCCTCGCCGCCCTGGCCGCACTGTCGGGCCCATTGCGGCGGCGGTCGTGGTGGCTGGTTTCGCTCGGCGGAGCGCTGCTGGGCGTCGCCGCCGGGGTGAAGATCTGGGGTGCGCTGGTGGTGGTGGCGGCGGCGCTGTTTGTCGGGATCGCCGTCGGCGTCCGGCGGGGCCTGCAGGTGGTGCTCGGTGCAGTGATCGGCGCCACGGTGGTTTGTCTGCCCTTCTTTCTCCAGGCCCCAGCGGCGATGTGGCGGATGGTCGTGTTGGATCAACTCGGCCGGCCGACAAGCTCCGCGGGACTGGGGACCCGACTCGTCGCCGTCATCGGCCAGGGCACGCACGCCAAGGACTCCGTCAATCCGCTCGTGATGGCCCTGGGACTCCTCCTCGTCGTGGTCGCCGCGTGCGCCGTGCTGGTCCCGCGGGCCCGGCTTGCGCTGACCGTGCTGCTGGCGTCGTTCGGGCTGCTCCTGGTCACCCCGTCCTGGTTTCCGCACTACGCCTCCTTGGTGGCGGGACCGGCAGCGGTGTGCGTGGGAGCCGGGATGAGCTACCTGGTCGACCGAGTCCGGACCCACGGACCCATCCTCGGCAACCTTGCTACCGGAGCCGGCTTGGCCGTGCTCGTCGTCTACAGTGCCCCCACCACCGTGGCCACACCCGGCCGCGCCTTTCCCGGCCGCGCCCTGCAAGCCGCCGCCGCACCCATACCCGGCTGCATCACCGCCGACGATCCGACCACGCTGATCGAGATGAACGTCGTCAGCCGCAATCTTGAGCGGGGCTGCCCCTTGGTCGTCGACCTCGGCGGCTGGACCTACGACCACCCCTCGCCCTTCCGGCGGTCCCGGGGCAACTACCCGGCGTTCCAAGAGCACGCGCTCGGCTACCTGAGCAGCGGCGGAGCGGCGCTGACGTCCCGTTTCACAGCACACTCGGGCTTCTCTCGCGCTTCGGCACGAACAGTCAAGAGCTGGCCGGTGATCCACCGGAGCGGACGCTACGTGCTGCGCCGGCCGAGCTGAGCGGGTCCAGCCCGACCGCGCCGACGAAGCAAACGGCCGCCTGTCGACCGCGATGGCCCCGGCCCCTCAGGACGGGCAGCTGACCGTATACAGCCCGCCCGAAACGCGGCGGGTGGGCAGACCCTCAGCCGTCACCGACCGGGCGTAGCGGCCACCGTAGACGTAGGTGGGCAACCTCCGTGGCACCCCGCGCGCCTGAGCCCGCTCCTGGCGGGACCACACCCAGGGGTCTGGTCCCGGCTTGCAGTACGACCGGATCTGCGCCGTGGACTTTTCTGGACCCGAGTACCGGCCACCCTTGGCCGCCCAGACGTTACGGTGCTCGCCGAGCTGGCCCGGCAGCAGTCGGTACAGGAACTGGTGTCGGACGCCGTAGCTCGAGACGAAGATCACCGAGTTGTCGGGTACGGTGCCGATGGCGGCGTCAACCGGGGCCTGGGCGTGGGTCCTGCTCTGATCGACCGTGTCGTAGCTTGCGACGACGGCCGTCCACACCAGCGCCACCGCCCATCCCCAGGCGACGAGCCCGCTGACCACCGAGACCGCTCGTCGCGGCGCCCCGGCCCGCCGAAGCAGGCCGGTGACCGCGGTCACGACGGCGTCGAGCCCGACGACGGCCCACAGTCCCAGCACCAGCCAGAACGGCAGCAGCATGGTGGTCCAGTCGCCGACCCGGTAGCAGAGGACGAACACCGCCATGCTGACCGCCCAGGTCACCAGCATGGCGGCGGCCAGCCGGCGGCGCCGCAGGGGCAAAGCCAGCAGTCCGAGCACGCACAGTCCGAGGAACGGGCCGAACTGGGTCCAGCCGGCGTGGCCGAGTTCGACGATCCGACCGGGCAGCTGGGAGACCGGCACGGCGAACATCTTTTTTCCGTAGCGCGCTCCGGTGATCACGGCGACGAACGACCGCAGCCCGGTGACCCGGACGTCCAGGAAGGCGGCGTGCGCCGCGGTGCGCCAGAACAGGTACAGATAGGGCAGCAGGGCCAAAGCGGCGCTGACCGGCAGCAGCACCGCCAGCTCTCGCAGCCGGAACAGCCAGCGCACCCGGCGCATCGCCAGGTAAAGCAGCAGCCCGGGAATCAGTAGGACGTTGGAGGTGGCGTGCGCGAACGACAGGGCCAAGATCAAGACGCCGGCTCGAAGCCAACCTCGCCGACCCGTGGTGTCGAATCGTAGGACGCAAGCCAACACCAGACCGACGAACAGGGCCGTCATGGTGTAGACCTCGGCCACCACGGCAAACTTCCACAGCTCGGGAATCAGGCCGATCGCGGTCGCGCCGGCGGCCGCCAGCACGGGCCGGACCCGTAGCCGGAGCAGGATGTCAACCACCACGACGCCGAGCAGTACTGCGCACAGGGCGGACAACAGGTTCGCGCGGGCGGCCACCGACCCGAACGGGACCACCCGGACGAGCACGGCATTGAGCATGGTGTAGAGCGAATATCCGGGCGGATGCGCAGTGCCCAAAACCAGGCCCAGATAGTCGAATTTCGTCGTGTCGATGGAGAACACGTTCCCCGTGCTGCGCTGCAGCGTGCGGGCGTAGAGGATCGAGAGCACCACCGCCGGCACCAGGTACGGCCAGCCGAGCGCCAGGCGTCGACGTCGGCTTTCGAACCCGGCCGGCCGCTGCCGCGGTGGCGCCATCAACCGCCACCGCGCGGCGGGCAGGTCGGCTACCGGCACGCTTGTTCTGGGCTACTGCTCCCGAGCCAAGACGCGGCGACCTCCGCGGCCACGCTAATGCTGCCCCCTCGGCGAGCCTCGCCCGACCCGCCGACGCAGCTTCGCGAGTCGGACGCCGGCAGCACGCCGTAGCCGTCCGAGGGCGGGGAACCGGTGGGCGACCACCCTCCGCCCGATCGTGCCGGCGTCGACCCGGCGCAGGGTCGGGTCCAAGGCGATACGCCCGCCTCTACCCACCGTGACCTCACCCAGGGTCGTGACCGGTGCCCGTCCGCCGTCGAGCCGAGCCGCGAGGGCCCACCCGCCGACCGCCACCCCGTCGACTCGGGACGGCAGCACGAGGTGGGTGCGTCCCTGAACCGGACGAAGGCGGCCCGGCACCGTGTGTTCGGCGATCGGATCGTTCGGCGTCCGGCGCAGCTCAAGGCGAACCGGAGCGGGGTCGGTGGCACAGGTGGTGAACAACTTCAGCCGGAGTTCCGGGCGAGGAATGGAGGTCCGCCGGGTCGCCTGCGCGTCGAGGTAGCCCGCCAGCCGCTTGCTGCGTCCCGCCACGTCCAGCGTGAGATTGCCGCCGGGGTCGGTGAAGTAGGGGATGACGGCCCGGGCCGGAGAGCCCAGCAGCGCGGGCAGACACGCCGCGTCCACGTCCGGGTCCCGGTGCTGTCCGAGCCTGGCCTTGCGGACCAGCCCGAGACCGCGCAGCGGCACCCAAACGTCCCACATGCCCCGCGAGATCCGGCCCCGGCCGCGGACGGCGTCGGTGGACACGAAGCCGCTGCCGCGCAACACGACCCGGACGTGGTCCGGCCCGTCCTCGACGACGGTCGGGCTGAACGTGGCCGGGCACGGCCACTCCACCCCGGTCTCCCGGTTACGCAGCGCCAGTTCCGCGGCGAACTCACTCAGGTCGTCGGTGACATCGATCGTGGTCGGCTCGGCGGGTTCGGGGGCATCGGCCAGAACCAGCAGGGAGCGACCGTCGCGACGTCGCAGCTTCAGCGGTGTCTCGTCGTCCCCGCGGACCAGCCAGGCGCTGACGGTGAGGGCGACTCGCCCGTCGGGCTGCCAGGCGAAGGCTTCCAGCCGGGCGGTCGCTTTGATCGAGGCGGCGAAGCGGGCAAGCCCGAGCAGGCCCGCCCGGTCGGCGGTACACAGCAGGGTGGACCGCACCCGGAGCAGGGCCCCCAGCCCGTGGTCGACACCAGGGGTCACGAACTCCTCGGCCAGCGGCTCGACGGCCGCGCAGATCTGATCCAGGTAGTCGGCCGAATAGCGCAGGACGGCGGGTTCGCTGAGCCGGCCGAGCATCTCCACCCGGTAGAAGCGACGCACCAGCCGGTCCCGGAACTCGCCGGGCTCGGTGTGGGCAACGACAACGTCGAGAACCTCACGCAAATTGGCGTAGTAGTCGGCCGGGACGATCGGCGCCGAGCCGGCGTTCTTGCCGTCGGTCCGCTTGCAGTAGTAGTAGCAGGTGTAGCTGCCGAGGATGGAGACCACGTCGGCGGCAAAGTACGCCTGCATCATGTACAGCTGGTCCTCGAGCCGGCGCTTGCCCTCGGGGAAGGCGATCTGATGCTGGCGTAAGAAGGCCGTCCGGAACATCTTGTGCGGGGTGAGGCTGTCGTAGAGCGGAGCGTTGTGCAGCGTGCACTTCTCCCGGTCGGTCTTGAACACCCCGTGCGGCACCCCCCGGAAGTTGCTGGCCACCTTGCCGATCACGATGTCGGAACCGTTGCGCCGTCCCATCGCGGACAGCCGCTCCAAGGCACCGGAAGCGAGATGGTCGTCCTGGTCCAGGAACTGGACGTACTCCCCGCGCGCCGCGGCCACGCCGACGTTGCGCGGCTTCCCCGGCCAACCCGAGTTGGGGATGGTGATCACCCGTAAGTGCGGATGCTCGAGGGTCAGCGGCTCGAGTCGACTCAGCGTGTCGTCGGTCGAACCGTCGTTGACGAAGACCACCTCGAACTCCTCCACGGGCAGCGTCTGCCGCAGCAACGAGGCGATACACGCATTGATCGAGGTGCCCGGATTGAACACCGGCACCACCACACTGACGTTGACCACGGGCGGCTCCTCTCGGTTCGCGACGTGCCACCGGTCCCGGAGACCGCCGGCAGGGAACAGGGAAGGCAATTGGTCGGCGCCGCCGGTGGTCGAGGCCGTGCCCGCACGCTAGACCGGTGGCCCTGAGCCGGGGCTGAGCCCCCACCGTGGCGCTATCCCGTCGCTGCCCCATCCAGAAGGGGTCGTCGGCGGTGACCGAAGGTTCCCGGTTCTCCGGGCTACGCCTTCAGTTCGGGCACAGCCGGACACCGCTTAACTCGGCCCTGACGGCGACCGGCGTCTCGCTGATCAGGGAGGAAATTCGTGTTCAGTCTCACCGGATCGTTCCTGCTCTGGGCGGCGGTCGTCGCGGCGGTCGTCGGACCGATCCTGCTGGTCGTGTGGTTACGCCGGTCGAAGCGCCGGACGTGGTGGAGATCTGTGCTGCAGTGGGTCGCGGTCGGCGCCTGCCAGACGGTGGCTGTGGCCGGACTCTTCTTTTACGTCAACAGCACCTACGGGTTCTACACCTCCTGGTCGGACTTGCTCGGGCGCTCGGCCAAGGGCGCGCAGATCGAGACCAACGCGCAGATTCAAACCGGCGGCCTCGTCCGGCGCGGTCAGGGCCAGGTGAAACTGATGACCGCGGCCGGGACGGCCGCGACCGGCGGAAGTCACCAGGTGTTGAGTTGGTTGCCGCCGCAGTACCGCGACTCGCGCTTCCAAAAGATTGGTTTCCCGGTGCTCATGGTGCTGCCCGGTCAACCGTCGACCCCGCAGGCCACGTTCCGCCACTTCAACTTTGGGGCGGTGGCGACGAAAGCGATCGACAGCGGCCGGGTCAAACCCTTCGTCGCGGTCTTTCCGCCGCTGATGACCAACCCGCCCCGCGACACCGAGTGCACCAACGTCCCTGGCGGGCCGCAAGCCGAGACCTGGCTCACCCACAACGTCTACGACGCGGTCAACCAGCAGCTTCGGGTCAACCACACACCGTGGGCGACCATCGGCTACAGCACGGGCGCCTTCTGTGCGGCCAAGTTACTGTTGAAGCACCCCAAGCAGTACGCCGCCGCGGTCGGTCTCGGCGGCTACTACCGAACGCTGACCGACAAGACCACCGGCAATCTGTTCGGCCGGCATCGGAGGACTGAGCTGGGCAACTCACCGCTGTGGCTCTACCGGCACGGCGGACTCCACCACCGACCACTCCTGCTGGTTTCCGGCAGGCAGGACCACGGCTCCTACCGGTCGACCCGCCAGCTGCTGGCCGCCAGCCGCGGTGACCCCGCCGTGTCGTCGCTGATCTTCGACACCGGCGGTCACAACTACCGCAACTACCGCAACTACCTCCCGGACATGCTGGCGTGGCTGCAGACCAAGAAGGCGTTCGCGTGAGGGGGCGTTCGCGGGATCCGCGCACCGCCGGCGCACACGGACAGCGCCGACGGTTGCTGATCGTGGCGCTGGTCCTGCTGATGCTCGGCCTCGTCCCCACCCTCTCGTACGCCCGGGCCCTGAACCGACCCGGTGCGGCAAGCTTCAGCGTCCGTACGGTGGACTGGCTGCGCGATCAGGGCCTGTCGCCGGTAGTAAACGTGGTCGAGAACTGGTACTACAGCCGCCACGCACCCGCCGATATCGCGCCCGGCCGGCAGGTGCTCCCGGCCACCCCGAAGGGTCGGCTACGGCACGACAACGTCGCAGCGGCGGCACGCCCGGGAACCACGCTGCCCGTCCTAGCCGGTCGACGGCACCTTCACGGCGAGGCCACCTGGTATCCCCACCGACCGGGCGCGCGGGGGGTTCCGAGCCTCTACACCGGCTTCTTCCGGCCCGACCCGGCCCATCGCAGTGTGGTGGCCGGCGTGGCCTGGATCCGGGCCACGGCGGTCACGGCTCACCTGGTCCCCGGCACGGTCGAGCCCGGAGGCAAGCTGGTCGGGACCGCCGCAATTCCTCGCGCCGACGTACCCGCCCTGGTCGCGACCTTCAATTCGGGCTGGCGACTGAAGGACATCCACGGCGGCTTCTACCTCCACGGTCGATCCGCGCCGGCTCTGGTCCGCGGCCAGGCCACGGCGGCGATCGACTCAACCGGCCGGCTCCGGGTCGGGCAGTGGGGACGTGACCGGATCCTGGCCGACCATTTGGTTGCCGCTCGGCAGAACCTGGCCCTGGTGGTGGACCACGGCCACCTCGCGCCCGGTCTCGACGCCAACGCGTCGGGCCAGTGGCCTGCGCCGGCTGTACGTCACCTCCAGTGTGGCCAATCAGCTGGTGGCCATCGGGGTCACGTTCAGATCTGTCTGCGGTGGCCGTACCCGGCGGCGGTCTGGTCATCGGCGGGTACGATGGTCGGGCCGCGTCACCGACCGTGCTGCGTACCTCCGACGGTCAGCGTTTCACCAGGTTTTCGCGCCTCACCCACGGTGTCCGCTACGCCGCGGCGGCCCGGAGCGGCGCCGTGGTCTGGGTCATCGGCGGCGAGGACGCTGGGGCGCAACTGCCGTGGGTACAGCGCCTCGACCTACGCTCCGGGCGGGTTACCGTGACCGGCCGTTGGCCGGTCCGCCTCGGACACGCCGCCGCTGTCGCCGTCGGCACCCGTGTCCTCGTCCTCGGCGGACGCACTTCGGCGCGCCACGTCACCGACGCCATGTGGTGGTTCGACCCGGCCAGCGGCACGATTACCGACGCGGGCCGACTGCCGTACCCGGTGGCCGACGCCGGGCTGGTGGTGACCAGCGACGCGGCGTACCTGGTGGGAGGGGAAGGCCCCGACTTCCGGCGCGACGTGTTGGAGGTCCGGCCCGTGCGGTGACCGGAAACGGGGACGGCAGCCGGATCCGAAGGGGTCGGCCCAGCGGGAGGGCCAGCGCAGTTCGACTCGCCGGCCCGGAGGGCGAAGTCGGCGACGGCGGACGCGCGGTCGTACGGGTACCCGTCCGGCCCGGTGTGGTGGCGCCCTGGGTGCGCGTACCGCTCATCCCGCGACGGCAAACGCAGTCTTGCTCGTCCCACAGCCCTTGCTCAGCGCCTTCGGATGACCCTGGAGGTCGATTGTGGTCCTGCCGGAGCAGGCACCGTGAGCGAGAAACGGAGACCAGATGACGCACCGTCCACGAGTCGCGACCCCGAACACCTCCGGATCGACACGACGGCTGCGACTGGCCGCCCTCGCCGGTGGGCTGGTGCTGGTACTGCTGCTCATCCCGGTGGTGTCGTTGGGTCGAGCCGTGGCCGCGCCGGGAACGGACCCGGTCGCCGCCAAGGCCGCGGAGTGGGCGCGCGGTCACGGTCTGGGCTTCGCGGTCACCGCCGCCGAGGAACTCGTCTACTGGCTCAATCCACCCCGCACCGGTGGCACACCGGATCCGTCGCTGCTGGGATCCGCGGTCGGCGGCCAGGGCCCACCTCAAGACAGCCCGGCCCCACCTACGGGTCGCCAGGCGAGGATCCACCCGCGGTCGGCGTTGCGCACGCTGGTCCAGCCGGCACTGCCCGGGGAAGGCGTCTTCCGGACCGCGGTGGCCTCCAAGCGTGGGCCGGCCGTGCAGCTGGCCTACCTGCGGCCGGACCGCGTGCACACCTCCTACCTCGCGGCCGTGCTGGCACTGAACCGCGGGGCCGTGCGGTTCGTGCAGCATCCCGGCTACGACGAGCCGGGCCAGCTCCACCGGTGGCGGCAACCCGACTCGTTGACTCCGGCGGCGCGGGCCGGGCTGGCCGCTACGTTCAACAGCGGCTTCAAACTCAAGGACGCCCGCGGCGGCTACTACGCCAACCGACACACCGCCGGGAGGCTGAGGCCGGGGGCGGCGTCGATGGTGATCACCAAGGACGGGAACCTGAACGTCGGGAGCTGGAACCACGAGGTGCGGATGTCGTCGGCCGTCGTCTCGGTCCGGCAGAACCTGCGGCTGCTGATCGACCGCGGAAAGATCATTTCGAACGTGTCGGCCAGCACCCAGTCCGACTGGGGAGCCACCGTTCACGGCGCCGACTATGTCTGGCGCTCCGGTGTGGGCGTGGACAAGTTCGGCAACGTGATCAACGTCGTCGGCCCGGCACTGTCTGCCCGGACGCTGGCCGACCTGCTGCTGCGGGCCGGGGCGGTCCGGGCGATGGAACTCGACATCAACGAGACCTGGGTCGCCGCGATGTGGTATGACCACGCGGGCGGGCAGACGACTCCGCACAAGGTGCTGCCGTTCCAGCGGCCCGCCGATCGCTACTTCACCGGGACGAGCCGGGATTTCATCGCCGCCTACGTCCGCTGAACGCTCAATGCAAAAGATATTCGCCACCGGTGATCAGATACGTGGCGACGTCCGCGCCCATCACTATCCCAGCCAGCGCGATCAGCGACGTCAGCGCGATCCGCAGGGCGGGTCCGAATCGGACCACCAGACGGTTCAAGACCCGGGTGGCGGGTTTGTCTCGCCCCGTCGCCACGGCGATCGCCATGGCCACGAGCAGCGACTGGCTCATGAGACTCCAGGTCAGGTGCGCAACGATGATCTGCCAGACGGTGGTCCGCCCGACGAAGACGACGACGGCCAAGAAGACAGGATCAAGGATGAACCCGCCGCCGACGACCAGCGCGAGGGCGAACAGCGAGCGGACGCTCGTGCCGCGCGGGCCCCGGGGGTGCGCACTGCGCGCCGACCTCGCCCGTCGCGCCGCCCACACCAACAGCACGACCGCGATCACGGCTTGACTCAGCGCGAGCCACGGTGAGTCCCAATCAACCGAGGACAGACTGATGCTCAGGCGGGTGGCACCCAACGACAGCGACAGTGCGGTGCCCATCAATAGCGGGACCAGCAGACAGGTCACCGCGAAGAGCAAGATTCCGCGGCGGGTTGCGCCGCCCGCAAGCGCCGCAATGGCGAGCAGACCGGTGAGCGGGTCAAAACCGGCCAACCCGAGAACGAGCAGACCCGCGAGAAAACCGCGCATACTGCTGAAAACTCCTTTCACCAGACGACGCAGCGTCGGCGGCCCGGCGAGCGTGTTACGACTCCAGCGATGTCGGCCGATTCTGCCGCACACACCCTTTGCTGTCACAGCATCCGACCGCAGGCTATTGAGGACCCACTTGACGGTATCCGACGCACCACTGACTGGGTAGCGAGGAAAGGTTTTGACCGAGAAGCAACCGGCTCGCCGGTCTTTACGCGCCCTTCATCGGCGCGCCGCCTGGGCCGAACGGTGGGCCCAGATCATCGTCGCCGGGTACACGGTTGCCGCCGTACTGTCGGTACTGACCTGGATCGTTCGCGTCGGCCCGAAGCGCAGCTTCCGCGCCGTGTCCTTCGGCGAGGCCCTCGCCCAGTCGCTCAACCTGTGGGTCAGCCCGTCGCCACTCTCCCTCGTCGTACTAACCCTGACCGCCGTGGCCTTGTTGCGCCGCCTGCGGATCGGCCTCTATCTCGCCGGCGCCTTCCAACTCCTCGGCGCCGTGTCCGGCGTCCTGCTCTGGACCGGCGTGCCGTTGGACCGTTTCAGCCTCAACTTCCGGGTCGAGGCGGTGGAGCGCATTGTCGGGTCGGTCAGCCTGCTCGTCGGAATTGCGGCACTCGTGCTGTTCTGGCGGGTTCGGCGCGAGTTCCCGGGACGGCTGGCGCCCGGGTCCCGGGGGGTTGCGCTGGTCGTCCTGCTCGTCGGACTTGCCTTGACAATCCTGTTCACCATCGGCTTTGGTGAGCTCTTCCTGGAGTCCGAACCGACCCTGCGCCGAGCCCTGATCGGACTCGAGCTGATGGTCGGCCAAAAGTCATCGGTGCTGTCCGGCCGGACTCAGCTGCCGCGGGGGCTCGCAATCGTCACCGGCTTGCTCGCGTCGCTGTCGGTGTTCGCGCCCGCACTCGTCCTCATCCGCACGTCAAGGCCGACACCGCCGCTGTCGGAGGACGACGAAATGGCGCTGCGCGGGTTGTTGCACGAGTACGGAGAGTCCGACTCGCTGGGCTACTTCGCGACCCGCCACGACAAGTCGGCCGTCTTCTCCGCCGACCGCCGGGCCGCCGTCACCCACCGTGTGGCCGGTGCGGTCTCGCTGGCGTCGGGAGACCCGATCGGTGACCCGGAGTCCTGGCCGGACGCCATCATCGCGTGGCGCGCTCAGGCCCGAAACTTCGGCTGGCTGCCGGCGACGATCGCCACCAGCGTGCGCGGAGCGACGGTCTATCACCGGCTCGGCATGCGCATTCTCACCCTCGGCGACGAGGCCATCCTCTCCGCCGACGCCTTCAGTCTCGCCGGTCCGGCGATGCGCCCCGTGCGCCAGGCCGTACGACACGCCCGGAAGGCCGGACTCACCTGCACGATTCAGACCACGAGTGAACTCAGCGAAGCAGAGTGCAGCGAGGTCGGCGAGCGGATCGCGCAGTGGCGGGGCGAGACGACCGAGCGCGGCTTCTCGATGGCGTCCTCGCGCTGGGGCGATCCCGCCGACCGGCGCAACCTCGTGGTCCAGGCGCGCACCCCGACCGGCGACTTGGTGGGAGTCTTGACCTTCGTCCCCTGGGGTCGCACCGGCTATTCACTGGACTTCATGCGGCGAGACTCGCAGGCACCCAACGGGGTGACCGAGCTGATGGTCACCGAACTGATGCGCCAGTCCGAAGAGCTGAAGATACGACGTATCTCGCTGAACTTCGCGGTCTTCCGCACCATCGTCGCGGCCGGCGATCAGGTGGGCCACGGCCCAGTCACCCGGATGAACACCCGGATGCTTTCGGTGGCTGACCGCTTCGTCCAACTCGAGAGCCTGTACCGCGCCAACGAAAAGTACCGACCGGAATGGAGCCCGCGCTATATCGCCTTTCCCAGCGTCTGGTCGTTGTTTCCGATCCTGTTTTCCATGGGACTCGCCGAGGGTTTTCTGCCGCCGGCCCTCGGCGGCCTCTCGGCCCGGTTGCGACGCGCCTCGATCGAACGAGGTCGCTCCAGTGACGCCTTCGCCAGCAGAGTCGCCGAATTGGACGCCCGGACTCGTGTCCTTCCCTCCGTCGACGGACGCTTGACCGACCAGGAACGTCATCGCCGAGACAAGCTCGCCCGGTTGCGCGCGGCCGGCCGGGAAGGATATCCGGCGGCCGTCACGAGGTCGATGTCGATCGAGCAGGCGCAGACGTCGCCGGCCGACACTCAAGTCGCCGTGGTCGGCCGCGTCACCTCGGTGCGCCGTCTCGGCGGCGTGGTCTTCGCGACCCTGGTCGAGGACGACCGGTCGATCCAACTCGTGTTTGAGCGGAGCGTGTCACACGCCGCCTTCTCCTCGTTCCCACGTTTCGTCGACCGCGGTGATTTGGTCAGCGCCGTCGGGATGACGGGAGCCTCGCGCACCGGCGAGTGGTCGATCTGTGTCCGGTCGTGGAGCATGGCGGCGAAGGCCTTGCGGCCCATTCCCGACGCGCGAACGGGTTTGAGCGACCCGGAGACCCGGTTGCGACACCGCGAGCTGGACCTGATCGTCCACGCCGAGCAGGTCGAGCAGCTGCGGGCCCGGTCGAGGGCGATGGCGGCGATCCGCCAGGTGCTCATCGACGACGGATTCCTCGAGGTCGAGACTCCGATCCTGCAGGCCGTTCACGGCGGCGCGTCTGCACGTCCCTTCAAGACCCGCTATAACGCCTACAACGCCCTGGTGAACCTGCGCATCGCCCCGGAGCTGTTCCTCAAGCGCCTGGTCGTCGGCGGCATGGGATCGGTGTTCGAGGTCGCCCGAAACTTTCGCAACGAGGGGGTCGACGCCACCCACAACCCGGAGTTCACCGCCCTCGAGGCCTACCAGCCCTTCGCCGACTACACGACCATGCGGCAGCTGACCGAACGGCTCGTGCGGGCGGCCGCGACGGCGGTCTACGGCCGTCCGGTGCTGCGCCGGCCCGGAGCCGACGACTCGCCCGGTGCCGGCGCCGCGCCCGCCGGCTTCGTCGAGGTGGATCTCTCGCCGCCGTTTCGCGTCATCAAGGTCTACGACGCCGTCGGGGCCGCGCTCGGCCGAGCCATCAGCCCCGCCACCCCGCTCGGAGAGCTCCAGGATCTGGCCGCCGCTCGGGAGGTCGAGGTCGGGGATCAGCCCACCGCGGGCGACATGGTCGAGGAACTCTACGCCGAGCTCGTCGAGGCGCGTACGACGGCCCCGACCTTCTATCTCGACTTCCCGGTCGAGACGAGCCCGCTCACTCGGCCGCACCGCTGCATACCGGGTCTGGTCGAGCGCTGGGACCTGGTGGCGTTCGGGATGGAGATCGGCACTGCGTACAGCGAACTAATCGATCCGCTGGAGCAACGCAAACGCCTGACCGAGCAGTCCCTCCGCGCGGCTGCGGGTGACCTGGACGCGATGGAGGTCGACGAGGACTTCCTGGCCGCGCTGGAGACGGGCATGCCGCCGACCGGCGGTCTGGGCATCGGGCTGGACCGGTTGCTCATGCTCATTCTCGGAACGGATATCCGCGGGGTTCTCGCCTTTCCGTTCGTCAAACCGACCGGTTGATCTGTATCGTGCAATCCAGTCGAAGAAGGCCGGTGAGTTCGGTGCGGTGAGGCACGGACCTGGTACTGCCAGCCTTCGGTCGGGCACCCCCAACACCACGGCGGCCAGCGCCGGAATTGCGAGTTTCGCACGATCAACCACCTGATCGGCTAAGACTGAACTTCCCCCCGCAGGCGGTACCCGCTGCCACGAAGCGTCTGGAGATCGGACCGGCCGAAGGGGTGGTCGATCTTGCGCCGGAGATAGGCCACATACTGGTCCACCACGTTAGAGGTGCCGTCAAAGGCGAAGTCCCAGACCTGCTCGAGGATGATGGTGCGGGTCAGCACCTTTCCGGGACGACGCAGGAACAGTTCCAGCAAGGCGAATTCCTTGGCCGTCAGCGCCAGCTCGGAGTCGCCGCGCCACGCTCGCCGGTTCATCGGATCCAGCCGGAGTTCGCCGACCTCCAGCACCGTCGGCCTACCGACGGCGCCGCGCCGAATCAAGGCTCGAACCCGAGCCGTTAACTCCACGAAGCTGAACGGCTTGGTCAAGCAGTCATCGCCGCCGACGTCGAGCCCGTGCACCCGTTCGGTGACATCGTCGCCGGCCGCCAGCATCAGGATCGGGGTCCAGCACTCGCGGCGCCGGAGTCGCCGACACACCTCGAACCCGTCGAAGCCCGGCAACATCAGGTCCAGCACGATTGCGCTGTAGTCCCATTCTCCGGCGTACCACACCGCTTCAGGACCGTCGACCGCTACATCGACGACGTAGCCTTCCTCCTCCAAGCCCCGTCGCAACAGGTCAGCGGCCCGGTCTGTGTCCTCGGCGACCAACACGCGCATCGTGAGAACGTAGACCGGACCGCTTGTGACCTACCTGAATGTGGTCGGCGAACCGCGTCCGAATAGCTGGAACTGGGGTTAGTCCTCGTGCTCGAACCCGCCGTTGTGCCGGTGCCAACCGCCCCAGCCGGTGTTGCCACCCTCTCGATCTTCTCCCGCGAAGCGGTCTCCGTGGCTGATCGATGCGGTGCTCCGAGATTTCTTGGCCTCGACGTCAGCGGACTCCCCGGAGCCGGACCGGCTCCGGTAGGAACTCGTCGCTGCCCGCCGCGGTGATGCCGCCGAGTAGCTCCTCGTAGTTGAACGTGTCACTCCCGAACCGGAACGCCAGCAGCTGGCCGACGCGTTCCAAGGGGTGCTTCCCGCTTGGGCGTACAGCTGCTGAGCCGCCCGGTCCTGCACGGCCGGTGGTGCCGACCCGGCGGTGGCGTATCCGCGGGCGGCCGAAAGACCGCGCCAGGTGCTGTTGAGGAATTGATAGGCACCCGAGGCGCCACTGGAGGCGTTGTACGCGCGGTAGGAGCCACCGCTTTCGCAGGCCTTGATCCGGGCTAGCGTTCCCCCGGTTGCGGCCGAGGCCGGCGTCGTGCTCAGCAGGCCTGCCCCCAACACGCCAGCGGAAATGCCGATGGCGGCCAGCCGGCGGAATCTGGACGAGCCCAATCGGGTTGAGCCAGTATGTCGTTTCACGCAATTTCCCTTCACTAGATGAACTGACCCGGCGACGCTATGTGGGCACTGATGTGCCCTGCGTGTGGTCGGCGTGTGAGTCCTCTCATAGCGGTCGGCCATTGATCATTCCGCCGTCGCGCTCGCGGGGCCAGCACAACGGGATTGGGTGGTGGAAATCATCGACGCTCTGCACCGGCGCCTCAAACCAGTGGCGCGAGTGCTTTCCCGGTCGTCGGGCCAGTCGAATGCGCTACCACGACTCGCCACTCAGATTGCTCTTATCGACGAGACCTACAGTGACGTTCACGATCACATCCATGACCATCCCCTCCTCATTCCGCTGGAGACGCCGGTCGACGGAGTCGGGCACGAGGACCAGGCATCGGGATTCCTCGAACCTCTGATCGGCTTCGGCAGTTTCATCGTCATCGCCGCCCTGCTGGTCGCGACCTTCCTCTTCTTGAGGCGAAAGGGCTTGCTGCCGCAGGTGTCACCGCTGCAGTGGACAGGTCGCGCCCCGGGCCCGGATGAGACTGCAAGACAGCTCCTCGCAGAGCGCTTCGCCCGCGGCGACATCTCGTCGGACGACTTTCTGGAGCGAGCCAGTGTGTTGAACTGGACACCCGGCGCGAACGACTATGCTCCTCGGCCGGTCGGGGGCCGTTGATTCCGGGTCGTCAGGCGTTCGCTGGGTGGGTCGGTTCTTCGCCAGCATCGTTCGTAACCGGCCCGGGTGCCGAGTGTCTGCTCGGGAGCAGCAAGCTGAAGCGGGTCGGATCGGTTGCGGCAACGACCAACCTGCCGCCGGCCGCCTCGGCCAGGCTGCGGGCGAACGCCAACCCGATTCCCGGTCCGGCGCTCGTGGAGATCCCCCGCGCAAAGATGGCCTGCGGGTCGGTGCCGATCGAACCTTCGTCGACGACGTCGATCATCGCCGTGTCGGCCAGCTCCCGCACCAAGACACTGACCGCACCGCGACCGTGGCGCAGGGCGTTCTCCACCAGCGCGTCTACGCTCTGGGCGACGACGCCGGCCGGCAGGAGCGTCTCGACGGCGTCGGGAGCGACCCGAACCACCAAGTTCCGACCCTCCTCGGCCGCCGGACCATGCCATCGGTTCTCGATCTCGCGCGCCAGGCGTTGCGCCGGCAGCAAGGGCGCGGCCACACCCAGTTCCGGCCCCTCGCGAGCGAGGTCCAAGATGGTTCCGATAGTGTGGTCTAGTACGTCGACTTGCTGCAGCGCCTCAGTGAGCGCAGTCTGCTCGGAGGGCGCGCAATCCTGCTCCGCTCGGTCGATCGCGGTCTGCAGCCCAAGCTGAAGCCGGGTCAGCGGGGTCCTCAGCTGGTGTGAGACGTCGGCACTGAACTGTCGCTCCCGCTGCAGCCGCGCGGTCAGCCTCTCGACCATAGCGTTCTGAGCCTGCCCGACGCGATCGATCTCGGCGATCTGGCTACGGCCGACTCGAACACCTAGGTCGCCGGCGCTGACCCGAAGAGCGGTGCCCGACAGGGCCTCGAGTGGCCGACTCAGCCGGCGAGCCTGACGAGTGGCGACTACACTGGCTCCGGCTAAGGCAAACCCGGCCAGACCCAGCAGCCCCAACCAACTCAGCCCCACCTGACGCCACACCTGGGCGGTCGGAGCCGAGGCGCGGACGACACCGATGACGTCCTCGGCGGAGAAAATCGGCACGGCCACCACCATCTCCCGGCGCGCCAGTCCATCGGCCGGGCGGCCCCCGGCAGCGGTGACGGTCGTCGGATCCTCCGCGGCGGGCCCCTGACCGGCTCGCAACCTTCCGACCACGTCGTAGACCGCGACATCGGTGTCTGTGGTGGGCGGTGCAGGCAGTTCGATCGGATCACCAGTCAGAAAATCCCTTCCTACTCGTCCGGCGGCCTCCAGCGCAGCGCGTTGCAGCACGCCGCGCTTCTCGGCGAAGACCACACTGCGGACGCTGAGGGCCAACGGGACTGCAAACAGCAGCAGGGCGACGCCGACTGCCGCCAACGTGACCCGCACAATCTGTGAACGCATGCGTCCAGCATCGCTCTCGCCGCGCAGACGACCAGCGAAATTTTGCCTTCCGCTCACCAATTCAGGCACTGCGCCTTACCGGCGATTCCGTAGCGTCGTCGGTGTCCTCAGCAACGACTAGGAGTGCCGATGAAGACCAGACCAGTTCCTGCCGGCCACCGTGCGCTCAGCGCGGGTGCCGCGACAGCCGGCGCGGCCCTCCTCCTCACCGCGGTCGTCGGGTGCGGCGCCACGGGAGGCACGGCGGGTCGTAGCGGGTCCTCCGCTGCTCCGCTGAGTTCGGCCACGACTGGGCCGAGCGCAGGGGCCACGGAGTCCAACCCACCCGGGGACATCCCTGACAACCAGGCCTACGTGCCCTTCACCCCGGCCGGAGCGGGGTTCTCGGTCAAGATCCCTGAGGGTTGGGCTCGCACAACCAACGGCACCACGACCGTATTCTCAGACAAGCTGAACAAGATTGCCGTGGCCCAAACGCCGGCGTCGACGCCCCCGACGGTGGCTTCGGTCAAGAACAACGAGATCGCCCCGCTGCGGAGTACGGTCCCCAAGTTCTCGCTCGGCGCGGTGAGTTCTGTCGTTCACTCCGGTGGGCCGGTCATTTTGACGACCTACCAGGGCGACTCAGCGCCAGACCCGGTCACCGGCAAGGTTGTCCGGGATGCGTTCGAGCGCTACACCTACTACCGCTCGGGCCAGCGGGCCGATCTGACCCTCTCCGGACCGACGAACGCCGATAACGTCGATCCCTGGAAGATCGTCTCCGACTCGTTTCAGTGGGTCCGATGAACCCCACCACGGCCACTGCCCCGGCGACCGAAACGGGCACGAGCTCCCGCCCCCGCCCCGCCCTTCGGGCGCGTGAACTGTACAGGTTTTTCCGTAGCGGTGAGGAGGAAACCCTCGCGCTGCGCGGCGTTTCGCTGGAGGTGGAGTCAGGCGAGACCGTCGCGGTCGTCGGCCCGTCCGGCTCGGGGAAGTCAACTCTGCTGGCCTGCCTCGCCGGCCTCGATGAGCCGGCCGGCGGCAGCGTCGCGATCGAGGGCGAGCGGATCAGCCATCGACCAGAAGCCGAACGAGCTCGTGTCCGGGCACGTCGGCTGGGAATACTGCTGCAGTCGCGAAACCTGCTGCCACACCTCGATGTCCGGGGCAACATCGCCATGGCGCGACTGGCGGCGGGCGGCCGCCGCAGCGCTACGGAGACCGACGCTTTGCTCGACGCGGTCGGCCTGTTGGATCGCGGCCACGCGATCGCACGCGAGCTGTCTGGAGGAGAGCTGGCCCGGGCCGGCCTGGCCGTGGCGGTCGCGAATGCCCCGGCGGTCCTGCTGGCCGACGAGCCGACCGGTGAACTCGATGGGGAGGCTGAAGATCGGGTGCTGCGACTGATCGGAGAACGAGCCGTGCGGGGCACCGGAGTGCTCATGGTGACGCACAGCCCACGGGTGGTCAGGATCGCCGATCGAGTCGTCACGCTGCGGGACGGGATGGTGAGCCCAACGTGAGCGCCCCACTACGCCTGGAGCATCGCCAAGTCCTCGCCCAGCCGCTGGTGGTCTGCGACGAAGTCGCCCGCACCTTCGGTACCGGTACCGCTGCCGTGGTCGCCGTACACGGGACATCCTGCACGATTCCCGATCGAGCGCGGATCGCGATCATCGGTCCGTCCGGCTCCGGCAAGTCCACGCTGCTGCACCTGATCGCGGGTCTGGAGACGCCGACGCGCGGCCAGGCCCGCTGGACCGGGGACGCTGAGTCGTCCACGACTGTTCCCGCCCATCGGATCGGAGTGGTCTTCCAGAGCCCGAGCCTCGTACCGTCCCTCAACGTCTTGGAGAACGTGACGCTGCCGATGGTCCTCGCCGGACTGACCCCGGCGGAGGTCAACGCCCGAGCGGAGGAGGCGCTGGCCTCGGTCGGTGTGGCTGGGCTGGCGCACCAGCTGCCCGAGGAACTCTCCGGCGGACAAGCTCAGCGGGTTGCCGTTGCGCGCGTCCTGGCGCAGCGTCCCCGCCTGCTGATCGCCGACGAACCGACCGGTCAGCTCGACCGGTCACACGGGCAACAGCTGATTGACGTCCTGCTGTCCACGGCGAACGAGATCAGCGCGGCGCTGCTGGTCAGCACGCACGATCGCCAGGTGGCCGATCGCCTCGACACCCGTTGGCGGATGCACGAAGGGCGGCTGCATACCGAGTCGTCAAGCCCAACCGGCGCTGGCGGGGTCGACCGATGACACCGGTGTGGCTCAGCGGCCTCCTGCGCCGCCGCTGGGGCCGGTTGCTAGCCGTTGCCGGCGGGATCGGTCTCGCGGTGGGGTTGCTCGCTTCCCTCGGCGCCTTCCTGACCGCGTCCCAGAGCACGATGACCAACCGCGCCGTTGCGACGGTGGCCGTCGACTGGCAGGTTGAGGTACAGCCGGGTGCCGATCCCCAGGCGGTCTTGGCGCGGGTATCGACGACCGCAGGGGTAAAAGTCGCCGAACCGGTATCCTTCGGCCGGACCACCGGCTTCCGAGCCACCACCGCAGGGACCACGCAGACCACCGGGGCCGGAGTCGTGCTGGGTCTTCCCAGCTCCTACGAACGAAGCTTTCCCCAGGAGATCCGCCACCTCAGCGGCGCACCGGCCGGAGTCTTGGTGGCGCAGCAAACCGCGGCGAACCTGCATGTCCGCCCAGGCGACCGGGTGCAAATCGGGCGAGCCGGGCGCTCGCCGGCGACGGTCACCGTCGACGGTGTCGTGGACCTGCCCCAGGCTGACTCGCTGTTCCAGAAAGTGGGTGCACCGCCGTCGTCTCAGCCCTCCGCACCCCCGGACAACGTGCTGCTGCTCCCGCAACCCCTGTTCGCGCGATTGCTGGGGAGCACCGGGGCGGCCAACTTCACGGTGACGACGCAGATCCACGTGGCGCGCTCCGCTCCGCTTGCACCCGCCCCGGCAGCCGCCTACACGGCCGTGGTGGGCGCGGCCCACAACCTGGAGGCGAGCCTCAGCGGCGCCGGTGTAGTCGGCAACAACCTCGGGGCCGCACTGGACGCGGCTCGGGCTGACGCGGCCTACGCGCGGATGCTCTTCCTCTTCCTCGGCGTACCCGGTGCCGTGCTGGCCGCGATGCTGACCGCGGCCCTGGTCGCGGCCGGCTCCACCCGGCGCCGCGACGAGCAGGCGCTCCTGCGGACCCGCGGCCTGGCCCCGGGACGGATCGCCTGGCTCGCGGTGATCGAGGCGCTGGTCACCGGGGTGGCCGGTGGAGCCCTCGGCCTCGCCCTCGCCGTCGTAGCTGGTCGCTGGGCGTTCGGGCCGTCGAGCTTCGGTACCAGCGCAGCGACGACCGCGCTGTGGTTCGCCGCCGCGTTCCTTGCCGGACTGGTGATCGCCGCGCTCACCATCTTGGCTCCCGCCGTCCGCGGGCTGCGGACGCTGACGGTCTCTCAGTCCCGGCACACCGTCGGGCGCGTCGACAACCCCTGGTGGCTGCGAGCCGGGCTCGACTTCGTCTTGCTGGCTGCCGCCTTCGTGGTGTTTTGGGCCTCCGGCAGCAACAACTACACCCTTGTGCTGGCGCCCGAGGGTGTCGCGAGCATCTCGGTGTCCTACTGGGCCTTCCTTGGTCCAGCACTGCTCTGGCTCGGCGGCGGGATGTTGCTCTGGCGTCTCGGACTGACCTTCCTGCGGCACGGTCGCGGACCGTTACGCCGGCTGATCGCGCCGTTGACCGGGCGGCTCGCCCGGCCTGGAGCCGCCAGCATGTCGCGGCAGCGTCGAGCGATCACCCGTTCCGTGGTGCTCCTCGCGCTGAGTCTCTCCTTCGCCGCCTCGACCGCCACCTTCAACGCGACCTACCGTCAGCAGGCCGAGGCCGACGCCCAGTTGACCAACGGGGCCGACGTGACGGTGACCGAAGCGCCCGGAACGACGGTCGGCCCCGCCGCCGCGGCCCAGATCGCCAACACGCCGGGGGTTCGGCAGGTCGAACCGATTCAGCACCGCTTCGCCTACGTCGGCGCCGACCTGCAGGACCTGTACGGGGTACGTCCGGGCAGCATCACCTCCGCTACCGCGTTGCAGGACAGCTACTTCCAAGGCGGCACCGCCCAACAGCTGATGAGCATTCTGACCGCTCGCCCCGACTCCCTGCTGGTGAGTGCTGAGACCGTCAAGGACTTCCAACTGAGGTCCGGGGACCTGATCAACCTGCGGCTACCAGACCGGGCCACCGGGCAGCTGCGGACGGTGGCCTTTCACTACGCCGGCATAGTCAACGAGTTTCCCACCGCGCCCAAGGACAGCTTCTTCGTCGCCAACGCCGACTACGTGGCCCGAGCCACCGGCAGCGACGCGGTCGGGGCCTTCCTCGTCGATACCGGCGGCACCGGGCAAACCCAGGTAGCCAACCAGCTCAGGAGTACGCTCGGCACCAGTGCCACGGTCACCGATCTGACCCAGGTTCGGGCCCGGGTCGGCACGAGTCTGACCTCGGTCGATCTGGCTGGACTGACTCGACTGGAGCTGGGCTTCGCGGTGGCCCTGGCGGCCGGCGCCGGTGGTCTGGTGTTAGCGGTTGGAATGGCCGAGCGCCGGCGGACCTTGGCCATCATTTCGGTTCTTGGCGCCCGTCGGCGTCAACTGCGGGGGCTAGTGCTGGGCGAGGGAGCTGTGGTCGGCTTGGGCGGGGTGATCGGCGGCGTACTCATCGCCTCAGCCCTCTCCCAGATGCTGGTCAAAGTGCTGACCGGGGTGTTTGATCCGCCGCCGGCCAGCATCGCCGTACCCTGGGCCTATCTCGGCGTGACGACGGGGGTTTCCCTGGCGGCGATCGCCGCCGCCGCCGCGGTCAGTTCGCGGTCGTCGACGCGACCCGCGATCGAGGAACTCCGGGAACTGTGAGGTAAGCGTGGAATCAGCCAGCGACCGGGCCCGGACGGATGCGCGGACGGGCTGACACCGCCGCGCTCTCGGTTGTGCTGATCGAGGACGACGATACGATCGGGCGCCATCTGGTCCTGGCGCTTCGCAATCAGGGCTACGAGATCGACTGGCAGCGCAACGGGCGGACTGGTCTGCACGCCGCTCGCCAACTCGGTTGTCAGGTCGTGCTCCTCGATCTCGGCCTGCCCGACGGCGACGGGGTGGATATTGCCCGAAAGCTGCGTTCCGAACAGCCCGACCTGCTTATTCTCATCTTGACCGCTCGCGGCGACAGCATCGACATCGTGGCCGGTCTCGACGCCGGTGCCGACGACTACTTGGTCAAGCCGTTCGACTTGACCGTGCTCCTGGCGCGACTGCGGGCACACCTACGAAGCCGACCGCTGCCCGAGACCGGCGCCGAGTCCGTCCGGGTCGGACCGCTTGAACTTGACCTCGCCGCTCGGCGGTGCATAGTCGCGTCACACGAAGTCAGCCTCCGGCCCAAGGAGTTCGAACTCCTGGCGGTCCTGGTCGCGCACGCGGGTCGAGCCGTCACTCGTGAGGATCTGATGGCCAGGATCTGGGATGAGAACTGGTTCGGCTCCACCAAGACGCTCGACGTCACCATCGCGGCCCTGCGACGCCGGCTCAGCGAGGCCGCCCGGCCGGTCGACAGCCTCGTCGAGGACGACCTGCCGACGATCACCACCCTGCGCGGCTACGGGTACCGCCTCGACCACTTTGACCTCCGCGCCGGCTGAGGCTCAGTTCCCGCTCAGCCTCAATCCGGCATCGTGGCCTCAGAACGGCCAGTTTTTGATGACCTCGGACCGATGGCTCGGGACCTGGGGACGAGACAAGGAGAGCCCCGATGCGTGTTCTGGTCCTCGGCGGAGACGGATACCTGGGCTGGCCCACCGCCCTCCACTTCTCCGCCCGCGGCCACGAGGTGGCCGTCCTCGACAACGGCCTGCGCCGCCGGTACGACGTCGAACTCGGCACCGACACCCTGGTGCCGATTGCGACGCTGACGAAACGGGTGGCCCGCTGGCGCGCCGAGAGTGGCGCGACAATCGACGTGCAGGCGGCTGACCTCACCGACGGCGCCGCCCTGACCCGGGTGGTCGAACGCTTCGAGCCGGACACGATCGTCCATTTGGGCGAGCAGCGGTCGGCCCCGTACTCGATGATCGACCAGAACCATGCGGTGCACACCCAGGTGAACAATGTGACCGGGACGTTGAACCTGTTGTGGACCATCGCGCAGGTCGACCCGGCGATCCACCTGGTGAAGTTGGGGACGATGGGCGAGTACGGCACCCCGAACATCGACATCGAGGAAGGCTGGCTGGAGGTCACCCACCGGGGTCGCAAGGATGTGCTGCCCTACCCCAAGCAGCCGGGGTCGTTCTATCACCTCTCGAAGGTGCACGACAGCCACAACGTCATGTTCTGCTGCCGCACCTGGGGCCTGCGGGCAACCGACCTGAACCAGGGGGTGGTGTACGGAACGGGTACCCCCGAGACCTCGGCACATCCGGACCTGGCCACCCGTTTCGACTACGACTCGGTCTTCGGCACCGTACTGAACCGCTTCGTCGTCCAGGCAGTGTCCGACCACCCGCTCACCGTGTACGGAGCCGGTGGCCAGACCCGGGGCTTCCTCGACATCGTCGACACGGTGCGTTGCCTCGAGATCGCGGCGCAGCATCCCGCCGACCCGGGTGAGTTCCGGGTGTTCAACCAGTTCACCGAATCGTTCTCGGTACGGGAACTCGCCGACATGGTCGCTGCGGCCTTCCCGGAACCGGTGCGGATCGAGCACGTGGAGAACCCTCGGGTGGAGAAGGACCAGCATTACTACCACGCGGCGCACGACCGGCTGCTCGCTCTGGGACTGGAACCCCACCTGTTGTCCGAAGCGACGCTGAACTCGCTGTTTCGGGTGGTGTCGCGCTGGCAGGACCGCATTGATCAGCGCGTCATCCCGCCCTTCGCCCGGTGGCGCCCGGCCCGGGCCGAGCCCGGAACCCGCGTCCGTCTCGACGACGTCGACGCCTCGATCGGGTGAGGATCGCGTTCGTCACCGAGACGTGGCGCCCAGAGGTCGACGGTGTCGTCACCCGGCTCAGCGCGACCGTGTCCGACCTGGCCGCCCGGGGGCACGAGATCCTCGTCATCGCTCCCAGTCTGGGACCGCCGATGGCCGGGGTCACTCAGTGGCGCACCTACCGCGCGGTCGTACCGATCATCGACCGCCGACGGGCGTGGGCCATGCCCGATCCCCGAATCCCCCGGCGGCTGGAGCGGTTCGAACCGGACCTGGTGCATGTGGTCAGCCCCGTGCTGATGGGTGCGTTCGCCCTCCACCAGGTCGCCCGTCGCTACCCGGTTGCGGCCAGCTTCCACACCGACCTCGCCGCATACGCGCGCCGCTACCGCCTCGGCTGGCTGGCGCCAGTGCTCCGGGCGTTGATGCGAGCAAGTTACCGGCGGGCCGACCAGGCCTTGGCCACGTCTCCGACGGGGCGGCGGCGCTTGGCCGAGTGCGGCGTCGAGGAGGTGGTCCTCTGGCCACCCGGAATCGACCCGCCCGGCGCCGGGTCACCTCGCCCGGCATCCAACGAGGCTCCGGTTCAGGTGCTGTGCGTCGGCCGGTTGGCCAAGGAGAAGGGCTGCGACCGGTTGTGGAACGCCGTGTCCGACTCGGCGGCGAGGTCGACCATCCACCTCACCTTCGTGGGCGACGGTCCGGACCGGAAGCGGCTGGAACGGCGCTTCGCCTCGACCCCGACCTCGTTCGTCGGACTGCGGCGCGGCGCCGCCCTGACCCAGGCCTACCGGGACGCCGACGTACTCGCGTTTCCCTCCGTGACCGAGACGGTCGGGCTGGTCCTGTTGGAGGCGATGGCGGTGGGACTGCCCGTCGTCGCGGTGGACACCGAGGCCATCCGAGCCACCCTGACCGACTATTCCGGCGCCATACTGATCGCGCCCGCCGCATCCGCCCCCACCTGGTTGGCCGCGTTTGCCAAGGCCCGGGCCCTCCACCCCCGCCCCAGGGTGGCACGTTCGTGGGCCGACGCCACCCGCGTTCTCCTCACGGCGTACGCCTCGATCGCGCCGACCGAGCGACCAGGCCCGCCTCGTGGTCCGTCTCTTAGGTTGAGCACAGCCTTTCGAGCCACGATGCAGCCATGATCACCCATCCGTGGTGGGGCCGATGAGGATCCTGATTGGGACCGACACCTACCTGCCGCATCTCAGCGGCGCAGTCCAGTTCACGCGGCTGCTGGCGGAGGGGCTGGTCCGCCGCGGCCACGAGGTACACCTGGTATGTCCGGCCGCCGGTGAAGCGCCGCGAACGGGCGACGACCTGGACGGCGTCCGGCTGCACGAACTCCCCTCGCTCCGTTATCCGCCGCACGACCAACTGCGCCTGTGCCTACCCTGGCAGACCGCTCCAGCGGTCGACCGGATCGTCGCCGCCGTCCGACCGGACGTGATCCACATCCAGTCCAACTACGTGATCGGGCGGCAGCTCGCCACCCGAGCCAACGCAGATGGAATTGCGCTGGTCGGTACTAACCACGCCATCCCGGAGAATCTGACCGGCTACGTTCCGCTACCCGAGCGGCTGCTGCGGCTGGCGTTCGGCTGGGTCTGGCGTGACACCGCAAAGGTGTTCTCCCGGGCCGACGTCGTCACTGTGCCGACTCCTTACGCGGTCCGCCTCTTCGAGCGGCGGACCGGACTTCGTGGCGTGCGAGCGGTGTCCTGCGGAGTGGATCTCGACGTCTACCGACCTGCCGCTCGGACCACCGCCCGCTCCGCGACCGCCACGGTGTTGTTCGTCGGTCGGCTGGACCAGGAGAAGCGGGTTGACGTCTTGGTCAGGGCCGCCGCGGCGCTGCGCCAGACGCTGCCTGTCGCAGTGGATATCGTCGGCCAGGGGAAGCAACTCGGCCGCTTAAAGGCTCTCGCGGCCGAACTGGGGTGCGCCGACGCCATCCGCTTCCGCGGCTTTGTCGCCGCCGAGGAGTTACGGACGGCCTACGCCCAGGCGTCGGTGTTCTGCATGCCGAGCGTGGCGGAGCTGCAAAGCATCGCCACCTTGGAGGCCATGTCCGTTGGTCTCCCGATCGTCGCCGCGGACGCAATGGCCCTGCCTCATCTGGTGACCGATGACGTCAACGGCTTCCTCTTCGCTCCTGGAGACGTCGATGGTCTGCGGACCCGGCTGGAGACCATCCTGTCCGATCCGCTGGATCAAATCCGAATGGGCCGAGCCAGCCGGGCCGCGGTGGTTCAGCACGGCCACGCGGCGACGCTGGACACGTTCGAGGCGATCTACACGGGGCTGGCCCAGCACAGACGCTACCCGCGGCCGGCTGACCACCACCCTGACGCGGGCTCGCTGACCACCTCCTGGAACACCGTCAGCAACCGCTGCGCGGAGACCGACCAGGCAAACTGCGCGGCTTGGGCGCGCCCGGCGGTCTCCAGTCGCCGCCACCGCGTGCTCTGGGCGAGCGAGCGGATGGCCTCGGCGAAGGCGGTCGGGTCGTCGGGTGGCACGAACAACGCCGCCGTTCCGGCGACCTCGCGGAAGATCGGGATGTCGCTGACCACCAGCGGCGTGCCCGCGGCCATGGCCTCCACCAGCGGGATGCCGAACCCCTCGTCGCGGGAGGCACTGACCAGGGCCAGTGCGAAGCCGAGGAGCGCGCGGTAGTCGTCCTCACTGACCCCGTCGTGGAACACCAGGTGGGCATCGGGTGCGACCCTGATCAATTGAGCGCGTCGTCCCGGGCTGATCCGGCTCGTCAGGTGCAGCTGATAGCCGGGCAGTCGCGCGAGCGCCCGGACCAGGCACTCGACGTTCTTGTACGGCATGAAGCTGCCCATATAGATCAGGGATCGTGATCCGGACCGGTCGCTCGACGCGAAGCCCGCATCCGCAATGGAGGCCGCGTTGGGCACGACCGCGATGCGACGCCGGGTGAGCCGGTGCCTGAGTACCTCCGCTCGAGTGGTCTGGGAGACCACCACGACTGCGTCGGCCCAATTGAGCACCAACTGCTGCGGCCACCAATTGAGATGATAGAGGCGCCACAACACCCGGACACCAATCGACAGGTCCCTCGGTGGGGCACGGTGGCGGTAGTAGATCAGGTCGTGCACGGTGAGGACCAGCCGGTAGCGGCGGCCGATGGAGCCCATGGTCTGCAGGGGGTGAAGACGACGTCCGGCTTGAGCCGGTTGACCGCCAGGGCGACGAACGGTTCCCAGACACTGGTCGGTTTGACGATCATCGCGTGGGGCAGATGATCGGGCAGTCGTGCCAGCTGATCGGGGTCACTGACCAGCACGGTGACGGGATGCAGGCGGGCCAGTTCGGTGACCAGACCGAGCGTGAAGCGACTGACGCCGTCGTGGTAATCGGTGCGGACGAACCGGCAGTCGACGACGATCTTCATCCGCTCACGCAGAACTCGAGGCGATGCCGCAGGCAGAACCCAACGACCTCCGCGGCCGCTCGGTCGGGGGCCTCGTAGTGGATGAGGTGGCCGACGTCGGCGAGCATCGCCACCTCGGCGTCGGGAAATGTCGCGGCCAGCCGGTGCTGGTCTGCGGTTGTGGTCACCTGATCGGCGTCGGAGCAGATCAGCAGGGTAGGGACGTCGATGGTGGTGGCGTAGTCGGCTGCGCTGTGCCGCACCGATGCCCAGAAGGCATCGAGGACGACGTCGCGGCGACCGAAGGTGCTGAAGTAACGCCGATGCTGGTCGTGTATCCATGACCGGAGCCGGGCGTCGGAGGTGGTGACGAGGAAGCCGCTCATTCCGCGCACCACCGCGCGGCTGGCCAACCACGCCCGCCCGAGCCGCCCGGGGAGCGCGGCGGCGATGCGGTAGTACCACGTCGCGCACCGCACCGATCGCCGGTGCGGACCGGTCAGCGGAGCCACACCGATGGGGTTGACCAGGATCATCGCCGGCGCCGCCAAACCGTTGCCGACCGCCGCAGCCACCACCACCGAACCGAAGGAATGACCCAGGAGCACGGCCGAACCCCCGGGGACGACTGCGGTCACGAATGCCCGCAACCAGACGGCGTACTCGGGTAGTCCGTGGGACCCGGCGCGGAGCGGCTCCGAGGCTCCGAAGCCCGGCAGATCGGGGATGACGACACCGAACCGGGCCAGGCGCGCCGCGAGCGGCATCAGGCCGTGGTGGTCGCCGCGAAATCCGTGGACCAGGACGAACGTCGGTGCATCCGGTTCCTCGTTGGTCCAGTAGGCGGTGTGGCTGCCGTTGACCTCGACCCAGTGCCGGGTCAGCACGTGCCGGTCGGCTGGAGGTGCGCCGGTCGTCACCGCACCACCGCTCGATGGGCTCCGCGCCCGACGGGCTGTTCTCCCCGTGACGCGCTCGGGTGGTAGCGCGCGGCCAACGCGACACCGCCGGCCGCTACCAGCCCACAAATCAGCATGGAGATCCGAGTCAGTCCCCCCGCCCCGGCTTCCTCGCCCAACAGCGTCATTCCGAGGAGCACGGCAATCATGGGATCGACCACCGTCAACGTGGCAATCACGACTTCCGCGGAACCGGCGGCGTAGGCCTGTTGCACGGCCCACCCGCCGACGGCGACGGCGAGGGTCAGCACCCCGACGGTGAGCAGGCTCGCCGGCTCGACCAGTCGGCCGTAGTCCGCAGGCGCCGAACCGGCGACGATGCGCGCCAGCGTCGAACCGAAACCGAAGCTCATGGCGCCGACGGTGGCGAATCCGGCGCAGCGCAGGACCGGCCCGAGTCGGGCCGACACCGTCCAGAGGGCGGCTGCCGTCACCGCCAGCACCACGGTCGTGATCAGCACCGGCCGCAACCCCACCACCGGTGTGCTGGCCGGGCGGTTGGCCAGCAGCACGAACCCGCCGGTTCCCAACACGCTCAGGGTGACTCCGGTGATCATGCCCGCGGTCGGCGCCCGGCCACGGAGACGCGCCGCCAAGACGACCGCGAAGGGAACCGCCAGGACCCCTACCGGCTGAATCAGGCCGAGCGGGGCCAACGCCAAAGCGATGACGTGCAGCAGGGTACCGATCACGATCAGCCCGGACCCGAGCAACCAACCGGAGTCGTGCAGGAGTCGCCTCATCGCGCGCAGCGGCAGCCGCTGACGATGCTCTCCGGCGCCGACGGGCTGACTGAGGCGCTGCACCCCGCGGTGCTGCAACAGCGCCGCACCACCGAAACACGCCGCGTCCACCGCCGCCAGGCCCAGAGCGGTCGCGGTGGACCACGACGCGAGCAGCGGGATCGGCATCTCCGGATCTCCTCCACCCAGGCGTCGGTGTCAGCTCGCTCGTACCGCCGGCGGTCAGGTCGCGCTGAGAGGTCAACTGTGCCTCGACTGCACTGTGCGGCACCTGAGGGCCCGCCCCGAGCGTAAACGGTCGCGCCGCCCTCCTGCCTGCCGGTCGCTGGCGTGACTGGAGCAAGCTAGGAGACATGACCACCTCTGCTGGCAGCTCCGAGTCGGACTCCCTTCCCACCCGCATCCTCGGCTCCGGTGACGCGGCGCTGACTGTGTCCGCCCTCGGGCTGGGCTGCATGGGGATGTCGGAGTTCTACGGCGCCATCGACGATACCGAGGCGAGCGCCACCATCCACCGGGCCCTGGATCTCGGCGTGAGCCTGCTGGACACCGCCGACATGTACGGACCCTTCACCAACGAGCAACTCGTCGGCCGGGCGATCTCCGGTCGCCGCGACGAGGTCGTGCTCGCCACCAAGTTCGGCAACGTTCGCAACCCCGACGACCCCTCCGACCGGCGGATCGACGGCAGTCCCGACTACGTCCGGTCCGCGTGCGACGCCAGCCTGGCCCGGCTCGGAGTCGACCGGATCGACCTCTACTACCAGCACCGGGTCGACCAGAGCGTGCCGATCGAGGAGACCGTCGGCGCCATGGCCGAACTCGTCACCGCCGGGAAGGTGGGCTTCCTCGGTCTGAGCGAGGCCGGCCCGGACACCATCCGCCGGGCACACGCCGTGCACCCGATCGCCGCCCTGCAGACCGAGTACTCGCTGTGGACCCGGGACCTGGAGGCCGACATCTTGCCGGTGCTGTGGGAGCTGGGGATCGGGCTGGTGCCGTACTCACCGCTCGGACGCGGGTTCCTCACCGGCACGATTACCAGCCTGGACGATCTCGACGCCGACGACTTCCGCCGCTCCAACCCACGCTTCAACGGCGACGCGCTGCAGGCCAACCTCGGCATCGTCGCCGCCGTCCGTGCGCTCGCGCAGGACAAGGGCGTGGCGCCCGGCCAGATCGCGCTGGCCTGGGTGTTGGCTCAGGGGCAGGACGTGGTCCCCATCCCGGGCACCAAACGGGTCCGTTATCTGGAGGAGAACGTCGGCGCCGCCGCGATCGAGCTCAGTGCCGCCGAGCTGCAGCGTCTGAACGAGGCGGTCCCGGCCGCAGTCGGCGAACGCTACCCCGACATGAGTTCGATCGACCGCTAAGTCGGGAGTCCCTCAGCGCTGCACCTACACCGTTCGCTGCACCTGCGCGTCCAGAACCGCCGCCGAACCGCGCCAGCCGGCCGGCCGGTCGTACGCCAGCCACGCCCACTCGCTGATCGCCAGCAGGAGTTGATAGACCGTCAGCCGTCGTCGTTCCGCGTCGGACTGTACGCCGTAGGCGTCGACCAACGCGGTCACCGAATCCGGGTCGTGCCAGCGCACGTGCGCCGTGGTGAGCGCGAGGTCGGCCAGCGGATCGTCCCAGGAAGCGCCCTCGAGGTCGACCAGCCCCACGATGTCCGGTGCCCCGCCGGCCGCGACCAACACGTTGCCGCCGCCGAGGTCGTGATGGCAGAAGGCGGGTCGCACCTGATCGGGGAAGGCCTCGCGCTGCGCGGAGACGAAGCGGCGGACCCGGCCGGCGGACCCGGCGGAGCCCCCGTGCCGGCGGTAGTCGCGAAGGACACCGTCGCAGCGAGTTCGGACTCGTGCCCAGACCGTCGGCGATCCAGACGTCGGGTCGATCAGGCTGCCGAAGCGGTCGCCCTCGAGTCCGTGCACCCGGCGCAGTAGGCCGGCGATGTCGTGGAGGAGGTCACTGCGTTGCTCGGCTCCCAGTGCGTCGCGCCGGTCAGCCCAGCGCACGCCGTCCAAGCGGGTCATCAAGACGTAGGAGCCGCCGCCGTCCGGCAGTTCGCCGCTTCCCTCGACACCGGGTACGGGAACGCCCGTCACCGGGGCCAGGAGCCGGAGTGCGGTCACCTCGGTGGCCGCCCGCCGTTCGGCGTCGGTCGGGAACAACTTGGCCACGTACGCCGCCCCGTGCTGGTCGCGCAGCCCGACCACGTGCCCGACCGCTCCCTGAACCGGCGGGCGCCAGTCGTCGGCCACCACCGACAGGCCCAGCTGCTCCCGCACCTGGCCGACCAGGACCCCGGCCGAGACCGAGCGGAAAGTTCCGGCCGGCCGACCCGAATTCACAGCTCCGGATGCTCGGCCAGCATCTGGTCCAGGTCCTTCAGCCGGTCCAGGCCGCGCACCATCTGCGCCATCCGCCGGTTCTGAGCGAAGCGTTCACGGTGCCGGTTGACGAAGCCCCAGTAGCCGACGGTGAACGGGCACGCCCGGTCCCCGGTCCGCCGTTTCGGGTCGTAGCGGCAGTCGCCGCAGTGGTCGGTCATGGTGTTGAGATAGTTCCCGCCGCCGGCGTACGGCTTGGTTGCGAGCACCCCGCCGTCGGCGTGCTGGGACATCCCGACCACGTTCGGCACCATCACCCAGTCGTAGCCGTCGACGAAGCTGTGGTGAAACCACGCGGTCAGCTGCTGGGGGTTCCAGCCGCGTTGCAGCGCGTAGTTACCGAGCACCATCAGCCGCGGGATGTGGTGCGCCCAGCCGGCCTCCCGGACCGAAGTCAACGCCGACGACAGGCAGGCGGCGTCGGTGCCGGCGGGGTCCAACGCCCAAAACCAGTCGGGCACGTCGACGGTGGCGCCGAGCTCGTTCGCGTCCCGGTAGTCCCGGCCCAGGTACCAGTACAGGTGCCAGATGTAGTCGCGCCACCCCATCACCTGCCGGATGAAGCCCTCCACCGCCGCGATCGGTGCCCGACCGTCGGCGTAGGCCTCCTGCGCCGCGTGCACGACCTCCAGCGGATCCAGCAAGCCGAGGTTCAGCGGCGCCGACAGCAACGAGTGCGACATCCAGCGGTCGCGCGTCATGATGGCGTCCTCGTAGCGACCGAACGTCGGCAGCCGGTGGGTGAGGAAGTCTTCCAGCGCGACCAGGGCCTCGGCCCGGGTCGCCGCGAACCGCCGCGGCCCGTCCTGGCCGACGAAGACGACCCCGGCTCGCTCCATCGCGTCCAGGTCGGCCCGGACCTGCGCGTCGATGTCGTCCTCGACCGGCCAGGCCGGTTCCGGCAGGTCCAGGGTGGTCCGCTTCGGCGGCGGTTCCCGGTTGTCGGCGTCGTAGTTCCACCGCCCGCCGACCGGGGTCGTGCCGTCGATCAGCACCCGATGGCGACGTCGGGCGTCGCGGTAGAAGTCCTCCATCAACAACCGGGTCCGGCCCCGACCGTCGGCCCAGGCCGCGAAGTCGGACCGACTGGTCACGTAGCCGCGGGCCGGGAGCTGAGTCACCGCCCGCTCGGTCGACACCTGATCGACCAGCCCGACCGCCTCCCACGACGTCGGCTGCACCACCTCGAGTGGACCGTCGACGCTGTGCAGGCCGGCCCGGTAGGTGTCGGCGGTCACGTACGTGCAGCGCTCCCCGAATTCGGCCGCCCGGTGCCGCATCGCCGACAGCACCAGCTGCGCCTTCTGCCGGTGGAAGCGGCGCCGGGCGAACACCCGCCGGGACTCGACCAGTACGACCGGCTGGTCGTCGCCGTCGAGGAAGTGCGGCCCCAGCTGATCCCCGAAGAGCCAACGGGTCGTTCGCGAGGACGCCGGCTGCGGATCGTTCATGACCGCCGTACTACCCGCGCGGGGCTGAACTCACCGGCCGAACAGGGTCCCGGACACCGTGGTGAGGAAGTTCTGCAGCGAGCCGGGTAGATCGCGCAGGTGCCAGTCGTCGGGGCCGTGGTACCACGGGAGGTCCTCCGGATCGGGGTCGGCGTCGGTGTCGGTGTCGGTGAGCGCACTCAGCCAGCGATCGGTCCCACCGAGCACGATGGCGTACGGCAGTACCTCCGACAGCTCGGCCACCGCCCGGCCCCGGGGCATCTGGTCGGTCGGGTGGCTCAGCAGCTCCGAGCGCAGGGCCCCGAGCCCCTTGAGCAGGGCCACGCCCTTGGCGGTCCGCGACGGCAGTTCCTGGGCGACGAAGATCAGGCCCAGCGCCAGCAGCACCAGCGCCAGGCCCACCAGTCCGAAGGTGCTGAACGCGGCCAGCAGCCCGGTCACCAGCACCGCCAGCACCAGCGCGATCACCGACACCCGGGTGTAGCGGCTCCGGGTGGCGTCGGGGCGTCGCTCGTACCAACCGTTGACCACCATCTCGTCGTAGAGGGCGTCCTGCACCCCGGCGATCGACTCGTGCACCCGGCCGGCGATGCCGGAGACCCGGACGGAACCGGTCGGCGGGGCGATGCCGTCGAGCAGCGCCGCCTCGAAGGGCCGCAGTCCGGTCCCCTCCCCGACCCGGGTGAGGGTCCAATCGGTGGGGGCGAAACGGGAGTCCGGGGCCAGTTCGGTGATCACCAGGTGCCCCCGGACAGCAAGGTCGACCAGCGTGGCGGTGACGTCGATCGGATCGACGCGTTCGTCGGCGACGGTGCCGACGTGGCCCGGTCGGACGTCACCCACCACCCGGAACTCCGACTGCCCGGCCGCGGTCGGCACGAACTCCCCCACCGGGGCCGGCTCACCGCCGAAAACGGCGTCGGTGCCGACCCGGCGGTGCAGGAATAACAGCCCCACCCCGCCCAGCACCAGCAGACCCAACGCCAACGCCAGCGGCAGTGGGCCGGCGGAGAAGGCCCGGCCCAGCGTCCAGCGGTAGTCGATGTCTTCGTTGGCGGTCACGGTGCCGGGGGGGAAGCCGAGGTCGATGGCGACGATCTCCCCGGGCCCGCGCGGCCCGTCGGTGATCGTGGGGGTCAACGCGTCCTCGGTGCCGGCGGCGGCGGTCGCGCAGGGCACGGTGGAGTTGGGGCTGCCGGCGGTACACCGGATGTAGCTGAACAGGCCGGGGATGGACACCGTCCCGCGAAAGGAGGTGACGCCGACGTCCAGACCCTGGAGGAGCGCCCAGCGCAGCGCGGTGCCGGTGTCGGTGGTGACCACCGCACCGCGCACCACGTAGTCGAGGACGACCTCGCTGGCACCGTTGGTGGCGACCGTGACGTTGGTGAAGCGACCCTCGACTCCGACCGACGGTGTCACCGGGGCTCCACCGGCGGTGGCCGACACCGCCGACAGCGTCTGCTGGTAGCGCCGGTCGCCGAGCAGGTCCTCCGTCGTCTCGAACCGTTGCTCCAGCTGGGGCGGAGCAGCCCCGTCGAACCGGATCGTCTCGCGCACGGTGAGCGTGCCGTCGGCGGCCAGGTTGCCGCTGGCCACGACCGACGAGGCCGTCCCGGCCGCCCGGGCGGTACCGGCCAGCGGACCACTGAGCAACGCCACCGCTAGCAGCATCAGACCCAGGAGACGCAGCGTCCGCGGCGCGGTCTGCGTCGAGGACGCCGCCGACTGGGCCCGCAGGGAGTTGGTCGCCACAGGACCCACCCTTTCATCTCCGGGGAGCAGCGGGCGACTTCCGCGGCGGCGATGGTGCCTCCCGAAGGCTCCGCGAGCGGACCGGCCGCCCAGTATGGTTCACCCGTGAGTGCGCAGCAGTGGCCCCCGCCGCCGGTCCGCGGCCCCTACCCGGGCCCGCCGGCTGGAGGTCGAAACGGCCAGCCCTGGCCCGGCGGCGGGTATCCGGGCTCGTCGTCTCCCCGGTCGGCCTTCGGCCGCGCGCCGGGCGGCTTCGGCGGAACGCAACCGTGGGGACCCGTCTATGGCCCCGGACCGCAAATACCCGGACCGCAAACACCCGGACCGCAAACACCCGGACCGCAAAGACTGGGTCCGCAACCCTCGGCCCCCCGCCGCCGCAACCCGTTGAAACTGCTGCTGGTGGCCGTGATCGCGGTCGCCGGCCTGGCCCTGGCGGGCTTCGTCGCGGTCGGGTTGACCACACCGACGACGACGCGGGCCTACGCCAACGACGACTACCAGGTGCCGCCGCCGGACGCCAGTCCACCGCCACTGCCGGTCCCCAAGAGCTACGCCGAAGCGCAGCGGGCGATCAAGCAGAGCCCCTTCTACGCGCAGAACGTGCCGGCGCCGGTGCGTTGCGAGACGTCACCGATCGCCGTGGCCTCAGCCGGCGACGCGCAGCTCAAGACCCACTTCGACGCCATGATGGCCTGCCTGCTGCGGGTCTGGCAGCCGCCGATCACCGACGCCGGCTTCGTCATCGTCCGCCCGAGCGTGACCATCTACGGCACCAAGACCTCCACCAAGTGCGGCACGGCGGAGGTGAACGCGTTCTACTGTGCGGCCGACCAGCAGGTCTACTTCTCCAACCGCTTGGCCCAGGAGGTTCCGATCGTGCAGCAGCAGAAGTGGGCCGCGGACGTGGTGATCGCGCACGAGTTCGGCCATGCCCTCCAGGCCCGTACCGGGATCCTCATCTCGGCCAAGGCACTGGGCCACGAGGCCGGGGACGAGCCGACCGACCTGCTCTACAGCCGTCGGCTGGAGACCCAGGCCGACTGCTTCTCGGGTCTGTTCATCCGTTCGGTGTCGAGTTCGCTCGGCATTCAGCAGTCGGACGTGACCGGGATCGAGGACACCTACGCCGCGGTCGGCGACGACACCCTGTCCGGCCGACCGACCATCTTGGCCAACCACGGGCTTGCCCGTTCGCGGGTGTTCTGGGGAACCAGGGGCTTGGGCAACACCTCGGTCGACAGCTGTAACACCTTCACCGCACCGGCCAACCAGGTGCGCTGAGGACGGTTCAGCGTGCGGCGAGATCGAGAGGTAGCCCTTCCCGGTCCCTGGTCGGGGAGAAGCGGGATGGGCTACCGCTCGCGGGCAACGCCGATACGAGCTGATGGGTACTGAAACCACACCGGCGCGGTGAAACTCAGGTCCGATGAGATGAGGGAACTCCTGGGCGACCGGCCCGACGGGCTTTCAGCGATAGATCATGGCGGTGGCCACCGCCGCCAGCCCTTCGCCGCGACCGGTCAAGCCCAGTCCGTCGGTGGTGGTGGCCGACACCGAGACGGGGGCACCGACCGCGGAGCTGAGCACCGACTGCGCCTCGACCCGCCGCAAGCCCAGCCGGGGACGGTTCCCGATCAGCTGGACGGCCACATTCCCGACCTGCCAGCCGTGATCACGGACCCGCCGGGCGGTCTCGGCCAACAGGCTCACCCCGCCGGCGCCCGCCCACTCAGGTCGAGCGGAGCCGAAGTTGGATCCCAGGTCGCCCAGACCTGCGGCACTGAACAGGGCGTCGCAGGCGGCATGGGCGACGACGTCGCCGTCGGAGTGGCCCTCAGGACCGCAGGTGTCGTCGAAGACCAAGCCGGCCACCGTCATCGGTCGGCCTTGGACCAGTCGGTGGACGTCGGTGCCGATGCCGGAACGGACGCTACTGAGGTTCACGCCCTAGGGGTCCACACAAGACGGGTCCACGCACTTCTAGGAGGCGAGGACCTCGTCGAGCAGCACCTCGGCGCGCTCCTCGTCCACCCGCTCGGCCAGGGCCAACTCGGAAGTGAGGATCTGCCGGGCCTTGGCCAGCATCCGCTTTTCCCCGGCCGACAGTCCACGCTCACGCTCACGCCGCCACAGGTCACGGACGACTTCAGCAACCTTCAGCACGTTGCCGGAGTGCAACTTTTCCAGGTTGGCCTTGTAGCGCCGCGACCAGTTGGTGGGCTCCTCGGTGTGCGGGGTCCGCAACACGGCGAAGACCCGCTCCAATCCGTCGGCGTCCACCACGTCCCGGACGCCGACAAGATCGAGGTTGCACGCCGGGACTCGGACGATGAGGTCAGTCTGACTGACGATCCTCAACACGAGGTAGAGCTTGTCCTCCCCCTTGATCTTGCGGGTTTCGATGTCTTCGATGACCGCAGCCCCATGATTGGGATAAACCACCGTCTCGCCAACTGTGAAGCTCATATGTCTCGTGTACCCCTTTCGCGGCTCCCAAGTTTAGCACGCTCACAGGTGCAGTCGTCGTGGCGTTTGCGCTAGCCAGAGGCCTATAGGCGGGCTTCAAGGGGCTTGACAAAGCTGAGGTTCCTGTGCCTTGCCGAGGGCCGCTGGTCGGCTTCGGACCGGTCGGAGGGTCGTACCCGTCACTGAGGAGGTCGTTACCACTAGGCTGACCGCCGAGAACCTCCTTCACCAGGGGGCGTCGTCAACCGTGCAGGCAGGAGTCGGGCATTGTGAGTGTCTTCTCGAGTCGGGGTACCGGGCCGGTCCGGCACGTCGTGCCGCACTCCCGGGCGGGAATGCGCTCACGGACCGGGTTGGTCGCTCTGCTCGCCCTCGGCCTGCTGCTGGTTTCGGGCTGCGGTTTCGGCGCGCAGACTCTGCGTCCGTACACGCCGGCCGAGGGCGTGAACTTCGACGTCGGAGACCTGACCGTCCCCGACTCGGTGGTGCACGTACGGAATCTGCTGATCATCAGCCGTGCCCCCGGCGAGGGCATCATCTCCGCAACCATGGTAGGCGTCGGGTCCGACACCCTGGTCGGGATCAGCGTGACGCCTTACCGCAACGACAACTCCCAAGGGGCCCCGGCGCAGGTCCAGCTGCCCGGCGGCGTGCCGCTGAACCCCAACCAGCTCCAGGTGCTGACCGAGCAGTCCCCGCTGCTGACCGTCAGCAATCCTGGGTTGGTGGCGGGCCTGACTGCCGACGTCACCCTCCGCTTCGCCAAGGCCGGCAGCTATACCGCCCGGGCCCCGGTCATGGACGGCAACCAAGATCCGTATACCTCGATCAGCCCGGCACCTCCAGCCCCGGCCGCCTCGGCCTCGGCCTCGCCGAGCAGCTGACCCCGCCGGACCGCGCGACGGTCCCGACTCACGCCTCGAACTTGTAGCCCAACCCGCGTACGGTCAGCAGGTGGCGCGGGTTGGCCGGGTCAGGTTCGAGCTTGGCGCGCAGGCGTTTGACGTGAACGTCGAGGGTCTTGGTGTCGCCGACGTAGTCCGCGCCCCAGATCCGGTCGATCAGCTGACCTCGGGTCAGCACCCGGCCGGCGTTGCGCAACAGCATCTCCAGGAGTTCGAACTCCTTCAGCGCCAACCGGACCGGTTCACCCTCCAGCGCCACCTCATGCCGTTCGACGTCCATCCGAACGCCGCCGGCCTCGACCACGTCCGGCACCAGGTCGACGTCTTGGCCGCGACGCAGTACCGCTCGGATCCGGGCCACCAGTTCGCGATGGCTGAAGGGTTTGGTGACGTAGTCGTCGGCGCCGAGCTCGAGGCCGACGACCTTGTCCACCTCCGAGTCGCGGGCGGTCACCATGATCACCGGGACTGGTCCGCGCTGCCGGAGCCGGCGGCAGACCTCGGTTCCGGGTAGGCCGGGCATCATCAGGTCGAGCAGCACGATGTCGGCTCCGCCACGGTCGTAGACCGCCAGGCCCTCGTCCCCGTCGGCGGCCTCGGCGACGTCGAACCCCTCCCGGCCGAGCATGTAAACCAGCGCCTCCCGGTAGGACTCTTCGTCCTCGATCACCAGCACTCGGGTCATCGGCTTGCCTCCTTGGAACGGGGCTCGCCTGAGGACTCGGGAGAGGACTCTTCGGCGACTGGCTGAACGGGCGCGGGCTGAACGGGCTCAACGGGGTGGGCGCGGTGGGCAACCGGCGCTCCGACCGTCAGCTCCGGTCGGACCGGCGCACGGTGGCTCGGCAGGGCGGGCACGGTGATGGTGAAGGTGGACCCGCGCCCCGGCTGGCTCCACACCGACACCGCTCCCCCGTGCGTCGCCGCGACGTGCTTGACGATCGAGAGCCCCAGCCCGGTCCCGCCGTTGGCTCGGCTGCGGGCGTAGTCGACTCGGTAGAACCGTTCGAAGATCCGCTCGGTCTGCGCGCTGGTCATCCCGATTCCGTTGTCGGAGACCGCGATCTCGACGGAGTCGTCGTCACCGCTGGTCCGGACGTGCGCCACGACGACGACGCGCGCACCCGGGTCGGAATAGACGACTGCGTTCTCCACCAGGTTGCCGACCGCGACCTCGAGCTGACGCGCACTGCCGAGGACCCGAGCACCGGACGTGCCACCCAGCGTCAACGTCACCCCGTGTCGGTCCGCGTCGACCTGGCAGCGGTCGACCGCGTCCAGCAGCAGATCGTCGACCTCGACCTCGGCCGGATTCACCAGCGGATCGTCGGCCTGCAGCCGGGAGAGCTCGATGATCTGGCCGACGAGGTCGGTCAGTCGCTCCGACTCCACGTTCATCCGCGCCGCGAACCGGCGGACCGCCGGCGGATCGTCGGCCGCGCCCTCGACGGCCTCAGCCAGCAGCGACAACGCTCCTACCGGTGTCTTCAGCTCGTGGCTGACGTTGGCCACGAAGTCGCGGCGGGTCGCCTCCACCCGGTACTGCGCGGTGTGGTCGTCGACCAGCACCACCACCAGGCCGTCGGCCAACGGCGCCACTCGGGCGCTCAGGTGCAGGCCCGGATCCCCGGGACCAGGACCGATCGTCAGCTCCAACAGCTCGAGTTCGCCGTCGCGTCGGACCTGTCGAACCAGTTCGAGCAACTCCGATCGGCCGACCCGGCTACCCCGCACCAACCCCAGGGTCCGGGCCATCGCGGTGGCCTCCAGCACCTCGTCGTGCGGGCCCACCACGAGTGCGGAGGAACTGAGGACGCCCAGCACCGCGGCCACTCCCTCGGGCACGACCGGAGCCTGAGTTTCGAAGGCGAGAGGCTCCTCGGGGCGGCCGGGCCGGGCGATCAGCCACCCGATCAGGCCGCCCAGGGCCAGACCCAGCACGAGCACGACAGCGGTGCCGGCGAGGTTCACTCTGCGATAGTAAAACGAACCGGCGCGAGCCCGATCACGCTCCCGGCGGGGACGAACCGATGTCGACAGGGCTTCGCGCCCCGTTCACGACCCGTTCACCCGGCGATGGGCTGGCGGTAGCGCGCCCTCCTATTCTGTGAATGCTGACCTAGTCGACGACGGGAAGACCACGACCATGCGCGAGAACTACCGCGATCAGCTCGACGGCATCCTGGCCGACCTGGTGCAGATGTGCCAGACCGTCGCCGGCGCCGTCCGCAGCGCCACCACGGCTTTGCTCGAGGCCGACATTCACCTGGCCGAGCTGGTGATCGGTGAGGACGAACTGCTGGACGCCAAGCAGCGTGAGGTGGAGACCAACGCCTTCTCCCTGCTGGCCCGGCAGGCACCGGTGGCCGGCGAACTGCGGACGCTGGTGGCCACACTCCGGATGGTCACCGAGTTGGAGCGGATGGGTGATCTGGCGGCGCACGTGGCCAAGATCGCCCGGCTGCGCTACCCCGAGGTGGCGGTGCCGGCCTCGATGCGGAGCAACTTCGTCCGGATGGCCGACGTCGCGGAGAAGATGGTGGTCACCGCGGGCCAGACCCTGAACCAGCGCGACATCCACAGCGCGGAGGAACTGCGGGACCGCGACGAGGAGATGGACGAACTCCGCCGTAGTCAATTCCGCGTCCTGCTCAGCGACGACTGGGCCGACGGCGTGGAGGCCGCCGTCGACGTGGCGCTGCTCGGTCGCTACTACGAGCGGATCGCCGATCACGCCGCCTCGATGGGCCGCCGAATCATCTACGTGGTCACCGGCGAGTTCCCCAGCGAGGACTTCTGGCCGCAGCCCTGAGCCGACGTGTCAGAACCCAGTTGGGTTAAACCAACTGGGTTCTGACACGTCGGTGGCTACTTGCCCTGGTTCTTGACCGCTTCGATTGAGGCACGGGCGGCCTCGGGGTCGAGGTAGCGGGCACTTCCGACCGGACGGAGGTCCTCGTCCAGCTCGTAGGCCAGCGGGATCCCGGTCGGGATGTTCAAGCTGACCACCTCGGCGTCGCCGATGCGGTCCAGGTGCTTGACCAGGGCCCGGATGGAGTTGCCGTGGGCGGCGACCAGCGTGACCCGGCCGGCCCGGAGGTCGGGCACGATGTCGTCGTACCAGTAGGGCAGGGCCCGCAGCAGGACGTCCTTGAGACATTCGGTCCGCGGCCGCGCCTCCGACGGCAGTCCGGCGTAGCGGGGATCGTGGAAATTGGCGAACGGGTCGTCGTCGTCGATCGGCGGCGGCGGGGTGTCGTAGGAGCGTCGCCAGGTCATGAACTGTTCCTCGCCGAACTCGGCCAGGGTCGCCGCCTTGTCCTTGCCCTGCAGCGCGCCGTAGTGCCGCTCGTTCAACCGCCAGCTCCGCCTGGTCTCGATCCAGTGCCGGTCGGCCACGTCCAGGGCGATCTGCGCGGTCCGGATGGCCCGGCGCAGCAGCGAGGTGTGCACCACGTCGGGCAGCAGGCCCACCTCCGCCAGCAGTTCGCCACCACGCCTAGCCTCCCCCTCGCCCTTGGCGTTGAGGTCGACGTCGACCCACCCGGTGAACAGATTCTTGGCGTTCCATTCGCTCTCGCCGTGCCGCAACAGGATCAGGGTGGAGGTCATGGCAGCTGAGCCTAGTGCTGGGCGCCGACCGGCCAGCCGGGGGCCGCTCACCGCGCCGAGGCGAGATGAGCGGCTCCCGTCGGGCTCATCGCGGGCGGCTCATCAGCCGCTGCAACGTGATCTCACCGCCGTCAACGCCGTCAGCGTCGCCGGTGAAGGGCTGGTCATCGCCTTGGCAGACCTTGCCCTTCTTCGGCAGCTTCAACGCGAGCAGGTAGTTATCCACACCGTCGGTGACACAGGCCGAGGTGCCGTAGGCGGTGTGACCCCAGCTGTTGCTGGACAACAGCGCACTGTTCGGCGCCAGCGCGGCGGCCTTCTTCGCGCTGGCGTAGTTGGTAGCCGGGTCGTAGTAGTCACCGACGAACAGCAGCGGAGCCGCCGTGGTGTGGGTGAACGATCCTCGGTAGCCGTCCTCGTCGGTGGCCTTCCAGGCGTCCTTGGCGCAGAACACCGACTGCCAGGCCCATAGTGGCCCGACGTACGGCGTGCGCCGGTCCGCCGCCGCCGCATAGCCGGGCCAGGCCGCAGTCCGCCCGGCCGGGACGGAATCGGTGCACCGGACGTCGACGAAGGTCTCCAGCCCGTTGTCGTAGGGGAAGCCGGAGGCCATGCTGCGACGCGGTTGCTGCCTGGATCGGGCGTTCTTGGGGACAGTCGGGGTCTTCGCCCGAAGTTCCAGCAACTTCACCGTGCCGACCAGTCTCCGCAACGCGGACTTGCGGGCGTCCCCGCGTTGTCTGGCCGCCTCGGCGGCCGCCGGCCCGCTCCGCGCCGCGGACGCCTTGGCCGGCGGCTCAGTGAGGATGATCAAATCGGCCAGCAGGTCGGTGATCAGCTGCGGGGCGTCGGTCTCGTACAGGCCGCCGACCAGGTCCGCGGACAACTCGGGAAAGCCGTAGCGGAAGGTTTCGCCGGTGAACGGATCGGTGTCGGTCAGCGGCGAACGCTTCAACCGGGCGGCGATCATGGCCAGGTTGTCGGCGGGGTTGCCGGGCGCGAAGCGACACTTCTGACCGCCGGCCTCGTCGCACAACCGGAGCAGGGTCGACAGCGCACGGCTGGACCCGTCGGCGGAACGGATCGGGTCCCACACCGGCCCGCTCTGGTCGGGGTGTCGACCCTGCCAGCCGACCGGGTCGATCACCCCGTCCAGGGCCAGGGCACGGACGCGGTCGGGGAACAGGTTGGCGTAGACCTGGCCGAGGTAGGTGCCGTAGGAGAAGCCCAGATAGCTCAGCTTCTTGTCCCCCACTGCCCTCCGCAGCACGTCCATGTCGCGGGCGACCTCAGCGGTGGACATCGACGAGGCCAACGGCTGGCCGCTGCTCGCGCACGCGTCGCCGAGGGTGATCACGGCCCGCTTATAGGCTGCCTCCTGCTTGGCCGTGTCCGGAAACACCATCGAGTTGAGGGTCTTCAGCACCGGCGCCTGCTTGGCCTGACTGGCGAAGCACTCCAGGTTCTCGCTGAAGCCGATCCCGCGCGGATCCACGCCGACGATGTCGAAGCGGTTCAGCAGCTCAGGGTCGAAGATGAACGGCGCGAATGAGGCGAGTTGGGTGGCCGAGCCGCCGGGGCCGCCCGGGTTGACGAACAGGGTGCCGATCTTGCGCTTGGGCTGGCGTGCGGGGTACTTCAGCAGCGCCAACTCCGTGGTGGGGCCCTTGGGGTGGTCGTAGTCCCGGGGCAGCCGGGTGGTCGAGCACCGGTAGTCGCCGTAGCAGTCGTACCAGCCCAGTTTCGGGGTCGGTATCCGGTCGACCCGGTGCCGCTCGACCGCCGACGTCTTGTCGTACTTCGCCGCCGCCGACGCGGGCAGCGAACTCGCCATCAGGCCGACCGACAACATTCCCGCACCAAGTCCGGCCAACAGCCGGCTCCGCAGTCTCATCCTCATGAATCCCCCTCGATTCTGTTCGCCCCGGGCCACAGCGGCCGGGTGGTCGGACCTGAGGAGTACGACTGGTCCTTGGTGATACCTCCTTACGAGCCGTTTACGATGCGACCTGGATTAGCCGGTAGTCCGGTTCGGATCGAGGTGGACGAAGGCGGCCAGGTTGGCCACCGACTCACCGCGAGCCCGCCGCCACGCCCACTCCCGGGCGATGCTGTCGGCGAATCCGAGCGCGACGATGGGGTCGAAACTGGTGTCGGCCGTCTCGGCCAGCACCCCCAGCAGACGGTTGACCGCGGCGGCGCTGACCTGGTCAGACGGCAGCCGGCCAAGCAGGTAGATGTCGCCGAGGTGGTCCAGGCCGAACGCAACGCCGACCAGCTTAAGGTTGCGTTGCAGCAGCCAGGCGTAGACCCGCTCGGCGTCTTGTTCGGGCTTACGGGCCACGAAAGCGCGCACCTGGAGCGTGTGCCGGCCGAGCTCGAGGGTGCAGTCGGTCGAGAGTTTGTGCGTGCCCGGCAGAGTGACGGTGAAGCCGTTGCCGTGCCGGGTCCACTTCAACCCGAGATCGACCAGGGCGGCTTCGATCTCGGTCAGGCGACCCGGCTCCGACTCGGTCACAGCGGCAGCCTACGACAGCGTCGTGACATGTCAGACGCCCCGACGCCTTGACCCAACAGGCACGCCGAGCAACAGACGAGTACCGGGAGCTGGTGGCGGAGTATCAGATCTGTGCGCGTCGAATCGAGGATCTGCTCATTGCCTGGCTCGGTCTATTCCACGTCGCGAAATCTTGATCTGGGAGAACCAGTTGGTCAGGGAGTCGCTGGACCGTGGTCTCGCCGACTTCGCCGACGGCCGCGTCAGCTCCTGGAAAGATCTGCTGGACGGGGACGAGAACGAGAACGAGACCCCGAGGGAGGTCGGGACCGAGTGAGCGCTCCGCCTTTTCGGTTGCTCTACACCGATGAGACGAAGTCGATCCTGCACGAGCTGGCTTCACGTCACCAGCTCAAGAACCAGAAGGTTCTCAAGACGCTGAAAATACTGCGCGACATCGGACCGGCGCATCCGGGACTGAGCTCTCATAAGTACCACTCGCGGACCGGTCCCGGGGGTGAGGACCTCTGGGAGTCCTATGTGGAGAACCGAACGCCTGGAGCATGGCGGACTTGGTGGTTATACCCTGGCCCCGACACCATCACAATTGTCACGATCGGACCGCACCCTTAACCAGTCGATCGCATCAATCTCGAACACCCTCGTCGCCCTAATCGTTGATCACCTTCACGACGATTTGACCCGTCTCCGGCTTATCGAAGGGACGTGACGTGGTGCAGGGCAGGGCGGCGCTAAGATCGCGCTCCGAATAATAGGTAATGCCGTTTGGACACCTCAGCTCGGGTCAGTGAACCTGGTCGCGTACCGACCGGCCTCAAGCAGACTTCTTCTCCCCGCCCCGGGTGATCTTGAGCCGCTGCTTGAACTCCTGGCGGAACGCCTCGCGGACGGCGTCGGTGTCCAGCACGTCGCCGGCCCGGCGAAACGACCCGCCGGCCACCCGCTGGCACACGCTCAGCCAGGCCTGACCCATCGCGAAGGTGAAGGTGGAGGCCACCCCGGCCCCGATCAGCCCGCCGGCGACCGTCCCCGCTCCGGGCACCAGCTTGAGCAGCCCGGTGAAAGTCGCCCGGCCGGCCTGGGTGGCGGCGGTGGTCGAGGCGATCGCCAGCAGCGCCGCCCGGTCGAAATTGATCTTGTACAGCTGGGCAACCTTGGCCATCATGCCGAGCTGAATCGGCACCAGCAGCGCAGCGTCGGAGAACGGGATCGGGCTGGCTGCCGCCGCCGCGGCACTGGCCGCGGCGGCCGCTACGCACTTTTGGGCCTCCGCCGCCTTCCGCGTGGTATCGATCTCCTGCGCGGCGACGAGGGCACCGTGGACCCCTTCCGGGGCAACGCGAAAGGTGGCATCGAGGACCTCGTTGAGGCCGTAGCTGCGCTGGCCGGTGAAGGGGTCGGGCATGGCGTAGGTCATGAACGGACTGCCCGGCACCACCGGCAGCCCCCGGCTGCGGATCTGCTGGGCCAGCGCGAGCGCGTCGGGGTGATAACCAGACTCGTTGCGGGGCACCTGAGTCAGTACGATCACCACCGGCAGGCCGAGCCGGTCCAATCGGGTGACGAAGTCGGCTTCGGTGTCCTCGAAGCGCCGGTCCATGCCGCGTACGCAGTACCAAGCGACGTGGATCTGCTCCGACAGAGCCAACTTGCGGGTCCGGGCCAGCATCTTCTCCAACTCGCCGATGATCGCCTTGTCGTCCCGGCCGACCTCCAGGCCCTGGGTGTCGACGATGCCGAGACTCCCGACGCGGTCCACGTACAACTGGCTGCCCTTGGTCACCGGTTCGCCGATCCCGGTCCGGGCCACCTCCTCGCCGAAGATCGCGTTGATCAGCGTCGACTTGCCGACCCCGGTCTTGCCGAACACGGCCAGGTTGAACCGGCCGATCGCCTCCGACTCCCGGGCGTACTGCGTGCGGAACGACTCGGTGAACCGCTCGGATCCGCTCACCATCGCCGGTCTCCTTCCGCTCGCGTGGGCCAGACCTACCCTACGGGCCGTTAGACTCGGTCGGTTGCCCGCGACGCCGGCGGTCCCACGAGGGCTTTGCGTCGGCGACCTCCACCCGCCGTACCGCCACTGCAGAAAGATCACGGATGCCGACCAGTCCCGACCTATTGTCTCGCCCCGCCGAGGTGGAGGTGCGCTCGGAGCTACGCAACGTGGCCATCGTCGCGCACGTCGACCACGGCAAGACCACCCTGGTCGACGCCATGCTGTGGCAGTCGGGCGCGTTCCGGGCCAATCAGGACGTGAACAACCGGGTGATGGACTCGATGGACCTGGAACGGGAAAAAGGCATCACCATCTTGGCCAAGAACACCGCGGTGCTCCACCACGCACCCGGCGGCGACGTCACCATCAACATTATCGACACCCCCGGGCACGCCGACTTCGGCGGTGAGGTCGAGCGCGGGCTGGAGATGGTCGACGGGGTGCTGCTGCTGGTCGACGCCTCGGAGGGCCCACTCCCCCAGACCCGGTTCGTCCTGCGCAAGGCACTGGCCAAGAAACTGCCGATCGTGTTGGTGGTCAACAAAGTCGACCGTCCCGACGCCCGGATCGCCGAAGTGGTGGAGGAGACCTACGACCTGTTCTTGGATTTGCTCGACGACGAGGACGCCGACGTGCTGGACTTCCCGGTGGTCTACGCCAGCGCCAAGGCCGGCCGGGCGGCGCTGACCGCGCCGGGTAACGGTGAGATGCCCGACAGTCCCGACCTGGGTCCGCTGTTCGCCACCATCTTGACCCACGTCCCGGCCCCGACGTACGTGCCGGGCGCGGTCCTGCAAGCCCACGTCACCAACCTCGACGCCTCCCCGTACCTCGGCCGGCTGGCGTTGTGCCGGATCTTTGCCGGTGAACTCAAACGTAATCAGGTCGTGGCCTGGTGCCGCGCCGACGGCAGTGTGAAGAACATCAAACTGTCGGAGATGCTGATCACCCAGGCCCTGGACCGGGTGCCGGCGGACTCGGCCGGACCCGGCGACATCGTGGCCATCGCCGGCATCCCCGACATCACCATCGGCGAGACCCTGTCCGACCCCGAAGACCCGCGGCCGCTGCCGCTGATCACCGTGGACGAACCGTCGATCTCGATGACCATCGGCATCAACACCTCACCGCTGTCGGGTCAGGCCGGCAAGAACCTCACCGCGCGGCTGGTCAAGACCCGGCTGGACACCGAACTGGTCGGCAACGTCTCGATCCGGGTCAACCCCACCGAGCGGCCCGACACCTGGGAAGTCCAGGGCCGCGGGGAACTCCAACTGGCCATCCTGGTCGAGATGATGCGGCGCGAATCCTACGAGCTGACCGTTGGCAAGCCGCAGGTCGTCACCCGCGAGATCGGCGGCAAGGTGCACGAACCGGTCGAGCGGCTCACCATCGACGCCCCGGAGGACTTCGTCGGGGTGATCACCCAACTGCTCGGGCTGCGCCGGGGCCGGCTGGAGCAGATGGTCAACCACGGCACCGGCTGGGTCCGGATGGAGTATCTGGTGCCGGCCCGGGGGCTGATCGGCTTCCGCACCGAATTCCTCACCGAGACCCGCGGCACCGGCCTGATGCACCACGTCTTCGAAGCCTACGAGCCCTGGCACGGCGAACTGCGGACCCGCCCGAGCGGCTCCTTGGTGGCCGACCGTAAGGGGGTGGTGACCGCGTACGCCCTGTTCAACCTGCAGGAGCGGGGCACGATGTTCGTCGGCCCCACCACCGAGGTCTACGAGGGGATGATCGTCGGCGAGAACGCCCGGTCCGAGGACATGGACGTCAACCCCACCAAGGAGAAGAAGCTGACCAACGTCCGCTCCTCCACCGGCGACGAACTGGAACGGCTGATCCCGCCCAAGAACATGAGCATGGAGCAGGCGCTGGAGTTCTGTCGTGGGGATGAGTGCCTGGAGGTCACCCCGGCCGCCGTCCGTATCCGCAAGGTCGTGCTCTCGGGCAGCGAGCGGGCCCGCGCGCGTTCTCGTTCCAAGAACGGCTGAGCTCGCCGGCGACCGCTCAGTCGGTGGTCGTCGGCGCGGTCGTGGCGTCGGCGGCAGTGGAGGGGTCCGGGCTGCTGGGGATGGTCGACTCGGCCAACTGCTGGCTGGCCGCAGCCTGATCCGCCGGCGACGGCTGAGTCGGCTCGGCGCTCTTTTGAGCCGCCGCCTTCTTGGCCGTGGTCTTCTTCACCGGGGCCTTCTTCACCGGCGCGGTTCCCGTGGCCGGCGCCCTCTTGGCCGGAGTCTTCTTCGCCGGTGTGTCCTTACCGGCGGCCTTTTGAGCGGCAACCTTCTGAGCGGGGCTCTTGGCCGCCTGTTGACCGGCCGCGCGCCGGGCCTCCTGCGTCGCCTCCGCGCTGCTGACCTCGGCCTCCGCGGCCTGGGCGGCAGCCTTGGCCCGTCGGGTCGCCGACGCCTTCGCGGCGCTGCGGGAGGTGGTCGTCTTAGTCGTCGTCCGTCCGGTGACGTTGCGGCGGGTGTTCGTGACGGCTTCCTGAGCGGCCTCGAACAGCGGATCGGTGGCCTCGGCCACATCGGACAGCTTCTCCTCCGCGGCCCCCTTGGCTTCCTCGGAGGCGCTGCGGGCTCCTCGAACTCGGCTGTCGACCACGCGCTTGCCCCGGCCGGCCAGGGTGGAGTAGGTGGTGTTGGCCTGGGCGAGCAGATCCTCGGCCTGCTGCTGGAGTTCGGCGAGCCGGTTCCGAGTGGTGTCGGGTAACGAACGCACCTGGTCGGGCAGCGTGGCCAAGAAATCGCGCAGCTCATCGGCGGTGAGGCGCAGCTGCTCCTCGGTCTCGTTGCCCCGGGTCTTCAGCTCGGCGAACCGGCGGTTGGCCCGGGCCTGCCGCTGCGCCAGCGTAGCGCGCAGCGTCTCGGTGATCACGTCGGCTAGGCCGGCGACCGCGTACAGCGGCGTGAAGTCGGAGTGCAGGGCCCGGGTCTGCTCGGTGCTGGGGGTGGACGGGTCGGTCATCGAGTGCTCCTCAGGGTTTCGACAGCGGTCAGTCACGACAGCGGTCAATGGATAGCGGTCAACTAATAGCGGTCAGGGATGGTCGGTGGTGCTCGGTACGGGCTGTTCGGCGGCCAGCGCGGCGGTGTGCTCGGCCACGAACGAGGCGTAGACGTCGATCAGGATGCGCTTGTGCCGTTCGCTGATCGCCGGATCGGCCAACACCGCCATCTCCACCGTGTTCACCTGGTGGTCGGTCGGATCGAGGATCCCGGCCCGGACGTAGAGGGTCTCGGCCGAGACCCGCAACGCCTTCGACAGCTGCTGCAGCACTTCCGCCGACGGCCGGCGCAGACCTCGCTCGATCTGACTCAGATAGGGGTTGGAGATCCCCGCCAGTTCCGCGAGCTGACGAAGCGTGAGCTCCGCCGCTCGGCGCTGACCGGCGATGAACTCGCCGACCGAACCGAGCTGCTCACCCAGGCTGGGCGTCTTCTTTCTGGCCATAGCTCCATAGTGCTAGCTCTTGCAAGCAAAAGCAAACGAAACTGCTTGCAGCATAGGGGGGCTCAACGTCGGGTCGACGGCCCGCCTCCCGACCTCACCGACGGATCGGTACCGTGGCCTGCGGCACGCTGGCGGTGATCAGGCTGCCGTCGGGTCGGCGTTCGCCGCTGGGTGAGCGCAACGGCCCCTGCAGCCGCGGCCCCTGCCCGTCCAGCGCGACCTCCAGCGGGACCATCGGTGAGATGACCAGCCGCTCACCTCGGACCACGATCTCGAAGGCGGGCCCGTCGGTGGTGGTGAAGCAGATCCGGTCCGGCTCCAACCCCACCTGAAGCCACCGGCCGCGCAGGGTCAGGGTGAAGCTGAATCCGGCCCAGCCGTCGGGAAGCCGCGGGTCGAAGCTGATCGTGCCGCCGTGGTCGCGCATCCCGGCGAAGCCGTGGACCAGCGCGTTCCAGATCCCGGCCGCCGACGCGACGTGGACCCCGTCGCCGGTGTTGCCGTGCAGGTCGGCCAGGTCGACGAACAGCGAGCTGCGGAAGTAGCGCAGCGCGAGGTCGCGATAGCCCACCTCGGCGGCGATGATCGACTGGACCACGCCGGACAACGAGGAGTCGCCGGTGGTGATCGGGTCGTAGTACTCGAAGTCCGCGCGTTTCTGCTCCGCGGTGAACTGGTCGCCCTGGAGGAACAGGGCGAGGACGACGTCGGCCTGCTTGAGCACCTGGAAGCGGTAGATCACCAACGGGTGGTAGTGCAGCAGCAGCGGCCGCTTGTCCGGCGGGGTTCGGGCCAGGTCCCACACCTCCCGGTCCAAGAACAGCGAGTCCTGCGGGTTGATCCCGGTCACCTCGTCGAACGGGATCGCCATCGCCGCAGCGCAGGCGGCCCACTCCGGTGCTTCGTCGGCGGCGATGTCGAGGCGCTGAACCGCGCGGGCGTAGGCCAGCGGCACGTGAGCCCGCATCTGTTCCAACACCATCGCCGCGTGGGCCAGGTTGAAGCGGGCCATCACGTTGGTGAACAGGTTGTCGTTGACCACCGTCGTGTACTCGTCCGGGCCGGTCACCCCGTGGATGTGGAACGTCCGCCGGCTCCCGCCGTTCTCCCGCCAGAACCCGAGGTCGGCCCACATCCGGGCGGTCTCGACCAGGATGTCGATGCCCTCGCGGTGCATGAAGTCGTCGTCGCCGCTGCCCGCGACGTACTTGCACAGGGCGAAGCAGACGTCGGCGTTGATGTGGTATTGGGCGGTCCCGGCGGCGTAGAAGGCCGAGGCCTCGGAGCCGTTGATGGTCCGCCACGGATAGATCGCCCCGCTTTGAGTCAGCTCCCGTGCTCGGGTGCGGGCGGCGTCCAACAGCTGGTAGCGGAAGCGCAGCGCACTGCGGGCCATCCCCGGCGAGGTGTAGGTGAGAAAGGGCAGCACGTACACCTCGGTGTCCCAGAAGTAGTGGCCGCTGTAGCCCGAGCCGGTCATCCCCTTGGCCGGCACACCGGACTGCTCGGCCCGGGCCGCCGCCTGGGCGACCTGGAAGAGGTTCCAGCGGACCGCCTGCTGAACCGCGGGCTGGCCCATGACCACCACGTCCGATCGGGCCCAGAACCCGTCCAACCACCTGCGCTGGGCGTCGAACTCCGGCCCGACCCCGTGCTGAGCGACCCGATCCAGGGTGCGTCGGCAGCGGTCGCTCAACTCACGGACCGGTACGCCCCGGGAGGTGTGGTAGGTCACGACCTTGGTCAAGGTGATGGTGACCCCGGGGGACGCGTCGATCCGGTAGACCTTCTTGCCGATGTCGTCGTCGGCGCTGATCTGCTCGGTGAACGGGTCCTCGGTGCTGAGCTGGTGGTCCACCCCCACCGCGAGCGTCATCCGCGAACGGGCGCAGCGGTAGCAGAGCACAATCCTCGAACCATCGGCGAAGTGGTACTGCGGCTCCAGCACCCGCCGGTCGAAGGCCTGTGCCTGGCGCGGATCCACCCGCTCCCCCTCCCCCACCCCCATGGCCCCCTCCCCCATCGCCGCGGCCCGGACGTGGTATTCGTCGCGGCCGTCTTGACGGTTGAGGGTCTGGCTGGAGATCACCACCGGGGCTGCGGCATCGAGCATGGTGACCTGCATGGTCATGACCGCCAGGTGCCGCTGCGGGAACGACACCATCCGCTGGGAGTCGACCCGAACCCGCTTACCGGCCGGCGTACGCCACACGATGCTGCGGCGCAGCACCCCGTCGGCAAAGTCCAGACTTCGCTCGTAGGACTGCAGATCGGCCACCGCAAGCAGCAGTGGCTCGTCGTCGACGTAGAGCTTGATCGTCTTGTTGTCGGGGACGTTGACCATCGTCTGGCCCACCTGGGCGAACCCGACCGCCTCCTCAGCGTGCCGGATCGGCCACGTCTCGTGGAAACCGTTGATGAAGGTGCCGTGCGCGTAGGTCTCCCGGCCCTCCTCGGAGTTCCCGCGCATACCCAGATAACCGTTGCCGACGGCGAACAGCGTCTCGGTCAGCCCCAGGTCCGCCGCCGAGTACTGGGACTCGGTCAGCCGCCACTCCTGGACCGGGAAGCGGGTCCGGTCCAACGGGTCAGGCGGGCCCGGAGGCGGCGGCGAGCTCGTCACCTCGGTACCAGTTCGCCGAGATCGGCGACGACCAGGCCGGCCCCGGCCGTCCGCAGAGCTTCCGTCCCCACCCCCCGGTCGACTCCGATCACCCACCCGAACGAGCCGGCCCGGCCGGCCTGGACCCCGGAGACCGCATCTTCGACGACCACGCAGCGACCGGGAGCGACCCCGACCCGGCGCGCGGCCTCCAGATAGGTGTCCGGCGCCGGCTTCCCCGCCAACTGCTCCCGGGCGGCCAGCTCACCGTCGACGACGATCTCGAAACGGTCGGCCAGACCGGCGGCCTCCAGCACCGCCTTCGCGTTACGTGAGGAGGACACCACCGCGACCCGGGTGCCGCGCCCGGCCAACCAGTCGAGCAGGACCACCGAACCCGGGTAGGGCGATACCCCCTGCTGGGCCAGCGCGGCGGTGAAGAACGCGTTCTTCCGGTTCCCGAGCCCACAAATCGTCTCGGCCGCCGGCGGATCGTCGGGATCGCCCTCGGGCAGAGTCAGGTTGCGGGAGGCGAGGAAGGACTCCACCCCGTCGAAGCGGGGCTTACCGTCGATGTAGGCGAGGTAGTCGGCGTCCAGATAGGGCTGGTCGGTGAGTCCCCGGGAGCTGAGATAGTCCACGAAGAGATCCCGCCACGCCCGGCGGTGTACCTCGACAGTGGGCGTAAGCACCCCGTCCAGATCGAACAAGGCCGCCTCGAATGCTTCCCACCCCACAGAGGAAGCGTAGGACGCATCGAGGCGGAAGGAGCAATATTGAGTCTGCGTGTCCGTCCCGGTCACCAACCGTGGACGACGTAGTCGTCCCCAAACCTTCCCGCAACCGTTTGGCACGGGCGCCACGGTAAGGTCCGCCCATGCCGACCCTCGCTGCGTCCGACCCGATTCTGGTCGAAGTGGTTCGAGGCGCCATGGTGGAGAGCGTCCACCGGGGACGGGTCGCCATCACCGCCCCGGACGGCTCGTTGGCTGCTGCCGTCGGGCAGGTGAGCGCCCCGATGTATCCCCGCAGTGCGAGCAAGCCGTTGCAGGCGGTGGGGATGGTCCGGGCCGGCTTCGATCTCGCCGATCAACTCCTGGCCGTGGTGTGTGCATCCCATTCGGGAGAACCGTTCCACACCGCTGCCGTCGCCACCATTCTCGCCCGCTCGGGCCTGGACGACCTTGCTTTGCAGACTCCGCCGGATTGGCCGCTGGACGACCTCGCCAAACAGGAGCTGATCAGGGCCGGCGGCCGGCCGAGCCGAATAGCGATGAACTGCTCGGGTAAGCACGCCGGCATGTTGCGCACCACCGTGCTCAACGACGGCGACATCTCCCGCTATCGCGAGGTCGGCCACCCCACCCAGCGCGCGATTCTCGCCGCGATCGCCGACCTCGCCGCCGAACGGCCGGGCGAGCCGACCGTCGACGGCTGCGGTGCACCGCTCTACCCGCTGACGCTGGTCGGCCTGGCCCGCGCCTTCGGCCGGCTCAGCACCAGCTCAGACCCGGCCGAGGCCCGGATCGCCGCCGTCATCAGGGCGTTTCCCGAGTACGTCTCGGGCAGCCGGCGAGACGAACTCGACCTCCACCACGCCGTCCCCGGACTGATCGGGAAGGCCGGCGCGGAGGCGGTGTACGCGGTCGGCCTGCCCGACGGACGCGGGGTGGCGATCAAGATCGCCGACGGCAGCACCCGGGCGCGGGCGGTGGCGATGGCTTCGGTCCTGCAGGGTCTCGGTTTCTCCCATCCCACGGTGGCCGCCCAGGCCAGCCAGCCGGTGCTGGGCCACGGAGAGCGGGTCGGAGAAGTCCGTCCGCGGGCCCGGACGCTGTCTCGCCTGACCCGCTAACCCGACTGTAGGAACTCGATCATCTTGTCATTGCAATTTCGCTCTGATCAGCCTGCGACAAGATCTTCAAGCGTCTCTGTTCTCATTAACCATCGCGTCCTCGGACGGCCATGGAGCCGTGAAAATGACGGTCGGGTCCGGCTGGGTGCCTGGGTGCGCTTAGGGTTTGGCGCTGGTGTCGCGGTGCGTGGAGACTGCCGGGTGGGGGTCCTGGTTGAGTCCGTTACAAGTGTGCTGCCTGAGCGCGATCGTTACTTGGAACCGGAGAGCACGACGCCTGGCGTCTCTTGCGAGAGCGATGGAATGTAGCCATCGAGCACGCGAGTCAAAGTTCTGTTGATCTCCCGCTCTCCCCGGGACCCCGCGTTTGACCGCGGTGGCACCGGGCCACCGCGACGGGTCAGTGGGGGTGGTTGAAGTGGAAGTTGTTCGGCAGCGTTGCGCAGGGATCGATGTCAGCAAACGCGACGGGAAGGTGTGTGTTCGGGTCCAGGGCCGCGGGTCGATCAAGACGTCGTCGCGGGTGACGACGTGGTCGTCGTCGATGCCGTCGATCCTGCAGCTGCGGGAGAAGCTGTTGGCTGAGGGGGTGGAGCTGGTGGTGTTGGAGTCGACCAGCGACTACTGGCGCCCGTTTTTCTACGTGCTGTCTGAGCAGCTGGACGTCATGTTGGTCAAGGCCTCCGATGTCCGCGCGTTGCCCGGCCGCAAGAGCGACGTGTCCGACGCGGAGTGGTTGGCTGACCTGGCCGCGCACGGTCTGGTCCGACCGTCGTTCGTGCCGCCGGAGGACATCCGTCAGCTGCGTGACCTGACCCGGTCCCGCACGGTGCTGGTGGCGGAGCGGACTCGGGAGGCGCAACGGTTGGAGAAGGAGCTCGAGGACGCCTGTATCAAGCTCTCGGCGGTAGTGACGAAGATCCAAGGCGTGTCCGCCCGCAAGATGTTGGAGGCGCTCGTCAACGCCGAGAGGGACCCGGCGGCGATGGCCGATCTCGCCCAAGGCGATGCGGGCCAAGATCGACCAGCTGAGGGAGGCGTTGACGGGCCGGTTCAACGACCACCACCGGTTCATGGTCACCTTCCGGCTGCAGCGGATCGACCAGACCAACGCCGACATCGCCCAGCTCGACCGGCGCATCGACCAGCTCATCGCCGACCATGGTTACACCGCCGCGGTGGATCTGCTGCAGAGCATCCCGGGCCTGGGCAAGCACGGGTCGCAGGAGCTGCTCGCCGAGATCGGCGCCGACATGAGCGTGTTCTCGTCGCCGGCGAACCTCGCCTCGTGGGTGGGCGTGGCGCCCGGGTCGCACGAGTCCGCCGGGGTGAAGAAGCGGGTCAAGACCCGACCCGGGAACCGCTACGCCAAACGTGCCCTCGGGATCGCAGCGATGTCCGCCGCCCGCAGCAAGTCGACGTTCCTGTCCGCCCGGTTCCGGCGCATCCGCGCCCGCCAGGGCTACGGCAAAGCGCTCGTCGCCACCCAGCACTCGATCGTGACCGCGATCTGGCACATCTTGAGCAACGGCGACTACTACCGAGACCTCGCCGCCAACTACTACGACAAGTGCACCCCCGAACGGGCCCTCCGGCGCAAGATCAAAGACCTCGAAGCCGCCGGATACGACGTCACCAAGGCAGCCTGAAGTCACTGCCTGGTCACCAGCGGTAGTCACCACATTTTCGAGTCAACTTGTCGGTTTCCTCGGAACTCGGCGACCTCTGGTGTTCGATTCGGCTGAGCCGGGGATGCGTCCCGCAAGGGAACCGCTGACCGGTACACACTCGAGCTGCGCCCAGCCCCGTTACTCGAGCCTGGATTCTGCCGACCGGTGCTCGGGTGCCGCACTCAGGGAGAGCACCGGTTGGGTTACCGCGTCGATGAGCTCCCGGCCGCTGGCGCACTCCGGTAGCGCCCGCTCAACGCCTCGGATGTCTCGATACGCCGCGCAGGCGACCCGCGCCTCGGGTGACAGGGCAGTCCACCCGAGGTCGACCAAGGCGTTTAGGAGCGCTCCGGCTCCCCATAGATCCTCGATGCACGGTCGCAAGGAACCGTCGGGCCACCGTTCGCCGGCGGAGATCACGGCGATGGACGCGGTCCCGGGTGGATGTCAGGTGGTGATCAACCTCGCAGCGGAGGCGGCGTTTCGCAGGCAGCTGCCGACGACCACCGAGGTACGGCCAGCGAGGTGGTGGGCGATGGTCGAGCCGTTCGGTGAGGGCAGGACCAGCCGCTTCGGTGACGGGGCCTGAGCGCGCACCGTGGCGGGCGAGAGACTGACCTGCCCGGGGCCAGCAGCCGTTCTGCCGATTACTCTCTCGAGGTGGATCGGGAGAAGACGCTATCCGGTGCGGCGGAGCCGGTGGCGCGCGTTGGCTCGCAGCTGTCGTCCCAGAGCGCCGAGGCGCGGAGGTGTCACAACGCCGAGCTGGAGCATGGCGGCCAAGTCATCGCGCGTGGCCCAGTGCTCGCACAGCTGCCCATCTCGCACCCGAAACCAATGCGTCTGCCGGTACTTGAATGGTCGCCCACTGGGTGGGAGGAACCCGTTCAGCTTCCCGCCGTTTGTGCCCTCAGCCCACACCAGCGCGGCCACGAGATCGCCCTCGGCAATCATCATCTCGACGGTCATGCACAGGTCCGGAAACTGCTCAAGCAGCCAGGTGCACGTGCCGCGCATGGCCTCGGGTCCATTCACCACACCGGGACTCTCGCTCGAGAACGGTGCAGGAGCGTGTTCCGTGAACTCCACAGCCATCAGTTCGTCGGCCAGGTCAAGCTTGCCCTCGTTCCACATCTGCTCGAAATGGCGGCGCACCAATTCCTTGCCGATGTCCACGACGGACCCCCTGGGATGCGGGCGCCGACGAAGGGCGACGCCGTCCCGTTCATCCTCCACCCACGCGCAACTGAGATACGGCGAATGCGAGCCGAGCGTGATGCCACCTCCCAGCGCAGGCACGCCTCAACCGCATCTTCCCGGGACCCCACAGCAATGGGTGCGGCGCACCGGCGCCAAGGGCAAACTTCGGCAAGACCGCGAGCCATCAGGGTGAGATGACTACCGGATTCGCCGCGTTGAGGACGCTACGCTCGCCCGATCATGCCGCGGAGCGGATGGCTCGGCTTGCTACAGGCTTGACCCTGACTTGGGGCACCGAGACGACGCCGGTCGGTCCGATACTGGTGCGGTTGGTGCGCCTACTTGACGTGCCCTGTGCGTTTGCCCGCTGGCGCTCTGTGAACTTGCCTGGAAGCAATTGTAGCTGTGGCCGAGAGCCGAGCCATCTCAGGGGGGAGGCCGGCTAGTTGGTCGAGGGTCGCGCGAAAATTGCTATAGACGCGAGTGCCGATCTCCTGGGCCCAGCGACTCTCGAGATCGGCCAAGACGAGCTCGAGTTGGCGGGATGCTTGCTGTCCCAGTGAGGTTCGACGTACCACTCGAACGCGGCGGTCGTCAGGGTGGACCTCGGCCGTCAGGTACCCCTCGTCGACGAGATGACCTACGAACTGACCTATCCCTTGCTTGGTCATCCCGACCCGGTCGGCGAGGTCGGTGACAGTGATTCCCTCATCCGGCACCATGTCGATGACGCGGAGCTGGGAGGGACGCAGGTCGATAGCCGCGTCATTGAGCACCAGCTCGCGCGCCTGCTGGAACAACGATCCGAGGACGAGCATGATGTGCTGCTCCTGGCTGGTCATAAAGTCACTTTACATTCCCGCGGTCGTAAAGTAGCTTTCTTGCTGTGAGTTCGCGGGCACTGCTGGGCGTAGCCGACGTCGGCGATGAGGAGCTGGCCACCATGGTCGCCTTGTTGCTGGGCGAGGAACGGGTCGAGATCCTTGACCTCGAGGTGTCCCTCGTCGACTACGACCTGCCCTCCATCACCACAGCCGGTCGTTACTGGGTCAGCGGTCACGCGGCGACTGCGAACGGTACGAAGCCGTTCCGGATCTTTGTCAAACACGTCCAGTGCTGGTCACGGTCCCCGCTCTTCGCGCCCGTCCCACCCGAGATCCGCGAAATGGCGGCCGCAGGCGTCCCGTGGCGCACCGAACCGCTGGTCTACCGCTCCGAACTCGCCGAACGACTTCCCACCGGGCTCTCCATGCCGACGGTGCTCGGCGTCTACGACCTCGACGAGCTCTCTGCGTCGATCTGGCTGGCCGAGGTCCCGGCAACCAACTGGCCGTGGGACCTTGGCCGTTACCGCCGGGCGGCGTACCTACTGGGACGCCTGGCTGGCAGCCCCGCAGTCGCACCGCTGGCCGACATAGGGGCGCACGAATGGAACGTGCGGGACTACCTGGAGGGACGGTTCCGCCACCAAATAGTGCCCATGCTTCACGACGACCGGCTCTGGTCACACCCGCTGCTGGCCCGCTGCTTCGGCCCTGAGCTGCGGGAACGCATGTGCAGTGCCGCCGAGGAGGCGCCGCGTTGGGTGGCGGAGCTCGATGGGGCGCCGCTGGTCACCGGACACGGCGACGCCTGCCCCAACAACTTAATGGGCGCGCCACATCGGGACAGCCTCGTTCTGATCGACTTCGGATTCTGGAAACCGCTTCCGCTCGGCTTCGACCTCGGCCAGCTAGTGCTGGGCGAGGTTCAGCTCGGCCGCAGGCCTGCTGCCACTTTGGCGGAGACGGACGCGGCCGTCGTACCGGAGTACGTTCAAGGACTGGCCGCCGAGGGGATGGTCGTGGACCCAGCGCCGGTCAACCGACTGCACGCAATCCAGATGCTGATCTTCTCCGGGTTGTCGAGCATGCCCTTCGAACACCTAGAGAGTCCTTCGTCGCCTCAGATTGAAAGGCTTGCTTCGGATCGCGCCGCGCTAGCGACCTACTGCCTTGACTCGGTAGACAGGACCGAATGACCCAAGCCGGGGGGGCAGTTTCCCACGGGCATCTCCGCAGGTCGCAGGAGCGCACGGACAGGTTCCCAGTGAACGCACGGCGCTTGCCGCCATTCTGAGTCTGGCGGCTCTGCGGCCATAGGCTACTGGGCTCAGCGTCAGAGTACGCTCAGGCGGTCAGCCGGTCCGCAGAAGAGTGGTTACCACCTCTAAAGTGAACGGAGCAGCCCCAGATTTTGAGGCCGAGCCGGCCAGGATTCCACCGCAGGGTGCGCGGTCCAGACGCGCGTCACTGCGCCGCGAGTCGACCATGGCGGAGCCGTCGATGACACGGGGTTGCTGGTTCTAGGCGACTGGTTGTAGCCGCCGGACCTTCGGAGTGCCAGCGGCTCGCTCGGTGGCGAGGTCGTGGCTGGCCTGCATAGCGAGCCACGCGCGAGCGGTTCCCACGCCAGCCTCTTCCAGGCGGACGGCAAGGTTGGAACTGATCCGGGCATGACCGTGCAGGACGCGGCTCAACGTCACCCGCGAGACGCCGAGCCGTGATGCGGCCTCGCTGACGCTGATGCCGATTTCGGCGAGCACGTCCTCGCGCAGGATCTCGCCGGGGTGGACGGGGTTCTTCATCATGAGTCTCTCCTTCCTGCTTAAGAGCCTCCGGTCAGGCCGGTCGCCGTATGACCCGCCCGAGAAAAGCCCGGTGACCGGGGGCTATGCGGTGAGCTGCTCAGCGGGGCAGGGCCGCTACCGTCGCTCACTGTTCGAATCCGTGGCGCTCGGGGATGACAAGAAGCCGAGAAGATAGCAGCGGGGTGCCACGAATCTGAGAAAGTGACAAGCCGGGCAAGAACCTCCGACCTTCCGGCGCTACTTCTTCTTCGACCCTTTGGAGCCTTCGCCCTTTTTACCCTTGGCGTCTTTCTTCGCCTTGGCGTCTTTCTTCGCCTTGGCGTCCTTCTTGGCCTTGGCGTCCTTCTTCGCCTTGGCGTCCTTCTTGGCCTTGGCGTCCTTCTTGGCCTTGGCGTCCTTCTTCGCCTTGGTGTCCTCGGTGGTCCCGGCCGCGCCCTTCGGTGCCGATGCTGCCGGAGTCAACTCCGCCAGCCGCTCTTCCGCGCGGCGCAGGGCCTGCTGAAGCACGGTGAGCTGCTCACCCTGCTCCCGCACCTGGCGGTCGAGCGCGGTCACGGCGTCGGTGACCACGGCGTCGACGGTCGGCGAGGGCGAAGTCGCGCTGTCGGAGCGCGAACGCGACGGCCGCCGACGAGCCCGTGCCGGCGGCGGCGTCGCCCCGCCCTCGATCGGAGAGTCCGGAGTCTCTGCGCCAGACTGCGGGGTCGGCGTGCGAGTCGGCGGCCGCGCCGGCGCCTTGCGGGCAGTCGCTCGGGTCGTCGTGCCTGGCGTGCTCTTGCGGGGCGTGGTCTTACGAGCCGGTGTCTTGCGTGGCGCGGTCTGCCGAGCGGGCGTCTTCCGGGCGGCTGCCTTACGGGGTGTGCTCACGCGCTTGCGGGTCGCCGCCCGCTGCCGGGCGGTTGCGCTCCGCTGATCGTCGGCGGAAACGGCGTCGGAAGCGGTGTTCGCGGCGGCCCCGGCGACCTCCACCGGCTCGTCGGCGGGACTCTGCGCCGAGGTCACGGTCGGCGTGTCGGCGGACGCCTCCGCGGGGGCGTCCGCGCCTGGCTCTTCGGGACTGTTCTCGCTCATGGTTCTCCGGATCAGGGTGCGGGGATAGAAACGTCTCAGCCGCCACCTTGACAGGTGGCGGCTGAGACGGTGAGGCGGGTCCTACTTGAAGGCGTCCTTGGCGTCGCGGCCGGCGTCCTTGACGTGCTCGCCGGCCTGTCCGACCTGACCCTTGGTCTGGTCGGATTGACCCTCGGCCTGCAGCGACTCGTTGTCGGTCGCGTCGCCGGCGGCCTGCTTGGCCTTCCCCGCAGCTTCTTGGGCCTTGTTCTGGATCTTGTCACCGAGTCCCATAGGGCAGGGCTCCTCTCGTCAGTGGCTGGAAGCCTCTACGATACGCCGCCCGGATCCCGTTGCGCGGGGAGGGAGCCGAGGGCCGCGAGGTCACGAGGAGGCGAGCCGAGGCCGGACGTGCAGGCCCACTTCTGGGTCGACCAGCGGCTCCTGCGCGGCGGCGATGCCGTCGACCAGAAGCGGCGCCGTGACGTCCACCGACCGCTTCACCAGGCCCAGGGCGATCGGACCGAGTTCGTGGTGGCGAACCGAGGAACCGACGAAACCGACCGTGCGGCCGTCGAACTGCGCCGCGGTGCCGGCGGGGGGCAGCCGGTCCGCGCTCCCGTCCAGTTGCAGCAGCACCAGCCGGCGCGGGGGACGACCCAGCGTGTGCACCCGCGCGACCGTCTCCTGGCCGCGGTAGCAACCCTTGTCGAGGTGGACCGCCGACCCCAGCAGACCCACCTCGTTGGGAATCGTCCGATGGTCGGTGTCCACGCCGATCCGCGGTACGCCGGCGGCGATCCGGCGGGCCTCGTAGGCCCAGGTGCCCACCCGCTGACCACGGCCCAGCAACGACTGCACTCGCTCGCGGGGAACGAAGAGGTCGGCACCGCCGAGAGTGTCGGGGGCAGTCCGGGCGGCGAGGACCTGAGCAGGGTCCGGTCCGGGATCGGCGGACCAGACCACGGCGGTCAGCGAGCTGACGTCGTTGACCTCGACCCGAGTCAGGAAGCGCATCCGGTCCAGCCATTCCGCAGCGGCCGGACCCGCACCCGGCTCAGTGTGGGCCCAGAAGGTCTGACCGTCGTCCACGCCGTAGAGGACGTGCTCGATGTGGCCTTGGGGAGACAACACCAAGGTGGTGGTGCCCTGACCGGGGCGCAGGTCGAGCAAGTGCTGGGTGGTCAGGGCGTGCAGCCAGCTCAACCGCTCGGGTCCGTCGATCCGGAGCACGTCGCGGTGGGAGAGGTCGACGAGTCCGGCGCCGCCCTCGACGGTCCGCTGCTCGCGCACGGGATCGCCGTAGTGCCAGGCCACCCCGGCGTCGGGTCCCTGATCGGCTATGACCGCGGCTTCCATATTCGCTTCAGCGTCGAGACGCGGCCCTTTCTTCCCTGACCGGCGCCCTCACCGCAACGGGATCACACCCGCCGCAGCCGGGCCCACAGGTTGTTCTGCAGCGGGTGACCGGCGGCGGCCTTGTCGAAGGTCCACAGCAGGTCGCCCTCGACCAGTCCGTACAGCCGCTGGCCCGCGGTGTACTCCGCAGCGGAGCTGGTGCGGACGACCGCGTCGGTGGCCAACTCGATCTTGGCACCGGTGACTGTGCCGTACCAGACCTCGGCGTAGCCGGCCGGGTGACACATCACCACTTCCAGTCCGCCGTCGGTCTGCGGGCGCCAGAAGCCGGTCTCCATGTTCAGCGGCCGAACCGCCTGGCCCTGGTCGTCGACCTCGAAGGTCTGGGAGAGGTAGTGCAGGTAGTCCTTCCCGTTCTGCGCAAAGTCGATTTGCTGACCGAAGTCGAAGTCGTCGGTGCCCGGATACTGGCCCTTACCTCGGCCCTCCCAGCGCCCGATCATCCAGGCCAGCGGGTTCAACCGGGGATGCAGACCTTCGGGGATCTCGAACGGCACGTGTTCTCCTGTCCAACTCGCCCTGACGGCCTCGACGTCTGCGCCACCTTAACAACCGCGCGCGACGGCCTCACCGCCGTCGACGACGATCCGTGCTGTCTACGGTGGGACGGTGAGAACCGTCGGTGAACATCGCTACGTGGTGATCGGGGCCGGCGCCATCGGCGGCGCAATCGGTACCCGACTGCACCAGTCCGGTCGGGCCGCGGTGCTGGTCGCCCGCGGACCGCATCTGCAGGCCCTGCGCGAGCACGGGATGCGACTCCGTGCGCCCGGCGAGGACGTCCGGGTCCCGGTCTCGGTCGTCGGGTCGCCCGTGGAGGTGACCCTGAGCGAACAGGACGTGCTGGTGTTCGCCACCAAGGCCCACCAGGTCACCGACGCCCTGCGCACGTGGGCCGACGTCGAGGTCCGCGCCGGTGACCGGGTCGTCGGCACCGCCGGCTCGCTCCTGCCGGTGCTGACCGCCCTGAACGGGGTCGCGGCGGAGTCGATGGCCCTGCGCTACTTCCGCCGGGTGTACGGGGTCTGCGTGTGGATGCCGGCGGTGCACCTGGTCCCCGGCGAGGTGATCATCCGTGGTGCGCCACGCTCGGGCATGCTGCACCTCGGGGCCGTACCCCCGCAGCGCCGGTCCGAAGACCCCGAGGGCTCCGAAAACCCCGAGGGCTACGAGGGCTCCGACAGCGACGCCGAGGTGCTGCGACGGGTCAGTGCCGATCTCACCCGCGCCGGCTTCGACGTACCCCTGCCGCCGGACGTGATGCCGTGGAAGTATCGCAAGTTGATCAGCAACCTCGGCAACGTCGTCCAGGCCCTCGTCGGCCCGGAACCCGGGAACCAGTGGGCCGACCTGACCAACGCGCTGGAGCAGGAGGCTCGGCACGTGCTGGACCTGGCCGAGATCGAGGTCACCCCCGACGGGCAGGAACGAGCCGCGCGGCGCGCCGGATTCACGATGAGGAGCGTGGCCGGTGTCCCCGACGACGTCGGCGGGTCGACCTGGCAGTCACTGCGCCGCGGGACCGGCAACGTCGAAACCGACTACCTCAACGGCGAAATCGTGAAGATCGCGCACCGGGCCGGAGCGCAGGCGCCACTGAACGCCCGACTGGCCAGCCTGGCCCGGCGGGCGGCACAAGCCGGGGCCGGACCGGGAAGCCTCACTCGTGCCCAACTCGCGGCCCACCTGGACGATGCCGGTGTTGTGCTGCCCGCTTCACCCTGAAGCCTCGGTCGGTTAGCCTCGCTCGGTGCGGTTACTGCTGCAGCGAGCCAGCACGGCTCAGGTGAAGGTGGCCGGTCAGGTGGTCGGCGAGCTGCCCGGGCCGGGACTGGTCGTGCTGGTGGCGGTCACCCACTCCGACACCGGCCAGACCGCCAACCGCGCCGCGGACAAGGTGTGGACCCTGCGGATCCTGGCCGACGAGCGTTCGGCCGCCGACCTGAGTGCACCGGTCCTGGTCGTCAGTCAGTTCACCCTGTACGCCGACACCCGCAAGGGCCGCCGGCCGTCATGGAACGCCGCCGCGCCCCGTCCGGTCAGCGAGCCGCTGGTGCAAGCCTTCGTCGAGGCCCTCCGAGCCCGCGGGGCTCTCGTCGAGACCGGGGTCTTCGGGGCGCAAATGAAGCTGGACCTGGTCAACGACGGCCCGATGACGGTGCTGGTGGACTGCTGAGCGGCCTCAGGCGGCGGAGAGCTCGACCTCGACCTCGGACACGTTGCCTCGGGCCGCGACCACCACGCGATCGGTCCGGGCGCCGGGGGCCAGCGTGCGCAGCGTCCAGCGGCCGTCGCCGGCGAAGAACCGGAAGTGTCCGGTGACCGAGGTCGGCACCTCGGCGGTGAACTCACCACCGGCGTCCAACAACCGTACGTAGGCGCCGGCGACCGGGTCACCGGCGCGGACGACTCTGCCCTGGATGACGGCCTCCTTGCTCAGCGCGATGCCTTCGACGCTGAGACCGCCCTGGGTTGCTCCACACATGTCTGGTCCTTGGTGATTGGTTGGGGTGATCCGGTACGGAAAGGTTGCGAGGATGACGGTTCAGGCTTGACCGGGCTCGTCGCCGACGGCGACGGGCACCCCGACCAGCGAGCCGTACTCGGTCCACGAGCCGTCGTAGTTCTTGACGTGGTCGTGGCCCAGGATCTCGTGCAGCACGAACCAGGTGTGCGCGCTGCGCTCCCCGATCCGGCAGTAGGCGATCACGTCGGAGTCGAGGTCCAGGCCGGCCCCGGCGTACAGCTCGGTCAACTCCTGCGCGGACTTGAAGGTCCCGTCGTCGTTGGCCGCCTTGCTCCAGGGCACGTTCACCGCGGTCGGGATGTGCCCACCCCGCTGGGCCTGCTCCTGGGGCAGGTGCGCCGGGGCCAGCAGCCGGCCGGCGAACTCGTCGGGGCTGCGGACGTCGACCAGGGCGTCACTGCCGATCGCTTCGAGCACCTCGTCGCGGAAGGCGCGAATGCTCAGGTCAGGCTCCTCGGCGCGGTACTGCGTACCGGGCCGGGTGACGGTCTCGGTGCTCAGCTCGCGAGCGTCGAGCTCCCACTTCTTGCGGCCACCGTCGAGCAGGCGGACGTCGCGGTGCCCGTACAGCTTGAAGTACCAGTAGGCGTAGGCGGCGAACCAGTTGTTGTTACCGCCGTAGAGCACGACCGTGTCGTCGGCGGACACCCCGCGCGCCGACAGCAGCGCCTCGAACTGCTCCCGGTTGACGAAGTCGCGCCGGACCGGATCCTGCAGGTCGGTCCGCCAGTCCAGCTTGATCGCGCCGGCGATGTGCCCACCGTCGTAGGCACTGGTGTCCTCGTCGACCTCGATCAAGACGACGTGGTCGTCGGCTCCGTGTTCGGCGACCCAGTCGGCGTCGACGAGGAATTCAGAGGTGCTCATGAGCATGGTCTCCTGTTGTCTGGTGAATCAATATTTCGGCGGCGGCGGGGTTTCGGCAGCGGTGGCTTAGGACGGGCACCGACGGATCCATCGCGCGGCCAGGCGTGGTGGGCCGCAACCGGAGAACCCGGCGACTCGGAGGTCTACTGGCGGGCGGGGCCCAAGGCTCAAACGCCACATCCAGGCTGAGACCAGCCGGTCCAGCTCAAGCCAGACAGAGTGAGGAACGCATTCGACCGTGGTCGATCGTGCGGCGCCGCGTCAGCAGCACCGCTCGCGCGTTCGAGTTGCTCACAGAGCCAACGTAGTTGCTCTTCCTCCGCCCGGCACCGTGCATCCCGTTTAATGAGACATGAATCCACTTAATGAGACGTGAATCCACCGGTTCGCGAGCGGTAGGTAAGGGCGCTTTTGCGGCCCTCGAAAGCGCCCTCAGCTACCGCTCGGCGGGGCGCAACTCCCGATCAACCGCCGGCGAACGGGGGCAGGATGTCCACCTCGACCGGGTCTTGAAGCGGCGCATCGAGATCGGCCTCGTGCACGGCCGCCCCGTCGAGCAGCAGGCTGCTCGCCGCCAGGACCTGTTCGTAGCGGGGGTCGGCGTGTCGCTGGGTCGCCGTGGCCAACGCCTCCCGGATCGAGCCGGCGTTCAGCGTCTCGCCGATCGTGCCGGCCGCCGCCCGCGCTCCGGCCCAATAATTCAATCTCACCTGCGCCACTGGGGTATTGTCCCTCGCAGCCACACCGACGGGTCCTCCAGCGTGGGAGCACGGCCGTCACCTGACCTCATCAACGCCCGACGCGACGCAGATCCGAGCCGGAGGAGAGCGCGATGGCGACCTTGCTGCTGCTGACCAAGGACCCCCAGTTATCGGAAGAGATCCTGCCGGCCCTGGAACTGCTGCCGCACCGGGTCAAGGTCGCGCCCTGCGAACCGACGGCGTTGTTGGACGCGCCGGCCGCCGACGTCATCTTGCTCGACGCCCGCCGCGATCTCGTGGGGGCCCGTTCCCTGTGCCGGCTGATCGAGACCACCGGCAAAGAGGTGCCGCTGTTGGTGATCGCGATCGAGGGTGGCCTGACCGCGCTGTCCGCGGACTGGGGCTTCGACGACGTGTTGTTGACCTCGGCCGGTCCGGCCGAGGTCGACCTGCGGCTGCGGCTGGCCCTGACGCCATCAACCCCGGAGCCGGCCGACTCGCTGATCCACAGCGGCAACATCGTGATCGACGAGGCCGGCTACAACGCCCGGCTGAACGGAGCCCCGCTCGATTTGACCTACACCGAGTTCGAGCTGTTGAAGTATTTGGCCCAACACCCGGGCCGGGTGTTCAGTCGCCAGCAGCTGCTCAGCGACGTGTGGGGATACGACTACTACGGCGGCACCCGGACCGTCGACGTGCACGTCCGTCGCCTCCGGGCCAAGCTCGGGCCCGACTACGAGTCGGTGATCGGCACGGTCCGCAACGTCGGCTACCGCTTCGTCGTCCCGACCGACGAACCGACCTCGGTCCCCGTCCGCTGAAGGTGCCGCGCGGGCCCCGGGGGGCGCCGCTCAGTCGTTCGACCCCAGGTCGTCGTCGTCGAAGCGACGCTGCTCGGCCAACCAGGCCCGCAGCCGCCGTACGTGCGTCGGGATCGTCCCCGGCGGGCCGCCGGCGCGGACGTACTGGACCGCGCCCAGCACCTGCCCGGCGACCACCAGCACCATCGAACCGGTGAACCAGGCCGCCGAGCTCGTGGTCCAGACCGCGTCCGCACTGGCCCCCAGCCCGCTCAGCAGCGCGGCCAACACCACCACGTACGACGCCAGGTGCACCGTCCAGGAGACCCGGCCGGCCGCGGTCAGCTGAGGAGCGCGACCCTGGTTCCACTGCGCGTACGCCCGGCGCCAGACGACCAGCTGCGCCACACACAACGCCAGCATCGCCACCGCGCTGGCCAGCAGCACCACCTCCCAACCCCGCCGCGTGCCGGGACCGGCCAGGGAGGAGAAACCGGCCAGCCCGAACCCCGCGGCCAGCACCGCGAATAGGGAGCAGACGGCTCCGGCCACGGTCAGCCGCACCGACGACGCCGTCGCTCGACCGGGTCCCGGCGGCGCGGGCGGGGCGGCCGTTCGTCGCTCCGTTTCGCCCTGGCCGTCCACGGCGTTCAGCATAGGTCGAGCGCGTCCGCCTACGGTGTCTCGATGAGCGCCGATCCGTCCCCGCCCCACCCCCCTGAGCTGGCCGATGCCGAGCTGACCTACACCGACGACCTCGCGCCCGACCAGGCTGCGGCCGTCGAGGCCCTGCTCGCCCGGGCGGAGACCGCCGACCACACCGCGGCGTTGAACGAGGCCGGCCTGCTGGCCCTGCGCCACCGCCGACCCGGCCTCGCCCACCTCCGCCGGATCGTCGACGGTGAACTCCGCGGCTACGCCCAGCTGACCGAGACCGACGACGTCAGCACCGGGCAGCTCGTGGTCGACCCGGCGGCCCGGCGGGCCGGTCACGGGACGGCCCTGGTGGCGCAGCTGCGGCACCGGGCTCGGCACCCGCTGCAGCTGTGGGCGCTCGGCGACACCGCGGCCGCGCAGGCGCTGGCCCACCGCTCCGGGCTGGTCGGCGTCCGGACCCTGCTGATCATGACCCGGGCCCTGGCCGAGGTGCCGGCCGCCCAGATTCCGGCCGGTGCCCGGATCGACACCTTTTCGCCGGGCGAGGACGAGACGGCCTGGTTGGAGGTGAACCGGCGCGCCTTCGCCGCCCACCCCGAGCAGGGCACGGTGACCGCGCAGGACCTGGCCGAGCGGATGGCCGAGCCCTGGTTCGACCCGCGCGGATTCTTCCTCGCCCACGCGGCCTCCGCGGAGCAATCCCGCTCCGACCAGCCGCTATCGACCCCACCCTTACCGACCCAGCCCCGGGGCCGGCTACTCGGCTTCCACTGGACCAAGCAGCACCCGGGCCGACTGGGCGAGGTCTACGTCATCGGCGTCGACCCCGACGCCCAGGGCGCCGGACTGGCCACGGCTCTGCTGCTGACCGGCCTGGCCTACCTGCGTGATCGGGGCAACACCGAAGTCGAGCTGTACGTCGAGGCCGACTCCACCCGGGCGGTGGCGCTCTACGCACGCCATGGCTTCGACGTCGCCGGGCGTGATGTGATGTATGCGGTACGCCCATCCGACTAAGGCGAGCGCCGTCCTCGTTCACCGCGACTGGGTAGAGTGCCAGGCCCCCGACCGACAGGAGTATGCGATGGAAGCGGTCGACACCACGCTGGCCGACGTGCAGGACGAGGACGCTGTGGCCAGCCTGGAGACCGACGGCGCCACCACCGACGTGGCCGGTGCCGACCTCGAGCTGCTGCAGCGGCTGGACCCGCCGGAGTTGCCCGACGACCGCTACCTGGACCGGGAACTGTCGTGGCTGGCCTTCAACAACCGCGTGCTCGACCTGGCCAAGGACGCCCGGCGGGTGCCGCTGCTGGAGCGAGCCAAGTTCTTGGCCATCTTCGCCAACAACCTGGACGAGTTCTTCATGGTCCGAGTGGCCGGTCTCAAGCGACGGATCGCGGCCGGGGTGGCCGTCCCGGGGACCAGCGGCTTGATGCCTCGGGACCTGCACGGCGCCATCCTCACCGGCACCCGCGAGCTGATGGCCGAGCACGCGCAGGTCTTCACCGACGACATTCGTCCGTTGCTGGCCCAGGAAGGGATCGAGATCCTGCGGTGGGACGAGCTGACTGAGTCCGAGCGGGAGCGGATGCACGAGCTGTTCGCCGAGCGGATCTTTCCCGTCCTCACCCCGCTCGCGGTCGACCCCTCCCACCCGTTCCCCTACATCTCCGGGCTGTCGATCAACCTGGCCGTGCTGGTCAAGAATCCCGACACCGGCACCCAGCAGTTCGCCCGGGTCAAGGTTCCGACCGTGCTGAACCGGTTCCTGCCGCTGTCGGAGGGCCGCTTCGTTTCGCTGGAGGACGTGATCGCGGAGCACCTGGACCAGTTGTTCAGCGGGATGCAGGTGGTCAGCCAGCACGTGTTCCGGGTGACCCGGAACGAGGACGTCGAGGTCGAGGAGGACGACGCGGAAAACCTGCTCGTCGCGCTGGAGAAGGAACTGCTGCGCCGCAAGGTGGGCCGGCCCCCCGTTCGGCTGGAGGTCGAGCAGGGGATGGACCCGCGGATGCGGGAGCTGCTGTGCAGCGAACTCGATGTCGCCGAACGGGAGGTGTTCGCCCTCCCGGGTCCACTGGACCTGAGCGGGTTGTTCTCCCTGGCCGGAATCGACCGGGCCAAGCTGAAGTACCCGGCGTTCCTGCCCACCACCCATCCGCACCTGGCCGAGGTGGAGACCGCGCAGCCGGCCGATATGTTCGCCGCGATCAAGCAACGCGACGTGCTGCTGCACCACCCCTACGACTCCTTCGCCACCAGCGTGCAGCGCTTCATCGAGCAGGCGGCCGACGACCCGCAGGTGCTGGCCATCAAACAGACCCTCTATCGCACCTCCGGCGACTCGCCGATCATCGACGCCCTGATTGAGGCGGCCGAGGCGGGCAAGCAGGTGTTGGCCCTGGTCGAGATCAAGGCCCGCTTCGACGAGCAGGCCAACATCGCCTGGGCCCGCCGGCTGGAGCGGCACGGTTGCCATGTCGTGTACGGCGTGGTCGGGCTGAAAACGCACTGCAAGCTGTCGTTGGTGGTCCGCGACGAGGCTGACGGGCTGCGGCGCTACGCGCACGTCGGCACCGGCAACTACAACCCCAAGACGGCCCGGCTGTACGAGGACATGGGGCTGCTGACCGCGAATCCGATCATCACCGACGACATCGGCCGGCTGTTCAATCACCTCTCGGGAATGAGCCAGGAGACCTCCTACAAGCGGTTGCTGGTCGCTCCGCACGGCATCCGGGCCGGGTTGATGGAGCGGATCGACACCGAGATCGCCCACCAGCTCGCCGGTCGCCCGGCCGGAATCCGGATCAAGGTCAACTCGCTGGTCGACGAGGAGATCTCCGACGCCTTGTACCGCGCCTCCCAGGCCGGCGTTTCGGTCGACTTGTGGGTCCGCGGCATCTGCACCATCCGGCCCGCGGTGCCCGGGCTGAGCGAGCACATCCGGGTCCGCAGCATCCTCGGCCGGTTCCTCGAACACAGTCGGTTGTTCTGGTTCGCCAACGGCGGCCAGCCGTCGGTCGGGATCGGTTCGGCGGACCTGATGCACCGCAACCTCGACCGGCGAGTCGAAGTGCTGGCCTCGATCAACGCGCCCAGCCACGTCGAGGAGATCGGTCAGCTGTTCGACGTCGCCTTCGACCATGGCACCGCCTCGTGGAAGCTGCAGCCCGACGGCACCTGGCTGGCCTTCACCGTCGACGACGACGGTCGCCCGCTGCTGGACATGCAGGAGTGGCTGATCACCACCAAGAGCCGGCGCCGGGTCAGCGCCAAATAGCCCAGGTCAGCGCCAAGTAGCCCAGGTCAGCCCCAGGGTCCGCGCCCAAGGAGATCCGTGCCCGCCGTCGCCAGCACGCGTCAGCGTGCCAACAACACCTCCGGCCGACCCGGCCCGGCCAAGCCGGTGCTGGCCGGGGGCGCCGTGGTTACCCGTCAGCATCCCAGCCGAGGGACCGAGGTGGTCCTGGTCCACCGTCAGCGCTACGACGACTGGTCGTTGCCCAAGGGCAAGGCCGAAGCCGGGGAGAGTCTGCCGGTGACCGCGGTCCGCGAGGTCTTGGAGGAGACCGGGGTGACGATTCGGCTCGGGGTGCCGCTGGACACCATGCGCTACGACCTGGCCAAGCCGGGCCGGCCCGACCGGGTCAAATCCGACCGGGTCAGGCCCGACCTGGTCGTCACCGGGGTCAAGCAGGTCGACTACTGGGCGGGCACCGTTTTGACCAGCGCGCGCCGGGCCCCCGACCACGAGGTGGACGTGGTGTCGTGGTTGCCCGTCCGGGCGGCGTTGGCCCGGCTGAGCTACGCCGCCGATCATTTCCTGATCACTCAGTTCCTGGAGCAGCCGCCGACCACGCCGCTGCTGATCGTGCGGCACGGCAAGGCGATGGACCGGAAGGACTGGTCCAAGAAGGACGCGGCGCGTCCGATCAACTCTCTCGGCCGGCGGCAGGCGAAGCTGCTGATACCGCTGCTGGGGGCGTACGGCACGCGCCGGCTGTTCTCCTCCACCTCGACCCGGTGCCTGAGCACTCTGCAGCCGTACGGCACCGCCGCCAAGGCCAAGATCACCCCCTACTCCGGGCTGTCGGAGGAGGAGGGTGCGCAGGATCCGAAGGGCGTGGCCAAGATTGTCCGCCGGATCCGGGCGACGACCCTGCGGACGCAGACGCCGACCGCAATCTGCGTCCACCGGCCGGTGCTGCCGCACATTCTGGAGGCCCTGGAGATGGCCCCGATGGCGCTGCGCACCGGTGAGCTGCTGATCGCTCACCTGACCGCGGACGGAGGTGTGCACGCGGTGGAACGGCACCGACCGTCGGTGTAACCCGGCGTTGGTCCAGCGTTCACCTCCCGCCCGCGTGCCCGCTCCCTTCTGCCCGGGCGGATGTGGCTGACTGGTCCTATGCCGACGCCGTCCCGCCGCGTCCCGAGCGCGGTCCGTGTCCTCGCGGTGGCCGACACCGATTCCTACCTGAAGTGGAGCGTGGCGACCCTGGCCCGGTTCCCGGCGTCCTGGACCCGGGCCCAGGTGATCGTGGCCAACCCGGTCCAGCCGTCGGCGGCACAGATCCGCGCCGCCGGAACGGGACCGGTGCCGGTGCTCACCCGGCGTCGGCTGCTGGTCCGGATCGCGCGCTGGCGCCCCGACGTGCTCCTGCTCGCCTGCACCGGTCCGGTTGTGGCTACCCTGACCGACCAGCCCCGGCTGCGACGGGCCGACCGGCCGCTGTTGCTGACCGGACTACCCGGGATCAGCGTGCCGGCGACCGCGCGGGCGGTCCGGGCCCGCGCGGGCTGCGACCTGTTCGTGGTGCACAGCCGGCGCGAACTGGCCGAATTCTCCGCGCTGGGCACCAGGCTCGCACCCGGACTGGCGTTCGCGCTGGCCCGGCTCCCGTTCCTGGACGAGCCGGACGCCTCACCGCCCGGGCCGCCCGCTGGTTCGGACCTGGTGTTCGCGGCCCAGGCGAAGGTGCCGGCGCAGCGGGCCGACCGGGAAGCCATCCTGGTGGCCCTGGCGAGCGACCCGAGGCCGGTGGTGAAGCTCCGGGCCGGCCCGAACGAGCAGCAAACCCATCGCGAGACCTGGCCGTACGCCACGGTGTTGGCGCACCTGGTCGACTCGAACGCGGTGCCGGCGAACCGGATCCGGTTGGCGCAGGGCTCGATGCAGACCGCGCTCGCGGGCGCCCGCGGCCTGGTGACGGTGTCCTCCACCGCCGCCTTGGAAGCGATCGGCCGCGGACTGCCGGTATTGGTGCTGTCGGACTTCGGGGTATCCGCGGAGCTGATCAATCTGGTCTTTGTCGGCTCGGGTTGCCTGGGCACCTTGGACGACCTGCGCGCGCAGCAGCTGCGGCACCCCGACCCGGCGTGGCTGGCGGCGAACTACTTCCACCCCAGCACCGCGCAGGACTGGCAACCGCGGCTGCTCGCGCTGCTGGCCCATCGGCACCGGAGCGGACTTACGCCCCGTCCGCGAAGTCGACGCCGGGTCACCCAGATCCGGCGGCGGGTGCGCCTGTTGGTGCCGGCGCCGGTGTGGCAGCGCCTGCTGAACCTGCGGGCCCGGTGGCGCCGCGCCCGGTGGACTCATGCCCGGCAGCCCCGAGCCGGGTCGCCAGCACGAGGTCGCACAATTCCCGTACGGCCCCCGCTCCGCCGGATCGACCCAGCACCAGCCGGGCCGCGGCCCGCACCTCCGGACGGGCGTCCGCCGTCGCCACCGGCCAGCCCACCTGGGCCATCGGCGGGAGGTCGTTGAGGTCGTTGCCGAGATAGGCCGCCCGCTGGGGCGGAATCGAGCGGGCGGCCAGCCAGTCGTGGACCACGACGGTCTTGTCGTCCACTCCTTGGGCCACCTCTACCGCCAGCTTCGCCGCCCGGGCCGCCACCACCGGGTGGGTTTCCTTGGACACGATCAACACCGGTACCCCCGCGGCCTGCAGGCGTTCCACGCCCAGGCCGTCGGCACGGCTCACCCGGACGGTCTCGTGACCGTCGGTATCCACGGTGGCGGTGTCGTCGGTGTGCACCCCGTCGAAGTCGGTGATCACGACGTCGACGTCGACCCCGGCCGGTCCGGCCGGCTCGATCAGCGGAGCCAGGGCCCGGGCCAGGGCCAGGTCGTGTTCGGTGTCGATGTCGATCGCCCCTCGCTCGGCGACCAGGACCGGCGCGACCCGACCGCAAAAGCGACGACCGGTGGCCAGGAAGCGAGCGGTGTCGAGCACGTAGAACGCGCCGGTCTCCCGGTAGTCCGGCGGGATGTCTTGGCGTCGGCGGCGGTCGGTCGGGTCGTGGTTGAGGCCCGACACCAGTCCCGGTCCGGCCCCGGTCGGCGCGTCGGCCCGCCAGAGAAAGGCGTGGGTGGGCACGGCCGCGAACACGGCGTCCGCCTCGCTCCGGGTCACCATGGCCACCGCCCGGTCCAGGTCGGCCGGGTCGACGAACGGGCTGGTGCACTGGACGAAGACCAGCACGTCCGGGGCACCGCCGCGCGCGGCGAGCTGTTCCACCGCGTTCAGCAGAGCCGATTCGGAGGAGGCGGTGTCGCCGGCCAGCGCTGCCGGCCGCACCAGCACCGCGGCCCCGGCCGACGTCGCGGCGGCCGCGATCGCGGGGTCCTCGGTGCTGACGAACACCTGCTCGACCGAGTCGGCGGCCCGGCAGGCGTCCACCGCCCGTTCGATCAGCGAACGACCGGCGACCCGACGCAGGTTCTTGCCGGGGATCCCCTTCGACCCGCCCCGGGCGGGAATGACCGCGACCACCCGGGCTGGAGCAGCAATTGAAGAGAACGCAGGATTCATCAGCTCGCGACGGCGCGCAGCCGGTGCCGGTTCCGAGCCGTCGCGGTCACGCGGTCGAGGAAGTCCGCGGACCGGGCGTCGCCGGGCTGACGGAACCATTCCGGTCCCACCCCGCACACCACCAACTCCACCGGTGCGTCGGCGAGCACGATCGGCAGCGTGTGCACCACGGTGGAGGGGAAACTCACCACGGTGGCGCCGACCGGCCCCCGACGGGCCACGATCTCCAGCGGCAGGTCGGCGCGGACCACGGCCAACCCCAGACCGGCGACCAATTCGAGCTTGTCCTCGGCCTCCTTGCGGTGGGCCAGGTAACGCTGTACGCCGAAGCGCTGCGTCAGCCGGGAGACGCCTTGGAGGTAGGACAACGCGGAGACCACCCCGGTCTCGACCAGCGACGTACCCACCAGGTCCGCCCCCGGCCGGACCGGCGGGGGTCCGAAGCGGGACTTCAGCCAGCGGTAGTCGTTGGGCAGCACCGCCACCTGGTCGAGGTCGACCGGCAGGCTGGTGAACACCCGCAACCGGCAGCCGAACTCCGCCGACAGCCGACGCCGCAGGTTGACCGCGAGCTGGGACCGGACCCGTTCGATCAGCTGATGCCCGCCCGCCTCGGGCCGGTGCCAGCGGTTCAGTTCGTCGCCGCCGGTCCACTGCCTGGCGAACTCCAGCGTGGCCGTGCCGTCGTCGACGATCGTGACCTCCTCGGGCCGGGCCAGCGACACCAGCAGCTGGATGACGCCCGAGTACGGGTCGCCGACCACCAGCCGCCGCCGGCCGAGCAGCAGGTTCGCCAATCCCCCGACCTCGCGCAGCAGCCCCGGCCCGCTGCCGCGGGCGTCGTGCCAGGTCACTTCGTGGCCGGACTCTCGAGCCAGCACCGCGGTCTGCCGCAGCTGGTCACGGGTCCGGCCGGCCCCCGGCGGCAGCACCGCGATCGGCACCCCGGCCAGGTCCGGCACCGCGACGCCGGCCTCGATCACGTTGAGCAGCTGCGCCGGGCTCTCCACCAGGGCCAGCGCGGTCCCTCTCACGGTGCGGCCACCAGCTCCCGCTCCGGGTCGGGCGCCAACTCGCCGGAGAACCGTCGCAGCTTCGCCATCGCGACCCGCTCCTGCTCGTAGACCCGCTTGATCCCGTCACCCATCGCCTCGCTGATCACCCGGACGTCGCGGACGAGCCGGACCAGGCCGGGTGGTTCGACCGAGGCGGCCTGATCGGAGCCCCACATCGCGCGGTCCAAGGTGATGTGCCGCTCCACGAAGACCGCCCCCAAGGCGACCGCGGCCAAGGTCGTCTGCAACCCGGTTTCGTGTCCGGAGTAACCGATCGGGACGTTCGGGAACTCGGCGGCGAGGGTGTTGATCATGTTCAGATTGAGCTGCTCGGGGGGAGCAGGATAGGTGCTGGTGGCGTGGCAGAGCACGATCGACTCCGACCCGAGGACCTCCACCGCGTGCCGGATCTGCGGCATGGTCGACATCCCGGTGGAGAGGATGACCGTACGGCCGGTGGCCCGCAGTCGCCGCAGCAATTCGTCGTCGGTCAGGCAGGCCGAGGCGACCTTGTAGGCCGGGGGGGCGAACGGCTCCAGGAAGTCCACCGACTCCGGGTCCCAGGGGGAGGCGAACCAGTCGATCCCCCGCCGACGAGCGTGGGCATCGATCGCGGCGTACTCCTGCTGCCCGAACTCGACCCGGTACCGGTAGTCGAGGTAGCTCATCCGACCCCACGGGGTCTCCCGCTGCACCTCCCACTGGTCTCGCGGAGTGCACACCTGCGGCGTGCGCTTTTGGAACTTGACCGCGTCACAGCCGGCTTCGGCGGCGCGGTCGATCAGGGCGAGGGCGTGCGCGAGTTCGCCGTTGTGATTGATGCCGATCTCACCGGTCACGTAGACCGGCCGGCCGGGTCCGACCTCGCGGCCGCCGAGCGTCCGGACGGGTACCTGGGGCGACCAGGCCTGACGGTTGGAGTAGGTCATGCCGCGACGTTAGGCAGCGCAGGTGGACAACCGGACCGGACCACATGAATGTCGGACAAACGCTGCCCCAACGCTTCGGATCATCCCCGTCCGATCCGGTCTCGACCGGCGGTCAGCGGCCGCGTCGAGGATTCACTACGGGTTCACCAGCTTGTCCCGCCCCCGTCGCCCGGACCGCCCGCCCCGCACCTACCGTCTCCGCTGTGATTCGGCTTTCGGTCGTGGTGCCCTTCTTCAACGTCGCCGACTACGCCGGGCCCGCGCTGCGGAGCCTGCGCGCCAACGCCGGCCCCGAGATCGAATTCGTGCTGGTCGACGACGGTTCGACCGACGCCACCCCGCAGATCCTGGCCGAGCACCACGACCTGCCCAACGCACAGGTGCTCCTCCGGCCGGGCAACGGCGGACTTTCCGCGGCCCGGAACGCCGGACTGGCCGCCGCCCGCGGCCGCTACCTGACCTTCCTCGACGGGGACGACCTGGTCGCTGCCGGACACTTCACTCGACTCCTGGGTGTGATCGAAGACCTGCGTTGTGATTTCGTCCGGACCGACCATGTCCAATTCCGCGGCCGGAACCGGGTCGTGCACCACGTGCCGTTCGGTCCCCGGGGCACGGTGGTGCCGGCCGGGGCCGGGATCGGTCCGCCCGGGCGGCGCAGCTCGGTCGACACCCCGCACGCCTGGGCCGGGGTCTACCACCGACGGTTGCTGGACCAGGGACTGTTGTGGTTCGACGAGGACCTGCGCACCTGCGAGGACCGGCCCTGGCTGTGGCGGCTGCATCTGAGCGGCGGCACGTTCGCCGCGGTCGGGCTGCGGGGCGTCCGCTACCGGCGGGAGGTCGGCTCGTCACTGACCCAGGTCCGCGACGAGCGCCAACTCGACTTCATCCCGGCCTTCGAACGGATCGTCGCGCAGCTGGCACAGCACCCCCAGGGCCCGAGCCACCTGGCCAAGGCCCTGCGGTCCTACTGCGCCATCATCTGCTGGCAGCTGGACCAGGCCGACCGCTATCCCTGCGACCTCGGGGCCCAGCTGCGACGACGCGTCCGCGCTTCGTTGACCCGGCTGCCCGCGGGTCCGCTCGATCAGACCCTCGCCCTGCTTGACCCCGAACGGGCCGCGACCGTCACTGCGCTGCGAGCGGCCGCGTGAGCACCCAGCTCTGTCTGGCCTCCACCGCTTTCGGCCTGGCCACCCTGGTGGCGGCGATCGACGCCGACCTGGTCTCGACCGCACCTCGCCGCCTCCTGGTCCTGACCAACAACGCCGCGGCCCCGGAGGGCGCGGACTCCCTCCGTGAGGTGCACGGGACCGCAGCCCTGCTGTCCCGCTTCGAGACGGTGTGCGACTACAACGAGGCGATCGAGCCGCAGCACCCGTCCGCGTGGTCACCCCGGACCGCTGATCTGCCGTTGTGGGAACGGCACTTCCGCCGGCTGTGGGAGCTGGAAACCGACGACGTGGAACTGTTGGTGGAAAGCATTCAGGTCGACCCGGCCCGGGCGCTGTGCCGGATCTTCCCCGACGCCCCGATCGTGGTCTACGCCGACGGCCTGATGAGCTACGGGCCGACCCGCCAGGCGCTGCCGGAGAGCGTCGGCGTTCGGGTCGAGGCGTTGCTGCACCTCGACCTCGTGCCCGGGGTGAGCCCGCTGCTGCTCTCGGAATGGGACGTCGAGGCCAGCGTGATCCCGCAGTCCGCCTTTGCTGGCGTGATCACCGGCCTGAGCCGGCAGAGTCGGCCACCGCAGAACGGGGCCGACGCCCAGCCGGTGATGGTCTTGGGGCAGTACCTGGCCGCCCTCGGAGTGTTGAGTGAGGCCGAGGAGCTGGCGCTCTATGCCGACATGGTGCTGCGGTGCTCGGTCTCATCCGCGCCGGTGATCTTCAAGCCCCATCCCAGTGCTCCGTATTCAGCCGTGCACGGGCTGCGGCGACTGGCCGACGACCTGGGCGTACGACTGTGGGTGGCGAACGGACCCGAGCTGGCCGAAACCTGGTTCGCTGCCGGGCGGGTCAGCGCCGTCGTCGGTTGCTTCTCCACCGGGCTGCTGACCGCCGGGGTCGGCTACGGACTGCCGGTGGCCCGGCTGGGCACCGAGCTGCTGCTGGAACGCCTGACCCCGTTCCACAACAGCAACCGCATTCCGGTGACGCTGGTCGACGCTCTGCTGCCGGAGCTGCCCGCAGGTGGATTCCCACCGGCCCCGCAGCGATCGGAGCCGCAGCAATCGGAGCCGCAGCGACCGGATCCGGTGGATCTTGCCGGGCTGGTCACCGCGGTCGGCTACGCCATGCAACCGGAGCTTCTCCGGGACCGTCGGGCCGCCGCCGCCGCCTACCTGGCCCGGCATCCGGCGCAGCGCCGCCGCTACGTCAAACGGCGCCGGCTGACTCGCCTGGGATTACCGGGCGGGCTGCCCGCCAAGCCCTCGCCACCGTGGTGGCAACGCGCCGCGGCGCTGCGCCGACGCGTCGGGATCGGCTCGATGCCGCTCCGGCCGTGAAGGTTGAGCGGGCGGGGTGCTCACTGGGACAGGCTGAGCTCCAAGCGGTCCAGCAGGGTTTCCAGCGAGATCTCGAACTCCTCTTCGCTGCGATCCAAGCTCAGCAACGTTCGCATCCGCGCTACCGTCGGCGTCCCACTCAGATCGACCTCACCGTCGGAATTGGGGATGTCTGCGTCACCCTCGTCCAGGGGCTGCTCGACCGGACCGGTGTCCGCCCCGCGGACCGCGGACTCCAACAGCAGGTGACCGAGCAGGAAGCTGCTGAAGGACCGGTAGGCGTCGACGACCTGCTCGTCGGAGAATCCGTGCCGGCTCAGCGTGGCCAGAAAGTCTTCGACCAGCGTCAGACTCCGCAGCGGCGGTCGGAGCCACGGGGCCGCGGGATGTCGGGTGGCGACCAGCGGAAAGGCCGCGTAGTGCTCCACCGCGATGGCGCGGACCGCGTGCGCCAGGGTTTGCAGATAGCCCTGCCAGGTCGCGCGGAGCTGGTCGTCCAGCCCGTCGGCAACCCCGACCAGGAGCTCGTCCACCACGGCCTCGAGCAGGTCCTCCCGACCGCTGACGTGCCGGTACAAAGCCATCGCCTCGACGCCGAGTTGCTGGCCGAGGCCGCGCATGGTCAGGCCCTGCGCCCCGTACGCGTCGATCGAGCGCAACGCCGCGGAGACGATAGCGGCGCGGTCGAGCGCCTTGCGCGAAGGGGCCGGACTGGCACCGGTACTGCCGTGGACCATGGCGGGCTCCCTATCGTCGTTCGGATGGTTCTCGTTCGGATGGTTCTCGTTCGCGTGGTCCTCGTGACCCACAGGCGAGAGCGGCCGGCGCGGGGATTCGGTTATTCCGGACCCACTGCCGCGGCCTCGCTGTTTACATGGTAAACAGACGGGTAAAAGCACCCAATGCGGCAGACAGCCGCAGGAACAGGAGTGACCATGCAGTTGAACTCAGACGATCTCGCTCGCCTGGCCGACGGGAACGTCGTCGGACCGGACGGCGACAAGATCGGCGGCGTCGGTCAGATTTACACCGACGACCAGAGCGGCGAACCGGCCTGGGTGACGGTGAAGACCGGTCTCTTCGGGACCGCAGAGTCCTTCGTACCGCTGGCCGGGGCGAACATGAGCGGTGACGACATCAGCGTGCAGTTCGACAAGGCCAAGGTCAAGGACGCGCCGCGGGTCGACGCCGACGGCAGCATCACCCCCGAGGAGGAGGACACCCTCTACTCCTACTACGGCCTCAGCGGGCCCGACGACGACGTCGCCGCCGCCGGTCAGGCCGGTTACGTCGCCGACACCGGCGCGGACCTGGGTGCCGACGACCGGGGTGCCGATGACCGTGGTGCCGATGACCGTGGTGCCGATGACCGTGGTGCCGACCGCGACCTGGTCGACGCCGGCGCCGACCGGGGTGCTGACGACCGGGGCGCCGACCGCGGCACCGTGGGGCGCGACACGTCCGGTCGCAACACCGACGACGCCATGACGCTGTCGGAGGAGCAGGTGCAGGTCGGGACCCAGCGGCGCGAGGCGGGCAAAGCCCGGCTGCGCAAGTACGTGGTGACCGAGAACGTGAGCAAGACCGTCCCGGTCAGCCGCGAAGAGGTGCGGGTGGAGCGGGAGCCGATCACCGACGCCAACCGAGGTGACGCCACCTCCGGCGCCGACATCAGCGAGGAAGAGCACGAGGTAACCCTGCACGAGGAAGTTCCGGTCGTGCAGAAGGAGACCGTGCCCACCGAGCGGGTCCGGCTGGACACCGAGACCGTGCGCGACGAGGTCACGGTGAACGAGGAGGTCCGCAAGGAGGAGGTCGACACCGACACCGGTGTCGATACCGACCGCCGTCGCTGAGTAGAAATCCGAGGTCATCGCCATGAGCAGTGCGGTCAACCCACCATCCGGGGAACGCCGGACCCCTTCGGGGCAACGACGAACGGGTGCGCCGAACCCACCGGTTGCGGCCAGCAGCCGAGACGTCGTCGCCGAGCAGAAGGACCGCTTCGGCGGAATGAAGTTCGGTGCCTGCTTCTTCGGTTGGCTGGCCGCCACCGGAACCGCGGTGCTGTTGACCGCACTGCTCACCGCCATCGGGGCCGGGGTCGGTCTGCGGCCGTATCTCAGCCCCGCCCAGGTGCAGGAGAACGCGCAGACCGTCGGCATCGTCGGCGGCATCGTGTTGTTGGTGATCGTGTTGATCGCCTACTTCTGCGGCGGCTACGTCGCCGGGCGGATGGCTCGATTCAACGGTTCGCGGCAGGGCGTGGGGGTCTGGCTGTGGGCGGTGATCGCCGCAGTGGTGGTTACCGTCCTCAGCCTGATCGCCGGAACCCAGTTCGACGCCTTGACCCGGCTCAACGGCGTACCGCAGCTTCCGGTCGGCGACCAGACCCTGACCTGGGCCGGGGTGATCCTCGCCGTTGCCGTCGTGCTCATTGCCCTGGTCGGCGCGGTGCTGGGTGGCTTGGCCGGGATGCGCTACCACCGCCGGATCGACCGGGCGACGCACGACGAGGGCCTGCTCGACCGCACCCGTGACTGAGGTGAACCTCGGTTACGACCACCAAGCACCCAGATACCAGGAGAGCGCATGACGCAATCACCTTTCGACCGTCCCGAGCCGACCGGCTACGAACGACCCGAGTCCGCGCCCTACGACCAGCCCGGCACCGGTCAGCCCCGACACGGTGGCGCCAGCGCCGAGCCGGCCGGCACGGATCCCGCCGGCGCTGACCCGGCGGGCGCCGGCTTCGTCGTGGCGCCCGACGAGCCGCCGCGCTACACCGGAACCACCGAATACGTCGAGGGCCAACACGTCGAGGGCCACGTCGAGGGCCAATACGTCGAGGGCGATTTCGAACCGACCGACCGATCAGGCGACCCGAGTTCGGGGGGCTCTGAGACCTCTGACGTGGCCAAGCAGGAGGCCGCCGACCTCAAGGACAGCGCGCAGCAGCGGGGCCAGCAGGTGGCCGACACGGCCAAGGACCAGGCCGGCGAGGTCAAGGACACCGCGCTCGAACAGGGCCAACAAACCGCCGACGTGGCCAAGCAGGAGGCCGGCCGAGTGGTCTCGGAGGCCACCACGCAGGTCAGGGACCTGGTCGCCCAAAGCCGCTCCGAGCTCAGCAGCCAGGCGCAGACCCAGCAGCAGCGACTGGCCAGCATCGTGCACGGATTCGCCGACGAACTCGGCTCGATGGCCTCGGCCTCGGACCAGAGCGGTCCGTTGACCGATCTGGCCCACACCGGTGCCCGCCGCGGCGGCGAGGTCGCGCACTGGCTGGAGAACAATGAGCCCTCTGCCGCACTGGAGCAGGTGCGGTCGTTCGCCCGTCGGCGGCCGGTGGCCTTTCTGGCCGGTTCGCTAGTGGCCGGGGTGGTCGTGGGTCGGTTGACCCGCGGGCTTGTGGCCGACGCGAAGGATGACGACGAGCCGACCCGCTCCGGCAACCGGGTCAGGTCCGACGACCGGTACTCGACGGGAAGGTCGACGATGCCGGAGACCGGAACGCTGAGTTCCGACCTCGGCACCGGGTACGCGCCGGGCTACAACCGATGAGCGACCCCTACAACCCGGGCGGTGCGTCCTCGGTCGATCCCGCCGCCGGGGCGTCAGCCTACGACCCGGGCACGGGGTCGGCCTACGGCTCCGCCACGGGGTCCTCGGCCGCGAGTTCGGTCCGGCACCCCGAGGAGTCGCATTCGATCGGGGAGCGGCTGGGCGACGTCACCCGTGACCTGAGCACGCTGATGCGCCAGGAGGTCGCCTTGGCCAAGGCCGAGGTGAAGCAGGCCTCCGGCCGGGCCGGCAAGGGGGTAGGTCTGTTCGCCGGCGCCGCCCTCGGTGGTTTCTTCGTGCTGTTGTTCTTGTCGCTCTCGCTGTGGTGGGCGATCGGTAACGGCACAGGCCGGGGCTGGGCGGCGCTGATCGTCGCCGCGATCTGGGCCATTATCGCCGCGGTGCTGGGTTTCCTCGGTAAGAAAGAGTTCGATCGCATCCGAGGCATCCCGCAGACCACCGACACCCTGGGCAAGATTCCGAACGCACTCAAAGGCCAAGAGGAGAACAACCGATGACCACCAGCAGCGATCCCGAAGAGATCCGCGCCGAGATCGAGCGCACCCGGGCCAGCTTGAGCGACAATGTGGACGCGCTGACCGACGAGGCCAACCCGAAGAACATCGCCAAGCGGCAGGTCGACAAGGTCAAAGACGCCGGCACCGGGCTGAAGGACAAGATCATGGGCGCCGCCGACGATTCGCGGTCGGCACTACAGGACCGCAGCCGCGGGGCCGGGGACCAGGTCTCGGGGGCACCTTCGGCGGCGAAGCGGAAGACTCAGGGCAATCCGTTGGCCGCGGGGCTGATCGCCTTTGGTGCCGGTGTGCTGGTCAGCGCGTTGATCCCGGCGTCGGAGAAGGAGACCGACCTGGCCGGTGATCTCAAGCAGCGGGCCGAGCCGTTGAAGCAGCAGGCCACTGACGTGGCCAAGGACGTGGCTCAGAACCTGAAGGAGCCGGCTCAGCAGGCGGCCCAGTCGGTCAAGGAGACTGCACAGGACTCCGCAGGCACGGTCAAGGAGCAGGGCCAGGCCAGTGCCGACGAGGTCCGTGGTACGGCGCAGGACGCCAAGCAGACCGTTCAGGACGAGGGTCAGTCCGCCGCCGAGGACGTACGCGGTCAAGCCCAGGACGCGCGGGGCAACGTGCAGGACACCGCGCAGCGCTGACGTCGATCCGACTCCGGGTTGGGTCGCGGTGCTGTGCTGGCAGATCGGTCCCGGCTCAGCCCGGCGGAGACAGCCCCGGCGCAGACAACCCCGGCGCAGACAACCCCGGCGCAGACAACATCGTGAGCTGAACCAGGACGGCGAACCGGGTTTCCGGGTCACCGAGGTCGAGCCCGGCGACCTCGGTGACTCGTCGGAGGCGGTAGCGAAACGTGTTCGGGTGGATGAATAACGATCCGGCCGCCGCGTTGACGTCGCCGAAGGCGTCCAACCATGCGCGCAAGGTGGCGACCAGGGCGGTGTTGTGCACCCGGTCGTAGGTGGCCAGCACGGCCAGCGGGCCGCTGAACGTGTCACCGCGGGCCGCGACCAGGTCGCGCAGGTCCAGCAGCAGCGCCGAGACGTAGAGGTCGGCCAGTCGCGCGGTCCGGCCGGGACGGCTCTGTTCTCGCAGCACTCGCAGTGCCCGGTCAGCCCCGTCCCGGGCCCGCGACAGCTCCCCCGGTTCCCGGGCGATGGGCCCGATGCCAATCACGGCCGGCACTCGGTCCCCGACCCGGTCGAGAAAGTCGGCGGCAATCCGGGCCGCGGTCTGCTCCGCGTCGGGGTCGTCGCGGCCGGCCGGCAGCAAGCCGTACGCCGCGTCGCCCACGACCGCGGTCGCCGAACGCACGTGGAATGCGGACAGGTGCAGGGCGAACGCGTCGGCCAGGCGCCGGCGATCGCTGGTCAACCCGGCCTGCTCGGCGCCGGCTTCGTCGGCGACCTCGTCGAGCGTGCCCAGGGCGAGCACGACCACCTCCCGGTCGGCAAGTTCGAGCCGGTGCAGGGCCGGTCGAGCCCCCGGCCCACCCTCCAGGGCGGCCCCGACCAGGTCGGCCCGCAAGCGGCGGCCGACGTCGGCACCGGCCCGGACCCGGAGCAGGTGCAAAGCGGCCAGGGTGGCCGCCTCCTTGAGGGCACCCGCCCGCTCGGGGCTGAGCGGAGCGTGCAGCACCACCCAGATGGAGCCGAGAACCTCCTCCCCCGCCCGGATGGCGATCGCGGCCCGGGGCAGGGCCGGGGCGTCCAGTCCGTCGTCGGTCCCCACCGGGTCGACGAACACCGGGCCCTCACCGCGATAGAGCTCGCGAAAGACACCGCGCTGGGTCAGCACCCGGGAGTAACGCTCCGGCACCTGCAGGCCGAGCACGGTCTCGACCCGGCCGGCATCGCTTTCGCCTTGCCGGCCGGAGAAGGCCAGCACCCGGTTGGCGCGGTCCTCGATGGTGATCGGGGCGTCGAGTAGAGCCGCGATTGCGTTGGCCAGCGCGAACAGGTCCCCGGCCGGCAGTCCGCTGAGCGACTCCGACTGATCCTGGGCCAAGCCGCCGAAATCCCCCTCGGCCAAGAGTGCGCGCAACATCGCGGCCAGCTGCGCCCACGTCGCTCCCCGGGTCAGACCGAGCAGCGCGACCCCCGACGACTCTGCCGCCGCTCGAACGGCCGGGGTCGCGGCCACCGGGGACCGGACGACCAGGCCGGCCGCCTGCTCACGGCCCAGTTCGCTTAGGATCGCCGCCAGCTCGTCGGGGTCGCCGACGCCCACCCCGAGGACCAGACTGGCCGGGCTCAGTACCGGCTGGTCGATGGGGTCGTGGATGACGACCCCCGACAGCACCGGGACGCGGTCCAGGTCACCGTGGACCAGCTCGAGCAAGGTAGCGCCCAGGTCGTCCAGCACCCGCCGCAGGCCCGCAGGTCGCGTGGGAGACATCGGCGACATTCCTGAGCTCGGAAATCGGACAGATTCACCGGTGATGCTAGTGCTGCGGGCAGGGATCGGCCACCGGCGCGGCCAGGGTTGCCCTCCTCAGGACGGCAACCACTCCACCGACGTCGTCACCTCGGCCAATCGGTCCGGGAGCGGCTCCACGCCCAGACCCGGGCCGGTAGGAACTTCCAGGTGCCCCTGCGCCAGCACGAAGGGCTCGGTGATGTCGGTGCGGTAGTAGCGGTCCGAGGCCGAGGTGTCGCCGGGCAGAGTGAAGCCGGGCAGCGCGGCCAGGGCCACGTTGGCGGCCCGGCCGATCCCGGTCTCGAGCATCCCGCCGCACCACACCGGCACGCCGTGGGCCACGCAGACGTCGTGGATCCGCCGGGCCTCCAAATAGCCCCCGACCCGCCCCGGTTTGATGTTCACCACCCGGCACGCCCCCAAGGAAATGGCCGCGGCCGCGCTCCGGGCGGAGGTGATCGACTCGTCCAGGCAGACCGGGGTGCGGATCAGCCGGGCCAGCTCGGCGTGGCCGAGGATGTCGTCCTCGGCCAGCGGTTGCTCGATCAGCAGCAGATCGAAGGGGTCGAGCCGGGCCAGCGCGCGGGCGTCGCCCACGGTGTAGGCGGTATTGGCGTCCACCTGCAGGGGGAGGTCGTCGCCGAATTGTTCGCGGACCGCTCGGACGGGTTCGACGTCCCAGCCCGGCTGGATCTTCAGTTTGATCCGGACGTAGCCGGCGTCGAGGTAGCCCCGTACGGTGTCCAGCAGTTCCGGCACTGAGCCCATGATGCCGACCGACACCCCGCACGGCACCCGGTCGGCGACCGCGCCCAGTTCGCGGGCCAGCGGCCGACCCTGTGCCCGGAGTTCGGCGTCCAGCACCGCCAGTTCCAAGGCGGCCTTGGCCATCCGGTGGCCCTTGATCGGGGCGAGCCGGCCGGCGACTTCGGCGGCGTTCAACCGGCCGGGCCCGGTCAGCGCCGGGATCAGGAAGCGCCGCAGGACGTCGGCGGCACCGTCGACGTACTCCTCGGAGTAGCGGGGATCGGCCAGCGCCACACACTCCCCCCATCCCCGCGCCTGGTCGGTGACCACCGAGATCAGCAGGATGTCGCGGGCGGTCTGGGTGCCGAACGACGTTTGGAACGGGCTGACCAGCGGCAGGGCGATCCGGCGTAACTCCACTCCGTCGAGCTTCATCGGCTAGTTCCTCTCGGCTTGGCGCACGACGTACGCGCCGGTGCGGTCGAACCCGGTGATCTGGCCGCCGGCGGCCAGCAGGCCGCCGAGAATGTCTCGGGCGGCCATCCGCCACTGCCCCGCCAGCTCCGGATCCGAGCGTCGCATTGCCTCGATCTGTGGCGGGACGAACACCAGCACGCTCGGCCCGGTCAACGGTCCGGGGACCGGGCCGCCGGTCGCGGAGACGCCGAGCGCGACGCTCGCCCCCCGGGCCCGCTCGCGGCGGACATCACCCGGGCGAGCCCGGCCGCCGCAGGCCCGGGCCACCAGGAGCGCGGTCAGGTCCCACTGGACCAGCAGCCGGTCGCTGTCGTCGGCCCCGTTGAGGGCGTCGTGCATCCCGCCGTAGAAGTTCGGCAGGTACCGGGTCGGGGTCGCGCCGAGTTTGGCGATGTTGACGTAGGCGTTGCGGGCCACCAGCGGGTCGAACGTCCAGGCGATCCGGGCGACGTCGTGGCGCAGGGCCCAGGCGCGCTGGTGCAGTTTCAGGGCGAAGCCCACGTGCCGGGGGCGTACCTGCTCCGCGACCCCGGCGATGTGGCTGTGCAGGGACCGCTCGCCGGGGGCGGCGAAGAAGCCGACGCAGGCGCCGACCAGGTCCGCTCCGTCGAACGCGCCGACGACGTAGTTTCCCGCCTGGGCCAGGGCCCGGAGCAGTTCGGTGGTGATCGGCGGCGCGTCGGCCCGTCGCCAGATCCGGTCGAACAGGGCCACCACGGCGTCCAAGTCACCGACGGCGGACACCTCGCGGACCTCGACCCGGGCGGCTCGGGCCGCGGCCAGGGCCGCCGCACCGGCCTCGTCGACGACGGCCCGCCGGCCTGGTGCGGCGGCGTCGGTCAGGCTGCTCATCGCGTCCGCTCTTCGTCGGTCGTTAGCAGGTCGGTCGTCAACAGGTCGGTCGTCGGCAGGTCGGTCGTCGGCAGGTCGGTCGTCAGCAGGTCGGTGATCAGCGCCGCCAACAGCGCCCGCCGACCCGCCAGGTCACCGACCCGGACGTGCTCGTTCGCCGCGTGCGGACCGGCCCCGGTCGCCCCCAGCCCGTCGAGGGTCGGCACCCCGATCCCGGCGGTGAAGTTGCCGTCGGAGGCCCCGCCCACGGCGGCGGCGGCCAGCGCCGGCAGGCCCAGCTCGTCGGCCAGGGACGCGGCCCGGGCGTACAGCTGCGCCGACGCCGCCGCCTCCAGCGGGGCCCGGTTGGGACCGCCGGACACCGTCAGCCGGGCACCGGGCAGAAGCGGCCGTAGCTCTCGCAGCGCGGCGTCGACCCGGTCCTGCTCGTCGACGGTGCTGACCCGGACGTCCACGGCGAACTCCCCGCCGGCCGGTACGGTGTTGCTGGCTGTGCCGGCGGACGTACAGGTCGGAGTGACCGTGGTTCCGCGGCGGGGCTCGCCCAGCCGGGCGACCTCAAGCACCTGATGGGCCAGTTCCACCGCCGCGTTGATCCCGGCCTCCGGTTCCAGGCCGGCGTGCGCGGCCCGGCCGGCCACCCCCACCCGGTACAGCGATACCCCTTTGCGCTCAGTCTTCACCGCACCGCCGGCCGCGGCGGCCTCCAGCACCAAGACCGCCCGGGCGCCGCGGGCCTCGTCCTCGATCAGGGTTCGCGAGCTGGGCGAGCCGATCTCCTCGTCACCGGTCACCAGCACGGTGACCCCGGCCCGCTCCGGCACCGCAGCCAGGGCGTGGAAGGCCAGTACCAGCCCGGCCTTCATGTCCAGACAGCCCGGCCCGCGGAGCACCCCGTCGGCCACCGCGTACGGGTGCTCGGCCAGCGAACCGAGCGGCCAGACCGTGTCGTGGTGACCCAGGATCAGCACCCGGGTGGGTCCGGGGCCCAGTCGCCACCGCAGGTGGGTCCGGCCGTCGATGACGATCCGTTCCGGCTCGGCGCCGAGGTGGGCACCGCCGACCCGCGCCACCACCTCGGCACTGCGAGCCACCGCGGCGACGTCGGCCGACGGCGACTCGCAGCTCACCAGGGTTTCGATGTCGGTGAGCATCGCCGGCGTCGGGTCCGGCCCCCCCGATCGGTCCAGGTGCCGCGGCAGGCGCCTGATCACGCCGGCACCGAGTTCGGGACGAAGTGGCAGGCGGCCGCGTGCCGGTGGAGAACCGACGGCTCGTCGGTCGCGCAGATCGTCCGTTCGGGGTGCACCAGCGGGCCGACCGCGCAGCGCGGGTGGTAACGACAACCCGGCGGTGGCGCGTGCGGGTCGCCGGGCTCGGCGGCCGCGACGGCGTCGGCTTCGGCGCTCACGCCGGTCCGTTGCGTACCGAAAACTCCCGGGCCGGGAATCGAGGCCAGCAGCTCGCGGGTGTAAGGATGTTGGGGATCGGCCAGCACCTGCTGCGCCGGGCCGTACTCGACGATCCGGCCGAGGTACATCACCGCAATCGTGGCCGCGACGTAGCGGACCACGGCGAGATTGTGGGAGATGAACAGCATCGACATGTTCAGCTCGCGTTGCAGGGTCCGGACCAGATTCAACACCGTGCCCTGGACCGAGACGTCCAGCGCGGAGGTGATCTCGTCGGCGATCACCACGTCGGGCCGGGCCGCCAGGGCCCGGGCCAGGGCGACGCGCTGGCGTTGACCGCCCGACAGCTGAGCGGGATAAGACAGGGCCTGATCCGGATTCAGCCCGACCAGTCCCAGCATCCGAATGACCTCCGCTCGTCGTTGCGGCGACGCCAGACCCCGCGGAACGGCCTCGCCGACGCTCTCCCCGACACTCATCCGCGGATCCAAGGAGGAGTACGGGTCCTGGAACACCAGCTGCAGCGGCCGCCGGCCGCGGCGATGTACGAGCGGCCGCCCGTCGAGCAGGATCTCACCACCGGCCAGCGGGGTGAGTCCGACGGCGGCCCGGGCCAGGGTCGACTTGCCCGACCCGGACTCCCCGACCAGCCCGACCACCGTGCCGTCGGGGACGGTCAGGCTGACGCCGTCGACCGCGGTCGTGGCCCGGGCGCCCGAGCCGTAGGCGACCCGGACGTCGCGAAAGCACAACTCGCTCACGGCAGCTCCCCGGCGTGCCAGCACGCCACCCGCCGCCCGGCCCGGTCGGTCCTCAGCTCCGGGTCCTCGCGGACGCAGCGGTCGTCGGCCAGCGGGCACCGTTCGGCGTAGGCGCAGCCGGCCGGCTGGTGGGCCGGGTCGACGGGCTGACCGGGGATCACCGCCAGCGGGGCGTCCAGGTCGACGTGCATGTCGGGGACGGCGGCGGCCAGGGCCCGGGTGTAGGGATGGCGCGCGGCGGTGGTCAGTTCGGCGGCCGGCAGGTCCTCCACGATCCGCCCGGCGTACATCACCAGGACCCGGTCACAAACGGCGCGAATCACCGCGACGTCGTGGCTGATCAGCAGTAGCGCGGCGCTCCGCTCCGCGCGCACCGAGGCCAGCAGATCCAGCACCTGGCGTTGGACGGTCACATCGAGCGCCGTGGTGGGCTCGTCGGCCACGATCAAGGCGGGCTCGCCCATCAGCCCCATCCCGATCATGGCCCGCTGCCGCAGCCCGCCGGAGAGTTCGTGCGGATACTGCCGGGCCCGGCGCGGCGCGCCGGGCACCCGAACGGCGCGGAGCCGGTCCACTGCCCGGGCGTGGGCCGCCCGCCGGCTCAGGCCCTGGTGCTGCCGGCCGACCTCGGCCAGCTGGGACCCGATTCGCCGGGTCGGGTTGAAGGAGGTCATCGGGTCCTGGAAGACCATCGCGAACGACGTTCCCAGCAGCCGGCGGTGCCTTCGTGCCTCTGCGAGCGGGCTGACGCCGAGGAACTCGCACTGGTCGGCGACTACCCGCCCGGGAGGCTCGATCAGCCCGGCCACCGCCAGCGCGGTCAGCGACTTACCCGAACCGGACTCCCCGACCACGCCGACCGCCTCGGCGTGATCGATCCGGAAGCTCACGCCCCGCACCGGGGTCAACGCCCCGCCGGGAGCGGGGAAGTGGACCGACAGGCCTACGACGTCGAGCACGGGACCCGAGCCGCGCACCGGCGGGTCGGTGTCCGGCGCCGCGACGGTCTCCACCGAGCTCGAAAGCAGCGGCAGCCGGCCGAGGGTCTGCGCGCCGCTCATCCCGATCGCCTTGGCCACCGATTCGCCGAACAGGTTGAAGGCGAGCCCGGCGAGCACGATGGCCACGCCGGGGGCCAGGGCGCCCTCGGGGTGAATGTAGATCCCGGTCAGGCCGTCCTGCAGCAGCCGGCCCCAGTCGTAGCTCGGCGGCTGCACGCCGAGGCCGAGGAAGGACAGGCCGGCGAAGGCCAGCAGGGCGCCGCCGGCGGCGATGGTGGCGTTGACCACCAACGGCTCGCCGATGTTGGGCAGCACATGCCGGCCGAGCAGCCGCAGCCGGCCGATCCCGACGATTCGCGCCGCGGCCACGAAGTCTCGTTCGGCGATCCCGGCGGCCAGGGTTTGGACGAGTCGGGCGAAGGCCGGGGCGCCGGCGCAGCCGATGGCCAATACGGCCCCGGTCTGCCCCACCCCGAAGATCACCGCAAAGAACAGGGCCAGCAACAGCCCAGGGAAAGCCACCGCGATGTTCACCGCCGCGGTGACCAGGCGGCCGGCGGCCCGGCCGAGCAGCAGCGGGGCGGTGCCCAGCAACAGACCGGCGACCACCGCGATCGCGGTGGCCAGCAGGGCCAGTCCGATCGAGAGCCGGGTCGCCACCAGGACCCGGAAGAACAGGTCGCGGCCCAGGTTGTCGGTGCCGACCCAGTGCGCGGTCGAAGCTCCCTCCAGCACGTGGTCGGTGTCGAAGGCGTTCGCCTGCGCGCTCCACAGCAGCGGCGCGAACACCGCCAATCCGATCAGCCCGGCGAGCAGCACACCGGCGACGGCCCCGGCCGGGCTGCGCCACACCGCCAACCAGCGGGCGGGCCGGCGAGGCCGCTGCGTCCGGGCCGCCGACCCGAGCAGGGGTGGTGTGGTGGCTTGGGTCATCGCTCAGCTCTCCCGGATCGCCGAGCGGGGATCGAGCAGGGCCAAGACGACGTCGACCCCCAGGTTGACCAGCAGCACGCCCAGGCCGTAGACGAGCACGATGCCCTGCACGACCGGATAGTCCTTGGCCAAGATGGAGGACACGATGGTGCTGCCCAGCCCCGGCCAGGCGAAGACGTTCTCGACCAGGACGGTGCCGGCGACCAGGGCGCTCAGCAGCAGGCCACCCAGAGTGATCGCGGCGGTGAGGGCGTTGGGTAGCGCGTGCCGGAGGTAGACCGTGGCCGCCGGCAGCCGTTTGGCCCGGGCCGTCCGAACGTAATCGGCCCGGAGCACCGCCAGCATCTCCACCCGCATGATCCGGGCCAGGGCTGCGGCCGGTCCGATGGCCAGGGCGAGCACCGGCAAGACGTAGGACGCCGGCCCGGTGCGCTGAGCCACCGGCAACCAGTTCAGGCTGACGCCGAAGACGTAGACCAGTCCGACCCCGAGCAGGAACTCCGGGATCGAACCGAGGACCACACTGACGCCGGCGAAGGCGAACTCGATTCCCCGCGCCCGGCCACCGCGGGTCAGTATGCCCATCAGCGCGCCGACCGGGACGGCGATCAGCATGGCGACGGCGAAGGCCAGCAGGGCCAGCTGGACCGTGGCCGGCAGCCGCTGGGCGATGAGCTGGGAAACGGGCAGCTGCGAGGTGATCGAGGTCCCGAAGTCGCCGGTGAACACCCCGCCCAGGTAGTGGCCGTACTGGACTCCGAGCGGGTCGTTCAGACCGAGCGCGGCCCGGCGGCCCTCGACCAGCGAGGCCGGCGCGGTCGGCCCTAGCGCCGCCCGGACCGGGTCGCCGGGAATGAGGTGGATCATCAAGAACGCCGCGCTCAGTAGCACCCAGACCGATACCACCAGCCGGCTCCCGCGCCGGGCGGCGAACCGCAACCAGGGGTTGTCCGCGGCCCCGGCCCACCGGCTGCCCGTGCGGGATCGGCCCGCCCAGGACCCGTCTTCGCCAACACCCGCCGTGCCGCGTCCGTCCCCGTGGAATTCAGCCGGGGCACTGGCCGTGCTCACGGGCGGCTCACCCGGCCAGCATTCGGATGCTGGTGGGCACGACGGCGACCGACCCGGTGTCGAAGGTGACCTTGGCGCCGAAAGTGTGGGCCTGCTGGTTGGCGAAAGGAATAACGTCGGCGTTCTTGACCAGACTCGACTCCGCGGCCAGCCAGTCGGGACAGCCCTCCGTGCCCTGCAACTTCGAGGCCTTGGCCACTCCCGCGGCGTAGGTGGGGTTCTTGATCCCGGCGAAGTTGTTTCCGCTGGGCGGGGTCGGGCCGGACACGAACGCGACCAGCTGGTCGGGGCTGCTGACGTTGAGAGCCAGCCAGGCGACGTCCCAGTTGCCGGTGTTGTAGGTGGTGTTGATCAGGGCGGTGTCGTCTTGACCTTTGAGGTCCACCTTCGCCCCCAGTTGCTGCCACGCCGACGTGGCCAGCTCGGCCGCGGCCGCCCCGGCCGCACCGGTCCCGGTGTTGTAGAGGAAGCTCACGGCCAGCGGCTTGCCGTTCTTGGTTCGGACCCCGTCGGCACCGGCGGTCCAGCCGGCGCCGTCGAGGGTTCGGCGGGCCTCCTCCAACCCGGGCGGAGGCAGCGCCGGACCGACCGAGTCGCCCGGGCAGGCGACCGGCGGGGCCACGGCGAAGGTCGTGCCCACGCTGCCTTGACCCGAGGTCAGCACCTTGGCGACCTGGGCGAGGTCGAGGGCCTGGGTCAGCGCGGTTCGGACCGCCGGCTCCGAGCCGGGCCGCTTGGGGTTCTGGTTGAACCACATCTCGCCCAGCACCGTCGGGGTGATCGTGCTGAACAGGTTCGACTTCTCCAGCCGGGTGGCGTCCGGTCCGATCACCGTGGCCGCACTCAATCCCCCCGACAGCAGCAGGTTGGCCGCGGTGGTCTGGTTTCCCACCACCTTGACCACGACCTGGTCGGGCAGCCCGGGCGTGTCGGTGCCGGCCCCGCCCGGGCCCCAGGTGTAGCCCGCCCGCTTGGTGTAGGTGTAGTGGTCGCTGGGCACGGCCTCACTCAGCTGGTACGGCCCCGTTCCCTCGGTCGCCTGGGCCAGGCCGGACCGGTCCGACAGCCCGCTGCGGCAGACCATCGGCAAGTTGCTGAGCCCCTGCAGCAGGAACGGCGCCGGGGTAGCGAGCTTCATCCGCACCGTCGAGCCTTCGGCGGTGGCGGTCGCCCCCGCCGGCACCATGATGCCCAGCAGGGGGCTCTTGTTCTTCGGGTTGGCCACGAAGTTCAGGTTGGCGGCGGCGTCGGCGGCGGTGAACGGAGACCCGTCGGCACAGGTAATGCCCTCACCGAGGGTCAACTCGACCGAGGTGCCGCTCACCTGCCAGCTCGTGGCCAGGTTCTTCACGATGGTGCCCTGCTGGTCCATCGAGACCAGCGAGTCGTAGGCGAAGGCGTTCAACTGGAAGACGTTGTTGGCTGTCGACTTCTGCGGATCGAGGTTGCCGGGGTCGGAGTCCATGGCCAGGGTAAAGGTGCCGCCGCTGACCACGGCGCCGCTGCCGCCCGCGCTTTGCCCTCCGGTACTTCCACCGCCGTTTCCACCTCCGCCGCAGCCGGCGAGCAGGGTGGCGGCGGCGCAGAGCACGGCTAGTAGCTTGTCGCTCCTATTCTTCGGGATTTGGCGGCGTCCAGGCGCGTGCCTCGCAAGGCCGACGAGGGAGGCATACCGGGTCGTCTGTCGATCGAGGAGAACGCTGCGAGGTGCGTGGCTGGGCGTTGCGAAACCCGAAAGATAGGGGCTACAGGCTACTGGGGTGGCTTTACGTCCCATGATTGGTCCTCTCGGCGGTCGGTCGACGGCTGACTCAGGCCCGCGGCATGGCGCGGCCGATGTGCAGGAAGCGGGCGTGTCCGGCGCCGTCGTCGCCGAGGAAGGCGTGCGGCAGGTACAGGCCCTGCTGGGCCTCCCGCGCGATCAGCAGGTCCGGTCCGAAGGCGACGAGCTCGTGCCGGGCGGCCTGCTCGTTCAGCGGCGCCGCGGCGGCCTTGGGCCGCAGCTCCACCCAGATCCGCTGGTCGGCGTCCTGGGTGACCTCCAGGTCGGCGACCTGGCTGGAGTAGACGCCGACGTAACGGGCGGCGTCGACGTGCGGTGGGTCGGTGGGCGGCACCGGCGGGGGTGGCAGCTCGGTGTCGGCGAGATCGGCCAGCAACGGCCCGACGACGTCGCGGTACAGCGCGTGCGCGTCGCCGCCGTTGGTCAGCAGCACCACCGCCACGCCTCGGGCGGGCACCATCCGGAGGAAGCTGGCCTGGCCCAGGGTGCTGCCGTCGTGACCGATGACGTTCGCCCCGGGGGTGTCGTAGAGCTCCCAGCCCAGCCCCCAGGCGTCGCCGAGGACCCGCAGCGGGGGCAGTTCGACCTGGCGCTGCTGCATGGCGGTGATGGTGTCGGGCGCCAATGCGGTGGAGTCGGCGGTCCGCAGGTGCATCCGGGCGAACTCGGCCAAGTCCTTGGCCCGCATCGCCAACCGGGAACCGGCCGGAGCGTTGGATCGGGGCAGGGCCCACACCGGGGCGGGCTCGTGACCGTTGCCGGTGGCGGTGGGTACGTGCCCGACGGCGGCCCGGAACAGGATCGCCTCGTCCGCACTGGTCGCGGTGTGGCTCAGTCCGAGCGGTGCGACCAGCTGTTCGTGCACGCACCGGTCGTACGGCTGATCGCGCAGCACCTCTACCAGCCGACCCAGCACGCAGTAGCCGGCGTTGTTGTAGGAGAACTGCTCGCCCGGGGGGAACAGCTGCGGCACCTCGGCGAGCTGGTCGACGTAGGCGCCCAGGCAGTCCTCGCCGGTGCCGGTGTCGGTGAAGATATCGCCCTCGAAACCGGCGGTGTGATCGAGCAACTGGCGCACGGTGATCGCATCGGCGGCCTGCTGATCGGCCAGCCGGAACCCCGGCAGATAGCGGCGGACCGGTGCGTCGAGCTCGACCAGGCCCTCTTGGACCAGCTGCATCACCAAAGTGGCCGTCCAGACCTTGGTGATCGAACCGATCTGAAACACCGAGTCGACGGTCGCCTCGACCCCGGTGCCGGTGCTCAGCACTCCGGCCGCCACGTCGGCCACCCGGTCCCCCGCAGCGATCGCCACCGCGGCCGCCGGGACGTCGTGCTGAGCCATCAGCTTGGGGAGCTGATCGCCGATCCAGGCTTCGGCTTCGTCAAAGCTACTCATACCGACTCACGCTAAGCCCTGAGCCCGCACCCAGGGTTTGGCCAATCGTCCAACCCGGCGCCGCCGGGATTGTCGAAATAAACAAAGACGAGCCGGGTCGGCCTTCAGCAGGCTGAGGTCATGGTCCGCCCCTTCACTCTGGACGACCTGGGCCGACTGGAACTGCCGAGCGAACCGACGATCGCTCCCGACGGGCGGCACGTGGTCTATGTCCTCCGCCGCACCGACGCCGCCGCCGACGCCGACCGCTATGCGCTGTGGTCGGTGCGCGCGAACACCGAGGGTTCGGTCGCAGCCGGGCCGGTTGACGGGGACTGGCGCACTCCTGCGCCGCTGACCCGGGGCCCGAACGACCGTGCCCCCGCGTTCAGTCCCGACGGTGAGCAGGTCGCGTTCCTCCGCGCCGACGGCGGCCCGGACCAACTCTCCCCGGCCCAGATCTGGCTGCTGCCGGTCCGCGGCGGTGAGGCCCGGCCGCTGACCGACCTGGCCGACGGGGCCGGGGTCCCGGTCTGGAGTCCCGACGGGAGCATGATCGCCTTCACCGCCGCCGCCCGGCCGCCGACGGAGATCGAACCGGAGGCGCAGCGGCACGCGCCGATCAGCACCCGCCGGTTGGGCTACAAGGCCGACGGCACCGGCCTGTTCGGCCCGCTACGGCAGCAGTTGCACGTGGTCGACGTGGCCACCGGGGCCGTACGTCGGCTGACCGAAGGTGAGGGCCACGCCGGAGCGCCCGCCTGGTCCCCCGACGGGCAGCGGCTGGCTTTCTCCGCCGCGCTGGACGCCGACGCCGACCTGACCTTGCGCAGCGCGCCTTACGTCGTCGACGCCGACGGTGGGGGGATACCGCGCCGGGTCGGCTGCGGCACCGGGACCGCCGGCCCGCTGGTGTGGACCCCCGACGGGCGGGCGCTGCTGGTGGCCGGCCAGACCGACGTCGTCGTCGGCCAGACGAGTCTGCTGCGGCTTCCCGTGGACGGCCCCGACCCCGCGAGTCCTGACCTCAGCAAGCATCCTGATCTCAGCGAGCACCCTGACCTCACGAAGGCTCTGGACCGCAGTTTGGCTCCGGGCGGGCCGGGTTATCCCGGCGGTCGGCCACAGTTGCGTCCCGACGGCGAAGAAGTCGTCTTCGTCGTCGCCGACGCCGGCGGCAGTGGGCTGTACACGGCCCCGGTCGACGGCTCGAGTCCGCCGCACCGGGTCTTGAACGGGAACGACGTGGTTCTGGCCGGGCTGGCTGTGGCCGCCGCGGCGGAGGTGGCGGCAGTGGTGGTCGCGGACACCACGACCTTCGGCGACGTGGCGCTGGTTCGGCTCGACGGCGGCAGGCTCAGCCGAGTGACCCGGCACACCGCGGAGCCGCTGGGCGACGTCGAGCTGGTCGCGCCGCAGCCGCAGACCTTCATCGGCCACGACGGGACGGCGGTGCACGGCTGGTTACTGCGTTCGGCCCCGACAACCCCGTCGGCCCCAATAACCCCGTCGGCTCCGATAGCCCCGGCGCCGCTGCTGGTCGATGCCCACGGCGGGCCGCACAACGCCTGGACGCCGGCCCTGGACGCCTCTCACCCCTACCACCAGGTGCTGGCCGCGGCCGGGTGGGCGGTGCTGCTGCTCAATCCCCGGGGTAGCGACGGCTACGGCACCGACTTCTACACCGCCGCCGTCGGGGCGTGGGGTCGAGCCGACGAGCGGGATCTGCTCGACCCGGTCGACCAGCTGGTCGCCGACGGTGTAGCCGACCCCGCCCGGTTGGCCCTCACTGGCTACAGCTACGGCGGCTACCTGACGTGCTGGCTGACCGGCCGGACCGACCGGTTCGCCGCGGCCGTCGCCGGCGGTGTGGTCGCCGACCTGACCAGCATGTGGGGAACCAGCGACGCGGGCCTCGCCGCCGGACTGGAGTGGCCCGATCCGCTGACCGAGCCTGACCGGCTGGCCGCGATCTCCCCGCTGACCCGGGTCCAGCACGTACGCACCCCGACCCTGCTGCTGCAGGGGGCCGACGACGAGCGCTGCCCGGCCGGCCAGGCCGAGCAGTGGTTCGCCGCCCTGCGGAGCCGGCGCGTCCCGACCGAGCTGGTCCTCTATCCGGGCAGCTCCCACCTCTTCATCCTCAACGGCCGGCCCTCCCACCGCCGGGACTACAGCCGCCGCCTCATCGACTGGACGGAGCAGTACGTGACCACCACGACCACCACCAAGACCGACACCTCGACCGACCAGACCGCCCTGGACGCGGAGCACTGGCAGCAGCGCCTCGACGAGCTCGCCGAGAAGCACCAGGTGCCCGGGGCCAGCCTGGCCATCCGTCGGGCGGGCGAGGCCGAGGACGAGCTGGCGCTGGCCGCGACCGGTGTCTTGAGCAAGGCCACCGGCGTGTCGGTCACCACCGACACCGTGTTCCAGATCGGCTCGATCAGCAAGGTGTGGACCACGACCCTGGCGCTGCAGCTGGTCGAGCAGGGCCGGCTCGACCTGGACACGCCCCTGCGAAAAGTGCTCCCCGAGCTGCGGCTCGGCGACCCCGAGGTCGCTGAGCGAGTGACCATGCGACACCTGCTGACCCACACCAGCGGGATCGACGGCGACATCTTCACCGACACCGGCCGCGGCGACGACTGTGTGGCCCGCTACGTGGACGGGCTGGCCGACGCCCCGCAGAACCACCCGCTGGGGGCCACGTTCTCCTACTGCAACTCCGGCTTCTCCCTCGCCGGCCGGGTGATCGAGGTGCTCACCGGGAAGACCTGGGACGCCGCGCTGCGGGAGCGGATCATCAACCCACTGGGCTTGACTCACACCTCCACCCTGCCGGAGGAGGCGATCCTGCACCGAGTGGCGGTCGGACACATCTCTCCGGAGCCGGGTCAGGAGCCGGAGCCGGTACAGACCTGGCTGATGCCGCGCTCGGTGGGGCCGGCGGGGCTGATCAACTCAACCGCCGCCGACGTCACCGCGTTCGCCGCCGCCCACCTCCGCGGTGGAACCGCGCGTGACGGCACCCAGCTGCTGGCGGCGGAGTCGACCACCGCCATGCAGGCGTTCGAGACCGCGCTGCCCGACAGCTACACCTTGGGGGATTCTTGGGGATTGGGCTGGATCCGCTTCAGCTGGGACGGCCACCGGCTGTACGGCCACGACGGCTCCACCTTCGGTCAGGCGGGTTTCTTGCGGGTGCTGCCCGACCAGGGGCTCTCGGTGGCGCTGCTGACCAACGGCGGACACGCCGCCGACCTGTACCGCGATCTGTACCGCGAGATCTTCGCCGACGTGGCCGGGGTCGATATGCCCCCGCCCATTCAGCCGCCGGCGCAGTCCCCGACCCTGGACCTGCGCCGCTACCCGGGGACCTACGAGCGGAGTTCGGTGACCACCGAGATCTTCGAACGCGACGGCGGCCTGGTCCTGCGGATGATCCCCACCGGCAACCTGACCGAACAGATGGGCGCGACCGTGGAGGAGATGGACCTGCAGCCGGTGAGCGAGGGGGTTTTCGCCGCCCAGCCGCCGGGTGAGCAGAGCTGGATGGCGGTGACCTTCTACCAGCTGGCCGACGGCAGCGACTACCTGCACTACGGCGCCCGGGCCAATCCTCGAACGTCGCGGTGACGGCCCCGGTCTGCGACCTGGTCCTGACCGGCGCCCGGGTGATCGATCCTGAGACCGGTCTCGACGGGATCCGCAGCGTCGGTGTCACGGCCGGCACCATCACCGCCGTCGCGTCTGACCCCCCGCCGGGCCGGGCCAGCTGGGACGTCTCCGGGGGGCCCGGCCAGTCGGGCCGAGCAGTCGAAAATTCTTGGGGTCGTGGAGGAGGCGATCGGCATCGGTGTCCTGCTCGGCTACGCCCCCGACACCGACCGCGGTGAATACTCCTCCCTGGCCGCCCTGGCGCACCGGCTGGCGGTGCCGACCTTCACCCACGCCCGCTTCTTCTCCGTCGATGAACCCCACAGCTCGCTCGAGGGGGTCCTGGAGGTCATCGCCGCCGCCGCGGGAACCGGGGCGCACATGCACCTGTGCCACCTCAATTCCACGTCGAACCGGCTGATCGACGAGATCGCCGACGCCGTGGAGACCGCCCGCGAACAGGGCGTGCGGATCAGCACCGAGGCCTACCCCTACGGTGCGGGCTCGACCGTCATCGGTGCACCGTTCCTGGCCCCTGAACAGCTGAGCCGGATGCGCATCTCACCGACGGCCCTGACCTATCTGGCCACCGGTGAGCGGGTCGCCGACGACGACCGGCTGCGTGAACTGCGCGAAGCCGATCCCGGCGGCCTGGTCGTCGTGCACCAGCTCGACGAGGACGACCCGGCCGACCTCGCGCTGCTGGAACGCTCCTTCGCCCTGGCCGACACCGCGATCGCCACCGACGCCATGCCGCTGGTCGAGCCCGGCGGCGGTATTGCCGCGGACCGTTGGCCGCCCGCGCCCGACCTGGTCACCCACCCCCGCTCGGTCGGTTGCTACGCGCGGACGCTGCGCTGGCTGGTGCGCGAACGCGGCCTGTTCAGCTTGACCGAGGCGTTGCGGCGCAGCTCCCTGCTGCCGGCGCAGCTGCTGAGTCCGACGGTGCCGGCGATGACCGGCAAGGGCCGAATCCAGGTCGGGGCCGACGCCGACCTGGTCTGCTTCGATCCCGACACCGTCACCGACCGGGCGACCTACGCCCGACTTGAGCCGTCCAGCGGGTTCCGACACGTGCTGGTCGGCGGTACGCCGGTCGTCCGCGACGGCGAGCCGGTGGAGGGTGCCCTACCCGGCCGGCCGCTCCGGCGCGAGTAACACCGGCCGGGAGGTTTGCGGGCGGGAGTTTGCGGGGAGGCTTCGTTCACCCCCCGTTCACCGGAGGCGGCCCGTCCGGTCACCTGCGGTCCCTAGGCTTGGCAGGCGCGGTCGAGACGTCGACCACCGGTGGGAGGGCAGGAGCAGTCGTGGCCAAGCGGATCGAGGTCAGCGACGTCGACATCTTCTACGGCCACTTTCACGCCGTGGACTCGGTCACCATGACCGTCGAGCCGCGTTCGGTGACGTCGCTGATCGGACCCTCAGGCTGCGGCAAGTCGACGATGCTGCGGGCCCTGAACCGGATGCACGAGGTGATCCCGGGCGCGTACGTTACCGGCAGCGTGTCCTTGGACGGGACTGACCTCTACGGCCCCGGGATCGATCCGGTTGCGGTCCGCCGGACGGTCGGGATGGTGTTCCAGCGGCCCAACCCGTTCCCGGCGATGACGATTTTCGACAACGTGGCCGCCGGTTTGCGGCTGAACGGGGTGCGAGACAAGGCGGTGCTGGCGGAGGCGGTGGAGCGGTCGCTCCGGGCCGCGAATCTGTGGGCCGAGGTCAAGGACCGCCTGGCCAAGGCCGGCACGGGCCTGTCCGGGGGGCAGCAGCAGCGGCTGTGCATCGCCCGGGCCATCGCCGTCGAACCGCAGGTGCTGCTGATGGACGAACCGTGCTCGGCTCTGGACCCTATCTCCACGCTCGCGATCGAGGACCTGATCGGGGAGCTGAAGGAGGCGTACACGGTGGTGATCGTGACCCACAACATGCAGCAGGCGGCCCGGGTCAGCGACCAGACGGCCTTCTTCAACCTGGCCGCCCAGGGCAAGCCCGGCCGGCTGATCGAGATCGGCCCCACCGAGACGATCTTCGCCAACCCGACCGAGCCGGCCACCGAGGACTACATCACCGGCCGGTTCGGCTGAGAAGCCTGTGAGCCGACCCGAACCGCCGGGTTCGACCCGGCGACCCACCTAGAATCGTCGGGTGAGCGCAGCTGCGGGGTGGTATCCCGACCCGGGAGGCGGCGAGGGTCTCTACCGCTACTGGGACGGCCGGGTCTGGTCGGCCGCGACCTCGGCCCACCCGGGTGCGCCCGCCCCGGCTCAGGGTCTGGTTCCGTCTGGTTTCGCCGGCTCCCCCAGTCAGGACCCGTCGTCTGATCCGTCCGGCCAGGCCGCGCCGGTGAACAACCCGTACGCGCACTACCAGCAGGTCACCCGCAAGCGCTCGGCGGCCGGCTGGTGGGTCGGCGGTGCCGCCCTGGTCCTGGCGATCGTGGTCGTCGCGGTGATCGCGATCCGCGCTGTCACCGACCTGGGCGGCTCGGTCGCCGGTCCGGGGGTGCCGAGCGGGCAGGACAGCTCCGAGGTGTGCCCGCCGGAACGCCCCGAAACTGCGGCGCCGCCGGCCCAGCCGGCCGACGGCCGGGTGCACGGCGGGCCGGTGTCCTACCCCCGGCTCGGACCGCCGTGGGGAGCACCCCGACCGTACGAAAACCGCGTGCCGTTCGGCTTGAACGTCCTGACTCAAGAGGTCACCGTTGAGTCGAACTATCAGCCCGGCAAGCAATGGGTGGCCTCGGTCCTGGTCGGTGAACTCCAGGCCGGTGACGGTTTCTTCACCCCCCAGCAGGGCTCCCAGATCGTGGTCCGCTGCATCCTCGGGCGCTTCTACGGCGACAGCACGGTGACCAGTGACGTGCAGCGCGACCAGGCGGCGACCATCGACGGCCACGATGCCTGGATCGTGGAGTCTCAGCTCAGCTTCGACATTCCCGGGCTGAGGACCAAGGGCGAGCTGCTGATCGTGGCCATCGTCGCGGCCGGCGACGCCAGTTCGGGACTCTACTACGCCTCGATCCCCGACACCTCCCCTGAACTGGTCCAACCGGCCCGGGATGCGTTGAAACAGTTGAAGGTGGACGGCTAGGCGGGTTCGGCCGAGCCCGGTTAGGGTGAGCCTGTGTCCAGTCTTGCTGCTGCTTCGCCCCGTACCCTCGCCGACGCCGTCCCCGGGGGTGCGGTCGCTAGTCTGAGTCTGGTGCTCGGCGGTACGGTGTTCGTCGCGCTGAGCACGCTGGTGATCGTGCCGCTGCCGTTCACCCCGGTGCCGCTGTCGCTGCAGACCTTCTCGGTGCTGCTGGTCGGCGCCGCGCTGGGCAGTCGGCGCGGTGTCGCCTCGATGGCGCTGTATCTGCTGGCCGGGGTGGCGGGCGTGCCCTGGTTTTCCGCGCACCAGAGTGGGTGGTCCTTCGCCTCGTTCGGCTACGTCGTTGGCTTCGTCGCCGCGGCCTGGCTGGCCGGCCGGCTGGCCGAGCGCGGCGCGGACCGGCACGTGCTGGCCACCGCCGGTTTGATGGTGGCCGGCAACGCAGTGATCTACGTCTTCGGCGTCGCCGGGCTGATCTGGGCGACCGGGATGTCGCTGCCGACCGGGCTGGCCAAGGGCGTCGCCCCGTTCCTGATCGGCGACCTGATCAAGATCGCCGCCGCCGCGGCCCTGCTCCCCGCCGTCTGGAAACTCCTCGGGTCCCGCTCCCCCGACCGCCCCTGACCCTTCCCCCCAGTCCCTTCCGCACCGGGGTCGGTTCCCCACGTTAACGTGGGGAACTGGCACTTCCCGTAGGAAGTTTCCTGGGCGAAGTGTCGGTTTCCCACGTTAACGTGGGAAACCGACCACCCTCCAACGTGGCAAACCGACCACCCTCCAACGTGGGATACCGACCACCCCCCAGCGACCCGGATCAAAGGGTCGGAGGGCGCTACGGGCGGGGAGTGGAGGGCAGCTGCAGCAGCGCGTTCTCCACCACTTCGATCATCGCCGGGTGGATCCAGTACTGGCCGCGGGCCACATCGTGCGCGGGGGTGCCGAAGTGCATGGCCTGGATCAGCGGCTGAATCATCGACGAGGCCTGCGGCCCGATCAGGTGGGCCCCGAGCAGCCGTCCGGTCGCGGGGTCGGCCAGCACCTTGACGAAGTGCCCGGCGTCCTCCATCGCCCAGCCGTACGCCGTGCCGGCGTAGTCCTGGCAGCCGACGGCGAAGTCCACGCCCTGCTCGAGTGCGGCCTGCTCGGTCAAGCCCACCGAGGCCACCTGGGGATGAGAGAACACCGCGTGCGGGACGAAGCGGTGATCGGACTCCCGGGGCGCGTCGGGGTGCAGCAGATTGTGCTGGACGACCCGGGCCTCGTGGTTGGCCACGTGCTTGAGCTGCAGCGGGGAGGAGACGTCGCCGAGAGCGTAAATCCCGTCCGCGGTGGTCCGCTGCTGCGCGTCGACCACGATGTAGCCGCCGTCGTCGACTCTTACCCCGGTCTCGTCCAGGTCGAGGGTGTCGGCGTTGGGGACCCGCCCGGTGGCCAACAACAAGACGTCGGCCTCGACGGTGAACTCCCCGCCGTCGTCTCGGCGTCCGGTCACGGTGATCCCCTGACCCCCTGACCCGGGGCTGACCTGGGAGACCTGATGACCCAGCCGGACGTCGACCTGCGCGCCCAGCTGCTCGGTGAACCGCCGGACCACGTCGGTGTCCTCGGTCTTGAGCAGGCTCTGCGAGCGAGCCAGCACGGTCACCCGGGTGCCGAAGGAGGCGAAGATGTGGGCGAACTCCGCGGCGACGTACCCCCCACCGACGATGACCAGCCGGTCGGGCCGTTCCGGCAGTCGCATCACCGTGTCCGAGGTGTGGTAAGTCACCGAGTCCAGTCCCGCGAAGGGCGGAACCACCGGCCGACTGCCCGCGCCGATCACGAACCGGTCGGCGGTAATCTTCTGATCCGGCTCGCCGTCGCGACCCAGGATCTGCAAGGTCCTCGGCCCGACGAACCGGCCGGGCCGCTCGAACAAGGTCACGTTCGGATTGTCGCGACGCCATTTCCGGCCGCCGGCGGAGATGGCGTCGATCCGGGTGAAGATCCGGTCCCGGACGTCGGCCCACCGCACCCCGTCCAGGTGCAGATCGACGCCCAACCCGGCGGCTTCCGTCGGCGAAGCGGCCAGATCGGCCGGGTAGACGTACATCTTGGTGGGGATGCAGCCGACGTTGAGGCAGGTGCCTCCGAAGGTGCCCTGCTCGACCATGGCCACCGACCAGGACTCGAACCGCTCGTCCAGGATGCTGTTGGCCGAACCGCTCCCGATCACACACAGGTCAAAGTGCTGCACTGTTCAATTCTGCCAGGACGCGGAGGCCTATCCTGCCAGGATGCACAGCGTGTACGACGCCGCCGGCGGGAGGAAAGGTCTGCTCGCGCTGGCCCGGGCCTGGCACCGCCGGGTGCTGGCCGACGAGGTGGTGGCGCACGCCTTCAGCCACGGCTACCATCCCGAGCACAGCGAACGGCTTGCCGCGTACTGGGCGGAGGCCCTGGGCGGCCCGGCCACCTACTCCGACGCCCTCGGCGACGAGACCTCGGTGGTGCGGATCCACAGCGGCAACGGCCCGCACGGGGAAATGGACCGCCGGGCTATCGCCTGCTTCGATCAGGCGCTCACAGACGTCGGCCTCACCGACGACGGCCTCATCAACGACGCAAGGACCGAGCCGAACCCGGTCCGGGCCGTGCTGCACGACTATTTCGCCTGGGCGACGACGACGACGATGGCCCGCTATCACCGCTCGGCTGATGACGTCCCGCCGGAGCTGACCATTCCGCACTGGTCCTGGGACGGGCTGGTGGGCCCGGAAGGCCCTCAGACCCCGGCGTAGGAGTGCAGGCCCGAGACCAGCAGATTGACCCCGATGAAGTTGAACCAGAACGACGCCAGCCCGACGATGGCGATCACCGCTGCCCGGGTGCCCCGCCAGCCGGCGGTGGAACGGGCGTGCAGATAGCAGGCGTAGACCACCCAGGTCACCAGCGCCCAGGTCTCCTTGGGATCCCAGCCCCAGTAGCGGCCCCACGCGTATTCGGCCCAGACCGCGCCGGCGGCCACGGTGAAGGTCCACAGCGGGAAGGCGAACGCGTGCAGCCGGTAGGTGATCAGATCGATCCGCCGCGCGGTCGGCAACCAGGCCAGGTAGCCGCGGACGCCGCCTCGGTCCTCGGCCCGCTTCTTCAAGATGTAGAGGATCGACATCAGGCCGCCGATGTTGAACGCCGCACCGGCGATCGCGGCGGCCACGATGTGGATCAGGAACCAGACCGAGTGCAACGCCGGCACCAGCGGGGCCACCGCGACGTAGAACACGGTGACGGCCAACCCGTTGCCGATCGCGGCCAGCAGCGTGACCGGCAGACCCAGCCAGCGGATGCCGAGGCGCCAGACCATCACCAGGTACGCCGCGACCACGAAGACCATTGCGGCGGTGGTGAACTCGAACATGTTGCCCCAGGGCGCCCGGTGGGCGGCCAGCGCCCGGGCACCCACCCCGCCGAGGCTGAGCAGGAAGCCGACGGCGGTCAGCAGCAGACCGATCCGGCCGAACTGGTCGACCCGACGGCGAGCCAGGCTCGCGTCCTGATCGGCGTCCGCCGGGCCGACGGCCAACACCTCCGGGGATCCGGTGGGCCCCTTCGCGGAGTCGGGGACGCCACCGGCGGCGACCAGTTGCCGCGCCGGGACAGTGTCGGCGACCGGCACTCGGCGGGCCGAAGCCCACTCGGCCGCATGGGCGAACATGGCCAGCGCGTACACCACCACCGAACTGACCAGGGCGACACTGGAGTAGTACTCGTATCTCACCGTTGCGACCTCACGACTCTGCTGACCTCACAACCTCGATAGACCTCACGACCCCTGCTGACCTCACGATAGTGATTCGGTCCTCGACGACCCGGCGGAGGCACCGGCGGGCGGAGGGTTCGCCGGCCGACCGGTGCCCAGTTCGTCCGCCAGCTCCTGGACGTCCTCGACCAGACCGCCGCGGGCGTCGGCGCGATCCAGGCCGCCGACCTCCACCACCGTACGACCGTCCGGAGCCGGCCCACGACCGATCTTGACCCAGACCCGCCGCGGCCGGACGAACAGCGACAGGCACAGGCCCAAGACGGCGAAGCCGATCGCGCCCAAGGAGATCGGGACGCCGGGGGTGTCCCCGACCTGCAGCTTGACCCAGCGGGTCCAGCCGTCGAGTTGGATACTGCCCAGCCCGTCGGGGAGCTGCACGCCCTTGCCGGGTGTGAGGCCGATCCGGACCCGGTCGCCGTTAGCGGTCTGCACCGGCGTCAGTCCGGTCGTGTCCAGGCTGTACACGTTCTCCGGCCGGCCGGTCTCCGCCTTGGGTGGGCCGGACCAGGCGTTGACGAACAGGGCCGGGTTCAACGCGTCGGGGAACACCGAGCGCGGCCCCTGGGCGTCGAGCACGGCGCTGGGCAGGAAGAACCCTTCGAAGGCGAGGCGCTGCGGCCGGGCGTCGGGGACCTTGATCGCGCCGGCGGAGGTGAAGTTCCCGTCCTGGGGCAAGAAGACCACCGGACCGGAGAACGCGACGTTTCCCTGGCCGTCCTTGACCGTGACCACCGGGGCGTAGCCGTGCCCGATCAGGTGCACGGTGGCGCCGTCGACGTTGAGCGGGTGGTTGACCTCCAACACCTCGTCCCTAGCCGACTGACCGGGTGCGGGCGTCACGGCCACGTCGGCCCGGAACAGCCGTGCTGCCCCGCGCTGCACCGGTCCGGTCTCGAAGCGGACGTCGAAGTCCTTGACCGCGACGTTGAAGGGTTTGAGGTCGGTGTCGGAGAACTCGGCCCCGGCCGACAGGTCGTCGTACTGAGTCAAGCTGTTGGAGAAGCCTTGGCCCACGAGCACCACGCTGGTGCCGCGCCAGCCCCATAGAGCGCCGATCGCGACCCCCAGCAACAACACCAGCAAGCTGACGTGGAACACCAGGTTCCCCGCCTCGCGCAGGTAACCGCGCTCCGCCGCCACGGCACCGTCCTCGACCCGGACCCGGTAGTGCCGCCGCTGCAGCAGCTGCTCGGCCCGGACCAGGACGGCGTCGGGGTCAGCGGTCTCGGGGAGGTCGGCGCGGGCGTACGCGGGGAGCCGGCCCAGGTGTCGCGGGGTCCGCGGGGGCTGGGCCCGCAGGCCCCGAGCGTAGACCCCGACCCGCGGCACAATGCAGCCGACCAGGGAGACGAACAGCAGCAGATAGATCGCGGAGAACCACGGCGAGGTAAACACGTGGAACAACCCGAGCCGGTCGTAGACCGGGCCGAGCGTGGGGTGTTGGGCGATGAAGTCGGAGACCCGGATCGGCGACACCGCACGCTGCGGGATCAGCGATCCGGGGACGGCGGCCAGGGCCAGCGCGAACAGCAGCACCAACGCGGTTCGCATCGAGGTCAGCTGGGCCCACAAGAAGCGCAGTCCCCCGCGCCAGCCCAGCCGGGGCAGGTCGGGTCCGGCCGGCTCCCGTCCGGGTCGGTAGCGCGGCGGGCCGGTGTCGGTCGCGCCGGGCCGGGTCTGGGTGTCCGTCATCGCCTCACCAGTATTCGTCGGCGCCGAGCGAGGCCGGATTCGTCGGTCGACAATCGCCGGCCGGGCCGACCCGGGAGGAAGCACATCAGGTCAGCCCGCATCAGATCACCGGCACGAAGGAGGCGAAGGTCTGCCGCAGGGCGGCGGTCAGGTCGGTCCAGACGCCGGTGACCAGCAGCACACCGACCAGCACCATCAAGACGCCGCCGGTCCGCATCAGCGCGACCTGATGCCGGCGGAGGAAGCCGACCGCGCGGGCCATCCGGGCGTACAGCAGACCCGCCACGATGAACGGCACCCCCAGTCCGAGCGCGAACACGAAGGCCAGCAAGGCCCCCCGCAGGGCCGTGCCTTCGTTCAGGGCCAGGCTGTAGACCACACCCAGGGTGGGTCCGATGCAGGGGGTCCAGCCGAGCGCGAACACCACCCCGAGCAGCGGCGCGGCGGCCACCCCGACCGCGGGCACCCGGTGAATGCGCAGGTCGCGCTGGCCGAGTCGGAGGACCCCGGCGAAGATCAGGCCCAATCCGATGATCAAGACCCCGAGCACCCGGCTGATCAGCTCGGCGTGGGTCAGCAGCAGCAGCCCGGCCCGGCCGATCACCGCGCCGGTGGCCACGAAGACGGCGGCGATGCCCAGCACGAACAGCGACGTCCCGGCCAGCATCCGGCCGCGTCGGCGGGTGCCCTCGATCACCTCGGCCGCGCCGAGCCCGGTGGCATAGGACAGGTAGCCGGGCAGCAGCGGCACCACGCAGGGGGAAAAGAACGAGACCAGCCCGGCCAGCAACGCCACCGGCAGGGCCAGCGCCATCGAGCCGCCAACGGCCTGCTCGGCCCAGGTGGACAGGTCAAGGGGAACCATGGCTAGCGGCCTGCGGCCACGTCGTCGATCATCTGGACCAGGCTGGCCTTGCTGACCGCACCGAGCACCCGGACCGCCCCCCGGCCCTGCTGGTCCACGATCACCGTCGACGGGATCGCGCTCGGCGGAATCTGCCCGGCCAGCGACAACAGGGTCTGCCCGGAGGGGTCGAAGATGCTGGGATAGGTGATGCCCTGTGCCCGCAGGAACGCCGCCGGCGCGGCCGGGCCGGCGTCCTTGACGTTCAGCCCGATGAACTGCGCCTTGCCCCTGGTGGCGTCACTGGCCGCCTGCAGGGCCGGCGCCTCCTCCCGGCACGGCGCGCACCACGACCCCCAGATGTTCAACACCACCACCGTGCCGCGGTAGTCGGCGGTGGAGACCGTCTTCGGCGACCCGGCGGCCCCGCTGGGAGACGCCGCGGGGCTCAGTGCCGGGCCGGAGACGGTCGGCACGGGCCGGCGCTGGTCGGGCGCGATCTGGGTCAGGTTGCCGTCGACCCCGACGTAGCCCTGCTGGTTGGCCCCGCGGGTGGGTTCGTCGGCGCCGCTGGTCGAACACCCGGCGAGCACAGTGGCCAGTGCCAAGGTCGCGACCGCAGTCGGGACCCACCGGCGGGCGCGTTCAGGCACCGGCGACGAACTTCCGGCCCGGAGCGGCACCCAGCAGATCACGGGCCGGTTCGGCGTAGCCGACGTCGACGACCCGGCCGTACCGGAAGCGGAAGGAAGTCACGCTGGCCAGGGTGCACTCACGCTTGCGCGGGTCGTGCGCCAACCGGCGGCCGGTCGCGCCGCAGCGGGCGATCCAGATCGGCAGTTGGTGGGACACGATCACGGCCTCGTGACCCGCCGCCGCCGTGGCCGCATCGGTCAGGGCCAGTCGCATCCGGGCCACGATCTCGGCGTACGGCTCACCCCAGGTCGGCTTGAGGGCGTTGCGGAACAGCCACCAGTTGCGGGGCCGACGCAACGCCCCGTTCCAGCTGACCTTCAACCCCTCGAGGTAGTTGTCGGCCTCGATCACCCGGCCGTCGGTGGTGACCGGCAGTCCGAGGGCGCCGGCCAGTGGTTCCATCGTCTCCTGCGCCCGCTCCAGTGGCGAGCAGCGCAGGTGCACGATGTCGCGGTTGCGCAGCTGGTCGGTGACCCGCTGGGCCATCTGCCGACCGAGGTCGGACAGGTGGTAATCCGGCAGCCGCCCGTACAGCAGTCCGGCGGGGTTGTAGACCTCACCGTGGCGCACCAGATGCACCACGGTCGGCTGCTGGTCGAGCTCTGTACTGGTCACCTGGCCATTCTCCCCGCTTACGCCGTTCTCCTCGCTCACGCCCGGGCCGCGGCGGTCGCCGCGGCCGGGAGCGCGTCCACCACCCGGTCCAGCACCGCGTCGTCGTGCGCGGTGGAGACGAACCAGCCCTCGAAGGCGCTCGGCGGCAGGTAGACCCCGGCGTCCAGCATGGCGTGGAAGAACGCGGCGTAGCGAGCGGTGACCTGGCTGGACGCGGTGGCGTAGTCGGGCACCGCGTCGACGTCGGTGCCGACGAAAAACACGCTGAACAGGTTGCCCGCGGCCTGGACCACGTGCGGTACGCCGGCGGCGCCCAGCGCCGCGGAAACCTCGCGCTGCAGCCGGGCCGAGGCCCGGTCGAGGTGGGCGTAGACGTCGTCGGTGGCCAACTCCAGCGTGGCCAGGCCGGCGGCGGTCGCCACCGGGTTACCCGAGAGCGTGCCCGCCTGATAGACCCCGCCGACCGGGGCCAGGCTCTGCATCAGTTCGGCCCGGCCGCCGAACGCGGCGGCGGGGAAGCCGCCGCCCATCACCTTGCCGAAGGTCATCAGGTCCGGGACCACACGATCGATGCCGAATTGGCCGTGGCGGTGGATCCGGAAGCCGGTCATCACCTCGTCGGAGACGAACAGCGCGCCGTACTCGTGGCAGAGCTGCGCCAGGAAAGTGTTGAACCCCACCCCGTCCTCGACGCCCGGGGGGACGACCCCCATGTTGCCGCAGGCGGCCTCGGTGATCAGGCAGGCGATTTGGGCGCCGTAGGCGGCGAACGCGGCTCGGACCGCCGCCCGGTCGTTGTAGGGCAACACGATGGTGTCGGCGGTGGTCGCCTCGGTGACTCCGGGCGTACCGGGGATCGCGCCGCCGGAGACTTTGGAGCCGGACCGATGCTGCAGCGTCGCGACGCCGGAGCCGGCGGAGGCGAGCAGGGCGTCGACGTGGCCGTGGTAGCAGCCGGCGAACTTGACGATCTTGTCCCGGCCGGTGATCCCCCGGGCGAGGCGGAGCACCGACATGGTGGCCTCGGTGCCGGAATTGACCAGCCGGACCTGCTCGACCGGGGTCCGGTCCACGATGGCGGCGGCCAGGTCGACCTCGGCCAGCGTCGGGGCGCCGTAGGAGGTGCCGTGCTCGGCGGCCCGGGCGACCGCGGCCAGCACGTACGGGTGGGCGTGGCCGTGCAGCATCGGCCCCCACGAACAGATCAGGTCGACCAGCTCGTTACCGTCCAGGTCGTAGAGGTAGGCGCCCTTGGCCCGGGCGATGAACCGCGGCGTCCCGCCGACGGAGAGAAACGCCCGGACCGGTGAGTTGACCCCCCCGGGGGTTAGCTCTCGCGCCCGCGCGAACGCGGCCGCCGACTGGGTGTCGTTCGCCCCCGTCACCGTCGCGCCGCTCACCGGGTCCCCCGACCCGGCCGGCAGCGGCGGTCCGCTGGGTGGTCGGTTCCCCACGTTAACGTGGGGAACTGGCACTTACCGTAGGAAACTTCCTGGGGTAAGTGCCAGGAAACTGGGCGAAGTACCCGTCCGGGACGAGCGCTCGACCTGATCATCGAGCTCCCCGGACCCGGCGAGCGGCCCAGTCCAGGGCCCAGTAGGTCAACACGATGTCCGCGCCGGCCCGGCGGATCGAGGTCAAGGTCTCGGCCACGGCGGCGTCCCGGTCGATCCAGCCGTTCGCGGCGGCGGCCTCGACCATCGCGTACTCGCCGGAGATGTTGTACGCCGCGACCGGTACGTCCACGGCTTCCCGGACGGCGCGCAGGACGTCGAGGTAGGCCAGGGCGGGTTTGACCATCACCATGTCGGCACCCTCGGCGACGTCCAAGGCCACCTCGCGCAGCGCTTCGCGGAGGTTGGCGCCGTCTTGCTGGTAGGTACGCCGGTCGCCGACCAGGCGGGAGTCGACGGCCTCCCGGAAGGGGCCGTAGAACGCGGAGGCGTACTTGGCGGCGTAGGCCAGGATGGCGGTGTCGGTGTGCCCGGCGGCCTCCAGCGCGTCCCGGATGGCGCCGACCTGGCCGTCCATCATCCCGCTCGGGGCGACGACGTGGGCGCCGGCCTCGGCGTGCAGCACCGCCATCCGGGCGTAGATCTCGACCGTGGCGTCGTTGTCGACCTGCCCGGAGGCGGTGAGTACGCCGCAGTGCCCGTGGTCGGTGAACTCGTCCAGGCAGACGTCGGTCATCACCAACCCGTCGTCGCCGATCTCTTCGCGGACGGCCCGGATCGCCGCGGCGAGAATGCCGTGCTCGTCCAAGGCACCCGTGCCCCGCGCGTCTTTGGTCCGCGGGACGCCGAAGATCATCACCCCGGCCAGACCGGCGTCGACCGCCTCGACCGCGGTCTTGCGCAGAGTGTCCAGGGTGTGTTGCACCACCCCCGGCATCGAGGTGATCGGCCGGGGCTCAGTCAAGCCTTCGGCGACGAACACCGGCAGCACCAGCTGTCGCGGTGCGACCGAGGTCTCCGCGACCATCGCCCGGACGGCGGGAGACGTCCGGAGCCGGCGCGGTCGTTGCCGCAGCTGCGTTTCCTGCACCGACCCAATCTAGTCGGCCACCGAGTCGGCCAGTGACGAGCACGGTTGCGATCCAAGTCACGGCGGTCGACTGCGCGCAGACGTACCAGCCGAGCTCGTGAGACGGTGCCTCACCGAGCATTCGACAAGGTGGCGAACTCGACTGATCCGCCCAGGTCAGGCGCCCAGGGTCGACCAGCCGCCGTCGCTGGCGATCACCTGGCCGGTCACCCAGGCCGCCTCGTCGCTGACCAGCCAGCCCACCAGCCGGGCCGCGTCGGCCGGGGTGCTGGCCCGGCCGCCGGGGTTGCGCGCGGCTACCGCGGCCCAGGTCTTTTCGTCGGCGTAGCCGGTGTCGTTGGGTCCGGGGTTGATGCAGTTGACGGTGATCCCCCGGGCGATCAGGTGCGCGGCGAGGCTGGGCGTGAGCTGGTGCAACGCGGCCTTGGAGGCGATGTAGGGCAACTCGTCCGGCATCGCGCCGTGGTACTGCCCGGAGGTGAACAGCACCACCCGGCCGCCCGCCGACTCCGGCCGGCCGGCGGCGAAGGCCTGGATCAGCAGCAACGTGGCTCGGGTGTTCACCGCGTAGCTCAGGTCGATTTCGGCGGCGGTCAGGTCCTCGAGCCCCTGCGCACTGCTGCGGGCGTGGTTGGCGACCACGATGTCGAGCCGGCCGAAGACGTCCCGGGCGACCTGGACGAGCCGGGCCGGCACCTCAGGATCGGCCAGGTCGCCCTGGACCCACTCCGCCTGGGCGCCGGCCGCCCGGAGCTCCTCGACCAGGGCGGGGCCCCCGCCGGCGTCGGCGCCCCAGGCCTGCTCGGCGTCGTGGGGTTCCCAGCCGTGGACCAGCACCGCGGCCCCGTCGCCGGCCAGCCGCCGCGCGATCGCGGCACCGATGGCGATCCGGCGGCTGGCGCCGGTGACCAGGGCCACCCGGCCCGCCAACGCTGCGGGCACGCGAGGACCCCGGCTCAGCTGCGCCGGGCCGGCCCGCGCTGCTGCGACGGCCGCAGCACCGGCTGACCGTCGGCGACCAGGGCGTCCCGGCGCTGGGCGGCGAACGCAGCCAGTGCGTCGGCCAGCTCGACCACCGACGGCTTGTGCGCCACCACGTCGACCCGCAGTCCGTGCTCCTCGCACGTCTTGGCCGTGGCCGGACCGATCGCGGCGATCACCGTACTGGCGTGCGGCTTACCCGCGATCCCGACGAGGTTGCGGACCGTGGAGGAGGAGGTGAACACCACCGCGTCGAACTTGCCGGTCTTGATCGACTCCCGCACCGGTGCGGGCGGCGGGGCGGCCCGCACCGTCCGGTAGGCGGTCACGTCCTCCACCTCCCAGCCCAGTTCGACCAGCCCGGCGGACAGCGTCTCGGTGGCGATGTCGGCCCGCGGCAAGAAGACCCGGTTGATCGGGTCGAGGACGTCGTCGTACGGCGGGAACTCTGCGGCCAGGCCGGCTGCGGACTGCTCCCCGGTCGGGACCAGTTCGGGCTCGATCCCCCACCCCTGCAGGGCCGCGGCCGTGACGTCTCCGACCACCGCCACCTTCACCCCGGAGAAGGCGCGGGCGTCCAGGCCGTACTCGTCGAACTTCTCCCGGACGGCCTTGACCGCGTTCACCGAAGTGAACGCGATCCACTCGTAGCGCCCCTCGACCAGGCCGCGGATGGCCTTGTCCATCTGCAGCGGGCTGCGGGGCGGCTCCACCGAGATCGTCGGCACCTCTTCGCTGTGCGCGCCGTACGTGCGGAGCCGGGCCACCATCGGCGCCGCCTGGTCCTTGGTCCGCGGCACCAGCACCCGCCAGCCGAACAGCGGCTTGGTCTCGTACCAGCTCAGCTCGCCGCGCTGCGCGGCGGCCGAACCCATGATCACGTGCACCGGATCGCCGCCGGGCACGTCCAGCGCGGCCACGGCGTCGACCACGTCGTCCAAGGCGCAGGGCACGGTGACCTGCGCGGTGCTGCCGCCGTGCAGGGTTAGCACCACCGAATCGGTGGCCGGCCGGCCGGCGACCCGAGCGGCCGCCACCAGCGACCCGAGGTGCTCGACCAGCGTGCTGACCACGACGGTGGCGGCGTTGCCCCACGAGGCCGTCCCGACCTTGGTGAACCGGCCGTCGGTGACCGAGGCGAACTGCACGCCACCGGCATGGATCAGGTCGATGCCGGCGTACTCGGGGACGGCGGTCAGACTGGAGACCCCGGGTACGACCTCGAAGTCGATTCCGCCCCGGACACAAGCTGCCGCCTCGTCGGCCACCGCGTTGTCCCAGAACGGATCACCGGTGACCAGACGAACGACCCGGCCACCCCGGGCAGCGTGCCGAATCACGATCTTGGCCCGGGCCGAGGGAGTGAGCGGCTTGTGCCCGTCGTTCAGCCCGAGGGTCGTCACCGCCGCATCCGGCGCCACGGTGATGGCGGGATGGGTGAGGATCTCTCGTTGGCGCTCGTCGTCCACGATCACCGCGCTCGCGTCGGCCAGGGCCGCGATCGCGCCCAGCGTCAGTAGATCGGGGTCACCGGGGCCGGCGCCGACGAAGATCACGCGACCGCGGGTGGCTGGGGAGGTCATGGTCGAGTCGTTCGGGCTGCGGACCGAGGATGTGCTCACTGGGCTCTCTCGTGTTCGATGATGCGGTCTCGCCGGTTGCTGGAGCGGGACCCGGATCGCCCTCGGCCGGGGTGCGCCGACGACGGTCTTGAGACGATGATGGAGTTGTCGATGATCATGGATGTGGGCAGTCGATCATGAAGTTGTCACCAAGATCAGCTTGGTTGATCATGGTGTCGAGTCGAGTAGTTGCGCGAGTACCGACCGGGCAGCCTGCGCTCCGAAGTCCGCGGGTTCGGTGGTGGATCCGCTGACCTGAAGACGGAACGGTGGACCGTCGGGGGCCGAATCTGACAACGTGCTCAGTAACGTTCTCCCAATTACCGCCGTCAGAGTCAAATCGAGGCTTTTACCACGGACCGATTTGACTTCTGCACGGGCACCCACCGGCGCGGTGCAACCCGCTTCCAGGGTGGCCAGGAAACCCCGTTCGACCAGCGTTTCGGCTCGCGACCGGGGATCGTCGAGGCGGCGCAGGACGTCGCGGGCCGCCGCCGGCAGGTCCTGGTGCACCTCCAACGCCAGCGCCCCCTGGCCCGGAGCCGGCAGCATCACCTGCTCATTCAGCACCTGCGCCGGCAGTCCGTCGACTCGAACCTCAGCGCCATCACGATCAGCCCGAGCCGGGTCCGCCAACCCTCGGCCTCCCAGCCGCCCCAGCCGGTGCAGCCCGGCGCCGGCCAGGACGACCGCGTCCAGGACTCCGCTGCGGACCAGTCCGATTCGGGTGTCGACGTTGCCGCGGACGGGGCGCACGTCGATCCGGCGGCCATCGCGTCGGGCCCACTCCAACAACTGCAGGACTCGTCGGGGTGCGCCGGTGCCGATCCGCGCGCCAGGTGGCAAGGAACCAAGTGTCGACCCCACCAAGACGTCGCGCGTGTCCTCGCGTACCGGTATCGCGATCACCTCCAGGTCGTCCTCCGCCACGGTCGGAAGGTCCTTCAGCGAGTGCACCGCAAGGTCGATCCGACCGGCCCGGAGCGCTTCCCGGACGGCGTTGGCGAACACCCCGGTACCGCCGATCTCGGTCAACCGGCGGAGGTCGACGTCCCCGGTCGTCGTCACCCCGACGAAGCTGGTGCCGATCCCGAGTGCGCCGAGTTGAGCGGCGACGAGGTCGACCTGGGCCCGGGCCAGCGGGGAGGTTCGAGCCCCCAACCGCAGTGACCCGGCACCGGCCGCGCAGGAGTCGTTCATGACGGGTCCCAGTCTGCCCGTTGGTCGCTGCGGCTACGTCCTCGTCTCGGCCGACATCCCCTCGGCAGACATCCCCTCGGCCGACATCACCGCGGCCACGTTCGACGGGTCGAGGGCGAACAGCTCGCGGAGTGCGGCGGCGTAGTCCAGGGCGTCCGGGTCGGCCGACAGCTCCTTGACCCGCACGGTGGGGGTGTGCAGCAGCTTGTCCGCGATCCGGCGCAGGGTGCGCTGCACCTCGCCTCGGGCCCGTTCGTCCAGGTCCGGCAACCGGGCGTCGAGCCGCTTGACCTCGGCGTCGACCACCTGCTGAGCCATGGTGCGTAGGGCGACGACGGTGGGGGTCACCGACGCCGCCCGGCGTACGCCGAGAAAGTCCTGCACCTCCGCTCGGACCAAGGCCCGCGCCTGGTCCACCTCGGCCGACGCCGTCTCCGAGCGGGTGGCAACCAGCAGGTCGAGGTTGACCAGGACGATGCCGAGGGTGGTGACGTCGGCCGAGACGTCGGCCGGCAGTCCCAGGTCGACCACGCCGGTCACCGCTGTCCCGGTCAGCTCGTCACGACCCAGGTGCAGGGAGCGGGCGCCGGTACACGTGACCAGCACGTCGGCTCGCTGCAGCTCGACCGCGAGCCGGCTCAGTTCCGCCGCTCGGCCGCCGACCGTCTCCGCCAGCCGCTGAGCCCGCTCGAAGGTCCGGTTCACACAAGTGACGCCCGCCCCGGCGGCGGCGGCGGTCCGGGCCGCGAGGCCGGCCATCGAGCCGGCCCCCAGCACCAGCACGCGGCGCCCGTCCAACTCGCCGTTGGCCGCACTCAACAGGTCGTAGGCGGCGGTGACCAGTGAACGTCCGGTACCGGCGACCGCGGTCTCGGTCTGGACGCGTTTGCCGACCCGGATCGCCTGCTGGAACAACGCGTTCAACACCGTCCCGACCGTCCCCTGCGCCTGCGCCTGGGCAAGGGCGGACCGGACCTGACCCAGAATCTGGCTCTCGCCCAGCACGACCGACTCCAAGCCGGCGGCGACCGAGAAGGCGTGCGCGACCGCGGCCTCGTCGAAGTAGACCGCGCAGCTGGTCCGCAGCTGGCTGACCGAGGCCCCGGTTCGGTCGGCCAGGGCCTGGACCGCCTCGTCCAGGCCGCCGTGGAAGCGGGACACGTAGGCGTACACCTCGGTCCGGTTGCAGGTGGAGAGGACGACCGCCTCCTCGATGTGTTCCCCCGTCACCAGCGTCTGCGCCAGCTTGGCCGCGGTCGCGGCGTCCATCGCCAGCTCCCCGAGCCGGGCGACGGAGGTGGAACGGTGCGACACGCTCACCGCAAGAATGCTCACCGGTGGTCGACCCCTTCTCGGCGCTGTTGGTGGTAAGCCAGGATCTGCAGCTCCGAGGCCAGGTCGACCGTACGCACGTTGACCCCGGTGGGCACCGCGAGGGTGGTGGAGGCGAAGTTGAGGATGCTGGTGACCCCGAGGGCCACCAGCCGATCGGCCACCTGCTGGGCGGCGGGTCCCGGGGTGGCGATCACCGCGATCGCTGGTCCGGTGCTGTTCAGGACCTCCTCGAGGTCGGTGAGGTCCCGCACCGCCACCCCGTGGATCCGGCGGCCGACCAGCGTCGGCGAAGGGTCGATCAGGGCTACCACTTTGAGCCCCCGCGCGGTGAAACCGGCGTAGTTGGCCAACGCGGTGCCCAGGTGGCCGACCCCGACGATCAGCACCGGCCACTCCTGCGCCGCGCCGATGGCGTCGCCGATCTGACGCCGCAACCGCGCCACGTCGTAGCCCACGCCGCGGGTGCCCCACGAACCGAGCCGGGAGAGATCTTTGCGCAGCTGCGCCGGACTGACCCCCACCGCTTCGGCCAGTGCGGTACTGCTGACCAGGTCGACGTGGCCGTCGTCGAGGCGTCGCAGAGCGCGCAGGTAGGCCGGGAGCCGGGCCACCGTGGCGGGCGGAACGTCCCTACCGACGCCGCGCGCCTCGCCCACGCCCAACAGGTCGGCCGATGTCACGGACCGACCCTACGCCGCGATGACTAGCCGTGGGCTCTGCTCAGGGCTGCGCGCAGCCGGACCGGATCTACCCGCCAGAAGTCGTGCTGGGCCCCGTCGACGAAGGTGACCGGCACCTCGTCGGTGTAGCGCCGGGCCAGTTCAGGGTCGGCGTCGACGTCGACCTCCTCGAAGGTGTCCCCGCTCTCCGTGCATACCGTGGCCACCACCTCCCGGGCGACGTCGCACAGGTGACAGTTCACGCGGGTGATCAGCCGGACCCGAGGCCCGGGGGCCGCCGGTGGCTGGGCTGCGGGTGAATCCACCTGTGCAGTGTTCCACTTTGGCGAGACGGCGTGACGGGCGAATCCGGGGTGACGGGAAAATCTCCTGGTGGCTCCGCCTCGGTTGTGCTTCGCTGACCCGGTGAGCGACCTGGCGACGGCGCGGCTACGCCTGCATCCGGTCGACGAAGCGGAGGCCCGGCGGATCCGCGCCCGGACTGCCGGCCCCGCTGACCGCTGGGCGGAGGATTATCCGTTTGCCGGTGATCTCGTCGCCGTCGACGGCTTCCTCCGGGCCGCCCGTCAGCAAGGTGAGCAACGACCGTTCGGCTACTACCAGGTCGTTCGTGCCGTAGACGGGCTGGCGGTGGGCGGAGTCGGTTTCAAGGGCTGCCCGAGTGGAGGCGTGGTCGAGATCGGGTATGGCCTGGTCCCGTCGGCTCGCGGCCGCGGATACGCCACCGAAGCGGTGACGGCCCTGCTCACCGTCGCCGCCAACCACGCGGTGACGACGGTGCTCGCCGACACCGACCACGCCAACGTCGCCTCCCAGCGCACGCTGCTGCACGCCGGTTTCACCCTGGTCTCGACCGATGCGCCTGCTGCGGTATTACCGCAAAGCCGTCTGTCGGGTAGCCCGTCGGGACGCGGTCAGCGGGGCGAGTGTCGCCAGATTCACCCCAGATTCGCGAAACAGCGCTCTGAGTGCCCGATCAGCAGATCTGGGGTGAATCTGGCGACAACCGGGTCGACGAACCTGGGCGCTGAGCCGTCGCTGACCCAACTCCACCCCAGCTTCCGCCGGGACCGGTCCTGACCGGCGGCGCGGCGTAGGGTTCGGCTCCCGAAACAATGCGGCGGACCAGGGTTCTCCTAAGGTGGGGACGTGACGACCGCGGACGGGGTGCCGGAGGAGGCCGTTCAGCCCCTTGAGGGCGGCGCGGCCGCGGTCTCCGTCCAGCCGTCCCACACCACGATCCAGGCCGATCCGTCCGCCGCCGCCTTCTTCGACCTGGACAACACCATCGTTCAGGGAGCGTCGATCTTCCACTTCGCCAAGGGCCTGTACCGACGCAAGTTCTTCTCCGCCCGGGTGATCGCCAAGGCGGTCTGGCTACAGGCCTACTTCCGGGTCGTCGGGCAGGAGAAGGCCGAGCACATCGCCGACGCCCGGGCCACCATGCTGAGCCTGATCGAGGGGCACAGCGTGGACGAGATCACCGAGATCGGCTACGAGGTCTACGAGGAGTCGATCGCCGACCGGATCTGGCCGGGCACGCTGGCCATCGCCCAACTCCACCTCGACGTGGGCCAGCAGGTCTGGCTGGTCACCGCGGCACCGGTGGAGGTGGCGGGGATCATCGCGGCCAAGCTCGGCCTGACCGGGGCGCTGGGGACCACGGCCGAGCACCGCGACGGGGTCTACACCGGACGCCTCCGCGGTGAAATGCTGCACGGCCCCGCCAAGGCCGAAGCCGTCCGGGCCCTGGCCCGCGAGCACGCGCTGGATCTGGGCCGCAGCTTCGCCTACTCCGATTCGTTCAACGACCTGCCGATGTTGTCGCTGGTCGGCCACCCCTGCGCGATCAACCCCGATCGCCGTCTCGCCCGGCACGCGCAGGCCCAGGGCTGGCAGGTGCACGACTACCGGACCGGCCGCCGGGCGGCTCGCCGGGGGTTGCTCGGGGCCAGCGGACTCGGGGCCGCGAGCGGAGCGGTGGCCGCCGGGCGGGCGCTGCACCGGCGCTGGCGACGCGGCTGAGCTCCCGGCCGGTGCGGTGCAGCAGGGCCGCGGCGGCCAGCAGATAGAGCAGGTACGCCATCAACCCGACCACGGCCAGGGCTTCCGCCGGCCCGGCCCGGCCGAAGGCCCACCCCAGCACGGCCACCGCCACCGCCAGCAGCCCGAGCGCGGCAGCCCCGACGACGACGAAGCCCTCGGCCTGCCCCAAGGTCACCGACGCGCCAGCCGCAGATTCGGCGGCCGGGCGCGCCGCCGCGTCGAGCCGCGCGCGAAGTGCCACCACGGCCACCGAGAAGCCGGCCGTGGCCAGGACCACCACGATCAACGCACCGAGCACGGCACCGCCCGCCGGATCGACGGTCAGCCGAACACGCCGCGCCGCCGGGTCAACAGGGCGTAGAGCGTGTGCTGGATCGTCTCGCGGACCTGGTCGGTCACGTTGAACACCGTCAGCGGGTCATCGGCGGCGCCCGGCGGCAACTCGTCGGTGGTGATCGCCTCCCCCACCGAGATGATCCACTTGCTGGGCAGGGGCACCGCCCCCAGCGGCCCCAGCCAGGGGAACAGCGGCGTGACCGGGAAGTAGGGCAGTCCGAGGGCGCGGGCCAAGGCGGGCGCCCGCGACAGCAGCGGATAGATCTCCTCCGAGCCCACGATGGAGACGGGCACGATCGGAACCGACGCACGGACGGCCGCCGAGACGAATCCGCCCCGGCCGAACCGCTGCAGCTTGTACCGGTCGGAGTAGTGCTTGCCCAGTCCCTTGAAGCCCTCGGGGAAGACCGAGACGAGCTCGCCGGCGCGCAGCAGTCGCTCGGTATCGGCCCGGCAGGCCAGCGTCGTCCCGGTCTTGCGGGCCAGGTCGTGGGAGAAGGGCGTAGCGAAGACCAGGTCCGCTCCGAGCATCCGCGGATGCCGGCCGACCTCGTCGAAGACGACGGTGTGTAAGACCATGCCGTCCAGCGGCAGGGTGCCGGCATGATTGGACACCAGCAGCGCCGGCCCGGTGTCGGGCAGATTCTCCGCGCCCCGCAGCTCGACCCGGAACCAGGACCGGACCAGTGGACGCAGCAGCGGCAGGAAGACCTTCTCGGTGAAATCGGGGTCGAAGCCGAACTCGTCGACGGGGTAGTCGCCGGCCAGCCGGGAGGCGAGGAAGTCCCCGGCGCGCCGGAGCGTCTCGGCATCCCAGCCGAACCGTCGACTTATTCGATCCGCAAGGTCGCCGAGCGCGTCCCGGTCGGCGGTCGGATCGCCCCCGGGACCCGCCGCCCGGTGCGAGCGCGGCCCGTCCCGGCCCGAGGACCGGTGCCGGTCGAGCCGGATCACCCGCGCCTCACTCACCGGCAGCGGCCCGTTCCGGGAGCCGGTCGCGTACGGTCCGCACGGCCTGCTCGATCCGGTCCGCGCGCAACGGTCCGGGAGCGGAGGTGGCCACGAGTTCGGCCAGGGCATCGCTGCTGGAGTACCGAGGCTCGAAGCCGACCGCCAGGAAACGCGACACGTCCATCACCCGACCGTAGGTCAACGCATCGAACTGGTCGGCGGAGAGGCCGGCGCGCCGGCCGCGCCGGAGCATCGACGCCAGCCAGGGGGCACCCGCGCGCGGGACCGCGACGCTGACCCGCCCCAGCCGGCGGAGCACCTGGGTCAGGGTCACCACGTCGGGGGCGGCGACGTTGAAGGTTCCGCCGAGATCGCGGCGAGCGGCCAAACTCAGTCCGGCGACCGCGTCGCTGGGGTGCAGGAACTGCAGCCGGGCGTCGAAGCCGGCCACCCGGGGTACGACCGGCAACCCGAGGTAGCCGGTGATGTTGCTGTTCACGCCCGCGCCCATCAGCGCGGCCAGCCGCAACGTGGTGACCACCATGTCGGGTCGGCGCCGGGCCAATCCGCGGGCGTAGCCCTCGACTTCGATGGTGTCTTTGCCGAAGCCGGTCCGCGGCTGCACCCGGGCCGACATGTCCTCGGTGAACCGGGCCGGATCCCGCGGGGAGGCCCCGTACACCGAGACCGAACTTTGCACGACCAGCTTCCGCACCCGGGCGCTGCGCTGACAGGCCGCCATCAGCTGCATGGTGCCGATGACGTTGATCTCCTTCATCGACGAGCGCCCGCCGACCCGCGCCGGAGTGGAGACCAGGGCCATGTGCACGACCGTGTCCACCTGGTGGGTCGCCAGCACCTTGGCGATGCTCGGGCTGCGGATGTCGGCCCGGACGAACCGGGCCTGACCGAGGTCGTGCCGCGGTGGGGTCACGTCGACCCCGACTACGGCGACGGCGGGGTCAGCGGCAAGGGAACGGGCGAAGCGGGCCCCCAGGTCGCGCGACACGCCGGTCACCAGCACGACTTGGCCCACGCCGCTGCCCCCGGGTCCTCTTCGCCCGGGCGGCTTACTTGCCGGCGCGGCGGCGCTGGATACGCGTACGCTTCAACAGCTTGCGGTGCTTCTTCTTCGCCATCCGCTTACGCCGCTTCTTGATGACCGAACCCACGTTGTGACCTCTCGACCTCCCGAGACGTGCGTGGTCCCGGACTTGACTGCTGACTGGATGTGGAACTGACTGGACGTGAAACTGCCTGACCTGAAACGAGCTGAACCCGAAACCGGGATTGAGTAGCTCAGGCGGCTGGGCGGCGAACCGACCGGCGTCACAGCCTACCCTGACGACGTGCCCTCCTACATCGACGACGTCGCCCCCGGCAACGGCGCCCGCGCCATCCCCCGGCCCTGGCTGGACACCGACGCACCGCAGCTGAGTTTGAACGGGAACTGGCGGTTCCGTTGGTCGGCCTCTCCGCTCGGGTTGGACGAGTCGTTCGCCGAGCCCGGTTTCGACGACTCGGGCTGGGACGTCTTGCCCGTGCCCTCGCACTGGGTGTTGCCCGGGGAGGGTTCGGCGCGGACCGCGACGTCGACCCCGTACGGGTCCCCGATCTACACCAACGTGCAGTATCCCTTCCCGCTCGATCCGCCGTTCGTCCCCGACGACAACCCGACCGGGGACCACCGGCGCAGCTTCACCGTGCCCGACTGGGGGGCCGAGCGGGTGCTGCTGCGCTTCGACGGAGTGGAGTCGCTGTACAAGGTGTGGTGCAACGGTGCCGAGGTCGGCATCGGCCGCGGCAGCCGACTCGTGCAGGAGTTCGACGTGACCGACCTGGTCCGGCCGGGGGCCAATCTGCTCGCGGTCCGGGTGCACCAGTGGTCGGGCGCCAGCTATCTGGAGGACCAGGACCAGTGGTGGCTGCCGGGCATCTTCCGGGACGTGACGCTGCTGGCGCGCCCGGCCGGCGCCCTGGACAGCGTCTGGCTGGCCACCGCGTACGAGCCCGGGTCGGCCCCACGGAACGGAGACGGTCAGGGCCGGCTCGACCCGCGGCTGATCGCCGGACCGGACGCGTATCCGGTCACCGTGGAGCTGCCCGAGCTGGGAGTGCGCCGGACGTTTTCGGCCGCGGCCGAGCTGGCCGAATTCGGGGTCGGAGCGGTGTACCCGTGGAGTGCGGAGTCCCCCCGGCTCTACGACGCGCAAGTCCGCTCCACCTCCGAGACGGTGTCGCTGCGGATCGGCTTCAAGACGGTGACGATCGACGGCGATCGGCTGCTGGTGAACGGCGCACCGGTGACCTTTCGCGGGATGAACCGGCATGAGACCCACCCCGTCCGGGGACGGATGTTCGACGCCGAGCACGCCCGGGCCGACCTGATCGCGATGAAGCGGCACAACGTCAACGCCGTCCGGACCAGCCACTATCCGCCGCACCCGAAGGTCCTCGAGCTCGCCGACGAACTCGGTCTCTGGGTGATCGACGAATGCGATCTGGAGACCCACGGCTTCATCTTCGCCGACTGGGCCGGCAACCCGTCGAACGACCCCGACTGGGAACCGGCCTACCTGGACCGGATCGAGCGCACCGTGGAACGCGACCTCAACCACGCCAGCATCGTGATCTGGTCGCTCGGCAACGAATCGGGCACCGGAGTCAATCTAGCCGCGATGGCGGCCTGGGTGCACCGCCGCGACCCGAGCCGGCCGGTGCACTACGAGGGCGACTACGTCTGCGCCTACGTCGACCTGTACTCCCGGATGTACCCGAACTTCGACGAGACCGCCGCTATCGGGTCGGCGTCCGGATTCATCAGCTACCTCGACGCACCCGCGCAGGCGAACCGGGTCCGCAGCAAGCCGTTCCTGCTGTGCGAGTACGCCCACGCCATGGGCAACGGGCCCGGCGGGCTGCGCGACTACGACGACCTGGTGCAGCGCTACCCCCGGCTGCACGGCGGCTTCGTCTGGGAGTGGCGCGACCACGGGCTGTTGGCCCACACCGACGACGGCCGGCCCTACTACGCCTACGGCGGCGACTTCGGCGAGGTCGTACACGACGGCAACTTCGTGATGGACGGGATGATCCTGCCCGACGAGACGCCGACGCCGGGGCTGGCCGAGTTCGCGGCGGTGAACGCGCCGCTGCGACTGGCCCGACAGGGGTCGAGCCTGGTCGTCACCAACCGCTACCACGACGCCTCCACCGAACACCTGCACCTGGTCGGGGTATTGGAGATCGACGGCGAACCACGAGCCACCCGCCGGATCGACCTGCTGCCGGTGGCCGCCGGTGAGACCGGACACGTCTCGCTGCCGGCGGAACTATTGGAACCGGCCCCGACCGGCGAGTCCTGGCTCAGCGTGAGCGCCGAACTGGCCGACGACCTGCCGTGGGCGGCCGCCGGGCACGTGGTGGCCCGAGGTCAGTGGAACCTGACGGCCCGCACCGCCGTGCCCCCGGCCGCCCGGGCCCCCGCTCATCCACCGCGGCGGGCACTGCCCCGTGGGGGCTCGTTTCGTCTCGGCGACGCGATGTTCGACACCACCAGCGGGCAGCTACGACAGCTGTTCGGGATCGAGGTGTCCGGACCGCGGCTGGAGCTGTGGCGCGGACCCACCGACAACGACCGCAGCGGCGAGCGGGGCTCCTACGAGCTGGCCTCGCCGGAGCAGACCCACGGGGAAGGCGTCCCCGGACCGTCGTCGGCGCAGCGCTGGCGCGAGCGGGGGCTGGACCGGCTGACCCACCGGGTCCGCACCCTGCACGGCGACGACGACCAAGTGGTCGTGGCGGTCCGGACGTCGGCGGCGAACTCCCCGCTCGGAGTGGACGTCAACTACCGCTGGTGGCGGACCGGTAGGGGCATGGCGCTGCGGGTGGAGGTGGCGCCCTCGCCGGGCTGGGACTGCAGCTGGCCCCGGGTCGGGGTGCGGCTGGAGCTGCCGGCCGGACTGGACCGGGCGTCCTGGTTCGGCACCGGCCCGGCCGAAAGCTACCCCGACACCCGCGACGCGGCCCGGGTCGGCCGTTTCGCCGCCGACCTGGCCGAGCTGAACGTGAATTACTCCCGGCCGCAGGAGACCGGGCACCGAGCCGAGCTGCGGGAGCTGAGCGTCGGCTCGGCCGAGGGTCCGGCACTGACGGTCCGGACCCAGCCGACCACCGACGGGCACCGGCCCGGCTTCACCCTGACCTCGTGGACCCCGCAGCAGCTGGACCGGGCGGGGCACCCGTACGAGCTGCCGACGCCGACGCACACGTACCTGTTCCTCGACGACGCCGTGCACGGGATCGGGTCCCGGGCCTGCGGGATGGATGTGTTGCCGCAGTACGCGCTGTGGCCCGGCGCCCGCTCCTTCACCGTCGAATTCACCCCGGGTTGAGCACCCGCGATCAGCCCGCCTCGAAGTAGGACTTCTTCAAAAAGGTGTCGACCGCACCCTGCGTGACGCGAAAGCTCCGGCCGAAGCGGACCGCCTCCAACTCGCCGTTGTGGATCAACCGGTAGACACTCATCTTCGACAGCCGCATCAGCTTCGCCACCTCCGCGACGGTGAGAAAGTGGGCCTTGCCCAGTTCACCACCGAGCGGTGTCACGTCCCCCGCCCGCTTCTGTTCCGCCATGCCCTGACACTCGTTTCCGTACCGTCCGCGTCGCGCCCCTTCGACGTCACGCAGGCACTGGGGTGAGAGTAGTGGCAATCGACGTCCCGGGTACAGGGTCGGGCCGGACCGGATTGGTTTGCCGAGGGGTCGGATCGAACCAGGAGTCAGAAGCCGGGGTCGAGACCCAGGTCGGGGAAGACCGCCTGCCGGGTGGCCATGATGGCCCGGTCGAGCCGGCTCTCGGGGGAGAAGCCGTCGTCGAAGTCGGACCAGGCGACTTCGACCCCGTCGCCCATCGATGTCGCCGCGCCGGCACCGACTTCGGCCCGCCAGGCGGGCGGGGTCGGCGTGACCGGGTCGAGCGGTCGGTCGGCGACCACGGCCAGCAGATGGGTCCAGGCCGTGGGGACAACCCGGAGCAGGTCGTAGCCCCCGCCGCCGGTCGAAATCCAACGACCGTCGCAGAGCTCGTCGGCCAACGCCGCCACGGCCAGGTAGGAGGCGCGCTGGCCTTCGACCGACAACGTTAGGTCGGCCAGCGGATCGTGGGCGTGGGTATCGCAGCCGTGCTGGGTGAACAGAACCTGCGGCCGGTACGCCGCGAGCACGTCGGGGACGACCGCGTGAAAGGCCCGCAGCCAGTCGGCGTCGCCGGTGCCGGGCGGCAGGGCCACGTTCACCGCGCTCCCCCGGGCGTCGGGGCCACCGGTCTCGGTGGGGAACCCGGTCCCGGGAAAGAGGCAGACCGGGGTTTCGTGCAGGCTGACCGTCAGCACCCGCGGATCGTGGTAGAAGACGTGTTGGACCCCGTCGCCGTGGTGCACGTCCAGGTCGACGTAGGCGACCCGTTCGCAGCCGGCGTCCAGGAGCGCGCGGATCGCCACGGCCACGTCGTTGTAGACGCAGAAGCCACTGGTCCGGTCCGGCATCGCGTGGTGCAGACCGCCGGCGATGTTGCTGGCCCGCCGGGCCCGCCCGCTCCACACCGACCGGGCCGCCGCCACCGTCGCGGTGACGATCTGGGAGGCGATCTGGTGCATCCCGGGAAAGACCGGGTTGTCGGTGGTGCCCAGCCCGAATCGTTCGTCCGGTCTCCCGAGGCGGACCGCGTCCCGGTAGGCGGCGGTATGCACGGTCGCGAGCAAGGTGTCGTCGGGCGGCGGCGGCGCGAGCACCTCGAACCGGTCCAAGACACCCAACGCACGGGCCAGCGACACCGTCCGGGCCACTCGTCCCGGCCCCATCGGATGTGCCGCGCCGAAGTCGTAGCGGGTCAGCGCCGGCGAATACAGCAGGACCGGGTCACCGGCGGACGGGTCGGCCGCGCTCACGGGCTCGGCGGGTCCTGTCGGGCGACCGCGGCCAGGGCACGACTCCGGTCGTGCGCGGCTTCGATCGCGGACAGAAAGGCCGCACGCACCTTGTGGTCCTCCAACTCGCGGACCGCGGCCGCGGTGGTGCCGCCGGGAGAGGTGACCCGTTCCCGCAGCACGGTGGGGTGCTCGCCGCTCTCGCGCAGCAGCTTGGCCGAACCGAGCATGGTCTGCACCACCAGCTCGGTCGACACGTCCCGCGGCAGACCGAGGTGCACGCCGGCCTCGATCATCGCCTCGACGACGAAGAACAGGTAGGCCGGACCGGATCCGGAGATGGCGGTGACCGCGTCCTGATAGCGCTCGGGCACCACCACCACCCGACCGGTCGCGGACAGGATCGTCTCGACCCGCGCCAGGTGCGTCGCGGTCGCAGCCGAACCGGCCGAGATGGCGGCCATCCCCTCGTCGACCTGCGCGGGGGTGTTGGGCATCACCCGGACCACGGGCGTACCGGCCGGCAGCCGCTGCTCGATGGTGGTGGTGGCCACGCCCGCGGCCAACGAGACCACCAGCGCCACCGGATCCAACGCCGGCGCGATTTCGTCCAGCAGGGCGGTCATGTCCTGGGGCTTGACCACCAGTACCACCGTGTCGGCGCCGGTGACGGCATCAACGTTGTCCAGCATCTCGATCCCGTACGCAGCGCGCAGCTCGGCCTGTCGCTCGGGGCGGCGGTCGGTGGCAACCATGTCGGCAACATCCCAACCGGCCCGGACCAGGCCGGACAGGACCGTCTCCCCCATCACCCCGGCGCCGAGTACGGCCAGCCGGCGCCGACTCAGGACGAGACTCCGGCGGCGAGCCGACCGCCGAGCCGCTGGTCGGCGACCAGCTCGGCGATCTGCACCGCGTTCAGGGCCGCGCCCTTGCGCAGGTTGTCGCTCGTGACGAACAAGATCAGTCCCCGGCCGGGCAGGGCGGACCGGTCCGCCCGGATCCGGCCGACGAAGCTCGGGTCCCGCCCGGCCGCGGCCAGCGGGGTGGGCAGGTCGGCCAGGGCCACCCCGGGGGCGTCGGCGAGCAGGTCGGTGGCCCGCTCGGGGCTGAGCTCGTCGGCGAACTCGGCGTGCAGGACCAGCGAGTGCCCGGTGAACACCGGCACCCGGACGCAGGTCCCGGCCACCCGCAGCTCGGGCAGGTGCAAGATTTTGCGCGACTCGTTGCGGAGCTTCTGCTCCTCGTCGGTCTCGGCCCAGCCGTCGTCGACGATCGAACCGGCGAGCGGCACCACGTTGTACGCGATCGGCGCCGCGTAGACCTGCGGGGCGGGTAGCTCCACGGCCCGGCCGTCCAGCGCCAGCGCGTTGGCTCGGTCCCCCCCGGCCCGGAGCTGAGCATCCAGTTCGGCCACCCCGGCCCCGCCGGAGCCGGACACGGCCTGGTAGGTGGCGATCTGCAGCCGGACCAGGCCGGCGGCCCGGTGCAGCGGCGCCAGCACCGGCATCGCGGGCATCGTGGTGCAGTTGGGGTTGGCGATGATGCCCTTGGCCAGGTGCCGGGCGTCGTCGGGATTGACCTCGGCCACCACCAGCGGCACGTCCGGGTCCATCCGCCAGGCCGAGGAGTTGTCCACCACCACCGCCCCGGCGTCGACCACCCGGGGTGCAGTGCGCAGCGAGGCCGCCTTGCCGTTGGAGAACAGGGCCAGGTCGAGCCCGGCGAAGTCGGCGGTGTCGGTGTCCTCCACCACGACCTCATCCCCGGCCCAGGGCAGGGTGGACCCGGCCGAGCGGGCCGAGGCGAAGAAACGGACGTCGGTCAGCGGGAAGTCCCGCTGGGCCAGCAGCGTCCGCATCACCCCGCCGACCTGGCCGGTGGCTCCGAAGACTCCTACGCGCATGGGCCTCAGCCTAAGGGGTCCGACTTGTCAGCGCCTGTGGTCGCCCTGGCGACCACAGCGGCTGACAAGTCTCAATACGGCAGGATGATGCCATGGCGGCGCGGGCAGACGAGCAGCTGAACGGCGCCGCGCCGCTCGACCGGGTCCGGTTGGGGGTGGAGGTGGGCGTCGTCTTGGCGTTGACGTTGGGCCGGTCCGCGGTGTACGCGGTGTTGTCGATCGTGGAGCGGGAGACCCGCAACGTGCCGCTGGCCGCGCAGACCTCCACCCTGAACGCCGCCGCCACCCCGGACCGGCCGTGGTTGGACCTGGGCTATCAGCTGGTCGGGATCGGGTTCGCGATGGTGCCGGTGCTGCTGGTGCTGTACCTGCTCAACCTGACCGATCGCCCGGCCGGCCGCACCATCGGGCTGATTCCGCCGCGGCCCCGGTTCGACCTGACCCGCGGGCTGGTGCTGGCCGCGGTGATCGGGATTCCCGGTCTCGGCCTGTATCTCGGCGCCCGGGCGTTGGGCCTGAACACCCAGGTCCAGGCCAGCGGTCTGGGCGAGAACTGGTGGACGGTGCCGGTGCTGATTCTCTCCGCCGCGCAGAACGCCGCGCTGGAGGAGGTGATCATCGTCGGCTACCTGTTCGTCCGGCTCCGGCAACTGGGCTGGGCGCTGCCGGCCGTAGTCGCCTTCAGTGCGTTGGTGCGTGGGTCGTACCACCTCTACCAGGGCTACGGCGGGTTCGCCGGCAACCTGATCATGGGAGTGATCTTCGCCCTGGTCTACCTCCGGTGGCGCCGGGTCACCCCGCTGATCGTCGCGCACACCCTGCTCGACGTGGCCGCGTTCGTCGGCTACGCCCTGCTCGCCCCGCACGTGAGCTGGCTGTGAGCGGGCCCGCTCCGGTGGTCTGGCTGCCGGCGGCGACCGGACCGGCGGCCGATCTCGGCGCGGTAGAGACAGCTTGGGCGCCGTCCGCCGCCGCGGTGCTGACTCCCGACCTTCGCCCCGGGTCGGGTCTGGTCGTGCTGGAGGACGCGGGGCTGCGGGTACTGGCCGCGCTCTCGGCGGCCGAGGTCACGCGTGCAGTTCTGGTCGGGTCGGGTTACGGCGCGATGGTGGCGATGCACGTGGCCGCACACTTCCCCGAGCGGGTACAGGCTTTGGTGCTGACCAGTGCGAATCGGTTGGCCGAGCGCACCCGGCGCTCGCTCAGCAACGCCGTCATCTCCGCCTTACCGCTGTCTTCGGTGCAGCTGCTGCGCGGGCAGCGCGAGCGGGTGCTGGAACTGCTGGACCAGGTCCGCCGGGTCGACTACGCCGGCTTCGTGGACCGGGTTCGTACGCCCGCGCTGGTCGTGGTCGGACAACACGACGTGGGCAACTTCGCCGCCACCCGCCGACTGGCCGCCCTGCTGCCGGCCGCGGAGCTGGCGGTCGCGGCCGGGGCCGGGGAAGGCTGGGTGGTGCAAGCACCCGTCCGACTGGCGGAGACGGCGGCGGACTTTCTGGCCCGGGTCGGAGAGCCGGATCAGCCCAGGTGAGGCAGTCAGCCCGAGTGAGGCAGTCAGCCCAGGTGAGGCAGTCGCTGGCTGCACTCCAGCAGGGCCGCGTGCACGAAGCCCTGCGGCAGGTTGCCGCGCTGCTGACGCTGGGCCACGTCGTACTCCTCGGTCAGCAGTCCCGGCGGTCCGCAGGCCGTGCGCTGCTGGTCGAAGTAGCGGTAAGCCCGGGTGACGTGGCCCTGCTGCAGGTGCGCCAGACTGAGCAGGAAGCCGCACAGCGCAAACGCCCCCTCGGCCTGGCCGAGCGGGCGGGCGTCAGGCCGGTAGCGGTAGGCGTAGCCGTCCACCACCAGGTCGGCTTCGACCCGGGCCAAGGTGGCCACGGTCCGTGGATCGTCCGCGGGCAGCGCGCCGCGTACCGGAGGCAGGACCAGCGATGCGTCGACGCCGGTGTGCTCGGGGCTGCGCTGCCAGTAGCCCGCCGGGTTCAGGCAGCGTTTCGAGGTCTCGGCCAAGATGGCGTCGGCCAATCCGCTGGCCCGGGTGGCTCCGGCGGCCGGCAGTTCCCGCGCGATCGAACGGAGACCAGCCACCGCACTCAACCGGCCTTGCGTCCACCAGGCGTTGCCCAGCTCCCAGATCCCGGCCTCGGGGGCCTGCCACTTGCGCTCGATCACACCGATGGCGACGTCGATCGCCTCGACGTGGTCGGTCGAGAGCCGGTCGAACCGGGCCCCCGCGGCCAGCAGCTGCAGGGTCTCCCCCTGCGCGTCCAGCTGGAACTGCTGCCGGACCCAGTTGCCGACGGTGTCGGTACCGCCGGGATAGCCCGGCAGGTCGGCCTGGGTCTGTTTCGGCACCGGGCCGCCGTCCACCCGGTATGCGGGGGACACCTTGTCCCCGTGCTCCAGCAGACGGGCAGCGCTGAAGTCCAGCGCCTCGTCCAGCAACGGGTAGGGCTGGTCGACCGCGCAGGCCAACCCGGCGTAGGCCTGGTCGCGGATCCAGACGTAACGATAGTCATAGTTCTTCCCGGCCTCGGCCCGCTCGGGCAGCCCAAGGGTCGCCGCGGCGACCATCCCGCCGCCGGGACTGGTCAGTCCGCGCAGCACGGCGTACGCGTGGGTGGCGTCCGGCGGCGAGGCGGTCCGGCTTAGATCGGGTACCGCCTCGTGCCAGGCCTGCTGGGTGGCCGCCCAGGCGAGGTCGGGGTCCACCGGAGCCGGCAAGGTGCGGTCAGAGATCTCCAGGACGAGGTCAATGGACGCTCCGGCCGGCACGCTCGTGCTCCACACCAGGGTGCCGTCCTGCTCGTGCGCCTGCCCCGCGCCGGACCAGCGGACGGACAGTTCGCCGACCTGCATCGTCCAGCGGCCGTCGTCGCCCCGATGCAGCTCGCTCATCGGCCGCTGCCCGAAGTCACCGCACAGCCGGAGCGCGACCCGGACGCCGACGTCCGCTGTCCCGCCCCGGAGCTGGCGCAGCAGCACCACCCGATGCTCGTCGGCGGGATAAATTAGAGCCTCCCGGCATTCCATCGTCGTGGAGGTGGTCACCCAGCGGCTGCGCCAGATCAGCGAATTCGGCTCGTAGTAGCCACCCCAGACGAAGGTGTCGGTGGGCGTGACGGCGTAGACACCGTCCCCGCCGACGAGGTGGCTGATCACCGCCGGTGAGTCCCACCGGGGAGCGCACAGCCAGCTGACGTCGCCGCGCGGCCCGATCAGGGCCCCGCGGCAGCCGTCGGCGAGCAGGGCGTACTGGCGTAGGGACTGCGGCGGGAAGTCCCGCTCGGCGTCCAGGTCCGGCACCTTTCGGTCTGGCGACATCAGGCCCGAGCCCCCAGGCAGCAGATCGCGGACAGGGTCGCCACCCCGCCGCTGACCAGGGCGGCTCGGCGGCGTTGCGGCCCGGTCACCGCGACCGGCACCATGCTGGTCGCGTGCAGCAGATCGACCACGGCGTACAGGGTGGCCAGGTGCCGGGGCAGCAGAACCTGACCGACGCCCTGACCGAGGTGTCGGGCGCCGAGCAGCACGATGGCGTCGCGCTCCCCCGACGACGGCCCGCGGCCCTGGACGGCACCGAACAGGGCATCCCCGCGCCACAACAGCGCCGCGCCCCAGGCCAGACCGGCCGCGCCGACCAGCCGGAGCGACGACTGGCGGCTCACCGCCGGGCCCGGCGCGCGAGCAGCGCAGCGGCGCTGGCGACTGCGGCGGCACCGGCCCCGATCAGCGTCTTGTGGTGATGGGAGAACCACAGCTGCGGGGCCACGCCGATGGCCTTGTTGTCAAAGATCCCGTGGGCGCCGAAGTCGTGCCCGTCGGGGCCGTCGGCCGGTTCCCACAGGTTCACCGGCTGGTCGGGGTCCCTGGGCTGATCGGTCTGCTGGCCGGACACCCCGGTCCGAGCCAGGTAGTGGTCCAAAATGGCGGGGAAGAACTTGTTCCCGACCAGGGTCCCGACGGTGCTGGAACCGACCCAGTATTCGCGCCGCTTCGGGTGGTCGGCGGCGAACAAGATCGCCTTGGCCGGAATCTCCGGCTGGTAGATCGGGGCCACCGGCTGGGCGTGGTTGGGCAGCCGCGACAGCACCCAGGAGAACTGCGGCGTGTTCACCCCCGGCATGTGCACCATGGTCGCGTGTACGTTGCTGCGCTCGTGCATCAGCTCCACCCGCAACGACTCGTGGAAACCGTGGATGGCGTGCTTGGCCCCGCAGTAGGTCGACTGCAACGGGATCGAGCGGTAGGCCAGCGCCGACCCGACCTGGACGATCGTGCCCCGGTTGCGCGCCATCATCGGCTTCAACACCGACATGGTGCAGTAGACGAAGCCCAGATAGCTGACGTCGGTGGCTCGCTTGAACTCGGCCGGGGTGATGTGCCAGAAGCGGGCGAAGACGGTGGCGAACGCGGCGTTCACCCAGACGTCGATCGGGCCGAGTTCGTTCTCGATCCGCTCCACCGCGGCCTCGACGGCCTCGGCATCGGATACGTCCAGCGGGACGACCAGCGCTCTACCCCCGCCGTCCTCCACCTCCGCGGCCGCCGCGGCCAGCCCCTTCTCCCCCCGGGCGATCAGCGCGACCGTGTCCCCGCGTTCTCCGAACGCCCGCGCCGCCGCTCGGCCGATTCCGCCGGACGCGCCGGTCACCACCACAATTCGAGCCACGTCAGTACCTTTCCTTGTCCTGCATCAACGGATTCACCGTATGACCGAGGTTCCGGCGGAGCGGAGCCGGGTGGCCTGACGTGGGGCGGCGACCGGTTCGGGAGTTACTGAGGGTCGACGACCCCGGCGGCGTCGACGGCGAAGGGGCGGGGTGCGGCGCTCAGGTGCTGCCGGGCGAAGGTCAAGGACTCGGCCAAGTCGGCCTCGCGAACCCCCCGGGATCCGCTCTTACGGGAGTTGATCTCCAGCACCACGTGACCGGCGAAACCGGAGCCGGCCAGGTGGGACAACACGTCGGCGGCGTGCTGGTCGCCCCGGCCGGGGACCAGGTGCTCGTCCTTGACCGAACCGCTGCCGTCGGTCAAATGGACGTGCTTGAGCCGCGAACCCCACGAACGGGCCAGGTCCAGCGCCTGTTGCTGCGCGGTCGAGGCGTGGGACAAATCGAGGGTGAGGTCGGTGTAGGCCAGCTCGCTCGGGTCCCAGCCGGGCACGTAAGCCTTCAACTCCCCGCCCGGGGCCCGCCAGGGGTACATGTTCTCCACGCAGAAGCGGACCCCGGTGGTCTCGTTCAACCGCTGGATCCCGGTGACGAAATTGCGGGCGTACTCCCGCTGCCAACGAAACGGCGGGTGCACGACCACCACGTCCGCGCCGAGGCGGAGCGCGGCCTCCGCCGAGCGGTCCAGCTTGGCCCACGGGTCGGTGCCCCAAACCCGCTGGGTGATCAGCAGGCAGGGGGCGTGGATGGCCAGCACCTCGACGCCGTGGTAGTCCCGCAGCTTCTCCACCGCGTCGATGTCGGCGGCGACCGGATCGATCCCGACCATCACCTCGACCCCGTCGTAGCCGAGCCGGCGGGCCAATTCGAACCCGCTCGCAGTCGACTCCGGATACACCGAGGAGGTCGATAGCCCAACCTTGACCGCCGGTGGGCTTCCGGGACCCCCCGGTGGCTGCGCTGGCACCTGGCCAGCGTAGCCGCGCGCTGCGATCCGGCGACCAGCTCGCGGAATGTGGCGGGGTGCCGACCTCTTCGAGGCCCTTCGACAAGCTCAGGGGGCGTTCGACAAGCTCAGGGGGCGTTCGACCAGCTCGGGGAATGTGGCGGGGTGCCGACCTCTTCGAGGCCCTTCGACAAGCTCAGGGGGCGTTCGACAAGCTCAGGGGGCGTTCGACAAGCTCAGGGGATGTTCGGGCTCAGGGCGGAGATTACGCTGCCCGGGTGCCGGAAGTCAGCCTGCCGTTTCCTCGTGCGTTCGCGGAGTTCGTCGACCCGACCGACCCCGACCAGGTGTTTCGTTGTGACCTGACCTGGCTGACCTCGCGCTGGACCTGCATCTTCGGCCGCGGCTGCCCCGGGATCTACGCCGACCGGCCCGACGACGGCTGCTGCACGCTCGGCGCGCACTTCGCCGACGAGCAGGACGAACAACGAGTGGCCGCGGCCGCCGCTCGACTGACCCCGGCCCAGTGGCAACTGCAACCGATCGCGGCCAACGGAGGGTGGGTGCAGACCGAGGACCCCGAGCAGGCGGCGCCGGGCGAGGAACCGGACCGTAAGACCCGGGTGTACGACGGGGCCTGCATCTTCCTCAACCGACCGGGCTTCGCGGCCGGGACCGGCTGCGCCCTGCACCTGCTGGCCCAGCAGAGCGGGCAGCCGCTGACCGCGACCAAACCCGACGTGTGCTGGCAACTGCCGCAACGCCGGCAGTTCCGCACCGTCACCCGCACCGATGACACCACCTACACCGAGGTCAGCATCGGCGAGTACGGCCGGGACGGTTGGGGGCCGGGCGGTGCGGATCTGGACTGGTACTGCACGGCCAACACCGAGGCGCACGTCGGGGCCGCGCCGGTGTACGCCGGCCACGCCGAGGAGTTGACCGCGCTGATGGGGCCCGCGGCGTACGCGGTCCTGGTCGAGTTGTGCGAGGAGTTCTCGACCCGGCGCGGCGACGCCCTCCGGCACCGCGCCGACCCGGGGTGACCGACTCGCGTCCGGCAGACCCCGGCCTGCAGCCGGATTCGGCGCTCGGGGTCGGCGCACGCAACACTGGGGGGATGCAGCTGGATCACCTGTCCTTCGCCGCCGGCCCCGAGGGCCTTTCCTCGACGACCAGCCGCCTGGGTGAGCAGCTCGGGGCGTCGTTCGTCGACGGTGGTTTTCACCCCCGCTTCGGCACCCGGAACGCGATTTTGCCGTTGCGGGGCGGTCAGTACCTGGAGGTGGTGGAGGTGTTGGACCACCCGGCGGCGGAGAAGGCGCCGTTCGGGCAGGCGGTCCGGGCCCGCTCGAGTGCCGGCGGTGGCTGGCTGGGCTGGGTGGTCGCGGTGGCCGACCTCACCCCGTACGAGCAGCGCCTGGGCCGGGTTGCGGTCGACGGCAGCCGCTACCGGCCCGACGGGGCCCAGCTGCGCTGGCAGCAGCTCGGTGTCCAAGGCCTGCAGAGCGATCCTGCGCTGCCGTTCTTCGTCCACTGGTTGAGTGATCCCGACTCGCACCCCTCGACGCCCGCATCGGACGCTCAACCCGCCGGTCGCCCTCCCGCCGTCGCCTTGTCCCGGCTGGAGATCGCGGGCCATTCCGACCAGGTCGAGCAGTGGTTGGGCGGCGCCGTCGACCGGGTCCTGACCGACGTGGAGGTTGACTGGGTGGCCCCGAGCGGGCAGCCGGGCATCACCGCCGTGGTGTTCGCCACCGACGCCGGCCCGTGCCGGATCTGAGCGCCCCCGTGCCGGACCGTGATCGCCCATGAGTGTCCGGCTCCGCGAGGGCGTCGCCGGACTGCCGGTCTATCGGGCCGGCCGGCCGGCTCCGGCCCGAGTCGGCGGGCCGGGCTTCAAGCTCTCCAGCAACGAGAACCCGTTCCCGCCGCTGCCCGGGGTGCTCGAGGCGGTCGCGCAGGCCAGCGCGTCGATGAACCGCTACCCGGACCTGGCCAACGCCGCCATTGCCGCCGCACTGGCCGACCGGATCGGGGTGCCGCCCGAGCGGTTGGCCTTCGGCGCCGGCTCGGTCGCGGTGCTGTACCACCTGTTGCAAGCAGTCTGCGCGCCCGGTGACGACGTCGTCTTCGCCTGGCGCAGCTTCGAGGCGTACCCGATCGCGGTCCGCCTGACCGGGGCCCGCCCGGTCCCCGTACCGCTGCGGGCCGACGCCACCCACGACCTGGACGCGCTGGCGGGCCGCATCGGTCCCGCTACCAAGGCAGTACTGCTGTGCTCCCCCAACAACCCGACCGGACCCGCCCTCGGACACGCCGAGGTCCGAGCCTTTCTCGACGCCGTCCCCGAGCACGTGCTGGTCGTGCTGGACGAGGCGTACGTGGAGTTCGTCCGCCGTCCCGGTGCCCTGCGCGGACTGGACGCGACCCACGACCGGGACAACGTCGTGGTGCTGCGGACGTTCTCCAAGGCCTACGGGCTGGCCGGGTTCCGGGTGGGTTACGCGGTCGCCCCGGACTACCTCGCGCAAGCCGTCCGCGCGGTGGCCCTGCCCTTCGGCGTCTCGGCGCCGGCTCAGGCCGCCGTACTCGCCTCGCTGGATGCGCAGACCGAGTTGCTGGACCGGGTGGGCGAGCTGGTCGGTCGGCGGGACACGCTCGTGGCGGGCCTGCGCTCGTTGGGCCTCCAGGTGCCCGACGCGCAGGGCAACTTCGTCTGGTTGCCGACGGGGGCCGGCGCCGTCGCGACGGCCGACCGCTTCGCCGCAGCCGGACTGATGGTGCGCCCCTACGCCGACGGCGAATCGGGCGACGGCATCCGGATCACCGTGGGAGAACCCGAGGCCGACGCCTTAGTGCTGACGGTGGCCGCGGACCTACTCGCCTCAGATCTGCTCGGCACCGCTGTCAGCGTCCCCGCCTAGGTTGATCGGCATGGCGAAGACGGCGGCCCGGCCCACCTTCCGGTGCGGCGAGTGCGGGTGGAGCACGGTGCGCTGGGTCGGCCGTTGCGGCGAGTGCGGCACCTGGGGCAGCGTGGTCGAGACCGGGGCGCCGAAGCTGACCCAGGTGGCGACGTCGGTACCCACCCGTAAAGCGGTTCCGATCGGACAGATCAATCCTGACCTGGCCACCCGGACCCTGACCGGGGTGGGTGAACTGGACCGGGTGCTCGGCGCCGGTCTGGTGCCCGGCGCGGTGGTGCTGCTGGCCGGGGAGCCCGGGGTGGGCAAGTCGACGCTGCTGCTCGAGGTCGCCGCCCGCTGGGCCAAGGCCGGCCGGCGCACGCTCTACGTCTCCGGGGAGGAGTCCGCGGCTCAGGTTCGGTTGCGGGCGGGTCGAACCGACGCGGTGGCCGACGAGCTCTATCTGGCCGCTGAGACCGACCTGGGGACCGTACTCGGCCACATCGAGGAGGTCGGGCCGTCGCTGCTGGTGCTGGACTCGGTGCAGACCGTGGGCACCGCCGAGGCCGACGGCTCCCCCGGCGGGGTGAGCCAGGTCCGCGAGGTCACCGCCGCCCTGGTCCGGGTGGCCAAGCGGCGCGGGATGGCGGTGATCATCGTGGGTCACGTGACCAAGGACGGCGCCATCGCCGGACCCCGGCTGCTGGAACACCTGGTGGACGTGGTGTTGGCCTTCGACGGCGACAAGCACTCCGGCTTCCGGATGGTGCGGGCCACCAAGAACCGGTACGGCCCCGCCGACGAGGTCGGTTGCTTCGAGATGGCCGAGTCCGGCATTCTCGAGGTGCCCGACCCCTCGGGGCTGTTCACCTCCACCCACTCCGAGCCGGTGCCCGGGACCTGCGTCAGCGTGACCTTGGAGGGGCGCCGGCCGCTGCTGGCCGAATTGCAGGCCCTGGTGGCGCCGTCGGTGCTCCCGCAGCCCCGGCGGACCGTGCACGGGCTGGATCCGGGACGGCTGGCGATGGTGCTGGCGGTGCTGGAACGCCGCTGCTACGTCGGCCTGGCCAAGGCCGACGTCTACGTCTCCACCGTCGGCGGGGCCAAGGTGTCGGACCCGTCGGCCGACCTCGCGGCGGCGGTGGCCATCGCCTCGGCCGCCGGCAACACCACCGTCCCGCCCCGCGTGGTCGCCGTCGGCGAGGTCGGGCTGGCCGGCGAACTGCGGCGGGTGCCCGGCACCGACCGGAGGCTGGCCGAGGCCGCTCGGCTGGGCTTCACCAGCGCCGTCGTCCCGGCCGACCCGGTCGGGTCCGCCAGCCCGGGCGGCCCGGCGCCGCGGCACGGTCTGCGCGTGCACGCCGCGCCGACGCTGGCTCAGGCCCTGGACCTGCTCTCCCTGCTCCCCCGCCACGGAAACGCCTGAGCCGTGGTGACCGGCTCGGCGCCCTAAGATGCGGGCAGGGTAACCGGCGGGGTGGGCCCGGGGACGAGCGGAGCGGCGAGGATGCAGCCTGAGCCTGACCCGCGGCTGGCGCTGCGGGAGGAGCTTCGCCTGATGGCTCCCGGGACACCGCTGCGCGACGGTCTCGAACGGGTTCTGCGTGGACGGACGGGTGCCCTGGTCGTACTCGGCGAGAACGACACGGTCCGACAGGTCTCCACCGGCGGCTTCTCCCTCGACGTGCCCTTCACCGCGACTGCGCTGCGCGAATTGGCCAAGATGGACGGGGCGATCGTGCTCAGCACGGACAAGGAACGGATCGTCCGCGCCGGTGTGCACCTGATGCCCGACCGGACCATCGACACCGTGGAGACCGGCACCCGCCACCGCACCGCCGACCGGGTGTCGCGACAGTCGGGGTTGCCGGTGGTCTCGGTCTCGGCGTCGATGTCGACCATTTCGCTCTACCTGCAGGACCGGCGACACCTGCTGGAGCGTTCCGAGCAGATCCTGTCCCGGGCCGATCAGGCGTTGCAGACCCTGGAGCGCTATCGCGAACGGCTGCGTCAGGTCACCCACCGGCTGTCCTCCCAGGAGGTGCAGGACACCGTCACCGTCCGCGACTTCGCCCTCGTCGCCCAACGACTGGAGATGGTCCGTCGACTGGAGGAGGAGCTGTCGGGCTTCGTCGACGAGCTGGGGACCGACGGCCGGCTGCTGACGATGCAGCTGTTGGAGCTGTCCGCCGACTTCGAGCGGTTACCCGAGCTCTTGGAAGCCGACTACCGCCCCGCGGACGACGGCGGTCTCGATCTGAGCCGGTTGCGCCGGCTGACCGCCGCCGCCCTGGTCGACCCGCTGGCGGTGGCTCGGGCGGTCGGCTTCGGCTCGGGCGTCGGGCTGGACACCCGGCTCGTCAGCCGTGGGTACCGCCAGATCGCCCAGATCAGTCGACTGCCCGGCGCTCTCGGGGTCCGACTGATCGACCACTTCGGCAGTCTCCAGGCCCTGTTCGGGGCAAGTACCGCGGAGCTGCAGGAGGTGGACGGGGTCGGCGAGAGCCGCGCCCGGGCGGTCCGCGACGGGCTGCTCCGGCTGGCTGACTCCGCCTACAGCGAGCGGCTCGACTAGCCGGTTCAGCTCGCCCCTCGCTGCCGGAATGCTTGATTGCGCCCTGTGGCGGAGCCGTTGCCGGTTCAGGAGTGCAGGAGCATCCGTATCCGCACCGGCTTGGCGTCGTCGAAGTGTGCTTGCGCCCAGTAGGTCCCAGGCTGCAGGAGCCGCGGCAAGGACTTGCAGCCGCGGACCGAGAACTTGCCGTTCCAGGTCATCGACCAGGTCAGGGCCTTACCGCGATCGAGGGTTTGGCTCAGTTCCGGCGTGGCTTTGCTGCAGTCCTTCGAGGTCCAGATCTGGGTCTTCCCGGAGCCGACAATGAGGGTGAAGTTCTCACCGGTGACCCGTAGCTTGCAGCTGGCGTCGCCGCGGTTGACCAGCGACAGGTCGAACGAGGTCCGCTGTTGGACACCGAGGCTTCGCTTGCCGTCGATGGTGGTCTTGAGCTGACCGGCCGAGCAGGCGGGCGCCACCGGTGCCTTCTGAGCCGGTGTGGCCGGCGTCTTCTGAGCCGGCGTCTTCTTGGCCGGCGTCTTCTTCTGGGGCGGCGTCTTCTGGGGTGGGGCCTTTCTTGGGGTCTTGGTGGTCGAGGTCGTCTTCGACGGCGTCCGCGTGCTGGTGGCGCTCGGCTCCGAATTCGCCGGCGCCTTGGCGGTGGCACTCGGCGCGGCGGAACTCGTCGTAGCGACAGCCGAGGTGGTCGGGGTCGGGGTGTTCGCCCCAGGCGGCGGCGCCAGGGGAGGCGGTGGGGCGAGCGGCGCCGCCTGGACCGCCGATCCGGCCCGGGTGGCGTTGGTCACCAGCGCGACGACGACCACCAGGGCCACCAAGACGGCGGCGAGGACGGCAATCCGGCGAAACCAGTAGCGCTCCTCGGGCTCCGGCCCGACCGGGTGCAGCACGCTCGTCATACTCCACGAGCCTAAGGACTGTCGGCGCCCCAGCCGCTCAGGCTCGCCGGGACGTCGACCGGGTACGGTCGGCCCCGTGCCGAGTCCGTCGCCGCGCCCCTCACCTGCCGGCCCGCAGGTCGTTGACGACTCCCCCGAGACGACGGTCGACCTCGTCCTGCACTGGTACGCCGAGCACCAGCGCGACCTGCCGTGGCGGCGCCCCGGGGTCGGAGTCTGGGGCGTACTGGTCAGTGAATTCATGTTGCAGCAGACGCCGGTCGCCCGGGTGATCGCGCCCTGGACCCGTTGGCTGGCGCGGTGGCCGACGCCGGCGGACCTGGCCGCCGCGCCGGCCGGGGATGCGGTCCGTGCCTGGGATCGACTGGGCTACCCACGCCGGGCCCTGCGTCTGCACGCGACCGCGCGGGCCATCACCGCGCGTCACGGCGGTGAGGTGCCGCGGGAGCTTGCCGAGCTGAGCGCCCTGCCCGGAATCGGCGCGTACACCGCGGCCGCAGTGCTCAGCTTCGGGTACGGCCGGCGAGCGGTGGTGCTGGATACCAACGTCGCACGACTGCTGACCCGGCTGGTGGTCGGCGAAGCGTATCCACGCCCCGCCCCGGGCCGCGCCGAGCGGGCCCTGGCCGAGCGCTGGGCTCCCGCGCAGGACGACCGGGCCGCGAGCTGGGCCGTCGCCTCGATGGAGTTGGGGGCCGTGGTCTGCACGGCGCGCTCACCGGGCTGCGAGGTCTGCCCGGTGGCCGATCGGTGCTCCTGGCGGCGGGCCGGCTACCCGGCATGGTCCGGCCCGCCCCGCCGCGGTCAGACGTACGCCGGAACCGATCGGCAGTGCCGGGGAGCTCTGCTCGCCACCCTGCGTTCCCGCCCCGAACCGGTCGAGGAGTCGGAGTTGGCCCGCGCCTGGCCGGAGCCGCAGCAACGAGAACGGGCCCTGGCCTCCTTGGTCACCGACGGCCTGGCCGTTGCCGCCGAGTCGGCCTGGTCGCTGCCGTCGTAGCCTGGGCAGATGCCTCCCGACGCTGACCCCTGCGGCCACTGATGCGGGTTCGGGTGAGCCGGGTCTCCGCGGGCGGCAGTTACGCCCGGGTGACCCGGATCGGCCCCGACCGGGAACGGGCGTTCGTGCTGGTCCCCGGCATCGGGGTGATGTCGAACTACTTCGAGCGGTTGGCCTTCCGGCTGGCGGACTTCGGTCCGGTGATCGCGGTCGACCTGCCGGGCTTCGGCGGGGTGCCGCATCCCCCCGGGGGAACGTTGGACGTGCTCGGCTACGCCGACGTCTTGGGTCAGGTGCTGGATGCGCTGGACCTGATCGACCCCATCGTGCTCGGCCATTCGATGGGGACCCAGATCGCCGCCGAATTAGCCACCCGCCGTCGTCTCAGTGACTTGGTGCTGATTTCCCCAGTGGTGAACCCCCGTGACCGGGCCCTGCCGGTTGCGGCACTGCGCTTCGCCCAGTCGACCCTGCATGAGCCACCGAAAGTCTGGGCGCTGTCGCTGTACGCGTATGCGCTGAGCGGACTGCGCTGGACCTGGCGGGTGCTGCCCGACGTGCTGCGCTTCCCGATCGAGGACACCTTGACCCGGGTCGAGGCGAACACGCTGGTTCTCACTGGTGAGCAGGACCGATTGTGCCCGCGGGGCTGGGCACGTGAAGTCGGGCGACTGTTGTCGACCGCGCAAGTCTGGCGGGTGCCGGGCGCTGCCCACTCGGTGATGCATCGGGGTGCGGAGGACGTTGCCCGGCTCTGCGTGGCCCACGTCCGCCGCGAACTGCCACCCGACGACGATATCCGCTGGGTGCCGCACCGGGTGGAGGACGAGCCGCACCCTCGGCTGACCTCGGCCTTGCGCGGCGGCTGGGGCCGGCTGGTCGAGCTGGTCGGGATCCTGCGCGGGGACGACGACACCATCGCCGCCGGCAAGACCCTGCACGCTCGGGCTGCCGCGGACGGCTTGCCTGACCGATCGTTCGGGGACGCCTTCGACCCGGTCGGGACGACGCGGCGGTGACTCCGCCGGCACCGCCGAGCCGGGTCCGGCCCACCCCCGTGCCGCCAAACCTGGTGATCATCTCGGGTCCCGCCGGCTCCGGCAAGACCACGCTGGCCGTCGAGCTCGCCGCCCGGCTCGGCTGGCCGCGGCTGTCCCGGGACGAGCTCAAGCAGGGCATGGCCTTCGGCAGTGCGGGCTTCGTCCCGGCCGTTGCCGACCCGCTGACGATGCCGACCTATCACGTGTTTTTCGCCGCGATCGATCTGTTGGTCCGCGCGCAGGTCAGCCTGGTCGCCGAGGCCGCATTCGGCCACGCCCGCTGGCGTCAGGGGCTGCGGACTGTCGCGGGGCCCGTGCGGCTGCGGCTGGTCCGCTGCCACCTCCCCGACGCGGTAGCCCGCCAGCGGGCTCTGGACCGGATCGCTACGGACCCGAACCGGGCCGCCCACGCCGACGTCGAGCACCTCGCCGAGCCGGGGACCTTCGACCCGTTCGACGGGCGGGCAACCGGTATCGGGGTGCTCGACGCCGGCACCCTCGACGTCGAGACCGCTCAGGGGTGGCGGCCGGGCCTCGACGCCATCACCGCGTTCTGCCGTTCCCGCTGAGCCGCCGGCGCGAGCGCGGGCTCACTCGTCCGGGCCGGCCGCATCCGTCGGGCCGATCCGGACGCAGTCATCACCAACCACCCGTTCCCACCTGGAGGTCTGATGACCCACCGCCCCGTCGGTACACCGCCCCGCCCGACATCCATGAACCGGGCCCGATTGCTGCTCGCCTCCTTGCTCACCGCGCTGCTCGCCGCCGGTGCCCTGCTCGGACTCACCACCCCCGCCCAGGCGGCAAGCAAGGCCTCGGTCTCGGTCCTGCACGCCGTTCCCGGGGCCACCGTGGACGTCTACGTCAACGGCAACGCGCTGCTCACCGACTTCAAGCCCGGTACACTGACCGACCCGCAGCTGCTGGCGGCGGGTAGCTACGACCTCAAGGTGGTCAAGGCCGGCGCCGGGGCGAAGGGCAAGGCGGTCGCCGAGGCCAAGAACGTCAAGGTCCCCGGCGGTGCCAACATCACCGTGGTCGCCCACCTGGATAGCAACGGCGACCCGACGCTGACGCCCTACGTCAACGATGTGTCGAAGATCCCCGCCGGTAAGGCCCGGTTGATCGTCCGGCACGACGCCGCCGCTCCCGCCGTCGACGTCCGGGCCGACAAGACCGCGGTGTTCACCGGCCTGACCAACCCCGACGAGGACTCCGCCGAGGTCGCCGCCGGCACGGTTTCGGCCGACGTCGTGCTGGCCGGCAGGAGCAAGCCGGTGATCGGCCCCGCCTCGCTGACCCTGCGCGAGGGCACGACCACCATCGTCTACGCCTGGGGCTCGGCGGAGGCCGGCAACCTCAAGTTCGCGGTGCAGACCATCACCGGCATGCACGGCAACCCCAACGGCGTGCCCGGGGGTACGGGTGGCCAGGCCGCCACTACCGGATTGTCCGCCGGAGCACCCGGACTGATCGGGACCGGACTCGTCGGCGCCGGCTTGCTCGGGCTCGTACTGGCCGGCACCCAGCTGGCTCGGCGCCGGATCGCGCTGCGTCGATGACCCAGGCAGCGGCCGGCAGCAGGCGAGGACCGTACGCGGTCGGCGTCTGTTCGCTGGCCGCTGTCCTGATTGGTGGTCTCCAGCTGCTCACCCTGCCCGCAGCGGACTTTGCCGGAGGTTCGCTGGTCGAGCAGAGCCAGTCTTCGGCCCTGGCCTCGCCACTACCGTCCCCGACGTCGAGGTCGAGTTCGACCGGCGCCACCCCGGCCAGGCCGGCGGTCCGGGTAGCGGTCAAGGCGCGCCCGGCCACCGCCGAGCGCATGCGCGACCCCGACACCCCGGAGCATCTGACGCTGACCCGGCTCGGGCTGTCGATGCCGATCGTGCCCACCCAGCTGAATGCGCGGGGCCAGATGCGGATGCCCGACCGTCCGAGCACCATCGGCTGGTATTCCTACGGTCCGGTCCCGGGCGCAGCCGCCGGATCGGCCGTCCTGGCCGGTCACGTCGACACCCGGGAGTACGGGATCGGGCCGCTGGCGGGGCTCGCGGAGGCGAAGGTCGGCGACCGGCTGGTGGTTGACGGGGCGAAAGGCCGGCAGACGTTCGTGGTCGAACGGGTCCAGCTCCTGGCCAAGCAGGGGCTGGACTACGACACCCTGTTTCGGCGCGACGGGCCGGGCCGGCTGCGCGTGGTCACCTGCGGCGGGGCCTACCGGCCCGACCGTGGCGGCTATCAGGACAATGTCGTCGTCACCGCAGCCCGCCGGTGAGCGGCGTAGGTGTGGTCTGGACCGGCCCCCGGATCGGCGGTTAGGGTTCAGCGCGTGATCTCCGGCGCGCCGCTCGAACCGGGCCCGTCGAGAACCGACGCCGAGCCGCCTTGGCCCGACCTGACCACCGCCGAGGTGGGCGAAGCCTTCGTCGCCGGTCGGGAACCGGCGCTGGAGGAGTGCTACCGACGCTGGTCGGCGTCGATCTTCAGCTTTGCCCTGCGCAACCTCGGCTCGATCAGTGAGGCCGAAGACGTCACCCAGCAAGTGTTCGTCTCGGCCTGGCAGACGCGGCAGTCCTACCGCATGAGTGCCGGGGCCCTGCCGGCCTGGCTGTTCGGCATCGCTCGGCACCGGATCGTCGACCGGCAACGCGTGCGGGGTCGAGAACTGCGCTTGGTCGACGCCGCCCGACGCCAGGCCGAGGTCGACGGCCCGACTCCTGGGCCGGACAGGCTCCTCGATCGGATCGTGCTGGCCGGGGTAATAGATCAGTTACCCCATCCGCGGGGCACGATTCTCCGAATGGCCTTCTATGAGGGCCACACCTACGCCCAGATCGCGGCGAGGTTGGAATTGCCGCTGGGCACGGTCAAGAGCCACGCCCGGCGCGCGCTGTTGGAGCTGCGCGACCGATTGAGAGAGGTGAACCAGTGAGCCACGTCGTGGCGCAACGACTTGCGGGCCAGGCGCTCGGCGAGGTCGACGCGCTCACGTCGGAGGAACTCGACCACCTCGCCGCCTGCCCGTCCTGCCTGCGCGAACTCGACGAGCTGCGGGAGGTGGTGGGTCTGAGCACCGACCAGCTGCCCGACTACCGTCCGATGGTTCCGAGTCCGCGCGTGTGGCAGGGGATCGACGCCGCTCTGCGCGGCGAGACCGGCGAGCGTCTCGTCGACCGCCCGTCGGGGTCGTATCCGCCGCCGCGGCCGGACCCGGCTCCGGTAGGGCGCTACCGAACGACTTCGGCTCAGCCCGGCTCTTCCCCCCGCCGACGCAGGCCCCGGCGGACCGGTGTCGTCGTACTGGCGGCAGCGGTCGGCGCCGTCGTCGGCCTGGGTGGGGTGCTGGGCTATCAGAGTCTGCGCAGCCCCGAAGCCACGCTGCTGGCCAGTACGCCGCTGCAGGCGCTGCCCGGGCACACCGGCAGCGGACGCGCCGATCTCGTGCAGACCGGTGTCGGCCGCTCACTGCGGGTCCAACTCGACGCACCTCCGGCCGGTCCCGCCTATCGGGAACTGTGGCTGATCAATACCGACGGCCAGCGGATGTACTCCCTGGGCGTACTTCCGAACAGCGGAGCCGACACCTACCCGATCCCGCCCGAACTAGCGACCGGACTCCGGGGCTACACCATTGTCGACGTGTCGATCGAACCGTACGACGGCGACTCCGCGCACTCTCGAAACAGCCTGGTCCGCGGCTCCCTGCCGAACTGAACCCGCCGACCTGAGAGGTCGGATCGCGGAGCACATCGGTTCGGCGGGTGCCGACGTCGAGCGGTAGCCCTTCCCGGGCCCTGGTCGTGCAGAAGCGGGATGGGCTACCGCTCGCGGGCGATCACGAGCGTCTCAGCGGTCGGCGTCTCCGGGCTCGGTGAAGTCGTCGAGCTCGTTGCGCTCCACGATCCCCTCGAACTCCAACGGCGGTACGTCCGGGGCGGTTTCCCGCTTGTTCCCGGTGAAGGTGAACGCCGGCTCCGAACCGGGGTCGGCCACGTCGACCACGACGATCTCACCCGGATGCAACTCGGAGAACAAGATCTTCTCCGCCAGGTAGTCCTCGATGTCGCGCTGCAACGCGCGCCGCAGCGGGCGGGCGCCGAGCACCGGATCGTAGCCCCGCTGGGCGATCAGGGACTTGGCCGCCGGGGTGAGCTCGATGCCCATGTCCCGGTCCTTCAGCCGCAGCTCGATCTGCGCCACCATCAAGTCGACGATCCGCTCGATGTCTTCTTGACTCAGCTGACGGAAGACGACGATCTCGTCGACCCGGTTGAGGAACTCCGGCCGGAAGTGCTGCTTGAGCTCGTCGGTGACCTTGGCCTTCATCTTGTCGTAGCTGCCCTCGACGCTGTTGGCCGCACTGAAGCCCAACGAGACACTCTTGGCGATATCGCGCGTGCCCAGGTTGGTGGTCATCACGATCACGGTGTTCTTGAAGTCCACCATCCGGCCCTGGGCGTCGGTCAGCCGACCCTCGTCCAGGATCTGCAACAGCGAGTTGAAGATGTCGGGGTGGGCCTTCTCCACCTCGTCGAACAACACCACGCTGAACGGCTTGCGGCGCACCTTCTCGGTGAGCTGCCCGCCCTCCTCGTAGCCGACGTACCCCGGCGGCGACCCGAACAGCCGTGACGCCGTGTGCTTCTCGGAGTACTCGCTCATGTCCAGCTGAATCAGCGCGTCCTCGTCGCCGAAGAGGAACTCGGTCAGCGCCTTGGTCAGCTCGGTCTTGCCGACACCGGAGGGACCGGCGAAGATGAACGACCCGGACGGACGCTTCGGATCCTTCAGCCCGGCCCGGGTCCGACGGATCGAGCGGGACAGTGCCCGGACGGCGTCGTGCTGGCCGATGTACCGCTTGCCCAGCTCCTCCTCCATCCGCAGCAGCCGAGCCGACTCCTCCTCGGTCAGCTTGAACACCGGGATGCCGGTGGCGGTGGAGAGCACCTCGGCGATGATCTCCTCGTCCACCTCCGCGACCACGTCCAGGTCGCCGGACTTCCACTGCACCTCGCGCTCCGAACGGGCCGCGAGCAGCTTCTTCTCGTCGTCGCGCAGTCCGGCGGCCCGCTCGAAGTCCTGCGCGTCGATCGCGGCCTCCTTCTCCAACCGGACGGCGGCGACCTTCTCGTCGAATTCCCGCAGGTCCGGCGGCGCGGTCATCCGGCGGATCCGCAACCGGGCCCCGGCCTCGTCGATCAAGTCGATGGCCTTGTCGGGTAGGAACCGGTCGGAGACGTAACGATCGGCCATCTGCGCCGCGGCCACCAGGGCCTGATCGGTGATGGTGATCCGGTGGTGCGCCTCGTAACGGTCCCGCAGTCCGCGCAGAATGTCGATGGTGTGCGCGATCGAGGGCTCGGCCACCTGGATCGGCTGGAAACGCCGTTCCAGCGCGGCGTCCTTCTCCACGTACTTGCGGTACTCGTCCAGCGTGGTCGCGCCGATGGTCTGCAACTCGCCCCGAGCCAGCATGGGCTTCAAGATGCTGGCGGCGTCGATGGCGCCCTCAGCGGCCCCCGCCCCGACCAGGGTGTGGATCTCGTCGATGAACAACACGACGTCGCCGCGGGTTTTGATCTCCTTGAGCACCTTCTTCAGCCGCTCCTCGAAATCACCGCGATAGCGGCTGCCGGCCACCAGTGCTCCGAGGTCGAGGGTGTAGATCTGCTTGTCGCGCAGCGTCTCGGGAACGTCACCGCGGACAATGGCTTGCGAGAGGCCTTCCACGACGGCGGTCTTCCCGACCCCCGGCTCGCCGATCAGGACCGGGTTGTTCTTGGTCCGCCGGCTCAACACCGTCATCACCCGCTCGATCTCGGTTTCCCGGCCGATCACCGGATCAAGCTTGTTCTCCCGGGCCGCCTGGGTCAGATTCCGGCCGAACTGGTCCAGCACCATCGACGATGAGGGGGTGTTGCCCTGCTCGGGCGCGCCCGACGTAGCCGCCTCTTTACCCTGAAAACCGCTCAGCAGCTGCAGGACCTGATTGCGTACGCGATTGAGGTCGGCGCCGAGCTTCACCAGCACCTGCGCCGCCACCCCCTCACCTTCGCGGATCAGGCCGAGCAGGATGTGTTCGGTGCCGATATAGGAATGGTTGATTTGTAACGCCTCGCGCAGGCTCAGCTCCAGCACCTTCTTCGCCCGCGGGGTGAAGGGGATGTGTCCACTCGGTGACTGTTGGCCGTGGCCGATAATTTCCTCGACCTTCTGCCGAACCGCTTCCAGCGAGATGCCGAGCGACTCCAGAGCTTTCGCGGCGACGCCCTCGCCCTCGTGAATCAGGCCGAGCAGGATGTGCTCGGTCCCGATGTAGTTGTGGTTCAGCATGCGAGCTTCTTCTTGGGCCAACACCACGACGCGGCGGGCTCGGTCGGTAAACCGTTCGAACATGATCGTTTGCTCCTCGCTTCTCGGTGCGAACATCTGGATCGGCCCAGTACGCAGCCCGGACACCCCAGCCCGGCCAACTCTAGTCGGGTGGCTCTCCCCGTTCGAGGGTTTGAGCCCACCGGTCCGGGCGGGGAGTCGGCGTTTCGACCCCAACGACGGAGTCCGCGGTCAGAACAACCACCTCGACGCCTGCTCGTGTTCCCGGTTCGGCGGGCGAATTCGAGGTGTCGCACGGGCCCGGTCGGTTCGAGAGACGCCGACGCCCTGGGCGAACCCGCGGTTCGCCCAGGGCGCAATCTAACCAGGGCGCAATCGGACTAACCAGGGCACAAACGAACCAGCGCGCACAGTGGACCCAGTCGACACCGGGCCAACGGGAGGCTCAGCTATGAGCCTTCTCGTACGCCTCCCGGATCTCGCCGGAGACACGTCCCCGGCTGGACACCTCGTAACCCTGGTCGTGGGCCCAGGCGCGGATATCACTGGTGTTTCCCGAGGACGTGGCCGCCGGCCTCGCCGCCGCCGCTCCGCGCTTGCGGCGGCCACCGGTCTTCCGCGCCGCGGCGACCCACGGGGCAACCGCGTCCCGGAGCCCCTGCGCATTGTCGGCGGAAAGATCGATCTCGTACTCGGCACCGTCGAGTCCGAAAAGGACGGTTTCGTCGGCCTCCGTCCCGTCGAAGTCGTCCTCCAAAATGATCTGTACTCGCTGAGCCATTTGCTTCCCTTCGATGAAGCTATTACCGGACACCGGAAACGATAGCGCACAACCGCACAACTGCCGCTACGCGCGGGTCACCTTCCGGGGGGACGGTGAGCACTGGGCTTATTGTCCGAGGACACCGGCGGCCCTCTCGCCACAATTGCGGGGCCGACCGGGGAATGAATCAGCCGACGCGGCGGTCGTCCTCATAGTTCGGCAGCACCATCGCCGTCTGGATGGTTAACAAGTCGACCACGCCCGAACCGCTGTGACCGCTCGGAAACTCCTGGCCGGCCTGGGTAGCGGCCTCGGACCGCGCATTATCTTCCCCGACAGCCAGCCGGCGCGGCAGATGAGCAACTTCGGCGGTCGGCTCACCTCGGAGCGAACTCAACTCGGCGTCGCGGGCGGCGACCGCCTTTCGCAACGAGGAAATCCTGATATCACGTCGCGCCAATTCAGTTCCGAGCTGGGCCTTGTCACCGTTCAGAGCCGCCATCTGCTCGCGCAGCGCCGCGATGCTCACCCGCTGGCCGCTGTTCAGCACCTGCGCGCTGCGCAGCCGTGCGACCAGGGCGTCGAGCACGGCCGTGTTCACGTCGCGTTCCTGAGTCATCGCCGCACGGTGTCGCTGACTCGCGCTCAGCATCGCCTGGGCGTGCAGCCGGCGAACGGAGCGGAGTTCGCGCCAGCCGAGGGTGCAGGCCAGCACACCGGCGCCGACGGCCACCACCACCCCGGTCCGGACCAGCCACAGCGGGCCGAACATCGCGGCCACAGCCAGCACCGTGCCGAGCAGGAGTACCGATTCGGTGGCCCGGCGCAGCGCGGACGTGCTCGCCCGGCGGGTTCCGGCACGAGGTCGGCGAGAACTCATGGCCGACACCTTAGAACGTCGGCGGGGCGCAATCACGCTTCTGAGCGGGATGTCGCCCGCGGCGTCGGTTCCTGCGCTTGTCGGAGGTCCCGGAGGGTTGGCGGTCCCCTGACGGCCGGCGAGTGATGAGCCGGGCTAACGGGGCAAGGGGACTTCCGGATCGTCGTCGTCGGGCGGCACCTTGCAGGCTCGTTCCAGGGCCAGGCCGGCTAACGTCAGCGCTATCCCGGCGACGATCGACACCGCCGCCCGGATGACCCGTTCCCGCGGACCCTCAGCGTCCAGTCGGGTAAGGAAGTTGATCCCGAAGCCGAGATAGCCACCGGCCACCAGCGCCCCGCCTAGGGCGGAAGCCTTGCCCAGGACCAGCATCGCGATCGCCCGCCGAGGCTCGACCCGCTGACGCCGCACCTGGATCTGTTGGTGGGTGGTCCTGGCCCACGCTCCGACCAGGGCGGCCACGAGCAGCAGCCCGATCGGCGCACTCCAGGGAATCCCGAGCGGTAGCAGACCCAGGGCGCGGGTCGTGACCACGATCAGCCAGCCCGCGAGCCCGCCGAACAGGGCAGCGACCAGCAGGGACCGGCGCGAGGTGGTGGTGACCGAACCGGTCGGGGGCAACTGCGTCATGGCCCCGGGCGAGGCGATCGCGCAGAACACCCTCGGATTTCAGCCCCGAGGCGCGCGGACCTCAATCGATGACGAGGTCGTCGCGACGGGTGACGCCGGCGACGTCGGCCGCAGCGACCAGATCGCCCAGCCGGCCCCGGCCGGGCAGTTCTCCGCGGGGATCGATGTCGTGCCACGGCACCAGGACGAAGCCACGCTCGTGGGCCAAGGGGTGCGGCAGGTGCAGGTCGGGTTGGTCGATCTGGGTCGCACCGACCAGGATGAGGTCGACGTCGAGGGTCCGCGGGGCCCAGTGCCCTTCCCGTTCGCGACCGAACGCGTCCTCGATCGCCAGGGCCCGCTCGAGCAGGGTGCGCGGCTCCAACGTGGTCTCGGCCACCACGACGAGGTTGAGGAAGTCCGGATTGTCCTCCGGCCCGCCGATCGCGGCGGTCTCGTAGACCGGGGAGACGTCGACCACGATCACGTCGGGCGTGTCGCGCAGCGCGTCGATCGCCCCCTGCAGAAAGCTCAGCCGTTCCCCCAGGTTCGAGCCGATGGAGTAGACAACTTTGCGCAGCGGCTTCATTCCACTGAGGGTGTCGGTGTCGATTGCGTACGGGTTGGGGCTGGTCACGGTCTCCTCCTCACCAGCGTCACGGCGACGTCTTCGACGTGCACCGGCATCGGCGCCTCCGGTTTGTGCACGGTCACCTCGACGGTCGTCACCGCCGCGGCCTGCAGACAGGTCCGGGCGACCCGGTCGGCGAGCGCCTCGAGCAGTTTCAGCGGCTCGCCCTCGATGTCGGCAGCGATGGCCGCGGCCAGCCGGCCGTAGTCGACGGTGTCGCTCAAATCGTCGGTCGAGGCGGCGGTGGACAGGTCCAGCGCACAGTCGACGTCAACCACGAAGGTCTGCCCCTGCTCCCGCTCGACGTCGAAGACGCCGTGCCGGCCGCGGGCGGTCAACCCGGTCAGCCGTACCCGGTCTCGAACCGCCGGTTCACCGGTCGACTCACCCCTGGCGGTCGCTGCTGCTCCGTTCATCCCACCTCCTCGACGCCTGTGACCCTATCGGACACCGCCCGGGCGTCCGCACCCTCGAATCGCGGTGGACGACCGTGCCCGGGCGGGTCCGGCGACGCCGCACGACACGCGCCGGTCAAGGCACCGGCGACGACGTGCTCGGATGCGGCAGCTCGGCCGCCAGTCGGTGCACGACGTCGACGGCGTCGCGGCTGGCCCGGACGTTGTGCACCCGGACCCCCCAGACCCGGCGCTGCGCCAACACCGTGGTGAGGGCAGTGGTCGCGTCGTCGCGCTGGCGCGGCGGGCGGGGCTGCCCGTCCGGACCGGCCAACAGCTCGCCGAGGAAGGCCTTGCGGGACACCCCGACGAGCAGCGGCAGGCCGAGGGCGCTGAGCTCCTCGAGCCGGCCGAGCAGTTGCCAGTTGTGCTCCCCGGTCTTGGCGAAACCGAAGCCGGCGTCGAGCACCAACTTCGCTGCCGCGATGCCGGCCGCCCGGGCCCGTTCCACCTGCTCTCCGAGTTCGGCCACCACCTCCCCGACCACGTCGGCGTAGCTCGCCCGGCGCTGCATCAAGTCCGCGTGTCCGCGCCAGTGCATGCAGACGTAAGCCACCCCGAGCTCGGCCACCGCGGCCAACATCTCCGGATCGGCCCGGCCGCCGGAGACGTCGTTGACCATCCGGGCCCCGGCCGCGACCGCCGCCACCGCCACCTCGGCGCGCATGGTGTCGACACTGACCCAGCCGCCGTCTTCGGCCAACCCCGCTACCACCGGAACCACCCGGTTGCGCTCCTGAGCCAGGGTCGGTCGTTCCGCCCCCGGCCGGGTGGACTCCCCGCCGACGTCGACCAGGTCCGCGCCCTGGCTCCGCAGGTCGCGGCCGTGGGCCAGCGCCGCGGAGGGATCGAGCCATGCTCCGCCGTCGGAGAAGGAGTCCGGGGTGACGTTCACCACCCCCAGCACGAGCGTGCGCCCGGGCGCGGGCAGACCGGCGACCTCGGGCAGGGGATCCATCGGCTCACCTTAGGTGAGGTTCGGTTCGGCAGGCTCCTACGTGCGTCCACGGCCGGACCCGACCACTCAGCCCCGGATCAGATTCATCGCCTCGGCGCGGGTGGCCGGGTTGGTCCGGAGGTGCCCGCGGACGGTGCTCGTTACCGTCTTCGAGCCCGGTTTACGCACGCCCCGCATGGTCATGCACAGGTGTTCGCACTCGAGCACCACGATCACCCCGCGCGGGGCCAGGTGGCGTTCCAGGGCGTCGGCGATCTGGGTGGTCAGTCGTTCTTGCACCTGGGGCCGCTTGGCGTAGACGTCGACCAGCCGGGCCAGCTTCGACAAGCCGGTGATCCGGCCGTCCTTGTTCGGCAGGTAGCCGACATGCGCCACTCCCGTGAAGGGAACCAAATGGTGCTCGCAGCTGCTCCACACTTCGATGTCGCGGACCACGACCAGTTCGTCGTGTCCCACGTCGAAGGTGGTGGCCAGCACGTCACCGGGGTCTTGCCGCAGACCGGCGAAGATCTCCGCGTACGCCCGGGCCACCCGTTCCGGCGTCCGGACCAGACCGTCGCGGTCGGGGTCCTCACCGATCGCGAACAAGATCTCTCGGACCGCCGCCGCAATCCGGCCGTGGTCGACCTCGGCGGCCGGCTCCGGGGCCTCGACCTCGGCGGTCAGACTCGGGGTCGGCGCGGGCAACCGCTCCATCCTCAGTGGAAGTCAGGCCCGCGGGGCGGTTGACCAGCGCCGCCGCCGGCCGGGCCACCGGGCAGGTGCGGCGGGACCGGCGACTGGCCCGGTGGGATCGGGGCACCGCCGGCCGGCACGCCCTCGCTGCCCGGTTCGAGCTGGCCCGGGCCGTGCCCGTTCAGACTGTTCGGGCGGTGGCCGTTGTGCCCGTTCTGACCGTTGAGCGGGGGCGGCGGCACCACCGGCGGCAGTTCCGACGGCACCCGGGTCTCCGATCCGGTCCACGCCGGCCGCTTGGGCCACAGCTTCAACCGCTGGAACACGTCGGCGACCTGGGCCCGGTCGAGGGTCTCCCGCTCGAACAGGGCGCGGACCAGGTCGTCGAGCACGTCCCGGTTGGCGGTGAGGATGTCGAACGCTTCCTGGTGCGCGGTCCCGATCAGCCGGGAGACCTCCTCGTCCACGACGGCGGCGATCTCCTCGGAGTAGCCCCGGCCGCCCTGACCCATGTCGCGCCCCAGGAACGGCTCGGCGTCGCCGGAGCCCAGCTTGATCGCCCCGAGCCGCTCGGTCATGCCGTACTGGGTGACCATCGCACGGGCCACGTTGGTGGCCTTCTCGATGTCGTTGCTGGCGCCGGTGGTGGGATCGTGGAACACCAGTTCCTCGGCGGCTCGGCCGCCCATCATGTAGGCCAGCTGGTCCAGCAGCTCGGCCCGGGTGTTGGAGTACTTGTCGTTCTCCGGCAACACCATGGTGTAGCCCAGGGCCCGGCCCCGCGGCAAAATCGTGATCTTCTGCACCGGATCGGTGCCGGGCAGCGCCGCGGCCACCAGGGCGTGCCCGCCCTCGTGGTAGGCGGTGACCAGTTTCTCCTTCTCGTTCATCAGCCGGCTGCGCTTCTGCGGTCCGGCGACCACGCGGTCGATCGCCTCGTCGAGGTCGGCGTTGGTGATCATCTTCGCGCTCTGCCGCGCGGTCAGCAGGGCGGCCTCGTTCAACACGTTGGCCAGGTCGGCGCCGGTGAAGCCGGGCGTCCGCCGGGCGACCGAGGCCAGGTCGACGTCCGGCGCGACCGGCTTCCCGGCCGAGTGCACCTTGAGGATGTGCAGCCGGCCCTGCAGGTCGGGGTTGTCGACCGAGATCTGCCGGTCGAAGCGACCGGGGCGAAGCAGCGCCGGGTCGAGCACGTCGGGCCGGTTGGTGGCCGCGATCAAGATCACGCCACCGCGGACGTCGAAGCCGTCCATCTCCACCAGCAGCTGGTTCAGGGTCTGCTCGCGCTCGTCGTGACCGCCGCCCATGCCCGCCCCGCGATGCCGGCCGACAGCGTCGATCTCGTCGATGAACACGATCGCCGGGGCGTTCTCCTTGGCCTGTTCGAACAGGTCCCGCACGCGGCTGGCCCCGACGCCGACGAACATCTCCACGAAGTCGGAACCGGAGATGGAGAAGAACGGCACCCCGGCCTCGCCGGCCACCGCGCGGGCCAGCAGGGTCTTGCCCGTACCGGGCTGACCGTAGAGCAGCACACCCTTGGGGATCTTGGCCCCGACGGCCTGGAACTTGGCCGGCTCGGCCAGGAACTCCTTGATCTCCTGCAGTTCTTCGACCGCCTCGTCGGCGCCGGCGACGTCGGCGAAGGTCGTCTTCGGGGTGTCCTTGTTGGCCACCTTGGCCTTGGACTTGCCGAACTGCATCACCCGGCTGCCGCCCCCTTGGACGGAGTTCAGCAGGAAGAAGAACAGCACGCCGATGATGACGAACGGGATCAGCGTGGCCAGCAGGTTGGAGAAGAACCCGGGGGTGGCGTTCTCCCCCTCCCAGGTCTCCAAGGTCTTGTCGGTGAGCCGCTGGTTGAGCCGCGGAATCAGTTCGTCGACCTGGTTACCGACCCAGGTCGCCTTGTAGCGGGTGGTCTGGGCGTCGGCCATGGTGACCTCGATCGTCTGCTCGCGATCGATCAGTTTGACGTCCTTCATCGGCTGGTTTCCGTTGATCAGCTCCACCACCTGGGAGGTCGGCGCCTGCCGGTAGCCACCGCTGAGCCGTCCGCTGACGTCGATCAGCACGGCCACGGCGATCACGGCCAGTACGATCCAGATCAGCGGACCGCGAAATATGCGTTTGAGGTTCATGACCTGCCTATGAGGAAAGGGGGCACAAACGAGCCCTCTGCCCGTTCAGGCTACCGTCGAGAGCCAACCAGGAGACGCCCCCGACCGCTTTTCCCCCGGCCCTTGACCGAAGGGCCGGGCTCAGCTGTAGACGTGCGGGGCGAGGGTGCCGACGCTGCGCAGGTTGCGGTAGCGGCCGTTGTAGTCCAGCCCGTAGCCGACCACGAACTCGTTGGGGATGTCGAAGCCGGCGTAGCTGACGTCGACGGCGTTCTGTACGGCGTCGGGCTTACGGAAAGCGGTCATCACCTTCAGACTCGCCGGCCCGCGCGAGCGCAGGTTGCTGATCAGATAGGACAAGGTCAGGCCGGTGTCGATGATGTCCTCCACCACCAGCACGTCAACGCCGCTGATATCGGTGCTCAGGTCCTTCAGGATCCGGACGACGCCGCTGGACTTGGTCCCCGAGCCGTAGGAGGAGATAGCCATCCAGTCCATCCGGCAGTGGATGGTCAACGCCCGCGACAGGTCCGCCATCACCATCACCGCCCCGTTCAGCACCCCGACTAACAACAGGTCCCGGCCGGCGTAATCTCGGTCGATCTCGGCCGCGATCTCGCCCATCCGCTGCTGGACCTGATCGGCGGTCAAGAGCACACGGGTCAGGTCCGAGCCGAGCTGGGTGTCGTCCACGGCGCTCAGCCTAAGGCCTGGACGACTTCGAGCCCCGTGGGTCACTCTGAGCCTCTTCGACCGGGCTCAAAGTGACTGCCCGGGCTCAGAGTCGCCATCAATCTGTGGACAATGCGGCTGCCCGGGCGTCTCGTGGTCATGGCGTGATCGGTTGGCTCCATGGCTGAGGACTGGGTGGCTGACCATCCGCGCGACATCGTCACCACAGCGGCCCTCCGGGCGCAAGGGTTCGGCAGCGCAGAACTGTCCCGGTTGGTGCGTTCCTCGGAACTGGTGCACCTGCGCCGGGGTGCGTACGCCCACCCCGAGGCCACCCTGAGCGGGGAGGACCTGCACCGCGCCCTGGTCCTGGCCACCGTACCGATGCTCGCCCCCGACGCCGCGGTCAGCCACGTCTCGGCCGCTGTGTTGCACCGGCTGCCGCTGCTCGATCGGCCCCCGGCCCGCGTCCAGGTCACCCGGAGTAGCGTGCGCGGCGGCAAGGATCGGGGCGGCGTCCACCTGCATGCGTCCCCGCTCGGACGAGCCGACGTGGTGCGACTCGACGGGACGCGGGTCACCAGTCCCGCCCGGACGGTCGTTGACCTAGCCCGCAGCGTCGGCCTGGAGGCCGCAACCGTAGCGGGGGACGCTGCCCTGGCCGCCGGGCTGAGCGTGGCAGAGATCGAGGATGTCTTAGCGAACGCCGGCCGGCGGCCAGGAATTGCCAAGGCGCGGCACGTCCTCGCCCTGCTGGACGGTAGGAGCGAGAGTCCCGGCGAGTCCCGGAGCCGGCTGGCCCTGATCCGGGCCGGGTTGCCGGCCCCCGAACTCCAGCACGAGGTGCGCGACGGGCGCGGTCGGGTGGTGGCGCGCTGCGACTTCGCTTGGCCGGAACGCCGCACCATTGGTGAGTTCGACGGCCGGATCAAGTACGGCCGGTTGCTCCGCCCGGGGAGGAACACCGAGGACGTGCTCTTCCGGGAGAAACTTCGCGAGGACTTGCTCCGCGACCTCGGCTGGCAGGTCGTGCGCTGGGTCTGGCGCGACCTCGACGCGATGGACGTGGTCGTCGATCGCCTGCTCCGGGCCTTTGCCCGCGCTGGAACCCCACTCTGAGCCCCGCCGGTCACTGTGAGCCCGTTGCCAGGGGCTCAGAGTGACCGGCGGGGCTCAGAGTGTGCAGGACCCCGGCCGTACGTGTGACCTGGACGTGGGGAAGGTGGACCGGGCCCTGGCCGTGCCAGTCGGTCAGCAGGGCGTCGACGGCGCGGACGTGGGGCTGGGCCAGGTCGGCGGCGCCGCGCTCCCGCAGCCACCACACCAGCACCCGGGTCCGCAGCGGGCCGGGCAGGGCCGCCGCGGCGACGCAGTCCAGGTCCCCGGCCGCCGTGGCCACCTCGGCCGCGGCGTCGAAGGCCAAAGCGTCGAGCAGGTCGGCGTCGGCCCGGGCGAGGTCGGCCGTACGGGCCAGGGCGTCCGCGATTCCCGGCCCCAGCTCGGCCTCGAGCACCGGCAGCGCCCGGTCGCGGACCCGGACCCGGGTGAAGCCCGGGTCGGCATTGTGCGGATCCCGCCAAGGAACCAGGCGGAGTTCGGCGCAGCAACCGGCGGTGACCTCCCGGCGCAGCCCGACCAAGGGCCGCACCCGGTGACCGTCCCGAGTCGCCATCCCGGCCAGCGACCGGGGGCCCGACCCACGGGCCAGGCCCAGCAACACCGTCTCGGCCTGGTCGTCAAGGGTGTGCCCGAGCAGCAGCGTGGCCGATCGCGCGGCCGCGGCGCGGTCCAGAGCGGCGTAGCGGGCCGTCCGCGCCGCCGCCTCCGGCCCCGACCCGTCGCCCGACACGTGCACCCGTACGGTCTCCACGTCGGCAAAGCCCAACCCGGTCAGCGCCCGCACCGCTTCGGCGGCCACCCGTCCGGAGTCCGGCTGCAGACCGTGGTCGACCACCACCGCGGCGCAGTCCACTCGCCGCGCCCGCGACGCCGTCACCACCCCGAAGGCCAGGGCCAACGAATCCGGGCCTCCGGAGCAGGCGCAGAGCAGGGTCGTGTCGGTCTCGGTCAGCGACGCCTGGACGGCCTGAACGACGGTGAGGCTCGCCGGGCCCAGGGACCGCCGGGCCACACCTCAGTCCCGGCCGGCGGCCGGCGGACCGCTCGGCGGCACCGCGGGCTCGGGGTGGTTGCGGATCACCCACAGCTGCGGATTAGCGATCTCCGCGGGGCTGGGCAGGGTGTCCGGGGAGGTCCAGACCCGGTTGAAACCGACCATCCCCACCTCGCCGACCACGTGCCGGCAGAAGGCGGCGCCGTCGCGGTACTGCCGCATCTTGGCGTCCAGACCCAGCAGTCGGCGCAGCAGCTTGTCCAGCCCGTGGCCTCGCCGGCGGACCTCGAAGCGGGCCCGGATGGTGGCGACGCTGGGGACCACCTCCGGCCCGACGCTGTCCATCACGACATCGGCGTGCCCTTCGAGCAGCGACATCACCGCGGTGATCTGCTCCAGCGTCGCCCGTTGAACCGGCGACGGCAGCAGGTCGACGAGGGAGATCTCGGCGTTCCCGCGCAGCCCCTCGCCGATCCGACGCAGCGCCTCCTGCAGCATCTGCCCGAGCGCACCTGCGTCGAGGTCGGTGTGCTCGACCAGGTCGCCGATCAGTCCGAGCAGGTGGTCCCGCAGCCACGGTACGGCGGTGAACTGCACCCGGTGGGTCTCCTCGTGCAGGCACACCCACAGCCGGAAGTCGCTGGCGTCGACCCCGAGCTGGCGTTCCACGGTGACGACGTTGGGTGCGACCAGCAGCAGCCGGCCGCCGGGCGCGGACGGGTCGTCGCCGGGATAGTACGGGTCGAACTGTCCCAGCACTTTCGGCGCCAGGTAACCGAGCAGGGCACCCAGCTCCACGCCGGTGACCCGGCGACCGATCCCGGTCCCGCTGGCGTCGGCGGCTAGCTTCGACATCGCCTTACGCTCCAGCGGGGCCAGGACGCTGCGGAACGCATCCAGGTTGGCCTGAATCCAGCCGGGCCGGTCCACCACGAGGACCGGGGCGGTCCCGCCGGCCACGGTCAGCCCGGTCACCTGCTGCACGTACGCCTCCGCCCGGGACGCACAGCGACGCAGGTCGGCCACGACCGCGGCGGCGCCGGAGGCCGAGATCGCCGGGCCGGGGCGGACGATCCGGTTGGCCGCGCTCGAGGCGAGCGACCAGTCGACCATGCTCGCCGGCGGCGTCGAAGTCATACCGACGAGGGTAGGCGCCCGTGACGCCGAGCCGACCCCGGCGCCGAGAATTCCCGGCCGGAGTTCGACCGCCGGCATCCGGCGCCGCAATCGTCGTCGATCTCAGCGGCAACCGCAGGTGCTGATCGCCGCGGTCACCCGCTGCAGCCAGACCATGGCGTTGTAGTCGTTCTCGGCGTTGTTGACCACGAACGCGTAGACCAGGACCGAACCGTCGCGGGTCCGGATCGTCCCCGCCAGGGCGTGCACCGACTTCAAGGTGCCGGTCTTGCCCCGGACCACCCCCCGCCCGGCCCGACTCTCCTGGTCGGCGAACTGCAAGGCCAGACTTCCCTCCACGCCGGCTACCGGGAGACCACTCAGCAGTGGGCCCAGCTCCGGGTGCTCGGGCTCAGCGGCCTCCCGCAGCACCGCAGTCAACGCGCCGACGCTCACCCGGTTGGCCCGGGACAAGCCGCTGCCGTCGCGGACCGTCATACCGTCTGCCCAGGCGTGTAGTCGGCCGAGCCGGGCGCGCACCGTCGCTGCACCACCGGCGAAACTGCCCGGCCGACCGTCGGCGATCGCGGCCTGGCGCAGGAGCACCTCGGCCCCGTCATTGTCGCTGGTCATCAACACGTGCTGGACGATCCGGTCCAGCGTCATCGAGGAGACCGAGGCGTACGGCCGTGCGCCCGTGGCCGCCCGGGCCGAAGAGACCGTGCCGACCTCGATCCCCTGCTGTTTCAGCACCTTCGCGAAGGCGGTGGCCGCGACCTTCGGCGGGTTCTGAACCCGGGCTCCGACCACGCCACCACCGGGGGTGCTCCGTCCCTCGTTGACCCACAGCGCGGACACCGGGCTGACCTGGTCGGTGTAGGCCTCGGGCCAGGTGGGATTCCAGCTCGGGCCGCTGAACCGCGACGCGTCGTAGCCCAGGGTGACCTTAACGATCCCGTCGGCTTTGAGTTTGCTGGCGGTCCGGCGGGCCAAGGTGCCGATCGAGGCCCTCGACTCGCTCTGCGCGCTCGGCAGCACCGGCTGGCCGGGGGCCCGCAAATAGGGATCGCCGCCGCCGACCAGGATGATCCGGCCCCGCTGCGGAGCCACCACCGTGGTGGTGAAGCGGTGCTCGGCGCCGAGGGCGGCCAGCGCCGCCGCCGAGGTCAGCAGCTTCATGGTGGAGGCCGGGGTGGACAACTGACCGGCGCGGTGGGCATAGACGACTCGACCGCTGCCGGCGTCGAGCACGGTCGCGGCGTAGGTCCCGACCTCGCTCAGCCGGACGGCGTCGACCTTGGCCGACATCTCGGCGGCGACCGGGACGGGCGGGTCGGTAGCGGCGGCCAGGACGGGGGCGGGCAGCCCGGTTGGGGCAGGTACGGTCGAGGCCGAGCGGGACGCCGAAGGCGACGTCGGCCCGGCCGGCTCCAGCGCACCTGGGCCGATCGTGCTCGCGACCGAGCCCGTACGCAAGCCGGTCGCCTCGAGTCCGCTGCGGGCGAGCGACCCCAACACCCCAGTGATCAGACCCACGACCAAGAGGCTGACGGCCACGAGGGTGAGCAACGGGGCCAGCAGGCGTCGGGTCATACCTGTGTCAAGACCAGTCGTCTCAAGACCCCAATCGTCTCAAGACCCCTCGTCGCAGCGAGCCCACCGGAACCACTCCCTCCTCGGCCGTGGACCTGCCGCAGCCGTTAGGGTGATCGTAGGCCCGGGAACCTTCGATCCTGGTCCGACGAGCAGGAGGTCGGCGTGACAGCACCCGGAGTTTCCCACGTCCGCGAATTGAGCGGTCTGACCTTCGACGTCACCGTCGAGATTCCGAAGGGGAACAAGAACAAGTACGAGGTCGACCACGACACCGGCCGGATCCGGCTCGACCGGACCCTGTTCACCTCCACCGCCTATCCCGCCGACTACGGTTTCATCGAGGGCACTCTCGGCCAAGACGGCGACCCGCTGGACGCGCTGGTGATGGTGTCCGAGCCGACCTTTCCGGGCTGTTTGATCGCCTGCCGGGCGATCGGCATGTTCCGGATGACCGACGAGGCCGGCGGGGACGACAAGGTGTTGTGCGTACCCTCCACCGACATCCGCCGCGACCACCTCCGCGACATCTCCAACGTCCGCAAATACCTGCTGTTGGAGATCGAACACTTCTTCACCGTGTACAAGGACCTCGAACCCGGCAAGTCGGTCGAGGGCGCCACCTGGGTGGGCGTCGAGGAGGCCGAGGCCGAGGTGCACGCCAGCTTCGAGCGGGCCAAAGAACACGGGCACTGAGGCTGAGTCACGCTTCGACGTCACGGGCTTTGACCTGAGCTACCCGCCCATCCGCTCCAGCGCCAGCCGGGCCAGGTCGCCGGGACGTTCGTCGGGGATCCAGTGCGACACCCCCGCCAACACGACGAAGCGGTAGTCGGCGTCCACCCAGCCGGCGGTGGCCTCCGCGGCGTAGCGACCCAGGGCGGGGTCCTGATCGCTCCACACGTACGTGGTGGGGACCCCGACCCGGCCGGGTCCCGGGGCGCCGGGACGAAAAGCGGCGCGGTACCAGTTCACGGCCCCGCGGGCCGTCGCCGGGTCTTCGAGCAGAGTCAGCGTCGCTTCCTGGTCTGGAGTGTGCATCCGAGCCAGGGCCCAGCGGGCCACGGCCTGGTCCCCCGCGCGCAGCAGCCACTCCGGCAGCCCAGGCAACTGGAACAGACCCATGTACCACGAGCGCAGGGCCTGACCGTGCGGTAGGGCGGCGATCAGGGCTCGCGGATGCGGGGTGGAGGCGACCGTGATCGTGCGGACCCGATCCGCATGCCGGGAGCCCAGGTACCACGCCACTCCCCCGCCCCAATCGTGCCCGAGCACGTCGAATTGGTCCGCTCCGGCCGCGTCGGCCAGGGCCAAGACGTCGCCGGCCAGTCGATCCAGGGTGTAGGCGGACACCGCCGGCGGACGGGCTCCGGGTGAGTAGCCGCGCTGGTCAGGGGCCAACACCCGATATCCCCGCTCGGTCAGGTTGGGGACGACGTGGCGCCACGAAGCCGAGGTCTGCGGAAAGCCGTGTAGCGCGATCACCACCGGTCCGTCCGCCGGCCCGGCGTCGACGACGTCGAAGCGCAGGCCGTCGTGATCGTAGCTGGTCAGCGGTTCGCTCATCACCTCAGTATCGGCCGACTCCAGCTGACCGACGAAGGAAAAGTCACGTTTGTGTCTCGATGGCACCCCGAGGCGTATCAATTGTTACCCTGGCCTTTCCTAAGTCGTCACCGGGTGAGGACGGGATGAGTCACGGGGGGCTCAGGCGAGGTTGAGCGCGCGCGCTCCCCGATCGACACGTTCCCCATTCGCCCTGGACGTAGGGAGCCATCGCGACGCCAAGGGGGGCCGTCGCGACATTTCGGGGGGACTCGGGGGAGTCGGGGAACGTGTCGTCAGACCTTATTGCTGCGCCGGGTCAGGGCAGTGCCACACCAGGACTGAGCGTCGGTGAGGCGCCCGCGAACGACGGCCTGGCCCCATCCACACTGGTCCAACGCACCGCAGACCTGAGCGCCGAGACAGAGGTCCTGCGCCGCCAACTCGCGCCGGCCCACCCCACCCGCTTTGCCGACTGGAGCCGGCGCTACACGGTCCGCCTTGCCCTGCTGGACGCCGTGATCGCCGTGGTCGCCGTGGCCGGGACCTCTGTGCTCTATCCGCCCGCAAGCTACTTCAGCTCCGGCAAACTGGTGGTGCTGCTGATCGGGGCGAGCCTGGCGTGGCCACTGGCTATCCTGCTCAGCCACGGTTACGACCACCGCAAGGTCGGGGTCGGCGACGACGAATTGCGTTCGGTGATGCGCGCGGTCATTCTTTCCATCGCCGCCGGCGCGGTGCCGTCGGCGGGCACCGGTAAGTACGGCCTGCTCGCGCTGTCGATCGTGGCCATCCCCGCGGGCGGTGTGCTCAGCGTGATCGGACGGTTCGCGGCTCGAAAGTACCTTCACCGACGGCAGCGAGCGGGTCGCAACCTCCGCCGGGTCGTGCTGGTGGGCAGCGCGGACTCGGTCGCTGATCTGAACCACGTCCTGGTTCGGGAGCAACATCACGGACTTCAGGTCGTCGGCGTCTGCGTTCCTGACCCGGATCGGACCACCGAGGAACTGACCGGCGTTCAGGTGCTCGGCGACCTCGGCTCCGTGGCCTCGGTCGTCCGCACCGCCGGGGTCGATGCCGTGGCCGTGACCGGCGGCGAGGCCACCCGGCAGAACTACCTCCGCGAGCTGTCGTGGGCGCTGGAGGGAGTGCCGGTGGAACTGCTGGTCCACCCCGGCCTGATTGAAGTCGCCGGGCCGCGGATGCACATCCGTCCGCACGTGGGACTGCCGCTGCTCCACATCGAGCAGCCGCACTTCACCGGTTGGCGACGCTTCGTCAAGCGCGCCACCGACCTGGTCCTGACCAGCCTCGGACTGTTGGCGATCTCGCCGTTCCTGCTGGCTATTGCCGCCGCGATCAAGCTCGACGACGGCGGGCCGGTGCTGTTCAAGCAAAGTCGAGTCGGGCTCGACGGGTCCACCTTCACGATGTGGAAGTTCCGGTCGATGTTCGTCGACGCCGAGGAACGGCTGGCCGAACTCAGAGCGAACAACCCCGGAGTCGGCCTGATGTTCAAGATGGCCGACGACCCACGGGTGACCAGGGTGGGCAGGTTCTTGCGTAAGTTCTCCCTCGACGAGCTGCCGCAGCTGTTCAACGTGCTCGGCGGGTCGATGTCTTTGGTCGGTCCCCGTCCGCCGCTGCAGTCGGAGGTGGACGCCTACGAAACCCACGCGCACCGACGGCTGTTGGTGATCCCGGGTCTGACCGGCCTGTGGCAAGTCAGTGGGCGTTCACTGCTGAGCTGGGAGGAAACGGTTCGGCTCGACCTGCGTTACGTGGAGAACTGGACCCTCACCTTGGACCTGCTGATCTTGTGGAAGACCTTCTTCGCGGTGATCGCGCGGCGGGGGGCGTACTGAGCCCGAGTCTTCGAGCACACGCAGACCGGCTTGTACGGTGCCAGGTCATCGGCTTTGGCCGAAAGCTTGTGTCGGGTCTGCTGGCGCCGTATGTTTAGCGCCGACATGGGCTGCGCGGCCCTGTTCGGGGGTTCATGGAGGGTGGCATGAGCCACCCAGACAGGTATCCCTTCGATGTTGCGACGACCCCTCGCGCTGCTGTTGGCCTCCTTGATCACTGTGTCGCTCTCGTTCTCCTTGACGGTCAGCCCAAGTTCGGCCGCCGGGGTCAGCTGCGAAGCTCTGCGGACAGACCTGCACCTCCTCGTTCACTCACGAAGTCCCTCCAGCCTCACCACGGTGTGGCCCAATGAAGTGCGCAGTGCCACCACCAAGGGCTTCGTCGACCAGGGCGCGATCGCCAAGGTGTCCACCTCCAGTGGATCCGGTCGGGTAGCGGTTCAGCGAATGACCAAAGGGGCCGATTTCCGCTACGCCCAAACGTCGGCACAGGTCGCCGCGGCCAAGAAGGACGGTTACCAGCCTTCCTCGGTGCCGTTCTACGCCGCGGCGACCCCCGAGTCGGCCTGCCCGTCGGCGGTGTATCAGGTCAGTAAGAGCGGTCAGCACCGCCTGGCCGCCGGGACCGCTGCCCGCGACGACCTCGTCCGCCAGGGCTGGGGAGGTGCCGAGGTTCTCTTCTACGCTCCGCTGCCCGCCCGCGCAGGAGGGGCACCCGTCGATTCGGGGACGCAGCCCGTACCGAGCGGACCGGTAGCCGGCCCGCTCGGCGAGTCCTCCGCGGACAAGGCGTTCTACTTCGCGGTGCTGCCCGATACCCAAACCGAGATGACCTCCGCCACCGACCGCCGATTCGGCAACCGCGTCGACTTCCTCCGAGCTAAGCAGAAGACCTGGGACATCCGGTTCGCCCTCCAGGTCGGAGACCTGGTCAACTGGGACACTCCTGACCACGCGATGTACGACCGGGCCGCCCGGGGTCTGCTCCCGCTGGAGGCGAAGATGCCGTTGGTCGTGACGCCGGGCAACCACGACACCGCCGCGGTCTGCCCCGGAGGCAGTGGCTGTCCCGGCGCCAAGACCTGGATCACCGTCCGCGACACCAAGACCTTCAACACCTACCTGCCCAGCAGTCGGTTCGGAGCGCTCCGTGGACAGTTCGAGCCGGGCAAGGTCGACAACGCCTACCACACGTTGCGGGCCGGCGGCGTGGACTGGCTGATCCTCAATCTCGAGCTGTGGCCGCGGCCGAGCGCGATCGCGTGGGCCAATCAGGTGGTCAAGGCCAACCCCAAGAAGAACGTCATCGTGATGACGCACTCCTACCTGACCAAGTCGGGGCAGATCTCCGGCAGCAACGGCGGCTACGGCGCCACCTCGCCGCAGTATCTCTATGATCACCTGATCAAGCTCTACCCCAACATCAAGATGGTCATGTCCGGCCACACCGGCACTTCGGCGATCCGGACCGACAAGGGAGTTGCAGGCAATACCATTGTCTCCATGCTGCAGTGCTTCCACAGCAAGGACACCAATCCGGTACGCCTGGTGTCGGTACACACCGACAGCAACAACGTCTACACCAACGTCATGTCTCCCTCCAAGAGCACCAGCAAAGCGGAGTACGCCGCCAAGATCACGGGGTTGAAGTTCGTCCGCTAGCCACGCCGGGACTGAGCCGCCGTCGATTCCTCGGCGGTGCGGCCGCGCTCGGCACGGCCGTTGTCACCGGCTGTGGGCGCCCTGGGTCTGACGACCCACCGGCGACGGTGTCTTCGCTGACCGCGGCCCGACCGTTCTCGATCGCGCACCGCGGCGGCGGAGGCGACTGGCCGGAGATGACCGCGTACGCCTACGCTCAGGCGGCGAAGATCCCGACCTTGTCCGCCCTGGAAATCTCGGTCTGCCTGTCGGCCGACAATGTGCTGGTCTGCAGTCACGATCCGACGACGACGCGGGTCACCGGGGTCGACTACACCATCGCCGACCAGACCTGGGAAACCCTGTCCGCGCTCGAGGTCACCGCGGCCTACACCACCGATCCCGGCCAGCCGGCCCGGCCTTTCACCCGCTTCGACGAAGTGGTGGAGAGCTACATCGATCGTTATGTGCTGTTCGTGGAGCCCAAGGTGCCGGCCGCGACGGGTCCGTTGCTGACCAAGCTCACCAGCTTGCAACAGCCCGACCGGGTCGTGTGGAAGCAGTACGTCAACTCTGCGTTCTTCCCGCAGGCGAAGGAGCGCGGTTTCACGACCTGGGGTTATGTCCTGAACCAACCCAGTCACCTCGGCGCCAATTTGCCGCGCTTCGCGGCGTCGAGCCATATCGACCTGCTGGGCGCACCTCAAGAAGAATCCGACCGGTTCATCTCCGACGTGGTCGGCGCCGCCCGAGGCAACGGTAAACAAGCGATCGCTTGGCCGATCAGTACCCCGGCTCAGCGGGACCGGGTGACCAGCCTCGGCTGCACGGGTCTGATGACCTCCCGGGTCGCCGAGCTGCTCCGACAAGGCGACGCCGGGCGCTGACCGAGCCCGGAAACTGTCGGACACCCCTTCGCGGCCACAACGAACAGTCCCAACTCCCCACACCCGGCGACTTCGGGAGGTACTGTTCTCCTAGCCGGTCGGCAGCCTTCTTCGGGCACGGGGGATTCGAGGATTTCAGGCCCTGACCGGTGACTCGCTGCGGGGGCGGCGGGCACTCGGGGATGAGACATGACTGTACGGGGAGCGGGCGTCACCCGTGCCTGCCTACACCTTCACGCCGCCCTACACCTGCACGCCGCGCGGCCGGCATCAGCCGCCGAGCCTCGTCTCGTTCGGCCGCGGCTACTCCTGGCAGCCTGCACGCTGATCCTGGCCACCGCGACGGTGTCCTGCAGCGCGGGCCCCGACCAGGCTCCGGTGCCCGCACCGACCACTCAGCCCGGCACGAGGGCCACCGCTGACCCTGCCTCCGGCGACCCCACGCCGGCCGACTCGACATCAACCGACCCGGAGTCGGCCGACTCTACGCCGGCTCGCCCACTCACCCGGGCACCTGACCCGGTCGCGCCGGCCACCGTCAAGCCGGTCGGACGGACCAGCAGCGCGAAGAAGCGGGTCACCGCGCCGGCGGGAACGCTGACCGGCGGACTGCGCTACCCCGACGGCGTCAAGGTGACGGTATCTAAGATCACCCAGTCCACCACGACCGGCGAAGGCCCCGGCAGCATCAACGGCGCGCCAAAAACCACCTTCGCGCTGCGCCTCGACAACGACTCGAGCTCCGTGGTGGACGTCTCTCAGGTCGTGGTCCGGCTCAGTTATGGCCGATCCCCGGCGCGGCTCGCGCCGCCCGTCTACGGAACCGACGCCGCCGACTTCACCGGCACCGTACCCCCCGGGAAGTCCACCGCCGCCACCTACGCCTTCTCTATCCCCGCCAGCAAGCTGTCCCGGGTCACACTCAGCGTCGATATCGACGCCCGCCATGCCCCGGCCGTTCTGAACGGATCCGCCCGATGAACCCTTCCCCGATGAACCCTTCCCCGATGAACTCTGTTCTGTCTCGACGCCTGGTCGGTCTGCTCGCCGCCGCCGCCCTAGTATTCGCGGGATTCGCGGTGAGCACGCCCACCGCCGCGGCCGACACCGCGCCGCCGCCCGCCTCGCCCGAGCTGCCGAAGACGGTCTCGGCCGACCCGTTGCCCACCTGGCAGCTGACCGGTGTGGTCTGGAGCCAGGTAGTGGTCGGCCACACCGTCTACGCCACCGGCGCCTTCACCAAAGCCCGTCCCTCGGGGATGTGGGCCGGCGGCCCGACCGAGATCAGCGTGGGCAACCTCTTCGCCTACGACATCCGCACCGGGAACCGGGTTTCCTCCTTCGACCACACGCTCAACGCCCAGGGGCTGGCGATCACGGCCTCGCCCGACGGCCGGCGGATCTACGTCGGCGGCGACTTCACCGCGGTCGACGGTCAGGCGCACCAGCACGTCGCGGCGTTCGACACCGCGACCGGTGACCTGGTCACGGGCTTCAACGCGGTCGCGAACGGGCAGGTCAAGGCCCTGGCCGCGACCAACAGCACCGTCTACGCCGGCGGCGGCTTCGCCAGCGCCGGCGGCTCGCCCCGCCGGTTCCTCGCGGCGTTCGATACCAGCTCCGGCGGGCTCAAGAGCTGGTCCCCGAGCGCGGACGACGGCTACACCTGGGCGCTGACCCTCACCCCCGACGGTTCGAAGGTGGTGGTCGGCGGCCAGTTCTCCACCCTCAACGGCAAGCCGGTCTACGGAATGGGCGCAGTGGACCCGGTCACGGGGGCCAGCCTGCCCTGGGCGGCGAACGCCGTCATCCAGGACTCGGGCAAGGGAGCCATCAACTCCTTGACCACCGACGGCAGCTACGTCTACGGCAGCGGGTTCGCCTTCGGCACCGGCGGCCGCTTCGAGGGCAGCTTCTCCCTCAACCCCGGGGACGGCAGCATCCGGTGGCTGAACGACTGCCTCGGCGACACCTACGACGCCGAACCGGTCGGGCCGGTCGTCTACACCGTCAGCCACAGCCACAACTGCACCATGGTCGGCGCCTTCCCCGACACCAAGCCGCGCACCCGTTGGCAGCACGCCGGCGCCTACACCAGCTATCCCGACGGGGTGAACAAGGGTCCCGACCCGTACGGCTGGAACTATCAGGGCCAGCCCAAGGCCGAGATGCTGCAGTGGTATCCCGACTTGGGCATCGGCACGACCACCGGCCAGTACCAGGCCGCCTGGAACGTGACCAGCGCCGACGGTTACCTGGCCCTGGGCGGTGAGTTCCCCAAGGTCAACGGCAAGCCGCAGCAAGGACTCACCCGTTACGCGTTGCGCGACTCCGCGCCGAACAAGGTCGGCCCCACCTACGACGACACGGTCCCCGTCCGGAGCGGCCCACCGACCACCACGGCCGTTCCGACCGCCCCCGGAACGCTCCGGGTCACCTTCGGCAGTGCCTGGGACGCCGACAACGAGCGGCTGACCTACCGGGTGTACCGGGATCGGGGCACGGCGGCGGAGAAGCTGGTGGGCACCGTCACCGCGGACAGCAACTTCTGGACCTTGCCGAATCTGTCGGTCAACGACACCTCGGTGCCCTCGGGACAGCACACCTATCAGGTCCGGGTCACCGACCCGTTCGACAATGCCCTGCTGAGTCCGGTTTCGGACCCGGTCTCGGCCAGTGGCAGCACCGACGCCTACGCCGCCGGCGTGCTGAGAGCCGGCGCAGACCACTACTGGCGCCTCGACGAGACCGGCACCACGGTCTACGACTCCGCCGGCACCGCCGACGGCGTGGCCCAGGCCGGGGTCACGCGCGGCGCCACCGGCGCCATCGCCGGCAGCAGCGACCGCGCGTCCACGTTCAACGGCACCACCACTGGCTACGCCGGCACCGGTGACGGAACCCCGAGCCCGGACGTCTTCACCGTGGAGGGCTGGTTCAAGACCACCAGCACTCAGGGCGGCAAGGTCGTCGGATTCGGGACCAGGAGGACCGGCGGCAGCAGCCGCTACGACCGGCACGTCTACCTCGGCAACACCGGCAAGGTCAGCTTCGGGGTCTACAGCGGAGGCGCCAAGACCATCACCAGCCCGGCCGGCTACAACGACGGCAAGTGGCATCTGGTCGACGCTGCCCTCAGTTCGAGCGGAATGGCCCTGTACCTCGACGGTCAGCTGATCGGCCGGGACGCCAGCGTCACCACCGGCGATCACTACGACGGCTTCTGGCGCATCGGCGGGGACACCCTGAGCACCTGGCCGGCGGCCGGCTCGAGCGGCTATCTGGCCGGAGCGATCGACGAGGTGGCGACCTATCCGCGCGCGCTGACGTCGGCCGACGTCGCCTCCCGGTTCCGGGCCGGCGGCGGCACGCTGCCGAACACCGCGCCGACCGCAGCCTTCACCTCGACCGCGCAGGGCCTGAAGGCCTCCTTCGACGGGTCGGGATCGGCCGACCCGGACGGCACCGTGAAGAGCTACGCCTGGACCTTTGGCGACGGGACGACCGGGACCGGCGCCACGCCCACCCACACCTACGCCGCGCCCGGCAGCTACCCGGTCAAGCTCACCGTCACCGACGACCAGGCGGGCACCGGCAGTGTCAGCCACACTGTTGCGCTGACCAACGCCGCGCCGACGGCGGCGTTCACCACCGCGAAGAACGGGCTGACCGCGACGTTCGACGGGTCGAGTTCGAGCGACCCGGACGGCACCGTGAAGAGCTACGCCTGGGACTTCGGCGACGACACCGGGGCCGGCTCCGGTGCCCAGCCGGAGCACACCTACGCCGCCAACGGCACCTACTCGGTCACGCTCACCGTCACCGACAACGACGGGGCGACCGACTCGGTGACGCACGCGGTCGAGGTCACCGGAACGTTGGCGAAAGACGACTTCGACCGCACCGTGGCCAGCGGCTGGGGCAGCGCCGACGTCGGCGGAGCCTGGACCTACAGCGGGAGCAGCAGTCTGTTCTCGGTCGGCGGCGGCGCCGGCACCATCAAGATGGCCTCGGCCGGGTCCGGGCCGACCGCTCGACTCCCGATCTCGTCTCGCGACACCGACCTGCAGTTCGACTTCGCCTTGGACAAGGCGCCTTCGGGTGGCGGGCACTTCGTCCGGGCGATCGTTCGCGGGGACCAGTCCAACGGCTATCTCGGCCGGGTCTGGGTCTCGTCGAACAAGACGATGACGCTGTACCTGACCAGCACAGTCAACGGGGTCGAGACGAATCTGACCAGTAAGGTGCTGCCCTTCTCGTTCGAGGTCGACACCTCCTATTCGCTCCGGGTCCAAGCGTGGGGGTCAGGCAGCACCAGCCTGCGAGCCAAGGTATGGCCGAGCAGTGGCAGCGAGCCCACCGCCTGGACCGTGAGCGGGACCGACGACACCGCTGCTTTGCAGAAGGCGGGCGGTATCGCCGTCCGGGCCTACCTCTCGGGGAGCGCAACCGTTACCCCGGTAACGCTTTCGGTGCGCCACCTGCGAGCCGAGCCGACAGGTCAGTAGGACCACCCTCCTGGCACGTGAGCAGGAAAAATCGCGTAGCGTTACCCCGGTCGGAGGAGCGGGAACGACGTTCGTCGCCGAGCCGCCGGGCGCGAACTCGCCCGGCAGGGCGGGCCCGCAGTTGCGCACCACCAGGAGAAACAAGAGTTCATGCGCGTGCTGGTCCTGTGGGCGGACGACCGATCCCCCAACCTTGGGGTGCGAGTGCTCGGTGCCGGCACCGAGGCACTGGCCCGCCGAGTCTGGCCGGACGCGGAGTTCGTGTTCTACAACTACGGCGCCCGAACCGGGCCGGTTCGCCTGGGATCCCTTCGAGACGTCGCCGTCGAGGCTGTCGTCGGGCGACAGGGTCTCAAAGCCTGGTTCGGCGGGTTCGACCTCGTGCTGGACACCCGCGCCGGTGACTCCTTCGCCGACATCTACGGACTGCAGCGCTTGGCCGCCATGTCGGCAAGCACCGAGATGGCTCATCGAGCCGGCGTCCCGGTCGTCCTGACGCCTCAGACCATCGGTCCCTTCGGCTCGCGGACGGCGACCGCGCTGGCCCGTCGCTCGCTGCGGACGGCGTCGCTGGTGATGGCTCGGGACACTCAGAGCGCGGTAGCCGCCGACCTGCTTGGCCGGCCGGCTGACTTGTTGACCACCGACGTCGTGTTCGCCCTCGAGGTGCCCGAGTCCGACGCAACCCGGGATGTGGTCCTCAACGTCTCCGGACTGCTATGGCACGCCAATCCGCACGTGGACGCGGCCACGTACCGGCGTACGGTCGCCGACGTCTACGACGCCTTCACCTCCGCCGGACGCACGGTGAGTCTGCTGGCCCACGTGTTGCCCTCCGACCACCCCGACAACGACGTTCCCGCCGTGCAGGAGTTCGCCCGCACCCACGCGCCGGACGCGGAAGTGCTGCAGCCGAGTTCCCTGACCGACGTCCGCCGGATGGTGGCCGGGGCCTCACTGGTGGTCGGCTCCCGCATGCACGCCTGTCTGAACGCACTGTCGGTGGGGACGCCCGCCGTCCCGCTGGCTTACTCACGCAAGTTCGCCCCGCTGCTGGCCGACCTCGGGTGGGGGCACGTCGTCGACCTCCGCACCCAGGCCCGCGATGCGGGTGCACTGCTGACCGCCATTGCCGGCCGTAACGGCCTCGACGCTTCGACGACCGCCGTGACCCAACGGGCGCGCGCGAGCCTTGAACTGGCCGCGGCCCTCCTGGCCGACCGGGTGGCCGTGGGCGTCCGGTGAGCCGAGTTCGGCACCCCCTGGATCAAGCGATCGGGGCGGTGGTCAGGTCGCAAAACTGCTCGGGCTGCGGCGCCTGCGTCCGACTCGACACCGGGCTTGCCATGAGCCTGGACGAGAACGGCTTCCAACGCCCGGTTCGGGTCGCGCCGGGACGAGCCGTCACTTCGGCAGCGCAGACCTTCGACGCCGTCTGCCCCGGCCGACGTGTGAACGCGGTTCACCCACCCGAGGCCGAGCGACATCCGACGATGGGGCCGGTGGTCAGCGCCTGGCAGGCCTGGGCGACCGACCCGGCGGTCCGCCACCGCGGAAGCAGCGGCGGCGCGCTCACTGCGCTGGTCGGCTGGCTGGTGTCGACTGGTGAAATCGCCTCCTTTACCGGGGTGCGGGCCGAGCCCCAACAGCCCGACCGCACAGTTTCGGTGTCGATCACCAGCAAAGCCGAAGCCCTGGCCGCCTCCGGTTCGCGCTATGCGCCGGTAGCCACCATCGCCCGAGCCGACCTAAACCCGGGGCACGGCGTCGTCGCCAAACCGTGTGAGGTTTCGGCGGCCCGGCTGTTGCTGCAGGGGTCGAGGGACCGCCTGGACCGGTCGGGCCGACCTGCTCCGGTCGAAGAGGCGAGACCCCTACTGCTCTCGTTCTTCTGCGCCGGTACCCCAAGCCAGCACGCGACCCATCGACTGCTGCGAGAGCTGGGCCTGCCGGCGGACGCCAACCTGCAGGACCTGTGGTATCGGGGCCGGGGCTGGCCCGGCCGGTTCACCGCTTCAGCGGCGCACGGGGCAACGGTGTCGGCCAGCTACGACCACTCGTGGGGCGACCACCTCGGCAAGGCCCTGCAGTGGCGGTGCAAAATCTGCCCGGACGGCGTCGGCGAGTCGGCTGACATCAGCGCCGCAGACTACTGGCAGACCGATCCGGGGGGATTCCCAAGCTTCACTGAGGAGCCCGGTCGCAGTGCGTTGCTTGCTCGCACTCGCCGAGGACACGACACCGTGATCCGGGCCTTCGCCGCCGGCGTGCTGGTCGGCGAGCCGCTGGACGTGGACCGGCTTGCCGCGGTGCAGCCGTTTCAGGTGTCCCGCCGGATGTCGCTGCAGGCTCGGTTACTCGGAACCCGGTCGGCCGGCCGGCCGGTGCCCCGCTACCGCGGGTTCGGGTTGACTCGGCTCGGTTCGAGCCGATGGCGGGAGGGACTGCGGGTGGCGAGAGCCAGCTACCGTCGCGTCCGGGCCGAGTCCGCGCGGAAACGTCCATGAGCGAAGGATTGAGCCAGCCCGGTCAGTATCCGCCGACCGGGGTGAACCCTGAACGCAGCGAACTCGGTCGGCGAGCGGCCCGGGGTGCCCTGCAGACCGTTAGTGCACAGTTGATCAAGATCGTCGTTCAGGTAGGCGGGGTCGTCGTCTTGGCCCGACTCTTGACCCCAGGCGACTACGGTCTGGTGGCGATGGTGACTGCCGTCGTAGGCGTCGCGGAGATCTTCCGGGATTTCGGGCTGTCCGCGGCCGCCGTCCAGGCCACGACGCTGTCCCGACAGCAGCGCGACAACCTGTTCTGGATCAATACCGCGGCGGGTGGCGTGCTGACCCTGATCGTCGTCGCTGCCGCGCCGCTGCTCGCGTGGTGGTACGGCCGGCCCGAGTTGGTCGACCTGACCCGGGTGCTGTCGTTGATCTTCCTGATCAACGGGATGACGACGCAGTTCCGGGCCGACCTCAACCGCCGCCTGCGCTTTTCCCGGATCGCCATCGTCGACATCGTCGCACCCGTGCTCGCTCTCGCCCTGAGCATCGGACTCGCTGCCGCGGGGGCTGGCTACTGGGCCTTGGTCGGCCAACAACTGGCCACCTCGGTCGTCTTGTTGCTGGGTGCAGCAGCGTTCGCGCGGTGGTGGCCACGACGGCCCCGTCGGCGGGAGCCGATGGGTGACCTGATCAGATTCGGCTGGCATTTGGCCGGTTCACAACTAGTCGGCTATCTCGGCAACAACGTCGACTCCCTGGTGATCGGCATCCGCTTCGGGGCGACGTCTCTCGGCTTGTACAACCGCGCGTTTCAGCTGCTGATGACCCCGCTCGGCCAGCTCCGGCAGCCGACGACCACCGTCGCCCTGCCCGTGCTGTCCCGGCTGCGTCCCGACGTCGCCGGCTCCGACCGCTACGTCCAGCGGGGCCAGGTCGCGCTCGGGCTCACCCTGGTCGCCGGGCTGGCCTTCGTCGTCGGCGCCGCTGAGCCCGTGACGGCGATCTTCCTGGGACGCCAGTGGCTTCGGGTCGAGCCCATTCTGCGGCTGCTCGGGATCGCCGGGATCTTCCAGACCCTGGCCTACGTCGGCTACTGGGTCTATCTCTCGCACGGCTTGACCCGGCAACTGCTGCGCTACACCTTCATTTCGGTCGCCATCAAGGTCGCCGCGATCCTGATCGGCAGCCAGTGGGGAGTCCTCGGAGTGGCCTGGGGCTACGCCATCGCCCCGGCGGTCTCCTGGCCCGTTTCGTTCTGGTGGCTGTCACGGTCGTCCACGATCCACGTCGCGCCGCTCCTGCTCGGCGGTCTGCGGATCGTCGGACTCTCCGCGGTGGTGGCGTTGGCCGGCTGGACCGCGTGCCACCTGAGTGCCGCCGAAGGCCGCTGGTGGCAGCTGCTTGCCGGCGGGCTGGCCGCGGTCCTGGCGTACGCGCTGGGGGTGGGGCTGATTCCCCGGTTCCGCCGGGATCTGCTCGACGTGCGCGAGATCGTGACCAAGGGGCGCGCCCGGACGGGGGTGGTCCGGTGAGCCCAGCCTCCTCAACCGCGGTGATCGTGGTCAACTACGGGTCCTCGCAGCTCCTGGCTCAGAACCTGACCGTGGTTCATCGGGCCGTGCCGGAATTGTCGGTCGTGGTGGTCGACAACTACACCTCAGCTGCCGAACTCGACCGCGTCCAGCGGTTGTCCGACGCCAACGGCTGGACGCTGGTCGCCTCGCCGACGAACCTCGGTTTCGGGGGCGGCGTGAACGCCGGGGTGCGGGCGGCCGGTGCGGCGGGCGCGCTCCGATTCCTGTTGCTCAACCCGGACGCCCGGATCGACCGGCCGGGTCTGTTGCGGCTGATCGACCGGGTCAGCGCCGACCCGCTGACCGTGGCCGCACCGGTGATCACCACCACTGAGGGCCGGCTCTGGTTCGACGGGTCCGACCTCTACCTCGCCACCGGCCGGATGCGGGCCACCCGCAAGCGCGCCCCGGACAGCACAGCCGCGGTGACGGAGTGGCTGACCGGCGCCTGCCTGCTGATCAGCGCGGAGATGTGGGATCGAGTCGGTGGCTTCGACGAGCGCTACTTCCTCTACTGGGAGGACGTGGACCTGTCCTGGCGCTGCCGGGCGAACGGCGCATCGCTGGTCGTCGTGCGGGACGCTCACGCCGTTCACGACGAAGGGGGTACATCACAGACCTCGGCCGGCCAACGGACGCGCTCAGCGCTCTACTACTACTACAACATCCGTAATCGGCTCGTCTTCGCCGCCGCTCAGCTGGATCGCGCGACCCGACGACGATGGGCGCTCAGCAGTCCGGCGGAGGCCTGGGACATCCTGCTCCGGGGCGGCCGGCGCCAACTCATTCACTCGTGGGACCCGTGGCGGGCCGCCCTCACCGGAACCCGGGACGGGCTGGCCGCGCTGTACCGGGCCGGCCGGTCACGCCCGGCCGAGCCGCTGCAGGTCTTGGAATCTTTCCCCGCCTCGAGGCCGACGACGAATCCTTACATCGTCATGCTGCACCGGTGTCTAAACGCCGACTCGGGCGTGCGGGTGGACACCTTCACCTGGAGGCGGGCGCTGAGCCATCGCTACGACGTGTTCCATGCCCACTGGCCCGAGATCTTGGTCAGCGGATCCACCCCGGCCCGCGGCGCGATCCGGCAACTGCTGTTCGCCGCTTTCATGCTCCGGCTGAAGCTGACCGGCACCACGGTGGTGCGAACCCTGCACAACATCGAGCTACCGCAGGGCATCACCCGGCGCGAGACCGCCCTGCTCCGAGCGTTCGAACGCAACACCACTCTCTGGATCCGCCTGAACGACCACACCGACCTGGGTGAGCGTCGCCACGTCACGATCCTGCACGGCCATTACCGCGACTGGTTCAGCCGCTGCCCGCCCGATGCCCTGCGTTCGGGTCGGCTCGCCTATGTCGGTCTGGTCCGTCGCTACAAAGGTGTGAACACGTTGATCAGGGCCTTCGGAGAGGCCCGGACCGAAGGCGCGGAACGGTTCACACTGTTCGTCGGCGGTCAGCCCAGTTCGACCGCGCTAGGCGAGGAACTCCGCGGGCTCGCCGAGCGGGATCCCCGCGTCGAGCTCCACCTGGGCTTTCTTACCGACGCCGAGCTGGTCCGAGCCGTGACGGCCGCTCAGCTTGTCGTCCTTCCCTACCGCGAGATGCATAACTCCGGCACGGTCTTGGCCGCGCTGTCCCTGGACCGCCCGGTCCTGGTACCGGACAACGCGGTGAACCAGGCCCTGGCCGCGGAGGTCGGTAAGGACTGGATTCGCTGCTACTCCGGCTCGCTTACGGCCGACGACCTCACCCGTGGCATCCGCCTTGAGCAAGCGGCCCCGGTGGCTTCCCGAGGGCGTCGGCCCAATCTCGACCGGCGCGACTGGTCGCGGACCGCTGAGCAGCATGTGACCGCATTCAGGTTGGCCGTCGACCTGCGTGTATCAGCGCGAGGACTTTGACTCTCCCTATCCTCGGCCCGAGCTGTCTCATCGACGACGAGATAATGCTCACTAGGTCCGCAGTTGAACCCTCGGGGAGCGAAATGAGTCCGAATGTTCGAGGTCGACTAAGACAGACGGTCGCTCCGTCGGCGCACCGCCTCCTCAACCGGCTGTACCGGGAGCGAGGTCAAGCGGCCTTCGGCGAGGCCTATCAGCGCGCTCGGGAAACCGGTACGGTGCGGGTCAACATCGGCTCGGGCCGCCGACCCGCTCCGGGCTGGATCAACACCGACGTGGTCCGTCAGGGCAGGATCTACCTCGACGCGACACTGCCTTGGCCGGTTGAACCAGAGACGGTGGACCTGGTCTACGCCGACAATGTGATCGAACACATCACGCTTGCCCAGACGCAGCCTTTTCTTCGGCACGCTTTCCGGGCCATGCGACCGGGAGCCGTGATCAGGCTGGCGACCCCGGACGTCGAAGCCGTGGCCCGGCAATACCTCGACAATGGCGAGCTAGCGCTCCTGGGCATGCAACGGAACGCGGAGTACGGCCACCCGATGAAGTATTCGGTGGAGCTGGTCCAGCAGGTCTTCGTCGGCGCCAAGCATTACCTCGGCTTCTGTCACGACTTCCACTCGCTGTCGACCGAGATGCGCGAGGCGGGGTTTCGAGTGCAGCGGGTTTCCACTGGTCAGAGCGACCATCCTGACCTGCGCGACCTGGAGGCGCGAACACACCCGGCCGAGGCCGCGACCCAGCTGGTGGTCGAAGGAGTGCGGTAGGCCGACCTCCAAGAACGCTATCGCCAGGCCCCCAGGTGCCGGCTGCCTGACGGCTTGCCGACCAGTCCGGCCACCGCCGCCGGCAGGGGCTGAGCCACCGCCGACTCCCGGCTCGTCACCGCCGAGGTCGGCTGACTGCTTCCGTTCACCGGAGACCCGGTCAGGCTGAAGCTGGTCCGATCGCGCCCGGTAGCCGCCACGTATTCCTTGAGCGTCGAATAGTTCGCCGCCCAGGTTCCCTTACGACCCCAGGTGGTGACGGCTTTGGGCGTACCCGGCGCCGGCTGAGCGAAGACGTTCCCGTCCGATGCGGAGACCATGTCGTTCCCGCTGAAGACGTGCTCCCACGATTGCACTTCGAACATGGTGACCGAGGTGGATCCTGGGCTGTAGATGTTGTTGCCCAGCACGACGTTCTTGACCACCCAGGGCATCGACAGGTCCGGTTGCGGCCGGCGCTTGTCGTGCCCGGATAGTGACAGGTCGGTGATCCGACGGCTGTCCTGGGTGAGCGAGACCGCTGCCGTACCGTTCCCGACCACGGTGTTGTTCCAGACCGCCACGTTGTCGGTGTTGGTGATGAACAAGCCGGCGAAGGCGTTGTCGCGCAGCACGTTGTTAGCCACCACAGCCTTCGAGCTGATCTCCAGCACGATTCCGTAGCGCGACCCGGAGCTGATCGTGTTGTTGACGAGGGCGATGTCGTACACGGACTGGTCGGTCCAGAACTGATTGCCCGTTGTCCGGCTGATCTCACTGTTCTTCAGACTGACCCCCCGGGTGGTGGTGATCTTGATCCCGCCCGCGCTCGGGGTCGGGCTGAAGCGTTCGTCGTTGCTGTCGCGAATGGCGAGGTTGTCCAGCGACAGGCCGTCGGCGTAGCCGGCCTGCAGACCCATCTGGCCACTGCGCAGAATGCTGACGTTCTTCAGCGAGCAACCGGTGGCGTAGAGGCCGATCCCGGCGGTCGCACTGTCGTCCACCTCGACGTTCTCCAGGTGCATGTTCGGGTAGTAGGCGGTGATCACGCCCTGTTGCCACACCGAGTCGGCGTAACGCCGGAAGCCGACGCCGCGGATGAGTGTGCCGGGCGCGCGCAGCGACACCGCCTGGGACAAGGTGCTGGCCTGAACGCTCTTGCCGGTGGGGTCACTGCCCAGGTAGAGCCGCTTGGCGCCGTAGTCGACGAAGAAGGTGCCCGATCTGACCTGGGCGAGACTGCCTACCTGCTGCTGCTCCGCACCGTTGATCCAGACGCCGTCAGGGTGTGCGGCCATCGGATGCGCCGGGTCCAGGAAACGCCAGCCGGGAGCGGTGCCGTCGGGAGCACCTTTGCTGTAGGTCGGGCTGGAGTCGAACTGCGTGGTCCAATTATCGACCTTCCAGGTGCTACCCGAAGGAGAGAAACCGCTGACCGTGCTGGATCCGTCGAACCAGACCGCCTCCCTCGGGTAGGACTGGATGGTGACGTCCTTGCCGGGGGGGACGATGAAGTACTCGTGGTACGTGCCTCCGCGCACGACGATCGTCCCCTTCGAATGGGCCTTGGTCAGCGCTTTGGTCACCGTCCGCAGGGGCGCGGACTGCGTTCCGGCCGCCGCGTCGTTCCCGCTCGTGGCCACAAAGACGGCGCCGGCGGGAACCGGGTAGCTGGTGCTTCCCACGGCGGCCGATCCGCGATCACCAGCCGCAGGAGTGACGACGGGCGCCGGCGGAGGGGGCGGAGGAGGCGGTGTAGACGACTGGTACGAACCCGCAAGGAAAGATTGAGTCCGCACCGTCGTCGGGTTGCCCGCTCCGAGGTAGCCGTCCACCCCCACGGCTCCTCCGCCGGTGACGCGCTCGGCATCGCTGTCGCGGGTGGTGACCTGCCAGGCCGGTTCGCTCGTGCCAGCCAGGTAGGCCTTCGCGTTCACCGTGACCGGGGACGTTCCCGAGGCGGAGACCAGGACCGACACGGATTGCCCCGGCTGGACTGCTCCGAGGGTCTTTTGCGCCAGCACCGTCTCCGTCCCCCGGCTTCGACGCATGATCTCGGCGTGCAACTGACCGCGGGCGTCGATTCGCGCCCGGCCTCGGTAGGCACTGCGGTCACGCTGCTGACGTACGTCGACGCCGTAGTAGAACTCTCCTGCCTGCGGGGCGACGAAGGTGGCCTTCACCCAGCCATCGCTCATCGAGGTCGACGCCAACAAGGCGTAGAAGGAACGCCCGGGTTGGACGCCGCTGATGACGCCGGCTCCTGCCGACACCGAGACCCCGGTGCCGCCCGTGACCGACCAACTTCCGCCGGTGGGAGCCGAAGCCCAAGACGTGGAGCTCGATCGGTCGAAGCCGTCGGAGGCGACGTAGCTGTCCGCTGCGGAAGCAGCCGGGACGATCGCCGCCCAGACCGCGGCGGAAGCCACGACGGCCGCCAGCGGAGAGCGCAGCCGCACTCGGGCTCGAAAAGAGAGGACGAACATGGGGAACAACTCCTGCCGGGGGGGTGACCCCGGGCACAGGGGGTCAGGCTGAGTGATCGTTGTGTAATCGTTGCCGAAGTGTGCCATAACGGCAGTGGGTCACCGCAAATCATCGTCGCGGGCCGAAAAAGGACTGCGCAAAAATCAGCTTGCCGAGCCGAGGTGACAAGAGCCCTAGTCAGCAAGGCCTTTCACCCCACGGCCCGCAGGGTCCCTCAGGCCGACCTACCCCTCGCGCCTGATAATTCGGCGACAGAAAGATCAGGTGACGTCGGTCACAATAGGCGATTCACCGGGCCGGACCACGGAAGACGACGACCGGCTCGGCGGCGGATACGGCAACCTCAACCGTTATCGGGTCGCGTCTCCCGACCGGGACCGTGAACAGGTACACCCCGAACGCGTTGGACTGCGCCGCGACCGACGACGGTAGCGGTTGCGCCGGTGGCCCAGTCATCGCCAGACCCGGACGACCGCCGGAGCTGGTCAGAGTCACCACCGCGTTGGCCGTGTCGAACGGCTTGTCGGTGGCGTTGGCAACCTGAACGGTGACGGCCAAAGCCGGCCCCGAGACCTCACCCGGTCCACGAGCCTCGGCCCGAACCCCCTTGACCGACGTCAAGGTCACCTCGATCCCCTTCGCCGGTTCTCCTTGACCGTCCAAGCCCGTCGGCGCCCGCCGCTCGACCCGTCGGGGCGCGACGGTCGAGGTGACCTTCCCGGGGCTGGGCGGTGGTACCGGGGTGGTCGCCGGTGTCAATGTCGGCGACGGCGCCAAGGTCGAGCTGGTCGCGGTCACTTCCGGGGCTGGGGCCGGCGGCTCGGTGGCGTCGCTGGTACAGGAGGTCCCGAAGGCGATGACCACCGATATCGACACCGCCATCGGCACCCAACCCCCGAAGGGTCTCGCCCCCTTCGAACTCATCGGACCCCTCCTTAAGCGCCCGGGTGGCACCGACTGCCGCCGGGACCACCCACCACTCCCCTCGTCAACTGCGCGCGACCAGGTAGTTGTCGACCGAAACCGACAGCGGCCCGTTGGTCGCGCTGCCGCTGAGATACCCCGCGATCGCCACGGCTCCGGCGCTCTGCAGTTCCGAGGTCGTGTCGCTGCTGCTGATCTGGGGAGTCGTCGGCTCGGTGTCCGAGGAGGCCCAGATCGTGCCCCGTAGCGTGCTCGTCCCGCTGCCGCTGACGTCTAACCGCAGCTTGAGCACGTCGCCGGCCTGGTAGGTCAGGTTGGAGACCTTGACCGACCGAAGGGTCGTCACCGTGCCGTCGACCTGCTTAGTGGTGATCAGGTAGACCGACCCATTGGCCTGAATCCAGGTCTTCAACCGGTACTCGGAGTTAGCCTGCCGACGCGACGACAGTGTCAGGTAGTAGCCCCCGCCGGTCGGCATCTGGTCCAGCGAGATCTCCGCCGTCGTACTGGTGTCCAAGGAAGACACTGCGTTCAGCGAAGCGGTGGGACCCGACCCGGCCGCGCTGGTGATCAGTCCCTTCCCGCCGGCGGTGGAGAAGTACTTGGACCCGGAATCGCTCCAGGCGCCACCCTTGTCCGCGGTGCCCCAGCGCGATCCGGTCCGGCCGAAGTCGTCGCGGGCCACCACGTCGGTGGCCGGCGCCGTCGTGACGGTGACCGACTTGGTTGCGGCATCGGTGGCGCCGTCGTTGTCGGTCACGGTCAGCGTCACCGTGTAAGTGCCCGCCACCGCGTACGTGTGCGAGTCGGTCCGACCGGTACCGGTCGCGCCATCCCCGTAGTTCCAGCCGTACGAGGCGATCGTCCCGTCTGGGTCGGAGGACGCGCCACCGTCGACCGACACCTTCAGATCCGTCACCGACGTGCTCAGTCGCGCGACCGGCTTCTGATTGGCCGGCGCCGTCAGCGTCACCGTCTTCGTCACCTGGTTGGTGCCGCCCTGGTTGTCGGTGACGGTGAGGGTGACGTCGTAGCTGCCGGCGGTCGCGTAGGTGTGCGACGGGTTGGCCGTGCTGGCCGTACCACCGTCGCCGAACGTCCAAGCCCGGGACACGATCGTGCCGTCGGGGTCGTTGGAGGCGCTGGAATCGAAATCGGCGGTGAGACCACTCGTGCTGGAGGTGAACGACGCCACCGGTGAGGTGTTGGCCCCCGCCACCGTGACGGGATGGGTCGCGGTATCGGTGGCGCCCTGGTTGTCGGTCACGGTCAGCTTGACGCTGAAGGTACCGGCGGCGTAAGTGTGCGACGGTTTCTGCCCGGTTCCCCGGGCACCGTCGCCGAAGTCCCAGGCGTAGCTCGCCACCGTGCCGTCGGCGTCGCTGGACCCGCTGGCGTCGAACGCGCATACCAGGTTGGTGCAGGCGGAGGTGAAGGCCGCTACCGGCTTGGCGTTGGACTTCACCACGACCTGCCGGGTCGCGGTGTCCCTGGCTCCCTGATCGTCGGTCACGGTCAACGTGACGGTGTAGGTGCCGTCGGCGGCGTAGACGTGCGGCGTGGTGGCGCCGGAGCCGTCCGTGCTGGCGTCGCCGAAGTCCCACGACCAGTTACCGACCGTGCCGTCGGGGTCGCTGCTGGTCGAGCCGTCGAAGTAGCAGTCCCGGTCGGTGCAGGACGCGGTGAACGCGGCCGCCGGCTTGGCGTTGGTGGTCGCGCCGGACGCCTGGTAGTGGGCCCGCACCTGGGTCGGGGACAACGCGGTGGGGTACACCGCCGCCTCGTCGAGTTTTCCGTTGAAGAAGGCGCTGTTTCCGCCCCAGGAGCTGTCGCCACCGATCCGCCAGAAGCCGGTGTAGCCCTGCGCCTGGGTCTGCGGATTGGTCCCGACCAGGGCACCATCGACGTAGAGCTTCATCCCGTCGGTGCCGTCCTGGGTGGCCACCATTTGATGCCAGGCGCCGTCGTTGTAGCTGCGCGGCGAGGTGATCGTGCTGGCCTGCCCGGTCCACACCCCGAAGGTGAGCTGACCGGAGTTCTCCATGAAGACGTGCCGGTCGTAGTTGCCGGAGAAGCCGCTGCGCTGGTCACCGAAGCCGATCAGCTTCCCCCCGTCGGCGGTCGTGGTGTTGAACCACACCTCCTCGGAGTAGGTCGAGGGGCCGGTATAGCTGCGGTCGCTGGAGATCGTGCCGTCGGCGCCGTTGAAGGCCGCCGACGTACCGGGGGCGACCGTGGAGCTCGCGCCGAGCGTTACGCCGTTGAACACCGAGCCCGGGCTCCGGCTCTGCGAGGAGTCCGCGACGGTGGTCGACCCAGCCTTCTCGCCGAGGCGCCAGTACAGCGATGGCGAATCGTTGTAGACCTGCTTGCCGTACGCGTCGGCCGGCTCCGGCGGCAGGTTCACCGTGCGCCCGCTGGCGGTGTAGTGCTGACGGATCTTGGCCGCACTCAACGCGGTCGGGTAGATGGCGACGTCGTCGACGGTGCCGGCGAAGGACTGGCTGGAGCCGGCGTTCGGCCAGCCGCCCAGATTGTCCCCGCCGACCCGCCAGTAGCCGCTGTAGGACTGGGCGCCCGTGGTACCCGCGTCGGAACCCTCGAGCAGCCCGTCGACGTAGAGCTGTTGACCGGCGGACGACAACGTGGCCGCGACATGGTGCCATTGCCCGTCGTTGTAGGTCCCGCCCGTGGTCACAGCCCGGACACTGCCGGGGTAGACCCCGAAAGTGAGGTGGCCGGCGTCGTCCAAGTAGACGTGCCGGTCGTAGGAGCCACTGGTGCCGTTCTGGGTGTCGCCGAAACCGAGGATCTTGCCGCCCGAGTTGGAGGTCGTCTTGATCCACGCCTCGGCGGTGAAGGTGGCCGGCCCCGGCTCAGCCGTCGTCTGACCCCCGACGCCGGCGCTCGTGCCGTCGAAACTCGCGGCGGTGTCGGAGGAACCGACGATCGCACCAGCGGTGCCGTAGCCGACTCCGGACCCCGTGACGAGATCGTTCGTGCCGGCCCAGTCGATGGCCGAGGAGGACCCGGCCGGGTCGTTCAGCCGCCAGTAGTGCTCGGCGCCGTCGTTGCTGACCGCCTGGGCGTAGGCGCTGTTGTCGACGGTGTTGGTGCCGGTGGTGACGGTCGACGTCGAACTCTTCAGCGTGTTGCCGTCGGCGTCGGTGGCGGTCACCCAGTAGCCGTAGGCGGTGTTGGGGGTCAGACCGGTGTCGGTGAACACCTGGGTCGGACGGTTCCAGAACTCCGCGGTCTTGTCGCCGGTGAAGATCGGCGTGCTCGGCCGGTCCGAGCGGTACAGCTTGTAGGTCAACGAGATGTTGTCCCGGTCCCAGTTCGACGGCCAGGACACCCGCACGCTCGATCCGGAGATTCCTCGCAGGGTCGGTGCGCTGTCGGCCGCCGACACCCGCGGTCCCTGCTTATTGGTAGCGATCGACGGGATCGCGAAGCGGACCAGGCCCTGCTGCCCCTTGTTGTTGACCAGCGGGAACTCGCCGCCCTCGACGACGTACTCACTGGTGGCCTCGGTGGTCCAGCCACCCTGGTACTGGCCGGTATAGGACCCGACCGAGACGTCGGGGAACCAGTTGATGATGGACGGGGCGGGTTGACCACGGAAGTCGTAGTAGCCGCCGGCGGTGTTGGGGCCCACCGTGGTGGTGGCGTCGACGGTGAACGCGTTAGCCCGTTGCCAGCGGTTACGCGGGTTGGTGTCGGGGAACCCGTTGATATTGGAGCAGTCGTGATGGTGGCTGACGGTGTAGACGATGCCGCCCACCGGTGCGGAGTCATAGGTGTCGCCGTGGCAGTCGGCCATCCACTTGATCGCGCCCGTATTCGGGTCGGCGACGAACGGGCCCTCGAAGTTCCCGGTGCCGCCGAACCAGTAAGCCGTGCCGTAGATGTTGTTGGCGTCTGCTTTGAGGCTGCCGATGGCCGCACTGGATCCGTAATTCTGAATGATGGTGTTCGCAGCGAACGGGTAGAGCGTCCCGGTCACGGTATCCAAGGAACCCATCCCGGGCGCCGAAGACCCGTTGAGGTTGGCAAAGATGCCGCCGACGATTAGCCGGCTCTTGTCCGGAGTCAAAGTCATCGCCTGCACGGTGCTGTCTGCCGTTGGGGCCCAGGCCAAGGTCGCGCCCGTGGCGGGACTCACGGCGGCGATCCGCGAGCGGCCGACTCCGTTGACGGCGGCGAACCAACCGCCTAGATACACCGCGGAGTTCGACACCTCGACCGAGAACACGTCGTTGCTGACGTTGGGGGCGAAGGAGGTGAGTGATCCGTCCGCGGTGTTGAAAGCCGCCACCCGGTTGCGGGTCTGGCCGTTCACGTGCGTGAAGCTCCCGACGATGTAGAGCCGGGACTTGTCCGGCGAGACCGCCATCGCCCGGATCCGGCCGTCGACCACCGGCTTGAAGCTGGGGTTGAGCACACCGGTTCGCAGGTCGAAGGACAACAGGTTGCCGCGGGGCGAAAGGTTGGTGCCAGCCGCGGCACCCGCCGGCCGGGCGTTCGCAAACTGCCCGCCGGCGTAAACCGTGTTGCCGACGATGGCGGTGTCCCAGACCACGCCGTCGATCTGTACCGTGGGCAGCGCGTCGGCGGTGACGCCGGCACTGGGCCGGTCGACCACGTTGTAGCGGGGATCAGCGCTGGTCGCGGCGGCGGCTGGCGTCGCCAGCACAGCGCCGCCCAGCATCAACGATGTGGCCAGCACACTAATTAGGGTGCGCAGGACTCGCTTCGGCGTATCCGCCATCGTAGATTCCCCGTAAAGATATGCGGCTCCCACCCCCCGTGGGCCCGTCTGGGAGAAGGGTAGGGACTTCTTACCGAACGCGCAAATCAAACCGTGGACCGTCGATACTCCGCGAGGTCCAGTCCCAGGGCACCGATCGTCAGGCCCGCGCCTCGACAGATCAGGCGGCACCCTCGGGCTTGGTCGACGAGTCGCCGCGAGACCAGCCCGAGGACCAGCCGGGTCGTTCCGGCCAGGACGCGGAGGAGGCCGGCCGCGGTCAATCGCACCCTGGTGGCACGAGGTCGAGCTGCCAGCGCGACTTCTACCCGGCTGGCCGCGATGCCGTGGCTGAACGCGCGCCGCAGCACCCAGCGCCGGCGCATCCGCTCCTCGGGAATCAGATCGATCACCTCTGCCTCGTCGCACCACAGCAGTCGGTGACCCGCGCGAGTGAGGGTCCGGGTCAACAAGGTGTCCTCGCCACCTCGCAGCCCGAGGCGCCGGTCGAAGGTAAGGTCCAGCCGGCGCAACAGGGCGACATCGAGCAGCAGGTTGGCCGACGACGCGGCCAGTACGGAGCTGCCGGTGGCTGAGCGAGGGCGAACGAAGAACCCGCCCGCCGCAATCCACGGGTCGGTAGTCCCGGCGTAGGTCGGGCTGACCCGGCCTACCACTCCGGCGGGCCGGTCGTGCTGCACCCAGGCCGAAACCAGGTGCACCAGCCAACCGGTCGCGGGCCGCTCGTCATCGTCGATGAAGACGAGGGCGTCCGCACCCGCCGCCTCCTGCACCGCGCGAGCCCGGCCAGCAGCAATACCCGCCTCGGTCTCGAGCACGTACCGAACCCGCGGCCCGTAGGTGCTCGAGGCCGGCCGCGCCGAGCCCGCGGGATCGTTGTCGATCACCAGAATCGAGGCCCGGTAGCTCCGATCCGCAGCCAGTTCGACGCAGTGTTGGATCAGCTGAGGGAGCAGCTGCCTCAAGTGGTCGACGCGCCGGTAGCTCAGCACGGCCACCACCACCTCGATCACGGCTGGCACGGACGACTGCGCTCCTTGCTCCGGTGGACGCGGCGACAATTCGGATCGACCGCTCTTGGGGTATCGATCCAAACCCACGTAATTTCGTCGTCGATCGATTAGAGTACCGCGAGGGACCGGGGGGCCCGAGCAGTGCTGAGCGCTGGACAACGGCCAGACTGGGTGCAAACGAGGGCCCAAGGCCAACACCAGACAAGAGACGGACAGCACATGCGCACACGTGTCGAGGGGCGGTGCCGGTGATCAGTGGCTCCCACGTCGACCAGGCGATGTTGCTGCTGATCGGAGCGGCCCTGCTGGTGGTCGTCTTCCTCGCTATGCGCCACTGGGCCAAGGTGGCTCTGCTCGCCTGGATGCTGGTGGTCTGCTTCGTCCCCGTCTGGCTGGGCGTCACCTTCCACGCGTACTTCCCGGCCTTCACCGCCATGACGTTGCTCAGCGCGGCCAGTCTGTCACCGACCCTGGCTCACGTGCGCTGGTCCGTCGCCGACGCCCTCTTGGGAGCGGTCCTCGTCGTGGTGGCCGTCGAGTACGCGCTCCAGATGACAACCCGAAGCGGGACCTTCGACCTGTTCAGCACCTGGGCGAGCGCCTTCCTGCTCGGTCGACTCGCCGCTTTGGTGATCGACCCGAAGTGGATCTACGGCCTGTTCGGGGTCGCGTTCACCGCGGTCGGCCTGCTCGCCATCGTCGAATTCATGACCAGGACCAACCTCTTCATCAGCTATCTCCCGGCCGCCAACAACCTGTTCAGCGTCTGGGGCACGCTTCAGCCCCGCGGCGACGTCATCCGGGCCGAGGGCGCGTTCGGGCATGCCATCGCCCTGGGCACCTCACTCGGGGTGGCCGCCACCCTCACCCTCGGCAGCCGCTTCCGCGCCGGCATCAAGACCGCCATGGTTGGGGTGATGGGCCTCGCCGCAGTGCTCAGCTTCAGCCGCGCCGCGATCATCGTCACGATCTTGGGCGTCCTCCTGACCGCCCTCTGCGTGCGGCATACGCTGAGCCGCGGCTACCGCCTGGTCCTCGTCGTGTTCACCCTGGCCGCCGTCGCCGTCGGCTACCGGCTGGTGGCCGGAGTCTTCGCGGTGAGTACCGAAGCGAGTGGCAGCGCGAGCTATCGAGCGGATTTGTTGGAGCTGGTCGGTTTCCTGCGACCGTTCGGGCTCTCGGCGAACTACGCCGTTTCGACCACTCGCAGTGTCTCGATCGGCACCTTCGGCTCGATCGACAACGCGGTCCTGCTCTTCGGCCTCATCTACGGCTGGGTTCCGCTCCTGCTCGCCCTGGCGGTGCTGCTGGCTGCGGTCGTGGTCGTGCTGTCGCGCCGCGCCACCCCGGCAACGGCCGCGGTTGTCGCCCTACTGCCTGCGCTGGTCTCGGTGGCGTTCATCACCCAGTACGCGGGAGTGGCCTGGTTCTGTTTCGGCCTGGCCGTCAGCACCCAGCTGGCCGCTCGCCGAGATGCGGACCCTGCGCCGAACCCCGGGGCTCAGCGAACGCGTCCTGAAACTCGACGACGGTCCAACCCACCTTCACCTGCCGCACGACCCGCAGGCTCCGTGTCCACCGTTCGAAAGGTCCACTCGTCATGACGTTCGCCCAGACAGCCCGGGTGCTGCTGCGCCATTGGTGGGCCATCGCGTTGGCCACCGTTCTGGTCGGGGCCGCGGTGTTCGGACTGGCCGCGACCAGGACCCCCCTCTATACCGCCACCGCGTCGAAGTACGTCAGCCTCACCCTCGGGGACTCCCCGACCTCGCTCGCCCAAGGCTCGACATACGTTCAGGATCAGCTCAGTTCCTACGGTCAGCTCGCCACCAGTCCGCTGGTGCTGAACCCGGTCATCGACGGACTCGGGCTCAACCTGAGCACAAAGGAACTGGCTCGGCTGATTACCGTGACGACCCCACGCAACACCGTGATCATCCAGATCGACGTGACCGACAGCAACCCGGTACGCGCCGCCACCATCGCGAACGCGGTGGGGAGCCAGCTCGCGGTCGCGATCGACGGGGTCAGCCCGCGGCAGGCGAAAGGGAAGTCGCTGATCGCGGTCCAGTCCATCCAGGCGGCCCTGCCACCGACCGTCCAGTCCTCGCCCAACAAGAAGCGGGATGCCCTCTTCGGCGCTTTGGCCGGGCTGCTGGTTGCTTGCGGAATCGTCCTGGCTCGAGATCGGCTCGACCGCCGGGTGCGGTCGCGGGAGTCGCTGGCAGACCTGACCAGCCAACCGCTCCTGGGCGAGATCCACCAGTCGGCCGACCTTCGACCGACCGCGGTGACCATGCTGACCCGGCCGGAGAGTCCAAGCAGCGAGGAGGTCCGGCAAATCCGAGCCGTCTTGGAGCGACTGGCCACCAGCCGGCCGAGCTACGCGGTGGAGATCATGTCGGCGGTCGAGGGCGAGGGACGCAGCACGATCGCCGCCAACCTCGCCGCCGCACTGGCCGAGGCAGGCCGCCGGACCGTGCTGGTCGACGCCGACCTCCGGCGACCACGAATTGGCGAGCTGACCGGGACAGATCCGACCCGGGGGCTCCTCCAGGCCATCCGACGCCCGGCTGAACCCACCCGTTTCGTCCAGCCCGCGGCGGGCTTCGATGTCCTGACCGCCGGGGGGACCCACCCGAACCCGATCGAACTTCTCAGCTCAGAGGCCATGAGCGAGTTGTTGAACAACCTCCGACACTCGCACGAGTTCATCCTGATCGACACCCCGGCCCTCCTGACGTCGGGCGAGGGGACGGCCCTTGAGGCCCAGGTGGACGGCAGCGTGATGATCGCCGACGCTACCCGGGTCCGCCGCGAAGAGCTGATGAAAGCGCTGGATACTGCCGAGCTGGCCGGGATGAGCGTCCTCGGGGTCGTGTTGAACCGCGTCAGCCGCCGCGGCCGCGATCGCCGGTCCGTTCACCGACGTGACCGTGGACGGTCGGCCAAGTCCGAGTCGGACAATCGGTCGGTGGCGGCGCCCTCCTGGGAGAATGCGCCGCCGCAGACCGAGGACCTGGCGGGCCAGGCGAAGCCGTAGCGAAACCGGTCAGTCGACCCAGGCGCCCCGATGTTGGACCCCGGCTCTGCGGCCCAACACCGCCGCCGCTTTGGGCGAGAGGCCAGCCGGGGCCGGCCCAGCAGCGGCTGTGCGGGCCGCGAGCTGCCCCGATGTGAGCACGGCGGGATCGGGGGCGACGTCGAGCGTGCTGTTGGTCGCCTGATCGGTCGCGGACCGAAACCCCTCGAGGTCGTGGTAGCGGGCCGATTGTGCGTGCCCGGACGGCCATAGGGCGACGGGAGCCTGCCGACCCGTATCCGGTCGGTGATACAGGTTGTGGTCCATCGACACACTCATCTGGTCCGGCGTCAGCAGCCCAGAGTGGTCCTCGACGCAGATCAGGCAACTCGTCGGCGGCCCGCTCACCACGTTGTCGAAGGCGGCAACGTCACGAATGATCCACGGCATGATGCCGTGCGAGGCCTTCCACCGGTTGTCCATCACCACATTGAGCCCTCGATGGCCGTTGCCGACGATGGTGTTGTTCGCGACCTCGACCCGGTCGGTATCGATGATCCACACTCCGTGCAGAATGTTGCCCTGCACCAGATTGCCGGCGACGACCGCTCCGCTGGAGATCTCGACCACCAGACCGGCTGACGCATTGCGCTCAAACCGGTTTCCCGCCACCGCCAGGTCCGCGCAGCCGGCATCGAACCATAAGCCGTGTCCCCGGTTCTCCGAGAAGCGGCTCAGCCGAATCGTCACGTCGGCCGATCCGGTGATCTTCATCCCGCCGGCCGAGGGAGTCCGGTTGAAGTGCTCGACGTTGTTGCCGCTGCTGAGCAGGCGGGATCCGAGGAGCCGGTCCGCGTCGTTGGCGTGCACCCCCATCAAGCCGTTCCCGACCGCGGTCAGGCGGTCGAGACGGGCGTCAGCGGCAAACACGGAGAGACCGGTCGTGGCGTTGTCGGAGAACACAATGTTTTGCAGCGAAACGCCCGGTGCCGCAACCGTGATCGCGCCCAGTTGCCACACCGAGGTGGCGTAGCGACGAACACCGAGCCCGCGTACGACGTCACCCCTACCGGCGACCGTCATCGCCGTGTCCACGGTGCTGGCCCGGACCTCGCGGCCGGCCGGGTCGGTCCCGAAAACCAGCTTTCGTGCGGCGCGGTCGACGAAGAACTGCCCCACCCGTACCTGCTCGCGGGTAGCGACCTGCTGTTGGGCCTTACCGTCGACCCAGAGTTGGTCGGGATGAGCCGCCATCGGGTACCGCTTGTTCACGAAGCGCCACCCCGGACGGGGGTCCTCGGCGGCGCCCTTGGTGTAGGTCGGGCTGGCGTCGAAGAAGTGGGTCCACTGGTCGACCACCCAGACCCGGCCGGACCTCCGCCAGCCGTCCAGGGGCTGACTGCCGTCGAGCCACACCGCCTCGCCGGGATAGGCCTGGACGGTGAGCCGCTTTCCTTTCGGGAGGACCAAGGACTCGTGGTAGTTTCCGGCTCGGACGACGATCGTGCTGTTGGCGGACGCCTGGGTCACCGCTTGCTTGATCGAACGGTAAGGAGCTTCCTGAGTGCCCAGGGCGGGCGTCGAGGAGGACCTGTCCACGAACACGGCGTCGGAAGGAACGGCATAGCGCGCCTCGCCGACGGGTAGGGAACCGACCTTTCCGCGCCGCGGCACGCTCACTTTTCCCGGGGCAGCCGCCGACCCCTCCCCGGGCTTGGCCGGATTTGCTACCGCCAACGGGAGGATCACGGCTCCGGCAGGATCGCTGGGGATCAGCTGGACCACGGTGAGGTCGTCGAAGTCGACGTTCCGGTTGACCGCGGCAGACTTCGACAGGTACGACCACAACGAGACCGAGCCCCCAGCCACCAGCTTGGACGCACTCTCATCCACCGTCCTGATCTGCCACTCCTGAGCGGGTTTCCCGCGCGTTGCCGAGGCGGCCAGGGTCACCGTACTGAGGCCGCTCGCCTTCAGGCTCAGCGTGAACTTCTGACCCGGCCGAACGTCTTTGGCGGCCACCGTTTCGCCGACCAGGGGAACGGGATCGTCGCTATTGGCACTGAGCCGGGCCAAGGAGAGGAAAGCGCGTCCGTCGGGGGTGAAACGTAAGGACGCCTGGTAGCACGACGCAGCGTCACACCGCACCCGGAGGGCCACGAACACGCCCGACCCACGAGCGGTGGCCGCCGGAGCCACGACCACCACCGACGCGGTCAGGTCGCGAGGTTGCGCACCGCTGAGGGTGGCGGCTCGGCTGGTACCCGCTTGCAGCACCATCTGCCCGACTCCGTCGGCCACAGTCAGGCCTTGCTCAGACGTCGTATTCCACGGACCGCCGACGTCCGCCGTCCCCCAGCCCGTCTTCACGGTTCGACCGAAAGCGTCGGTCAGGACAGTCTTGCCCGCGCGGTAGGTGGCCGGCCGCGCCTCCGGTTGGTCGGACGCTGGGCCGCGGCCCGAGGTCAACGCGACCACGATCAGCACGACAACCAGGACGGCCACCATCAGCACCGCGACCAGCGGCAACCTCCGCACAAAAACCCACCTCAATGCGGCCGCCGGTTGGTGCGTCGACTCCGAGGTGCGGCCTGCTTACGGGTCGGCTGGCCGGAGAAGTCGCCGAGGCCGGACAAATCGATTACCACCGGGCTAAACTCTTCGCCTGGCGTGACACAGGCCGCGCCAGGGGGGAAAGCACTTCATGATCATCGGATACGCGCCGGGAGCCTACGACCTGTTCCACGTGGGGCACCTCAACATTCTCAAGCACGCCAAGAGCCACTGCGATCACCTGATTGCCGGCGTCGTCTCCGACGAGAAGTGCGAGCGTACCAAGGGGGTCGCACCCTTCGTTCCGCTCGTGGAGCGGGCCGAGATCGTCGCCCACATCTGCTACGTCGACGAGGTCTACGAGGAACATGTGGCCACCAAGATGGACGCGTGGCGCGACCTCGGGTTCCATCGGATCTTCAAAGGCGACGACTGGCGCGGCACCCCGAAGGGCCTGGCCCTGGAGCAGGACTTCGCCGCCGTCGGGGTCGAGGTCGTCTACTTCCCCTACACCGTGCATACGTCGAGCACCATGCTGCGGCGGGCACTGAGTGCGGTCGGGGACCGGGTCGACGCGGCCAAATACTGACACCCCGGCGCGTGGTCGGAAGGTGTTCGGCCAGAGTTGGATGATTATCCCGAGCCGGCGGCGGCGGCCAGCAGAGCGGCCACCTCGGCGCGATAGCGCTGAACTGAGAACCTTCGGCGGGCAGCTAGCTGAGCGGTGTGCGCCACCTGCGCCGACAGATCGACGTCTTCGAGCAGTTGTTCGGCCATGGCAGCCATGGCCCCAGCGTCTTCCGCCGGGACCAGAAATCCTGTCTGACGGTCGACGACCGACTCCAGATGACCCTGGGACGCCGAAGCGATTACAGGTCGCCGAGCGAGTTGAGCCTCTACCACCGCATTCCCGAACGGCTCGTTCAGCGAAGGCGCCAACACCACGTCGGTCCGGTCAAGAACCGGCCAGATCGGCGACTGATAGCCCGAAAAGTGCACTCTGCCGCGGAGTCCGGAGGTGGAGACCTGTTTCCGTAACTCCTCCTCGTACCACTCGTATCCCGGAAAGACCGTGCCGGCCAGTTCCAGGTCCACGTCGAAGCCTCGATCGACCAACTCGCTCAGAGCAGCGATGGCCACGTGCGGCGCCTTGCGGGGTGAGAGGCGGCCGATGACCGCGAACCGGGTACGGGTCGCCCTGGGCGCTGGACCGGGGTCATTCGGCGGGCCTGGTACGCCGTTGTAGATCAGGGTGCTCCGTTCGGCCAGCCGGGGCTGTACGTCGGTCATCGCAGTGAACGCGGCCTGACTGATGACGATCACCCGGTCAGCAAATCTCAGGGGGAACATCAGACCGCGGCGTACCACCGCTCGGCTGCTCGTCTCGGCCTCATGCACGTAGACCACGCTCGCCCGTCGGGCCATCCGCGCCGACATAATCCACCAGGGCAAGGTGACGGTATTGACGAGGACGGCGTCGGCGCTCCAATGCCGGATAAGTGCCACGCTGCGGGGCAGGCTGGCCACTGCCCGAGCCACCATGATCAGCATGGCCCGGGGACTAGCGTTCCCGCGACGGAGCACGGGGTAACGACTAAACTCGACGTCCGCGCCCAGTTCGACGATCCGGGGGACCAGCGGACCGTCGGCAGGTAGCACCACCGTGACATCCCAGTCGTGCTCCAACATTCCCGAGACGGCCTGCAGCATCTGCAGGTCAGCGCCGTACACGTCCGGAGAGGGGTTGACCACGAGGACTCGACGGCGGGCCCCAGAGTCATCAGACGACCCGACCGCAGGCGTCGACGGGGCATGGCGCGATCTGCGCCGGTGCCCACTCGGACGCCGGTGAGGAACGCGGCGCTCAGCGAGCCGATGGCATAACTCCTCGTAGCGCGCGGCCACCTCGTCCCAGGTGTAGCGGCGGATTGCCTGTTGCAGCTGATCCCCCTGTTCGAGGGTGCGATCGGGCTCGGCTTCGGCTTGTTCGACGGCCTCCGACAAGGTGGTCGGATCCGTAAAGAATGCGGTCGCGCTAGAACGCAAGACCTCCCGGTTGAAGACTACGTCGAACGCGATCGTCGCCGCCCCTGCCCCCGCGGCCCGTAACAGGGAAGGGTTGGTTCCTCCGACCGAGTGGCCGTGCAGATACGTCAGTGCGCCGGCGTAGAGCTGGTCGAGCTGTTGCTGGTCCCACAGACCGCCGAGTAGTTGGACCCGATCGTCGGCGGCAGACCGTACAGCGTCGGAATACTCGTCGGCGTACGGCGCCGATCCGACCACGACCAAGGGCAGATTCGCGGCGCTTTCGACGTAGCCGCGCACGATCTCCAGCACGTGATTCTCCGGTTCGAACCGAGCCACCACCAGGTGATACGACTTCGGTCGCAGGTTGAACTCGAGCAGTCGGTCGCTCTCTGGGTTCTGCAAGATCGGAGCACCGTAGGAAATTATTTCGGTGGCGGCACCGAATTCGTTCTGGTAGTAGTCGGCGATACCGTCGGCGTCGGCGATCAGAGCGTCGGACCACCGAACCGCCAGCGCCTCCGCGACCCGGTAGTAACGCTGTCCGAGTGGACCCCATTTACCGCGACGCCACTCCAGACCGTCCACGTGGGTGGCGACGGGGATGCCGCGAGCCCTGATCACCGGCAGCAGGGGAGCGTTGGCCGCGTTGAAAACGACGGCCGCATCGACATCTGTGAGGGCGCGGTGAACCACCGACAAGCCCGTATGCGCCAGGGTTTCCAGGGAGCGCTTCCGGATCACCGGCAGGTGCACCAAGTTCATACCCCGGTAGCTCTTCAGAGCCGAATGCTGACCGTTGTCGGGAGGTCGGCAGAACACCACCACCTCGTGGCCCTTGGCGGCCAACCGTCTTCCCACCTCTTCGACGCACGTCTCGAATCCGCCGTATTGGGCGGGGACGCCGCGAGTCCCGATCAGGGCGATCTTGAGCCGTCCGTTCTCGCTCAACATCAGCGTCGGCCCACACTGTCGAGTTGCGCGACGTCGTGCCGCCACTTCTGCACCACGAGCAGGGTGTATCCGACCATCGCCGCGGCCAACAGCGTGTAGGCGACGAGAAAGCCGGCGTGCCACCCGAGCAGGGCAAAGCAGAGACAGAGCACGCCGTAGTCGGTGGGCAGCTTGCCGTACGACTTCAGCGGACTCATCGCACCCTTTGGAGGCGCGGGCGTACCGGTCCGAGCCCGCTCGGCCCGCGCCAGCAGGTCGACCAGGATCATCCCGAAGAAGTGCACCGAGGAAGCGGCGGCGAAGATCAGCGGCACCAACAGCCAGCCGGACCGGAGGTCGAAGGTGCGAAAGAAGCAGACCGCGACCGCGAGGTGCAAGACCACCACCTTGACCGAGTCGATCAGGTGGTCCAGCCACTCCCCGACCAGGCTGCCGCCGCCACGCAGCCGGGCCAGCTGCCCGTCGGCGGCGTCGAGGGCGTAACCGAGCACCAGCAGCACCGCGACCCCGACGCCGACGAGCCCGTTCGCCGGACCGAGTGCGAGCAGGGCGATGCCGGCAAAGGTGAATCCGGCACTGACGTAGGTGACCTGGTTCGGGGTCAGCCGCAGCTGGAACGCGGCGGCGGCGAAGACCCGCCCGAGGGGCCGGTTGACGTAGAGGGAATAGACCGGCGCCCCCTTGGCGCTCTTTTGCGCCGACCGGAGACGACGCAACGCCACTCCGAATCCGTCGGGGGCAGGCGTGTGCTGCTTCATCTACGCCCCGACCCCGTCCGTCTCGTTTGAATCGCAGCGTTCCCTGCGGCAGCGACCAGACCAGAAGGTTAACGCAGACGGCGTAATGATGTCGTCGTCCCGCGCTGCGACGGGGTCGAGGTCACCGCCGTACCCGCCTAAGGTTGGGGCGTGACCGTCGCCCCGCCGCTCTCTGTGCCGGAACAGGTCGTCCTCCTCGGACCGGATCGCGAACCCGTCGGCACCGAGCTCAAGTCGGCCGTGCACGGCGCCGATACCCCGCTGCACCTGGCCTTCTCCTGCTACGTGTTCGACCACGCCGGCCGGCTGCTGATGACGCGTCGGGCCCTGGCCAAGCGGACGTGGCCGGGAGTGTGGACGAACACGTGCTGCGGCCACCCCGCACCGGAAGAGGCGATCGCCGACGCCGTCAGCCGTCGGCTGGAGGACGAGTTGGGACTGGTCGTCACCGACTTGAACTGCACGCTGCCCGACTTCGGCTACCGCGCGACCGACGCCGGCGGGGTGGTCGAGAACGAGTTCTGCCCGGTGTATACCGCCCGTTTGCCGCATCCGGGCGCCGATGTCGAAGCGAAGAGCACCGAAGTCATGGACTGGAGGTGGGTGGCGTGGGACAACCTGGTTGCGGCCGTACGGACGGCCCCCTTCGCCTTCAGCCCGTGGGCGGTCGAACAGGTCCCGCAGCTCGCTGCCCAACTTTCGCCCGGACCCGCATGAGCCGGACCGGCATGAGGGAGCAGGCGATCGTGGAGAGGCGAGACCGATGACCACTCTGCCGATCCGGTCCGAGCCCAACGAGGCCACCGTCGTGTCGCTGCCGGCTCCCGAAGTCACGGTCTCGACCAGCCAGTACCTCAGCGATGTCGACGAGGAGTTGACCGAGGCGGTCCGTCGGCTGTTGTACACCTGGCGGATCGAGTTGTCCGATCCGCTGGGTGGCGGGGCCGCCGCTCCTCCGGTCGACATCCTGCTCGATCACGATCTGCCCGAGCTGATGCAGGCGCTGCACCGCACCGGCGGCAAGCGGATCCGCCCCAGCATGACGTTTTGGGGGTGGGTGGCCGCGGGCGGCCGGCTCGCACGCGACGACAGCGGAATCGACGTCGTCCGGGCCGGCGCCGCCTTGGAACTGCTGCACATCTTCGCGCTGATCCATGATGATGTGATGGACGAGTCGGAGTCCCGGCGCGGCCAGCCGTCGGTGCACACCCTGGCCGCCCAGTTGCATCTGCACGCCGGCGCGCACGGCAGTGCGCAGCGGTTCGGGGAGAGCATCGCGGTCTTGGTCGGGGACCTGGCCCACGCCGAGGCCGACCACCTGGTCACCGAACTGCCCCGGGCCATGCGCGCCATCTGGCGGGTGCTGGTGATCGAGCTGGTGCACGGTCAAAGCCGTGACCTGACCGGCAGTGCCGCCGGCCGGCGGGACTTGGACCACGCCCGCCGGGTGGCCCGGATGAAGTCGGGCTGCTACACCGTGCAACGGCCCCTGCAACTGGGCGCCGCCGCTGCCCGAGCCGAGCCGGAGGTCGAGCGGGTGCTGAGCCGCTACGGTGACGAGGTGGGCGAGGCGTTCGCGCTGCGCGACGACCTGCTGGGGGTGTGGGGCGACCCGCGGGCCACCGGTAAACCCGCCGGCGACGACCTGCTCAGCGGCAAGCCGACCGTGATCATGGCCCTCGCCACCGAACGCCTGCAGGGTTCCGCCCGGAAGATCCTGCGCCGGGTCGGTACCCCCGAGCTCAGTCCGGCCGACGTCCGCTTCCTACAGGAGGCGCTGACCGAGCACGGCGTGGTCGACGCCGTCGAGACTCTGATCAGCAACCACGTGCACGCCGCCGTCGACGCCCTGCGTGGCGGTCCGATCGACCCGGCCGGCATGGCCGGCCTGACCCAGATGGCCCACAAGATCGCCTGGCGCGATCGATGACCACCAACCCCCCGGCCGGAGGCCGCTCGTGAATTCAGTAGCCGGAGCCCGTTCGTGAACCATGTCGTTGTCATCGGCGCCGGCCTGGCCGGCCTGTCCGCTGCCTGCTACCTGACCGGACGGGGCTACGACGTCACCGTGGTCGAACGGGAGGAGATCCCCGGCGGCCGGTCGGGCCTGAGCCAGCACCAGGGCTTCACCTTCGACACCGGTCCGACCGTGTTGACCATGCCCGACCTGATCGCCGACGCCCTGCGCGCGGTGGGCAGCGACCTGTCCGCCCTCGGGCCGCTGAAGCGGCTCGACCCGGCCTACCGCGCCTGCTACGCCGACGGCTCCACGATCATGGTCCGGCACACCCGGGAGGCGATGCGCCAAGAGATCGCCGACACCTGCGGCAGTCTGGACGCGGCCGCGTTCGAGGGCTTCGTGGACTGGCTGCGCAAGCTGTACCTGACCGAGATGCCGAACTTCATCGACGTCAACTACGACTCCCCGCTGGGTCTGTTCAAGAACCCGTTGGCCGCGGCCAAGCTGCTGCAGCTCGGCGCGTTCCGCAAGCTCGGCACCGCCGTCCGCTCGCACTTCCGTGATCCGCGCCTGCACAAGCTGTTCAGCTTCCAAGCGATGTACGCCGGTCTGGCCCCGGAAAAGGCGCTGGCGCTGTACGCGGTGATCACCTACATGGACAGCATCGAGGGGGTTTACTTCCCCGAGAACGGGATGCACGCCGTTCCGCTGGCTATGGCTCAGGCCGCGGAGAAGGCCGGGGCGCAGTTGCGGCTGGGCGAGTCGGTGGAGACCGTGCTGCACTCCCCCACCGGCCGGGTCGCCGGGGTCCGGCTGGCCGGGGGCGAGGCGATCGCCGCCGACGCCGTGGTCTGCACCCTGGACACCCCGTACGCGTACGACAAACTGCTGCCCGAGCTGACCCCGCCGCGGGCCGCCCGGCCCGGTCGCGGCCAGTATTCCCCCTCCGCGGTGGTCTGGCACGTCGGGGTCCGCGGCGTCCCCGAACCGCCGGTGGCCCACCACAACATCCACTTCGGATCGCAGTGGGACGAGGCGTTCGACGCCCTGCTCGACCAGGGCCGGATGATGCCCGACCCGTCCCGGCTCGTCACCATCCACTCCCTGGACGGGCCGGGACTGGCCCCGGCCGGAGACTCGACGCTGTACGTGCTGGAGCCGGTGCCCAACCTGGACTCCGGCCGGGTCGACTGGACCCAAGAGGCCGGCCCGATGCGGGAGCGGTTGCACGGCTTCCTGGCCGAGCACGGCTATCCCACCGACGTGGTGGCCGAGCAACTCGTCACCCCGCTGGAGTGGCGCGACCAGGGGATGGCCGCCGGCACCCCGTTCGCGTTGGCCCACACCTTTCCTCAGACCGGGCCGTTCCGGCCGCCGAACATTGAACGCCGGTTGCCGGGGATGTTCTTCGCCGGCTCGGGTACCGTGCCGGGGGTGGGAGTGCCGATGGTGCTGATCTCCGGCAAGCTCGCCGCGGCGCGGGTGGCGGATTACTTGCCCGGTCCGAGCCGGTGAGCGGAGCCGACGCCACCGCACCGGGGCCCGTCGACGCCCGGCTGCCGGTCGTCGTCGGCGGCCCGGACCACGCTCGCTTGCTCAAGCAGGGCTATGCCGAGTGCGCCCGGCTGACCTGGCGCTACGGCACCACCTACTTCTGGGGGGCGGCGTTGCTGCCGCGGGAACGGCGTCGGCACGTGCACGCGGTCTACGCGCTGTGCCGGCTGGCCGACGACATCGTCGACGACCAGGCCGTGATCGACGCCGGCGACGTGGCCGGCAGCGGGGACCGGCTGCAGGCGTTCGCCGACCGTTTCCGGGTCGCCCTGGTCCGGGGAACCAGCGACGACCCGGTGCTGGCGGCCATCGTGCACAGCGTGTCCATCTGCGCCATCGACCCCGAGTGCTTCGACCGCTTCTTCGCCGCGATGGCGATGGACCTGACCACCACCACGTACGAGACGTGGGAAGACCTGTGCGGCTACATGGAGGGATCGGCGGCGGTGATCGGGGAGATGATGCTGCCGGTGCTGCAGCCCACCTCCCCGGCGGCAAAGGAACCGGCCCGCTCATTGGGGCTGGCCTTCCAGCTGACCAACTTCCTCCGCGACGTCGACGAGGACCTCGATCGAGGCCGGGTCTACGTCCCGCAGGAGGACCTGCGCCGCTTCGGCGTCGAGCTCAGTCCCGGCGTTCCCGGAGCCGTACGCCGGCCCAGTCCGCAGTGGCAGGCCTGCCTGGCCTTCGAGATCGCCCGCAACCGTGAGTTGTACGCCCACGCCGACACCGGGATCGCCCTGCTGCCCGGTCGCTCCGCCCGCTGCGTCGGCGCCGCGCGGGTGCTCTACGCCAAGATCCTGGACCGGATCGAGGCCGCGAACTACGACGTCTTCTCCACCCGGGCCCGCGTCCCCACCTGGCGCAAGGCGTTGACCGCCGCTCGCATCATGGTGGTCGGTCCCCCCAGCTCCCGGAAGGCTGCCCGTGTCCCTGCGCGTCCGTAACGACCCCGGCCTCACGCCCCCTCAGCCCAGCCCAACGCCCCCTGAGCCCAGCCCTACGCCCCCTGAGCCTGTCGAAGGGCCCCGAACGCCCCCTGAGCCTGTCGAAGGGCCACCAACGCCCCCTGAGCCTGTCGAAGGGCCCCGAAGGGGTCGGCCCCGGATCCCGATCTCGCGCCTCCCGCAGCCCCGCGAGGACGCGATGGTCTCCACCTGGAAACTCGCCCGGCCCTCCCGGATCGGCAAGTCGCTGAAGGTCTCCCAGGCGCAGAACTCCGGCGGCTGGTTCGTGGCGGGGGTCAGCGGCGACGTCGGCGCAAAGGAGTCCGTGGCCCGCACCATCGCCGGCCGCGAGGTGGTCCTGTGGCGCAACACCGACGGCGGCCTGATCGCCGGCCCCGGCGCCTGCCCACACCTGGGCGCCCTGCTGGACCGCTGCCCGGTGATCGAGGGCACCATGTACTGCCGCTGGCACGGCCTGGCTCTGACCGAGGCCGGCGACCGCACCTGGAGCCCGTACCGGGCCTTTGACGACGGCGTCCTGCTCTGGGTGGGGATGCCGACGCAGGGCGAGCCGGCCACCGAGCGCCCTAGCCTGCCGCCCCGCCCGCCGGTCTCCGGCTCGGTCGCCGCGGTGGTCTCGGAGCCCGGGATCTGCGAACCGCAGGACGTGATCGCCAACCGGCTCGACCCCTGGCACGGCGCGTGGTTCCACCCGTACGCGTTCAGCCACCTGGTCGTCGACGACGACGCCAGCGACGAGTACGCCCTGGTCGTGGACGTGACGTTCCGGCTGAGCCGGACGTGGGGGGTGCCGGTTCGGGCGGAGTTCAGCTGCCCCGACACCCGGACCATCGTGATGCGGATCGTCGAGGGCGAAGGTGTCGGCAGTGTGGTCGAGACCCACGCCACCCCGCTGGGCGTGGACGCCGAGGGCCGGCCGCTGACCATGATCACCGAGGCCACCATCGCCTACTCCGACCGTCCTGGCTTCAAGGTCGCGACCTGGCTGTCCCCGCTGCTCAAGCCCGGGATCAAGCGGACGGCCCGCAAGCTGTGGGTCGACGACCTGGACTACGCCGAGCGGCGCTACGCGTTACGTCAGCGCGGGGAGTTCCCCGGCTGAAGGGGCCGACTCTGAGGCCCCGGCGGTCTCTTTGAGCCCGTTGCGGCGGGCTCAAAGTGACCGGCAGGGCTCAGAGTGCGGCAAGCACCGTATCCACGGTCGTGAGCTCGATCAAGGGGGCGTACAGGGCCATCGCGTCCAGCGCCCGCCGATGGTCGGCCGGGCTGACCCCGGCGCAGGCGTCGGCGGCCACGTGCACCCGGACGCCGGCGTCGGCCGCGGCCAAGGCAGTGGACAACACACAGCAGTCGGTGGACACCCCGCCCAGCACGATGTCGGTCGGATCACCCAGCGCAGCCGAAGCCGCGCCGTCCCACTTACCGAAGGTCGTCCGGTCGATCAGCACCGCGTCGTCGGCGGGGACCTCGGGCACCAGGTCGTACAGGCCCGCGTTGTCGGCAGCCAGCGCGAACGGCCACTGCGCGTAGTAGGGCACCCACGCGCCCTCCGGCTCGGCCGGCGCCCGGAAACGGGTCAGCGCGACCCGCCCGGGAAAGCGCTCCCGCAGCCGGAGCGAACCGGCCAGCGCCCCCGCGAAGTCCGGAGTGCACCACTCGCTGCCCGGTTCGGCGAAGATCCGCTGCAGGTCGACCAACACCAGCCAGGCGTTGCCTAGCGTCATCCGGTGACCGCGGCCGGCACCGGCTTGGCCTCCTGCGCACGGACCGTCCGCCGGCCGAAGATCAAGGTGCCGAGGTAACCCAACACCAGGGACAGCAGCACCCCGATGTTCGCGTACGCCCAGTCACCCTCGCGGCCGCCGAGTCCGAACGGTCCCAGCAGATAGCCCTCCCAGCCGAAGCCGGCGGAGCTGTTGGTGACCAGGCCCCAGCCGAGGACGCAGCCGACCGCGATCAGCGCCACCGAGAGCACCCGCCAGCGGCCGTAGCGACCGGCTGGGCTGAACAGCTCAGCCAGGGCGTAGTCACGGCGCCGCAGCTGGAGGTCGGCGACGAAAATCCCGCACCAGGCGGCCACCGGTACCCCGAGGGTGATCAGGAAACCCTGGAACGGGCCGAGGAAGTCGTTGGCGAAGAACGCCACGTACACCGTACCGACGATCATCAGCACCCCGTCGATCCCGGCGGCGACGAAGCGGGGCGCCCGCAGGCCGGCGTTGAGCAGGGCCAGGCCGGAGGAGTAGATGTCCAGTACCGCACCGCCGACCAGCCCGAGCACGGCGACGATTCCGAACGGGACGATGAACCAGACCGGCAAGATGGTGGCCAAGGCGCCGATCGGGTCGGCGGCGATCGCGGTGCTCAGGTCCTTGGAGCTGCCGGCCAGCAGCAGCCCGAACAGCAACAGCAGGAACGGGGCCAGCGAGGCGCCGAACGTCGTCCAGCCCACCACTCCGCGGCTGGAGGCCGTACGGGGCAGATAGCGGGAATAGTCGGCGGCGGCGTTGACCCAGCCGAGACCGAAACCGGTCATCATGAACACCAGCCCGCCGAGGACCGCGGGTAGCGACCCGTTCGGGATGGCGGCGACGGTGGCGAAGTCGATCTGGTGCGCGACCAGGACGATGTACACCACGGTGAGGATCCCGGTGATCACGGTGATCCACTGCTGCAGCTTCATGATGAAGTCGAAGCCCAGCACCCCGCCGCCGACGACGAGGGCGGCGACCACGACCAGAGCGACGACCTTGGTCAGGGAGCCACCGGACCAACCGAGGGCGGTGAAGATGGTGGCGGTGGCCAGCACGGCGAGGGAGGCCAAGACGGTTTCCCAGCCGACGGTAAGGATCCAGGAGATGGCCGACGGCACGCGGTTGCCGCGGGTGCCGAAGGCGGCCCGGCTCAAGGTCATGGTCGGAGCGTGGCCGCGCTTACCGGCCAGCGCGACGATCCCGCAGAGCAGGAACGAGACCGCGATCCCGATCACGCCGACCACCGTGGCCTGGACGAAGGAAATGCCGAAGTCGAGCAGGAACGCTCCGTAGCTCACCCCGAACACCGAGACGTTGGAGGCGAACCAGGGCCAGAACAACTCCCGGGGACGGCCGCGATGCTCGGCCTCGTCGACGACGTTGATTCCGTTCATCTCGACGCCGAGCGCACGGGCGGTGGCGACGTCGGAGTCCGACGCGGGGGAGATTCCGGTGGCCATGAGGCGCCTTTCCTGGTGCACGATCCGGCCCGGGCGAGGACCCTATCCTGCCCGATGACGCGGGCGATGCCGGTACGTTTTCGGTGTGCCGTCCGCCACGTCGTCCGCCCGCGCGTGAGCGGGTCGAGTCCGGAGCGCGCGCTCGGCGCCCTCCGCGGCCTGGCCCTTGGTGACGCGCTGGGGATGCCGACGCAGTCGATGTCGCGGGCGCAGATCGCGCAGGCCTACGGCCGGGTCCAGACCTTCGTCGCCCCCGGCCCCGGCCAGCGGATCGCTGCCGGCCGGCCCGCCGGCTCGGTCACCGACGACACCGAGCAGGCGCTGCTGCTGGCTCGGCTACTGATCGAGGGCGGCGGGAAAATCGACCCCGAGCGCTTTGCGGAGGAGTTGCTGGCCTGGGAGCAGCGAATGGAGCAGCAGGGTTCTGCGGACCTGCTGGGACCGTCGACCAAGGCCGCGTTGGAACGGTTGCGGCGAGGCGTTCCGGCGGCCGAGGCGGGGCGTGCCGGGACCACGAACGGCGCCGCCATGCGGATCGCGCCGGTGGGGATCGCGGTCGACGCCTCCGACCTGATTGCCCTGGTGGACGCCGTCTGCCAGGCGAGCCGGCTGACCCACAACACCAGCCTCGGCTTGGCCGGCGCGGCCGCGGTGGCCGCCGCGGTCAGCGTGGGGGTCGGCGGTGGTGGTCCGGCGGACGCGTTCGAACTGGCCGTACGAGCGGCCGCAGAAGCGTCCGAGCGGGGGCATTGGGCGGCGGGTGGGTCGATCGCGGCCCGGCTCTCCTGGGCCGTCGGTTACCTGACGCCGATGGGTGCCGCCGAGCGCGAACGTGCACTGACCGAGGTGGTGGGGACGTCGGTGGCCGCACAGGAGTCGGTGGTCGCAGCCCTGGTCCTGGCTGTGCTGGCCGAGGACGGCTGGGACGCGTTGTGCGTGGCGGCCAATTTGGGCGGAGATACCGACACGGTGGCCGCCATCGCCGGTGCGGTCATCGGGGCGACGCGGGACGCGCCGGCGTGGCCCCACACCGCGGTGGCCACGGTGACGACGGTGAACCAGCTGGAGCTGGAACCGTGCGCCGCCGCGCTGATGAAGTTGCGCCGGTGAGCCCCGAGGCCCGGCTGATCTTCACCGGGCAGGTGATCGTCGACCTGGTCCTGCAGGTCGAGGCGCTGCCCGAACCCGGCGGGGACACCCTGGCCAACGGTTCGACGGTCAGCGCCGGCGGCGGCTACAACGTGATGCTCGCCGCCCGCCGGGACGGGCTCGAGGTCGTTTTCGCCGGTCTGTCCGGCACCGGCCCGTTCGGAGAAGTGGTCCGGTCCGCGCTGGGGCGCGCCGGCATCGATGCCGTGCAGCCCGGGTTGGCCGGGCGGGACAACGGCTACTGCGTCGTGCTGGTCGACCCCTCCGCCGAGCGCACCTTTGTCACCGCGATGGGCCAGGACCAGCTGGGTGCCGATGAGCTGCGGCGGGTGCCGGTGACGGGGAAGGACTTGGTCTACGTCTCCGGCTACAGCCTCACCCATCCCGTCACGGCCCAGGCGTTGCCGCCGTGGTTGGAGTCGCTGCCACCCTCGGCCCGGGTGCTCACCGACCCCTCACCGCTGATCGGCGAACTCGACCCGGACGCCTGGGCCCGGGTCCTCGTCCGGACCGACGTGCTGACCGCCAACCGCCGAGAGGCGCAGATCATGACTGGACTGACCGACCCCGGCGAGTCCGCCGCTGCGCTGCTGAGCCGGATCCGACCCGGAGGGTTCGTCGTCGTTCGGGTCGGGGCCGCGGGGTGCTGGCTCGCGAGCGCCGACCGTTCGAGTCCGATTCAGGTGGCGGGTTTCCAGGTGCCGGCCCTGGACTCCACCGGAGCCGGCGACACCCACGCCGGCGTTCTCGCCGCCGCCTTGTCCCGCGGCTTCTCCCCTGTCGCCGCCGCCGGCCGCGCCAACGCCGCCGCCGCCCTCTCCGTCACCCGTGCCGGCCCCGCCACCGCCCCGACCAGTGCCGAGATCGACCGCCTGCTCGCCAGTTCCCGACCCGACGGGCAGGTTGTCGGCCACGCCCCCTGACCCTGTCGGCCAGGCCCCCTGACCCTGTCGTGTACGCCCCCTGAGCTTGTCGAAGGGCCTCGAAGAGGTCGGCGGCCGATCCCAATACGCCCCCTGAGCTTGTCGAAGGGCCTCCAATACGCCCCCTGAGCTTGTCGAAGGGCCTCGAAGAGGTCGGCTCCCGAAGTCACATCCGAATCTTCGTGCTTTGGGCGTCTTTCGTGATTTGGGCGTGAATGGTCTGTCCGTGTCCAACCTCGGAGGGACGGCGAGAACAGGGGAGAACGCCGACCTCTTCGAGGCCCTTCGACAAGCTCAGGGGGCGTGAGGGCCAACCTCTTCGAGGCCCTTCGACAAGCTCAGGGGGCGTGAGGGCCGACCTCTTCGAGGCCCTTCGACAAGCTCAGGGGGCGTGAGGGCCGACCTCTTCGAGGCCCTTCGGCAAGCTCAGGGGGCGTGAGGGCCGACCTCTTCGAGGCCCTTCGACAAGCTCAGGGGGCGTAGGCGACAAGCTCAGGGGGCGTAGGGCCCGACCTCTTCGAGGCCCTTCGACACGCTCAGGGGGCGTAAGGGGGCGCGGGACAGGAGGCGGTGGAGGGGGCGGCTGACCCGGTGCCGGCGTTGCATCGGCACGCTCCACAGGTCATGACCGGCGAGACCGCGGCCGGCGAGCAGCTGGTTGGCGGCCAGGAAGCCCGTCGTGGCGGCCCGCTCCATCAGCGCAACCGGCAGGTCGCAGCGGATGCCGTCCCCGGCCAGGACCAGCCGGGGGTCTGGGGTGTCGACGGTGAGCCGGTCGAGCCAGGGCGTCGGCGCCGACAGCGGGCAGTCGTTACGGACCAGCCATTCGCTGTGTCGAGCGCTCGCACCGGCCAGCTCGGGATAGATCCGGTGCAGCTCGGCCAGCAGCCGTTCCTGCACCGCAGTCTCATCGACCGGCGCGTCCAGCGCGTACGCGTGTAGCTCCACCACCGACCCGCCGTGGGTCTGCGACCAGCGCCTGGCGCCGTCCTCGAACCGCTCCAGCACCGACACGTTGTCCAGCGGTCCGAAACCGCTGGTGCCCAGGAACGGCGCCCGCTCCGGGGTGACCGGGGTATCCAGCCACAACCGCCACACCGCGAACGGCGGAGCCGTCCGCAATCCGGCCACCCGGGCCGACCAGGACGATTCGCCTACGCCTGCGCCCAGCAGCAGATTGCGGCTGGTAACGACGTCGGTGGCCACGACGACGGCCCCCGGCGACAGCTCGACTCCCGACGCCAACTCGACCCGCAGCCGGTCGCGGTCGGACAGGTCCAGTCCGGTCACCGTCTCGCCGGTCAGCACCCGCACCCCCAGCTGCTCCAGATAGTGCCGTAGCGGTCCCCACAGGGCCGTCTCGTAGTCCGCGCTCGGGACGTCGAACAGCAGACCCTCGGCCGACCCGAGGAAGTAGGTGTGGAACATCCCGACCAGTTCGCCGGCCGAGAAGTCATCGGGGTGGGCGAAGAAGCTGCGGGCGAACACCTCCAACGCGAGGTGCCGGGCACCGGGCGGGAAGTTCAGCCGGTCCAGGAAGTGCGCGGCACTCTCCCCGTCGTAGGCGGAGAAGGTGGCCGGGAAGCTGACGTCCAGCAGCTCCATCGCCGCCCCGGCGTCCACCCGGGCCAGGTCGCGCAGCGCGAAGGACGGGCTCTTGGCCACGAACGCGGCCATGTTCAGCGGCGGCGTCCGGGGGATGGCGGTGAAGGAGTCTGCGGGGCCGTCGGCCGACACCAACGGGTAGTCCTCGATCGGCACCAGGTTGTCCAGGCCGGGGTCGGTGCGGCGCAGCAGCGCGCGCAGGTTGTAGTACTGCCGAAAGAAGGCGTGGAAGCCGCGGCTCATGGTCAGCCCGGCGCCGGCGTCACCGACCGGCCAGGCCCGGACCCGGCCCCCGAGTTCGGTTTCCGGCTCGACCAGCAGCACGGCCACGTCCCGCTCGGCGAGCCCGACCGCGGCGGAGATCCCGGCGATCCCGCCGCCGGCCACCAGCACCGGCGAGGAATCGGACCTTTCCCGGCCGGACTCGGGTGCGGCGTGCCGAACGGCGTACGCGTCCCGGCCCGGACGCCAGCCGCCTCGCCGGGCCCGCCTTGGACGGTCGGTTTGGACCATCGCCGGCGACCGCCCACTCGAGAAGGCAGTCGACCCAGCGGTCGAGGAAGCGGCGGACGGCGCGGTGAGGGTCACGCCTGAGTCTTCGGCTTACGGGCCCGGAACGTATGCAGGATGCCCTGCTGCCATCCGGGAACCGTGGACACCTCGACGTCGACGAACCCGGCGGCGTAGAGCCGGTCGACGAAGGTCTGCACCGAATCGAAGGTGCGCACACTCCGCCACAGATAGCGGTACAGAGCCGTGCGTCCGGAGGTGGCGAAGCTGAGCGGGATCACCACCAGCCAGGAGACCACACTCCAGACCACGTCGGCGGCCGTCGAGCCGGCCACCGAATACTCCTGCACCACCAGCGTGCCGTCGTCGGACAGCAGGGCGTACACCTGCGCCAGTACCGCGTCGCGCTCTTCCACGTTGCGGAACAGGTACGCCGCCAGCACCCCGTCCACCGGCTCGCGCAGACCCCACTCGTGGCGACGCCGGCCGAGCTCTTGAGCCAAGCCCTGGGCGAAACGGACACCGCTCGGCCACACCTTGGCCTGCGCCTGCGCCAACATCCCCGCGGACGCGTCGATCCCGATCACGCTGGTCTGCGCGGCGGTGCCACTGGCCGCCGCCAGCAGGGCCCGGATCGAGGCACCCGACCCGCACCCGAGATCGACCAGCGTCAACGTGCCGCGCTCGGACACCGTGCTCAGCAGGGCCTCGGCGGCCCGGCGCAGGTGCTGGTGGTAGCCGGGGTTCAACGAGACCATCCGGTCGTACCGCGGCGCCGCCTCGCTGAAGGCTTCGGGGACGTCGGCGGCGTCGAGCACGGTCACGAACGGTTCTCCTCACCACCACCGGAACGCCGACTCATCAGCCGGCGCCAGAGCAGGATAGCCAGCCGAACCGGTCGCGTCCGCCACAGCCTGGGCGTCGAGGGACGGGGAGCCCGTGGACCGTCGCTTTCTTGAGGGTAGATCAGGATTTCGGCAAGGCTTCCTCTGATGCGGACCGTTTTACGTTCAACCGTTTAATGTTTCTCGCATGGTGGGAGTACGAATGAATGGTCATCAGCGGTCCGGGCACGTGGGCCGCAGCGGTGGGTCGGGGGACCTTCGGCAGGGAAACCTCGCTCAGATCTTGCGCTATCTGCGCGACCACGGGTCCAGTAGCCGGCACGACGTCGCGGTGGGCTGCGGCCTCGGGGTGTCGACGATGACGGACCTGGTCGGCGGTCTGCGCGAGCGTCGCCTCGTGCGCGAGCTGGACCCGATTCGCGGTCCCGGCGCCGGACGCCCGACCCGGCCGATCACCCTTGACGGTGACCCCTGGTGCGTCTTCGGGGTGCACGTCGAGCGGGAACAGGTCTACGTCGTGGTCACCAGCGTCGGCGGGGAAGAGCTGAGCCGGGAGGCGTTGCGGATCGAACCGTCGGAACTGGCGGCCGGACCGGAACCGCTGGCTGGTCTGCTCCGCGGTCACCTGGACGTCATCCCCGACGACCGCCACCTGGTGGGGGTGGCGATCGGGCTGCCGGGGTCGGTCCGGCCGGACGGGGTGGTGGCCTCCTCGACGACGCTGGACTGGTCGGAGGTGCCGCTGCAGGCCGCGGTCAGCGAGACCCTCGCCGGTGCTGGGCTGACCGACGTCTGGGTCGGGGTCTCCTCGGACTCCCAGCTGAGCGGACTGGCCGCAGCCCGGTCGACCCTGGTCAACCCGACCGGCACGGTCGCGGCCTACTTCGGCGGCACCCGCGATCTCGGTGGCGCCGTCCTGATCGACGGCGAGATCTTCCCCGGCGCGGTCGGCGGGGCCGGGGACCTCGGCCACCTCAACGTCGCCGGTGACGGACCCGGCTGCTGGTGCGGTCGGTCCGGCTGTCTGAACGCATTCCTGCGCCTCGAGGGGCTGCTGGTCCGCAGCGACCTGATGAGCAGCGACGAGGCGGTGCAGGCCAGCCTGTCCGACCCGGCCGAGGCCGCGAACGCCCTGGCGCAGGCCGCAGAGGCCGGGAACGACGCCGTCCTGAAGACCCTGGAGCAGGCCGGCGACGCACTCGGCCTCGCGGTCGACAACACGATCGGCACCCTCAACCCCGACGCGGTCCTGCTCGGCGGTTATCTGGGCCCGCTCGGACCCTCCCTGCGACCGGCGATGGACCGGCGGGTTCAGGTCCGGACCGGGGAGGGTGTGTACGCCGACACTCAGGTCCACCTGGTGCCGGCCGGCGGCCATCCGGTCAGCGAAGGGGCCGTGCTCGCCGCCCGGGACGCCTGCCTGGCCAATCCGCTGGGGCTCACCTTCCCGCTCTGAGCTGAGCGGACGTACTGCTCCCACGAGCGGCCCTACCAGCGCCGCCCGAGCACGCTCGGGCGGCGCTGCTCTATTCAGTCAAAACCGCTCTATCCAGTCAGAACCGCGCGTACGGTGCGGGGTTCGCGGCGCAGGAGAGTCCCGAGCAGTGGGTCCACCCCGGCGAAAAAGCCCTGCTGAGCGGCCTGGTACATCCCCAAAGTGAACTGGACCGCGGCTTCCGGGAGCCCCGAGGCAATCCTCGCCGCGACCCATTCGTCCTGATCGGTGAGCACTCGCCGAATGGTCCGCCCGGTCAGCTCGGAGGCGAGGTCGGCGATCTCCTCGAAGGTAGGAGCAGCGTTCGCGGTCAGCGTCGTCGGGCCGTCGTACCCGCCGTTCGAGGCCAGGATGACTGCGGCCGCCTCGGCCTCGTCCTCGCGCGCCGTCCACGACACCGGCCCGTCGGCGGGCACCGAGATGACGCCGGTGTCTCGCCACGGGCCCGCCAGCCCGGCCAGGCTGTTGGCGTAGAAGCCGTTGCGCAGCGATGTCCAGGCAACGCCGGACTCCGCGAGGATCTGCTCAGTCGCAGCGTGATCCCGCGCCGGCCCGAACGGGCTGTCCGGGGCGGCGCCCTGGTGGCTGGTGTAGAGGATTCGCCCGACTCCTGCGGCGACGGCGGCTTCGATCGCGGCCCGGTGCAGGGCGACGGCGTCCGCGGCCGGGTCGCTCGAGGATACGAGGAGGAGTTGCTCGGCGCCCTCGAATGCGCTCAGCAACGAGTCCGGATCCGCGTAATCGCAGCGCCGCACGGCTACGCCGCGATCGGCAAACCGTCGGGCTCTGGTGAGGTCACGGACGGCCACGACGAGTTCGCTCGCGGGGAGGTGCTGGAGCAGATGGTCGACGGTGGCGCCGCCCAGCGCACCCGTCGCTCCGGTGATGGTGATCATGCTCTCTCCTTGGTATCAATGGAAGCTGATCAATGATATCACCGGAAACAGACTCTTGTACCGGCGTACGATTGACCGGTGATCAGGGCGACCGCGAGCCGCGCCGACACCCGATCGAGAATCGTCGACGCCGCTGCCCGGCTCCTGCACCAAGAAGGACCCGCGCTGGTCACCACCCGTGGGGTGGCCGAGCGGGCCGGCGTCCAAGCGCCGACGATCTATCGACTGTTCGGCGACAAGGACGGCTTGTTGGAAGCCGTCGCTGAACATGTACTGGCGACCTACGTCTCCACGAAAGCGGGAATCGCCGAAGCGGCCTCAGCGGCTGAGCTGGATCCGCTGGAGGACCTGCGGGCGGGGTGGGAGGCGCAAATCGAGTTCAGCATCGCCAACCCGGCCGTCTTTCGTCTGCTCAACGATCCGAACCGGGCGCTGCGGTCGCCGGCCGCCCAGGCGGGCACGAAGGTTCTGAGGGCGCGAGTGCATCGGCTCGCGGCGACCGGCCGGCTCCGGGTCGGCGAACAGCACGCCGTCGACCTGATCCAGGCCGGCGGCGTCGGCGCTGTCCAGATGCTGCTGACCACCCCGGTCGAGCATCGCGATCCCCACCTTGCCGACGCCATGTTCGAGGCCGTTCTCGGGCAGATCCTGCTCGATCCGCGCGCTCACCGGGCCGGTGCAACGGCAGCGTCGGCGGTCGCCTTCCGGGCCGTCGTGCCCGATCTGCACACGTTCACCGACGCCGAACGACAACTCCTGGCCGAGTGGGTCGACCGCGCCATCGATGCCCTCTAGTCGTCAGCTCGACCCGACACCCGGGGCGTCGCGCAACCTTTGTTCCACGAGGCACCCCCTGCAAAGGGTGCGCGGCGCAGCAGAGGGGGCGCGGCGCAGCAAAGGGTGCGCGAACTCGACACCGCACCCGGGGGGCCGCGCAACCCTTGTCCCACGAGGCACCCGCTGCAAAGGGTGCGCGACGCAGCAAAGGGTGCGCGAACTCGACACCGCACCCGGGGGGCGCCACGCAACCTTTGTTCCACGAGGCACCCCCTGCAAAGGGTGCGCGGCGCAGCAAAGGGGGCGCGGCGCAGCAAAGGGGGCGCGGCGCAGCAAAGGGTGCGCGGTCGTCACCGGGCTGCGGGAATCTGAACGGCGAGCGCAGCCGGCGCCGGGCCGACCGTACGCGGTGCGTGCTGCAGGGTGGCTGCGGTGAGGATGACCACGGCGGCCGTCCAGGCCAGCGGCGCGACCGCGGCCGGTTGCCCGTTCGCCAGCACCTTTTCCGGGAGCGATCCCTCCGCCGTCCGGTGCGCCTGCAGCCAGCGCAGCCGGCCCACCGCCTCCGCTCGGTCCCCGCTGGCCGCCGCAGCCAGGGCGTAGCTGGAGGTGGCGGTGGTCCAGCTGACCCCGTCCTTGCGCCACGACCCGCCCGGGGCGAGTCCGCCGGCGGGCCGGCCCATCGGAGCAGCCGCGGCCCGAAACGCCTGTAGCACCTGCGGGTCGACGGTGGCACTGAACGGGGGCAGCAAAAAGGCCACGCCGAGGTCGACACTGCCGGCTGAACCGCCGAGGTGCCGCGGGTAGCCGTCGGCGGCAAATCGGTCGGAAATGGTCGCGCCGAGTCGCGCCGCCTGATCCGCGCTGCGCTGTGCGGCTGCCGCGTCCCCGACGTAGCCCTCCAGTCGCGCCGCCGACTCCAGCCCGGCCCGGATCAGGGCGGCGGTAGCCAGGGTGGTCCGCCGCTCACGTACCTCCCAGTAGTCCGCGGAGGCCGGCGGCAACCCGTTCCGGTGTTCGATCGCGGTCAGCGCAGCCGCGCGGGAACGCTCGATCAGGACCTGGTGACGGCGGGCGAAGTCGGCTCGTTGGTCCGGCGGCAGGGTGTCGGCGACTTGCGCCGTCGCCCACAAGACCCAGCCCGTGCCGTCCAACTGCACCCCGCGGTCGTCGGGAACTCCACTGCCGTCGGGCAGGTGGCGGGCCTGAAAGACCCCCGATTCGGGCTGGATCCGCCCGAGGAAGTCGATGATCCGTTCGGCGTCGTCGAGGTGGCCGGTCCGGGCGAAGGCCGCCGCGGCCAACGCGGAGTCGCGCGGCCAGACGTAGCGCCACGGACCGGCCCAGCCGGCGACGGGCACCCCGTAGGTCTGGCTGAGGACGTGCAGGTCCAGCAGTGCAGCGCGGACCAGATCCGAACCACCGAGCTCGGGTACCGCGGGCACCGAACCGGCGCTCAGCCAGGCCTGTTCGGCCGCCGCCCGTTCGGCGCTACCAGGACCGCGCAGAACCCGGGTGCCGGGCAGCACCCGACCGGAGCCGGTCGGCACCTCCTGAACCTGGCCGTCGGCACCGAGGGCCACTGTGCCGCTGCTGAGGGCGATCCAGGCTGGCTGCGAACGGGCTCGCTCGACGACCACCCCGCCGACGCCGAGAAGAACCGCCAGGCCCACCACGGCGGTCAGCAACCTCAACCGCCGGGCGGGCGCAGCCCCGGTCCACCGGCGGGTGCGGGCCACAGCAGACACGGGGGCAGCGTAATCCGCCGCAGCTCGGGTCACCGTTTCGCTCCCCGATGACGAGGGCGGTACTCGCCGATGATGGGCCGGTGCCCGAAGGCGACACCGTTTATCTGCTGGCCCGCCGGCTGAATCGATCGCTGCGGGGTCGACGGCTGGCCCGCGGTGAGCTGCGGGTCCCGGCCCTGGCCGAGGTCGACCTCGCCGGGCTCACGGTGGAGGGCCACGACACGCACGGCAAGCACCTGTTGACGCGGTTCGACGACGGTCGTACCCTGCACACCCATCTGCGGATGGACGGCAGCTGGAGCGTGGTCGGGTCGGGACGCTTCCTGCCTCGACGGCTGGACCCGGAGGTCCGGGTCGCGTTAGTCACCGTCGACGGGCCGGCGGCGTACGGGTTGAACCTCCCGGTGGTGGATCTGCTGGGCAGCGCCGATGTCGAGGCGGCGGCGCTCGGGCACCTCGGCCCCGATCCGCTCCGGATCGACTGGGACCCGGACCAGGCGGTCCGGCTGCTGGGCGCCGACCCGGACCGCCCGGTCGTGGCCGCGCTGCTCGATCAGACCCGGATCGCCGGACTGGGCAACCTGTGGGCCAACGAACTGTGCTTCCTGCGCGGGATCAGTCCCTGGACGCCGGCCGGTGAGGTGGATCTGCCCGCCCTGGTCGCTCTGGCCGCGCGTTGCCTGCGGCACTCCGTGCACGTGCCCGGCGCCCTTCAGGTCACCACCGGTCGGTCTCGGCGTGGCGAGGACCACTGGGTCGCCGGTCGCGCTGGGCAACGTTGTCGGCGCTGCGGTACGCCGATCCGGGCGGTGGCCGAGGTGCCCGGTGACGCCGAGCGGCGACGGACCTGGTGGTGCCCCCACTGCCAACCCGGACCGGCGGTCAGGCCACCCCACTCGTCCTGAGGCGGCACCCGGCAGCAGTCACCCCGGGCCCAGCGCCGGTTCTTCACCAGCGGTCAACCCGCATCACCCAGTGGCCGGCCCTGCGGCTTCGAGCGCCCACCGGCCCGCAGCAGCTGGCTGTCCAGGCGATGGCCGAGGAGGCGTTGGGCCAGCGCAGCGGCAGCGAGTACGGCCTCACCGTCTACGCCGGTCTGCACGCCGGCGTCGTCGAGGACATAGAGCAGTTCCTCGGTGGCGATGTTGCCGCTGGCGCCGGGCGCGAACGGGCATCCGCCCAGGCCGCCGACGCTGGCGTCCAGCCGGGTCACCCCGGCCTGCAGTGCGGCCAGGGCGCTAGCGATGCCGACTCCGCGGGTGTTGTGAAAGTGAGCCCCCAGTTCGACGCCCGGGCACGCGTCCACGACCGCCGACAGCAGGCTGACGACCCGGGCCGGGCTGGTGCTGCCGATCGTGTCGCCCAGACACAGTCCGTCGGCTCCGAGGTCGACCGCACGCCGGGTCACGTCGACGGTCCGCTGCACGGGGGTCGGGCCGTCGAACGGACAGTCCCAGGCGGTGGCCACGATTACTTCGACCGTGCCGCCGGCGTCGTGCACGACGTCCGCGACCTCGCTCACCGCCGCCAGCGCAGCCTCGGTCGGGCGCCGGACGTTAGCCAGGCTGTGCCCGTCGGCGGCGGACACGACGTACTCGATCGTGCGCATCCCGGCCGCGACGGCCCGCCGCGCGCCGTTGGGACTGGCCACCAGCGCCGACCACTCCACCGCCGGTACGCCCTGAACGTAGTCGGCCACAGCTTCGGCGTCAGCCATCGCCGGCACCGCACGCGGGGATACGAAGGCCGTCGCCTCGATCCGGGCCACCCCCGTGGCCACCAAGGCATCGAGCAACTCGATCTTGGCCGCCGTCGGCAGCGGAGCTTCGATCTGCAGTCCGTCTCGCGGCCCGACCTCGCGGATCGAGACCAAGGCTGGCCAGCTCAGCGCAGCCGTCATCATTCCTCCTCCACCGAAGCGGCCAGACGTACCGGGCTTCGTAGGTCGCTTCGTATGACGATACGGCGACCCGCTGGGCCTCAGACCGTTGGCCGACCTTGGTCGAGGTCTGCTCCGGCCCAGGTCTGGTTCTCCTGCTACGGGGGTCTTGGGATCAGCGTCCGACAGGTCGAACGGTCGCCGGCCGCAGCAGACTCCTCGGCATGGACGACCGCCTTCCGACCGCCCCCGGATCGTTCCGGATCGGTGACGCCGAACGAGCCGCTGCCTGCGACCAACTCGGTGTCCACTTCGCCGCCGGTCGGCTGAGCGCCGACGAACTCGACGTCCGGTTGGCCGGTGCCGTCTCGGCCCGGAACCAGCAGGACCTGGGCACGCTTTTCGTCGACCTTGCCGCCATCACTCCCACCCCTGTCGGTCCGGTGCCGAGCGGTCAGGCAGGGGGTCGACCGAGCCCACGATCGTTCTGGACCGTGCCGACCGTGCTCGTCCTGCTCCTCCTTGTCAGCTCCGCCCTCACCGCCGGCGTCCTGCTCCTGATCCTCGGCTCGGTGGACTTCGGCCTGTTCGTGGCCGCGGGCTTCGGGGGTACGGCAGCGGCGGTCGGCGGGGCCTGCGGGGCCCACCTGACCCGGCGGTGGCAGGACAGTTCCGGCTCGGGTCGCCCGATCTGAGCGTCGGTGGTGTCGGACCTCGGCGGCAATCGCAGACCGACTCCATTCCGGGCCCGATCTACAGGGCTCGATCAGCGAGATGTACGCCGCCGGCGCCCCCGCGGGTCTGGTGATGGTCATCGTCCTCACCGTCTGCGGCGTGGGAACGCCCGGTTTCGTCTTCGGGGCCCTTCGCCCCACCCTGCGATCCACTGGCCCGTCCGCAACCGTCGGTGCCGTGCTGCTGGCTCTGTCGATCTTCGGTCTGGGCGACCTGCTTACCCCGTTCGAACGCCTGGCCTGTCGGCTGGCGATCAGAGATGTTCGGCTACGTCGCAGCTGACGACCCTGGGCGGCAAGCTGGACGCCACCCTCAGCACGGTGGGAATTGGGCTGCTGACGGTCAGCGGCTTCGTCCTCGCCGGTGCGATCCGCCGGCGGCCGGACGAGCGACGGGCCGCCCGCGCCGTCTTGATCACCGCGATCGTGCTGGCCGTTGCGTTCGCTGCGAACGCTGTCACTCCACCCGGTCACGGCGGCCTGGCCGAGCGCGTGATCGCCGTAACCGGCGCCACCATGATCGTCTTCACCGCGGTCCCGACCATCAGGGCGCGGCCTCCGGCATCTCGCCGCTGACCGGCGCCGTTACAGTGACGTTATGGATTATCGGCAGTTGGGCTCCTCTGGTCTTCGCGTGTCCACCCTCACCCTCGGCACGATGGGCTTCGGCGGCACCGGCTGGGCCAGCCCGGTCGGCAACCTCGACGTCGAAGCGGCCCGCCGCCAGATCGGCCTGGCCCGCGACGCCGGGGTGAACCTGTTCGACACCGCCGACGTCTATTCCGCCGGACTGTCGGAGGAAATCCTCGGGACCGCGCTCGGGAGCGACCGCGACGAGGTGCTGATCGCGACCAAAGTACGGATGCAGGTCGGCGACGCGGACGGCCCCAACGACCTCGGGCTGTCCCGGCACCACATCGTCGCCGGCGCAGAGGCGAGTCTGCGCCGCCTCGGCACCGACCACATCGACCTGTACCAGGCGCACGAGTGGGACGGGCAGACACCGCTGGAGGAGACCCTGCACGCGTTCGACGATCTCGTGCGCAGCGGCAAGGTCCGCTACATCGGCGCGTCGAACTTCACCGGCTGGCAGCTGATGAAGGCGCTGTGGACCGCCGACCGGGAACGGACGGCCCGCTTCGTCAGCCAGCAGATCTATTACTCGTTGCAGGCCCGCGACGCCGAGAACGAACTGGTTCCGGTCTCGATCGACCAGGGCCTCGGCATCCTGGTCTGGAGCCCGTTGGCCGGTGGCTTGTTGTCGGGTAAGTACCGCCGCGGCCAGGACGACCCCGAGGGCACCCGCCGCTTCCAGGGCTGGGACGAGCCGCCGGTGCACGACGAGGACCGGCTCTACGACACCATCGACACCCTGGTCGCGATCGGCGACGGGCACGGTGTGTCCGCCGCCCAGGTCGCGTTGGCGTACGCGCTGACCAAGCCGGCGGTTACCTCGCTGATCGTCGGCGCCCGGACCGAGGAACAGCTGGCCGACAACCTGGCCGCGGCCGACCTCGAGCTGAGCGCGGACGAGGTCGCCGCCCTGGACGCGGTCAGCCTCGAGCCGCTGCGCTACCCGCACTGGCACCAGGCCAACACCGCGACCGACCGGATCGGGCCCAGCGACGAGGCCTTGCTCCGCCCGCACCTGAGCTGAGCGCTGAAGGCTTGCCCCGGACCGGGCTGACTCAGACGGGCTGACCTCGCAGAGATCAGGGGAAGTGGGCGAGGCCCCCGTCGACCCGGATGTTCTGTCCGGTCAGGTAGCCACTGTCGGGTCCGAGCAGGAACGCGACCACCGCGGCCAGCTCCGCGGGGGTGCCGTAACGCCGTAGCGGCACCTGCTCGCGGACCTGGTCCTGCTCGGGGTGGTTGTTCAGATGACCGGGCAGGACGTTGTTCATCCGGATCCCCGCCGGGCCGTGCTCGGCGGCGTACAGCCGGGTGAAGGCGGCCAGCCCGGCGCGGACGGTAGCCGAAACCGGGAAAGCCGGGTCGGGGTCGAGGGCGGCGTAGGTGGAAACGTTCACCATCGCGCCGCCACCACCGGCGGCGAGGTGCGGAGTGACCAGCCGCGCCATCCGGATCACGCTCAACAGCAGCAGGTCGAAACCGGCGCGCCAGTCGTCGTCGCTGATCTCCAATACCGGCCCGGTCGCAGCGGCGCCGCCGTTGTTCACCACGGCGTCGATCCGGCCGTACGCCTGCATCGTCTGCTCGACCAGCCGGGCGAGGTCGTCGGGCTCGGTCAGTGAACCCTGGACCACGATCGCGCCGGTGTCGCGGGCGACGTCGTACACGGCGTCGGAGCGAGCCAGCAGGGCCAGCCGGTAACCGCGGCCGGCCAGCTCACGGGCGGTGGCGGCGCCGATGCCCCGGCTCGCCGCCGTAACGATCGCCACCGGTGCCGATTCCTCGCCCCGCCCCGCCACGTCGGTGATCCTGCCATACGGGCCGGGCCGGCTCCGTCGACAGCCATCACGGCGGACGCAGGGCTCAGAATCAGAGCCGCGAGGCCTCTGGGCTGGTCGCCGGGGTGGTCACCGCCTTGCCGTGCCGGGCCCGGTAAGCGAAGAACACGCTGGCGTAGGTGAAGCCGAACGCCATGCTGGCCAGCGACGCGCCGAAGGCCAGAGCCTCCGTCGGTGCGGAACCCAGGGCCAAGAACACCACCTGGCTGATGGCCATGGCGATGGCGGCGGCGAGGCCACCGGACGCGGCGGAGCCGGCGTGCGGGGAGGATACGGACATGGGAGACAACCTTTCTGGCGGTCCCGGGATGGACGAGTTCCATGCTGATCGCCCGCCGTTCCAGACACCAAGCGATTCGCGAAACGTGGTGCAGATGTGACGGCTCACCGGTTCCGCTTCCCGGCGAAGGGCTTCGACATCGGCTTCGTCTTCGGCACGCTCAGCGCCTCGGCCCTGCCCGGTCCGGTGCTGATCCGGCTGCTCGGCGCGCTCGGTACGCACGAGTCAGCGGCCCGGAACGCCGTGACCACGATGACCGCCCGGGGCATGCTGATCAGTGAACGGCACGGCCGGGTCGCGCTGTACCGGCTGGCCTCGGGGTCGTTAGCTCGCTACCGCCAGATCGAGGGCACGAACTCCGAGACCGCCTGGACGGGGAGCTTCCACGGCCTGCTCTACGACGTGCCGGAGCGTCACCGGGCCTACCGGGACCGGCTGCGCTACGTCGCCGACGCGGCCGGGTACGGCCTGCTCCGCCCGGGCGTGCTGATCAGTTCCGAGGACCGGCGCGACCGGCTCGGCGGCGTGGTCGAGGAACAGCCGCGCGGCTGCCGGTTCTACTCCATCGGCGTACAGACCGCCGACCTCGCGCAGGCCCGGCGGATGGCGGAGGACACCTGGGACCTGAAGGCCCTGGCCGGGCAGTACCGCCGGGCTGAGGAGCAGGTGGTGCGGATCGAGGCGACCGCGCCGTCGAGCTGGCAGGATGGGCTGGTTCGCTGGCACGGGCTTTACACCCAGCTGCTCACCTTTCAGCTGGCCGATCCGGCGCTGCCCCGCGAGCTCCTGCCCGAACGGTGGCCCCGGGCCACCCTGGTCCAGGCGATGGAACAGCTCAACCGGCACTGGGCGCCGCGCCTGCAGCAGTGGATCCGCGACGAGGCGACCGCGTGGGATCCGGACGGGCTGGCCGACTACTACACCCCACCCTGGGCCGGGGCTGCGGTGAACGGCACTCGTGGCTGACCGGGGTCGGGAAGATCGGCAGCAGATTCCGGCCGGCCGGAGTGGGGCGACGTCTGTCGTTCTGATCCGCTTCCCGGAAGGTGGTTACTTCATGGCCGTCGTCCGGCGCAGCCGGGTGTTCACGAACTCCCCCATCCCCCAGCGGCCGAGCTCACGTCCGAAACCCGACCGCTTCACGCCGCCGAAGGGCAGGCCGGGCAGTGTCGTGCCGTGCTCGTTGACGTAGGCCATGCCCACCTCGAGCTGGTCGGCGATCTCCTGCGCCCGGGCGGTGTCCTTGCTCCACACCGACCCGCTGAGGCCGAAGCTCACGTCGTTGGCCAGCTTGACCGCCTCGTCGGCCGAGTCGACGCCGTAGACGACAGCGACGGGGCCGAAGATCTCTTCGGAGTAGGCGTCCATGTCCTGGGTGACGCCGGTGAGGACGGCCGGCCGCATGAACGCGCCGTCCTGGTCGAGAGCGTCCCCCCCGGTGCGCAGCGCGGCCCCCTGCTCCACCGCACGCTTCACTTGAGCCACCACCTTGTCCCGGGCGGCGATCGAGGACAGCGGGCCGACCTCGGTGCTCGGGTCGGTCGGGTCGCCGACCTGGGCGGACTCGAAGACCTGCACGACGCTGGCCACGAACCCCTCGAGCTGGTCGTTGCCCACGATCATCCGCTTCGGGGAGTTGCACGCCTGCCCGGTGTTGGACAACCGGGCCTTCGCCGCCCCGGTGGCGGTCGCGGCGAGGTCGACGTCGTCGAGGACGATCAACGGGTCCGAGCCGCCCAGCTCCAGCACCGCCTTCTTCAGGTTCTTACCGGCCGCCTCGGCCACCGCCGCTCCGGCTCGCTCGCTGCCGGTCAGCGAGATTCCGCGCACCCGGGGGTCGGCGATCATGGTGGCGATCTGGTCGTTGGTCGCGAACACGTTGACGTACACGTCCTCGGGGACACCGGCGGTGTGGGCGATCTCAGCCATCGTCTGCGCCGACGCGGCACAGATCGGCGCGTGCTTCAAGATGATGGTGTTGCCGACCATCAGGTTGGGCCCGGCGAACCGGGCCACCTGATAATAGGGGTAGTTCCACGGCATCACCCCGATGATCGACCCGATCGGCTCGGTCTCGACCAGCGACTCGTCCGCGCCCTGCGGGTCCAGCAGCTCCGGCTCCAACAAGGCCGGCCCGTGCTCGGCGTACCAGCGATAGATGGCAGCGGCCAGACCCACCTCGCCGGCGGCCTGCGCGACCGGTTTACCCATCTCCACCGAGATCAGGTGAGCCAGCTCGTCGGTCCGGGCCTCGTAGGCGTCCGCCATCCGGGACAAGACCGCCGCACGCTCCGCGACCGGAGTCGCGCGCCAACCGGGGAAAGCCCCCGCTGACCGGTTCAGTACCTCAGGGACGGCGGCGTCGCTCAACTCGTCGAACTCCCGCTCGGTTCGGCCGGTGGTCGGGTTCGCCGTGACGTAAGTAGACATTTCTCGACGGTAGCACCGAGCCGGGCGACCACAGGCAGGTGAGGACACCCATTCCAGCAGCATCAGGACTGGCTGGAGTCTCGTGCAGGACCGGAGGTTGGCGCGGGCACTCCGGTGCACTTTCTCGTCGGCTACGTCGCACCCTCAGCTCGGCCTCGGCTTCTTCACCGGGAGGATTCTAAACCGCAGAAGCCTAATCGTTACTGAAGAGTACATAGTCGCTTGATCTCTACTTTTGCTCTAAGACATAGTCAATCCGTTCGGTTTTGTTCAGGTTCGAACTACCGACGCCGCGGCGCTATGCCGGCCCTGCGCGCCAGTCCTTCGACCTTCTCGTGGAGGGTCTCTCATTCGTGTTCGTGGGGTCAGTGCTGCCTGCGTGTCGGTGGTCATCGGGGTGGCGTGTTTGTCGGCGAGTCCGCTGCCGGCGTTCGGGGCGACCGACATCGGCAATCTTCGGCACGCGGGTGAGCGCTCGGGGTGGGACGCGGCTAAAGTTTCCGGCCGGGGACGCGGTGGAAGCCCAGGTGGACGTCGGCTCGGGGCAACCTGCTGGTGTCGGTCAAGGGCATCGCGCTGCAGGGAGTCAAGACCCAGATCCAGACCGGCGCGTTCTACAACTCGGTGGCCGTGACGAGTATCGGCGAGAGCACGCGCCTGGGCCGGGGATGGGGCTTGGACTACACCCCCTCGATATCGGTCAAGAAGAACACCGACAACTCGGTCACCTACACCGGTCCGGGCGGGCTGACCGGTCTGTTCCCGTTGAAGTCGGGGTCGACCACCTCGTACAAGGCGCCGGACGGATTCACCGTGAATCTGGACAAGACCAGCACCGGCTGGACAATGACCGACCACGGCTCGCAGCAGAAGTCGAAGTTCAACACCGCCGGTGATCTGGTGTCGCGGACCGACCGGGACGGGAACGTGACCGCGGTCAATAGCACCGCTACGAGCGGGGGCTTCCCGAACCTGTCGATCGTCGCGCCCGCGGGCCCGACGCCGGGACGGACCATGACGGTGTCGACCGATACCTACGCCACCACCACCATGAAACAGAACGTGGGTGCGGAGTCCCGGCAGGTCAGTTTTTCGAAGGTGTACGGCAACATGACGTCGTTCACCGACGCGCTGGGCCGGTCGACCGGTTTCAGCTATGACGCCGGGGGCAGGATCACCTCGATCAACGCGCCGGGCAGTGTGGGCACCCGGTTCGGCTACGACTCCTCGGGCCGGGTCGTCTCGGTCAGTCAGGTGGAGACCGCGGCGGGTGGTCCGGGCACGGGGGTGACGAGGCTGGCCTATCAAGACAACGGGACCGATCCGGATCAGACGTTGGTGGCGGATCCGTCGACCGATCAGGCTCAGGCGGTGGCGGCGGTGCCGCACGCGGCGTACACGTTGAAGAGCGATAAGCGGGTGGACAAGGCTGAGGATGCCGAGGGCCGCAAGCAGGAGAAGACCTACAATCCGGTGAATATGGCGACGCAGGCGGGGTCGGTCGGGTCGGGGTCGTCGGCATCGAGCGTGACGAACACGTTCGGCGCGAACAACGGGGAGTCGTTGACGAAGTCGGTGACCAACGGCGGGTTGGAGATGAGCATGAGCTACGCCAACACTTCCGGGCCGAAGCAGTATCAGCCGAGCGGCGGGAAGGACTCCGGCGGGATTGCGGCGACCTACGATTACACCGGTACGGGGAATCCGGCGTCGACGTCGAATCAGGACGGGACGGAGAAGGCGAGCCTGGACTACAACTCCGACGGGACGGTGTCGGGTGCGAGCTCGCCGAACAGCAGCTCGAACAAGACCGGCTACGCCTACACCGATCACCAGTTGACCCAGATCACGCCGAAGACGGGATCGACGTTGGGGGTGCAGAAGTTGACCTACGACGCATACGGGCGGGCCAAGACCGCCTCCGACGGGCGGGGGATCACCGCAACCTATAGCTACGACAAGCTGGACCGGCTCACCTCGACGTCGTTCAGCGACGGGACAAGTGTCGGCTACGGCTACGACGCGGCGGGGGGGCGGAACAGTACCCGGACGACCCGAACGGGACCACCACCTACGGCTACGATCAGGTGGGTCGGATGACGAGCCGGAAGAACACCTTCGACGGGCAAACGTTCGCCTACGCCTACAACCGGGCGGGTTGGTTGACCAGCAGTACCAGCCCGACCGGCGGCACGATCAGCTACGCCTACGACCGGGCGGGGAAGGTGACGTCGATGGTGTACCCGTACTTCACCACCACCCAGCGGGCCATCTTCAAAACCGACGACCACAACCGGCGGACCGAGACCTGGCTGGGCGCGAACGCCGACCACACCACCTGGGTGGCGCACACGAAATACTCTTACGACAAGAACGGCCAGGTCACCCATCTGCTGGCCGAGCAGGGCAAAGGCGACACCGACAACACCGACGTAGTCGACATCGACTACTGCTACCGCCTCGACGTCGCCCCCGGCGACGACTGCTCCGGCGACGGCCCGTCGACCACGAAACTGCAATGGCAGCGCAACAACTTGACCCATAAGACGCTGCACTACACCTACAAGACCAACGGCAAACTGAACCGGGTCTACGACGTCGTCTCCGGGACCGACCCGGTGGTCTACGACTACGCCTACGACGGCAACGGCAACCGCACCCAAGCCGACCACAACAGCGCCGCGACCACCCACTTGACGTTCAACTCCGAAAACCAGATCACCACCACCGGCTACGGCTACGACGGCGCGGGGAACCTGACCAAGAACCCGAAACTGTCGGCGATCACCTACACCGGCGCCGACCAACTCAAAACCGTGACCAAAGCCGGCACCACCTACACCTACAAACACGCCGGCGCCGACAACAACGAACTACTCTCCCAACAAACCCCGAAAGGCACCTACACCTTCGGCTACGGCCGGCCCGCCCAATCCGGGGTGCCGACCATCGAAACCGCCAGCAAAGACGGCCACACCGCGAACGTCATCTCCGATCCCGTCACCGGCCAACCCCTGATGCTGCGCACCAGCTCCGGCATGCAAGCCATGTACGTCTACGACGGCACCCCCGGCAGCCCCATCGCCCTGATCACCAACGCCGCCTACCAAGCCTTCGCCTACGACTACGACCCCTACGGCCTGCCCACCCTCACCGCCACCAGCGGCGGCAACGGTGTGGACCAAAACCCGTACGCCTTCGCCGGCGGCATCCAAGACCGCACCACCGACTGGGTCCACTACGGCAACCGCTACTACGACCCCACCACCGGCACCTGGACCCAACGCGACACCCTCGACAACCCCCTCAGCCCACTCGACGCCAACCGCTACACCTACGCCGGCGGCGACCCCATTAATAACGTGGACCCCAGCGGCCAAGGCTCGGGAAGCAACGTCAACCTCTTCTTTGGAGGCATAGTAGGACTAGGTGTTGGTGTCGCAGTTGGATTCACGTTCGGGCCGGTTGCGGGCGTACTGGCGGCCGGGTGTGCTGGTGGGGCAACCACTGAGCTCTTATCCTCGGACGCAACTGCAGGAAGCGTAGGCGGAGCATGTGCACTAGGTGCGAGTTTCGGTGCCGCCTCAGGGCTGATAGGAGCGGCGGCGTCTAGCTGACGCTCCCGGAACAGTAGGAAGAGATAGTGATCGTGATACGAGCTCGCAATACACTGAATGACCGTCGATTCCATCAGAAAAGGCCGCTGTTCGGGTCGTTGAGCTGGCTAGTAATCTTCGTAGTCGTAGGATCGCTGACCGCCATTATTGCGTCATTATATGCGTTCGACGTTATTGACGAGCAAACAGTCGGAATCTTCGTCATCACTATGGTCGTACTAGTAGTCGTACAGGTCCTAGCTCGTTATAGGTAGGTGATTTCGTCAGCTCGGATCGGGACTTCACAACTTAGGACGGATATATCTTAGTGAGATTACAGTCTGCTAAGAAGGACATCGGCCCTTGCGTGGCTAGTGCGGTGCCGCTTGACGGTCTACCGAGCAAAGTGCATCAGTCGACCGGCGCCTCGCCGATCCAATTCCCGGCGATATCAGCCGGGGTGCTAACTAAGCTAAGCTGAGGGCGAAGATCCGGGCCAAGGTACCTACACCGATCATCAGTTGACCCAGATCACGCCGAAGACGGGGTCGACGTTGGGGGTGCAGAAGTTGACCTACGACGCATACGGGCGGGCCAAGACCGCCGCCGACGGGCGGGGGATCACCGCCAGCTACGGCTACGACAAGCTGGACCGGCTGACTTCGACGTCGTTCAGCGACGGGACGAGCGTCAGTTATGGCTATGACGCGGCGGGGCGGAACAGCACCCGGACCGACCCGAACGGGACCACCACGTACGGCTACGACCAGGTGGGCCGGATGACCAGCCGGAAGAACACCTTCGACGGCCAAACGTTCAGCTACGCCTACAACCGGGCCGGGTGGTTGACCAGTAGTACCAGCCCGACCGGCGGCACGATCAGCTACGCCTACGATCATGCGGGGAAGGCGACGTCAATGTCTACCCGTACTTCACCACCACCCAGCGGGCCATCTTCAAAACCGACGACCACAACCGGCGGACCGAGACCTGGCTGGGCGCGAACGCCGACCACACCACCTGGGTGGCGCACACGAAATACTCTACGACAAGAACGGCCAGGTCACCCATCTGCTGGCCGAGCAGGGCAAAGGCGACACCGACAACACCGACGTAGTCGACATCGACTACTGCTACCGCCTCGACGTCGCCCCCGGCGACGACTGCTCCGGCGACGGACCCTCGACCACGAAACTGCAATGGCAGCGCAACAACTTGACCCATAAGACGCTGCACTACACCTACAAGACCAACGGCAAACTGAACCGGGTCTACGACGTCGTCTCCGGGACCGACCCGGTGGTCTACGACTACGCCTACGACGGCAACGGCAACCGCACCCAAGCCGACCACAACAGCGCCGTGGGGTGTGTACCTACCAGCGGATGGTGACCTCCAATGAGAGAATTCTCTCGAAAGGAAGGTCATGATGGGAAAGTATCGGAAGTTTAGCCCGGAGTATCGCGAGGAGGCGGTGAAGATGGTCATCGACACCGGCCGTCCGATTGCCGATGTTGCCCGTGATCTTGGCATCAACCCAGGAACCCTCGGTAACTGGGTCGCCACGTACCGCAACGAGCACCCGGTCAGCGAGGAGTTGGGCGTGCCCGACCGGGCCAAGCTCAAAGAACCGAACGCGAGAATCGAGAGCTTCGACTGGAGCGCGACTTCCTAAAAAAAGCCGCTGCCTTCTTCGCGAAGGAAGCATGAGCGAAAAGTTTGCGCTCATTGCTGCGGAGAAGGCCGACCCCGCCAGCCCTTACCCGGTGACCAAGATGTGCGGGTGGCTGGAGGTATCCACCTCAGGCTTCTACGACCATCTCAACGCCGTTGAGACCGACCGCGAACGGCGGCGGGCCCTGGTCACCGTCCACGTCCAAGCCGCCCACCAGGCCGGCCGCGGCGCCTACGGTGTGCGCCGGGTCCACGCCGTGCTGCGCCGCTCCCAGGACCCGGAGGTGGCGTCGGCTTCGCTCACGCTGGTCCGCTCGATTATGGCCGAACTAGGCTTGGCCGGCTGCCAGCCCCGCGCCTACAAGACCACCACCGAGTCCGATCCTGCGGCGACCGCGCCCGCGGACCTGGTCGGGCGGGACTTCACCGCCGACCGGCCCGGAGTCAAGCTCGTCGGCGACATCACCTACATCCGGACCTGGGCCGGCTGGCTGTACTTGGCGACGGTGATCGACTGCCACACCAAGCAAGTGATCGGCTGGTCGATGGCCACCCACATGCGCACCGAGCTGATTTGCAAGGCGGTCACGATGGCCAAGGCCCGGAATTTGGAGCCGAAAGCGATCTTTCACAGTGACCGCGGCAGCCAATATACGAGTAGCGAGTTCGCTGAGCATCTGAAGTCGTTGGACCTGCGCGGATCCATGGGTCGAGTCGGGCAATGTTGGGATAACGCTCTCGCTGAATCCTTTTTCAGCGCTTTGAAGAATGAACTCGTTTACCGTACCGTATTCTCCACGCAGGCGAAAGCTCGTGCGTCGGTTGCCGAATGGATCGAAGTCTTCTACAATCGAACCAGACTACATTCCGCGCTCGGCTACAAGACACCCGCCGAAGTTGCCGCCGAATACCAGCAAAACAGCGCCAAAGCTGCCTGACAAGTTAATGGTCACTGTCCGAAAAAAGGTAACCAGCCCACCGCGACCACCCCTTGACGTTCAACTCCGAGAACCAGATCACCACCACCGGCTACGGCTACGACGGCGCGGGGAACCTGACCAAGAACCCGAAACTGTCGGCGATCACCTACACCGGCGCCGACCAACTCAAAACCGTGACCAAAGCCGGCACCACCTACACCTACAAACACGCCGGCGCCGACAACAACGAACTACTGTCCCAACAAACCCCGAAAGGCACCTACACCTTCGGCTACGGCCGGCCCGCCCAATCCGGGGTGCCGACCATCGAAACCGCCAGCAAAGACGGCCACACCGCGAACGTCATCTCCGATCCCGTCACCGGCCAACCCCTGATGCTGCGCACCAGCTCCGGCATGCAAGCCATGTACGTCTACGACGGCACCCCCGGCAGCCCCATCGCCCTGATCACCAACGCCGCCTACCAAGCCTTCGCCTACGACTACGACCCCTACGGCCTGCCCACCCTCACCGCCACCAGCGGCGGCAACGGTGTGGACCAAAACCCGTACGCCTTCGCCGGCGGCATCCAAGACCGCACCACCGACTGGGTCCACTACGGCAACCGCTACTACGACCCCACCACCGGCACCTGGACCCAACGCGACACCCTCGACAACCCCCTCAGCCCCCAAGACGCCAACCGCTACACCTACGCCGGCGGCGACCCCATCAACAACGTAGACCCCAGCGGGAACCAAATTCCACTATGGGTCTGCGAAGACTACGTGTCGACAATCCAGTATTTTATCGGCTTTAGCACCTTCGGAATCGGTGGTTACGCTTCCTCCCTTGTTGCAAATCACCTGCCTTCAGGTCCGCCGTGCTCAAATGCGGACGTCGATTATGGGCGCTTTGTAGCGCCGTGACCTCAAGACTTCTACAGGTGGGTGAAGACATTGGCATTAATAACCAGACTCCAGGCCAAGGTTTTGCTCGGAACTGGACTCGCAATTATGGTCCTCGATCTTACTTTGACCGGGTTGTCCATTAATCTTCCACATTGGACTCGATATGCCGCTATTCTTGTCGCTGGCCTCTGCGGAACTATTAGTATCGTAAGGCTATTGAAGGTCGACGAGACCCAACGCAAGTGCTAATGGATGAGTTGAAGCGATTCTAGGTGCAGAACGGAAAAACGAAAGACGCTAACTAACTACTAGCCGACGGCATCTTCACCGAGTAAGGGCGTCAATTGACTGGCACTTCGCCAACCCAACCCGGGCGACGTCAGCCGGGGTGCCGAGAGCAAGATCCGGGCCAGGGTTTCGCTGGCGTCCGCGGCGTGGGCCAGGACCACCTCCGAGGTGGTGCCCGGCTCGTACGCAGACGGCATCGAAGGTATGCCCGACGTCGAGGTCGCCGACCCGGTCGGCAGGCCGAGTGCCTCCGCGCCGGCCCGGGTGGCCAGGTACAGCAGATGGACCGGGGTCAGGGGCAGTCCGTCGGGGGCCGAGGAGCTGCTGGAAAAAGTAGGCCTGCAGGCCCTCCCTCAGCAGCGAGAACCCGGTGCCGCCGCCAATGTCGCTGCCCAGGGCCACCCGGGCCCCGGCGTCCACGTGCCCGGCGCAGCGGCACAGCCCGCCGCCTAAAGCGGGGTTGCTAGTTGGACATTACGCCACCCAGGCCCGCTGTTGCACCAACACCGCCAACTCGTGCGCCGTCGGGTGCGCGTTGTCTGCGATCACGCTCCGCTTCCTGACAGACCGTGGTGAACGCAGGTGTCCTGATCGTCCCGGCGGTCGGGTTACGCGGCACTGCGACGTAAGCCATAGACAGCGTCTCGGGCAGCCTCGTGTGTTCTCGCCGGCTGTTGCCCATAGCGTGAGGTACCTATACCGTGAAATGCATGGTCGACCTGTACGAGATCGAGGTCGAACCGGAGGTGCGGTCCTGGTTGGAAGGCCTTACGGCTAGGGATTCCGGCCGGGTCGACTTCCTTGTCGGCTTGCTCGCCGAGCGTGCTGAAACACTCGGCGAGCCGTACTCCCGCCACCTCAAGGGCAAGGTTTGCGAGTTGCGGTTCCATCTGCTTGGGCCAGCAGACTCGAGTGACGCATTGGCTGGCGGCGGGCCGGCGGGTGGTTTTGTTGACCGTGTTCCACAAGACCCGCAGCGCCGAGACTGCTGAGGTGCAACGCGCCGTTCAGGCGCAACAGACGTGCGAAACCACCCACGACGTAGCGCACGACATCTACGAACACGAAGGGAAGTTGCGATGAGCGTCAACCACAGTTCCTACGAGGAGATTGCCCACCAACGGCGCGGCGGCACGGACTACCGCGAAGGATACGACGAGGCCCAGCGCGCGTTCTTGATCGGGCAGGCGGTTCGAGAGCGCCGACTCATGCTGGGCCTGTCGCAGGCCAAACTTGCCGCCAGCGCCGGTATGACGCAGCCTGCCCTGTCCCGTCTTGAGGCCGGCGGGGCAGTTCCAACAATCCCGCTACTGGAACGAATTGCGGTCGCTTTGGACGCTGAACTCGTCGTCACAATCACCCCCCGTGCCGCCTGATCCGACCACCACCACGATGGATGCCATTGGCGCAGGCTCAGCGATGGATCCCCTGAGCTCGTGACGCCGCGAACTGTCGGTTCTCGGCGCGCGAAGAAGCGTCAGCAAACGCCAACATGATCGTCAAGTAAGGAGCTTGATTCGACCGGCGCACCACCGACCCAGACCTTACTGATATCAGCGGGGGTGCCTAGGGCAAAGATCCGGGCCAGGGTGTCGTTGGCGTTCGCGGCGTGGGCCAAGACCACCTCCAAGGTGGTGCCCGGCTCGGGCCGTAGGCAGATCGCGTCGAAGTCGCGGCCGACGGCAAGGTCGCCGACCCGGTCGGCCAGGCCGAGTGCTTCCGCACCCGCCCGGGTGGCTAGGTGCAGCAGGTGGACCGGGGTCAGCGGCAGCCCTTCGGATCCGAGGAGCTGCTGGAAGAAATAGGCCTGCAGGCCCTCCTTCAGCAACGAGAACCCGGTGCCGCCGCCGACGTCGCTGCCCAGGGCCACCCGGGCCCCGGCCTCCACGTGCCGGCGCAGCGGGAACAGCCCACTGCCCAAAGCGGCGTTGCTGGTCGGGCAGTGCGCCACCCACGCCTGCTGCTGCGCCAACACCGCCAGCTCGTGCGCTGTCGGGTGCACGTTGTGCGCGAACACACTCCGCTCCCCCACCAGGCCGTGGTGGGCGTAGGTGTCCAGATAGTCCCGGCGGTCGGGGAAGAAGCCTCGTACCCGGTCGATCTCGGCCAGGTTCTCGTTCAGGTGCGACGTTAGGTAGATCCCGTCGTCGACGTCCAGCAGCTCCGCGCAGACGTCGAGCAGTGGCTCCGAGACCGACAGCGCGAACCGGGGCGTCACCGCGTACCGCAGTCTCCCCCGGCCGTGCCAGCGTTCGATCAGCGCGCGGCTCTCGGCCCGGGCGCGCTCCGGGGTGGTCAATAGGTCCGGCCGCAGCACCCGGTCGCTGAGGGTCAGACCGGCGGTGATCCGCAGCCCGGTGCGTTCCGCAGCGGTGAACAACGCCTCGGTGGCCGGCGCGAAGTGAGCGCCGAAGACCAGGGCGGTCGTGGTCCCGGCCTGCACTAGCCCGTTCGCGAACTCCCCCGCCACCGCCTCGGCGTAGCCGAGGTCGGCCAGCCGGGCCTCCTCGGGCAAAGTGCACTGTTCCAACCAGTCCAGCAGCGGCAGCCCCAGCCCGGCCATCGACCGGACCTGCGGATAGTGCACGTGGGTGTCGATCAGCCCGGGCAGCAGCACCCCCGGTCGCAGGTCGACCACGTCCTCGTCCGGGTGTTCGTCCCGCACGCCCGCAAACGGCCCGCGCGCCGCGATCCGGCCGTCGAGCACCACGACACCGCCGTCAGCCTCGGCCCGCAACGCCGCCTGCGGGTCCTCCCCGGCGAGTTCGAGTGCGAACGGATCGGCGACGGTGTCGATCACCGCCGCCCGATAAAGCGTCACGAAAGCGTTCCCGCGGGAACGTTTGTGCGCTGAAACGCCTGGAGCAGGGCCGCGGCCACACTGACCGCGACCACCGCCGGTTCCTTCCCGGCGATCTCCGGCAGCCCGATCGGGCAGCTGATCCGGGCCAAGCTCGCCTCGTCGTGGCCGGCGTCGATCAGGTTCCGGCGGAACTGGGACGACTTCGCCGCCGAACCGATCAGTCCCACGCTGCCGAGCCGGCCGGCCCGACGCAAAGCGGCGTCGCACAGGGCGAAATCCTCGGCGTGGTCGTGGGTCATGATCAGCACGTGCGCGCCCTGCGGCAGCCGGTCCAGCACCGTCTCGCCGAGCAGCAGCCGGTGCACGGTGACGTTGGCTTCGGCCTCGGTCACGTCGGCCAGCCGCAGCGGGTCAAGTTCGGCGGCGCGGGAGTCGACCAAATGCAGCGACACTTGCAGCCGGGACAGGATCCGGGCCAGCTCGTAGCCGACGTGGCCGACCCCGAAGATCGCCACACAGGGCCGGACCGGCAGCGGCTCCAGCAACAAGGTGACCACCCCGCCGCAGCACTGCCGGCCGTGCGCGTTCCGGGCGTGCTCGTTCAGCCGGGATTCGGCGGTCTCGGGCCGGCTCGCCCCGGCGACCATCATCGCCCGGGCCTGGTCGACCGCGGTCTGCTCCAGGTTGCCGCCGCCGACACTGCCCCAGGTCGTGTCGGCGCTGACCACCATCTTCGCCCCGGCGTCGCGCGGGGCGTGCCCGCGGACGCCGGTCACCGTCACCAGTACCCCGGGCCGGCCCTCCCGGCGCAGTTGCGCCACCGCGCCCAGCCAGTCGGTCGTCATCGCTCAGGCCTGCGCGTACGAGGCGGCGGGGTCCTCGGTGATGGCGTGTTCGGTCGGCACCGCACCGCTGGCCCAGCCGGCAGCGTACGCCTCGGACGCCGCGGATGCAGCCAGCGCCGGCTCCGGGTGCCCCGACCGGGCCGCTTCGATCGCCCAGTAGACCGCTTCGGGTGTGGCCGGGCTACCCAGGTCGATCTCCATCCCCGCCGGACCGAAGGCCGCAGCCGCCTGGCGCAGCGCTTCCCGGACCGAGAAGGCCAGCATCAGCGGCGGCTCGCCGACCGCTTTGGACCCGTAGACCACGCCGGACTCGGTGGCCCGTTCAAACAGGTGGACGTTGAACTCCTCGGGCATCTCCGAAAAGCTCGGCAGCTTGTACGTGCTCGCCGACTGGGTGCTCAGCCGGCCCCGGTGGGCCCCGTCGGTGGTGTCCCAGCGCAGCTCCTCCAGGGTCAGCCAACCCGCCCCCTGAACGAAGCCGCCCTCGATTTGGCCGAGGTCGATCAGCGGCGACAGGCTGTCGCCGACGTCGTGCACGATGTCTACCCGCCGGGTCCGGTAGGCCCCGGTGAAGCCGTCGACCTCGACCTCGGTGGCCGAGGCGCCGTAGGCGAAGTATTTGAACGGCTCGCCCTGCATCCGCTCCGAACTCCAGTGCAGCCCCTCGGTGCGATAAAAGCCGGCCGCCCACAACGAGACCCGCTGGTGGTAAGCGGCGTTGGCCAGTTCGGCCCAGCCGATCTCCCGGTCGTGGAAGCCGAGGCCGGTGACCACGCCGTCGACGAAGCGGACGTCGTTCGGGTGCACGTTGAGCATCCGCGCCGCCACGTCGGCCAACCGTTCCCGGATCTGCTCGCAGGCGTTGCGGATGGCCCCGCCGTTGAGGTCGGCGCCGGAGCTGGCCGCGGTCGCGGAGGTGTTGGGCACCTTGTCGGTCCGGGTCGGGGCCAGCCGGACCACGTCCAGCGGCACCCCCAGCGCGGTGGCCGCTACCTGGATCATCTTGGTGTGCAGGCCCTGGCCCATCTCGGTGCCGCCGTGGTTGATCAGCACCGACCCGTCCTTGTAGACGTGCACCAGCGCCCCGGCCTGGTTGAACGCGGTCAGGTTGAACGAGATCCCGAACTTCACCGGGGTGATGGCCAGGCCCCGCTTGCTGTCCGGGTGTTCGGCGTTGAACGCCTCGATCTCGCGGGTCCGGCCCTCGAAGTCGCAGCGCTGGAGCAGGGTGTCCCAGATGTCGCGGAGTCGTTCGGCGTGCCGGACCGGCTGCCCGTACGGGGTGGCCTGCCCGGGCAGATACAGGTTGTGCCGCCGCAGCTGCTCGGCGCTGACCCCGAGCAGCGGGGCGCAGCGGCCGAGGATGTCCTCGATCACGATCATCCCCTGCGGGCCGCCGAAGCCGCGGAACGCGGTCTGCGAGGTCTTGTTGGTCTGGGCGATCCGGCCGTGCACCTCGACGTCGGGAATCCAGTAGGCGTTCTCGACGTGGCACAGCGCCCGGGCCAGCACCGGCTCGGACAGGTCCAGGCTCCAACCGCCGTCGCTGGTCAAGGTGGCCCGCAGCCCGCACAGCCGGTTCGCCTCGTCGAACCCGACCTCCCAGCTGGCGTGGAACGGGTGCCGCTTGCCGGTCATGGTCAGGTCCTGGGTGCGGTTCAGCCGCAGCCGCACCGGCCGACCGGTCAAGGTGGTGCCCAGGGCGGCGACAGCGGCGAACCCGTGTGGCTGCATTTCCTTGCCGCCGAACCCGCCGCCCATCCGCAGGCACTGCACGGTGACCGCGTGACTGGGCAGGCCCAGCACGTGCGCCACGATCTCCTGGGTCTCGCTGGGATGCTGAGTGCTGCACTGGACGAACACCTGCCCGCCCTCGTCGACGTGGGCCAGGCTGGCGTGGGTCTCGAGGTAGAAGTGCTCCTGGCCGCCGAACTCGAACTCGCCGGCGAAGCGGTGCGCCGCGCGGGCCAGGCCGGCCTCGGCGTCCCCGCGGGACAGGGTGCGCTGGTGGCCCTGGAAGGACTCGGCCTCGATCGCCTCGTTCAAGGTGAGTAGCGACGGCAGCGGTGCGTAATCGACCTCGACCGCGGCGGCGCCGAGCCGCGCGGCCTCCTCGCTGTCGGCCAGCACCCAGCAAACCGCGTGTCCGTAGAACATCACCTCGGTCGGGAACAGCGGCTCGTCGTGCTTGATCCCGGCGTCGTTGACCCCGGGCACGTCGGCGGCGGTCAGCACCCGGACCACACCGTCGACCTTGTACGCGCCCGCGACCCGCAGGTCGGTCACCCGCGCGTGAGCGTACGGGGCCTGCACCGGCCAGGCGCACAGCACATTGGCCATCCGCACCCCGAGGTCGTCGGTGTACAGCGCGGTTCCGGTTACGTGCCCGGCGGCGCTCTCGTGCGGCAGTTCCAGACCCACCTTGGGGCTGACGGGGCGTTCGGCCAGACTCGTCATCGGGTCATCTCCTGCAGGCTGGGTGCTTGATCGTCAGGGGCGGGATTCTCGGTGTGGAACTTGCGCAGCGCCTGGCGCAGCATCGCCGCGCGGTAGGCCGCGGAGGCCCGGTGGTCGTTCATCGGCGTGCCTTCCTCGCCGAGGGTCCGGGCCGCCGCCTCCACCGTGTCGCGGGTCCAGCGCTGCCCGATCAGCGCCGCCTCGGTCGCCCGGGCCCGAATCGGCGTGGCCGCCACCCCACCCAGTCCGATGCCGATCCTGGACACGCCGTCCCCGTCCAGGTCGAGGGCGAAGGCGACCGCCACGCTGGAGATGTCGTCGAAGCGTCGCTTGGCCATCTTGTGGAACGCCGACACCTTCGCCAACGGCTTGGGCACCCGTACGGTGGCGACGAGTTCGTCGGGGCGCAGCAACGTCTGCCGATAGCCGGTGAAGTAGTCGGCCAGGGCGACCGTACGCTCGCCGCTGGTCGAGGCCAGCACCAAGGACACTTCCAGGGCCAATAAGACCGGCAGACTGTCCCCGATCGGGGACGCCGTACCGAGGTTGCCGCCCAGGGTGGCGCCGTTGCGGATCAGCCGGGACGCGAACTGCGGGAACAACTCGGCCAGCAGCGGGATCCGCCCGGCCAGCCCGCGTTCGATCTCGCTCAGGCTGAGCGCGGCACCGATGGTGAACCCGCCGGCGTCCTCGTCGAGCCCGCGCAGTTCGTCCAACCGGTCCAAGGCGATGGTCGTGCCTGCGCGGGCGTGTCGCAGGTTGAGTTCGACCCCCCAGTCGGTGCCGCCGCCCAGCAGCACCGCGTCGGGGTGCTCGGCCAGCAGTTCCAGCGCCTGCGCCAGCGTGCCCGGACGGATCAGGTCACCCTGAGCGCTGGTGGCGTGGGTGCGCACCGGCCCCGGGGCCGGCTGCTGCCGCCGCAGGGCCAGCGGGTCCTCGGCGTCCGGCTGGCCCAGCGCGTACGCCGCGTCCCGGATCGGCCGATAGCCGGTGCAGCGGCACAGGTTCCCGCTGAGGGCGTGCAGGTCGAACCCGTTGGGCCCGTGCTCGTGGTCGGCGGAATGACCCGGAGCGACCGGGTCGACCGCGACCGCGGCGCTTTGGCCCTGGCGCCGGCCCGCGTCGTGCCCGTTGGTCGTGGCCGGCTCGGCGGCCGCCACCCGCTCGGCCTGCCCGGTCGGCTCCCGGTCCGCGCGGTAGAATTCGGCGGCCATCGAACAGACAAAGCCGGGCGTGCAGTAGCCGCACTGAGACCCGCCCCGGTCGGCCATCTCCTGCTGGACGGGATGCAACGGAACACGACCGGTCAGGCTCTGCCCCCGCCCAGCCAGGCCCTCGGCGGTGACGATCTCCTGACCGTCGAGCGCGGCGACCGGCACCAGGCACGCGTTTACCGCGGTCCAGCGACTGCCCTGCCCGTCGGGCCGGGCCACCAGCACAGCACAGGCTCCGCACTCACCCTCCGCGCAGCCCTCCTTGACCCCGGTCAGGCCGCTGGTCCGCAGCCAGTCCAGCACGGTGACATGGCCGCCGACCGAGGTGGCGCGGAGTTCCTCGCCGTTGACCCTCAGGGTGGTCGGCGTCGCGGATCCGCTCGTCGCACGCTCCATTGCACGCTCCTTCGTCATCACCAGGATAAAGATGGGCCGCCTACCGAAGGCAGGAGGCAGGAGCATGGTTGACGATCGAGCAAGCAGCCGACCGTGCGGTTATCCATGCGAACGACGGTGGCGCTAGCGGAACCGTAGCGGAGATGGCCCGTCGTGCCAAGGGCCTCGAGTGAAAAAGTTGTTCCGTCTATCGGAACAAGGGAATCTCGCGCTGGGGGTTGACGATCGTGACTGAGGTCACTACTGTTCCGGCGAGCGACATCGAGTTTCCGCTAGTCGGAAGGATTAGCGCCGGTGTCGTTTCCCCACATCACTAGCCGGACACTGCCGAGGGCGGTGGTGCCCGGCTGCGGCAGAGAGGCCCACCGATGTCCACCAGCGCTCCACCCTCCGCCCGACGGAGTAAGCATCCGGTCGATGAGATCCTGCCCCCCGGGCGGCTCGCCATCTACGGCTTCCAGCACGTGCTGGCCTTCTACGCCGGCGCAGTGATCGTGCCCATCCTGTTGGCCAGCGCGATCGGGCTGAACCAGCGTGAACTGATCCACCTGATCAACGCCGACCTCTTCACCTGTGGCATCGCCTCGATCATCCAGTCGGTCGGGTTCTGGAAGATCGGGGTGAAGCTGCCGCTGCTGCAAGGGGTCACCTTCACCGCGGTCTCGCCGATGATCGCCATCGGCCTGGCCGCAGGCGGCGGCACCCAGGGCCTGCTCACCATCTACGGCGCGGTGATCGTGGCCGGGCTGTTCACATTCTTGATCGCGCCGTACTTCAGCCGGCTGATCCGGTTCTTCCCGCCGGTGGTGACGGGCACGGTGATCAGTATCATCGGCATCGCCCTGCTGCCGGTGGCCGCCGCCGACGCCGCCGGCGGCGCCGGACCCGACCTGAATCCGACCAGCGCCAAGAACCTGGCCTACGCCGTCGGCACCTTGGTCCTGATCGTGGCCATCCAACGGATCTTCCGCGGGTTCATGGCCACCGTCGCGGTGCTGGTCGGGCTGGTCGTGGGCACGGTGGTGGCCTGGCTGCTCGGGGACGCCCAGTTCGCCGACGTCGCCGCCTCCGACTGGGTCGGGGTGACCACGCCGTTCTACTTCGGCTGGCCGAAGTTCTCCGTCGCCGCCATCGTCTCGATCATCGTGGTGATGCTGATCACCGCGGTCGAGACCACCGGCGACGTCTTCGCCACCGGCGAGATCGTGGAGAAGCGGATCGGCCGCGACGACATCGCCCGCGCCCTCCGCGCCGACGGCCTGTCGACGTTCCTCGGCGGGGTACTGAACTCCTTCCCTTACACCTGCTTCGCCGAGAACGTCGGCCTGGTCCGGCTGACCCGGGTGAAGAGCCGCTTTGTGGTCGCCGCCGCCGGGGTGATCATGATCATCCTCGGGCTGCTGCCGAAGGCCGCGGCGCTGGTCGCGGGGATCCCGCACCCCGTGCTGGGCGGGGCGGCGCTGGCCATGTTCGGCACGGTGGCCGTGGTCGGCTTCCAGACCCTGTCCCGGGTGGACTTCCACGACCACCGCAACGTGGTGATCGTGTCCACCAGTGTCGCGTTGGCGGTCTACGTCACCGTTCAGCCCGACGTGGCCAAAGCCGTACCCGAGTGGGCCCAGATCATCCTCGGCTCCGGCATCACCTTGGGCAGCATCACCGCCATCGTGTTGAACCTGCTGTTCCACCACGTGGGACACAACACCGGTCCCGTTGTCGCCGGTCGTCCCGGTCACTCGGTCACTCTGACCGAGGTGAACGAGATGACCCGGGACCAGTTCGTCGAAACGTTCGGCAGCCTGGTCCAGGGTCCGAGCTGGATGGTCGAGCGTGCCTTCGACCAGCGCCCGTTCGCCGACACCCGGGACCTGCGACGGGCTTTCGGCGAGGCCCTGTTCGCCGGCAGCGAGTCCGAGCAGCTGCAGCTGATCCAGGCCTATCCCGACCTCGGGGCCGTCGCCCTCGGCGAGGAGACGGGGGACGAGGAGTCGCTGGCCGACCAGTCCACATTGGGCCTGACCAGGCTGGACGAGTCGAGCCACACCGAGTTCACCCGCCTCACCCACGAGTATCGCGACCGGTTCGGGTTCCCGCTGATCATCTGCGTCCGCGACCGGAGCTCGGTCGACCAGATCCTCGAGCAGGGCTGGCACCGGTTAGAGAACTCCGCGGCCTCCGAACGGGCCACGGCCCTGGTCGAGATCTCCCGGATCTCCGCCCACCGCTTCGATGATCTTGTCGCCGAGGCCAACCCGATCTTCAGCGCCCGGGCCCGGGGGACCAACCTGGACTGAGCTTTTCGTTCAGCGTACGAAGGAGAACAGTGGAGTTGCCAAGGCGAGCGCCACAGGCTCACCGGTGTAGCGCGCCACCCCGAGGGCCGGTCGGCTTCCGGTGTCGCGGGTGATGTAGGCGGTCTCGGTGAATCCGGCGGCGGCGAATTGTGCGCGGACCTGGTCGTTCAGGTCGGCGGTCACGCTCGGAATGTCCTGGCCGAAGCTGCGGCCCCTGGACCAGATCAGCGTCGCTCCCGGGCGACAGAGTTGTGGGGCGAATGCGATCAGCCGCCACAGGTCCTCGTCCACGATGTTGCCGAAGATGCCGACCATCAAGACGATGTCGGCGGGGACGGCGCCGTGATAGGCGTCGCTGACGCCCGCGTCCACGGTCCGCACCTCGACGTCGATCACTCCGGCCGCGGCGGCTGCGTCCCTGGCCTGCTGCGCCAGCACGGGGTCGAGTTCGAGCAGTACCGAGGAGACCCGCTCGGCGTCAGCCCGCTCGCCCAGGACGCCGAGCAGGTCGCGGCCGTCGCCCGCGCACACGCTCAACGCTCGGATCCGCCCCGAGTGCTGATCGAGGGCCTCGCGGAGGTACGCTCGGACCCTCGCCAGCCGCCAGGACACGCCCGACCCGGGATCGTCGTAGCGTCGGTGCCACTCTCGGTAGTCGCGCGGATCGCTGATCACCTGATGATGGTGACAGAGCTCCTCCCGAACGTGACATTGGGGAAGATCGTGCGCGTCTGACGGGCAGGATCTTCCCCAATCCGAGCGGGACGGTCCGAGCGGACTGTCCTCAGTGGGCTGCCTCGACTGGCCCGATCGCTTCCCCGCCACCGACCAAAACGCTGGGGAAAGCCCGCGGTCAGCTCCAGTGCAGCCACACCGTGATCAAGGCCAACAGCAAGAGGGGCGACAGCGCGAGAACGAGTAGCAGCTCCGAGCGTCTGCTCTCCGACAGCCGGCGGCGGATCATCGGCTCAACGTAGCAAGATTCCGTCTGAGCGGGTTGGGCGGGCGTTGGGATGAGGAGCCGACCTCTTCGAGGCCCTTCGACAAGCTCAGGGGGCGTTCGACAAGCTCAGGGGGCGTACGACCAGCTCAGGGGCGTACGGCCAGCTCAGGGGGCGTACGACGAGCGCCGACCTCTTCGAGGCCCTTCGACAAGCTCAGGGGGCGTTCGACAAGCTCAGGGGGCGTACGGCCAGCTCAGGGGGCGACGAAGCTCAGGGGGCGGAGGAGCATTGATGGGCTCAGCAACGTCGGCCGGAGGCGGGTCGGCCGCATTAGGGTGAGGGCGTGATCGCAGGGGATATCGCCGAGGCATACCCGGTCGTGGACGTCAACACACCGGCGCTCGAGGCGGCTCGGGCGCTGGCCAAGGCCCGGTTGCCCGGACTGGTGGTGACCGAGGCCGACGGTCGCCCGAAAGCGGTCCTGCCGGCCTCCCAGGTGGTCGCGGCGATGGTGCCGGACTACATCAAACGCGATCCGTCCCTGGCCGGGGTGATGGGCGAGCGGGGCGCGGCGAAGGTGATGGAGCGGTTGCGCGGGATGAGCGTGGCCGACCTGCTGCCCAACCGGCCGACCGAACTGCCGGTCCTCAAGGTGAACGACACCGTGTTGGAACTGGCCGCGGTGATGGCGCGCCTGCACAGTCCGCTGTGCGCGATCGTGGACGGCTCGAAGATCGTCGGCGTGGTGACGGCCGCGCACCTGCTGGAGTTGGTCTGCGAGTCCTTCTCCTGATGGCGGAGTTGCTGTCCTCGCCGCTCGCGGTGGTGGCGATGCTCGTGTTCGTCATCGCCTATGTACTGATCGCAACCGAGAAGATCAACCGGGTGGCGGTGGCTCTGGGGGGCGCCGCGGTGATGCTGGCGGCTGGGATCGTCGAGGCCGGGGACGCTTTCTATTCCGAAGAGACCGGGATCGACTGGAACGTCGTCCTGCTGCTGTTCGGGATGATGATCATCGTCAGCATCCTGCGGCACACCGGCATCTTCGAGTACGTCGCCATCTGGGCGGCGAAGAAAGCTCGCGGCCGGCCGTTCCGGGTGATGACCCTGCTGTGCTTGATCACCGCGTTCGCCTCGATGGCACTGGACAACGTCACCACCGTGTTGCTGGTCGCCCCGGTCACCTTGCTGGTCTGCGACCGGATCGGAGTCAAACCGGTCCCGTACCTGATCGCTGAGGCGCTGGCCTCCAACATCGGCGGCGCGGCGACGTTGATCGGCGACCCGCCCAACATCATCGTCGCCAGCCGCTCAAATCTGGAGTTCAACGACTTCATCCTCAACATGGGTCCGATCGTGCTGGTCCTGCTGGTGGTGTTCGTCGGGTTGAGCCGGATCCTGTTCCGGCGCGATTTCGTTGCCGATCCGGAGCAGGTCGCCGAGGTGATGGAACTCAACGAGCGCGAGGCCATCCAGGACAGGGGCCTCCTGATCCGCAGCATGGTGGTGCTCGCACTGGTGCTCGCCGGCTTCGCGCTTCGACCCATCCTCCATCTGGAACCGTCGGTGGTGGCCCTCCTCGGCGCGGCCCTGCTGATCGCGCTCAGCCGGATGGCGCCGCAGGATTATCTCCGCGACATCGAATGGGATGCTCTGCTCTTCTTCGCCGGACTGTTCATCATGGTCGGCGCGCTGATCAAGACCGGGGTGATCGACGAACTGGCTCACGCCCTGGCCCTGGCCACCGGGGACAGTCCGGCCCGGGCGATGATGCTGCTGCTGTGGGCCTCCGCGATCTTCTCCGGGATCGTGGACAATATCCCCTACGTGGCGACCATGGCTCCGGTGGTCGGCCAACTGGTCAACGAGGGTCCGCTGGCCGGGCGCGAGGGCCTGTGGTGGGCGCTGCTGCTCGGCGCGGACCTCGGCGGCAATGCCACCGCGATCGGGGCCAGCGCTAACGTCGTGGTCACCGGGATCGCCAAGCGCAACGGCCATCCGATCAGCTTCTGGGAGTTCACCAAGTACGGCGCGGTCGTAGCCGCGGTCACCGTGGCCTGCTGCGTTCCCTACTTGCTCCTGCGCTACTGAGCGCCGACCCCGGGCGGGAGTCCCGCGCATCAGACCGGCTTCCCTTAGACCGCCGTCCCCGGAGCCGGCATTCACCACTGTGCGTACGTTTTCCGACCACGGTCGGGATCCGGGGCCCCCAACCACGCGCCAGCCGTACGTTTTCCGACCGCGGTCGACGTCCAGTACGCCCCCAGCCACGCGCCAGCCGTACGTTTTCCGACCCGGTCGGCACCCGAGGCCACCTGAGCCCGGCCTGGGCCACGTCGAGCCGTCCGAAGGCGGCAGAGCGGTCACCCAGATCGCTCAGCGCACCGCCGAGACCGATGGCCCGGGCGCCGGCGTGTCGTCCAGGGTCGCTGCCGACGACGTCGGCGTAGGCGAGGAGGGGCTGGCCCCGGACGCACTCGACCCAGTGGCCGACGGCGTCGGGGAGGCCGAAGCCGATCGACCACTGGCGCTGGAGCTTGGGGTCGGTGACCGAGCGATGCTGGTGTCGACCTCACACTCGGCCAGGTCACGGTTCAGCCGCGGCTCCACCGGCTGCAGCCGACGAACCAGCCGGTCGATGCGTTCCAGGTCGACGTCGGGACCGAGCTCGTTGATCCCGGTCAGAATGCTGGACAGGTCCTGAGCGTCGTTGATCACCCGCAGGCAGGCTTCGTTGACCTGAGCGACCGGGACCAGCGGCACTTTGCTCGGCTCGGCCGTACCACTGGGGCTGGGCGAGGCGCTGGGCCCGACCCCAAAATCCGGTACCGGTTTGACCAGCCCGATGACGACCAGGCCCACGCCGACCCCGAGTACGAACGTGGCCACCGACACCCACCACCGGAATCGGCGGGTACGGGAGCGTGGCGGTGGCGCCGGCGATCCCCCGGCGGAGGAACTCGGAGAGCCGCCTGGTGCGTCGGACGGCGTCGGATCGGCGGAAGAAGATGACATAGTTCCCTGTCTGGGCTCAGATCGGCTGGCGCTGGGTAGACGATAAGCCCAGCAAACCGCGCGCCGCCGGGCTCGGGACCGGGAAAGGACGACCCACCATGGGTGCTGGGAGACTAGTTGAGCCGGTCGGCCGGCTCATCTCCGCCGTCCTCGGGGGTCTCGGCCGGGCCTACCGCGTGGTCGTGACGGCCGGCCGCTGGGTGATCCTGATCGGTTGGGTCGCTGCCGCGGCGCTCGTCACGATTCTGGTTCCCTCCACCACCGGGGAGGGCAACGGCTTCGGCGACCTGCTGCCGCCGGACAGCCGGGTGCTGCAGGTGGAGCGGGAGATCCTGCAGGAGTTTCGGATCCCGGTGCTCTCGGGAACGACGGTGGTGGTGCACAAGCCGGGCGGACTTGGCCTGCTCACCCGCTCCGACTCCTATCTGTGGGCGCTCTCGAGAACCCAGCAGGTCGTGGAGTCACCGACGCCGCCCGAGCCCGGCACCATCCAGGCCGCGATCCCCGTGCCCACCGGCTCCCGCGACACCACCGTGACCTACGTCTACATGTCCGACGGCACCGGGCTGCACAACACCGTCCGGCTGGCCGACCTGTACGCCTCACACTTCCACAACCAGGCGGGCGTCGGCACCTACGTCACCGGCTTCGTCCCGGCGCAGGTCGCTCAGAGTCACTACCTCAAGGCTCGGCTGCCGCTGTTCGAGGCGGCCAGCGTGCTCCTGATCCTGACCATCGTCGCGCTGGCCTTCCGTTCGCTGCTGGCGCCGCTGGCGGTGGTCGGGGTCGCCGCGGTCGGCTACCTGATCTACATGCCGCTGCTGGGCCGGATCGCCGCCGCGCTGGGTTTCGAGGTGCCCGCCCAGCTCGAACCGGTACTGCTGGCGCTGCTGCTCGGGGTAGTCACCGACTACTGCGTGCTGTTCTTCTCCGCCTTCCGGGACGAACTGAAGCACGGGCAGGGCTCCATCCTGGCTGCCCGCGCGGCCTTGCGCCGCGACGGTTCGGTGGTCTTGGTGGCGGGGCTGACCGTAGCCGGTGGCACCATCTCGCTGCTGGCCGCGCCGTTCGAGATCTTCCGCGCCCTGGGACCGGCGCTGGCGCTGACGGTGCTGGTCGGCCTCGCGGTCTGCCTGACCCTGACCCCGGCGCTGATGGCGATCCTGGGGTCGCGCCTGTTTACCGTGCTACCGATCCGCAGTTCCACCCACGCGGCCAGTTCGGCTCTGGAAGGCAGCGCCGCCGCCCGGGCCCGAACCCATCGCGGCATCGCCCTACTCACCCGCAAGGGGCCGGCGCTGGCCGCCACCGGGGCGGTGATCGTGGTCTTCGTGCTGGCCGCGCTGCCGGTGCTGACCGCCCGGCTGGACCTGTCGTTCACCGCCGGCCTGCCCGGTGACGACAACGTCGCCGAAGGGGCCGCCTTGCTCCAGCAGGCCGGGCTGCGCGGTCTGACCGCCCCCACCGAGGTCTTCGTCCAGCAGCCCGGCGTCGGTACCGAGCGGGACGCGCTGAAGCGGATGGAGCAGCTGATCCGGGCCGAGCCGGGCGTCGTCCGGGTCCTCGGGCCCGGTGACACACCGTTGGAGAAGGCCCAGGGTCTGGTCCTGGCCCAAAGCGGGAACGCGGCCCGCTTCATCGTGGTCTACAACACCGATCCCTTGGCCGCGACGGCGATCAGCCAGGTCCGCGAGCTACAACGCGACGTCGGCGGCTTTGCGCAGCAGGCGGGCCTGCCGCAGGCGAAGGTCTCGGTCACCGGCCAGACCCTGATCGCCTCCGAGGTGGCCGACCTGACCCGCCGCAGTCTGGAGATCACGCTGCTCACCGCCTTGGTGGTGGAGCTGTTCATCCTGGCGGTGTACCTGCGGGCCCTGGTCGCGCCGCTGGTCCTGCTGGCCTGCAGCGGGTTGAGCGTGGCCGCCGCCCTGGGCTTGACCACGCTGGTGTTCCAGGACGTGCTCGGCGGCCAGGGCCTGACCTTCTACGCCCCCTTCGCGTCGGCGGTGCTGCTGATTGCGCTCGGATCGGACTACAACGTCTTCGCCGTCGGCAACATCTGGGGTGAGGCCAAACGAAGACCCCTGGCCCAGGCGCTGCGGATCGCCGTGCCGCGCTCGTCGCGGGCCATCACCATCGCCGGCGTGATCTTGGCCGGCACGTTCGCGCTCGTGGCGATCATCCCGCTGATGACGTTTCGCCAGATCGCGTTCGCCATGACCGTCGGTCTGCTGATCGACACCTTGGTGGTCCGCCCGGTGCTGACACCGGCCGTCCTGACCCTGTTGGGTCGGACCGCGAGTTGGCCCAGCCGCCGAATCACCACCGTGAACCGGCCCGGGCTGGCGCAGGACCGCCGGTGAGCGCCGACCGGGCGCCGTTGTCAGCCCGGGCCCGCTTCGGGCTGCAGGTCGTCGGCGTTTTGATCGGGCTGTTCTTGGTGTTTTGGGCCGCCGACTCCGGCTCGCGAGCCGCGGCGGAGTCGTTGATCGCCCGCGACGTGCAGGACGCGACCGGAGCCACTACCGCGCCGGACGTGACCATTCGGGGTCGTACCTTCCTGCTGCAGTTGTTGCGCGGAGCGTACTCGGAGGTCGACGTCACCACGACCGGACTGGCCAACGGACCGTTGCGGATCGAACGGGTCGACTCGCGGCTGCTGGACGTTCGGGTGCCCTTCCACGACGTGCTGGTCCAAGACGTACGGCGCTTCGGCATCGGCCGCTCCGAGGAGACGGTGTCCCTGCTCTACTCCGACCTCAGCAACTATCTGGCCGACACGGGGCAGCCGGTCCAGCTGGCCAGCGCCGGCGGCGATCAGGTGAAGGCGACCGGTGCGATCGAGGCGTTGTCGCAGCGGCTGGAGATCGAGGCGGACCTGAGCATTGGCGTATCCGCGGGCGCGTTGCGACTCACCCCCACTCGGCTGACCGCCAGCAGCGGGACGCTGACCCGCTCCACTCAACTGCTGATCGGACAGCGGTTGTCGGTCAGCATCCCGCTCGACCCGCTGCCGTTCGGGCACCGGCTGGCCGACGCGACTGCCTCCCCGGAAGGAATCACCCTCAAGGCGACCGGGCGGGCGATCGTGGTCCAGCCCTGACGGGCGAGGTGACCCTCCGTGCCCAGCGGGCCAACTTTTACTGCACTCTGAGCCCCGTAGGTCACTTTGAGCCCGTTGCTACGGGCTCAAAGTGACCGGCGAGGCTCAAGGTGGGCCTGGCGGACCATCACCTGCACGCTGGGGCCCTGGTCACCCACCGCCGAGCGCAGCCAATCGGGTCGCAGCCGGTGCACGACCGTCCACCCGGTCGACTCGTACAGCGACAGCGCAGCCGGATGAGCCGGGTGGACTTCCAGACAGGGCCGCAGGCCGTGCCGACGGGCGTCGTCGACGACCGTGCCGAGCAGCTCCCGACCGAGTCCGAGACCGCGGGCCTCGGCGGCCACGAAGAACGCGTTGATCCAGGTGAGCTCATCCACAGTGCACCCGTACGCCCGGGCACAGACGGCATTGAGGGCGTCTGCGTCCGGGCCGCGCGCGGGGCCGGTACGGCACACGTGCCGCACGGGACAACCCGCAACCTCTGCGGTCCAGCCGCCGACGGCGTCGTGCGCGTGTAGGAATTCCTCGACCGGCATCGGTAAGCGATTGCGGACCGGGTAGCCGGTCTCGCCCTGCTGGCGCAGCAGCGCAGCGGCGAGGGCGGGAATGTCGGCCGCGCGACGGATGCGGATCTGTCGTCGAGCCGCGGTCACACTCCGATCCTGTCACTCCCGCGCGGCCCGCAACCGGTGTTGGAACGATCATCCACCCAAGGACGCGCGGTCCCTACAGTTGGTGGCGTGGACCCGGCGACCGCGCAGGTCCGGGCGGCCTACAGTGCGGTCGCCGAGACGTACGACCGACTCTTACCCGACGTCAGTTTCGAGGCGGCCGTCGACCTGAGCATGGTTGCCCACTTCCTCGTCCAGGTCGGGGCCGGCCGCGGCGCCGACCTGCTCGACGCGGGCTGCGGTACCGGTCGGATGATGACCTATCTGGAACGCCTCGACCCGTCGCTGCACCTCACCGGATCCGACCTGTCCCCGGCGATGGTCGCCCGAGCCCGCGCGCACCATCCGACCCGACGGATCGACGAAGCCGACCTGGCGGCACTGCCGTACGGGGAGGCCACGTTCGACGGTGTCCTGGGCTGGTACGCCATCATCCACGCCCCGGCAGCCGGCCTGTCGGGGATCGTCGCCGAACTCCGACGGGTCCTTCGTCCCGGTGGGGCGTTGCTGCTGGGTTTCCACGCCGGCTCCGGACAGCGGCTGGCGCACCGGGCTTACGGCCACGACGTGGCGCTGACGGTGTACTTGCACGAGTCGTCGGCGGTGGCTGACGCGTTGATCGCCGGCGGGTTCGAGGTCGGGGCTCGGCTCGAGCGAGCGGCCCGCCCGGGTGAGAAGAACCCGCAGGGTTTCCTGCTCGCGGTGCGACGCTAGGACTGCCCCGGGGAAGGCACGCAGGGGTTGCCGGGAGAACGCCAAGTTGCCTCGGCTCTGCGGACGGTTCGCTTACTCAGGCACGGGGCATCACGTCGACGTCGCGCCAATGCGGCCGATGCCGGTCGGGGTCCCGCTCGACCCGGTCGCCGGCGGGGGTGAAGACGGTGCTGGCGCGCTCGGGCAGCTCGAACGCGGGCCAGCCGGGTCCGGGGGCGCCGTTGCGTACGAACGCCGTCCAGTGCTCCCGGATCCGCCGACCGAGACGCACCCGGGCCCGAGTGGGCCGGCCGCGCAGGAGCCAAGCCTCCAGGCTGGACCAGTCCCAGAGGTAGGACAGTTCGGCGGCGTGGGTGGCCCCGAGGATCGGGACGGCGGCGTCGAACCGGTAGAACCAGGTCGGCCCGCCCGCGGCGGCGTGCCGCTGCGCGAAGTGCAGGGTGGGCATCGCGAAGTTGAGGTCGGTCCCCAGCGCCCGGGTCCCGGCGGCGGTGGCGGGATACGCGCGCAGAAGCTCCTCGGCGTGGGCGGGGTCGAGCTCCTCGCGCAGGCGACGGGTCAGCGCGTCCCGGGTGGTCGGCATGATGTCGCCGGGCAGCCGCTGGAACAGCGTGACCTCGTCGTGGTTGTGGCCGGCCAGCAGCGCGACCTCCGGCCGAACGGTGGCCTGGGCCGCGGCCAGTGAGGCGGGGACGACGTCGCCGTCGAACCACGGTGCGGCGGCGACCGTACCTCGCACCGCCCGGCCGACCCGTTGCTGGGCTTGCACCAACCGCTCGGCCGGCAGCTCCCACAGCCGGTCGCCGTCGCGCGGGCCCAGACCGAGGTCGTCGGCGTAGCACCGGGCTACGGTCCCCCGGACGGCGTCGCCGTGCGCCAGGCTGTAGGAGCCGCTCTGCATGATCGCGGCGCGGAACAGACCGCGGGTGCTGGGTGCGCTCAGCAGCATCGACACCGACACCGAGCCCGCGGACTCCCCGGCCACCGTGACCCGGTCGGGGTCGCCCCCGAAGGCCCCGATGTTGTCGCGCACCCATTCCAGCGCGGCGATCTGGTCGCGCAGGCCGAGGTTGGCGGGTACGTCGGCGTCGGTGACCGCGGCCAGGTCGACGAAGCCGAACACCCCGAGGCGGTAGTTGATGGTGACCACGACGATGTCACCGGTCCCGGCCAGGTCGGTGCCGTCGTAGAGCGCGCCGCTGCCGCTGGTGTACGCGCCGCCGTGGACCCAGACCAGGACCGGCCGCGGCGGTGCCGGCTGGGCCGGGGCGTACACGTTGAGGTATAGGCAGTCCTCGCGCGGGACGCCCAACCGTCGCCGGTCGGCCAGCACCGACCAGGGCTGACTGGCCGCCCCGCCGAACTCATGGGCGGGACGGGTCCCCCGCCAGGGTCGCACCGGCCGGGGTGCGGTGAACCGGAGCCGACCGACCGGCGGCTCGGCGTACGGCACCCCGCGCCACACGTTCGCCTGCTCGCCGGCGACCCCGCCCACGGTCCCGGACTGCACCTGCACGACCGCGCTACTGATCACCCGTCCATCCTGCCCGGTGAGTGGCGTCGGAACCGACGACCGTGCTCGTCGGCGCACGTCTGCGCCCGTTGACCAGCGCGATGCTCCACTACGTCGAGGGCTTAGCCGGCCATGGCGGTGGCGGCGCCGGCGGCGTAGGGAACGAGCCAGATGCCCCTAAACGCCGACGCTGAAGCGGTGGAACACGAGCTTCTCGTGGTCACGGTTACGCAGCAGGACCACGATCGCCCAAACCAGGTGGACCGCCATCAAGACCAGGGCGATACTGCCGGGCAGCAGGGCCAGACCGACGTCCCAGGTCGATCGGTCGCGAGGGCGATCGCGGTCGCGGCGGCGCCGGTCACCTCGTGCGCGAAACCGACGATGACCACCTGAGCCGGTCCAATGCGAGTGACGAGATGCCTGGCGAACGCGCCGGAGACGAAGGCCCCGGCGGCCAGAATCAGTTCCGCGCCGAGGACGCCGAGTCCGAGGGAGGTGACTAAGAAGAATGGCAGGACGAAGAGCAGCGCGAATTCCCCGACGGCGACGGGCATCGCGGTGCCGTTCCCGAGGGCGAACCGGGGGTCGCGAACAGGTGCAGGTCCAGTACCGCATTCTTGCCCGTGCGCGCCTGCCGACGTTCTCCGGCGGTGAAGGCGGCCAGAGCAACGGCGCCGATCATCAGGGCGACCGGGACGGCAGAGATCGTCGCCGTGCTCGGCCACGTCAACTCGACCACACTAGCCCGGGGGAAGGTGGCAGAGGGCAGCGCGACCGTAGCTACGCTGCCAACCACGCGGGCAAGACAACGGGTCCCTCCTCGAAGAGGTCGGCTCTACAGCAGGACTACTTACAAAAATCTGTAAGGTTCTGGGCATCCATGCTTCTCAGCTCGTTCTCAGGTAATCGACTCCGTGGTCCGGACCTTACAACACATTACAGATTACTGTAAGGTTTCTTCATGATCTTCGACCGCAACCCCTACCGCCCGGGCGTCGGACTGCAGCCGCCGTACCTCGCCGGGCGTGAGAGCGAACAGGACCGCTTCACTCGCGTGCTGAGGGCGGCCCCGGACATCCCCGGCAACGTCCGACTGTCGGGACTACGTGGGGTCGGCAAGACGGTCCTGCTGAAGCGCTTCCAGGACCTCGCGGACCGTGAGAACTGGGCGACCATCAACTTCGAGCTGCAGCCCGGGCAGAACAGTGAGTCGCCACTGACCACCACGCTGACCAGCCAGGTCGAGAGCCTCAAACGAAGGCTCTCCCTGGCGCAGCGCGCGAAGACAACTGCCGGAGCCCTTTTCGATGCGGTGCGGCGGGTAGCAACGGTGAATTATGAGGGGTTCGAGTGGTCCCTGGCTGGAGACCTCGAGCCAAATACACGCGAGTTAGGGACTGTCCTGCTTGAGGGTGTTGAAGCCGCTCAAAATCACTACCGTGATGGCTTGGTCCTACTCCTAGATGAGGCTCAGATACTCACCGACGATCGAGACACCAATGGAGCGCACGCCCTCTCGACATTGGTAGCAGCCGTTTCTACGCTGCAGAAGAGTGGCGTCGCGATATCCCTAGTACTCTGCGGACTTCCCACCCTTGCCGTCAATCTCCTGAACGCTCGGACCTACAGCGAGCGAATGTTTCAAGGCTTTGTAGTGGGTTCGTTGGACCCCGTTGCCGCCCGTGCGGCGTTCGTCGAGCCTCTTGCTGAGGGCTCTATCTCGGCTGACCCTGAACTCGTACAACAGGTCCTAACGGACGTTAACGGTTACCCCTACTTCATTCAGCTGTGGGGCGCCGAGATTTGGGAGGCTGCGCGTGAGGCGGGCCTTACTGAGATGGTGTCGGAGATGCTCCTCGACGTGCGCGAGAGAATCTACGAGCGGCTCGATCTTGATTTTTATGAGCCACGAATCGCCTCTCTGACTCCGGCGGAACAGGATCTACTTCTCGAAAGCCGCAGTTGCTCGGGGTACCCACCCATCCTCGTTTCAGAGTTAAACGCTCATTCATCGAGATCAAGTGGCAACGTCAACGTCCTGTTGGGACGCCTGGTAGCTCAGAACGTCCTGTACCGTATTCGGAAGGGCCAATACGAGTACACAGCGCCCGGATTTCGCGAGTATCTTCTGCGGCGAAGCCCCTAAGCAGCAAAGATGCCCTCAGCTCAGCTCAGTGATGGCGGTCAGGTTCGGAGTTCCGCGAAAGTGAAGTACTCGGATTGTCGTGGGAGATCGTCCACCTCGACACGGGCGCGTGTCGCATCTGTTCGTCTCGCAGGACCGGTCGGGCTCGATTGCGCTGGTTCCACAGAGGACGGTCCGCAGCATCAGGTCGTGCCGCGAGTTTTTAGTTTGCCGTTGGGTCTCTGATCTTTCTCATTGCTTAATCGAAAGACGTCGACACCACGATCGGAGGGCGTGAAGGGTACCGGAGCCGCCTAAGAGAGTCGAACTCTTGACCTACGCATTACGAGTTGCGAGCACGGCGTTCGGCTCGGTTAGATGAACGCGAATAAATCCATCTTGGTTCCGGTGTGTGCAGTGTGCACGGCTGGACTGGCTGCCACTTTGGCTGCCAGGACATCGTGCGCAGTGATCTTCGGAAGGCTTGTGGGTTGCGTGCCGCCCTGAGACATGTAGAAGATGGTCTGCTGCTAGCCAGCGAGTGGTCGTGACCGGAATGTACTAGCAGCAGGCTCCCTGGTTGGCTGTTGGCTAGCATGCCGTCTTGACCCGCTTGCGTACTGGATTGGAAGAGCCACAAGGAAGCTCAAGGTTCCGCGAACAAGCCGAGATCAACCAATAAGTCATTCTTTGCCTGAAACTCAAACCAGAGGAGAAATGTTCGATCAACAATGGTCAGCCGGCGGTCAGTTTCATCGTAGTCTAGGACGATCGGTTTTACCTTCAGCTTCGAAACTTGCAGTGAAGCTGTCGACTTCAACGCTTGAGTAATGTTTCCAGGATTGATTGGCTTCTCGGGATGATGCTGATTGATGATAGTGCTAATGCGACTGAGAGAAAGACCCTTCTCAAGTTGGTCTGCGGTAGCTGTAAGCGCGGCGTAAGCGATCCATTTATGCATTTCAAGGCGCGTACCTTGGAAACCGTCCACGAATCGCGAGAGGAGGCCTCTATATCGCGCCGATTCCTGGTCAACTACTTGGGTGACGATAGCCCGCACGTCACCGTCAATCCTTACGAGCTCAGGCTTGGTCTCGTACACTTCCGCTGTCTTGCAGGCTCTATTACACACTTCCTGAACAATCCAGACGCTCTCGTTCGCTGCCTCGATCAGGCCCTGGATATAAAACTCTCGCTAAATTCGACGTTTAGTAGTTCCTCGCCTGCCGTAATTACTTGGCGAAGCTCCGCGAATGACCAGTGGTCGGCGTTGATGGACACAGACCGCCCGCTCAAGTCCCCATTGTGTTGCAGGAGACGATTTTCCTCAAGCCAAACGCCGACGATTACAAATGTATATGTAGAGGCTTCGTGAAAGGCTTTCAAAGCAACAGCAAAGTTCTCCTGAGTTTCAGGCGGCAAGTAATGGAAGTCGTCGAGGATAATGTAGGGCGGCGCATCGGCGGAGGTTAATGCCAGGATTATGTCGTTTACGTCCCCAAGATCAAGGTCCAGGCTCTTTCCATCAATTATTGTTTTGGATAGTCCACCTGTTAGATCCCCGCTACCCTTTGCGCTGCCCTTGCCGAGTAGCGGAATACCGGCCTTCACCTGAAGCTCGGCGTGAATAGCTGTGCCACCACTTACGGTGCGACTGGTAGCCCCTTCCAACTTATAACCTGCTGCTTTTAGGATGGCTTCGTGAATATTATTAAGCGTCCAAGTGTTTAGACAAGTGACGCGGAGGTAATCTGATACATTCAGTGTATTCTTCCAGAGATTGGTCTTACCTTGCTTGGAACTCCCGTGTATGACGATATGCTTTTGCTCCGTCAGAGCTTCCAGTAAGACCGTATCGGCTGATTCCCGAATGGTGTAGTTCAGAGGAACTTCACGGGATACACCGAATACCTCCGAGAGCTTAGCCATCGTCGAATTGCCTCCACTTAGGTTTAGAAGCTGAACGGTATCAGCTGCCGCGCTTCGCAGCGCGGGACACGCGGGGCGCACCGCATGGTCCCTGGGCGAAGAGGCCCCCCTGTGCGCGACCCGATCGGTCACAGCCCGACCCGGGCCCACTTTGCCCATCCTGAACGATCTACCCCTCGTTGCGTGGATCAAAATGTCGCGACGATGATCCGGGCATCGCCCGCCCGACGTCATAACGTCTCCTGCTACCTCGACCTGATCACCTGGCAGTCAGTTCGTCTACCGGCGTGTGTCGCCGTCCAGCGATCGTTAGCCCGCAGGAGCCTCGCTTGGGTGCTCGCACCCAGCTTGGGGGGCATCCGTGCAAATCATCATCGGCTAAGCGTTACCGACTGCTTCGTCATCGTCCGTTCGTGACCCCGTGCAGCACGTTCGCGCTTGCTTGCCTGTGTAAGGCCGGTTCTGGCTTATGTTGCTAGCAGCCGGTCCACTCGTTCGTCCCTCGTCCCAGCCTGCGTGCTCCTCGTGATCATCATGGATGGACTGTCGGTTCAGCCTGATAGACCTACAGACAGGCGGGTCGCAGGGGCCCGTGGAACGACGAGAGAGGGGACGGGATGTCAGAGGCGACCAGTGAAGAAGACGATTTACTGCGTATGAAAAGCGAGATGCGCAAGAGCCCGTGGCTATTGGTAGCACATCCTCAGAATGGGGCGTCGGTATTCGTGCCGGCTGGAAGTCGAGATGAGGCCATAGCGATGGTTCGCTCAGACTTCTTCGGGTTCGACGAGAACGTTAGAACTTTGTTCGAAATCGCCCCCATGCGGCTCTCAGAGGACATACCGCGAACTGAAGTGAAACCTTACTATACGAAGTTGCACGAGACTGATCGCCATCGCGATGAGGGAAGTCCTCTAACCGTAGGGGACCTGAGGCGCCTACTAGCCGAATCGGATTTGAACGACGAGTTTCCCGTAGTGGTCGGCGGCCGGGATTGGGATGATCACTCGAAAATGCTAGTAGGTCTAGCTGACGATACTTGGACTGACAATGAAGGGCAGTTCGGGGGTCGGCTGTGCATAGCAGCCATGCATCTGGGTCTGGTGGAGCAGGATTCTTGACGCATGGAACCGGCAGAAAAACGAATCTGGCCGCGCGGTGGGGGTGCACGGAGGCGCTAGCCGGAGCGCGAGGGTCCCTGCCGCGCGGCCAGACTCGTTTGCCCCGAGCGCAGCGAGGGACTTGATCTAATAGAGGCCTATTCGGCAGCAGAATGTTAGGCGGCGTCTAAGCTAGGCGTTGTGCAGCAGCGTGTTCGCGGGGCGCGGTTCGGGCCGGCGTGGTGGGACCGCGGCAGTCATTTCACGAAGGTCGATGAGTCCGGTGCGGTCCTGACGATCGGCGTTGACGGTGTGTGGCCGCGCCCGTGCCGAGCGTGTGAGTTCTTGTTGACGCGGCCTCTGGACGAGCCGATACCGGCGGACATTGATCGCGAGGCTCGCCGGTTGTGGCGAGAGCATGAGCGTCCCGGGGGGCGCTAAGCCACCCTCGCCCCCGGCCTTAAGTGGGTTCGTCGGGCCAGACGCGACGCCGCCGAAGGAGGTGGGGGAAGTTGGGTTCTAGCAGGCAGAACTCATTCCCCCAGGGGTCGCGGAGGACCCAGAAGTCGAAGCCGCGTTCTTGTTGGTGCTCGTGGCGTATGGCGCCGAGCGTTTCGAGCCGATGGAGTTCAGCTTTGATGTCATCGGTTTCCAGGTCGAGGTGCATCCGCTCTTTGTGGGTCTTGGGATCGGCGGTGTGTTGCAGCAAGATCCGGATTTCAGAGTCCGGGGGGCGTAGTCGTCGGTAGACGTTGCGGCTGGCGTCGGGGAGCTGTTCTTCTTTGGCGTCAAGTACGGAAGCCCAAAACGTAGCTGCGCGGTCGAGGTCGTCGACGTCGATGACGAAGTGAGCGAGCCGGCTGCGGTGGCTCACAGCTGAGCTTTGGTCGTCAGGAGTTCGTCAATGACATGCGCTGCTTGGTCCTTAGTCCGGGCGAGGGAGCCCCACCCGCTGATCACCTCACCGTCGTAGCTCATCCCGACCCACCGGCCGCGGGCGTAAGTGCCGTGGGGGTGGAGCGCGAGGTAGAGGCTTCCCTTCGACCGCACGGCGGAGTCGGTGGAGCGGTACCAGCCGATGAGCGCTTCGTTGTCCCATAGACGGAGTTCGCCGTGCCAGGTGTAGCTACCGTCCTCAACCGTAGGCGTCGCACGGGCGGCGTTGAGTTGGAGAGTCTCGCCGCGCTGGCTGATCTCGAGTGTGTGGGTGTCGACGCGTGGTTCGCCGTCCATCCAGGTTTGCCAACCGGCCCACCAGTCGCCGGAGAGGTCGAGACCGTAGCTGATCTGTCCAGCCAGTTGGGTGAGGGAGATTCCAAGCGCGTCAGCCAGGGTGATGGCCGCCGAGAGTACTGGCTGTTGCTCTCCGGCCTCGTAGCGCGCCAACTGGCGCAGGCTCACCTTTGCCTGCTGCGCCAGTTGAGCTTGGGACAGCCCGAGGGCCGCGCGTCGCGCACGGATCACCCCTGAGAAGTCCATCTAGTCATCGTCCTTGTCGTAAGCGTCAGGATGCAAGTCTGCCAGATACGGCATAACTAGTGCCGAATGCGGCTTGACTAGGTTCTGTCCGAGACGTAGTGTGCCGTTAGCGGCCGGTATAGTGCCGGATTCGACATTAGCGAGAGGGGTAGGGGCCATGGCGATTCAGGGTCCGATCAAGGTGGAGTGCTCGGAGGTGTTCCCGCACGGGCTTGGGGTGGTGGGTGTGGTGTCGTCGTTGGACGACTTCAACGCCTCGACGCGGGAGAACCGGGTGCAAGCCCGGGACAAGGAGTCTGGGTTGCCGATGTGGCAGGTCGACGTCATGGACTTCGACCCCGAGGCGCGGGAGCGGACGTTCCGGGTGAAGGTGGCGGCGGCGGTGCAGCCGGTTCCCCCCGAAACGGTGGCGGGTCTGCCGGTCCGTCCGGTGGTGTTGGAGGGCTTGACAATCACCCCCTACATCAAGGAAGGCCCGCGACCGAAGATCGCGTATTCGTTGCGGGCGTCCGGTCTGGTGGCTCCTCGTCGTAGGGCCGGCGACGCGTCGAAGGCGGCCTGACCGATGCCCGGGCCGGCAGTGGGAGCGGTGGTGCACGTGAGTGTGCATCTGGGTGGGGGGTCGCGGGTTACCCGGCGGGTCCACGGTACGGGGACTGATGCTGCTGCGGTGATCGAGGTCGACGGTGAGGTCGCGGTGTTCACCAGCGACCCGGCTCAGTTGGACCAGCTGGCCCTGGTCGTGGCGTCGGCTCGGGCCGAACTGGTCGAGCGGCTCGCAGGTCAGGTGCCCTTGCTGCTGGTGGACGGCGGCGCGGCGTGATGGCCGGGCTGCGGTGGACGGTGCGCGAGCTGGGCTGGTGGCTCGGTGGGGCGCTGCGTTTGGTGTGGCGGCGCAAAGTCCGCCTCCTGGTGGGGCTGACGGTGGTGCTGATCGTGGACACCTGGGCCGGTTCGAAGCCTGCGACGATGCTGCTGGCCCCGCCGCTAGTCGTCATTCTGGCCGGGGCGCTCTGGGCACGGCTGCTGCCGGTTTCCTACGTCCGCTTGATCGCCGAGCCGCTGTGGCGGTCTCGGGTCAAGGCCGGCCTGCGGAAGTCGTGGCTGGCGGTGATGGACGGCTGCGGGTTGTCCCGCCGCGGGCCCGAGGGTGCCGTCGTCGTGCCGCGGCTGGCTCGGGTTAGCTGGGATCGGCAGGGTCTATTACACGTCACGCCGGGCCTGTTGATTGGGCAGACCGTCGACGACCTCGAAGGCCTCGGCGAAAGGCTGCGGACCGCGGTCGGCGCCCACCGGCTCCGCGTCGTCCCCAACGGCGCCCGGACCGGGTGTGAGTTGGTGTGCACGTTCGGGGACCCGCTGGCGGTGCCGTTCGACACGGTCATGCCCGACCCTGCGGTCCGGCCGACGACGGTGCCGGAGCAGTTGGTGTTGGGTCGGACCGAGGACGGCACGCCGTGGACATGGGACCTGCGGGTGTGCACCCTGACCGCCGGGTCGTCCGGGTCGGGCAAGGGGTCGGTGATGTGGTCACAGATGCTCGCCCTGGCCCCCTACATTCGGGCCGGGCTGGTCGAGGTCCACGGCATCGACTTGAAAGGCGGGATGGAACTCGGCCTCGGCAAGGCCATGTTCACCCGCTACGCCGACCGGCCCGAACTGGCCGTGATCCTTCTCGAGGACGCCCTCGCCGTCTGTGAGGCGCGGGCGGCGCGGATGTCCGAGGTGTCCCGGCTACACACGCCGACGACAGTAGAGCCGCTGGTGCTGGTGTTGGTGGACGAGTTGGCCTCGCTGACCGCGTACCTGACCGACCGGGACCTGTTGCGGCGGGCCGAGGCCGCGTTGGGCCGGTTGTGTTCGATCGGCCGCGCCCCGGGCTGTTTCGTGTCCGGGTTCCTCCAAGACCCCCGCAAAGAGACGATCAAGTCCCGGCACCTGTTCACCCAGACCATCGCCTTGCGGCTGCGGGAACGCGAAGAGGTTGCGATGGTCCTCGGCGACGGCGCCATCGCCGCGGGCGCGGCCTGTCACAAGATCAGCCGCGGCTCCCCCGGCGTCGGCTACGCCCTCGACGAAACGGGCCGGCTGGTCCGGGTCCGGGCCGGCTTCGTCTCCGACCACACCATCGGCCAAACCGCCGCAGCGTTCCCGGCCGTCCGGCACCATCCGATCGTCGTCCCCGACCCGAACGACGAACCCGCCGCCAAGCCGCGGACCCGCCGGCCTAGGACCGTCCGTGAGGACGCCGCATGACCCGGCAGGATCGGGCCGGACAGATCGGCGCCGCAGCCCGGACCGACTACCGGGCGGTCGTGGTGGCGAACACCGGCGGCGACCCCGACTGGCGCAACCCCGCGTAGCTGGACCACGCAACCTGCACCCGACCGGACGCCGCTGATCCGGTGGTCGAGGACTGCGCCGGCTGCCTGGTCCGGTGGGTGTGTCTGACTGCGGCACTGGTTCTCGACGACCCCGCCCCGGTCCGCGCCGGATTCACCACACCGGCCCGGCGGGCCCTGTTTTGACTCTTGGAGGTCGACGCGACCGCCGACGAGCCGTGGCTACTCGGCCACCCCGGACGCCACACCGGAAAGACCGCGGCGGCATGACCGTATTGCGGCTGGCACCCGAAGCGGTGCGGGAACTCGCCATCGACCAAGGCGTGTGCGTCCGACCGCTGATGCGGCGGGTGATCGACCGGGACACCGACACCGAAACCCGCGTCGCCCTCCCGTGCGGGTCGACCCGGGAAGCGGTCTGCCCACCCTGTGCGCACAAAGCACGCCTGCTGCGGATGCAACAGTGCTCCGAAGGCTGGCACCTCACCGAGGAACCACCCACCCCGATCCCGGCCGATGACACGACGGACAGGGACGATCCGGCGGGCGTCGACGGCCCGGACGGCGGGGACCAGGCCGACGAGCTCGACGACCTCGACCGGTCAGAGGGTGAGCGGCGGGTGCGGTCGACCCGGCGTCGTGATGATGCGCCCGACCTGCCCCGGGCGCCGGTCGAGGATCGGACGGTGGGCCGGGTGTTCACCGCGCCCGATGGGCAGGCCTACCGGCCGAGCATGTTCCTCACCCTGACGTTGCCGTCCTACGGGCCCGTCCGCGACGGGGTGCCGGTCGACCCGGCCAGCTACGACTACCGGCGGGCGGCGCTAGACGCACTGCACTTCGCGAAGTTGGCCGACCGGTTCTGGCAGAACCTGCGCCGCACCGCCGGCTACCAAGTGCAGTACTTCGCCGCCGTCGAACCCCAACGCCGCCTCGCCCCGCACCTGCACGCCGCCATCCGCGGCGCGATCCCCCGCCAGCTGCTGCGTCAGGTCACCCGGGCAACTTACGTGCACGTGTGGTGGCCGGCGCACGACCAGCCGGTCTACGTCGACCGGTGCCCGGTGTGGGACGGCACCGACTACGTCGACCCCGACACCGGCGCCGTCCTACCCACCTGGGCCCAAGCCCTCGACGCGCTGTCCGCCGATCCGGAGGCGCGGCCGGCGCACGTGATGCGGTTCGGCACCCAACTCGACATGGCCGGCCTCGTCGCCCCCTCCCCGGACGCAGACCGGGCCGTGCGGTATCTGGCGAAATACCTCACCAAGGCGGTGGCCGACACCCACGCCGACACCGCCGGCCCCGGCTACACCGACCACGTCGACCGCCTGCACGCCCAACTGCGGTGGCTGCCATGCTCACCCAGGTGCGCGAACTGGCTGCGCTACGGCATCCAACCCGACCATCCCGGCCCCGGCCTCCAACCCGGCCGCTGCCCCTGCAAAGCCCACGACCGTGACCACCTCGGCCTCGGCGGCCGCCGCGTCCTGGTCTCCCGACGGTGGTCCGGGAAAACCCTGCGACGGCACCGCGCCGACCGGGCCGACGTCGTCCGCGAAGCCCTCCACGAAGCCGGCGTCCTCGCCCCCGACATCGAACGGATGGCCGCCGACGGCCAGCCCCGGTTCGTGTGGACCGACACCCGGCCCGACCCGCACACCTACGCCACGGTGCTCCTCGCCGCGATCGCCGAACGGCAAGCCTGGCGCGCCCAATACGAAGCCGCCAAGAGTGCCCGGACCGGGGCTGTGGACAGTGATTCGGCAACCAGCCAACACCCTGACCCTTCGACAAGCTCAGGGAGCGAAGGAACCCAACTCAGGGCGAGGGAAACCGGCACCGGGGCGCAGGAACCCAGCTCAGGGAACAGCGCGAAGGCGACAGGGTGCGAATCACGAGAGCGACCAGTCCCCTCGGCCTCCCCGACCTTTAGCCAAGCCTCTGGTCTCCGGTCTGGCGGTCAAGGGAGAGCGCAGCGAATCCGCAGGACACGAAGTGCCCTTGACGGCCAGGGCGGAGACCACACCATCACCCGTCGGGGAGGCCGAGACCCCGACCACCACCAGAACGGAAGATGATCATGGATCGGATGTTGTTTACCGTGCGGGAGACCGCCGAGATGCTCAATGTGAGCCGCAACCGGGTGTACGAGTTGATCTACTCCGAGCAGCTCGCGTCGATCAAGCTCGGCCGCTCGCGCCGGATCTCGATGGCGTCAATCCAGCGGTTCGTGGACTCGGCCAGCACGGCGGCATGAGCAAGCGTCGTGCCTCCGGCGACGGGTCGATCTATCAGCTCGCCGACGGTTCTTGGCGGGGTGTGATCGATCTGGGCTGGCACGGCGGGCGTCGCCGGCGAAAGTACGTCCGGGGCCGCACCAAGGCCGACGTGGCCAAGGAGACGCGACGGCTGGCCAGTGAGGCTGAGGCGGGCCGTTTGCGTCCCGACCGGGCACCGACGCTGTCGACATGGATGGACCGCTATCTGAGCGAGGTGGCGGCGACGACGGTGCGCCCCTCGACGTTGGACCGGTACCGGCAAGAGGTCCGGCTCTACATCGGGCCGGCTGTGGGGCAGGTGCGGCTGGACCAGCTGACCGCGGCTCAGGTGTCCGGTTTCTACCGGGATCAACTGACCCGGCTGTCACCGGGAAGTGTTCGGCGGCTGCACGCTCTGCTGCGACGGGCCTTGACGGTCGCGGTGCGCTGGCAGGTGATCAACTGGAATCCGGTGATGGCGGTCGACCCGCCCTCGACCGAGACCAAGGAGGTGCAGCCGTTGACCGCCGATGAGGCTCGCCGGTTCCTCGCCGCGGCTCGTGGTGATCGGATGGAGGCGCGCTGGGTGATGGCGGTCATGCTCGGAGTCCGTCAAGGTGAGGTGCTCGGGTTGTCGTGGGAGGACGTCCACCTCGACCAGGGGACGGCTCGCGTTCGTCAGGCTTTGCAGTACCGGTCGGGCCACGGGTTGGCGCTGGTGCCGCCGAAGACGGCCCGCTCGCGCCGGGTCGTGCCGCTGAGCCCGTCGCAACCTCCATTCCGCCGTCGTTGAACCTTTGATCTCGTCGATGGCCCGGATGGACGACCTCGGCGCCGCAAGGGTCGTACAGCGGCTCCACACGGCCGACCTCAATCATGACCGACACCGCTGATCGTGGAGGCAGCTTCGAGCACCACGCCATCCGAGTTATTCCGGGAGGCGCCGACCTCTTCGAGGCCCTTCGACAAGCTCAGGGGGCGTGCGGAGCGCGCAGACTCATCGGGCGTGCGGGAGCGCGGCAGACCTCATCGTGCGTTGGGCTACAGGCGGCCGACCTCTTCGAGGCCCTTCGACAGGCTCAGGGGGCGTGCGGGAGCGCGGGCTCAGGGGGCGTGCGGGAGCGCGCGAACTCAGCTCAGGGGGCGTACGGCTAGGAGCGCCGACCTCTTCGAGGCCCTTCGACAAGCTCAGGGGGCGTACGGAGCTCGGAGGACGTGAGGGATGGTGGAGCCGCCTAAGAGAGTCGAACTCTTGACCTACGCATTACGAGTGCGTCGCTCTGCCAACTGAGCTAAGGCGGCGGGTGCTAGGCGTCCGCGGGACGGCTAGGCACGGTCGACCACTATATCGGGCCCGGAGGCAACGGTCGAAGTCGAAGCCGACCCGCCCGGACCCCACCGGGAGCCGGGCGGATCGAGTCGCGGGTCATGCCGCGTCGGCGGCCCCGTTGAGCTCCTCGACCTCGTCCGCGCTCAGCTGGAGCTGAGCCGCGGCCAGGTTCTCCTCCAGGTGGGCGACCTTCGAGGTGCCCGGGATCGGTAGCATCACCGGCGAGCGGGCCAGCAGCCAGGCCAGTGCGACCTGGCCGGTCTGGGCGTCGTGGCGTCCGGCGATCTCGTCCACCGGGCCGCCCGGCTCGGCCAGTTTCCCGGCCGCGACCGGAGCCCACGGGATGAAGCCGATGCCCTCGCGCTCGCAGTAGTCCAACACCTCAGCCGAGGAGCGGTCGGTCAGGTTGAAGCGGTTCTGCACGGTTGCGATCTCCACGATCGAGCGGGCCTGCTCGATCTGGTCGACCTTGACGTTGGACAGGCCCACCGCGACGATCTTGCCCTCGTCCTGCAGCTTCTTCAGTTCTCCCACCGAGTCCTCCAGCGGCACCTGCTCGTCGATCCGGTGCAGCTGGAACAGCTCGATCGCCTCCAGGCCGAGCCGGCGCAGGCTCATCTCACACTCCTGCCGCAGAAACTCCGGTCGCCCCAGTGGCGGCCACACGTTCGGGCCGGTGCGGGTCAGCCCGGCCTTGGTAGCGATTAAGACGTCGTCGGGGTAGGGGTGCAGCGCCTCGCGGATGATCTCCTCCGACACGTACGGACCGTAGGAGTCGGCGGTGTCGATCAGCTGTACGCCGAGCTCGACCGCACGATGGAGCACCCGCAGGCACTCGGGCCGGTCGGCCGGCTCGCCCCAGATGCCGTCCCCGGTCAGCCGCATCGCCCCGAAGCCCAACCGGGCTACCGTCTTGCCGGCGATCTCGAACGTGCCCGAGTCGCGGGCCAGAGCGTGGATGGTGGTGGTCATCGAATCTTCCTCCTGGGTTGCTGGACGCAAACGGTCTCTTCTTTCTTACCCCGTCGCCGCCGGTCAGGACCAACGGGCCCGGTCGGCCGCGCTCAGCAGCGCGAATCGGCCGGGGGGACCCGGCCGTCGAGCAGGTAGCCCTGCACCAGTTTCTGCACACACTCGCTCTTGCGGTAGGCCAGATGCCCCTCGCCGGCGTAGGTGATCAGCACCGAGGAGCGGAGCTGACGGTTCATCTCCTTCGCCCACACGTACGGCGTCGCCGGGTCGCCGGTAGTCCCGATGATCACGATCGGCGTGTCCACCCCGGCGGCGTCGACGGGCGGCGAGGGCGGAGCCGGCGGCACCGGCCACAGCGGGCAGAACAGATCCAGACCGGCGTACGGGCCGGTCACCGGCGCCTTGCGGAGCAGAGCGGCCGCGGCCCGCTGTGCCGCCGGCACGCTGACGTCTTGACTGTCGCGGCAGCGGATGGCCGGGAAAGCAGCCACCAGCTGGCCGTACCGACCGTTCTCGGAGCGGTCGTTGGACGCGTCGGCCAGGGCCAGCAGGCCCCGACCGTCCCGGTCCACCACGGCCAGCTCCAACGCCGTCTGCAGCGGGGGCCATCCTTCGGTGCCGCCGTACAGCGGATACAGCACACCGGAGATGCCGAGTTGCTGAGTCAGCCGCCGGCCCTGCGCGGCCGGCAGCGGAGTGGCGTCCAGGCTCTGCAGCAGCCGGTTGATTGTGGCCAGCACCGCCGGCTCGCTCGACCCGAGCCGGCAACGCTGCGCGACGCACCAGCGGGCGAAGTGGTGCAGGGCCAATTCGAAGCCCTGCAGCTGCTGGGTGCTGGAGTCCTCGCCGAGGTCGACCGCCCCGTCCAGCACCATCGGCCCGGTGTGCTGCGGGAACGCCTGGGCGTACTCGGCGCCGATCTGGGTGCCGTAGGAGGAGCCGAAGTAGTGCAGCTGGGAGTCCCCGACCAGTCCGCGGAGCAGGTCCAGGTCGCGGACGGTGTCAGCGGTGGACACGTGTTCCAGCAGTGCCCCGGATCGCCGCAGGCAGTCGCGTCCGAATCCGGTGACCGCCCGCTCGAGCGCGGCGGTCTCCCCGGCATTGTCCGGTGAGGCGTCGATGGAGAACAACCGGTCCAGGGTGGGCCCGTCGGAGCAGCGGACCGGGGTCGAGCGGCCGACGCCACGGGGGTCCCAGCCGACGATGTCGTAGCGTTCCAACCCGTCCCGGCGGAAATAGCGCAAATATTCCAGTCCCGACCCGCCCGGCCCGCCCGGATTGATGAACAGGCTGCCCAGTCGCGGCGAAGCGGTCGCCGGGATCCGCCCGAGCGTCAGGGTCAGCGCCCGAGCCTGCGGGGCCGACCAGTCCAGCGGCGCCCGCACCTGCGCGCACTGGACCGGCTCCCCACAGGGCTGCCAGTTCAGCCGCTGCTCGGTGTAGCCGGTCAGGCCCGGGGCGGACGGCGCCGGCGTCAGGCCTGGTACGGAGACGTCGGGGACCGGACGGAGCGGCCGCCCCTCTGCCGGGCTCGACGAGGCGACCGACCCGCTCGGGGACGTGGTCGTCGACGACGTGGGGACCCTGGGCGCCGGACCCGTAGCCGGACCCGTCCCGGTCAGGCTGCAGGCGGTCAGGCTCAGCAGGGTGGCGGCGACCACCAGCAGACTCCGCCTCACCGACTGCCGTCCTGGCCGGGACCGGCAGTCACCGCAAGCATGCGCCCAGCGTAGGGGCCGGTCACCAATCCGGCGCCTGATCTGCGTGGATCCGACCGGTTCACCTCGACCGCGGACCGTGCGCACACCACGCCCGGCTCGTACGGTTTCCGGCCACGGCCGGATCACGGACCAGCAGAGCCGGGTCAGATGGACGTTTCCCGACCATGGTCCAGTTACGTCTCACCGCGAGCCAGCCCCGGACGTACGTTCCCCGACCACAGGCGGAGTCCGGTCAGCCGGGCTCCCCTCGGCGGACCGGAACCAGGAAGTGCGGAAGCCCGGCAGATGCGGGTCTGCCGGGCTTCCTCGGGTGGGCAATCTGGGGGGCAGGGGCCCACCCGCGCCATAAACGTCTAGGAGAATTGGCCGCCGAGTTCTCGGCTGGTCGTCCTCGCGCCGTGCCCAAGGCTGACCGCGCCCCGGGCATTGATCAGAGATATCAGGCTGAGGGCCTGATGCAAGCGGACCGCCGAACCCGCGGGTTCATTGTGCGCTGCGACCAGTATGCGCCGAGCTGTCAACCGATCCGGTTCGAATCGCGCACGAATCTTGTCCGAGCTCGCCACAAGCTCACCACACCGTGCAGCACTCACTGATCAGCCCCTCCCCCGAGCGGCGGTCCGGCTGCGCGTACTGTCCCGCGACCGTCGAACCGTCGTGCCACCTTCATCGCCTGCCGAGCCGGTGACACTAACCACAGACCTCGCCCCGCCGGCGCCCGGGAAAGGTCCCGGCAAGGCACCCACCGACGGGCTCGGCGTACGGATGCAACGCGTGGAGGATGATGCCAGCCCCCGTCGCCGAACGCCACCTCGACCAGCGCGTCGTCCAACCTGAGAGAACTTAGACGAATCGAGCACCAGGACGCAAGCGTGCACACCGGACGATCTCGGCGGCGAGCGAAATACGGCGAATACCACAGCACCAAGCGAGGTTGGCGGAGAGAACGCTCGGGGGTTCGTCCCCTCCGCCAACTAAACGGACCCTACTTGAGTTCGGACCAAAAATAAAGTCGGCCAGAAGCCTGTTTCACTCGTGGACACCAGGAGCGGCCCTCATCCTTCCACCAGGGCGATCAGCGTCGACTCCACCGCGAGCAGGGGCGCCACGTTGCCTTCCAACGCCGTCCGGCAGGCCAGCAGGGCATCGATCCGGCGCAGCGTCGACTCCGCGGTGGTCTTGCGGGCCATCACGGCCAGTCTCGGCTGCAGGTCAGCGTTCACCAGCGACGTTCCCGCACCGGTCTGCAAGGCCAGCAGATCGCGGTAGAAGCCGGTGAGCTCGGTCAGCGCCCGATCGATGGCGTCGCGTTGGAACCGCTTTGCGCGAGCCTTCTGTTGCTCGTCCAACTCCTTCAACGCCGCCGCCCCCTGCCGCGGCCGCGCGCCCCTGGTCCCAAACCCCAACGCCTCCTCCAGCGCCGACCGCTCCCGAGCGTCGACCTCCTCGGTGGCCGCGGCCGCCTCGGCCGAACAGGTCTGGATCAGCCGGTTCGCAGCTTCCAGGCAGGCGGCCAGACTGGTCAGGCCGAACGGGATCTGCAGCACCGTCCGCCGCCACTCCCGAGCCCGCGGCTCGCGGGCGAGCATCCGTGCCCGCCCGACGTGACCCTGAGCCGCTCGCGCGGACTCCAGGGCCAGATCCGGGGGAACGTGATCGCGTTGGGTCAATAGCCGGGCTACCGCGTCCACCGTGGGCGTGGCCAGGGTGAGCAGCCGGCAGCGGGATCGAATGGTGGCCACCACGTCGTCCGCGGTCGGCGCACAAAGAATCCACACCGTCCGCCGGGCCGGCTCCTCGATACTCTTCAGCAGCGCGTCCGCGCCCCGCTCGGTGACCCGGTCGGCGTCCTCGACGACAATCACCTGACGCCGCCCCAGCGTCGGACTCATCGCGGCCCGGCGGACCAACTCCCGCACTTCCTCGACCCCGATCGAGAGCTGCTCGGTCCGGACCACGGTGACGTCGGGGTGCGCCCCGTTGAGGGCGGTCCGGCACCCGGAGCAGATTCCGCAGCCCGGGGCGCCGTTGCGACGCTCGCACTGCAGGGCGGCGGCGAAGGCGCGGGCGGCGTTCGAGCGACCAGAACCGGGCGGTCCGACGATCAACCACGCGTGGCTCATTGCGTGGGGCTCGCCCTGCGCCGCCCGGCGGAGGGCGGAGACGGCTCGCCGCTGACCGATCAGTTCGGCCCAGACCTTCTCATCGGCCGGGCCCTCGGCTGGATCGTTGCCCGCGGCATCGCGATCAGTGAACCGAGCGTGGTCCGAGCCGTCGGGGGTGCGGAGGTCGGCGGTCATGATGTCGGCAGTGTGCCAGCCGGATCAGACACCCCCGAACCGTCCTGCCCCAGGCCCTCCTGCCCCAGGCCCTCCTGTTCGCGGTTTACGCCAGGAACCAGACCCCGCTCAGCCAGCAGCGTCGCCACCCGGGCTGCGACCCGGGCCGCCAGCACCTGCGGGGCCTGCCGGGCAGGGAGTACGAGATAGCGGTGCTCCTCGCGCTCGGCCAGGGCAAGGAAGAACGCCCGGGCTCGGGTGTGAAAGCTTTCCCCGGCGCCCTCCAGCCGGTCCTTGAGTTCGATCACCTGCACCCCGACCACAGGGTCGAGGTCGAGCAGGACGGTGAGGTCGGGCCGCAGTCCGCCGGTGGCCCAGCGGGCCAGCCGCTCCACCTCGTCCACGTTAAGCACCCGGCCGGCGCCCTGGTAGGCGATCATCGAGTCCACGTAACGATCGCAGACCACCACCGCACCCCGGTCCAGCGCCGGTCCGACGACCTCCTCGAGATGCTGAGCCTTGTCGGCGGCATACAGCAGGGCCTCGGTCCGTGCCCCGACCAGCCATTCCCCGGGCTCGAGCACGAGCCGTCGCAGCACCGCTCCCGCCGCGGTGTCTCCGGGTTCGAAGGTCCGCACCACCTCGACCCCGGTCCGAGCCAGGCCGGCGCAAAGCAGTTCGACCTGGGTGGTCTTGCCGACCCCGTCACCGCCCTCGAAGGCGACCAGGACGCCCGGACTACTCACGCCGTCTGCCCCGCGCCGCTCCTTCCATCAACCGACGGCCGAGGACGCCGCCGCCTTCGCGGTCGCCTTCTTGGCCGGAGTCTTCGCCGCGGTCGCCTTCTTGGCCTGAGTCTTCGCCGCGGTCGCCTTCTTGGCCGGAGCCTTCTTCGCGGCCGCCGTCCTGGCCGGAGCCTTCTTCGCGGCCGCCTTCTTGGCCGGGGCCCGCTTGGTCGCCCGCTTGGGGGCGGGGCCCTTGGCCCGCTTCTCGGCCAGTAGTTCCGCACCTCGCTCGGCGGTGATGGTGGTCGGATCGTCGTCGCGGCGCAGGGTCGCGTTCACCTCCCCGTCGGTGACGTAGGCGCCGAACCGGCCGTCCTTGACTACCATCGGCCGGCCCGACACCGGGTCCGCGCCCAACTCCGCCAGCGGCGGCTTGGTCGCGGCCCGTCCGCGTTGCTTGGGCTGGGCGTAGATCTGCTCCGCCTCGTCCACGGTGATGTCGAAGATCTGCTCCTCGCTGGTCAGCGAGCGGGAGTCGGTGCCCTTCTTCAGGTACGGGCCGTAGCGGCCGTTCTGCGCGGTGATCTCGACCCCCTCGGCGTCGGTACCGACCACCCGCGGCAGACTCATCAACCGCAGGGCCTGCTCCAGATCGACGGTGTCCAGGCTCATCGACGCGAACAGCGATCCGGTCCGGGCCTTCGCGTTCTTGGGCGCGTCGTCGGCCAAGACCTCGGTCACGTACGGGCCGTAGCGGCCGTTCCGGGCGACCACGGTGAGCTGCGTCTGCGGATCGACCCCCAGTTCCCGCTCCTCCCCCATCGGCTTGGCCAGCAACTCCCGGGCCAGGGCAGGCGTCAGCTCGTCCGGCGGCAGGTCGTCGGCCACGTTGGCCCGCTTACCCTCGCCGTCCTCGACGTACGTGCCGTAGCGGCCCACCCGGACCACGATCGGTCCGACGTCGGTATCGGTGTCCAGGTCGCCCAGCGGGAAGGTCGACAGCGCCCGGGCGTCGATGTCGCCGAGCTCCGAGACCAGCCGTTGCAGGCCCTCGTGCCCGCCCTCAGCCGGATCCTGATCGCCGAAGTAGAAGTCGGTCAGCACGGCCAGTCGCTCGGCCTGGCCGTTGGCCATCTGGTCCAACACCTGCTCCATCTCGGCGGTGAAGGCGTAGTCGACCAGTTTGGGGAAGTGTTCCTCCAGCAGCCGGGTGACGGCGAAGGCCAGCCAGGTCGGCACCAGGGCCGAACCGCGCTTGAAGACGTAGTCGCGGCTGGTGATGGTGCGGATGATCGAGGCGTAGGTGGAGGGCCGGCCGATCTCCAGCTCCTCCAGCTTGGCCACCAGGGACGGTTCGGTGTAGCGCGCCGGGGGCCGGGTCTCGTGGCCGCTGGCGGTGACCTCCTCGGGCCGCAACGACTGGTGCTGCCGCAGCTGCGGCAGCCGGGTCTGGGCGTCGTCGCTGGGGCCGGTCTCGTCGTCGCGGGACTCCACGTAGGCCTTGAGGAAGCCGTGGAAGGTGATGGTCCGGCCGGAAGCGACGAACTCACAGCGTTGAGCGCCCTCGAGGCCCCCGGGGGCGGAGCCCGCCGACTGTGCGTCGATCCGGACGGTGATCGAGAAGCCCTCGGCGTCCTTCATCTGCGAGGCGACGGTACGCATCCAGATCAGTTCGTACAACCGGAACTGGTCCCCGCGTAGCCCGGTTTGGGCCGGGGTCCGGAACGTCTCCCCGGCCGGCCGGATCGCCTCGTGCGCCTCTTGGGCGTTCTTCACCGTGGAGGTGTAGACCCGGGGGCGGTCGGGCAGGTAGTCGGCACCGAACAGCTGGCGGACCTGGTCCCGGGCGGCGGCGATCGCGGTGTCGGACAGGGTGGAGGAGTCGGTGCGCATGTAGGTGATGAAGCCGCCCTCGTAGAGGTCCTGGGCCACCGACATCGCTCGCTGGGCGGTGAAGCCGAGCTTGCGCCCCGCCTCCTGCTGCATGGTGGTGGTCCGGAAGGGCGCGTACGGCTTACGGCTGTACGGCTTGGAGTCGACGCTGGCGACGGTGAAGTCGGCGCTCTCCAGTGAGGTGGCCAGGCTCTGGGCCTGGGTCTGGTCGAGCTGGACCAGCGGCTCAGCGCCCCGGGCGACCAGCTGTCCTCGGCTGTCGAAGTCGCGGCCCTGAGCCACCCGGCGCTCACCGATCCGGGTCAGCCGGGCCGGGAACAGCGGCGCGTCGTCCTCGCCGGCGTCCAAGACGGCGTCCAGGTCCCAGTAGGAAGCGGTCCGAAACGCCATCCGCGCCCGTTCGCGTTCGACCACCAGCCGGGTCGCGACCGACTGCACCCGGCCGGCCGACAGCCGCGGCATCACCTTCTTCCACAGCACCGGCGAGACTTCGTAGCCGTAGAGCCGGTCGAGGATCCGCCGGGTCTCCTGCGCGTCCACCAGATCGGTGTCCAGGTCGCGCGGGTTGGCCACCGCATCGGCGATCGCCTTCGGGGTGATCTCGCGGAACACCATCCGCCGGGCCGGGACCTTGGGCTTGAGCTCCTGCAGCAGATGCCAGGCGATGGCTTCGCCCTCGCGGTCGTCGTCGGTGGCCAACAGCAACTCGTCGGCTCCGGCCAGTGCGTCTTTGAGGGTGCGCATCCGGGCGCGCTTGTCGGGACTGACCACGTAGAGCGGCTCGAACCCGTGGTCGACGTCGACCCCGGTCCGGGCCCACTTCTCACCCTTGTACTTGGCCGGCACGTCCGCCGCGCCGGTCGGCAGGTCCCGCACGTGGCCGTAGCTGGACTCCACCACGTAGCCGTCGCCGAGATAGCTCGCGATCTGCGCAATCTTTTTCGGGGACTCGACGATGACGAGTCGCCGGGTGCCACCTGCCTTGGCCACGAAATCCTCCTGCCGGGTGCCGGCTCTGCTCGTCTGAGCAGGTCGATCGGGATACCGGCCGCGCACACTCTACGGCCCGCAACACCCCGAGCCAGGAACGAAGCGGACGCCGAGACCATTCCCACCGGGAAAATCGGTCCGCCTCAGCCGATCAGCCCGTCGACGGCGAGCGCCCGGATCCGCTCCACGGCGGCGGAGCGGAGGGTGGCCGGATCCAGCCCGAGCAGGTCGGCCACCGTGTCCACGATCCGCCCGAGTTCCAGGTCGCCGTCGCAGGCCCCGAGAACCGCGGCCTGGGCGGTGTCGACCGGCACGGCGCGGCGCAGACCCCGCTGCTGACGAAGCACGATCCGGGTGGGGTCCGCCGCCCCCGGCACGCCGACACTCTCCTCCATGACGTCGGCGGCCAGCCGCCACCGGCGGCTCAGGATGTCGGCGTCGGTCATCTCCTGGTCGCGCCGGACCGCGTCCAGTTCCGCGGCCAGCGCGGGCGCCAGCGGCTGCTCCACCGCGTACGGCCACGACTCCAGCCGGCGGTACGGCCGGGCCGCGTCGGTTCGGCGGGCCAGCAGCCAGCCCAGGCCGACGGCCTCGATTCCGAGGTCGTCGAAGTAGTCGCACCAGGCGAGGTAGCGCTCCCGGTAGTCCGGAGCACCGCCCAGGCCCGCGTCGGCCAGCCACAACTCCACGTACGCCGCCGGCTCCAACGCTTCGCGTTCGACCACGTGCACGTCCAGCCCCTCGCCCAGCCAGCCGCCGACGCGTTCGGTCCAGTCCTGGTCCCGGATGTGGGCCCAGTTCCCCAGCACCTGCAGCACCCCGCCGGCGGTGAGCCGCTCGACCCCGCCGCGGACCACGGCCTCGACCAGCCCGTCGCCGGTGAAGTTGCCCTCCCGGTAGGCCAGCCGCTCACCGCCCGGTGGGGACATCACGTACGGCGGGTTGGTGACGATCAGGTCGAAGCGCTCCTCCTCGACCGATTCGTAGAGGTCACCGTGGCGCAGGTCCAGGGTGATCTCGTTCAGGTCGGCGGTCAGCCGGGCCAGGGTCAGTGCCCGCGGGTTGAGGTCGGTGGCGACGACGTGCTCGGCGTGCCGGGCCAAGTGCAGGCTCTGTACCCCGCACCCGGTGCCGAGGTCCAACGCCCGCCCGACCGGTCGACGCAGGGTCAGCTGGGCCAGGGTCGAGGATGCGGAGGAGACGCCGAGGACGTAGTCAGGCCGGATCGGTGCGATCCGGGTGTCCAGGCCCGGGGTCAGGTCGGCGGCGATCCAGCCGTCCACCCCGTCGTCGGCGGCGTAGGGCCGCAGGTCGACCTCGGCGTGCACGTGCTTGGCGTGGACGGGCTCGGCGTCGCCGGTGAGCAGGCCGGCGTCCAACATGGGCGCCACCAGGCCGGGCAGGGCCGACTCCAGCTCCGCCCGCGGCACCGGGTCCTGCAGCAGCCAGAGCCGGGTCAAGGTGGCCAGCGGGTCCCGACGCCCGGACAAAGCCCGCCGGGCGGGCACGGTGGCGTTGCGGCCCAGCGCGCGGTGGGCGGGCTCGCCGATCAGCGCGACCACCGCGTCCACCGTGTAGGTGTGGGCCGAGAACGCCGCCCGCAGGGCCGCGGTCTGGTCCGGCGTCAGCACCCGGCCATGGTTCCACGCACTCTCCGCGGCGCCGCTCACCCGGCCCGCAACTCGACGGTGGCCCCGACCATCAGCGGTCCGAGCACCGCCGTCCAGGCGGCGCCACCGCCCGGATTCTTCACGGCGACGCTAACGCCGGGCCCCAGTCCGGCGGCCCGCGCGTCGGCGACCAGATCGAGGCACTCGGCCTGCCGGCGAACGTTCCGCGCGGATCGGTCCGGCGCACCCGGCCACGGGTCGGCCAGCCACGGGGCATCCGCGGGCAGCTCGGCGCAGACCGCCGGTTCGAACTGTCCGGGCCGCAGCAGCGCGGCGAAGTCGACATCGCCGGTCCGGTCCAGCATGCCCGGCTCGGGCCGCAGGACCACGGTGAAGACCGGTCGGCCGGCGTCGGGGAACGCTTGGTCGAAGCTTCGCTTGCCGGCCCCCTCGATCAGCGCCACCGGGGGCGTCCCGGGCGTCGCGGCGCCGGCCTGCGGTTCGCCGGCCCAGCGGTCGGGGTCGAGCTCGGGTTCAATACCCCTCAGGGGCACGACGACGGCGCCGAGCCGGGCGCAAGCCAAGCCGGCCAGGACGGCCTCGACGCCCCACGACAGGCCGACCAGTACCGGCAGGCCCGGCCGGACGCCCAGCTCCCGCAGCCCGCCGCCGAGCTGCGCCACCTGCTGCAGCAGTTCGGCGTAGGTCTGCACCTGCTGGTCGGAGGAGACCAGGGCGGGCCGCTCGGCGAGGCCGCGGATCACGTGCCGGTCCAGCGCGTTGTAGGCCAGGTTCAGCGTTCCCGGCCGTCCCCGACCCGGCCGGATGAACCAGTCCACGGCCGGGACCCGCTGGTCGTCCGCCGGTCCGGATGCCACCGGCTCGGATAGTTGACCCACGGTGCACTCTCGCCTTCCTGTGTGGGGGCGCCCTGGTGAAGCTCCCCGGCCGCGGTGCCGGCCGAGCCGTGGTTGACCCTCGAACCCGGGGCGTGGTAACGCTAAGGCAGGCCCGCGGACCGCAGGCCGCCTGGATCAGCAGACAGGTCAACTGAGCTGGCCCCTATGTGGGGTCGGCGACGGCCGACTCCCCCATCATCGTCGATTGGAGTCCACCGTGTCCGAGCGTCCCACCGGGCTGTGGCTGAAGAATCCGCTCGCCGTCTACACCGGCCACCCGGCCGGCCGCGAACCGGACGCGGGCGGCGGCCTGGTCGTCGCCGGCGCGGAGATCGCCGAACTCGTGCCGGCCGGTGGCGAGCCGACCCAGCCGTACGCGGAGGTGTTCGACGCCTCCCGGCACGTGCTCATTCCGGGCCTGATCAACACTCACCACCACTTCTACCAAACCCTGACCCGGGCCTGGGCTCCGGTGGTCAGCCAGCCCCTGTTTCCCTGGCTGAAGGCGTTGTACGGGGTGTGGGCGGGGCTGACCCCGCAGGACCTGGAGCTGGCTACGACGGCGGCCCTGGCCGAGCTGCTGCTGTCCGGCTGTACCACCGCGGCCGATCACCACTACCTGTTCCCGGCCGGTCTGGAGCAGGCCATCGACGTCCAGGTGGAGGTGGTCGGCCGCCTCGGAATGCGGGCGACGCTGACCCGCGGCTCGATGTCGTTGGGCGAGGCCGACGGCGGCCTGCCGCCGCAGCGCACGGTGCAGGACGCCGAAACCATCCTCGCCGACAGTGAACGGCTGATCCGGACCTACCACCAGCGCGAGCCGGGTGCGTTCGTGCAGATCGCGCTCGCTCCCTGCTCGCCGTTCTCGGTGACCACGCAGGTGATGCGCGAGACCGCCGCCCTGGCCCAGCGCCACGAGGTCCGGTTGCACACCCACCTGGCCGAAACGATCGACGAGGAGCAGTTCTGCCGGGACCGCTTCGGGCTGCGCACCGTGGACTACCTGGACAGCGTCGGTTGGCTGACCGACCGGACGTGGCTGGCCCACGGCATCCACTTCGACGACGCGGAGGTGCGCCGGCTCGGAGCGGCCGGGACCGCGGTGGCGCACTGCCCGAGTTCCAACATGCGCCTCGCCTCGGGGATCGCGCGGGCGGTCGAGCTCGAGGACGCCGGCGTTCCGGTGGGGATCGGGGTCGACGGCTCCGCTTCCAACGACGCCTCGAACATGATCTTGGAGGTCCGCCAGGCCCTCTATCTGCAGCGACTGCGCTACGGCGCCGACCGGGTCACCCCCCAGCGGGCGCTGCACTGGGCCACGGCCGGTTCGGCCCGGGCCCTGGGCCGTGACGACATCGGGGTGTTGGCCCCCGGCCGACAGGCCGACCTGGCGATGTTCACCCTGGAGGATCTGCGCTTCTCCGGCAGCCACGATCCGCTCTCGGCGTTGCTGCTGTGCGGGGCCGACCGGGCCGACCGGGTGCTGGTCGCCGGTCGGTGGCGGGTGGTCGACGGTCAACTCGTCGACCTCGACGTCGACCAACTCATCGCCCAGCACCGTCAGGCGGCCTGTCGGCTGGTAGCTCGACACGGGTAAGTCCTCGCCGGGCGGAGCCGGGCCCACGCTTTGGCCGTTCCTCCTAGGCTCACGTTCGTGAGCCCGTCGTGGATGGAGCGGCCTCGGGCCGCCATCGCCCAGGCGGTCCAGCACCGGATCGCCGGTGAAGACTTCGCCGCCGAGCACGCGCGGATCTGGCACACCAACGGGCCGCGCTGGTTCACCGACGACGATCCGGTCTGGCGGGTGCACGCCGACACCTCGATGTTCGTCGGCGGTATCCGGGCCCTGCTGGTGCAGTCATTGCACCCGGTGGCCATGTTGGCGGTCAGCCAGCATTCCGGCTTCCGCGGCGACCCATGGGGCCGTTTGCACCGGACCAGCCGGTTCCTGGCCACCACTACGTACGGAACGATCACCGACGCCGAGGGCGACATCGCCCACGTCCGGGCCATCCACCGACGGATCCGCGGCGCCACCCGCGCCGGTGTGCCCTACCGGGCCAGCGACCCGCACCTGCTGACCTGGGTGCACCTGGCTGAGACCGACAGCTTCCTCACCGCCTACCGGCACTTCGGCGGAGCGGCCCTGAGCCCAGCGGAGGCCGACCGCTACGTCGAGCAGGCCGGGCATGTCGCCGAGCTGCTCGGTGTCCCGGACCCGCCGCGCAGCACCGCCGAACTCGCCGCGGCGATGGCGGCGTACCGGCCCGAACTGGAGATGACCGAACAGGCCCGCGAGACCTGCGACCTGCTCCTCAAGGATCCGCCGCTGCGCGGTCCGGCGCGGGCCGGCTACGCCGCACTGGCCGCGGGCGCGGTCTCGATCCTGCCCCCCTGGGCGCGTTCGATGCTGGGACTGCCCACGCTGCCGGTGACCGACCGGCTGCTGGCCCGGCCGATCGCCCGTTCCGGTCTGGCCACCATCCGTTGGGCGCTGGCGGGCCAGGCCGCCGCCTGAGCCGAAGCCGGCAGGCAGCTCGCGCTCAGCGGGTGCTGCCGTGCGGGGCCCGGACCTGCTCGAACGGGATCGACGCCGGCGGAGTCAACGGCGCCGCCGCACGGTCGGTGCCGATCGAACGCAGCCCGCCCGGTGCGGCCGGGACGACCAGCGTACGGGTGAACCCGCCGTCGCCGTCGGTCTTCGCCCGGGCCAGGACCAGGGTCGAGCCGTCACCGGCGACCCCGGAGAGGGTGACCACGGCGTTGGGCCGGTAGCCGGTGCCGCTGGCGGTGATCCGCTCCCCCGGCATCGCCGTCGACGACGACAGCACCAGGGTCGACCGGACCGCGGGTGCGACCTCGGTGAAGCCGGGCCGGGCCACCCGCACCGTCGCCGTGGCCGGGACGCCCGAGGCCGCTCCGACTGCGGTCACGGCGTAGACCCCGTCCGGGACGTCGGCCGGGATCGCGATCGAGGCGGTCAGCCGGCCACCGGCGTCGGCCACGGCCTGGCCGGTGACGCCGGCCGGGGTGACCAGGGCCAGCCGGACCGGCTCGTTCGGGCTGAATCCGGACCCGCTCAGCGCCACCTTCGTCCCGGGCCCGGTCGGTCGCAGCGGAGCCAGGGCCGGTGCGGCGGCGCGGCCGACGGTGACGGTCAGGTTCTCGGTCACGCTGCCCCGCTGGTCCGACACCGTGACGTGCACCAGGTAGCGGCCCGGCGCGGCCCACGTGTGGGTGCCGCTGACCGTTCCGTCCGCAGCCACCTGGGCGTCCTCGGTGGCAGAGGCGTCGCCCCACTGCACCCGGGCGGAAACCGTCCCGACGCCGTTGCTGGTCTGGCCCAGGCTCACCCGGGCGGTCGTCCCGGCCGTGGCCTGGGCGTCGGCGGCGCCCTGCAGTTTCAGCGCAGCGGCGGGCGTGCCGTCGGTCGCGACCGCGAAGACGTGCACCCGGCCCTGGTTCTTCTCCGTGCCCGGCTGCTTGGGCAGCACCACTGCGGTAACCGCCTTACCCGCGGGCAGGGTGATCGGCGGACCGGCGAACAGGTACGGCTTAGCGCCGTCCCGACCACCCTGGTTCAGCCGGTACGACGGCGCCGCCACCACGGTGAAGCCGTCCGGCACCGGCTGACTACCGGCGCCGAGGGTCCAGTCGGGGAAGTTCAGCGCCACTTCCTGGGTCGAGCCGTCGGCGAACCGCAGCGTCGCGGTCGAGCGCTGGTTGCCCTGGGTGCCGGTGCCGATGAAGGCGATCCGCTTGGTGTCCGCCGGCAGGGCCAGCGGCAGGGTCTGGCCGCTGCCGGTGGCGTTGTCCGGCTCGCCGGCGGCCACCGCGGGCAGGGTGAACGACAAGTCCGTGCCTGGAACGGTGACCGGTTCGCCCTGGACGACCCCGGCCTTGGACAGGGCCTGCCGGGAGTAGGAGTAGCCGCCGCCGTCGCAGTCGGCCCCGACGCCGTCGTCGGCGATACACGTCTTGTCGAAGCCCGCGGTGATGCCGCCGGTGGCCGCCGCCGAGACGGTGACGCCAACCTCACTGACAGCACTCTGCCGGCCGTCGGTGACGGTGACCGTGACCCGGTAGTAACCCGGCTCGGTGTAGCGGTGCTGACCGCTCACGGTGAAGGAGTTGAGCTGGCCGGGACGGACGGTACCGGTCGAGGTGGCGCCGTCACCCCAGTCGACGGTGGCCCGGTAGTCGGCCGGATCGGCCTTCCGCCCGCCGATGAAGGTGGCGAGGACGGAGGAGAATTCCGACCCGGTGCGGGTGGTCAGCGCGGTCCGCACCGGGGTGACGGTGAGCCGGCTGGTGCCCGGCAGCCGCGGACTGACCAGCAGCTCCACCTCGGCCAGGGAGACCGGACCGGAGCCCTGGAAGCGCAGCCGGTACATCCGGTACGTACCGGGTCGGGCGACGCTGAACGGGCGGGTCTGTCCGCGCCAGGGAAAGCTCTGCTCGGTGCGGGAGTCCAGCCGTTTCCAGCTCCGGCCGTCCTGGGAACCCTCCAACGTCCACGCCGTCGGATCGCCGGGCGCCGAGCCCGAGGTGAGGGTGTAGCTGGAGACCCGCTGCCCCGAACCGAGGGCGTTCCAGCTCAGCGAGGGCACGCCGTCGGTGAAGGTGGTCTGGGTGGTGGCGTCGTCGTCGGTCAGCGCGGACACGTCTCGGCCGTTGGCCGCGGTCAGCACCCCGACACCAGGACTGCCGGCGTCGGCGTCGGGCTTGGGCACCCCCTTCGAGGCTTTGGTCGGTGACGGCGGGACGTCGTTACGCCCCGTCCCCCACCGCGACGGTTTCGCACCCATCGTGAAGTCGAGCCGGGTCGGGCCGGCGAGCTCGGCGGTGCTGAGCGAGGTGGAGCGGTGCCGGTCACCGTTGAGGTTCAGCCCCTGGACGTAGACGTTGCGCACACTGTTGCCGTCAGCGGTGATGCTCAGGTCGCCCCCGGCGCGGTGGATCACGGCCCGCGGGAACAGCGGACTGCCGACCGCCCAGTTCGGCGAGCCGGACTGCAACGGGTAGAGCCCGAGCGCGGACAGCACATACCAAGCCGACATCTCCCCGTTGTCCTCGTCGCCGGGATAGCCCTGCCCGATCTCGTCGCCGACGTAGAGCCGCTGCAGCACCTCCCGGACCAGGCGCTGGGTCTTGTCCGGTCGCTGGACGTAGTCGTACATGTAGGGGATGTGGTGGGAGACCTGGTTGCTCATCCCGAACTGCCCCATCCGGACGGCCTGTGCCTCCCGCATCTCGTGGATCACGCCGCCGTAACCGCCGGGTTTGTTCGCCAGCTCCGGGGTGGCGAAAAAGCGGTCGAGCTTGGCCTCCAAGCCGGCTCGGCCGCCGTACAGCGCGGCCAGGCCCTGACCGTCCTGGGGGGCGTGGAAGGCGAAGTTCCAGCCGTCGGTCTCGGTGTAGACGTCGCCCCACGACTCCGGGTCGTAGTTCTTGGGGTCCTGCTTGAACGAGCCGTTGGCGTTACGTCCCTGAAAGAACCCGACCCGGCGGTCGAACAGGTTCACGTACTCGCTGGACCGATCTTGGAGGTAGCCGGCCTCGTCCCGCAGGGAAGCGCGGCGAGCCGGCGGGACCCGAGGATCGGTGGCCAGCTTGGCCGCCATCTGGGCCAGGCCGGCGTCGTTGATCGCCCCCTCCAGGCCCCACGAGACCGACTCCCCGGTGCCGGTGTCGGTGTACTTGGCGAAGATCGACGTCGCCAGTCCCTTGCGGCCCACCCCGCTGGCTGCGGGCAGCGTTGTTGCGTTCTTCAGACCCGCGTCGTAGGTGGCCAGGGGATCCTTCAGTGTGACCCCGCGCAGGTACGCCCCGGCGAAGGCGACGTCGCTGCTGGTTCCGGTCATCAGGTCGGCGTAGCCCGGGGAGGACCAGCGGGCGATCCAGCCACCGTCGCGGTACTGCTGGGTGAAACCGTCGACCAGGTCCGCGGCGACCTCGGGGTAGAGCAGGGAGTAGGCCGGCCAGACCGTCCGGTAGGTGTCCCAAAAGCCGTTGTTGACGTAGATCCGCCCGTCGCGGACCTGGGCCGAGGTCTGGGTGTCGGAGGGCTCACCGGTCTGCGGGAGCACCGGGCTGGCGTAGCGGTAGACCGGCTTCGCAGCGCTGCCGGTGTTCTCGAACTGGGAGTTCGGGTAGAGGTTCAGCCGGTACAGGCTGCCGTACAGAGCGCTGAGCTGGGCTTGGGTGGCGCCGCCCACCTCGACCACGCCGAGCCGGGCCTGCCAGGCCCCGGTGGCGGCGGTGTGGATGGCGTCGAAGCTGCGTCCGGCCAGCTCCAGGTCGGCGTTGTGCCGGGCCTGGTCCAGCCCGATGAAGGAGGTGGACAGCCGCAGCTCGACGGTCTTGGTGTCGAAGGCGGCGTAGGCCGCGCCGGGAGCATTGGCCCCAGGCGCGGTGCCGCTGCCGGTCGGCTTGGCCGAGAAGGTCCCGGTGAAGAACATTCGGCTCCGGCCGACCGAGAGGCCGCTGCCGTTGTCGACCCAGCCGTGCACGGTGCCGGCGGCGGCATCCAGGACGAAGGACCCCTGACGGTCCACGGTGTCGAAGGTCAGCGAGCCGCCCTCGCCGGGGAAGGTGAAGCGCAGCACCGCTCCGTGGTCGGTCGGGGCCAGCTCGGTCTTCAGCTTGTTCAGAAACGACACCCGGTAGTAGTCGGGTCGGGCGACCTCGTCGGCGTGGTCGAAGGCCAGCGCCCGGCCGGTCGGGTCGCCGGTCGGGGTGGCGGAGGTGGACGGCATCACCGAGAGCTGGTTGCGGTCCCCCATCCACGGGCTCGGCTCGTGCGAGACCGAGAAACCCTGCAGCCGCGGGTGGTTGTCCGCGTCGTTGGCCTGGGCGTAGTAGTACTCCCAGCTGTTGGAGCGGGCGTCGGTGACCGGGGTGAAAAAGGTGAAGCCGTTGGGCACCGCGCTGATCGGCAGATTGTTGCCGCGAGAGAACGAACCGGAGGAGTTGGTGCCCCGCCGGGTGTCGACGAGGTTGGTCAGGGTGCTCGCGTCGGGGTCGGCCGGGGCGGGACCGATCCGGACGTCGTCGATCCAGCCGGCGAACTCGGTGCCCGGCTTGGCGTTCGGCGCGTCGTAGGCGAGCAGCACGCGGTCGATCGTCTTCCCGGCCGCCACGGCGCCGATGTCACTGCTTTCGAAGTTCCACTGGTCGGCGTAGAGAATCTTGCCCTGACCTTGACCCCGGGCGGTCAGCGCGATGCCGTGCTGATCAACCGGGCTCAACTCGGAGAGGTAGCTGCCGTCGGTGAAGTGCAGGTCGAGCGCGACGAACGTGGCGGGATACTCCGGGTTCTGGGCGGTGAACTGGGGCACGACGGTGTAGCTGAGCCGGGTGTCGCGCCGGACCGGGACCTTCAGGCCCCGCTGCACCACATTGGTCTCGTATGCGCGCCCGGTCACGGTCTGCTCGCCGGCGTAGCGGTAGGCGTGCAGTCCGCTGAAGCCGGCGTTCTGCTTCAAGTTGAACCCCGAGGACGGGCCGGCGCCGGTGGCGGTGACCATCGGCTGCTCCTGCGTCGCCGTCCCGGCGACGGCCAGGTCGAAGTCGGCCAGTTGCAGCAGGCCGCCCGCCCGCGGGGCGTCGATGGCGAGCCGGTAGTAGGCGTAGGCCTTCGGGGTCGCCACGGTGTAGGTGTTGCGGACCCCCCGGCCGGTCCACGTCTGCCCGGTCCGGGTGTCCAGGTCGGCGAAGGTCGTCCCGTCGGTCGACCCCTGCAGCGTCCAGGCCGCAGGGTCGCGGTCGGGGGCGTCGTTGCCGGAGGTCAGCGCGTACGTCGTCACCGCCGCCGCCTCGGGCAGGTGGTAGGTCAGGGTCGCGGTGGTGGCGAAGGCCAGCCACTTGGTCCCGGGGTCGGCGTCGGCCAGGTTGCGGGCGACCTCGCCGGGCGGATTCTCCGCCGACGCTTCGATCGGGGTGTCGGAATCGATCACGGAGCCCTTGAGGTGCGGGGAGGAGGCGATGACCCCGCGCCGGACCGGCTGACCGTCGCGACCGGTCTCGACCGTACTGCTCAGCGCGGCCGGATCGTCGGCCTCGAACGACGTGGCGAAGCCGGCGGGCTTGCTCGGGGCGGCGCTGACCGGCGCGAAACCCGCGGCTCCGGTCCAGCTCAAGACCCCGGCGAGCAGGACGCCGACGGTCCGTCGGGCGGTGGTCGAGCTGAAGGCGAAGGCAGGATCGGCCACGACAGTCCCATTTCTGACGACGCCGCGCCTCGATGCCCGGCTTCTGGCACTCTGGCCGTAGAAATTAGCCGCTGTCAAGAGCTCCGTCGACCAAGGGCGTCAGCACCGGAACTGCACCGGCCCCGAAGCAGCGCATCCCAGGGGTTCCAGGACGGCGTCATCCCGGTGCGGGGACGCCGTCCTGGTCCAGGGCTTGGCGGTCAGCTCGGCTTGCGGTCGCGTACCGGCGCCACGTTCGGCGATCCGTCGGCGCGACCGTCGACGGCCTGCTCGACCACCGCACCGGGACCGGTATGAGCCGCAGGGTCGTGCTGACCGATCGCCGACGCGCCGGACCCCTGACCCGGAGCCGCCTCGACCGCGTCCGGCCGGTCCGACATCGCTGCCGGGCGCCGGGTGCTGATGAACACTGCGGTCACGATGATGGCCAAGGAGACCAGGGCGATCAGGAACCGCAGCGGATTCGGGTCCGCACTCAGCGGCGACATCGCCACCACCGCAGGCGCGATCAGCACCGCCACCAGGTTCATCACCTTGATCAGCGGGTTGATGGCCGGCCCGGCGGTGTCCTTGAACGGATCGCCGACGGTGTCACCGATCACGGTCGCCTCGTGCGCCGGGGACCCCTTGCCGCCGTGGTTACCGTCCTCGACCAGCTTCTTGGCGTTGTCCCACGCGCCACCGGAGTTGGCCAGGAACACCGCCATCAAGGTGCCGGCGGCGATGGCGCCGGCCAGGTAACCGGCCAGGGCGGAGGCGCCGAGACCGAAGCCGACGGCGATCGGGGCGAAGATGGCCAGCAACCCAGGGGTGGCGAGCTCGCGCAGCGAGTCGCGGGTGACGATGTCGACCACCCGGCCGTACTCGGGCTTCGCGGTCCCCTCCATGATCCCGGCGATCTCGCGGAACTGGCGGCGGACCTCGTACACCACCGCACCCGCGGCCCGGCCGACTGCGCTGATCGCCAACCCGGAGAACAAGAACACGACCGCCGCGCCGAGGATCAGTCCGACCAGGGTCTGCGGGGCGAAGACGACCGTTTGTTCCACGAAGGCGCCGTACCGCTGCGCAAGCACCCCGCGGATGGCGTCGGTGTAGGAGCCGAACAGCGCGGTCGCGGCGAGCACCGCGGTGGAGATGGCGATGCCCTTGGTGATGGCCTTGGTGGTGTTGCCGACCGCGTCCAGCTCGGTGAGGATCTGGGCGCCCTCGCCATGCACGTCGCCCGACATCTCCGCGATGCCCTGGGCGTTGTCGGAGACCGGACCGAAGGTGTCCATGGCCACGATCACCCCGACGGTGGTCAACAGTCCGCAGCCGGCCAGGGCGATCGCGAACAGGGCCACCACCCCGGTGCCGCCGAGCAGGAACGCGCCGTAGACGGCGGCGGCGATCACGATGGCGGTGTAGACCGCCGATTCCAGCCCGACCGAGATGCCGGCCAGCACGACCGTCGCCGCGCCGGTCAGGGAGGTCTTGCCGATATCCCGCACCGGGCGGTCCTCGGTCCCGGTGTAGTAGCCGGTGAGCGACAAGATGATCGCGGCCAAGGCGATCCCGATCACGACCGCGCCGATGGCCACGATCCGGGGGTCGTCGATGGCGCCGCTGGTCCCCGCGCCGAGGGCGGCGAAGCTGGACGGCAGGTAGGCGAAGGCGGCGATGGCGCAGAGCACCGCCGAAATCCCCGCGGAGAGGTAAAAGGACCGGTTGATCGTCTTGAGACCGTTCTCGCCTTCGCGTGGCTTGGTCAAGAAGATGCCGATGATGGCGGTGATCACGCCGATGGCCGGCACGATCAGCGGGAACACCAGACCGTAGGGGCCGAACGCGGCCTTGCCCAGGATCAACGACGCGACGAGGGTGACGGCGTAGGACTCGAACAGGTCGGCCGCCATCCCGGCGCAGTCACCCACGTTGTCGCCGACGTTGTCGGCGATGGTCGCGGCGTTGCGCGGGTCGTCCTCGGGGATGCCCTGCTCGACCTTGCCGACCAGGTCGGCGCCGACGTCGGCCGCCTTGGTGAAGATGCCGCCACCGACACGCATGAACATCGCCAGCATGGCCGCGCCGAAACCGAAGCCCTCCAAGATGGTCGGGGCGTCGCTGCGGAAGACGAACACCACGATCGCCGCACCGAGCAGGCCGAGGCCGACGGTGGCCATGCCGACGTGCGCACCGGTCCGGAAAGCGATCTTCATCGCCGGGCTGCGGCCCTCGCCGCGGGCCGCGGCGGCGACGCGGAGGTTGGCCCGGACGGCCAGCCACATGCCGAGAAAGCCGATCAGGGCCGAGAAGCCGGCCCCGGCCAAGAACGCGATCGAGCGCGAGATCCGCAGGACCAGACTGCTGGTGCCGCTGTCGCCGTGCGCCGGAAGCAGCAACAGCAGCAAGAAGGCCGCCACCGCGAAGATCGAGAGGGTCTTGAACTGCCGGCCGAGAAAGGCGCTGGCCCCCTCTTGCACCGCCAACGCGATGGACTGCATGTTCGGGGTGCCCTCGCCGGCGGCGAGCACCTCGCGGCGGAACACCGCCGCCATCACCAAGGCGATGACGGCGACCGCCCCGACGATGGCCACCAAGGTGAGGTTGCCTCCGGAGAGGGTGATGACTTCCAAGGGGTTTGGAAGTATCGACATTCAGCGTCCTCCTGCTCGACTTTCGGGGGGCGGGCCCACGGCAACGGGGCGCACATGCCTAGGTGTAGACCGGCGAAGTCTAGACCACGTGCGCACTGGTCCGGCCGCCGACGTTACCGGCGTCGGGTCCGCGGCGAGCGCGGTGCGCACGATGGAGCGTCGCCGTGACCCCCTCCGGGCCACCGATTCGCCGGGCACTGTGGGGGCGCGAAGTGCGAAGCCCGCCGGACTCAACCGCCGGCGTCGACCGGCCCCGCGTGGGCCCGCGCCGGGACCCGGCGCGGCAGGCCGGGCACGCGAGTGCCGACCTGCACCACCACCGAGACGCTGACCACGAAGTCGATAGGGTCACCGACGAGCTTGCAGCCGACCACCCGGGCCTTGTTCGCGACGGCAATACGCCGAGCTTGGGTGCAGGGGTCGCTTCCTTGCTGGTAGGCCGCGGCCGCGCTGAGGGCGGCGAGATCGGCGGCCCCCCGAGCCCGGTGCACCGCGACCAGGTAGCCGGCCAGCAGGATCGCGGTCAGACCGACCACTCCGACCACCCCCATCACCCCGACCATCAGCACCGTGCCACTCCCGCGGTGGTCAGTCGGCCCGCTCTGGCGGCGACGGCACCGACTCACCGCTCAGTTCCCGGTTCGTGGGTCACCTGGGCCTGCGCCGACAGCCCCACGGCGGGAAAGGTCCGCGCCAACGGCTGGGCCTGCAACCGTACGGACACGGTGACGATGTCGTTGCGAGTCGCGACCTGCACGGTCGTCCCGTCCGGCGCGGACGCCCGGGCCAGTCGCACGCCGTCGGCGTCACCCCGCGCCGCCTGCCGCGCCACCGCCGTGGCGGTGTCGATGCAGCGCAACTGCAGCACCACCAGGTACACCCCCCACAGCATCATCAACAGCAACGCCAGGGCGGCCAGGGTGGCGACGGCCAGCTCGGCCGTCACCATCCCCCGGCCGTCTTGCCGAGTGCGGCCGACCCGGCCTCCGCTGGCTGAACGGGAAACAGGACGCCAGCGCGACCGGAACGTCCCCATCCTGCTAGCCGGTGAACTTGGAGAAGGTGCCGATGACGGTCAAGATCACCTTCAACAGCAGGTCCCTCACTTCGCCCGAGGTGACCACCGAGAGCAGCACCCCGGCGATGGCAATCGCCGCGATGATGCCGACCGCCCACTCCGCACTCACCATCCCCCGATGGACCAAGGCCGGGCGTCTCGCCGGCTCGATCAGCTGGCTGTCGGAGTCCTCGATCTCGACCACGTCGTTCTCCGGGAGAGTCACCCCGGTTCCCATCTTCGCGACCGAGCCACGCTCGGGCCAATCCTGCAAGCCGTGTTCCATCTTCGACCTCCTGTGTCCTGCATCCGTCGGGATGCTGTACCCACCGCGGGTACGGCAGGAGTTTCGTGCGGTTGGGAGGCTTTTGCCGCTGAGCGCCGGAGCTGTGGATTGACCTGACGCTGCGCCCTCGACTCTGGGGATAACGACGGTTCTTCGACCCGAGGTTCCCCTGACCCCGACCTGGACTCAGAGGGTGAAGGCGTGGGTCAGAGCCGAGGCGACGGTCGGCACGACGCCGATCAGGACGAAGGCGGGGATGAAGCAACCCATCAGCGGCAGCACGCTACGCACACCGACGCTACGGGCTACGACCTGCAGTGCTGCCTGCCGCTGGTCCCGGGCCTGGGCCGCATGGTGGCGCAGCCCGTCGACCAGCAACGTGCCGGACTCCACCGAGCGGGCCAGATCCGCCGCGGCCGGCCCCAGCTGCGGATGCTCGCTTAGGGTCTTCCAGGCTTCTGCATCGCTGACGCCCAGGTCGGTCAGCGCCTTGAGTCGGCCGAGGTCGTCAGCGATGGGTGCGTCGAAGGCGGCTACCACCGCGCTCAGAGCGGTCCGGACCGGCATCCCGACCGCCAGGCAGCCGGCCAGCAGTTCCAAGGCCTGCGGCGTCTGCAAGACCAGGCACTGCCGGCGGCGGCGCGTCGATCCCGGCTCCAGCCAGGCCAGGGCCAGGGTCAGCCCGGCCGCTACCGCGAGCGCGAGTAGCACCAGTGACCAGGTGGAGGCGTTCGGAAGGAGGAACCGGTGGACGAGTACGCCGAGCGCCGCGCCGCCGAAACCGGCGATCGAAGCCCGCCGTCGAAGCGGCGCAGCGTCGGACCGGCCACGCCACAACCGTTCGACTCGACCAGGCGGATGATTCAGTGCCCCGCTGGCGGGGCGTCGAGGCGGTGGACTCAGCAGCAAGAACACGGTCAGTCCAGCCAGGGCGGCACTGATCAGCGCCGAAGTCGTGCCGAAGCCGATCAACTCAGCCCCCATTACCTCAGCCCCATCCCGTCAGCCCCATCCCAGCCGTCAGCTTCGACGCCGTCAGCCCCATCCAGCCCGTCAGCTTCGACGCCGTCAGCCCCCATCCCGTCAGCTTCGACGTCGTCAGCCGTATCCTTCAGGCCCATTCCGTCTTCTCTAGGCCCATTCCGTCGTCTCTAGGCCCATTCCGTCAGCCCTGGGCGGCAGCGGCCGAGGCCAGCCGCTCGATCCAGGTCACTCCGACCGCGCCTAACGTCAGGCCGAGCAGCAGGCACGCCCAGCCGATCGGGCCGGCGAGCAGCCACTGCAGCGGATCTCCGCCCAGGAGGTAACCCAGGCCGAGGCCGAGCAGCGGCAGCACGGCCATCACCTTGCCGGTGGCCCGCGGCGCCGACAACTCACCGGCCACCACCGTCCGCAAGGTCTGGTCGGCGGCCAGGGCGGTGGCCACCTGCTCCAACGAGGCCGAGAGCGGAGCGCCGGTCCGGGTCGCGACCTCCCAGGCCCGGGCCAGGTCGGCCAGGCCGGCACAGCCCGGACGCTGCGCCTGGGTCCGCCAGGCCGCCGGTACGTCACCTCCGATCTCGAGGATCCGGGCTGCCTCGACCAGGACCGGACAGTCGGTGGCCGACCGGGTCAGCGCCTCGGTCGCGACCTGACCCACCCGCAAATAGGAGGCGAGGACTGAACATGCGCGGGCCACGTCGTTTTGCGCCCGGCGGGTCCGTCGTTGCCGGATAAAGGAATTGACCAGGGTGGCCGCCGTCACAACCACGATCAGCCCGGCGCAGGCGACAACGGTGCCTGAGGCACCCGCCACGGCGTAGGCCGCACCGAGCGTGCCTACGACGGCGAGCACCATCACCAGCACCGTAAGGACCCGCCGCGCGAGACCCGCGCGGACGGAAGGCGAACGGGCGCCGAGCCGTTCGGGGAGGGCCCGCTGCGGGTGCCTGGGCACTGCGAGTAAAACAGTGGTGACCGCACAGAGCAGGGTCAGCAGCGTGCTCATCGACTGAGCAATCGGTCCAGAGCACGGCTCCCCGGGCCGAGGCGGGTCGAATTGCCGGCACCGAAGATCACCGCCTGCTCGGTTCGGGTGATCCCTGTGGTCTGGTCGCGGGCGAAGACCGAGATCTCGGCCACCCGACGCCGACCCTGCTCGTCCCGACTGATATGCACCGACGCATGCAGGGCCGACGCCACCTGGGCGTGCAGAGCCTGGCGCGGCAATCCGCCCAAAGCGGCCAGTGCCTCCAATCGGGCCGGGACGTCGGCGGAGGAGTTCGCGTGGACCGTGCCGCAGCCTCCCTCGTGACCGGTGTTCATCGCGGTCAGCAGATCGGCGATCTCACCGCCCCGGACCTCGCCGACCACCAGCCGGTCCGGGCGCATCCGTAGCGACTGCCGGACCAAGTCGGTCAGGCTGACCGCCCCCGCGAGTTCTGCGTTGGCCGGCCGGCCCTCCAGCCGGACCACGTGCGGATGGCGCGGAGCGAGTTCGCGGGAGTCCTCGACGATGACGATGCGCTCTGAAGCCGGCACCAGGGCGAGCAGTGCCGCCAGCAGCGTGGTCTTACCGCTGCCGGTCCCCCCGCTGATCAGAAAGGCGAGTTTCGCCGCGACGAGGCGCGACAGCAGCTCGGCAGCACCGGGACTGAGTGCACCCGATGCGACGCAGTCGTCGAGGGAGAACGATCGTGCCGCCGGAATGCGCAAACTGATACAGGTGCCCGCATCGGCCACGGTGCCGAGGACCGCGTGCACCCGGCTGCCGTCGGGCAGTCGGGCGTCGACGAAGGGGACCGCGTCGTCTAATCGTCGCCCGACCGAGGCGGCCAGTCGCTGCGCGAGTCGCCGGACCTCGGCGTCGGAGCCGAAGCTGACCGCGGTCCGCTCCAGTCCGTGTCCCCGGTCCACGAACACCTGTCTCGGCCCGTTCACCAAGATGTCGGTGACCCCGGGCAACGCCAGCAGCCCCTCCAACGGCCCGGCGCCGACGCTGTGCCGGTGCAGCAGTTCCAGGGTCTCCATCAGTGCCACGTCGGTGACCACGTGACCTTCGGCTCGCATAGCCGTGGCCACGTCGGCCGGAGTGTGTAGTCGACCGAGCAGGGCGAGCCGGGTGCGTAGGGGCTCCAGTGCTATCAACCCCTCCGCGTCGACAGGCGCAGTTTCGCGGAGCGGCCCGTCTGCGGTTTCGGGCGCAGTCGCCGTGGCGGTCGGCATCACGCGGCCCGCCGCGCATCTTCGGTCCGGCCCAACAGCGTGCGACAGCTCCGCGACAGCGGGCTGCGAGGTGTCCGGCCCGGTGGGTCCCCGCGCTCGGCCCCACCGGCCAGGGCCGGTTCGTCCTCGACGGTGGCGCGCAGCGGCAAGGCCATGGCGTTCGCTACGGAGACAGCATCCAGGCCGCGGGAACGGCGTCGCCGGACCACCAGCCCCACGAACCCGCCGGAGACGTGCAGCCGGGCGGCCACCGCGGACGCCGCTGCCACACCGCGCACGTCAGCCTGGACGACCAGCAGCGTCTCGTCGGCCCGTCGCACCGCCTCGTCGGCGGCCGGGCCGAGGTGGCGCGGCAGGTCCCAAACGGCGAGCCGGTAACGACGGGCTGCCCACCCTGCCACCGCACGGACCTGCTCCGGCGCCAGCGCCGGGGGCGGCGCGGTTCCCCGGTCCATGGCGAGCAGGTCGACGCCGTCGACGCCAGGCAACTGAGCGCCGAGATCCCCCAGGTATCCACGGGCGGCCGCCAGCCGCGACCAGCGCCAGCCCTCCAGCTGCTCGGCGCCGAGGAGCAGGTCGATTCCTCCGCCCAGGGGATCACCGTCAATCAGCAGAGTCCTCGCACCGGCCCGAGCCGAGGTCACCGCCAGTCCAGCGGCGAGAGTCGAGGCGCCAACTCCTCCACACCCACCGACCACGCAGACTGCGACGTTGGCCCCGGTCGGTCCGCCGACCAGCTGCGCCATTCGTTCGGCCAGGTCACCGGCTCCTTCGGGGAGGGTGAGGACCGCCGCCCTCAGGCGCGCCGACCAGGCGTCGGTCTGATCCTGGTCGGCGGCGAAGCCGAGGACGTAGACCTCCGGCCGCCGCGGAAGCCGCAGGTGTTCCACCTCAGCCGCTTGGTCGAATCCGACCAGCACCATCGTCGCCGTCCGCCACGCCGCCCGCAGCTGCGCCGGCTCCGAAGTCAGCTCGACCTCCAGCCCGACGGCAGCCGCCGCCGACAGCACGTGCCGGCCGAGGGTGTCGTCGCCGGTAAGCATGACGGCGGCGGGTGACTCCGAGACGGTCTGAACCGGGTCCATGACGACAGGGTGCGGACGGCGTCCCGCATCGTTCGGCCCGTCGCCGAAGCTGTGCATAATCTCATCGTCGCCTCGAACCTGTGGACAAGCAGGGGGCAACCCAAGACCGAGAACCGCCGGCGCAAAAAGGTGCCGCCAAGGTCTTCCCACGGGCGCTCGCAAGGAGTAGAACAGACCTTAGAGAAGCGAGTCGTCGACTTCGATAGCTCGCCTGAGTCGACCGCCGTTGCTGCGGCCTTCGACCCGACGGCGTTCGAGTCTCGACGGATCGTGATCCGCAGTTCGACGGCGGGACACCCACGCGGCGATCACCCATCTATCATGGGCGTTGAGTTCCAGGCTCGTCCTGGACCAACCTTTAGTGACAGCACGCCTGGTCGCCCAACCTGTCGAGCCGCGCACAGCGCCCGCTCCGGTGGGCGCTGTGTCACGTCCGCTGACCTGAACGCGAAATTTCGGGCAATTGACCACCACTACGGTGGCGGGTGGCCCCTTTGGGTCGTGCGCCCAGCCGTCAGCGATTAGACGGGCGGCATGGCCGGCGACCGCTCGGCGCCGAGGGTGAGCGCGGCCGCCGCATGTAGCAGCCACGCCCGGACCCCGGTCACGCTGCCGGAGGCGTACCCACGCAGCAACGCCGGATAGTCCGCGGCACGTCGATGCCCGTCCTCGATCACGATCAGGACCGCCGGGTCGAGCCCGGTGCCCACCAGCAGCGCGTGCTCAACGGCGCGCGCGACCACATCGTTGCCGGCGGCGAAGGGCGCCAGGGTCACCAGTTCGGCGTGCACCACCGCCGCCAGTACGAGCGCGGGGGCGGGGCCGCGGTGCACGATCAGGTCGCCCAGGTCACGGAGCCGATCAGCCACCCCCTCCGCAACCCGCACCCGACCGAGGTCGCGGTCGGCCAGCACGCCGCGGGCGACCAGAGCATGCGTCCGGGCGATCGCCTGAGCCGGCGCGACCAGCAGCAGCCCGGCGAGGTCGTCGATCTCCGCAATCGCCCGCAACGCGCCGGGGAACCACCGCTCCGGACCGTCGGTCAGGTCGGCGTTGGCGCGAGCGCTGGCCCAGCGGGCCTGCGCGGACACCCGCGGCGTTACGGCGCGGCGCCCACGGTCGGTCAGCACGACGTCGACGGCGGCGGTGGCTGCCGCGATCGCCGAGGGCACACCCTCCAGTCGCGCCAGAGCCGCTATCGGGTCGCTCACGACTAGAGTCTGCCGCATGCCAGACGCCGCTTCGCCATCCTCGCGGCGTGCTCTCTCAGCACCGGACCCTGCGGTCGCCTGGACCACTGGCGGCACTCCGGCCCGGGTCCTGGATCTGGGTTCGGGTCGCGGTCGCTTCGCCCGTGCCCTCGCCGACGCCGGCCACGAGGTGTTCTGTCTCGACCATGACCCGCAGCGGGTGGCGGCCCTGCGGGACCGACTGGGTACTCGGCTGCATGTGGCCGGTCAGGTCGAGTCGATGCCCTACCTGTCGTGCCATTTCGACATGGTGACGGCCGCACAGAATCTGCACCGCTTCGCCCCCGGACTTGCGGTGACCGAGATCGCCCGGGTGCTCCGGCCCGGCGGGCGCCTGGGGGTCGTGTTCGACACCCGCGACAATACGGTGCCGTGGGTCCGCCGGCTGATGGCGATCCTGCAGGCGGTCGACCCCGAAGCGATGCGTGGGAGCTACGGCGAGGAATCGATGGCCGCCATCGCCGACAGCCCGTACTTCGTCGGGCTGGAACGCCGCAATTTCCGCCACTGGGTACCGACGACCCGCGCCGAGCTGATCGCGATGGCGCAACAATTACCGGGGGTCCAACGACTCGACGACGCCGCACGAGATGACGTGTTGGCGCAGGTCGGCGGTCTTTACGACAGCTCCGCCCGTGCACCGGACCCACTGATGCTTCCTTTCCAGACCAGCTGCTGGCGAGCGACGGTCGACCACACCCAGCTGTCAATCTCCGACAACGAGGACGCCCTGCGGATCAGCTTCTGAGCGTCGGCGCCGGAGTCGATCACGAGACCGTGGGCATGCACGCGAGCAAGCGCGCCTGACTCAAGAAGGCGCTGTCGCCGTCAACGCACCGCCACCCCGCCACGGTCGGAAAACGCACACCCAACCCGCCCCCGGGCGCACCGCAACCCCGCCACGGTCGGAAAACGCACACCCAACCCGCTCCGATGAACGTTCCCTGAGCTTGTCGAAGGGCTGCGACCGCTCGCCCGCTGAGTTGAGTGGGGACCGGCTGGCTGGGGACCGGCTGGCTGGGGACCGACTGCGACTGCGTGGGCGGAGCGACAGGTCCGGGCGACGGGCGCTCAGCCGCCGGACGGGACCAGCTGAGCGTGGCGGTCCGTGATAGCGCGACGGTGAGGATCCGACACTGGCCCGGTCGGTCGTACGGACCGGTCCACGCTCAGGTCAGGGGCTTGGGTTCGCGTACGGTCGAGCGGCCGCGGGCACCGACCCCGGTGTGTTGGACCGGCCCGGCGAACCAGCGTCTGCGGATCGGCGGTAGTCAGCGTCCCGACGCGCGCGACCGGCCGGCCTCTCGACGGTCCGGCAGCGGAACTTGTACGCTCGCACACGTCCGACGCGAGAACGGAGACCGCGATGGCCCGTCGGCCCGCCCAGCGAGGCAAACGCCCGCCCAAGTCAGCCGCGATCAGCGATGCGGAGGCGTACGCCAAGATCGCTGCCGAACCTGACTTCGCCCGGCTGCGCCACAACTACCGGCGCTTCGCCTTTCCCGCCGCCATCGCCTTCATGGCCTGGTACATCGCCTACGTGGTCTGCAACAACTGGTTCCGCGGGTTCATGAACACCACGGTGATCGGACACATCAACGTGGCGGTCGTCTTCGGTTTGGCCCAGTTCGCCTCCACCTTCGTCATCGCCTTCCTCTACGCCCGCTATGCCCGGCGCTCACTGGACCCACTGGCCACGGGCCTGCAACGCGAGTTCGAGCAGGTGACGCACCGGTGATCCCGCTCGAGGCGGGCAACCGGGGACTGACGATCGGGCTGTTCCTCGCCGTGGTCGCGATTACCTTGGCGATCACGCTGTGGGCTTCCCGGCAGAACAAGACCACCGCCGACTACTACGCCGGCGGCCGGGCGTTCTCGGGCTTCCAGAACGGGCTGGCCGTCAGCGGTGACTACATGTCGGCGGCGTCGTTCCTGGGGATCTCCGGGGCGATCGCGCTGTACGGCTACGACGGCTTCCTGTACTCCATCGGCTTCCTGGTCGCCTGGCTGGTCGCCCTGCTGCTGATCGCGGAACTACTGCGCAACTCCGGCCGCTTCACCATGGCCGACCAATTGGCGTACCGGATGCGTCAGACTCCGGTGCGCAGCGCCGCGGCCGCCTCGACAATCGTGGTGTCGATCTTCTACCTGCTCGCCCAGATGGTCGGCGCGGGCAGTCTGGTCGGGCTGCTCCTCGGCGTCAGCAGCCCCGGACTGAAGAATCTGGTCATCGTCGGCGTCGGTGTCCTGATGATCATCTACGTCACCCTCGGGGGAATGAAGGGCACCACCTGGGTACAGATCGTCAAGGCTGTCCTGCTGATGGTCGGCACGCTGTTGATCACCGTGTTGGTGCTGGCCCAGTTCCACTTCAACCTGTCCGAACTGCTCGGTGCCGCGGCCCAGAAAACAGGCAAGGGCGAGGCGTTCCTGCAACCCGGTCAGCTCTACGGCAAGGATCTGGTCGGCAAGTTCGACTTCCTCTCCCTGGGTCTGGCCCTGGTCCTCGGCACCGCCGGCCTGCCGCACATCCTGATCCGCTTCTACACCACCCCCACTGCGCAAACCGCCCGCAAGTCGGTGCTCTGGGCCATCGGGTTGATCGGTGTGTTCTACCTGATGACGCTGGTATTGGGCTTCGGCGCCGCGGCCCTGGTCGATACCACCAAGGGCAGTCAGATCGCGGTCTCCTCCGGCAACCTCGCCTCCCCTTTGCTGGCCCAGGCCGCCGGTGGCGGGGAGGGGACCCTGGGCGGCTCGGTCTTGTTGGCCTTGATCTCCGCGGTCGCTTTCGCCACCATCCTCGCGGTGGTGGCCGGACTGACGCTGACGTCGGCTTCGTCGGTGGCGCACGACATCTACGCCAGCGTGCTCAAGCGCGGCCAAGCCTCGGAGCGCAGCGAACTGATCGTGGTCCGGATCGCGGCGTTCGGGATCGGGGCCGTGGCCATCGCCCTCGCCATCCCGGCCCAACGGCTAAACATCGCCTTTCTGGTCGCGCTGGCCTTCGCCGTCGCCGCGTCGGCCAATCTGCCGGCGCTGCTGTTCAACCTGTTCTGGCGTCGCTTCAACACCTTGGGCGCAACCTTCAGCATCTACGGCGGTCTGATCTGCGCGGTCGGACTCGTGGTGTTCTCCCCGGTCGGGTCCGGTACCCCCACCTCGTTGTTGCCGGACGCCGATTTCGCCTGGTTCCCGCTGCGCAACCCCGGTCTGGTCTCGATCCCGTTCGGGTTCCTGTGCGGGATCGTAGGCACCCTGATCAGTCGCGACGCCGACAGCGAGCGCCGATTCGACGAGCTGTCGGTCCGTTCCCTGACCGGAGCCGGAGCGGAGAAGGCGCTCCGGCGCTCGTCGACGTAAGAGACCGCGCGCATCACATGCTTCGTGGCGACGCTCGGGTTGCCCGCCGCCCCCACGGGCGGGTGTGATCCAACCCCGGCCCGGGTAATGGCGAACCGGTCGCGGCACCGCAGCGGCCCGCCACAATTCACCTTGAGACCGGAGCCCATGACCACGACATTGCCGACTCGCGTAGACCCGGCCGCCGAGCGACCCGACGGTCCGCGCCGGCTGACGATCCACGATCCGCGCGACGGCAGCGTGGTCGGCTCCCTGACCGTCGCCGACCACGCCGAGGTCACCGCTGCGGTCACCACCGCCCGAGCGGCCCTACCCGCGTGGTCGGCCACCCCGGCCGCGCAGCGGGGTACGCTGTTGCACAGCTTGGCCGACGCGCTGGCCGCCCGGGCCGACGAAGTCGCGGCGCAGAACACCCGAGAGACCGGCAAACCCCTCCACGAAGCCCGGGGCGGGGTCGACGCGGCCGTCGGCACCCTGCGGCAGTACGCCGAACTCGGGCCGCTGCACCGCACGCACAGCCTGCGCGGGGCGGCCACCGCCGTCGACTACACCCGGCCCGAGCCGCGGGGCGTGGTGGCGGTGCTGACCCCGTGGAACGATCCGGTCGCCGTGTCCGCCGGCCTGGTCGGCGCGGCGCTGGTCACCGGCAACACCGTGGTGCACAAGCCCAGCGAACGCTGCCCGCACGTCGGAATGCTGCTCGGGCAGATCTGGGGCGCACCGCTCCCCGAGGGCGTCCTGACGACCGTGACCGGCGACGGGCCGGTCGGTGCGCGGCTGGTCGGCACGCCGGGCGTCGACGTGGTCGCGCACGTCGGATCGACCGCCACCGGCCGGGCCATCGCCGCCCAAGCCGTGAACACGGGCGCACAGCTGATCTTGGAGAACGGTGGCAACGACGCCCTGCTGGTCGACGCCGACGTCGACCCGGATTGGGCGGCGGCGCAGGCCGCGCTCGGAGCGTTCGCCAACAGCGGCCAGATCTGCACGTCGGTCGAGCGGATCTACGTGCACCGCGACGTGGCCGAGCCGTTCCTGGCCGCCCTGGTCGGGGAGGCGACAAAGCGCAACGCCGCCGGGATCGCGCCGCTGGTCGACCAGCGGCTGCGAGCGCAGGTGCACCAACAGGTGAGGGCCGCCGTGGAGAACGGGGCGACCGTGCTCGTCGGCGGTGCCGTGCCCGACGGTCCGGGTGCGCACTACCCGGCGACCGTGGTGACCGATGTCGACGCGGACAGCGATCTGATGCGCGAGGAAACGTTCGGCCCGGTGGCCCCGGTCCAGGTGGTGGCGGACTTCGACCAGGCGCTCGCCCTGGCCGCGCACGACCGCTACGGCCTGGCGGCCACCGTGCTCAGCGGGTCCCTGGAACACATCACCGACGCGATCGCCGGGCTTCCCGTGGGCACGGTCAAGGTGAACGCCGTCTTCGGCGGCGCGCCCGGCGGGTCGGCGCAGCCACGGGCGGCGAGCGGGCAGGGCTTCGGTTACGGACCCGAGCTGCTGGACGAGATGACCACCCGCAAGGTCGTCCACCTGGGTCGGCCGGTGCTGGGCCGGACCTGACCGGCTCGGGCTGCCCGCGGGCCGCCCGATCGAATCGCTCAGGCTTCCTGGACCGGGACGCCGTGGTTCTGGCTGCGGATCCGGCTGACCACCTCGGTGGTGGAGTGCGAGGCCACGTAATCGAGGATGCGCACCTGACCGCCGTAGCCGAGCACCACCGCGGTCTCAGCCATCATCTCCGGACTGTAGTCCCCGCCCTTGGCGTACACGTCGGGCCGGAGCCGCTCCAGCAGCGGGATCGGGGTGTCGGTGTCGAAGACGGTGACGTAATCCACGCAGCTCAGCGCGGCCAGAACTCCGGCCCGGTCGGCGGCGGCATTGATCGGGCGTTCGGGGCCCTTCAGCCGCCGGACCGACTCGTCGCTGTTCAGCGCCACCACAAGCACGTCACCGAGCCGGGCAGCCTGGGCCAGCGACGTCGTGTGGCCGCGGTGCAGCACGTCGAAGCAGCCGTTGGTGACCACGATCCGGCGTCCGGCGGCTCGCTCCGCCTGCACCCGCAGGGACAGCGCCGTCGCGTCCAGGATCCGTTCGGCCGGCCGACCCAGATGTTCGGCGAGGTCGTCGGTGCTGCACACCGACGTGCCGAAGCGGTGCACCACCACGTCGGCGGCGGCCTGCGCCAGCACCAGCGACACCGGCAGAGCCAGGCCCGCGGCGCGGCCGAGGGTCAAAGCGGCGACGAAGGTGTCCCCCGCTCCGGCGGCCTGCTTGTCCCGTACAGGGCGGGCCGCGCTGCGCCGTACCTGTCCGTCGGCGGTGAGCAGCAGGGCGCCTTCGGCGTCGAGGGTGACCACGACGTCGTCGGCCCCGGTGCGTTCGCGCAACTGGTTCGCCTGGGCGATCAGGACCTCGGCCCGGCCGGCGACCGGCGGCCGGCGGCGAAGCAACGCGAACGCCTCGGCCGCATTCGGGGTGACCAGGTCGGGCTTCAGGCTCGCCCAGAGAGCGGGGTCGTGCGCGTCGACCACCAGCAGTCCCGGACGCCGGGCCCGCAGCGCCGCCTGCACGGGCGGCTGGGCGCCGAAGCCGTAGTCGCAGACGACGACGGCGGCGCTGCCGGCGAGCGCGTCTTTCAGTGCCGCGCCCAGCCGGTGAGCCAGCGCCGGCGACGGCGCCGCCGACGACCCGTCGTCGAGTCGCAGCAGGATCTGCTCACCGCCCACCACCCGGGTCTTGGTGACCGTCCGCAGTTCGTCGGACAACAGCAGACCGCCGACGTCCACCCCCGCCCGCCGCAGGAGGTCGCGCAGCAGCCGGCCGGACTCGTCGTCGCCGGCGAGCCCGACGAAACGGACCCGGGCGCCCAGGGCGGCCAGGTTCACCGCCGTGTTGGCCGCGCCCCCGGGGACGTGGCGCCGTTCGACCACCTCCACCACCGGCGCCGGCGCCTCTCGCGACATCCGCTCCGAGCGACCGCGCCACCAGCCGTCCAAGATGGCGTCGCCGACCACGGTCACCGTCAGCGCACGGGCGGCCAGACGGGCCGGCAGCTCCGGTCCCAGCGTCGCGTCCACGCCGGCTGCATTACCCTCGGCGTCGTCGTCCACACCGACCGGTCCCGTTCCCTTGCCCGCGCGGGTACGACCATGGGCGCCGGCAGGGAAACGGGCCACGGTCGCGGTCCTCCCGCCCGTCACACCCGCCAACCAGCACCCCGTCAGTCCAGCACCCCCATCACCCAGCACCCCCACCGAGCCCAGCACTCCCGCCGAGCCTCCCTCACGCCAGACCGATCCCAGGACGGAGTCGCCATCGTGACCCTCACCGTCGGCGACCTCGGTCCGCGCCTGCCTGACGTGCACTCGATCGCGGTCCTCCGCGGGGGTGGGATCGGGGACCTGATGTTCGTCCTGCCGGCCGTCGAGGCCCTGGCCGCCGCCTATCCCGACGCGGGCATCACGCTGTTGGGCATGCCGTCGCACGCCGCGCTGCTGGCGGAGCGGCCCGACCCGTTCGGCGCCGTGGAGGTGTTGCCCGGCCACCCCGGCGTCCGTGACGGCGCACCGGCGGACGCCGACGCCACCGAGGCCTTCTGCGTCCGGATGCGGAAGCGTCACTTCGATCTCGCCGTCCAGGCCCACGGCGGCGGCGCAAACGCCAACCCGTTCCTGCTCCGGCTGGGCGCCCGGCACACCGTCGGCGCCGGTACGCCGGACGCGACTCCGCTGGAACGTACGCTGCCCTACCGCTACTACCAGCACGAGACCCACCGGTGGCTGGAGGTGGCGGGGCTGGTCGGCGCGCCGCCGGTGGAGTTGGAGGCGCAGCTGCGCGCGTATCGCCCGAGGCCGCGCCCGTCCGATCGGCGCCCGCGACTGGTGATCCACCCCGGCGCCACCGACCCGCGCCGGCGCTGGCCGGCGCGGCACTTCGCCGCCGTAGCCCGGGCTGTGGTGGCCGACGGCGCCGAAGTGATCGTCGTCGGCGACCAGACCGACCTGGACGCCGGCGAGGAGATCGTGGCGGGCGCACCCGCCGCGGGCGCCGGCACGGCGACGTCGCAGGTGGGTGCGCTGACCCTGCCCGCCCTCACCCACCTGCTGGCCGATGCGGACGTGGTCCTCGCCAACGACTCCGGCCCGCGCCATCTGGCGATGGCGGTGGGTTCCGCCACCGTCGGGATCTTCTGGGCCCCGAACCTGATCAACGCCGGTCCGCTGGGCCGGGGCCGGCATCGGGTGCACCTGGGGTGGACGTTGCACTGCCCGGTCTGCGGTGTCGACTGCAGCCACGTCGGCTGGACCGCTCCGCGCTGTGCGCACGACGTGTCCTTCGTCGCCGACGTCCCGCTCGAGCCGGTGCTGGCCGACGTCACCGACCTGCTCGCCGACCGGGATGCCAGACCGTGAACCCGGTCAGCAAGCCCGGTGAGTCCGACGGGCGGCCCGAACTGCTGGTGCTCCGGGCCTTGAATCTCGGCGACCTGTTGGTGTCGGTACCCGCCCTGCGCGGGCTGCGGCGCGGCCTGCCCGACCATCGGCTGGTGCTGGCCGCCCCGGCCTGGCTCGGGCCGGTGGTGGACCTGATCGGCGGGATCGACGCACTGCTGCCCACCTCCGGACTGGACGAAGCGCTGCCGCTGGCCGCCGGCCGGATCGAGGTCGCGGTCAACCTGCACGGTCGAGGCCCGCAGAGCCATGCACGACTGGACGCGCTCGCACCACGCCGGCGGATCGGCTTTGCCGTCCCACCAGACATCGCACCCGCCAACTCGGCCTGGGACGGGCCCGGCTGGACCGACGGCCTGCACGAGCGGGTGCGTTGGGCCGGGCTGGTGCGGGCGTACGGCCACCCCGCCGACCCCGACGACCTCACGCTGGCCCGGCCGGAGGTACCGAGCCCGGCCCCGGGGGCGGCGGTGCTCCACGTCGGCGCGTCCTACGGCTCCCGCGCCTGGCCGAGCGAACGCTTCGCCCGCGTCGCTGCCACTTTGGCCGGCGCCGGCGCACAAGTGGTCCTCAGCGGCGGCGGAGCCGATCGTGACCGGGCTGAGGACGTGGCCGAGCGCGCCGGCCTGCCCGCGCGGGCGGTGCTCGCGGGCCGGACGAGTCTGGCCGAGCTGGCCGCCCTGGTGGCCGACGCCGCGGTGGTGATCAGCGCCGATACCGGTGCGGCCCACCTGGCCAGCGCGTACGGCAGCCCCTCGGTCGTCCTCTTCGGGCCCGCGCCCGTTGAGCAGTGGGGACCGCCGGCACGAGGTCCGCACGTCGCGTTGACCCGGCCGGATCTTCGTGGTGGCGACGCCTTCTCCGATCGACCGGACCCCGCCCTGCTTGCCGTCACCGCGGCGGAGGTGATCCGGGCCGCCGCCGATCTCCTCGCCGGTGAGAGCAGTGACTGACCGGTTGCCGCGCATCGTCGTGGTGCGGATCGGACCGAACTAGGGCAACATGGAGTTCTTGGACGCGTACGCCGGCTCCTCTGGGCTGATCGCCCCCGCCGGCCGCGCCCGACGCCGGGAGGCACTATGACCGGATCCGACGATCAGTACGGCATCTCCAACCGGACCGCGCGTGATTTGCAGCAGCCCGTCGACGAGGACCGGCGGATGCAGATCGGGGTCTCGCTCGCCGTGGCGTTGATCGACGGCTGTGACCACGCCGGGATCAGCCGAGTCGAAGGCCACCGGATCGTCTCCGGCTCGACCAGCGACGCCACCGCCGCACAGGCCGACGCCTGGCAGTACGAGCTGGGCGACGGCCCCTGTCTGGAGGCCATCCATGATCGCACCACGATCCTCAGCCGAAACCTCAGCTCCGACCAGCGCTGGCCGGTCTGGGCGGCCCGCGCGAGCACGATACTCGCGGTGGCCTCGTCGCTGTCGCTGCTGCTGTTCACCTACGACCGGTCCTACGGGGCGCTGAACCTCTACGCCGATGCCGTGGACGCCTTCGACGCCAGTGACGTGGCCGCCGCCGAATCCTTGGCCGCGCACCTGGCGGTGGCGATGGCGTCGGGCCAGGAGATCGCGCAGCGCGGCAACGCGATGGCCGGCCGAACGGTGATCGGCCAGGCCGAGGGGATCTTGATGGAGCGGCTCGGGCTCGACGCCGACCACGCGTTCGACTTTCTGCGCCGGATCTCCCAAGACGGCAACCGCAAGCTCGTCGAGGTGGCCACCGAGATCGTCAGCACCCGACGACTACCGATGGTCGAGCCCAGCGGTTCCTCGCACAGCTTCGGCTAGCGGAGAGAGTCACCGGCCCGAAGGGAGTCGGGCGCGAGGGGCGTCAGGCCGAGCCGACCTCCAGCACGACCTTGCCCAGTCCGTGCCCGCTGCTCAGGTCGCGGTAGGCGTCGGCGACCTCGTCCAACCGGTAGCGGGCCCGGATCGGTACGACTAATTCGTCCTCAGCGGCGAGCTGAGCGAGTGCGGCCACCGCGGCCCGCGGGTCGGTCAGGGTGGACATGCCGGTCGGCTGCACCCCCAGGCGCTCCGCGCCGGCGAAGTCGGCGATGGTCGTGGTCCGCTCCCGCGGCACGCCGAGCGCCTGGCCGAGGTCGAGGTAACCGCCGCCGTGGGTGTCGAGCAGAGCGTCGACTCCGTTCGGCGCGAGCGCTCGCAGCCGCTCCTCCAGGCCGTCGCCGTAGGTCACCGGCTCAGCCCCGAGGTCGCGCAGCGCGTCGTGATTGGCCTCCGCGGCCACCCCGAACACCCGGGCACCGGCCCGGGCCGCCAGCTGGATCACGATCGAACCGACGCCGCCCGCCGCGCCGCTGACCACCACGGTATCTCCCGCGCCGGGCGTCGTGGCGTCCATCATCGCCACCGCGGTGGTCCCGGCGACGTACAGCGAGCCGGCGACCGACCAGACCAGGCCCGCCGGCTTGGGGATGACCCGCTCGGCCGGCAGCAGCACGAAATCGGCGTGGGCGTTGCGCCCGTCGGAGAATCCGATCACCGCCATCCCGACCTCGACGTCCTCGACGCCGTCGCCGACCGCATCGATCACCCCGGCCAGGTCACTGCCCTCACCCTCGGGGAAGTGGGCCGGGAACTGTTCTCGCATGGCCCCCGACCGGATGGCGTCCTCCCCCGGGTTCACCGCACTGCTGACCACCCGGACGACGACCTCCCCGGTCCCCGGTTCCGGTTTGGGGACCTCGACGATCCGGAGCACCTCCGGCCCGCCGTACTCCTCGAAGCGCACTGCTCTGGGCATGGCGTTCCCCGCTCACTCTCCTGGATTCGACTACTCGATCATGGTAGATGCGTCCGTCGGCAGCCGGCCCGCGGTATTGATGGTCGTGAGCAACGACGACGACCAGCAGCAGACCCGCGACGACTTTGTCGACGCGGTCAACCTGACCGCACGGCAGCTGAAGGACTGGCTCGGCACCAGTGAGGCTCGAGAGGTCGGCCAAAAGAAGGGCGGCGGTGAGTCGACCGGGCACGAGATGGGCCGGCGGATCGTGGACCTGCTCGATACCAAGCAGGCGGATCTGACCTCAGCCGACTACGCCGACATGGCCAAGGTCGTGGGTTACGTGCACCGCCACCTCGCCCAGCGCCCCGACGGGGACGTCACCGACACCCGGTGGCGCCACTCCCTGATGAACTGGGGCCACGACCCGCTGCGCTGAGACCAGCCCGGAGTTTACCTTCGAGAAGCACGGGTACACAGGAGACCAGTCCGCCCCTTGACCGACGAGCCGGGACGAAGGAGATGGTGTGCAGGTCGCCCTGGTTTCGGAGCACGCGAGCCCGCTGGCCGCGATCGGCGTGGTGGACGCCGGCGGACAAAATGTGCACGTCGCCGAGCTGGCCGGCGCTCTGGTTCGGCGTGGGCACGAAGTCACCGTCTACACCCGGCGAGACGACCCGGCTCTGCCCGAGCGGGTGCGGGCCGCGGCCGGGTACGCCGTGGTCCATCTCGACGCCGGGCCGGCGCAACCGTTGCCCAAGGACAAATTGTGGGTGCACATGCCCGCTTTCGCGGCCCGGTTGCAGCGGGCGTTCGAACGCGAGCGCCCCGACGTCGCGCACGCCCACTTCTGGATGTCGGCCTGGGCCACCCGGGCTGCGGTCCGGTCGCTCGGCATTCCGCTACTGATCACCTTTCACGCGCTCGGCGCAGTCAAACACCGCTATCAGGGCGCGGCAGACACCAGTCCCGGTGTTCGAGTCCGGATCGAGACTGCGGTCGCCGGCGCAGCCGACCGGGTGATCGCGACCTGCACCGACGAGGTCCGCGAACTGGCGCGGCTCGGCGTTTCCCCCGAGCACGTGGTCGTCGTCCCGTGCGGGGTGGACACCGACCACTTCTCTCCGCTCGCGGCCGCGGAGGTCGGTGATGTCGTCGTACAGGCGGAGCGCAGCGTTCGTCCCCGCCGGTCCACACACCGCCTCCTCACAGTCGGTCGCCTGGTCGAACGCAAGGGCTACGGGGTGGCGGTGGCGGCCCTGACCCGGCTGCCCGACACCGAATTGGTCATCGCCGGTGGTCTGCCGTCCGGCCCGGGTGGGACCGTCGAGCCGGAGCAGGCCCGCTTGACCGCCCTTGCCGACGACCTCGGAGTCGCCGACCGGGTGCACTTCGTCGGCCAGGTCGGCCGAGACGCGTTGCCCGGGCTTCTCCGCTCCGCCGACGTCGTGGTCTGCTCGCCCTGGTACGAACCCTTCGGGTTGGTCCCGCTCGAAGCCATGGCCTGCGGGGTCCCGGTGGTGGCCAGTGCGGTCGGCGGGATGCTCGACACGGTCAGTCACGAAGAGACCGGCCTGCTCGTCCGCCCCCGCGACCCGGCAGCCCTGGCCGGCGCGGTCTCCTCGCTGCTCAGCGATCCCGACCGGCGGATCGAGTTCGGGCGGGCCGGGGTGGACCGGGTGCGCTCGCACTATTCCTGGTCGGCGGTCGCCGCGGCCAGCGAGGGCGTCTACGCCGCCGTCCTGCGCACCCGAGCGGGACGCACCCGGCTCGACCACGCCGCCCTCGCTCACGCCACTTCCGACCACGCCACTTCCGACCACGCCGCCTTCGACCACGCCGCCTTCGACCACGCCGGCTCCGACCGGGTGCCCTTCGATCACGCCGCCGGTGACCACGCTGACCGCGGCCGGGTCGCACCCGCGCTCCGCGTGGGTCGGTGAACTCCGCGAGGCGGGCTCGGCGACTCGACCACGGAACCCATGACCGAAAGCTCGACGACGGGCGAAGGGTGCCCGGGGCGGTGTTGTTCGACCGCGACGGCACGCTGGTCCACGACGTGGCTTACAACCGGGATCCGGAGCAGGTCGTGCCCGTGCCCACAGCCCGCGCCGCGCTCGATCGGCTGCGGGCCCAGGGGATCGGTCTGGGGGTGGTCAGCAACCAGTCCGGGCTGGCCCGGGGACTGCTGAGCATCGATGAGCTCGCGGCGGTCAACGCGCGGGTCGAGGAGATCCTCGGCCCTTTCGGCACCTGGCAGATCTGTCCGCACGGACCCGGCGACGGCTGCGCGTGCCGTAAACCTGCCCCCGGGCTGATCCTCGCCGCCGCTGCCGCGCTCGGGGTGCCGGTGAGCGACTGCGTGGTGATCGGCGACATCGGCGCCGACGTGGGTGCCGCGCTGGCGGCGGGCGCGCAGGCCGTCCTCGTCCCCACCGCCGTCACCCGGCGCGCAGAGATCGCGCACGCCGCGACCGTGGCCAGTGTGGCCGGTGACCTGGCCGAAGCGGCCGAACTCGCCCTGACGCTGCTCGCCCGACAGCGCCCGTACGCGAGCGCCGGGACCAGCCGGTGACCGGCCGGCCCGCACCGCTCGACGGTCACGTCCTGGTCGCCCGGCTGGACAGTCTCGGCGACATTCTGCTGGCCGGTCCTGCCGTCGCCGCGGTCGCCGAGCAGGCCGATACGGTGACCATGCTCGTCGGGCCGGGGCGGACCGCCGCCGCCCGGTTGCTGCCCGGGGTCGACGCCGTGCTGGAGTTCGAGGCGGGTTGGGTGGTTCCCGATCCCGCTCCGGTCCAGGCGAACGAGGTGACCGACCTGGTCGATCGGGTCCGGGCCCGCGAGGTCGACGCCGCCCTGATCCTGACGTCGTTCCACCAGTCCCCGCTGCCGCTGGCGTTGCTGCTCCGGTTGGCCGGCGTCGGCTGGGTCGGGGCGATCAGTGAGGACTACCCCGGTTCGCTGCTGGACCTGCGGCACCGGATCGAGGCCGACCTGCCCGAGAGCGAACGGGCGCTGTCGCTGGCCCGGGCCGCCGGCTTCCCGGCCCGCGGCCCGGCCCGGCTCGCCGTCCGCGGTCCGCTGCCCGACCTGTCGGCAGTGACCGGGCCGGGTCCTTACCTGGTCTTCCACCCCGGTGCCGACGCACCGGCACGCCGGCCCACTGCCGAGCACAGCCGGGTCCTGGTCGAGGCACTGGCGCAGGCCGGGCACCGGGTGCTGGTCACCGGCGCCCCGGCCGAACGCACCCTGACCGCCCTCGTCGCGGGCGCGTCCGCCCAGGACCTGGGCGGACGGCTGCGCTTGGCCGAACTCGCCGCCGTCCTCGCCGGCGCGCAGGTGGTGATCGCCCCCAATACCGGGCCCGCGCACCTGGCCGCGGCGGTCGGCACCCCGGTGGTGTCGTTGTTCGCCCCGGTGGTACCCGCCGCCCGCTGGGCCCCGTACGGGGTGCCGCGGGTCGTGCTGGGCGACCAGCAGGCCGGCTGCCGCGACAGCCGGGCCCGGGAATGTCCGGTGCCCGGGCACCCCTGTCTGTCCGGCGTCGACGGCCAAGCCCTCGTCGCCGCCGTCGCGACCGTCAGCCGACCCGATCCTGTTTCCGAATCCGTCACCGTCGCCCGAGAGGTTGGCCATGTCCGCGCCTGACATCACCCGCCCCGCAGCCGTACCGGTCGACGCCGGCTCGACGCCGGTAGAGGTTTCCGGCGTCCTGGACCACTTCCAGGCCCTGTCCGAAGCCAGCCGGACCGCCCGTGCGTACGCTCCGACCGTGGCCGCCTGGGGTGCCGAACTCGCCCGCCGCTACCACGCCGGCGCCCAACTGCTGGCCTGCGGCAACGGCGGCAGCGCGGCGGAGGCGTTGCACCTGACCGGCGAGCTCGTCGGTCGGTTCCGGTTCGACCGCCGGCCACTTCCCGCGGTGGCCCTGGGTGCCGACCTCGCCGCCGCCACCGCCATCGGCAACGACTACGGAGCCGATGCCGTCTTCGCCCGTCAGGTGTGGGCGCACGGGCGTCCCGGCGACGTTCTGGTCGCCTTCTCCACCAGCGGCACCAGCACCAACGTGCTGGCCGCCGCCAAGACGGCCCGCGAGGTCGGCGTGCGGGTCTGGGCCCTGACCGGGCCGGGTCCGAACCCGCTGGCCGCGATGGCCGACGACGCCGTCGCCGTCGCCGCCGACACCACCGCCACCGTCCAGGAGATCCACCTGTCGATCGTGCACGCCCTCTGCCTCACCCTCGACCGAGCCCTCGGGGTAGGAGTATGAGGTCCCGGCCGGGGAGCAGGTCGTGGGCCGGTGCGGGCGGTCGGTTGGTCGTGGTCGGTGACACCTTGCTCGACGTCGACTTGGAAGGTTCGGCCGAGCGGCTCGCACCGGACGCGCCGGTCCCGGTGGTCGACGTCGCCACCGAACACCAGCGTCCCGGAGGGGCCGGACTGGCAGCACTGCTGGCGGCCCGGGCCGGCGCGGACGTGGTGCTGGTCACCGCTCTCGGCGAGGACGAGGGCGCGGATCGGCTCCGGGGCCTGCTCACCGGACAGCTCCGCCTGTGCCCGTTGAGACTGAACGGCGCGACCAGCCGGAAGACCCGGGTGCTGGCCGACGGCGTCGCGGTCACCCGACTGGACACCGGCTCGGGCCGGGCGGCGGACCTGCCCGTCCCGCAGGCGGTGCTGGGCGCCCTGGAGGACGCCGACGCGATCCTGGTCGCCGACTACGGCCGAGGCGTGGCCGCCCTGCCGGAGCTGCGCCGGGCCCTGACTGCGGCCGGTGTCCGCGTCCCGGTGATCTGGGATCCCCATCCGCGGGGCTCGAGCCCGGTCCCGGGATGTGCGCTGGTGACGCCGAACGCCGCGGAGGCAGAGGCCTTCGCCGGCTGCGGGGACGGGGCCGAGCAGGGCCGCCGGTTGAGCAGGCGCTGGCAGGCCGCGGCGGTCGCGGTCACCGTCGGCCGCCGTGGCGCGCTGCTGACCCGGACCGAACCGTGGCGTTTCGATGACGTGCCGCTGCCCGCCGACGCTGCCGGGTCCGCGCCGTACGCCGGGCGGAGAGACACCTGTGGTGCCGGTGACGCCTTCGCCGCGGCGGCCACCGCCGCCCTGCTGGCCGGGGCCGACACCGTCGAGGCGGTGCAGACCGCAGTGTCCCGGGCCACCGACTTCGTGCGGGCCGGAGCCGCTACGACACTCGCCACGCCGGTGGTGCCTGTAGGGGCGATGGGCGTGCCCGCCGGTGCGATCGGGATGCCCGTCGGTGCAATCGGGATGCCCGTCGGTGCGGTTGGCAGGCCCGTGTTCCCCGTCGGCGGTGACCGGCCGGGCAACCCGGTCCCGGCCGTCGACGGCATCGCCGTCGCCGAGCAGATCCGGGCGGCCGGGGGCCGGATCGTCGCCACCGGTGGCTGTTTTGACCTGCTCCACCGCGGCCACGTCAGCCTGCTCACCCAGGCCCGCGCGCTGGGGGACGCCCTGATCGTCTGCCTCAACTCCGATGACTCGGTCCGCCGAGCCAAGGGCGAGGGACGTCCGATCGTCTCCCAGGCCGACCGGGCCCGGGTGCTGTCCGCCCTGTCCTGCGTCGACGGGATACTGACTTTCGACGACCCCACCCCCACGGCCCTGCTGGACCGACTGCGTCCCGATGTGTGGGTGAAGGGCAGCGACTACGCCGATCAGCCGATCCCCGAGGCCGACGTGGTGCTCGCCGGCGGCGGGCGGGTCGTGCTGCTCGACACCGTCGACGGCTACTCCACCAGCGGTCTGGTCGCCCTGAGCCGCCGGGTGCACGGGCCCGGTCCCAGCAGCCCCCCTCCGTCCCCTTCGAACCAACCCCTTCCTTCCACCCTGAGCCAGCCCCTTCCGTCGACCCTGAACAAGGAGGTCTCGTGACCGACACCCTCATCCCCACCCTGACCGAAGCCACGACCACCGGCCCGCAAACCACCGGCCTGGGCACCATTTTGGTGACCGGCGGTGCCTCCGGTCTCGGCGCGGCCACCGTGGCCGCCGTCACCGCAGCCGGCGGAACCCCGCTGGTGCTCGACCTCGCCCGGCCGGACGCCGACGTCGACCACGAGCAGGTCGACCTGGCCGACCCCCGCGCCGCGGAGGCGGCGGTGGAGGCCATCGTGGAACGCGCGGGTGGGCGGCTGGACGGGGTGCTGACCGCGGCCGGCATCGACTCCTGCGGTCCGCTGGACGGGGTGGGGGCCACAGCCTGGGAGCGAGTGGTGATGGTGAACCTGCTGGGTACGGCGGCGGTCGCCCGGGCCGCGCTCCCCCACCTCAAGCGCAGCCACGGCCGGATCGTCACCGTCGCCTCCACCCTGGGGATCAAGGCGGTCGGCGACGCCACCGCGTACTGCGCCTCGAAATTCGGGGTGGTCGGCTTCACCCGGGCGTTGGCGGCGGAGACGGCAGGGGAGGTCGGCGTCACCTTGTTGATCCCCGGCGGTATGCACACCCACTTCTTCGACGACCGGACCGAGCAGTACAAGCCGGGTCCGGACGCCGTACTGAACTCCCCCGTCGACGTCGCGGCTACCGTCGTCTTCGCGCTGTCGCAGCCGGCCGGCTGCGAACTACGCGAGCTCGTGGTCGCCTGCTCCACCGAGACCTCCTGGCCCTGATCCCACCCGTGGCACGAAGATTCGCGCATCTTCGGTACCCACGACACGCCAACGGCGCATACCTGCTTTTGGACGGCAGGCGGTGCCGAATTCGGGGCGACATCACCTCTCCGGCCATCTCAGGACGGCAAACGCTCCCGGCCCCGCCCGGTCAGCCCGGGAATTGAGGGTCAGCGTGCAGTCAACCGGCCGCGTCGGCCAGCACCCGGTCCCAGTCGGCCAGGAAGCGGTCCAGGCCGTGCCGTTCCAGGGCAGCCTGTCGAGCCACCGCACCACAGGCGGCGGCCTCTTCGGGGTCGGCGAGCAGCCGAGCGGCGGCCGCGACCAGCACCTCGGGGTCCGCCGACAAGGCGCCGGCGCCGGGCGGTACGGTCCGGGCAGCGGCGGTGGTGTCCAGCACCACCACCGGCATCCCGAGCAGCATCGCCTCGATCAGGGACAAGCCGAGTGAAGTCCAGCGGTTCAGGTGCAGATAAACCCGCCGCTGGGCCAGCGCGTCCCGCAGCGCCGGCGGCTTCAGGTTGCCCGCGAACGCGACGCCGGGCTGGTGGTCCAGCGCAGCCGGCAGCAGATCGCCGTTGATGCCGAACGCGTCCACCGGGGCCGGCGCGAACCGGGGCAGCAGGTCGGTGCCGGTCACCCGCCACCGCCGGACGGGCTCGTTGACCACGAAGGCCAAGTGCGCCAGGTCGCCGCGATAACGAGCGCCCGGATCGGCCAACCCGTGCTCGATCACCGTGGTCGGCGCGTCGCCGCAGTCCCACAGCAGCGCGTTCAGCTGGGTCACGTGCACGATCGGCACACCGAGGCCGGCCATCGGGTGCGGGGTGTTCGGCACCGACTCCTTGGGGGTGTTGTGCTCGCAGAAGACGGCCCGGAGGTCTCGGCCGGGCTCGAGGCCCAACTCGTCCCGGCACAGAGCCAATTCCTCAGGTCGTTGCAGGACGACCACGTCCGGCGGGTCGTCGCGCAACGCCTCGGCGCTGACCTCCCGGGCCGAGGCCGGCGGATGACCACCGTAACGGGCCAGACCGCCCCGGCCGTCCGGAGCCGGGGGCAGGAACTCGTAGCGGTGCCCGCCGGCCAGTAACGAGTCGGTGTAGCCGCCGTGGACGTCCCACAGCAGGACCCTCACCGCAGCCGCCGGTGCACTCCCTTGGCCGCGCTCACGGTGTCCGCCAATCGTCGCTGGTCAGGTGCGATCCGGCCTGGGGTCCCATCTGCATCATTCCGCCGTCCACCACCCAGGAGGCACCGGTGACGTAGGAGGCCTGCGGTGAGGCCAGGAACGCCACCACGGCGGCGATCTCGCGGGCGTCTCCGGGACGGTTCAGTGGAATCCCGGGGCGGGCCGTGCCCCGCGGGTCCTGATCGGCCTGGCCGGTCATCGGGGTGGCGATCTCTCCCGGTGCGACCGCATTCGCGGTGACGCCGAACCGTCCCAGCTCCAAGGCGAACGTCTTGATCAACCCACCCAGCCCGTGCTTGGCCGCGTCGTAGGGCCCCGACCCGATCCGCGGTTGATGCTCGTGCACGCTGGTGACCGCGATCAGCCGGCCGCCTCGGCCACCGGCCAAGATCTGCCGGGCCGCCCGCTGCAGACAGACGAAGGCCCCGTCCAGGTCCACGCTCAACACCTCGCGCCAGCGCTCGTAGGAGGTGTCGAGCAACAGCTGGGAACTACCGGTGCCGGCGTTGTTGACGAACACGTCCAACCCGCCCAACTGCTCGACCAGCCGATCGATTACGTCGCCGCACCCGGGCAGCTCAGTGGTGTCGAGCCGCTCGACGTACGCTCGCCGGCCGACCGAACGGACCTCCTCGGCGCACCGCTGCGCGCCGTCCTCGTCGGTATGCCAAGTGATTCCGACGTCCAGGCCCTGCTCGGCGAGGGCGACCGCGCTGGCCTTGCCGATACCGGAATCGGAGGCGGTGACGATCGCGGTCCGCGTCCGCGCCTCGCCTTCGGGCCGGTCGGCGCCCTGCCGAACCTGCTGCTCACTCACGACGGGCACCTTTCCCCGCGCAGCGTCCGGGCAAACCTCACGCCGCGCGCCTGGCGGCCGGGGGTAGGTCGAGCGCGCCGACCAGACCGCGCAGCTTGGTCAGCAGCCGGCTCAGCAGGCGAGAAACCTGCATCTGGCTGGTCCCGATCTCGGCGGCGATCTCGGACTGGGACCGCTGGTCGTAAAAGCGCATCCGCAGCAGGTCCTGCTCGGCCGGGGTCAGTCGGGACCAGACCTGTCCGATCACCAGCCGGGCCTCGCAGCGCTCGGTCTCCTCCTCACCGGCCCGCAGGTCGGCCCCGGTGTGCGCCGGACCGTGCAGCAAAGCGGTGTCCAAGGAGTTGCCGGTGTATCCCTGGCTGGCGAAACGGGCCTGCCGGACGGCATCGACCGAGGCGCCCAGCGACGCCGCCAGCTGCCGCTCGGACGGGATGGTTCCCGCATGCTGGGCCACCGCGGACCACTGCTGCCAGATGGAGGCCGCCAGTTCCTGGGTCTGGCGCGGTGGCCGGACCATCCAGCCGTGGTCGCGGAAGTGCCGCTTCAACACCCCGGAGACGGTCGGCACCGCGAAGGCCAGGAACGAGCCGTGGGTCAGGTCGAAGCGCTGACTCGCCTCCACCAGCCCGATTCGGGCGACCTGGAGTAGGTCCTCCTCCTCCTCGCCGCGGAACCGAAAGCGCCGCGACAACGTCTCGGCCAGCCACAAGTGGTCCTGGACCACCTGATCCAGAAGGGCCTGCCGCCGGTCGGGATCGGCTGCAGCCGCGGCCTCGAACCGTTCCCGGGTCACCCGGGCGAGTTCGAGTCGGCGTGACACCTGCGGCGAGGGGGCCGGTGGATCGCCGAGACCGGTGGCCGGCTCGGATCCAGCCGCTACGGGGGCCCCCGGATCGGGCCGGTGACTGGAAATGTTGGCGGCGAGCCCGCCACCGGCGGGCAGGACAGGGATAAAAGGCATGGCAAGCACCCTCGGTCCGAAGAACCCGTGGCGCGCTGCTCCACCAACATCCCCAGAGTAGGCACGCTTGGCAACTATGGACAAGCAGGTGTCCTCGGCCGGGGAGAGTTTCGTGCGGCGGTTACGTTAGCGCCCGTGGTGCTACGTGACGTCTGACCGGGAAGCCGACGTCGAGTCGTCTCAGTTGCCCACCTCCGCGACCCGGACCGGGGTACACGCGACCTACGCCGCCTTCATCGGGTCCGGTGTCGCGTTCGCGAGTTGGGCCTCCCGCATCCCTCAGGTCCGTGACCGGTTGCAGCTCGGTCCGGCCGAGCTCGGTCTGGTCCTGCTCTGTCTGGCCGCCGGGTCGGTGATCGCCCTGCCGCTGGCCGGGCCGTTGGTCCACCGGGTCGGCTCGCGTCGGGCCGTCCAGGCGATGGCGACCCTGAACGGGCTCGCCCTGGTCACGGTGGCGCTCGGCTACCGGTCGGGTTTGGCTCCCGTCGTGGTCGGGCTGTTCTTGTTCGGGTTCGCCCAGGGAGCCTGGGATGTGGCGATGAACGTCCAGGGGGCGATCGTCGAGCGCCGACTCGGCCGGGCGATCATGCCGCGTTTCCACGCCGGTTTCAGCGTCGGTACGGTGGCCGGCGCACTGATCGGGGCGGGTCTGGTCCGGCTCGGTGTGTCGGTGAGCGCCCACCTGCTGGTCATCGGACTCACGGTCGTGCTCGTCGTGCCCTGGTCGGTCCGCGGCTTCGTGCCCGACACCGAGCCGGCCGAGCCGGGTGCCGAACCCGGGGAGTCCGGTTCCCGGAAGACGTTGCGGGCCTGGCGGGAGCCGCGGACCCTGCTGATCGGGCTGTTCGTGCTCGCCTTCGCCTTCGCCGAGGGCACCGGGAACGACTGGTCGGCGGTGGCGCTGATCGACGGCTACCGGGCCGCTCCCAGCGGCGGCACCCTGGGCTTCGCCACGTTCTTGGCCGCCATGACCCTCGGCCGGTGGTTCGGTCCGCGCGCGCTGGACCGTTACGGCCGGGTGGTGGTCGTCCGCGCCATGGCCCTGCTCTGCCTGGTCGGGCTGCTGCTGTTCGTCTTCGGTCCGCTGGTCGGCGGGCAGGTCGCCGTCGGGCAGGCGCTGCCGCTGGCCTTCGTCGGCGCCGCGCTATGGGGGTTCGGGCTCTCCCTCGGGTTCCCGGTCGGGATGAGCGCGGCCGCCGACGAGGCCGCGATGGCGCCGGCCCGGGTCAGCGTCGTCGCCTCCATCGGCTACGTCGCCTTTCTCGGTGGCCCACCGCTGATCGGGTTTCTCGGTGCGCACGTCGGGGTGCTCCGGGCTCTGACGGTGGTGGCGGTGCTGCTTGCGCTGGCGACCGCCGTGGCCGGCGCGCTGCGACCGCCGCCGACGACCCGGCCAGACCCGGTGACCGCGGGCGACTGAGCATCCGACTGGCTGCCCACGATTCGGCGACCCCGGCCAGGGCCGCCGCGGTGTGCCGCGGGTCGATCTCACTCGCTTACCCGATCGCCGTCCGGGTATACCCCCCCCCGAGCCCTGCAGGTCAAGCCGCGGCCTGCAGGGTCCCCGCCGCTGGGTCCGGCCCCCTCGATCCCGGGTGGCTTCAACGCGCTCAACCGGCGAAGAACGACCGCCGCGGTTTAGGAGACCTGCAGGGTGACCGGGCCGTTGTCGGCCTGCGCCCGGTCGAGGAGGCTGGAAGGAATGCGGAACACCCGTCCGGGGGCGGCCGGCCACCACAAGGTCCTGCAGCCGATCACCTGCCCGCCCTGGCGTGCGGTCACGGTCGGGCGGAGCCGGAACTCGTCGGTCCAGGTCAGCAGCCGGCCGCGGGCGGGGGTCGGGTCGCCCGGGCGCAGGAGGCCCGGCGCCACCCACCGCAGCGGGGGTTCCGCCTCGATCCGGATGCCGACCTCCTCGGGCCAGGGCCGGTGGTTCGGGTCGAGGTAGCGCAGGACCTGGCTGGCCACGTGCCTCCCGTCGAGCGCAGCGACGTCGGCGGTGTCGACCGGGTGGAGCAGGTTCCCGGCGGCGAACACGCCGTCTCGGTCGGTACGCAGGGCGGAATCGACCAGCGGACCCAGAGTGCCGGGATCGAGCGCGATACCCGCCGCGCGGGCCAGCTCATGGTCGGGTATCCAGTCACCGGTGAAGATCACGGTGTCGCAGCTGATGCTGCGCCGCTGGTGGGTGTGCAAGTCCTCGATCTCCACAGCCTCGACCCGGGGCCGGCCGATGATCCGGGTGACCCGACTGCGGGTGTGCACCGGGACCCGCAGGACGGTCCGTCCGGGAATGGTGAAGGCGGCGTAGGACTCCGCCTTCGGGTACTGCGTGATCATGGCGACGGTCCGGCAGCCGGCCTCGCGAAGGGTGATCACGGCGGACCAGGAAACGAGTTCCCCGCCGACGACGACGGCCCGGTCGCCGACCGTGCCGTGGTGCAGGTGGACGACGTTTTGCAGTTGACCGGTGGTGTACACCCCGTGTGGGCGGGTCCCGGGGATACGCCGCGCCGTCCGCGGTCGCTCACGGGCTCCGGTGGCGAGCACGATCGCTTCGGCGGCGAGTTCGAACCGGCCCAGCGGGCTGGTGACCTCGACGGCCCGTTCCGCAGCCCATCCCGTGACCATGGTTTCGGTACGGATCTCGGCGCCGGCGCGCAGGGCTGCGGCCACGAGATGCCTGGCGTAGGCGGGTCCGGTCAGCACCCGCTTCAGGTCGCGGAGACCGTAACCGGTGTGGTCACTGTGCCGGGGGATCCCGCCGGCGGTGGGCTCACGGTCCACCACCACGACCTGGCCCGGGCCGAGCCGAGGCGCGAGTTCGGCGGCGGCGGTCAGACCGGCCGGGCCCGCGCCGATGATCAACACCTGCGGAGCCCCGTCGCGCCGGCCGGCAACCGGCGACGACGAGGCGGTGGTGGGGCGGCTCACGATGCCTGCACGCTTTCGGTGACGTTGGTGGGGATCTCGTGCGCCAGGGCGGAAAGGTCGCCGCGAGCGTCGAGGAGTTCTTGGACAGCGGCGCCGCAGAAGAAGCCCTGACAGCGTCCGTTCAGCACCCGGGTCCGGCGCCGCAGACCCTCGAGGCCGGACGGCGGCAGCGGGGAGGCGAAGGTATCGCGGATCTCGCCGGCGGTGACGCGTTCGCAGAAGCAGACGATGCGCCCGTACGCGGGGTCGGCCTCGATCAGATCGGGCCGCTGGTAGGGCCGGTCCGACGCCTCGCCGAGGTTGGGCATCCGCGGCGGCGGTGGCAGCTCGTCCTCCCGCGGCACGAGGGAGAGCCCGGCTTCCTCCAGGAGTCCCGTGACATGGTCGGCGACGGCGAGGCCGGCGGTGAGACCGGTGGAGCGAATGCCGCCGACCAGCAGGTAACGCTGATCGGGATCGGCCTCGATCAGGTAGTCGCCGTGGTCGATGGCTGCCCGCAGACCTGCGTAGCTGGCCGTCACCTCCTCCCGCAACAGTCGCGGCATCAGCTTCTCCCCTTTGCGGAGGAGAAAGTCGAAGCCGTCCTCGGAGGTGTCGGTGGCGGTGCGGTCGGTCAGGTTCTCCGAGGTCGGGCCGAGCATCACGTTGCCGTAGATCGTCGGTGAGACCAGGACGCCCTTGCCGCGGGACGTCGGTACCGGGAGAACGATCTTGTCGACCAGCGGTCGGGCCAGCTTGTCGAACACGAACAACTCTCCCCGCCGTGGGGTGACGGTGAAACGGTCGTAGCCGAACATGGTGTCGATCCGGTCTGCGCCGAGACCCGCCGCGTTGACGACCCAGCGCGCGGCGACGTCCCCTCCTCCGGTCTGGATCAGGGTCATCTCGAGCGTGGTGGTGACCGCGGTGACCGGGTGGGAGGTGAGGATGTCGACGCCGCGAAGCTTCGCCTCGGTCGCCAGAGCCAAGTTGGTCGTCCAGGTGCAGATGATCGATTCCCCGGGGACGGTCAGCCCGCCCAAAGCACCCGGACCGAGCGCCGGCAGCTCGGCGTAGACGTCGTCGGGACCGACGAGCCGGCATTCGTGGTAGCCGTTGGCCTCGGCCTTCTCCTTCAGCCCGGGGAGGGCGGCGAGTTCCTCCTCGGTCCAGGCCACCAAGATTGCCCCCGTGGGCTCGATCGGGATCCCGACCTGCCCGGCGTAGTCGCGCAGCTGGTGGTAGCCGCGGTGCACCAAGGTTGACTCCAGCGTGCCGGGCTTGGTGTCGAATCCGGTGTGCAACAGCGCGGTATTAGCCTTACTGGTCCCGTCGCCGACGTCGTCGCGCGCCTCAATCAGGGCGACGTGCAGGTCGTACGCGGCCAGTTTGCGCGCGATGGCCGCACCGACGATTCCGCCGCCGATGACGGCGAGGTCGTAGAGGTCGCGGGTCGCTGGGCCGGTCGGGAGTGTCATCGGGGCTCCTTCATCAAGGTGGCGTCCAGGGCAGTTGGGACAAGGTGCCGGGGGAGAAGCGCTACGGGGCTCACGGGGCTTGGCCGACCTCGGCGAGGTGGCGCCAGCGGTGCCGGAACTGTCCGGCTCGCTCCGCCGTCCACTCGGGTTCGTAGACCTGCGCGGGAGTCCAGTCACCGATCGCCTCGGCCGGGGTGAGAGCCGGGTCGACCGCCAATCGGGCGAGGGCGGCGCTGCCGAGCAGCGTGGCGTGCGCAGACGGGTACACCTCGACCGGCAGCTGACCCAGGTCGGCGCAAGCCTGCATCAGCACCGGCGAGTGCGTCAGCCCCCCGTCGGCCTGAAGAGCGCCCAGCGCCGCACTGCTCGCGGTCTCCACCAGCTCGACGAGTTCGGCGATCTGGGCGGCGATCCCCTGGAGCAGGGCGAACACCAGATGACCCGGCTGGGTGGCCAGCGTCATCCCGGTGAAGGTGGCGGTCGCGTCGGGGCGCCACCAGGGGGCGGCCAAACCGGCCAAGGCAGGCACACAGATCACCCCGGCCGCGTCGTCGACGGGCAAGGTGTTGATGTCGAGCGGAGAGTCGATGAAGCCGAGCTGCTTCAGCCAGCGAACCGCCGAGGCCACCGTGTAGACCTGCCCGTCCAGGCAGTGGCGGGTCTGTCCGCGGGCCCGCCAGGCCACCGAACTGGACAGCCCGGCACTCGAACGCACCGCGTCCTCGCCGGTGTTGGCCAGCAGGAAGGCCCCGGTGCCAAAGGTGCACTTCGCGGAGCCGGCGTCCAGGCAACGCTCACCGAACAATGCCGCCTGCTGGTCCACGATCAGACCCGTGAGGACAGCCGTACCGCCGAAGGCGTCGGTGTCCCCGACCAGGGTGTCGCAGTCGACGATCTCGGGCAGTCTTTCCTCAGCCAGCCCGAACAAGTCCAGCAGGTCGCGATCCCAGGCCAAGGTGTCGAGGTCGAGGACGAGGGAGCGGCTCGCGGTCGCGACGTCGGTCACGAACGCCCCGGTCAGCCGGTGGATCAGCCAGCTGTCGGTGGTGCTGACTACCCCACCGGTTACTCCGCTGCGCCGCAGCCACGCCATCTTGGGCGCGGAGAAGTAGGGGTCGAGGACCAGCCCGGTGCGAGCGGCGATCGCTCCCGCGTGCTCGGTCAGCTCGGTGCAGATCCCGGCGGCCCGACGGTCCTGCCAACTGAGCGCCGCCGATAGCGGTCGGCCCGACCCGGGATCCCAGGCCAGTACCGTCTCGCCCTGATTCGCCAACGCCACCGTGTCGATCGAAACGTCGGCTTCGGCGACCGCACGTCGGCCGGCGGTCAGCACCGACTGCCACAAAGCTTCCGGGTCCTGCTCGACCCCCCCACCCGCTAGGTAGCGCGGCGTCACCGGTTCCTCGACCACCGGTCCGACCCGGTCCCCGTGGAGCACCACCGCTTTGGTTCCCGACGTTCCCTGGTCGATGCTGAGCACCGTCGTCACGGGTTCGCCCTCCCGATAGTCGGTTCGGCTCCGGGTCGGCTGACCCGAACCGAAAAGTTCACATTCGTGGCGTAGGTGAGTCCGTTCTGACCGGTCACCCTGATCACCGGCGGGGTCAGCTGAACAGGCGGGCCAGCTCGTCGTTCAGCAACAGGCCCTCCGGGTCGAGCCGACGGCGAGTCGCGACGAAGTCGGCGTACTTGGGGAATGCCGCCGCGACCTGCTCCTGGTCGAGGAAGTAGATCTTGCCCCAGTGCGGCCGCGGGTCGAACGGTTCCAGCACCGCCGCGACGTCTTGGAGGAAGCCCATGAAGTCCTGGGGTTTATGACCACAGATTGAGATCGACACCGAGTCGCGCTCGTAGAACGGCGACAACCAGGCGTCCTCGGACTGGATGAACCGGGTTTCGATCGGGTACTTGTTCTCCGGATACCTGGTCAGGCACAAGTCGCGAAGCGCCATGAAGGCGTCGCGGCCGTGCTCGTAGGCCACCATGTACTCCAGCTCCCGCATCATGATCTCGCCCTGGAACCCAGGGTCGGGATAGATCCGGTACGGCCGGTCGAGTCGGGTGAAGCCCTGGGACTTGATCAGGTCCTCGACGTCGCCGTCCAAGACGTCGGCGGGAAGCTCGTCGTAAAGCTTCACCCGGGAACGGTCGGCCATGTCCATACCCTCGGGGTACTCCATGAACAGCCGGTCGGGGGAGTCCGAGGCCGGCATCCAGAAGAACGAGAAGTGGCGTCGGTTGGTGTTCTCCTCGTCCCAGCGGTCCAGCAGCTTCTCCAGGGACCAGAACTCCAGCCGCTCTCCGAGCGCGAACTTCGGTCGCGCTTGGAATTCGACCTCGGTGATCACCCCAAGCATGCCGAGCGACACCCGCGCCGCGGCCAGCAGGCCGGGGTCTTCGTCGTCGACGTCCAGAATCTCCCCCGACGGCAGCACAAGCCGTAGCCGCCGGGCCGTGGCCGAGAACGACCTGTTTCGCAGCCCTGACCCGTGGGTGGCCGTCGACATCGCTCCGACGATCTGCTGGGTGTCGATGTCGCCCTGGTTCTGCAGGGTCAGACCCGCGTCCCACAGCGGGTCTCCCAGCTCCCGGATCCGGGTGCCCGCACCACAGGTGACGAAGGCGTTCTCAGCGTCGATGTGGGAGATGCCCGCGAGCTTTGCGGTGCTGAGCAGCGTCTGCCCGGTGAGTGAGATCGGACTGAAAGAGTGACCGGCCGCGACGATTCGCACTCTTCCGCCGGCCTTCGCGGTGTCGGTCAGCACCTTGGCCACCGCCGCTTCGTGGGACGGCTTGACGACGGCGGCCGGCTCACAGGTCAGGTTTTCCGCCCAGTTGGTGAAGGTGTTGGGCTCGACGGTGATGGTCATCTAACGGTCCTTGAGGACGATGGTGAAACTGACGAGACGGGGGATCTGATGAAACGCCGTGCGAGCAGGGTCAGTTCAGGTCGATCACGACCTGCTTCAGGCGGGTGAACTCCTCAATCCCGGCAAACCCGCCTTCCTTGCCGTAACCGCTGGCACGGAAACCACCGATCGGCAATTCCGGCCCGACGACCATGTGGTTGTTGACCCACACCACGCCGAATTCGAGGGCATTGGCGATCCGGTGTGCCCGGCCCACGTCTTGAGTCCAGACCGAGGAGGCCAGTCCGTACGGGACGTCGTTGGCCAGGCGAATACCGTCGGCCTCGTCGGCGAAGGTCTGCACGGTGACCACCGGACCGAAGATCTCCTCCTGGACGATGTCGTCGTGCTGTCCGACACCGGTGACGACGGTCGGAGCGACGAAGAAGCCGGGGAGGTCGGGCCGGGTGCCGCCGGTGACCAGGGTCGAGCTGGGACTCCGCCCGGCGACCAACCCTTCGACCCGATCCCGCTGGGCCGCGGAAATGAGCGGACCGAGGGTGGTGGAGCGGTCCAGGGTGTCGCCGATGACCGCCTGTTCCAGCTGCGCGGTCAGGGCCTCCACAACCCGGTCGGCGATACCCTCGGCGACGATCAGCCGGGTGGCCGACATGCACTCCTGTCCGGCGTTGAACAGCGCCCCGTTGCTGAGGATCGGCGCGGCGTGGGCGAGGTCGACGTCGTCGAAAATGAGAACCGGCGCGTTCCCCCCGAGCTCGAGTACGACCTTCTTCGGTGCCTCGGCGGCCACCTTGCCAATCGCCCGGCCGGCCACCGTGGATCCGGTGAAGGAAACCATCGCCACGTCCGGATGGGCCACCAGGGACGTCCCCGCGGTCGCGCCTCGCCCCTGGACGACGTTGAGGGCACCGGCGGGAAGGACCTCGGCGGCCAGCTCGGCGAACCGAGTCACCGACACCGGGGTATTCTCCGCCGGTTTGACCACGACGGTGTTGCCGGCGGCCAAAGCCGGAGCAAGCTTCCACACGGCCTGCCACAGCGGGAAGTTCCACGGGGTGATCGCACCGACGACACCCATCGGTTCCCGCCGGACAAAGGCCGTTGCGCCGGGGAAGTAGTCTCCGCCGGCCGGCCCGGAGGACATCCGGGCTGCGCCGGCGAAATGCCGCAGCGCGTCGAGGAGTCCGGGGAACTCCTCCCCGCTCACCGTGGCCAGGGGCTTGCCAGCGTCCATTGCCTCCAGCTCGGCGAGCTCGGCCAGGTGCTCCGCCATCAGGTCGGAGAGCTTCCACAGCGCCGCCGCCCGGGCCGCCGGGGTCTGTTTCGACCAAACCGGGAACGCCTTCTTCGCCGCCGCGACCGCACGGTCGACGTCACCAGCCGAAGAATCGGTGAAGGAACCGATCGACTTGGCGGTCGAGGGGTTCAGAACGTCGATGTTCTCCTCGCCCGATCCGGTGCTGTCCGTGCCGTCGATGAAGTTGCCGATCCGGATGTCGGTGATAGTCATGGAAGTTGCAATTTCCTTTCGGTGAGCGACCTCGCTGGTGCCGGTGGGAACGGAACTGATCTTCGCCTACGACTGCTGCTGCTCAGCCTCCGCGACTTCCTCCGGCGTCTCCTGGCTGGGCGTGACATAGCCGAGTTGGCCGCGACGAGCCTTCGGGATGAGGAAGTAGATGATGAACCCGACGGCAATGACGGCAAGCCCACCGAGGCCGACATGCAGGGGATCGGAAACGACCAGCCCGATGCACAGGGCGACCGACCAGATCACGGCCACACCGAAGATGGGCACGGAGAACTTGCCGTAGTTCCACGGATGCGGCGGCAGCTTCTTCCTCAGTACCGCGAAGAACCCGGCGGTGACGACCACGCCGTAGGAGACCGCCCATGCCAAGGCGGTCATCGCGACCAGCACCGACAGCAGTGAGGACCACAGGGCGAAGATCACTGACAGCACGAAGACGACGACCGTGGCGTTCAACGGGATCTTGTTGCGAGCGACCTTGCGGAGGACTCCGGAGCCGGGAAGTTGCCCGTCTCGGGCCTGGGACCACATCACCCGGATCCCGGTCAGCTGAATGACGACCATGGTGGCGATCAAGGCGACAACGGCGAGGACCTCGAAGATATTGGTGATCGTAGTACCGACGGAGGACTCGAGGATGTACTTGATCGGGGTATCACTGGCCATCGTTTCCTGCACATTGGGAATGGCCAGGAGTACCAGCAGGAAGAAGATGGCGCCGGTGATGTAGGCCAGCGTGTTGGCGATGAAGGTCCCCAGCGGAGCGACCTTGGCTGCGTTCTTGGTCTCTTCCGCCGCGTTGCCGGTGGCATCGAAGCTGGAGATGAGATAGGCCGGCAAGATCATGGCCAACAAGAACGGAGTAACCCACCCGCTCTCCGCGGTGCCGGCGGTCTCGTTGACGATGCTCAGTGGCTGGGTCGGGTGCTTGACCACCAACAAGACGACGATGATCATCAAGATGGCGATCAACTCGGCTACGACACCGGTGTTGTTGACGGCGGAGGCGACCTTGACGTTCACGGCGTTGATGATCGTCACCAGCACGATCAGTCCCAACGTCCACGGCAGGACCTTGCCCGGCGTGTCGACCGTCGCGCCGAACCAGCCGGCGACGAACGGGACCAGACTGACTGCGATGGCGGTGACCGCCACGGTGTGAGCGATGATGATCAGCCAGCCGGTCTGCCAGGCCAGCCACGGTCGGTGGGTGATCCGGTTAGTGATCTGGTAGTTGCCGCCGGAGAGCGGATAAGCAGATACGAGCTGAGCCACCGCGAGGCCGACGGCGAAGACCTGCAGAGCGCCGCCGACGATGTAGGACCAAAATGATGCCGGCCCGAAGAAGCCGAGCCCGACGATCAAGGTGGTGAACATCGCCGACCCGATGGCGATGGCGCTGAATTGGACGGCGAAGCTGGAGAACAGGCCGAGCGCCCGGTTCAGTTCTTGTTTATAACCGAGCGAGGCCAGGTAATCACTGTCAGAGAGAGTACTGGCGCCGGCTTTACCCTCGCCGGTGGCTTCCTTCGTGGATTTCGTTGAGCTCTTGGCCATCGTGTGTCCTCACAACGGGTCGGTGGTACGAGCGGATCTACGTACGAGCCTGCTGGTCAGGCAGGCAGGCTGAGCCCCCGGACTAACCCCGGTCGGCCGCTGGGGTTCAGCGATATCGTCAGGCCAGGTTCTTGAGGATCTGTTCGAGTTCGGTTCTGCGGTCGGCGGGAAGGTCGCCGATCGGCTGGCGCGCCGAACCGGCCGGATAGCCGAGGATCTGGAGGGCAGCCTTGACCGCTGCCACGTATCCGCCGGAGATCAAGAACTGCATCAGCGGGAAGATGTCGTTCCACACCGCCTTCGCCGCAGGCAGGTCCCCACTCTGGACGCTGTCGTAAATTTGCACCAGTTGGGGCGCGACGAAGTTCGCCGCTCCATTCACCGACCCGGCACCACCTTCGGCCAGCGCGGCCAGGTACAACGTGTCCCAGCCGACGAAGGTCTTGAGTACGTCTCCGTAATCGTGAATCAAGCGCGCGGCCTGGGAGAAGTCACCCGAGGTGTCCTTCACGTATTGGATGTTCTGGGCCTGCCGCGCCAGGTCGGCCACCTCGGAGGGCTCCAGGTTCACACCAGTCGCCACCGGCAAGTTGTAGACCATCACCGGTACGCCGACTGCTCCGGCCACGTCGAGAAAGTACTTCTTGGTCTCCTGCAGGTCGAGTGGTTCGTAGTACGGAGCGACCACCATCAGCGCAGCCGCTCCCGCACTCTCAGCGTGCTGGGCCAGCGAGATTGCCTCGGCCGTCGACATCGCACCGACGTGCGGAACCACCGGTACCCGTCCGTCCGCCTGATCCACCACAATTTCCACCACTTGACGGCGCTCCGCACCGGTCAGGGCAGCGAACTCCCCGGTCGAACCGCACGGCACCAGTCCATGCACTCCGGCCTGGATCGTGCGTTCGGTCAGCTCGCGCAGGATCGCCTCGTCGACGGCGGACCCGTCGTTGGTCAACGGAGTCGACATCGCCGACATCAGGCCAGAAAGAACAGGCACGGAGCCTCCTAGTTGTAGAATGTAGACAATAGACAAACTGGAGGGAGTCTGTCAAGAGGTGGTTAGACCTGACGGACAGCGTCACCGCAGGCGCCGAGGTACCTCCGGCCTGACGGCTAGCTCCAACGAACTTCGGGATTGTCGGTGACGCGTGACCGCGCACCGCTCACGTGGGTTTTCCGGCAGTCCCGCCGTACAGCCGATCGGGCCGGGGAACTGCCGGGCACCCGTGGGGGACGAGTACGAGCAGCCGACAAGCGATGCGGCTCACTCGTCAGCGGCAACGTCAACCGAAGAGCTTGGCGGTGACGTCATTCAGGAAAATGTTATCCGGGTCGAATCTCGCTCGGACCGCATTGAACGCATCGAACTCGGGGAAGACTGACTGCGCATCCGCCTTGTCAAAGAAGTGGAATTTACCCCAGTGCGGACGAGCACCGTAGTCCAGGAATAAGTTGTGCATGCCCCGTAGAAACGTCAAATAGTCTGTATTTGGGTCCGCGCAAATAGAGATCCCTACGGAGTCCCGGCCCCAGCAGGGCGACAGGAAGCCAGCCTGATCACCCTTGACCCAACGTGGCTGGATCGGGAAGCGTTCGTCGGGGAACTCAGAGTGTAGCGCCTCTCGGATCCGCGTCATGACTTCCAAACTGCGCTCGGCGGGAACAAAGTACTCAAACTCGATGTAGGGGCCAGTGAACGTACCATGATAGATGAGGTAATTTCGATCGACGCGGTGCCATTCGTCGGACTGCGGCTTCTGTTCTTCTACCTGGTTGATCCGGCGGCGATGGGCATGATCATCCAAAGGGATATCGGGAGCGACGATGTCGAATAGGTCAAGGCCCCCTTCCGTCGGGCACCACAGCAGCGAGGAATGCAGGTTCTCTTGCACGTTAGCGTCCCAGTTTTCCACTAGCTCGTCCCAGGACGGAAAGGTGACGTACTCCTCCAAGTAGTAACGATCGGTTACTTCGAGGTCGATCTCCGTAAAAATACCTATCGTTCCGAGAGAAACACGAGCTGCCCGCAGCGCGTCCGGGTCGTCTTCGGTGACCTCGACGATATTTCCTTGTCCATCGACCAGCTTGATACGCTTGATACTCGAAGCCATATTCGCCAGGGTGATTCCCGAACCGTGCGTACCGGTCGATGCGGCGCCGGCCAGCGTCTGAACATCGATATCACCCTGATTCTTCAGTGAGAAGCCTTCCTCCCAGAGAGCTTCACACGCTTCGAAGATGGATGTCCCTGCCCCCATCGTCACCACCTTGCGGTCGCGATCGGCTACCCGAAAGTGCTTGAGGTTCTGCACGTTGATCTGCACGCCGTCGGTGGCCCCCAAGCCGGTCCACGAGTGCCCGGTCCCGACCACACGAACCTTCAGATCGTTCGCCCGAGCAAAACGCACCGCATCGGCGACTTCTTCGTCGCTGGCCGCCGTTACGGTGTACTTCGGCGTCGCTTCAACGTTCCCGGCCCAGTTACGCCAGGGTTGTTCCTTGACGAACGAGGCCGCGGGACCGTTGGGACTGACCGAGAGTGACATCAAAAGCCTCCGTAGCTGAAGGGAACACGCAGGGGTCCTTCACGAGTAGTACTGTCGACAATATACATTGCGATCCCGGTCGTCTGTCAAGCCCGTCGAGTTGTCCTCGCTCTACCCGCAGTCACACCCGGGCGCCCGAGCGCTGGCTCTCCCGCATGAGCTCATGCGACCTGGGCCCCGCCCAGCAAGCGGGATCGGCCGAATATGACGAGTCGACTGCTCAAGCGAGTGACTCAATCCTCACCGGCCCTCGCGACGAGACGCACCGAAGGGCGCACGCTCAGGTATCTCAGCCGAGCGAGTGTTCGTGACTCCGCTTGATCAAGTCGCCGGCAGTCAATCCTGGGTGCTCAGAGGTCAGCCGACCGGCCAGCGCGAGGAAGACGACTGCGGTGGTCATAGCGTCGCCGAGAGCATGGTGCGGGGTGTAGGCAGGTAGGCCGAGCTCGTGGCTGAGCCACTCCAGTCCGGGCTCAGCGCCGGCGCGTTCAGGGGTAAGCCCGACCGAGCGGGCCAAGGCAGCCGTGTCGACGACCAGGGTCGTCGGCCGGGAGTGGTCGAGAGCCAAATACCGCTTGAGGAAGCTGGTCTCGATCCAGGCCGCGTGGGCGATCAGGATCTTGCCGTCGAGGGCTGTGCCAAGAGTTACGGCGGTATCGCGATCCCCGGGTGCACCCGCGCAGTCCGTAGTGCGCAGGGCATGCACGGCAACGGAGGCAGGACTGGGCGAACACGAGGGTCGCGCCAATCCGTAGAGCGCACTTTCACCCCGGACGCGACCACCGCGAATGGTAACGGCGCCGTAGGACAGGATCTGGTCCTGGCTCAGGTCGAGCCCGGTGGTCTCGAAGTCCATGGCGCAGTAGTCGGCATGACGCCACGACCTGCTCCGCACTGCGTCAGCGGCGCCACGAACCCGTTTTCGGAAGACCACGCCAAGCCCGCCTAGCGGCTCTTGTGCGCCACGGCTTGGCCCGAAGGCTTGCGACTGCGGCGAGGGGACCCTGATTCGGGCTGACCCTCGCGGAGGCTCGTGGACTGGCGCACGCGAGTCACCCACTCCCCTTGCAGAGTGGTTTGGACGCTGGTGATAGCCCGAAAGGATTCCCGCAGGTAGCGGCGGGTGAGCGGGTCGAGCGACTTGGGGTCGACATGGTGGTTCAGCGCGGTGCCGGCGCGAATGGATTCGATCTCCCGCTCCATCAATAGCGAGAAGATCTCGGTATGAGCTCCGACCAGGGTTTCGGACTCGTCGACGGTGAAGAGTCCGGCCTCGACCCCCCGGCGGATGCGGTCCTGCGTGCTGCCCCGGGTGTTACCCGTCACGATCGCCGCCCAGCGACCGATCGCGGTCAAGGGTCGCAACCCTCCCCGCTTCAGGTTCAGCTGCCCCTTGTGCTCTCCGGTGTGCTCCACCACAAAGTCCCGAACGAATCCTGTCGGTGGCCGAGCCGCCAGAGTAAAGGTCATCATCTGGTCCAGAAATGGCCTTGATCTGGCCGCGCCCGCCAGCGTGTCGAGCACCTGGCGTCCGAGGGTGACGTGGGTAATCGGTCGGCTGTCGGCGACCATACTGGTCAACAGCAGGGCGCCGCTGTCGGCATCGTCTCGCATCCAGCCGCGCGCCGCGGCGATCCAGCCGCTGACCGAACGGCTGAAGAGCGGGTTGGATGCGTTGGCGCCGTCGGGACAGCGCGCCAGGCCGCAGCTTTCCATCTGCCGGATCAGCTCTTCGGCCCGGCTTCGCATCCCCTCGGCCACGCTGAAGGGACCGTTGGGGTCCTCCCAGACCAGGCCGGTATCGACGTCGGATAGCGGAAGCGTCTCTTTGCGGGCCAATGATCCGAGCACGAGTAACGAGGACGGCGGGTGGGTGGCGGTCACGGCGTAATTGAGCTCGACCAGCCGACGCAGGACCGCCTCGGTGACCGTGGCGAGCAGGGATGCGATCTGCATCGCCGGTATGCCCTGGTCGGCGAGCTCCACCGCGGTGGGTCGCAGCATCTGACAGGCCTCGCGAAGCTGGTCAACCGTGTCGGCACCGCTGATGGCATCGCGGATCAACAGCGGGTCACGGGTCTCGGCCGAGGTGAGGTCCACCACCCGAACCACCCCGGTAGGACGGCCGCTGCGACTAGTCAAGACGAGGTGGTGGACACCGCGCTCGAGCATTCGCAGGAAAGCAGCCGCTACCGGAGCGTCCTCGGTGATCGACAGCGCCGGATGGGTGGCGAACTCCGCCACTGGCGCGTCGGCGGCGTACCGACCGTTCCCGGCGGCCAGGCGAAAGTCGCTGTCGGTGACGATGGCGATTCCGTGTTCAGTCCTCACCAACGCGCAGGAGGTGCCGGCGTCGCTGATTCGGCGAGCTGTCTGCTGCAGGGTGGTGTCGGGATCGCACCAGACGATCGGCCGGGCAAACCGGCTGACCGGGCCGCTACCGGCGTCGAGGATGCCGGCCTTGGTCATCTTCGGGCGCCCCACCATCGACCCGTAGTGGCTGAACCGAAGTCGCTCGGGATGCTGCAACACAGTCCGGGGATCGGGCAACCCGTACAGCAGTGTGTCCTCCACCGCGCGGACCGAGAGAGCCGGTGAGAGCCCGGACAGGACGGAGATGTGGCCGAACGTGTCGCCTTGGCCGAGTTCGTCCACCACCGTGCCGCGATCGACGACCTCGACCACGCCGGTTCGGACGACCCACAGCCGCGAGAGCGGGGCTGAATTCTCCCGGACGATCGTGCTGCCTGCCGCTACGAACTCCACGTCGATGCCTTGGACCAGCCGCTGCAGGTCGTCGGCATCCAGCGTGTCGTAGGGAGACTGTCCCGATAAGAAGTCCACATACTCCTTCATCGTTGGCGCTCCCCTCGCTCGGGCTTGATCGTGCTCAACTCAGCGCAGATGTGCGCGCGACGCGGCGCGGGTGATTCGCTGGGAATGGGCCGGCCCCGTCCTCGGCGCTCCTCACCGGGGAGCCTGCGCCCGCCTCGCGCTCGATGTCGGCTTCGTGCACACGCCGAGGCCCGTTGCTGATGTGCACGATCAGCTCTGCCGTGATCGCGTTCAGGTCGCCGGAGGCGATCACGCTCCTGAGCCGGTGATGGTCCGCGCAGATCCGGTCCAGATGGCCGAAGGCAGCGTGATCTGCGCTGAGGAACAACCTCAGTTGCGATTCCCAATCTCCCCACAGACGCAGGAGCCGCCGATGCTCGGCCAGCTCGTAGAACAAGCGGTGCACGGCGAGATGGGCATCCAGGCTGCCTACGACATCGCCACGACGGGCGGCGGCGTCGAGCGCATCGTCAGCCTCGATCAGCCGCCATTCCTCGGCCCCGAGCAGCTTCGGCAGCGCCCGCTCCACCGCGTATGGCTCCAGGCGAACCCGAAGGCTGGTGATCTCGTTGATCGTCTCCTCGTTGACCTCGGCGACGAAGCTGCCGCGAAACGGGATCTTGACCACCAGGCCCTCCTCCTCGAGCTTGCGGAGCGCCTCCCGAAGCGGCGCGCGGCTGATCCCCATCTCGTGGGCGATGTGTACCTCGCGGAGCTGGCTGCCCTGAGGTAACGCACCGGCGAAGATGGCCCGCCGGATGGCTGCTACCGCGGCCTCCGGGGTGGTCTGCTGCCGCAGCCTGGTGAACTCCATGGCGAACTCCTTCAGTCTGTCGACAACAGTACGACCCTCGAGCTTCTTGTCTTCGGAGGAGCTACTGGGTGTATTTCCGGGCGTCAGCAAGGATGTAGCCCTCGGGAAACGGGTCGCTCGGGTCGTAGCCAACCTGGCAGAGCTCGGTGATCCACGCCTGTCCAGCCACGCTCGGGACGATGGCGGGTACACCCCCCACGGTGGTCAGCGACTCTATTCTGCTGTCGAACAGCGAGCCGATCAACGACTCGTGCACGAAGTTCTCACCGGCGCGAATCTGACCCGACCGGTGCAGCACGGCCAACCGGGCCGAAGTTCCGGTGCCGCACGGCGAACGATCGATTCGTCCCGGCGTCACCACGACCGCGTTCTTGGCGGTCAAATCTCCGTCCGCGGTACGGCTCACCGGGCCGGTGAACTCCGACTGGGTGATGCCGGGGAACTCAGGGTGCTCCGGATGAACCGCCGACAACTGTTCGCGCGCCGCGGCCTTCAGCACCTCTCCCATGTCGCACAGGTCCCGCCCCTCGTCAGGGGTCAGTCCGAATCCAAAGGCGGTCGCCTCCGCGAGCACGTAGGCCATCCCGCCCCAGGCGACGTCCACATTGATGGTGCCGGCGCCGGGAACCTCCAACGGGACGCCCAGGTGGTAGACGAACGCGGGCTGATTGGTGAAGCGGACGTTGATCACCTTGCCGTCGCGGCAGGTGCATATCAGTTCGATCAGACCGGCCGGCGAGTCCAGTCTCAGGTGCGTGATCGGTTCGACCATCGGCAAGATTCCGGTCTCCAGCAGCACTGTCGCCGTACAAATGGTGTTACTGCCCGACATCGCCGGGTACTCCATCGTCTCCGCGATCACGTAACCCATCGGAGCGCGCGGGTCGGTGGAGGGGAGCAAAATGTTCGCGCTATGGGTTACCCCACCACGAGGTTCAAAGAGCAACAGCTTTCGGATGTCGTCGCGATGGTCTTGCAGGTAAGTGCGCTTCTCGAACATGGTCGAGCCCGGCACGTCACCGACACCGCTGGTAACCACCTTGCCGATCTCGCCCTCGCAGTGGGCTTCGACCACGTTGAGCATCCTGCTCCACCGCACGCTGTCCATCCTCTCCTGGGATTTGTTCCGCCACGAAACCGCCCGCGGCGCCCCGAGTGATTGTCCCCCACGAAGTCGGACCGAGGGTCGTCGGCAGAGGTCGCCCTCGGGGCCCTGGGCGGTGGGGTAGCGATCCCCGGTGCCGGACGCTGCGATCAGGCCTTCGCCAAGACTCCGCCGTCGACGAGGAACGGCGTCCCGGTGATCGCCGAGGATCGGTCGCTGAGCAGGAACGACACCGCCTGGGCGATCTCCAGCGGCAGAATGGCCCGGCCGATCGGCTGGAAGTCCGGGAGTCCCGCTTCCAGGTCCTCCTTCGAACCGAACCGGCTGTAGTGCGGCACGTTCAACGGGGTGTCGACAAAGCCGGGGCACACGCAGTTGGCGCGAACCCCGTTGGCTCCGTGGTCCAACGCAATCGCCTTGGTCAACATCAGCACCGCACCTTTGCTGGCGGTGTAGAGAGACAACTCCTTCTCGGCGCCTAAAGAATTAATCGACCCGAAGTTGACGATGGAACCGCCGCCGTTGTTCAGCATCGCGGTGATGGCATACTTACAGCCGAAAAAAGTGCCTTTGACGTTGACGTCGAAAGTCTTATCGTATTCCTCCGCCGTCGCCTGCTGGGTCGTGTTGGGATAAAGCACTCCGGCGTTGTTCACGATCCCGTCGAGCCGACCAAATCGGCTCCCGGTCTCCTCGATCACCCGCTTCACCTCGGCTTCGTCGGTGACGTCGAGGGTCCGGCCCCAGAAGCGGTTCGAGTCCCCCACCCGTCCGATCAGCTGTTCGATGCTGCCCTCACTATGCGCCGTCGCCACCACCGTTGCGCCCTCGTCGTACAGGTGGGTGACGATGGCCTCACCGATGCCCCCACCGGAACCGGTGACCACGATGACCTTGTCGTTCAAGATGCCCATAGTTCAATCTCCTTAGAATTGTCGACAGTATACATACCGCGGTTCGACGTTCTCTGTGCCCGTGAGTCGGCTCCTCGGCCACTTCGGGCGACCAAGTGAACAAGCCGAGGCGATCCGGCCCGCCCGCGGCGGCCTCGGTATCGTGCTGGCCAACCCATCGAGCACCTGCGGAGGAGAAGACCCGTGAACGATGCCGCCTCGAACGAACAGACCGGTAGCAATGCCGGCGGGATCGACAACCTGAGCACCGAGGAGCGGCGCTTCCCGCCGCCGCCGGAGCTGGCGGCGCAGGCCAACGTCACCGAGGACACCTTCACCCACGCCGCCGGAGACGACGTCGCGTTCTGGGCCCAGCAGGCCGACCGGCTGAGCTGGGAGGTCGAGCCGACCCAGACCCTGGACTGGGACCCGCCGTTCGCCAAGTGGTTCGCCGACGGGAAGCTGAACGCGGCCTACAACTGTTGTGACCGGCACGTCGAGGCGGGCCACGGTGACCGAGTGGCGTTCCACTTCGAGGGCGAGCCCGGCGACACCCGCACCATCACCTACGCCGAGCTGACCGCCTCGGTCTGCCAGGCCGCGAACGCCCTGACCGAACTCGGGGTCAAGGCCGGTGACCGGGTGGCGATCTATCTGCCGATGATCCCCGAAGCGGCGGTGGCCATGCTGGCCTGCGCCCGGCTCGGCGCCCCGCACACCGTAGTGTTCGGCGGCTTCTCCTCCGATGCACTCGCCACCCGCATCCTCGACTGCGACGTACAGGTGGTGATCACCGCCGACGGCGGCTGGCGCAAGGGCAAGGCGTCGGCCCTCAAGCCCGCGGTGGACGAGGCGCTCGAGCGCTGCCCCGACGTCCGCAGCGTGCTGGTCGTGCGCCGGACCGGCCAGGAGACCGCGATGACCGAGGGCCGCGACCAGTGGTGGCACGACGCGGTGGAGTCCCAGCCGGGCACCCATGCTTGCGAAACGTTCCCCGCCGAACAGCCGCTCTACATCATGTACACCTCCGGCAGCACCGGGAAGCCGAAGGGCATCCTGCACACCACCGGTGGCTATCTGGTCGGCACCGCGTACACCCACTGGGCCACGTTCGATCTCAAGGTCGAGACCGACGTGTTCTGGACCGCCGCCGACATAGGCTGGGTGACCGGGCACTCCTACCTGGTCTACGGGCCGCTGGCCAACGGCGCCACGTCGGTGATGTACGAGGGCACGCCCGACACCCCGCACCAGGGCCGCTGGTGGGAGATCGTCGACAAATACGGCGTGTCGATCCTCTACTGCGCCCCCACCGCCATCCGGACGTTCATGAAGTGGGGCCAGGAGATCCCGGAGCGCTTTGACCTGTCCTCGCTGCGGATCCTGGGCTCGGTCGGTGAGCCGATCAACCCCGAGGCCTACGTCTGGTATCGCACCCACATCGGACACGACGAGACGCCGGTGGTCGACACCTGGTGGCAGACCGAGACCGGAATGCACATGATCTCCCCGATGCCCGGCGTCGCCGACGGCAAACCCGGCGCGGCCATGCGGGCCGTGCCCGGGGTCAGCGTCGACGTGGTCAACGACGAGGGCCACTCGGTTGCCGACGACGCCGCCGGCTACCTGGTCATCACTCGGCCCTGGCCGGCGATGCTGCGGACCATCTGGGGCGACGACCAGCGCTACATCGACACCTACTGGTCCCGCTTCGACGGGCTCTACTTCGCCGGCGACGGCGCCAAGCGCGACGCCGACGGCGATCTGTGGCTGCTGGGCCGGGTGGACGACGTGATGAACGTGTCCGGGCACCGGATGTCGACCGCGGAGATCGAGTCGGCCCTGGTCTCGCACCCGAAGGTGGCCGAGGCGGCGGTGGTCGGGGCCACCGACGACACCACCGGACAGGCCATCGTCGCCTTCGTGATCTTGCGCAGCGAGGCCGGCGACGGCGGTCCTGACGTGGTGGCCGAACTGCGCCAGCACGTGGCCCGCGAGATCGGCGCCATTGCCCGGCCCCGGCAGATCATGGTGGTCGAGGAGCTGCCCAAGACCCGCTCGGGCAAGATCATGCGCCGCCTGTTGCGCGACGTGGCCGAGAACCGCGAATTGGGCGACGTCACCACCTTGACCGACTCGACCGTGATGAACCTGATCAAGGACAACCTGCAGACCGCCTCCACCGACGACTGACGCCCCACCCGCCCCGATCGTTCGGCTCGCCAGCCACACCCCGGGGTCGGTTCCCCACGTTAACGTGGGGAACCGGCACTTCCCGCACGAAACTTCCTACGGGAAGTGCCAGGATCCTGCGGGAAGTGACCCGTCGCCGGCCGACTTGGCCTCGAGAGCCGCACTTCAGGCGCTCCGGCCAGCGGGCGCGCTAAGGTCTGACTTCGGTGTGCCGGGAAGACTGGTCGGCGCCGGTTCGGCGTGCCGGGAGGTGGTGCCGGGCAGGTTGCCCACCCGTGTCTTGACCGTTCCCTGAGAGCCGCCATGAGTCCTCGTGCCCGCCTGGTCCTGTTCGACCGACCGTCGCGTTCGGAGACCGTCACGCTGGCCGACGTCCTCCGGCAGGAGACGGTGGGCGGGGTGATCATGCTGGTGGCGGCCGTCGCGGCGCTGGTCTGGGCCAATGTGGGCCAGCAGAGCTATCTGGGGTTCCGGCACATTCAGCTCGGACCGCTGGACCTGGAGCACTGGGGTGCGGACGGCCTGCTGAGCATCTTTTTCTTCACCGCCGGTTTGGAACTCAAACGAGAGTTGACCACCGGCTCGCTGGCCCGGCCGGCGCAGGCGCTGGTCCCGGTGGTCGCCGCCGTCTGCGGGATGGCGGTTCCGGCCCTGCTCTACCTGATGATCAACGTCGCCGTCCCCGGCGGGCATCCCCGCGGCTGGGCCATCCCGACCGCGACCGACATCGCCTTCGCCCTGGCCATTCTCGCCGTGGTCGCACCCCGGCTGCCGGCCGGCCTACGCGCGTTCCTGCTCACCTTGGCCATCGTGGACGACCTGGGCGCCATCATCGTGATCGCAGTCGTGTTCACCGCTGAGGTCTCCCTGATCTGGTTGCTGGCCGCCGCCGCAACGATGGTGGTGTGGTGGTGGCTGCAGCAACGCCGGGTCCGGGGCTGGTACGTCTACCTCCCGTTGGCGCTGCTGTGCTGGTGGTGTACGCACGAAAGCGGCGTGCACGCGACCATCGCCGGGGTCGCCCTCGGTCTGCTGACCCGCTCCTCCGGGGGGGAGCAGCCCGGCCCCCTGGACCACTGGGAGCACCAGTGGCGGCCGGTGTCGGCGGGGTTTGCGGTGCCGGTGTTCGCGTTGCTCGCCGCCGGAGTGTCTTTCACCCCGTCCACCCTGGTCGAGCTGGTCAGCGCGCCGCTGGCGATCGGGGTGGTCCTCGGCCTCGTCGTCGGTAAGAGCGTGGGGATCTTCGCCGGTGCCTACCTCACCGCCCGGTTCACCCGGGCCGAACTGGCCCCGGAACTCCGCTGGAGCGAGGTGTTCTCGGTCGGGGTGCTGTCGGGGGTGGGCTTCACCGTGGCCCTGCTGATCGCCGAGCTCGCCTTCCCGGACCGGGTCGAGCTCCAGGACCAGGGGAAAGCGGCGGTTCTGGTGGCTTCCCTGCTGGCCGCTCTGCTGGCTGCGGTCTCGTTGCGCCGGCGGAGCGCGTCCCGGGCAGGGGCGTCAGCCACCGAGCTCGCGAGCTGACCGTTAGGCTGGCGCGGACGAAGGGAGCAGGAATGGCAGACCAGCCGGTCGGCGAGATCATCAAGACCATCACCGACGACGTCAAGGTGCTGGTGCGAGACGAGGTCGCGCTGGCCAAGGCCGAACTCGTTCCGGCCGCCAAGAAAGCGGGCATCGGCGGTGGGCTGCTCGGGGCGGCCGGCTATTTCGGCATCTGCGCGTTGTCGATCCTCTACTTCTGCGTCGCCTTCGCTCTGGTCGAAGCGGGCCTGAAGACCTGGCTGGCCTTTTTGATCGTGGGCGCCGCCCTGTTGGTGATCGCCGCCGTCCTCGGCGGGATCGGTTTCCTCCTGGTCCGTCGGGTCCGCCCGCCGCAGCGGACCATCGCTCAGGCCAACCGCACCGTCACCGAGCTGAAGGCCGCGGTCCAGCAGTCCATCGCCGCCGTCAAGGGCTCGCAGAACCAGAAGTCGATCGACCGCTGACGTTCGCGCAGGTCCGGCCGGGGACTGCCGGCACCCGCGCGGCGCTGCGCCCCGGCCCCTGGTGCCACGTCGATCTCTCTGCGAACGGACTGCGCTTCCACCTCGCGCTGGGCGAGCACTTCTCCACCAGTGCGCCGCTGGTGCTGCTGTTGCACGGCTTTCTGCAGTCCTGGTGGGCCTGGCGTGGACAGATCCCGGCCTTCGACGACGCCGGGTACGCCGTGGCGGCCTTGGACCTGCGAGGGGCAGGCGGCAGTGACCAGCCGCCCCAGGGTTACGACCCCGGCAGTATCGCCGCCGACGTGTCCGGGGTGATCCGCAGCCTCGGCTTCGCCGGCGCGGTCCTGGTCGGGCACGACCTCGGCGCGCGGGCCGTGTGGGCGACCACCGCGTACGCACCGGATCAGGTCAACGCCTTGGCCGTAGTGGCTGCCGGGCATCCGCGGCACGCCCGGGCCGCGCTCCCGGCCCTCCCCCGTCACGGGCTGCCGCTGCTGAGTGAGCGCCGGCTGGCCGCCGCCGACGGGGACTGGGCCCAGGCCTACCTGCAGGGGCTCGCGGCGAGACCGGACGCGCTGAGTGTCGCTGGTACCGCCCCGTACCGCGCGGCGCTGGCCAGTTGGCCCGGTCCGCGGTGCGCGGTGGCGCCGGTCCGGATCGCCCGCCGGGGCCGGCGCAGTGCCGCAAACCGGGATCTGCTCGCCCGGCTGAGTTCCGGCACCGACGTCCCGGTCCTCACGGTGCGCGGATCCTCAGACCCACTGCTCCCGCGCGCCGCCGTCGACGCGAGCCGGCCGTACGCCCACGGTCGATTCGATGCGAGTGAACTAGCCGGCGTGGGGCACCTGCCGCCTGAGGAGGACCCGGGGGCGTTCAATCGGCTCGTGCTGAACTGGCTGGACACCCGGGCGTCGCTCACGTCCTGAGGCCACTGTGAGCCCCGCCCGTCACCCTGAGCCCGGTGCAACGGGCTCAAGGTGACCCCCGGGGCTCAGAGTGAGGGCCGGCCGGCCAGCTCAGCCCAGGAGGAAGATCCGCGACTCCCACGGCTCCAGGGCAGCGTCGCGACGCTCACCGTGGGTGCTCAGCAGGTGCCGGGCCCCGGACAGGTCGGGCAGCGCGCCGTCCGGCACCGCCGCCGGCGCGGAGGACCAATTGGCCACCGTGACCAGGAGCTGCTCGCCCAGCATCCGGGTGAAGGCCCAGATCTGCGGGTGGTCGGGCAACAGCAGGGCGAACCGGCCCTCGACGACCACCGAGAGTTCGTGCCGCAGCGCGATCAACGCCCGGAAGTGCTGCAGCACCGAGTCGGGGTCGGCCAACGCCGCGGCCGCGTTGATCGTGACGTAGTTGGGGTTGACCGGCAGCCAGGGGATGCCGTCGCTGAACCCGGCCTGATGGTTGTCGTCCCACTGCATCGGCGTCCGGGCGTTGTCGCGACTGCGGCTCGACAACGACTTCAACACCGTCTGCGCCGCCAGGCCCGAACTCATCGCCTCGGCGTGATAATTCACCGACTCGATATCGGCGTACGCGCTCGGGTCGGCGAACTGGGTGTTGGTCATCCCGAGCTCTTCACCCTGGTAGACGTACGGCGTCCCCTTGTGCAGGTGCTGCACGGTAGCCAGGGTCTTCGCCGAGGCCACCCGGTGCTCGGGTGAATCGTCGCCGAAACGGGACACCGCCCGCGGCTGGTCGTGGTTGTCCCAGTACAGCGAGTTCCAGCCGACGTCGGCCAGCCCGACCTGCCAGTCGTTCAGGTTGGCCTTGAGCGCCGGTAGCGACAGCTCCTGGACGTCGAACTTGCTGCCGCCGGGCCGGACGTCCAGGCCGACGTGCTCGAAGGTGAAGACCATGTTCAGCCCCGGCCGGCCGGCGTCGGTCAGCTCGCGGGCCAGCTCGACGGTCGAACCAGGCATTTCTCCCACCGTGATCAGCCGGCGCTCGCTCAGGCCGACCTGAGCGTTCATCTCGGCCAGGAACTCCGCCAACCGGGGCCCGTTGGCGCACAGCCGGATCGAGGGCGCCGACGAGCCGGGCACCAGCTCGGCGTCGGTCAGCTCGACCGGCTTGGAGATGAAGTTGATCACATCCATCCGGAAGCCGTCGACGCCGCGGTCAACCCAAAAGTTCATCATCTGATAGATCGCGGCCCGAACGTCGGCGTTCTCCCAGTTGAGGTCGGGCTGCTTGGCCGAGAACAGGTGCAGGTAGTACTCCCCGCTCGCCTCGTCGAAGGTCCAGGTCGACCCGGAGAAGGCGGCCCGCCAGTTGGTCGGCTCCGCGCCGGGCTGGCCGGGCTCGAAACCGTCCCGGGCCGGTCGCCACCAGTACCAGTCCCGCTTGGCCGAAGCCGGATCCCGCGACTCCACGAACCACGGGTGCTCGTCGGAGGTGTGGTTGACCACCAGGTCCATCATCAGCTTCAGCCCACGACGGTGGGCGGCGGCGACCAGCTCTTCGAGGTCGGCCAGGGTGCCGAACATCGGGTCGACGTCGCGGTAGTCGGAGATGTCGTAGCCGTTGTCGTCCATCGGCGAGCGGTAGACCGGGGACAGCCAGAGCACGTCCACCCCGAGCTCGACCAGGTAGTCCAGCTTGCCGGTGATCCCGGGCAGGTCCCCCATTCCGTCGCCGTTGCTGTCGGCGAACGAGCGCGGGTAGATCTGGTAGACCACCGCCCGCTTCCACCAGTCCTGGGGCCGGTTCTTCGTCGTCGGGTTGTCGAGGGGATCGGTGACCGCAGAACTCACGTGTCCCACCCTGCCACGGGCAGACCGAGGCGCTGCGTCAGCTCGGTCACCTCGGCGCGAACGTTGACCCGGGCCCCGGCGGTCAACGCCCGGCCCTTGGCGGTACGGAAAATCTCACCCTCGGTCCACGGCTCCAGGACCGCCAGCCGGGCGGTCCAGAAATCTTCGTCGGGTACGGCGGCGTACTCCGCGCGGACGGCGGCGACGTAGGTTGCATAGTCCGATGGCGGACCGGCCAGCACGGCGAGGTCGGCATCACACAGCAGCTCACCCTCCGCGTCGCGGCTGCCGGGAACGTGATCGGCGGTCAGCCGGACCAGTCGAGCGATCTGGGTCAGGTCCTCCTGTTCTAGACCGGCCCGGCTGAGTTCGCGGAGCGCGAGCCGGGCCGAGGCCTCCTCGTTGCTGAGCTCACGTTCGGGGATGTCGTACACCGCGTCGTGGAACCAGGCGGCCAGCCGGACCAGGAACAGGTCCTGTTCGCCGGCGAACTCCTCCACCCGCCGCAGGACGGCCAGCAGGTGTCGAGCGTCGTGGTAGCGCCGTTGCGGTTCTGCGTAGCGGGCGATCAGGCCCTCGCCCATCGCCTCCTGGTGCGGCATTGCGGCGTGCCACCGCTCCAGCAGCTCCGCCCGTTCGACCGGGGTGACGGCGGTCGCGGTCGGGGCGGGGTCGGCGACTTCGGTGGCAGCGGGATCAGTGGGCATCGGGTCCTCCGAGTTCGACAGCGGCATCGAGTTCGACGGCGGTATCGGCGGCGGCGCGGTCGCGCAGGTAGCGGTCCGGGATGGCGATCATCGTGTCCTGGTTCCACGCACGGGTCCAGCCGCCCAGGTCGAGGACGCCGTCGAGCAGATGCGCGGTCAGGCCCCAGACCAGATGCCCCGCCACCTCGAACGCGGGGCCGATGTAGCCCGAAGGGTGCCGGACCCGGGTCCGGTGGCTCGGCTCGACCAAGTCGGCCACCGGTACCCGCAGGACCGAGGCCACCTCGCCGGGATCCTGCGGAACCAACGGCACCGGCGCCCACCAGCCGAGCACGGCGGTCACGTCGAAGCCACTGACCGCGACGTGAGCCGGCGGCAACGTGCTCAGCACCGTCACCTGGGTCCGATCCACCCCGCACTCCTCGGCGGCCTCGCGCAGCGCGGTATCGATCAGGTCGGTGTCGCCGGGCTCGACGGCCCCGCCGGGGAACGCGATCTGGCCCGGGTGCGAACGCAGGGTCGCCGCCCGTTCGACCAGCAGGACGTCCGGGCCCTGCCCGCCCTCGCCGAGCAGGATCAGGACCGCCGACGCCCGCGCGCCTCGCCCGGGCCGAGGAGCGACGACCCGCTCACGCCGCCCGGGGTCGCTGAGTCCCTGCTGCAGCGGCACCAGCCAGTCGGGCACGTCCAGCTCGGTGGTCCTCACGGGGCGACCCCCAGCAGCCGCTGCGACTCCTGCTCGATCTGGTCGACGGAGGTGAACGGACCGGCGTGCCGCCCGGCGACGGTGCCGTCAGCGCGGACGAAGAACGTCACCGGCAGGCCGGTGACCTGGAGCCGGGTCCGGAACACCAGGTCGGGATCGTAGAGCTGCGGATAGGTCCAGCCGGCCTGCTGGGCGAAGGTCAGGGCCAGCGCAGGGCTCGGGTCGGCGTGATCGACCCCGATCACCCGCAGCGCCGAACCAGCGTCACCGACCTTCGCCAGGTACGGCGCCTCCTGCCGGCACGGCGTACACCACTGGGCCCAGACGTTGACCAGCGCCGGCCCCCGCAGACCCGACAGCCGAACGGCGCGGCCGCCGCCCAGGCACGGCACGCTGACGTCGGGCAGCCCGCCGGAGACCGCGGGGGCGTCGGCGACCGGGCAGTCGGCGATACCCGCCGCCTTCTTCCGTAGCGACAGGTCTGGGTTGGGCGCGGCGGACGGGTCGGCCGGGACGCTGCTGGGCGGTGGCGCGGGTTGGGGTGGGTCGGCGGCCCGGGTCACGCTCGAGGTTTCGGTGCAGCCGGCGAGCAGCATCAAGCCCGCGGCCAGCACCGGCCAGCCCTGCCGCCGACCCTGCCGCCAGCGCCGCCGCCGGGCCGGAGTCACCGACCGTTTCATCCGCGAGGCTCGCGGATGAGCTTCGCCGCCTTGGCCGGGTTGGTCTCGCCCTCGCCGAAGGCGGGACACAGCCGGGCCACCGGGCAGGCCCCGCAGGCCGGGTTACGGGCGTGGCAACGGCGTCGGCCGTGCCAGATCACGTGATGGCACAGCTGCGTCCAATCGCGGCGAGGGAACAGGGCGCCGACGTCGGCCTCGACCTTGTCCGGATCGGTTTGGACGGTCCAGCCGAAGCGCCGCGACAGCCGTCCGAAGTGGGTATCCACGGTGATCCCGGGGACGCCGAAAGCGTTCCCGAGGACCACGTTCGCGGTCTTGCGTCCGACCCCGGGCAGGGTGACCAGCTCGGCCAGCGTGTGCGGCACCTCGCCGCCGAACCGCTCGGTCAACGCCGCCCCAAGCTTGATCAGCGCGTCGGTCTTGGCCCGGAAGAAGCCACTCGGCGTGAGCAGAACCTCCATCTCGGCCCGGTCCGCGGCGGCGTAGGCGGCGGCGTCGGGATAGCGCGCGAACACGGCCGGGGTGAGCAGGTTGATCCGCTTGTCGGTGCTCTGGGCGGACAGGATCGTGGCCACCAGCAGCTGCAGCGGACTGGCGAAGTCGAGCTCGATCTGCGCGTCGGGATAGGTCTGCGCCAAAGCTCGGTCGATGGCCCGGGCCCGCCGGACCCGGCCGGTCGGAGTCTCCGCCGAACGGGAGATCGCCACCGCCGGCGGCTCGTCCGACCGCGGCGTATTCACCGGCCCAGCCTAACGTCCGCAGGCAGGGGCAGACTCGCGGCGAACCGTCCACCGCCGGGCGGGCGGCACACCGGTACCCTTAGCCCGTTCCCGTCCAAACTCAGAGGAGGTACCCGGTGGATCCGGAGGTCCTGACGAAGGCGCCGTTGTTCGCCGGGTTGGACGACGACGGTGCCGCCGCGCTCTCCTCCGCCATGGGCACGCTGGAGTTGAACAAGGGTCAGGTGCTGTTTCGCGAAGGGGACACCGAGGACCGGCTTTACGTCGTGGTCAGCGGCAAGATCAAGCTCGGCCGCAGCGGATCGGCGGGCCGGGAAAACCTGCTCGCCGTCCTTGGACCCGGACAGATGTTCGGGGAACTGTCGGTGTTCGACCCGGGGCCCCGCTCCAGCACCGCCACCGCGGTCACGGTCTCGCAGGTACGCACGCTGGAGCACGATGAGTTGATGGCCTGGCTGAGCGACCGCCCCGAGGTCGCGCGCGGACTGCTCGGCCAGCTGGCCGCACGGCTGCGCCGCGCCAACGATGTCGTGGCCGACCTGGTGTTCTCCGACGTCCCCGGCCGAGTGGCCAAGCAGCTGTTGGAGCTGGCGCAGCGCTTCGGCGACCGGCGCGACGACGGCGTACACGTCCACCACGACCTCACCCAGGAGGAACTGGCCCAACTGGTCGGTGCATCCCGGGAGACGGTGAACAAGGCCCTGGCCGACTTCGCCGCTCGCGGCTGGATCCGGCTGGAACCCCGTTCGGTGACGCTGCTCGACGTCGAACGGGTCGAGCGCCGCGCCCGCTGAGCCCAGCTTCTCCCGCTTCCCCGCACCCTTTCCTGCCTCCCGCACCCTTTCCTGCCTCCCGCACCCTTTGCAACGGGTGCGGCGCCGAGTAAAGGGTGCGCGACGCCGCCGACCCGGTGCGGGGCGGGCGGCGTGCGCGCCGGTGTAGGGCTCAGGCCGTACCAAGGGTGACCTGAGCCGTACGGGGGCTGCCGCCGTCACGGGTGTAGGTCAGGGTCACTTCCGTGCCCGGGGCGTAGAAGCGGGTGGCCGCAATCAGCGCGTCGGCGGTGGTGGTGTGGAAGTCGTTCAGCTTGGCGATCACGTCACCGCCTTGCAGCCCGGCCTTGGCCGCCGCGCCGGAGGCGTCGACGCTTTCCAGCGACACTCCGGTCGCCGTGGGGAGTTGAGCGTCGGCGTTGGCGACCCGGACCCCGAGCGCGGCGTTGCGGGATTGTCCGGAGGTGATCAGGTCGCCGGCCACCCGAGTCGCCACGTCGGCCGGGATGGCGAAGCCGATCCCGATGTTTCCCGCCTGCCCGCCGCTGCTACCGCCGCCCGACGTGCTGGCGATGGAGGAGTTGATCCCGACCACGGCGCCGTTCAGGTCGACCAGCGGCCCACCGGAGTTGCCCGGGTTGATGGCGGCGTCGGTCTGCACGGCCAGGTAGACCGCGTCGTTGTTGTTGCCCGAGCGCACCGGCCGGGCGGCGTTGGAGACGATCCCGCTGGTGACCGACTCGGCCAGGCCCAGCGGGGCGCCGGCGGCGACCACGGCCTGACCCACCTTGAGCGAACCCGACCGGGCGAAGGTGGCCGGCTTGAGGTCGGCGCTACTGTCGACCTTGATCACGGCGAGGTCGTTGGTCTCGGAGGTGCCCAGGACTGTCGCCGGCGCGGTCTTACCGTCGGGGAAGGTCACGGTGACCGAGCTCCGCCCGCCGGTCGACGCCGCGGCGACAACGTGATTGTTGGTGAGGATGTGGCCGGCGGTGTCGAGCACGACCCCGCTGCCGATATCACCGCTCTGGCCGGCCCGAACGGTGATGGTGACCACCGACGGGTCGATCTTCGCCGCGGCGGCCGCGATCGTACCGTCCAGCACCGGGCTGTTCGCCGCCGGCACCGTAGTGACGCTGATGGTCGAGGCGTTGGTGCCGCCACCGTCGGCGAGGTAGGCGTACGAGCCGACACCGGCCCCGGCGCCGATCACGGCGGCCAGTGAGGCCGCCACCAAGGTACCGGCCAGTCCGCGACGCGGCTGCCGCCCGGTCGCCGTGGCCGGCTGGAGGGCGGGCACGCCGGCCGGTGCCGGGAAATCAGCGCCGCGGTAGCCCTCGACCCGGACTGGACCGGGGGTAAAGCCCGGGGGCGGGGTGTGCGGACCGAAGGGTGGGGTGTTGAGTCCGTACTGTTCGTCGGAGGTCATGGGTCTACGGTGCGTCCGCTCGCTGTGCGTTGGCTGTGCGCCGTCCCTGTACCCGCCGTGAGTCCCTACTGGCGCTCAGCTGTGCCCGCCGTAAGTTCGGGTACCCGCCGCGAGCCCCGGCGGGCGGGACCCGCGCGCCTGGGCTCAGCCGTCGAGATAGTCCAACTGGGCCTGCACGGACTGCTCCGCCGCCGGCTGCAGCGAGGTGCCGAGCACCTCGGGGTAGACCCGAGCCAGTACGTCGGCGACCGGGTCGGCCGCGGTCCGGGCACCGGCGGCCAGCGCCGCGCTGACCTGATCGAGTCGCTGCCGGCGGTGTTCGAGGTAGGCCCCAAGGACGAACGCCGGGTCGTCGACCACCGGGCCGTGCCCAGGAAGAATCCGGCCGACGCCGCGCTCGGCCACCAGCATGCTCAAGCGGTCCAGGGACGCCAGGTAGGCGCGCAGGTTCCCGTCCGGCCGGGCGATCACCGTACTGCCCCGGCCCAGTACGGTGTCGCCGGTCAGCAGCCACACCTCCGCCGCCTCCCCGCTCACCAGCAGGCAGACCGAGTCACTGGTGTGGCCGGGAGTGGCGATCACCTCGACCCGGACACGGCCGACGCTCACGACGTCACCGTCGGCCAGCCCCTGTCCCCCGGTCGAAAGGGCCGGATCCGCTGCCCGGACGCCGCAGTCGGCCCGCCCGGCCAGCGTTGCCGCGGCCTCGGCGTGATCGGGATGCCGGTGGGTCAGCAGCACCGACGCGACCCGGCCGTGAGCGGCTTCGAGGACCGCATCCACGTGCTGCTCGATCAACGGCCCGGGGTCGACCACCACCGGTGCCGTCCGCGCGGGATCACCGAGCAGCCAGGTGTTGGTGCCCTCCAAAGTCATCGGACCCGGGTTGGGCGCCAGCACCCGGGCCACCGCCGGGCTGAGTCGCCGAGCCCGGCCCGCGCCCGTCGGGTCAAGCGGCAGTCCGGTCACGAGGGCAGCACCTCCCACTGGTAGGCCCAGGACCGGCCGGTCCGGGTCAGTCGGGGCCGGATCGTCTCGATCTTCCGGTCTAGTGCTGCGCGAAGGATCGCGGCGACGTCGGCCGCCGCGGCCAGCTCGGTCAAGATGGCCCAGGTCGGAGGCATCAGGGCCAGCTCGCCCCGCTCCCGCGACGCCAGGGCGCCGGTCGCACTGATCCAGCCCGCCCGGTCGGTCTCGCCGGACACGTCAGCCGGCTCGGCCCCCGCCGGCAGCCGGACGACGTAGAAATGAGTGTCGAAGCGCGACGGCTCACACTCGGGAGTGATCCAATGCGCCCATCGCCGCAGCGCGCCCGGGTCGAGACGAACGCCGGTCTCCTCCTCGGTCTCGCGGCAGGCGCAAGCGAGCACCGGGTCGGACCGGGTGTAATCCACCGGATCGATCCGGCCGCCGGGGAACACCGCCACCGACGGGGCGAACGGCATCCGCGCATGCCGGTGCAGCAGATACACCTCGACCCGCTCGGCGGCGGGGCCACCGGCAGCGTCTCGCAGCAACACCACGCTGGCCGAGCCGGCCGGGCGGGCGGGCCGGCCGTCGGGTGAGAACGCGGCCGCCCGCTGGGCCAACGTCCCCGGTACGGGTGGAGCGAACCCGTGCAGGACCGTCACCGAAGACGTCGCCATGTCACCGCGGGACGATCACGACAGCGGGACCGCTCTCACAGCCGGACCACTCACAACGGGACCACACATCACAGCGGAACCGGTCATCACAGCGGAACAATGGTCGGACCGGTGCCCACCTCCGCGATCACCTCGACCTCGACCGGAGCGTCCAAGGGCAGCACGGCCACCCCTACCGCACTCCGGGCGTGGACGCCGTCGAACACCGCCCCGAACAGCTCACTCGCGCCGTTGGCGACCTGCGGCTGGCCGGTGAAGTCGGGCGCACTGGCGACGAAGACCACCACTTTGACGATCCGGACGACCGCGTCGAGCGAGCCGGCCTGGTCGGCGAGGGCGGCGAGGGCGTTCAGGGCTGCGGTTCGGGCGCACTCCACGGCTTGCTCGGGGGTGACTGCGGCGCCGACCTGGCCGGCGGCGAGGACCTTCCCGTCCACGCTCGGCAGTTGCCCGGAGGTGAAGACCAGGTCGCCCATCCGCACCGCCGGGACGTACGCCGCCAGGGGCGTCGCCACCGCGGGCAGCTTGAGACCGAGCTCGGCCAGCCGTTGCGAGGGGGTGCTCACTGGCCCGCGAGCGGACGCTTGAGGTAGGCGACCAGGTTCTCAGGATTCAGGCCCGGCACCACCTGCACCAACTCCCAGCCGTCGGCGCCCCAATTGTCGAGGATCTGCTTGGTGGCGTGCACCAGCAGCGGAACGGTCACGTACTCCCACTTCGTCATGCTCGCGAGCCTATCCAGGCCACCCGGTCCTGGTCACCGGGTGGGACCGGTCGGGCTCGGCGGCGCTGCGACGACAACCGACCTCGGATCGGTCGGCCGGGAGCAGGTGCCGGCCACGACCGCGTCCGCCCGCTCCCACGGTCGCTCCCGCCCGAAGAACGGAATTTCCTGCTCCATCCAGGCGTGCCAGAAGGCACGAGACTGAGCCCGGTCACCGTTCATGCCGCTGGACACGTCCCGGGCGATTCCGAGCTGTTCGGCAACGTGCTGGTCGGACTGGACCCAGATGATCACGTCGACGAGATCGGCGAGGGCCCGCGAGGCCGCGCCGACCCCCTCCAGCAGGAGTACCGGGCTGGACTCTGGTACGTCGATGTGGCCGGGACGGGCCCGGGCAGCCCACGCCGGCGGACGGTAGTGGACGCCACGCCCACGGCGGAAGGGCTCGAGCACCCCGGCGACGGCCAGCTCCGACCACCCGAACATCGGTTCGTGCCAGGCCAGATCGTCGGTACCGACCAGCGTCGCCCCGGGAACGACGGCCTGCAACCGACCGGCCAGGGTGCTCTTGCCCGCGCCACTGCGACCGTCGATAGCCACGACCGTCGGAGCGGAGCCGGCCGAACCTGGTTCGCCCAGGAGCTCTCGGGCAAAGTCCTCGACGGCGATCGACCGCCAGGGCCCGGCCAGCGGCTCTCCCGCCACCGGACTCAGCTGCACGATCACATCCTGGCCCTAACCCGAGGGATGGCGCGAACGCGCGGACCCGTTGATCCCCCTCGTGACCCGCCCGGCCTCAGCTCGGCCCGGTCCCGCCGGACCGCAGCGCCGGACCGCAGCGCCGGACCGCAGCGCCGGATCGCAGACCGACGCAGACCGACGCAGGGCCCGACGCAGACCGACGGGCGTCGCTACCCTCGATGAGCACACCGGCGCCGCAGACACGACGCGCGGGTGCAGCGTAGGCGAAGAGGACAGGGAGGGACGAGTCGTCGATGGCTGAGCGTTCACGACCGCGTACGGTCGGCATCCTCGGCGGGACCGGTCCGCAGGGACGCGGGCTGACCCGCCGGTTCGCCGTCGCCGGGCACCGCGTCCTGCTCGGCAGCCGAGACGCCGCCCGCGCGCAGCAGGCGGCCGCCGAGTTCAGATCGAGCGGGGACGTCAGCGGACTCGACAACGCCGACGTCGCGCAGGCGTGCGACTTGGCCGTGGTCACCGTCCCCTACGCCGGGCACGCTGAACTGCTCGCGCCGCTGGCCGACGCGCTGGCCGGCAAGATCGTCGTCGACTGCGTCAACCCGCTCGGTTTCGACGGCCACGGCGCCTACGTCCTCGACGTCCCGGCCGGCTCGGCCGCCCAGGAGGCCCAGCAGGTGCTTCCCCATTCGACGGTGATCGCCGCCTTCCACCACGTCAGCGCCGCCCTGCTCGACGACCCCGACGTCGAGCGGATCGACGGGGACGTCCTGGTCCTCGGCGAGGACCGCGACGCGGTCGGCGTCGTCTGTGCCCTGGCGCAGGCCATCCCCGGGGCCCGCGGCGTCTACGCCGGCCGGCTGCGACTGGCCGCGCAGGTGGAGGCGATGACGGCCAACCTGATTGCCATCAACCGGCGCTACCGGACCCACGCCGGGCTCAGCGTCACCGGGTTGGCGTGAACGCCGAGCGGGCCACGCCGGCTCCGTCCAGCCGCCCTCGGCACACCCTGCACATCGTCAGCGGCAAGGGCGGCACCGGCAAGACCACGATCGCGGCGAGCCTGGCCTGCGCCCTGGCCACCCAGGGTCGGCGGGTGCTGCTGTGCGAGGTGGAGGGTCGTCAGGGCATCGCGGAGCTGTTCGGCACCAGCCCCCTGGTCGGCGACGAGGAGCGACGGGTGGCCCGGACCCCGACCGGGGGCAGCGTGTTCGGGTTGTCCATCGACGCCGAGGACGCCCTGCGGGAATACCTGGAGACCTTCTATCACCTGGGCCTGGCCGGACGGGCCCTGGACCGCTTCGGGGTGATCGACTTCGTCACCTCGATCGCGCCCGGGCTGCGGGACGTGCTGCTCACCGGCAAGGTCTACGAGGCGGTCCGGCGGGCGGAGAAGAACCGAGCCAACGCCTACGACGCCGTCGTCCTGGACGCCCCGCCGACCGGGCGGATCGGGGCCTTCTTGAACATCCATGAGGCGGTGTCGGGGCTGGCCAAGGTCGGTCCGATCCGGGGCCAGGCCGACTCGATCATGGTGATGCTGCGTTCGGCGACGACCATCGTGCACCTGGTCACGCTGCTGGAGGACATGCCGGTGACCGAGACCGAGGAGGCGGTGGCCGGGCTGGTGCCGACCAGAATCCGGGTCGGCACCGTGATCGAGAACCAGGTGATGCCTTCACCGTTCGAACCGGGGTTGTTGACCCGGGCGGCGGCGGGTGCGGTGGCGCTCTCGGTACCCGGCTGGGACGGGTCCCGCAACGCCACCCTGGCGGCCGAGTTCGCGGTCGAGGCTGCCCGTACGCTGGCCCAGCAGGTACGCCACGACCGGCTGGCCCGGCTCGGGCTGCCGTTGGTTCAGGTGGACTTCGACCCGCTGGGGATCGACGCCGACGCCCTGTTCGGCGTGGCCGAGCAGCTTACCGACCAGCTGGCCCTCGAAGCGTGAGCGCGGGAGAGACGATGCCCAGACACCCGACGCATATCCCGTTCTGTGACATCGACGCCCTGATCGGGGACCCGCAGACCGAGATTGTCATCTGCTGCGGCTCCGGCGGGGTCGGTAAGACGACCACCTCGGCGGCCCTGGCGGTCCGGGCCGCCGAAGCAGGGCGGCGGGTCGTGGTGCTGACCATCGACCCGGCCCGGCGGTTGGCCCAGTCCCTGGGCCTTGGGGAGCTGAACAACACCCCTCGACCCGTCCTCGGTCTCGAACCCGGGGCCGGCGGCAGCCTGGACGCGATGATGCTGGACATGAAACGGACCTTCGACGAGGTGGTGGTGGCCCACTCCACGCCGGAGAAGGCCGCGGCGATTCTGGCCAATCCGTTCTACCAGGCCCTGTCGTCCTCGTTCTCCGGAACCCAGGAGTACATGGCGATGGAGAAGCTGGGCCAACTGCACGCCCAGGCCGAGGCCGACGCCGCAGCCGGCCGCCCGGCGTGGGACCTGATCGTGGTGGACACGCCGCCGGCCCGGTCCGCGCTGGACTTCCTGGACGCCCCCGAACACCTCAGTTCGCTGCTGGACGGTCGGTTCATCAAGCTGCTGCTGGCCCCGGCCCGGGGGCCGCTGCGGCTGATGGGGGTCGGTTTCACCCTGGTCTCCAACGCCATGAACAAAGTGCTGGGGAGCCAGATCATCACCGACGTGCAGACCTTCGTCCGGGCCTGCGAGGCCATCTTCGGCGGCTTCCGGCAACGGGCTGAAGCCACCTTCGCCCGGTTGTCGTCTCGGCGCACCGTCTTCCTGGTCGTCGCCACGGCTCAGCGGGACGCGCTGCGGGAGGCGTCCTACTTCATCGATCGGCTGACCGAGGAACGGATGCCACTGGCCGGACTGGTGGTCAACCGGGTTCACGGCAGCGAGCTGGACGTGTCCGCCGAACGGGCGGTGGCGCTGGCCGAGGATCTTGAGCCGTCCGGGGAGCTGGAGGCCGAGGCGCTCCGGCGGCACGCGGATCTGATGCGGGTGGTGGAGGCCGAAACCGCCCTGCTGGACCGCTTCGCCAACTCCCGGCCCGACGTCGCCCAGACCCGGGTGCCGTCGCTGCCCAGCGACGTCACCGACCTCGCGGCCCTGCGCCAGGTGGGCCTGCTGCTCAGCGAAAAGGACTGACCCGCCCCCGGCCGCGCGCCGAGTTCGGGCGAACGACGAACTCAGCCGAGCGCCGGCTCAGACCGTTCGCGCGCCGGCCCCGATCAGGACCGAACTCCACGAAGGCACGTCGGAGCGCTGCCGCAACAGCGCTCGGCGTTCCCGTTCGGTCATGCCGCCCCAGATCCCCCACTCGATCCGGTTGTCCAGCGCTTCGGCCAGACACTCCAGCCGGACCGGACATCCCTGACACAGCTGGCGGGCCTTCTTCTGCTCCGATGCCTCCGGGAACAGGGCGTCCTCCATGCCCCGGCACTGTGCGTGCACCGTCCAGTCGGCGTGCTTGATAGCAGTCACGTCTGCTTCTTCCCCTTGTGATGACGAGCCGATTCCGGACTTTCCCCGGTCCAGGGAATCGGCACGAACATGGTATGGATGTTCACGACGCCTGACCAGGGAGGCTGCCGAACGGTGTCCGATTCGTAACCATCAGGAGCGACGTGACCAGGGTTCGTGAGGAATTCGGGGCCGCGACCTGAGTGGATCGGTCGGAGACGGAACCGCTGTGACCCTCCTGAGACCGCTTGTGTCATGATTCGGGGCAACGTACGCGCCGGGGTTGGGACGCCACCACATCCTCACGTACGCTGCTGGCCATGCCCTTGAGTCCTCGACGCGCAGGCAGCGTGGCCTACTCGCTGACGATGTTCACCCTCGTCAGTGTGCTGGCCGGGGTTCTGGTCGCGGGGATCTTTTTGCCCTTCGTCGGCCTGGCCGGGCTGAGCAGCCGGGCAGTGGCGCAGGAGTTGGGTAACCTGCCGGCCGAACTGTCCACGCCGACGCCGCCGAGCCGGTCGAAGCTGCTGATGGGCAACGGCAAGACTCTCGCCTATTTCTACGACGAGAACCGGGTTCCGGTGAAGCTGGCCGACATCTCCCCGGTCATGCGGCAGGCCCAGGTCGCGATCGAGGACCACCGCTACTACGAGCACGGCGCCCTGGACGTCAAGGGCACCTTCCGCGCACTGGTGCGTAACTCGACCAGCGACTCCGGCACCCAGGGTGGTTCCTCGATCACCCAGCAGTACGTGAAGATGGTGCAGATCGAGTCCTGCCTGACCCGCGGCCTGGACGTGGAGTCGAAGGCCTACCAAAAGTGCGTCGCCGGCGCTCAGGCTCCGACCGTGGAACGCAAGATCCGCGAGTTGCGCTACGCGATCGCGTTGGAGAAGAGGTTCTCCAAGGATGAGATCTTGGAGCGCTACCTCAACCTCGCCTACTACGGCGAGGGTGCCTACGGTGTGGAGGCGGCCGCCCGGCGTTATTTCGACACCAGCGCCAAAAAACTCACTCTGCCGCAGGCCGCCCTCCTGGCCGGGCTGGTGCAAAACCCTGACGCCAAGAATCCGATCATCGACGTCGGCGCGGCCGTCGATCGCCGCGACGTGGTGCTCAACTCGATGGTGCAGTGGAAGATGTTGAGTCCGTCGGCTGCCGCCAAGGCCAAGAAGGTCAAGTTCGATTCCAAGAAGATCACCTCACTGCCTCAGCGTGGGTGCCAGGGTTCGCGCTACCCGTTCCTGTGCGACTACGTCCAGCGGACGGTCGAAAGCTCGCCGAGCCTGGGCCAGAACCAGACGGAGCGGCGCAACCGGCTCAACCGCGGCGGGCTGACGATCGAGACGGCCATTGACCCCAAGGTTCAAGACGCCGCCCAGAAGCGGGTCAGTGCGATCGTCGGGCCGAAGGACCCGATCATCTCCACCATGAACATGATCCAGCCCGGCACCGGGCTGATCGTCGCCTCGGCGCAGAGCCGGCCGGTGATGGGCGGCGACGCCAAGAAGGGTGAGACCTACTTCAACCTGTCCGCACCGAGCGAGCTGGGCGGAAGCCAGGGCTACCAGGCCGGCTCCACCTTCAAGGCCTTCACCTTGGCGGCGGCGCTGGAAAAGGGCATCCCGATCAGCAAGAAGTTCAACGCCCGCTCGCCGATGGACTTCAGCGGTCGCCAGTTCAGCACCTGCGAGGGCTCGAAAGCCGGAAAGATCTACGGTCGTTACGTCGTCCGGAACTCTGTGGGTCACAGCAAGACGATCGCCATGACCGAAGCCGCGCAGTTCTCGGTAAACACCTACTTCCTTCAACTCGAACTGGCCGCCGGTATGTGCAACGTCACGAAGATGGCGCAGAAGACGGGCGTGGAGGTCAACCACCCCCTGGACAAACCACCCGTCGACATCGTCAAGCAGTACCAGGACAAGCCGTCGTTCACCCTGGGTACTGTCGAGGTCGCCCCGCTGTCGATGGCCGAGGCGTACGCCACCTTTGCTGCTCGCGGCATCCACTGCAGTCCGATCATCGTCTCCAAGATCACCGCTCCGACCGGCAAGAAGCTCGACATCCCCAGCGCCAACTGCAAGCGGGTGATGGACGCCGACGTGGCCGATGGGGTGAACAAGGTGCTCAAGGCGGTGATGAAACCACCCGCGACCGGTAGCCGGGCGCGCCTGTCCGGCGGCTTCGACCAGGCTGGGAAAACCGGGACCATCGACAGCAACGAGGCGGTCTGGTTCGCCGGGTACACGCCACAGATCGCCGGTGTGTCGATGATCTCGATCGACAACACCAAGAAGCCGTTCCTCAAGGGCAAGCCGGGCTTCCGGGGTCGCGGGGTCAAGGATTACCTGGTGCCGTCCACCGGGGTCTACCTGCAGGGCTCCGGCGGTGGTGACGCCGGAATGAAGATTTGGAAGCCGGTCATGACGGAGTACCTGCAGGGCAAGAAGCACACGTCCTTCAACTCACCGCCACCGCGGGTTGAGCGCGGTCAGCAGGTCACAGTGCCCTACGTCGGCAACCTCAGCCTTTCCGAGGGCAAGAAAAAACTGGAGAAGGCCGGCTTCACCGTCTCCCGTCGTTTCGACTACAGCTCTCAGCCCCGGGGCACTTTTTTGTACTACTCACCGCGCGCCGGCTCCCGAATATCCGAATTCGGCACCGTCTTCCAGGTCTTCAGCAAAGGTGTGGACCCAGCCGTCGCTCAGGCTCAGCAGCGGTTCGCCGCCAACCAACGCCGGCAGGCTGCCGAACAACGCCGAGCGGCGGCGGAGAAGCAGCGGAAGGCCGACCAGAAAAAAGCCGACCAGAAGAAAGCCGATAAGAAAAAGAAGAAGGGCTGACGAAAGATCAGCCGGCGAGCTGGCGTCGCACTTCCGCCGCCACCGCCGAACCGTCGGCGCGCCCACGAGTCTGCGGACTCACCAGGCCCATCACCTTGCCGATTCCCCGCGGTCCGAGTTCGGCGGCCCCGGTGGACTCGATGGCCTGACTGACGATCGCGCTGAGCTGGGCCGCCGACATCGCTTGCGGCAGGTAGTCCCGCAGCACCTCGGCCTCCGCGTGCTCCTTCGCGGCCAGTTCCTCTCGACCGGCGGAAACGTAGGCCTCCTCGGCCTCGCGGCGCTTTTTGGCCTCCCGGATCACCACGTCCAGCGTCTGTTCGGCGCTCAGTTCGGTCGCGCTGGCTCCGGCCACCTCGGCCTCCGTGATCGCCGCCAGGACCATCCGGATGGTGGTGGAGCGCGTCTTGTCCCGGCCGCGGATGGCGGCGGTCAGGTCGGTCCGGAGTCGATCCTTCAAAGCGTTGGGCGTCTGCGGCATGGGTTCAGTCTGGCAGCCGCGTCCGCGGCGGCGGGCCGAATTTCGGGGCAGGCTCCCGGTAACCTGTCGGCGTGCCCGTCTCCGCTCCCTCGGCCCGTCGTGCGGTTCGCGGCGCGCTGGCCCTGGCGACGACGGGCAGCGCGGTCCTGGCCTACGCCCGGCTGTACGAACTCAACGCCTTCCGGCTCCGCCGGGCCGACATCCCCGTGCTGCCGGCCGGCGCGCTCCCGATCCGACTGCTGCACCTCAGCGACCTGCACCTCACTCCGACGACCCGAGCGCGGCAGCGGTGGCTGACCGAGCTCTCCGGTCTCGAGCCGGACCTGGTCGTCGACACCGGCGACAACCTCGCCCACCCACAGGCGGTGCCGTACGTGGTCCGCAGTCTGGGCCGATTGCTGGACCGGCCCGGGGTGTACGTCTGGGGGTCCAACGACTACTACGCTCCGGGTCTGAAGAACCCGTTGCGCTACCTGACCGAGCGGCGACACCCCGATGAGCGGCAGTCGACCGCCGAGCTGCCCTGGCCGGACCTGGGGGAGGCGTTCGCGCGCCGCGGCTGGGTCGACCTCACCCACACCACCGAGGTGCTGCAGATCGAAGGGCTTCGGCTGGGCTTCCGGGGCACCGACGACCCGCATCTGGGCCGCGACCACTACGCCGAGGTGGCCGGTCCGGTGGACCGGACGAAGGTGGACGTGGCGATCGGGGTGACCCATGCGCCGTACCGGCGGGTGCTCGACGCCATGACCGCCGACGGCCTCGACCTGATCCTGGCCGGACACACCCACGGCGGCCAGGTGTGCGTGCCCGGCTACGGGGCGCTGGTCACCAACTGCGACCTCGACACTGCTCGGGTCAAGGGTCTGTCCCGGCACACCGCCGGCGGCCGCACAGCCTGGCTGCACGTGTCCGCCGGCGTCGGGACCTCCCCGTACGCCCCGGTCCGGTTCGCCTGCCCGCCGGAGGCGACGCTGCTCACCTTGACCCCGGTCGCCGCCGACGATGCGCCGGCCGCCGGCCCGATGGGCTAGACTCGCCGAGGCTCGATCGGGGCCGCGGGGTGTGGCGCAGCTTGGTAGCGCGCGTCGTTCGGGACGACGAGGTCGCAGGTTCAAATCCTGTCACCCCGACCGGTTACCGCGGAGGCCGCCTTGGCGGCCCCGGTGCCGCTACCCGGTCGTGGCGCCTCGGTATCTCGGGAGTGACGCCAGACCCGGCGGGGCGGTAGCCGATGCGGTGAGAACTCGGCTCCGAGACGTGCTGCCTGAACAACCTGGCCGTACGGCCGTTGCCCTCGCGAAATGGGTGCGCCTGGTTGAGACAGGCGAAAACTTCCGCGGCCGCAGTAGCGAATTCGTCTCGATCCGTCGTCGACCATTCGGCCACCCGCACGATCCGGCTGGCGTCGTCGAGGTGGTGCGGCACCTCGCCGGGGTACGCAAACTCGCTGAGGTGCGGAGAGCATCGTCTCCGGCTGGCCGTCAGCGGCCGGTGCCCGCGTAGACCACGGCCTGCTCGGCGGCGTCCAACCCGAACGCGGTGTGGGCGGCGACCACCGCGCGGTCGACGTCGTCTTGATCCACTACGACCGAGATCCGGATCTCGGAGGTGGAGATCATCTCGATGTTCACGCTGGCCGCGGCCAGGGCCGAGAAGAATTTCGCCGTCACCCCCGGGTGGGTCCGCATCCCCACTCCGACCACCGACACCTTGCCGATCTGGTCGTCGTAGAGCAGATCGGTGAAGCCGATCTCGGCCTGCAGCGCGTTCAAGGTGGCGATGGCGGTGGCCCCGTCGGTCTTCGGCAGGGTGAAGGAGATGTCGGTCCGTGACGTCTCCACCGCCGACACGTTCTGCACGATCATGTCGATGTTGATCTCGGTGGCCGCGACCGCCTCGAAGATCCGCGCGGCCTCCCCGATTCGGTCGGGGACGCCGACGATGGTGATCTTGGCCTCCTTGGTGTCGTGCGCGACACCGGAGATGATCGCCTGTTCCACGGGTAGTCCTTCCTCAGCTGAAGTGGTTCCGTTCCTTCTCGACGGGGGACCCCCACTCGCCGCGGGCGCGACTCCGGCTCGGACCGGTTCGCGGACCCAGGTGCCCGGCTTGTCCGAAAACGAGGAGCGGACGTGTACGGCGACGTTCTCCCGGCGGGCGTACTCCACGCACCGCAAATGCAAGATCTTGGCCCCACAGGCCGCCATCTCCAACATCTCCTCGTAGCTGATCTCGGGGATCCGCCGGGCACTGGGGACGATCCGCGGATCGGCGGTGTAGACGCCGTCGACGTCGGTGTAGATCTCGCAGTAGTCCGCGTTCAACGACGCGGCCAGCGCCACGGCGGTGGTGTCGGAGGCGCCACGGCCCAGCGTGGTGACGTCCTTGGTGTCTTGGGCCACGCCCTGGAAGCCGGCCACAATGACGATGTGGTCGTCGTCGAGCGCGCTGGTGATCCGGCCCGGCGTGATGTTCATGATCCGGGCGTTGCCGTGGATACCGGTGGTGATGATCCCGGCCTGCGATCCGGTCAGCGACCGGGCGTGCAGACCCTGGTCGGCGATGGCCATGGCCAGTAACGCGGCACTCATCCGCTCCCCCGCGGTCAAGAGCATGTCCAACTCGCGCGGAGGCGGCTGCGGCGACACCTGCAGAGCGAGATCCATCAGCTCGTCGGTGGTGTCGCCCATCGCCGAGATCACGACGACCACGTCGTTGCCCTGCTGCTTGGTGCCCACGATCCGCTTGGCCACGCGCTTGATGCTCTCCGCGTCGGCGACCGAGGAGCCACCGTACTTCTGCACTACCCGCACCCTGGATGTCCTCGCCGTTCGCGGCCCACGCGGCCCTCCTGACCTCGGCATCGGCCGGTTCTGGCCGCGACCACTGTAGTGCGGCGTCCCTGCGTGCCGACGAAGGTCCAGATCCGGTGTCGGGGCCGGCGAGGGCGATCCCGGGCGGTGGAATACTCAGTCGGGTGAGTGAGATGGGTCAGCCAGTCCCCCAGCGGATCGGGGACGCGGAGCGGGACCGGGCGATCGATCTGCTGCGCGATCATCTGACGGCCGGCCGGTTGGACACCGAGGAGTTCGACGAACGGCTCGGCGTCGCCCTCAGCGCGAAGACCTCCGCCGACCTGGAGCCACTGTTCACCGACCTTCCCGGACCACGACCCGGCCAGGAGGTGGCCAAGCCCGCGGCCCCTGCTTCGGGGGCTGAGCGGCGACGAGACCTACCGGTTCCGCCGACCGCGGCCGAACCGCCGATCCCGGCCCACGAGCGGCATCCCGGTCTGGCCGCGCTGGCCACGTTCATCTGGCCGATCACCGCCTTGGCCATCACATTCATCCCGGGGTTGGGCTGGGCCAACTTTTGGTGGCTGATGTTCATCCCGATCGTGATCAGCTCCGCTTTCGGCCGGGGTGAACACCAGCGACGCGAGCACGAGCGGCGGCGGATCGAACGCGACCAGCGCGAGCTGGACCGGCGACGCCGGGCGATCGGCGACTGAGCCGGGCACCGGCGGCTGCATCGGCGCGCCAACTCGCCTGGTTCTGCCCGGTCCTACAGTGGGTCTGGTGAGCGCTGGTCGAGTCATTCGCTGGGGGATCGTCGGACCGGGCCGGATCGCGGAGAGTGTAGTCGGGGACTTCGCCGAGGTCGAGGGTGCGGAGGTCGTGGCGGTCGCCAGCCGGTCAGCGGATCGGGCGCGGGCGTTCGCCGCGCGGCACGGCGTGAACCGGGCGTACGGCTCGTACGCCGAGATCATCGCCGACGCCGACGTGGACGTGCTCTACCTGGCCACTCCGCACCCGCAGCACCGGGCGATCGCGCTGGCCGGGATCGCCGCCGGTAAGGCGCTGCTGGTGGAAAAGACGTTCACCGCCACTGTGGCCGGCGCCGAAGAGGTTGTCGCTGCGGCCCGGTCGGCGGGCGTGTTCGTGATGGAGGCGATGTGGACCCGCTTCCTGCCCGCGCTGGTCGCGGTCCGGGGGCTGGTCGACGACGGCGCCATCGGCGAAATCCGTCAGGTGCAGGCCGACCTGGGTGTCGACCGAGCCTACGACCCGGCCGACCGCTTGTTCGACCTGGCGCTGGGGGGTGGAGCCATGCTCGATCTCGGGGTCTACCCGGTCTCGCTGGCGCAGTGGTTCCTAGGTGCACCCGACCAGGTCTGGGCTACCGGCTCGCGGTTCCCGACCGGGGTGGACGCCGAGGCAGGAATCCTGCTCGGCTACGCCGACGGCCGCACCGCGGCCCTGCTGGCCTCGCTACGGCATCCGACCCCCGGCGCGGCCCGGCTCTACGGCACCGGCGGCTGGATCGAGGTCACGCCGCGCTTTCACCACCCGAAGACGATCGTGCTGCACCGGCCAGGCCAGGAACCGGAGACCATCACCCGCGCCCCGCTCGGCGGCGGCTATGCCCACGAGTTGATCGAGGTCAGCGACGCGGTCCGGGCCGGCCGGACGCAGAGCACGGCGATGCCGCTGGCCGACACGGTGGCCGTCCAGCGCGTGCTGAACGCGGCGTGCGAGCAGCTGGGGGTCGTACACGCTGAGGATGCCGAGGTGTCCCTGTGAGTTTCCTCGATCTGCCGCGCGAGACCGAGATTCCCCCGGTCGTACTGCCCGGAATCGCCACCGGTGCCGCGGCCGCCACGTCGGCGATGGCGCTGTATCAGCTGATCCGGCTGGGCTTTTGGCTGGCGTCGGCGACGACGGTACACGTCGACGCCGCCGCCACCGCAGTCAGCTCCGACCGCTTCGTCGGGCTCGAACTCTTGCCGTCGCTACTCAGCCTCGGCCCCGCCGCGGTCATCGGCGCCCTGCTCGGCGGGCTGCTGGGCACCCTGCTCACCGTGACCTGGCCGCGGCAGGGTCCGATCCGCGCCGCCCTGACCGGGGCGCTGCTGGTCTACGTCGTCGCCGCCGTGGTCAACCTTGCCGTTTTGAGTCATCGCCGAGCGACGCCGCTCACGTACGTGCACTGGAAGGACATGCTCGGCTATCCCAGCGCCTTGTTCGTGCTCACCTTCGCCGCCGTCGGGGCCGCGCTCTACCTCAACCGTGCCCGCCAACTCCACGACCGCTGACCCCCGCCCGGGCCCTCTCCCCCACGAAAGTGGTCAGGGACGACGGGTTTGTCCGGCGTGGCGGCGTCGTCTTTGACCACTTTCGTGCGGGCTCAGCTGGCCTCGACGAACCGGCGGCCCTCGAAGGCGCGGCCCAGGGTGACCTCGTCGGCGTACTCCAGGTCGCCGCCCACCGGCAGGCCACTGGCGAGCCGGCTGACCCGGACCCCCATGGGTAGCAGCAGCCGGCTCAAATAGGTGGCCGTGGCTTCCCCCTCCAGGTTGGGGTCGGTGGCCAAGATGACTTCGGTCACCGTCCCGTCGGCCAGCCGCAGGCACAGCTCCCGGATCTTCAGATCACTCGGTCCCACGCCGTCGATCGGACTGATGGCGCCACCGAGCACGTGGTAAGTGCCGCGAAACTCCCGCGTCCGTTCGACCGCGACCACGTCCTTGGACTCCTCGACCACGCAGATCGCGGTCGGGTCGCGACGGGCGTCGCGGCAGATCCGGCAGCGGGTGTCCTCGGAGACGTTGAAGCAGACGTCGCAGAACTTGACGGTCTGCTTGACCAGCGTGAGCACCGAGGCGAGGCGGAGCACGTCGTCGGCGTCGGCGGCAAGAATATGGAAAGCCAGGCGCTGCGCGCTCTTGGGTCCGATGCCGGGTAACCGGCCGAGCTCATCGATCAGGTCTTGGACCGGACCCTCGTACACCGTCGACCTCGCTCTAGAACGGCAGGCCGCCGCCGAGGCCCCCGGCCATGGGTCCGAGTTTGGCGGCGGCGAGGGCCTGGGACTGGGAGGTGGCGTCGCGAACCGCCGCCAGCACGAGGTCGGCGAGGGTCTCGGTGTCCTCCGCGTCCACCGCCTCCGGTTTGATCACCAACCCGACCAGTTCACCGGCTCCGGTGACCGTTGCGGTGACCAGCTCACCGCCGGCGGTGCCCTGAACCGTCGCCTCGGCCAGTTCCTGCTGGGCCTGCATCAACTGGGACTGCATGGCCTGAGCCTGAGCGAGCAGTCCGGACATGTCGCCTTCGGGAGGCATGGCGCCTTCGGGAATCATTAGGGCTCCTGGTCTTGGTGTCGGGAGTGCTGTCGGGACGGGCGTGAACTCAGCGACGACTCGGCGGCGCGGCCCGGCCGAGGCAGGTATCTGGGCGGCCAGCCTACGTGGCCGGTTCGTCGGAGATGACTTCAGCGCCGAGGTGGCGCGCCAGCAGTTCGGTGTGCGAAGCCGCCGACTCGTCCAGATCGCGGTCACTCAAGTCGACCTCGGCGTCGCGATCGTCGGGGGTCTCGGCCTGGCCACCCGCCCGGGTGGGCCGGATCCGCTCGCGGGCCTGTGCGCGTACGTCGGTGTCCGTCACCGCTGGACTGGTCGGGCTCTGACCAGACGGGGTTGGACCCGGCGACGTCCCGTAGTCGGCATCGTCACTCCCGGGGAAGGCTCCGCTGCGTCCGGCCGCCTCCGCCAGCCCGGAGGGGCCGGCGCCCGAGCCGACTCCAGACCCAGACGTGTCGCCGGCGTCTCGCCCGGTCCGAGCGGCCCGCTCGACCGGCGGGCCGGCCAGCCCACCCGGCTCGACCATGGTCTCGACCCGGAAGTCGGTACCGAGCACGACGACCAGGGCTTCCCGGAGTACGTCCTCGCTGCCGCCCCGGGAGAAACTGTCGCGTGCCCCGGTGTTGGCCATAGCGAGCAGCAGCGTTCCGTTGCGGACCTCGGTCACTTGGGCGTTCTGACTGAGCAGGATCCAGGTGAACCGCCGCTTGCCCTTGACCTCCTCCAGCACTTCCGGCCACAGTCGGCGGACATCGGTGACACTCAACCGGTCCCGCGAAGCGTCGGCGGGTTCGTCGGCCGGCTTGGCTCCGAGCATGGTGTCGTCGGTGTCCCCGCCGGCCGGCCCGCGGGCATCGGGCTCGTCGTTCTCCGACTCAGGTTCGGCCGCGTCACCGCGCAACGAAGCCAGCTCGGGACGGTCGGTCCCACTCGACCGCGGTCGTCCGGCTGAGGCATCTCCGGAGCTCGTGGACAGGCCCGACCCACGGGACGCCCCCTGAGCTCGTCGAAGGGCCTCGCCAGAGGTCGGCCCCCCGGCCTCGGCAGCACCCGACGCCCCCTGAGCTTGTCGAAGGGCCTCGCCAGAGGTCGGCCCCCCGGCCTCGGCAGCACCCGACGCCCCCTGAGCTTGTCGAAGGGCCTCGCCAGAGGTCGGCCCCCCGGCCTCGGCAGCACCCGAGCGGCTGGCGGGGCCCGTGGCCCCGGTCATGTTCAGGCGCCGTTCGAGCCGGTCCAGCCGGGCGTGTACCCCACGGGTGTCGACGTCGGCACCGGGTAGCAACACCCGGGCGCACATCAGTTCCAGGTGAAGTCGCGGTGCGGTCGTACCGCGCATGTCGGTCAGCCCGGTGGCGATCACCTCCGCGGCCCGGGTCAGTTCACCGGGCCCGAGCGCGGCAGCCTGGGTGGAGAGCCGGTCGGCCTGGTCGGGGGCCACGTCGACCAAGCCCGAGGTCAACGCGTCGGGAACCGCAGCCACGATCACCAGGTCGCGCAGCCGTCGGAGCAAGTCCTCCCCGAAGCGGCGCGGATCCTGACCGACCTCGATCACCTTGTCCACGCAGGCGAAGACCCCGCCGGCGTCACCGGCGGCGAAGGCGTCGACGAACTCGTCCAGCAGCGAATCGGGGGTGTAGCCGAGCAGCGCGGTCGCCTGGCGGTAGGACACGCCGTTCGGCTCGGCGCCGCCGAGAAGTTGGTCCAGCACCGACAGTGCGTCCCGGACCGACCCGGCACCGGCCCGGACGACCAGCGGCAACACCGCAGGTTCGACCGCGATCCCCTCGGCCGCGCACAGCTTGGCCAGGTAGTCGGTGAGCACTCGGGGAGGCACCAGCCGGAACGGGTAGTGGTGGGTCCGGGAGCGGATGGTGCCGATCACCTTGTCCGGCTCCGTGGTGGCGAAGACGAACTTGACGTGCGGCGGCGGCTCCTCGACCAGCTTGAGCAAGGCGTTGAAGCCCGCCGTGGTCACCATGTGCGCCTCGTCGACGATGTAGATCTTGTAGCGGCTGGCGACCGGGGAGAAGAACGCGCGCTCCCGGAGGTCGCGGGCGTCGTCGACCCCACCGTGGCTGGCCGCGTCGATCTCGATCACGTCGATGCTGCCCGGGCCCCCGGTCGCAAGATCGCGGCAGGACTGGCAACGCCCGCACGGCTCGGCTCGGGGTCCGTACTCGCAGTTCAACGCCCGGGCCAAGATCCGAGCCGAAGTGGTCTTGCCACAGCCGCGGGGACCGGAGAACAGGTAGGCATGGTTGACCCGGTTGGCCTCCAGCGCCCGCTGGAGCGGCGCGGTGACGTGGTCCTGCCCGATCATCTCGGCGAACGTGTCCGGCCGGTAGCGCCGGTACAGCGCGATCGGCGCCCCACTGCGTTCGGGCGCGGACGGCGGCCCGAACAGCGCCTCCTCCTGAGCGCTGCCCGCCTCCTCCCGGACCTCGTCCGGAAGGTCGGTGAGCGCTTCGTCCACGGCATGCACCCTATGCCCGCCCACGGACAGTGCTGATCTGCTCGCGTCGGACTCCGGCCGACGGGTATGGCCAGATGGGTGGGACCGCGGTCTGGCGCACCCCGGAGGAGGATCGGCTGGGTGATCAGGGTCGGGATCTCGGGCTGGACGTACGCGCCATGGCGCGGCACCTTTTATCCTGCCGGGCTGCCGGTACACCGGCAGCTCGGCTACATTGCCGAGCGGATGACCAGTGTGGAGGTGAACGGCAGCTTCTACGCCCTGCAGCGCCCCACCAGCTACGCGACCTGGGCCGCCCAGGTGCCGGATGACTTCGTCTTCGCGGTCAAGGGCGGACGCTTCATCACCCACCTGAAGCGTTTGCTCGACGTCGGCACGCCGCTGGCGAACTTCTTCGCCTCCGGGTTCCTCGCCCTCGGGCCGCGCACCGGACCCGTGCTGTGGCAGTTCCCGGCGAGCATGCGCTACCAGCACGAGCGCTTCGAGACCTTTTTTACCCTGCTGCCGCGTACGTGTGGCGATGCGGCCTTCCTGGCGAGCGGGCACGACGCCAAGGTTCCGGCCGACCGGGCCCTGATCACCGCTTCCGACCCGTCGCAGCCACTGCGCCACGCCTTCGAGGTCCGGCACGAGAGTTTCCGCGACCCGAGCTTCTCCGCCCTGCTGCGGGCCCACGGCGCCGCGCTGGTGGTCTCGGACAACCCGGGCCGGTGGCCTGTCTTCGACGACGTGACCGCCGACTTCGTCTACGTCCGGTTGCACGGTCACGAGCAGCTGTACGCCAGCGGCTACGACGACGCCTCTTTGGACGCGTGGGCGGGCCGGATCCGCGGTTGGGCCGCCGCCGGCCTGGACGTCTACGTCTACTGCGACAACGACCTGAAGGTCCGTGCGCCCTACGACGCCATCGGCTTGTCGGTTCGGCTCACCTGAGCTGGAGTAACTCGGCGGTGACGAGGAAGCGTGGGGCGCTGTCATAGTGGGACGGGTGACTCCCCCCTTCTCGGCGGTGCTGTTCGACTGCGACGGCGTGCTGCAGCGCCCGGCCAACGACTGGCAGGCCGAACTCGCCGCTCTCCTCCCCGACGCGAAGGCCAACGACGCGGTGGGCTTCTTCGCCGACGTGCACGAGGCGGAGGCACCGACCATGGACGGATCGGTGGACTTCGAGCCGCGGCTGGCCGCAGTCCTGGACCGCTGGCAGGTGATCACCCCGGTCACCGAGGTGCTGCCGATCTGGCAGCAGCTGACCGTGGATCCGTCGATGCTGGCGGCGGCGGAACAGTTGAGCGACGCCGGGCTGATCTGCGCGCTAGCGACCAATCAGCACGCAGCCCGGGCCACGTACATGCGCCGGGAGTTGGGCTACCAGCGATGGTTCGACCCCTGCTTCTACTCCTGCGAGATCGGTCTGGCCAAGCCGGACCCGGCCTACTTCCGCTTCGCCCTGGACCGGCTGGGATTGCCCGCTGCCGAGGTGCTGTTCATCGACGATCTACCCGTGAACGTGGACGGGGCCAGGAAAGCGGGGCTGGTGGCGGAGGTCTTCGCCAAGGACGGCGGCCGGGCCGAGCTCGACCGAGTGTTGGCGCGGCACGGACTCAGCGTTCCCCTGGCGGCCTGAGCGCGGTGTCGACAGCTTCAGAACGCGTGGGTCGGAAACCCAAGAGCCCCCCGTGTACCCGAAAGAGCTCACTTACCCTTGCTGCCGTCAAGCCCTGGGGGGGTTGGGTGAGGTATCGCCACACGGGGGACCCAAGCCCCATTGTACGTGACGGTGTCTGGGCCGGCTGCTGACAGGCGGGGTGGGCCGGCGTGAGCGCCGCTCGGGAGCTCGGCTCGGGTTTCCGGCGGTCACGGGTCAGCGGGTAAGGTTCCGGGCGGAGGATTCGCCTAGAGGCCTATGGCGCTCGCTTGGAAAGCGGGTTGGGTTCACGCCCTCACGAGTTCGAATCTCGTATCCTCCGCCACCTGACCAGGCAAGACGCCTGGCGGCCTCAGCTGGGATCGGGCTCCGGGGACCGAGTGGTCTCAGTTTTGGTCTCAGTTGCCTCCGTTTTTCTCTGTTCGGGAACGGTCCAGAGGAAGTGCGTCCCGCGCCGAGGGTCCGGCCACTGCCATGGGTCCCGCACAAAGGCCCCGCCCGCAGCCGATCTCAGTCAGGGGGCACCGGGCGAGCAACTCATGTTGTGAGAGCTGGCGGCACAAGAACAGGTGATTGGCTAACTCGCTACCCGGCCGACTACCTGCTCGTGTTGGTCAATGAGGACCTGGACCTGCGCTCCGAATTGCCTCCCGAGGTCCGCTGGCAGGCCATCGAGCTCTGTCTCTCGGACAACCTCAAGCGCGAGACGACGCGCCTCTTTGGCGTGACCTTCATGATGCGCTACCGCGGCTAGGTCAAGCTTGGGGATGGGATCGCTCGGTGCAGCCAGCAGCGCAGTCTCGGCTGCCGCGCGCGCCCGCGCTGGTTCGTCGAGCGTGAGGAAGTGTGCGACCAAGTCGTGGGCGACGTCGACAACGGCGCAGACCATTGCGCTGTCGACGTTCAGGTCGACGAGCCAGGACCAACCGCCGGGGCGGAGTTGGTCGAACGGCCGGCCGGTTACCAGCGACAGAGCGGCGCAAAGGTCTTCGGTGCCCTCGGGCCCGCGCCGGCCGGCTCGGCGGCGGAGACGTTCGAACAGGTCGACGTCGACCAGCAGGTCGTCGACCTGGTAGACCGCGATCCCTCGGGCCATCGCTGCCCGTGATCTGGTCGCCTCCGGCAAGTGACGCTCGCCGGTGCGCGGATTGACGCCGAGCCAGTCACGGACGGTCTTGACGGCGGTGCGGACGCTGGGCAGCGCGAGCCCGAACGCTTCGGCGACCTCCTCGGGGCGTGCGCCATTCTCGCGAAGCGCCAAGTAGGCCAGCAGCTCCGTGTAGAAGGGCTTGCGCTTGGGGATAGCCCGGCCGTTTGCACGCACTCGCACCGGACCGAGGAGCGACAAGCGTGGGCGGTCGCAGGACTCGCCGTACCAGGCCGCCAGATCAGTATCGAGCTCGGGATCGGAGACTCGGTTCGATACCGCATGGTCGGCGCGAGTGCCCATCGGTCCCCGGTGAGATTGGAGGGTCTCGCCAGTCATGGGCCCGCCGTGCTGATCCTCATCGTCGTCAACTACCGGAGCCTCGGCCTGCTCATCCTCCTCTCCCGGTCGCGACTCGGGCACCATGGACTCGACGACGGTGTCAGCGTGACTCAGGAGGAGCGCACAGCCTTCGGCCTCGTCTGGGGTGAGGCCGACGCTGACCAGGTCGAGTTCGAGGTGCGGGACGGTCAGTCGTCCGTGATCATCGACGTGAATCTCGTGGTGGTCTGTCGCTGCGATGCTGCCGGCAGCGATGAGGACGACTGTCGCGCTGCGGGCTGGCTGCGCCGCGACCAGGTCGAGCAGGTCCATCAAGCCGGAGGCATCAGCGAGTGTGCCGTCGAGCAGCAGGACCTGGGCGGGCCAGGCTTCGTGGGCCAGCTGAGCCGCCCGCGCGTTAAGGGTTGTGGCGCTGACCTCACGAGCTCGAGCGATCGTTGCCTCGGCTTCGGTGAGCAGCTCGGCGGCGGCAGCCTCGGCACTGTCGAAGGTGCGGATGCGTTCGGTGTTCATCGTGACGACCTCGGTGGCAGCACCGATGCATGCGACCGTGACGTCGTGCGACCAGGGGTTCACGGCGAGTTCGGCGCCGATGTACCTGAGGAGGTCGTCGCCGTAGGTGCGGTCGCCAGCGACGTCGATGACCCCGAGGCCCTCGAGGTTCAGCAGCCAGATGTGACCGTCGTCCCCGGTGCCGATCGTCACCAACAAGGGGTACGGCGCCGGCTGCTCTGCGTCGTCGCTGGGCTGGGCACCGGCGTACCGGGCACGCCATGTTCGATGATCGGTCCGCGACGTCCATGGCTCGCTGAGATCAGCCGGCTCGGGCAGGTGCAGCACGATGTCGTGGTCGTTGAGTTCAACGCTGTCGACCTGCGGCATCGGGCGGCCCGACGCGAGCTGGGTCGTGGCCAGCTCCCTCAGCAGATGGTCCATCGCTCGGACCGCGTCAGCGCTCACGGAACCGGCGGCGATGATCGTCTTCTCGACCGGCCGGATCGCCGGCTCGGGCCGTGGAACACTGCTGCCCGCGGTCCGCGTCCGCATCTGTTGCTCGCGGCGTCGCCGCAGGGTCAGGTAGGCGGAGCCGGCCAGTACGGCGCCGCCGACCGCTAACCCACTGAGGATCCAGGGGGCGTCGAGGCCCGCCGTCGGTGCCGTGACGGTGGGCTCCGGCACATCCGACGGCGCGGGACGGTCGGCCTCAGCGGACGCGGTTGGGGTGCTCTCGGTGGCGGCGGTCGTCGGTGAGAGGGTTGGGGCAGCCGGGGAGGGGTGCGGGTTCGGCTCGGCGTCGTGACCGCCTCCGGGCTTCTGATGCTCTTGAAAAGCCGGCTGGCGTGGCGCAGGCGCCGCATCGTGCTTGGTGGCCGCGGACCGCTGGGAACTGTTCGTCGACCCACTCGGGATGCGAAGGGTCCATCCCGGACGGATCAGGTCGGGGTCCTGTAACCGGGCACCGTCGGGTTGGCGGAGGTGTTCGGATGCGCGGTAGATCTCCGGCCACCGGTTCGGGTCGCCGAGCCGGGTTTTCGCGAGCTCGGACAGCGTGTCGCCGTGGTGGACGTGTCGCTCGACCACCGGTCGCTTTGGGTCGGTGACGTCGGCTCCGTCGTGCGGTATGCGCACCGTCCAGCCATCGACGATCAGGTCGGGGTCGGTGAGGTGCCTGCCGTGGGGCTGCCGGACGGTCTCGGTGGCGCCGTAGATCTCCGGCCAGCGGTCGGGATCGTCGAGGTAGCGCTCAGCGAGTCCAGAGAGCGTGTCGCCTGGTTGCACGACATGCTCGGCGGACTGCTGGGTGGCGGCCTTCCGCCCAGCGGACACCTGATGATGGCCCTTGCGACTCAAGGCGTCGGCATTGCGCGGAGCGGGTGCACCGAGCGGGGCGGCGACGCTCGGCGTGGGGTGGGCCAGCATCAGCGGGGCAGCGAGGAAGAGGGCTGCAGCGGCCACCACGAGCTGTCTCACGGCTAGCTGCGGCAGCCGGAGTCCGGGCACGTCCGGGGTCTGGACTCCGCGGAGCTGAGCGGCGATCTCGGTCAGCAGCAGGAGAGCGAGGACGATCCAGAGGAGCCACCCGGCGTAAGCCAGCGCTGTGAGCGCGGTGGTCCCGTCGTCCGGGGTGGTGACCAGGCCGACCAGGCCGTGGAAGGTGGGTAGGTGGTGGGGGATCGGGTTACCGCCGACGCCGAGCAGGACGGCGGGCATCCCGGCCAGGAGGGCGATGATCACCAGGCAGGCGGCGGTCCCGGTCAGCCGTTCTCGCAGGGTCATCGAGGGGTCCCTTCGAAGGTGCGGACGATCGTCGCCGCTGCCTTCCCGGTCACGGGCAACGAGCCGATGCCGATCATCGAGAGGAACTGGGTGTCGTAGCGGTCGGTGACGGTGACTTCGACACCGTTGGTCCCGGTGGGTGCGGCCGATCCCGAAAGGCCGTTCTCTTTCAGGTAGCGACGCGCTGCCGCGGCTGCCGTCTCGTTGTCGACCCGCACGTCGACCCCACGGGCGGCCGCATCGAGCTCGACCTCCTGCCCACCGGCACGGGCAGCCTCACCGGCGACGGCTCGGGCGCGTTGCTCGGCGACGGCCTGCCCGCCGAAGTCGACGGCCACCCCGACCATGATGATCAAGGTCACGGCCACCAATGCGGCCCAGAGGCTTACCGAACCGCGCTCTCCCGTCAGCCGACCTGCCGAGGTACTCATCGCCTCACCTGCGCCTCTCCCGGTACCGGTCCACAGGGGACGCGGCCCACGCGTCGATCGTCACCGCGCCGGGCAACCCGGGGACGGCCACATCGCTCAGGTCGACGACGCAGACAACCCGGGCTGTCACCCGCCCGGCGGTTCCGAGCGGGGCCGAGAGGTCGGCCGTGTCGACGACGACCGACAGTGATCGGCAGTCGAGCCTGCGGTCGTCGAGGGCAGCAGATGCCGCTGCGGCAGCCTGCGTCTGGGCCTCCGCAGGCGATCGGGCGAGGGACGCGGACCGGGCCGCCTCCGCCGCCGCGAGCTCGACGCTCTGATGAGCGATCGTCACACGTCCGGCCGTGAGCACCAGGCCGGCGAAGACCATCAGGGCAGGCACGATGATCACCGCCTCGATGGTGGCCGACCCTCGTTCCGACCCAGGTCTGCGCCCGACCGGTCTCACGTCAGCCGTTCCCACGGGAAGGTCGCGGTCCGCTCAACGGGAAACCTGAGTCCGGGCAGAACGGACAGCGCGGTACCGGTGACCGTCACCGAGGAGCCGTCGGTTCCGTCCTGGGTCACGACGGCCCCGCTCTCGAGTGCGCCATGGGATTGAGTGAGTGCCTCGACAGCGGCCGCCCGCCCGGCACCCGAGATGCTGCGGTTGTCGTAGGCGGAGGCTGCACGCGCCCCGTCCTGGGCAGCAGCACCGGCCACGGTCGTCGCATAGGAGTAGAGGGCGGCCTGGAGCGCCAGGAACATGACGGCGAACAGCGCCGGCATCAGCAGCACCATCTGCACCGACGTCGACCCACGCTCGTCGAGCAACCGACATCGTCGGCCGATGCCCGTGACGGCGCGGAAATAAGTCATCTGATCTTGCCGGCCTGGGTGGTCACGTAGGAGGTGATCGCAGTGATGACGATCGCCGCGATAGCGATCACCGCGACCGCCCAGAGGACGTTCTCGATCGTCACCGAGCCTCGCTCGGAACGCCCTTGCGTCCTCAGTAGCTCGCGCTCTCGGGTCACGAGGTTCTCCGTCTCGCGGACCAGTCGGACGCCGAGCAGGTGAAGGGTGATCATCAGTTTCATCGGATCTCCTTGGAGAAGTGGTGGGCGGGGTCAGAGTCGGACGGTGGTGATGCTCAGCCGGCGCCGGTGACTCGCAGCAGGGCCGGAGCGATGAGGATGGCGAGGAAGACGACGCCGAGCAGGCTCATCGGGATGCTGAGCTTCTCGCCGATCTCGTTGGCGCGTGCTAGTTCGGCGTGCAGCATCGCGGAGCGCATGGCGGCCGAGCGGGCGCGCAGCTGGACATAGATCTGGGCACCCTCCTCCCCGCTCAGCCGGACGACGTCGGCCAGGTCGGTGAGTTCTGCTACCCCGAGTTCTATGGAGAGGCGGCGCAGCGCTTCCCAGGGCGGCTCGCCGCTCCAGTTCGAGAACGCAAGCTCCTCCCGGATTCGGCGGAAGACCCAGCTGTCGCCGACGCCGGCGGCGACCTCGAGTGCCTGCCGAGGCCCCGACCCCCCGTTGCGTTCAAGGGCGACAAGGTCGACGTAGGCGCCGAGCGCTCGGGCGAAGTCTGACCGAGCCCGTTTCGCCTCGTCGGCGACGTTGTAGTTCGGGATGATGAACATCACCGCCGCCAGCAGCAGAGTGCCGCCGACCGGCAGCAGGAACGGCGGGTGCCAGCCGAGCAGGGTCAGCAACAACGTCAACACCGGAGGAATCACCAGGCCGAGGACGGCGAAGACGATCTTGTCGCCGTAGAAGCGGCTGACCGAGATCCGCAGCAGGGCAAGGTCCGACGAGGGCGGTCGTCCCAGCAACGCCACGGGGAAACTCTTCCAGGCCCAGCGTCCGAGCCGGTCGTTGAGGGCGTCGCTGTCCGACTCACTGTCGTCTCGCACTCGTGGTGCGGCCGGTGCCAGCCGGTCCAGCACCTCGGCCGCGTCGGCGTGTGCCGGAAGCAGTCGCCAGAGTAGGCCGGCGAAGCCGGCGCCGAACAGCAGTCCGCCAAGAAGGGCGATCTGCAACCCGTTCACGCTCATCGCGTCGGCTGGCTTTCGGCCTCAGCACCGATGAACCGCGGAAGCGGGACACCGCGAGACATCCGCCGCATCCACACCAGCACAGCGACATAGGCACCGAGCAGCAGCGCCAACAACAGCTGCCCGACAGCGGTGCGGTAAGGCGCGACGTAGGAGCCGGTGAGCGCCAGCACCCCGAGCACGACGACGGTGATGATCGTGACCCAGCGGGCGGTGGTGCGCGGCTTGGCCCGGTCGGCCTCGATTTGCCGCCGCGCGCGGACGTCCGCGGCCACCGACTCCGCGAGGCTTTCCAGCACCGTTGTTAGACCGGGACCTCGTCGCCGGGTTGCGAGGATCAGGTTGCTGGCGATGAGGTCCCCCGTCGCGTCGTCCAGATCCTCGGCGAATGCGCGGATGGCGTCCTCGGTCGACCAGCGCGCCCGGACGCGAGCCACGAGACGCCCGACCTCGGGACGGATCGCCTCGGGGGTGGACCGGAGCGTGGCCACCAGCGACTGTTCGAGACCAGCGCCGGCGACCAGCACACCCGACAGGGAACGCGTCCACTCCTCCATCGCCTCCAACCGGGTGATCTTGCCTTGGGCCGGTGAGGCAGACAGCAGTGTAGGAAGCCCGACGGCCGTTACCGGAACCACGACCGCGGCCAGCAGCCACCCCGACAGCAAGGCCAGCACGAGCCCGGCGGCCAGACCGGCGAGCAGCAGAAGCTTCGTCTGACGCGAGGGAGCGAATCGAGGCCGCACATCGGCACGGCGCGGCCTCACCGCCGGCGGCGCGACGCGGCGCAGGCCGACGGCGACGCCGATCAGCCCCGCCACGACGAGGGAGCCGCCGATCGCCGGCACCAGCGGGGTCATGACGCGACCTGTTCTGTCTCACTGATGTAGCCGCCGAGGTCGAAGCCGTAGGCGGCCAGGCTCCGGTACTCCCCGGGCAGGCCTCCGGCTGCGACGATCGAGGTGCTGCCGGGTGGGCAGCGGAAGATGGATGAGAAGGCGTAGCCCTTCTCCCGCTCCCCCGGGCCGAGGACGGCGATCTCCGAGGTCCACCGCGTCCTCTTGAAGCCTGGCTCGGTCCCACTGGTCGGGCCTTGCTCGGTCCGGACGTCCACGTGCACGATGACGTCGAGGGACCCGGCGATCGCGCGGACTGCGTAGTCCTGCGTGACGTGCGCGCCGGCCTTCATCGCACACGTCACCAGCTTGCCGACGGCACCTTCGGCCGACTCGGCGTGCGTGGTCGACAGGGAGCCGGTACCCGACTGCATGGCTTCGATCATGGCCAGGACCTCGCGGCCGCGGACCTCACCGACGATCTGCCGGGACAGGTTGAAGCGGTAACTGTCGTACAGCGCGTCATCGAGCGTGAACTCGCCGGCGCGACGGCCGTTCGGCTGCAGCTCGCCGCCGGGCCTGGCCTCCCAGGCGTGCACGATCGGGTGCCGGTTCTTCAGCTCGTGCAGGTGCAACTCGTACTCGGTCTCGAAGGTGCCGATCGCCTCCCCCGGATCGATCTCCGCGCAGAGCGCCCGCACCATCGTGGTCTTGCCCGCCCCCTGCGGGCCGGCGACGACTATCGACCGGCGGGCCCGGACCGCTGCGGCAAGGAAGCTGGCCGCAACAGCCGACAGCGAGCCGCGGCGCACGAGATCGTCGAGGGTCACCTCCCGCAGCCGGTGACGCCGAATCACCACCGAAGGACGCGGCGTCACCCACGCCGTCGCGGCCAACCGCGCGCCGCCATCCAGCCGCAGGTGGAGCCTCGGCTCCGACTCCGAGAACTGGCGGGCGTTGACCTCGGATCGGCTGGCCAGGAAGACCAGGAATTCGATCAACGCGTGGTCCGACTCGGCGACGGCTGGTCCACGTTCCAAACGCCCGTCCGCGTACTCGATCCAGACGTCGTCGCAGCCGAGGATAATCACGTTCTCCACGTCGGCGTTGTCGACCAGCGGCTGGAGCCGTCCCAGCCGGAAGAGGGCGTCAAACACCGCGTCGCAAAGCCGCGCATGCTCGGCCCGGTCGAGGACGGCGCGTCCCTCGGCCGTCGCCAGTCGGGTCTCCTCCTCCACGAGCTCGGCGATGACCCGGCGGCCCAGGATCTGCTGTTCAGCACGATTGAGGTCACCGCTTTGGACCAGCCTCATCAACCGCTCCGACGCCATCGACCGCAGGGCAGCCACCTGAGACCAGTCGAGGTCGTTGGACGCGAGGGCCGGGGGACGCTCCCGCGCGACCAGCCGCATCCGTGGGTCGTCTGCGGCCGGCGAACGCATAACGGTGACCGGCGGCGTCGGTGCCGGAGTGTCGGAGGGCGTGTCGACAGCGGGCCTGTCGTCGGCGGGCCGCAGCGTGAAAGTCGACCGCCGTCGTCCTCGTCGGTCCGCCGGGCCGAACAGCGGCAGGCTGGACGGATCCCCATCGGTGGCCGGGGATTCCGCATCCGCGGTGCCTGGCACTGTCCCTGGCGTCGTGCCGGTGGTCGTCTCAGTCACGACGCCACACCTTCGGGTGTGCAACGCGCCTGCGCGATCCGGGTCTCGATCGCCGCGATCACCGCGCCGAGGTCACGCCACAACGTCTGTCCGGCGCGCCGCGAGCCGGAATCACCACGGCTGAACACCGCCGCCCCGTCCGGGTCCCACCGCATGGTCTCGAGTACCGGGGCCCCGAGTACCTTCGCTACCTCCCGTGCCCGGTACGGCCGGCCCTCACCGACCAGCAGGACCGCCACCGCGGACGGGCCTGACCCGTCGGTGCTAGCGGTCAACCACTGCTCGGCCCACTGTCGAGCGGCGGCCAGCGCGGGCAGCTCGCTGCGACACACCAACAGCAAGAGGTCGGCCGCTGCTACTAATGAGGTCGGCGAGTACTGCATGCCAAGTCGTCCAGCGTCGACCAGCACGTCCTGGCCGTTGCGGTCGAGCGAGCGCAACTCGTCCACGAGCCCCGGCCACAGCTCAGTCGCGCTCGCCGCCTGCGCGTGCGACCGTGGCCCCGGCAACAGGGCGGCGTTGCTGTTCGGCAGCGGCATCAGGACCGTCGGCAGTACCTCGGCCAGCTCGCCCGCCCGGCCGGCCAGCACCAGCTGGACCAACCCGTCGTTATGGGCGACCTGCCCACGGAAGAAGCCCGCGAGCACCGCCGAGCCGCCGACCGGGTCCCCATCGACCAGCACCACCGGGCGCGGCCAACGCAGCGCCAGCCCGAGAGCGGTCGTCGTCACCCCGGGCGAGCCGGATGCGGAGGCCAACACGACGAGCGCCATCAGCGGTCCCGCGCGTCCAGCAACAGAGCCACGTTCCCTGTCGCAGAGCGTGCCGCGATCTCAGCCGCCTGCTTGGCTGGCACCTCGACGCTCACCTCCGTTTGGCCGGACGCATCGGCCGCTCGAATCACCACCGCCTTGCCGGTGAAGCTGCGGAGTGTCGACGGGCTTACGTCGCCCTGCTTTCCCGGTGTCGACACGATCCGGACCTTGTCGCCAACCCTCAGGGGGCCGGCTGGCAGCTGCCCCGGCCCAAGAGCGAGACCGACCACCGACATTCCGGGAGCCGGCACCTCCGTTGGCGTCACCGCTCGGTCCGAGATCAGACTGCCCGCGGTCAACGCGAGCGCAGCGTGCTGACCGACGAGCGTGTCGAGCCGCTCGGCGGGCACAGAAGCTAACGCTGGGTCGAGGCTGATCCGGACCACCTGCAGGTCGTCCCGGGTGACCACCTCGCCCTGCGGCACGTCGGTACGGAGCGCGACTACCTGCTGCGTCGTGGTCGAGGTGCTGTAGGCCCACGCCGAGGTGAGCCCGCCGATGATCACCAGCGCCGCGGAGACGGCGATCAACATAGGACGGCGCCTCAGCTTGGGCGGCCGTGGCAGAACCTCCCCGGTCGGCACCTGGCTTCCACCGGGTCCGGTCTCCTGAACCGGCTTGGGGCGTCGACCGCTATTCGGCCTGACGCGGTCGCTCATCATGGTCACGGCCATCTCCTCAGTTCCGGACGACCTGGATCTCGCCGACGTCCAAGATCCGGGTCGCGGTGAAGTCCAGCGGGATGGTGCCACCGGCACCCGAGTTGGAGGTCCAGGTGACGGTCCAGTGGCTCGTCGCACGAACCGTGTAGCGGCCCTGCCGGGTGTAGGTGTAGCCGCAGTCGGGCGACTCACGGCCCCCGTCGCCGTCGGCGAACGGCACCCCGGCCGAGCGGCAGGACACCGCCCCGCCATCCCCCATCGCCCACACGATGCGGTCCACCCTCGCGATCGCCGTGACGCTCGTGCCGCCGACCGACGCACTACGGACCATCGGACCAAAGGTGTGCGCGTCGCGGTCCGCGACCCACATCCAGGCCGGCAGGCCAACGATGCCGAACCGGCCGTCCGCATCCTCCGGCGCCATGCCGATCCTGATCGCACGCAGCTGCATCTGCCGAACGACCGTCCGGGCGACGACGGCGGGGTCGGGCGGTGCTGCTGGCGCAGCGGGCGCAGTCTTGGACCAGAACCGGACCGAGACAGTCACCTGCCCGGCCACCCGGACGCACTCATAGACCGCGCCGTCGGTGTGACCCTCCCAGAGCGGGGAGGACTTGAACGGCGGCGGCTGCATCGGACGGATGTAGCACTGCCGCTCGTTCGACCAGTAACCGCGGCTGGAGCGGCACGGCACAGAGCCGAACTTCTGAGTCGAGACGTTGCGATCGTGGCAGACCGGCTGACCCTGATCACTCCCACCCCGATCTGCCACCGGTTGCGCCGGGGAAGGATCGTGACGGCCGTCGCCACCCCCGTCGGTCGCAACCACGACGCAGGTGCCGGTCCGCCGGTCGTAGACCGCACCGTTTGTGCAGGTCACACCGTCCGCCCAAGCGGGTATCACAGTCAGGGCGAGAGAGGCGCACGTCAGCGCCAGAACGCCGACGCCCAGGCGCCTCAGCACGCTTCCGTCACCTTGTCCTGCGTGACGAACCACTTCGATGAACTTGCGTCCTCGTCAACGGTCAGAACATCACGAACGCGATCCGGTCGGTTCTTGGCAACGACGGACTTGCCGTCGCGATCGACGACGTCGACGCCGGAGACGTCGAGGCACACCGTGACCGCCCACCGTTCATCACTCGACCCGACCTTCGCGTTGATCAAGGTCAGCTTCGTCGACCCGGTCTGACGGTGGCCGGCGCTCCGGTCGTCGAGGAGGATCTGGCGCCACTTGTCAGCCGCGTTGCCCCGAGCCACCGTCGACAGCTCATCGAGGTTGGCCTTCGGGTTGCTGCTCAGCTTGTCGAGCATCGCGACATAACTCTTCGCTCGGGCTACCGCGGCGGCTTCCGACGTCGGGATGGTGGGGGTGGCACTCGAACTCGCGGCAGCCGACTGGCTCGCCGAAGACGGGGGCGGTGTCGGCTGCGGCGGCTCGGATTTCCCGCAGCCAGCGCCGAACACTCCGAACGCGAGCACGACAGCGACGAACTGCAGCCGGCAACGCAGAGCCACCTCTCGCCTCCTCTGCCCAAGGGTGAACGGGGCCATCCACTCCCCCGGTCAAGCCCGCACAAGTTGACTCCTGGACAGCCCTTAAGCGACCGGCTGCCTTGTGGTGCGCAGTTCACGCCTCTCGACACCGCGGTGCTGGACGCTGCTGCGCCGCTCCGGGGACGGGGAGGATGGCGGCCACCTTTCTCTCAGCTGGACCGCTGCGGTAGGCAACACGCCGCAATTCCTCCGGCTTTCCTGGGTTGCAGGCACCCGTGCGCCATGCTGTGTCCGACCTGACCTCGAGCTGCCCGTCGCGGCGGAGTCGGCGGCCGCTTGCGTGGCGATGCTTGACGAGGTCCTGCTGTCCTCGGCCGCGGCCAGGGCCACGGCCACGGCCACGGCCACGGCCACGGCCAGCTTCGTCGATCAGCGCCGGGCTGCGAGCACATCGCCAGGGCCGGCTTCCACACGGCGCTGATGTGGCTTGGGGCCTTCCTCCTTTACGAGCCCGTGGCCGCGATCATCTACCCCCTGTCCTTCAAGCTCAGCGACCGTGACCAGGACCTAGCGGCCCAGTTGAGCGGTGTGGCATCGATGCTGCTGGCGATCTTCGCCCTGCCCGCGTTGATGAGATTCCTGGTGCTGGTCACTGCGGCCGCCACCGGCGGGAACGCTGGCGCCTTTCTGGGGCTGCGGTTGGGGCGACCGTGGCCACCGGCGGCGATTGGCTTCGACTTGATCACGTGCCTCGGGTCGGCGCGGGCAGCGTCCCGCTCCTCAACGGTCATGTCGGCGGCCAGCTTCCGCTCCAGCTGCCCGCCAGGACCGCCCCGACTGGCCCAGCGGCCAGGGTGGCCGAACGCCTGCGGGTCGGCGCACACGAACACCGCGACGAGGACCTGGACCGACGGCTGCCAGGCCCGCCCCTCCCCGCCGTCCTCGTCGTCCCCGCCGTCCTCGTCGTCCCCGCCGTCCTCGTCGTCCCCGCCGTCCTCGTCGTCCCCGCCGTCCTCGTCGTCCTCGTCGTGGTCGTCGCCCTCGTCCTCGTTGTCGGCGTCGTCGGTGGTGACCACCTCGCTGGTGGTGCCGGTGTCGGTGTCGGTGTCGGGGTGTCGCCATTCGGTGCTGATGTAGGCGGCGTGGCCGGGGCAGGTGGTGTGGTCCTCCACGGTCAAGGGGTGGCCGTCGGCGTCGGTGAGCCGGTGCAGCGGGATGGGGGCGCCTCGGCTGTGGTCGGGCCTGTCGATGACCGTGATTCCCTGGTCGGTGAGGGTGGCGGTGAATGCAGTTCGCTTGGCTTGCTCGGCGCGGTCGTTGTGGAGGCGTTGGGCGGTGTGGTCGAACCGGTCTTGGGTGGCGGCGGCCAGCAGGGCCTCGACCGCCTCGGGGTCGTCGTCGAACTCGGTGAGCACGGCGGCCTGGTCCAGGGTCAGCTGGTCGGCGAACCCGCGCAGGCCGGGGCTCTTCGCGGCGGTCCGGGCGGTCAGGACGACCGTCTTGGGGGTGGCGGTGCGCTTGGCGATCTGGTGGTCGCTGAGCCCGGCGAGGGCCATCTGCTCGATCGCGGTGATCCGCTCGCTGTTGGACAGCGTCGTGCGGTGCTCGTTCTCCACGTACTGGTCGACCAGCCGGTCGGCCTCGGCGGGCGGCTCGTCGCTGATCACCGCAGGCAGCGGGTGCCCGGTCTGGCGGGCGGCGAGGGTGCGGCGCTGCCCGGCCAGCACGGTCAGGGTGCCGTCGGCTCCCCGGTACAGCAGGACCGGCTCCAATACCCCGCGCTCGCGGACCGAGGCAAGGAAGTCGGAGTCGAGTCGGGGGTCGAGGCGGACGTTGGGGCCGACCTCCACGGTGGTCAGGTCGACCTGGGCGAACGTGTGGGACATGACGTGCTCCTCCTGGTGAGGTCGGGGGGAACGGTGGGGTGCTGTGGTGTACCCGCCCGTTTCCTCCCCCTTCTGGGTCACGTCATGGGGCCCGGGGAAGGTCGGCGGTGGCAGCCCTGCAACCCGGAGAGAGGTTTCTGGGCGGAGCCTGCGCAGCGGACCCGCAGGTCCAGAAACCTCGCGAAGGGCGCGCAGCGGGGTTGCCACCGACGGACGGCCGGGCACGATGGAGCGGCCAGAAGGGGGAGAAAGGCCGAAGGCCTTATTCAGGACAGCGCCGCGCAGCGGCACCCGATGGTTTTCGGGATCTTGTCAGCCTCCACCACGCAGGCGGGCAACCGTTGGTGAGCTCAACGAGTGGCCGCCGTTACCCGTGCAGGCGTGTGGTGAGCGGACGGCTCAGTGAAGGGAGGAGCTTCATGTCGGCTGGCGAGCCGCCGGTGCGTCAGGCTAGGCGTTCACAACCGCCAATCTCACTTGTCATCTTCCGGCACCCCGTTGAGCGAGTCCAGGTCAGCCGCCGGGTCGGGCGGCGTCGCCTCAACCGTTCTCCTCGAGCTCCTCGGCTTCGATCTCGCTCTGAGCCTTGTCCTTATCCTCCAAGGTGCTCCACCTTGCAATCTCATTGCCCGCTGCGTCAGACAGGATGAATCCGACCGGGCGGGAGCCGCCGGTCTCGCTCTCGGCTCTCTTTTTCTCGACCCGTCGTCGCGCCCAACGCTTAGCAGCCTTGTATAGATCTGTCGTAGCGAGGGAAGTCAAGGTGGTTCCCACCGTTCCCAGTCCGCCGATCGCGATGATCTGCATCCACTCGACCAAGACCACACCGCGGTTACCGCGGTTCTCGATAACTTCGAGGTCGGCAACATCTAGCCCCTGCCGACGGAGCTCCTCGACGAAGGACTGCGCATCCTCGCGGTACTCCGGGTACACGATCTCAGTCGGCCGACCGATCCTGACCGTGACGTCTACCATCCGAGCAGCGTAGATCAAACGAACAGGACGCCAGGATGCACGGTTCCCATTGCCCAGTGGTAATGCACGAATCAGGGATGGCATTTGGGCCCTGGTCAGCGCTTTTGTCATAACGTCGGTTATCGGTCAGGCTGATCCGGGCGGGGAAGGCGAGCCCTCGGGAGTTGCCAGCTCACCTAGGACGTATGCAGGAATAGCGTTCAACGGGCAGGATGCGTCATTGAGGACGCTAGTGGTCATTTTCGTTAGTTCGTCGGGGGTCAGGCTGCCTGTCCGGTGTCGTCGTGTCGTCGGAGCTTGGTGATGAAGTTGTTGAGGTCGTTTCGGGTGTAGTTCCAGCCGAAGGGTGTCGCGGCGGTGTTGTAGCGGTCTTGGAAGGCGAGGATCCGGGCGGCGAGGTCGTCGAGGTCGGCGAAGTCGGCCGGGCTGATCGCTTTGCGTTGCAGGATCGAGAAGTAGATCTCGACCTGGTTGAGCCAGGAGGCGTGCACGGGCAGGTGGACCAGGGTCGCGGTCGGCCAGGCCTGTTCCATCCGCTCGATCGAGCGCCAGCCGTGGTGGGATGAGCCGTTGTCGACGACCCAGAACACTCGTCTGGCTGACTTGTAGGGCTCGGTGGTCATCACGTGGGCGACGAGGTCGGCGAACGGTTCGATCCCGGTCCTGGGGGCGATGGTGCCGAGCACCCGGGCGCGGTGGACGTCGTAGCCGCGAAGTAGGCCAGGGTGCCGCCGCGGCGGTACTCGAACTCGACTCGTCGGAGCCGTCCTGGTGCGGCGGGCAGGCCGGGGTGGCGGCGACGCAAGGCTTGCAGTTGGGATTTCTCGTCGGCGCTGATGACGTAGTCAGTCGGCCCCGAGCTCGGTCCCGTCCCAGCGCCGCTCGTACAGGTCCAACACCCGGGCAGCTTTGGCGGCGAAGTCGGGGTCGCGGGGGAAGATCCAGGACCGGTGCTGCCACGGTTTGATCGCGTCGGCGGCCAGCCAGCGGGCCACCGTGCTCGCGCTGACGGCCGCGACCAGTCCCTGAGCGGCCGCCTCGGTGGCGAGCTCGGTGCTGGACCAGCGTGCCAGCGGCACGCCGACCGCGTCGGGTGGCCGGCAGGCCAGCGCCTTCACCTCGACGACCTGGGCTCGGGTGAACACGGGCGGGCGGCCCGAGCGGTGGCGGTCGGCCAGGCCCTCGAGCCGCTCCCGGTGGAACCGTCGGCGCCACTTGCGGACGGTGTCGATGTGCATCCCGACCTCGGCGGCGATCGCGGCGTTCGACTGGCCGTGCGCAGCAGCCAGCACGATCCGGGCGCGGATCACCACCCGATGCTCGGCTCGAGTCGAGCAGGCTCGAGCAGTCAGGACGGCTTCCTCGGCGGCGGACAGGATGATCACGAACGGGGAAGAGATCACCACCCCCTTGTTCTGTCCGTCCCGGTCCCCGTCGGCGCGCCGACACGCCGAACCGGGCTCGTCATCGCTACGCCACGATGAGGGGTATGGCCACGATCCCGGACTCGACCCAGACCTCGCTGCGTCAGCGGCTGACTGCCCGGGCCCGGCAACGCTGGCCCGAGCTGGTCGAGGTCCGAGTGCGGTACCGCGCCGGCTTCGCCTACATCGACGGCGTCCTCGCCTCGGGAGACGCCATCCAACTGTGCCGGCTGCGCTACGCCGGCTCCGCCAGCCAGTGGGGATTCGCGATCTACCGAGCCAGCCACGACGACTACCAGGACTCGTTCCTACCCACCGGCACGATGGGCGGCACCGCCGAGGACGACCGCCTGCGGCCTCTACCTCGCCGACCCCACCGCTTGGGCCTGAACCCCCGACGAACTAACGAAAATGCCTACTAGTCGGCTGGGATGGTCGTCGAAGGCGTGCCGTCGATCGAGCCGCCGGATCCGCCACTGATGTCAAGGTCGGCTCGCCACCAGCCGCCGTGCGCTGCTTCGAGAGCATCGGGAGGGAGCACGATCGTCCAAGTCTCCCCTGTCCGGCTGGGCTTGGCCGAGTAGTTGCGCTGCATAGGAGTCGACGTCGCGGCGTGGTTGAAGGAGAACGCGGTGACCACGAAGCCGTCGACAAGCTTAAACCCGAGCTGCTCGACGTGATCCCCATCAGCGGAGTGAAAAGTCGTGGAGAACAGCAGGGATCCGCCCTGTGGTTGATTACCGGTGACCCTGTAGCGCAACGTGACCGCACCTCGCAAATCGACGGAAGCACCAGTGAGCCGATAGGTCATGGACACACCTTCGCAGATGGCTTGGGGACTGCGGTACCCGCGCTGGAAGCCTCATCCCATAGGACGACGCTCGTAGGGAGCACGCATGCCGATCGTGGTGCGGAGCACGACGCATGTCTGGCGGGATGGATCGACCCACCAACGTCTAGCGTCGCATCATGCAGGATGTCTTCAACTCGATCCTCCCGGTCGTGACCCTCCTCTTAGGTGCTGGTCTCGCGAATCTCCTCAAGCTCTCCGAGCTACGCAAGAGTCTTCGTCTTGATGCTGCCGATCAGCTGGGCGATCTCCCTGCCCTGCTATGGAACAAGGTCGACCCCGACGGGTGGCTCAGGATGAACGCGGCCGTGAGCCGCCTAGCGATCAGGCTCAGCCTGGCGGGCGTCCACCCTGATTTGACTGAACGCGTCCGGGTCAGTGCCATCGAGTTCTGGAGGAGCGTTCACGTGGTCGGCGACGACGATAGGGGTGAGGTCTGGTCGGTCAGCGAGTCGTCAAACGAGGAGTGGACCAACGCGTCGTCGGTCGTTGCGGAGCTCCTAGGTACAAATAGCGCGATCAAGAGTTGGTGGATCGGACGACGTGTGCAAAGGCAACTGAAGAAGTGGGATGAGGCCGATGAAGCTCTGCTCGCGTCTGTGGGTAAGACTGGGCCGCAGTCATGAACCCCAGTCTCCGCTCCTGATGCTGTTGACTTGGGTCGGGCGACGCACGAGCGATGGGCGTTCCTCGAGGCCACGGCGCGATCGATACACGAGGAGCTCGCAGCATTCAGCCTGCTGGCCCGCTGGGTCGACGAGGCGCCCGTCGAATCCGTCTGACACATGCCCCTCAGGGAAGGTCTAGCGCGATCCAGCTCTGCTGGCCGCGGGTTGAGCTTGTTGCCGGGGTCTTGAATCTTCCCCCCAGGGCCCTGGTCGTTGGACACAACTCCCAGGACAGCCCCTGAGTCGCAGGTCGCTGTCGAGTGTCACGCCATGTGCCGGCTCCAGAAGTTGTCGTCCGCCCAACCCTCGGGGACCCCCATGCCATCGAGGTTCATCCGCGGTCGAGTGCTGAGCAGCTCGTAGAGCCGTCGTGCCCAGCTGCTGCGCGGAGACACCGAGTCGAGCACTGCTTGCAGTGACACCAGCACCGGGTAGAGGCGCTTCCTCGACCTTTCGGGCAGAGCTCGGTCGCCCTCCAGCCATGAGACGGTGGGCGAGGTCGGGATTGCCGGATAGACGCCCAGGCCGACGTTCCAGAGCCGCCCGTGGTGGGCACAGATGTTCCGCACGCGAACGTAGGTCTGCATCCAGGACTCGAGCACCGGGGTGGTTAGGCCAATGCTTCTGGCGACGGCAGTTCTGTCGGCGCGCAGGCGGAGGTTGCGGTAAGCGATCGTGAGCTGCCCGATGGTCAGGGTCTCGACCATGAGCCAGGAGGGTGGCAGGTCGGGCGAGCCGTAGGTCGTCAGGTAGTGCTCGAGCGCGGAGCGGTGGACCAGCGCGTCCTCGCCCGCATCAGGCGTCCCGCGCAGTCGCTCGTCGCAAGTACGCGAGATGATGTCCAGTAGCCGAGCGTGCTTTCCGCTGTCCTGGAAGTGGCGAACGTTCATGTACCAGTGCGGGTCGGTGTACTTCGTCGACATGTGGTCCGTCAGGGCCGCGCGAACGGCAACCTCCACACGCTCCAGCGCATCAATGACAAGCAGCCGTAGTGCACGGTCGAAGACGTAGAGGGCGAGCACGTCGTCGAAGGCGGTCCCCTCGCGAAGGAGGTGGTCAGGGCGGCCCTGCTGGAAGGGGATCGTGTACGGGGAGAGTCGGTAGTAGCCGATGTGCCGCAGGTACCGGCGTGCTCTGTCCGGGTCGGGGATGTCTAGGCCTCGGCCGGCGAGGCGACTCACGAGCTCGTTGAGGCTCAGCGGTGGCTTGTCGTAGGTGAGTGCGCCGCGGGGCCGTCGTGGTTGAGGCATCGGCGCTCCTCCTGGCCCAGGCAGGAAAAATCCCCCAAGTGCGCATCGTGGAGAGGCGTGGGGGATGTTGTGTGACAAAACTAGCACGTGCAATGGTCGGGCACCTGCACCGGTCAGGGTTGCGGAGCAGTCTGTGACCAGTCAAGAGATGACCGGCCAACCACTAGACACGACCGCCGCGGCCAGTTTTGCTCGAAAGCCAGAGTCGGCGAAGCAGCTAGGCGCTAAGTGATCCCGGCTCGCCGCTCCGGGTCAAGCCGTCCAGCTTGGCGGCAAGTCCGACGGCGATCATAGTGAGCGGCCCGCTAGCGCAGCAGGCTCTGAGCTCGCTCGATGCGCTCTCGAAGACCTGCCTGGAAGCGCTCATCCTTCGATCGAGCCTCGATGTGTGTACTGATCGCCGCGCGGATGACCTCAGATATCGGCTGGTTTTCGACGTCAGCAACCGTCTCCAGTTGTTCGGCCTGCTCCGGTGATAGCCGGATCGTCATCGCTTTGTGTGCCACCGATAGAGAGTATCGACTGATACTGTCGTGCACAACCACCGAGATACCGTGATACCGTGGTGGCAACTAGAGAGGAGGGCCCCCATGGTCCCCACGTCCCACCCGCACGACACGCTGACCCTCGTCATCGACGGGGTCTCGTACCGGCACCCCCGAGGCACGATCACGCCCGACCAGATCCGCAAGATTCCGCCGTCCGACATCGACCCGGCTCGCCAGATCTGGCTCGACATCGACGATGCCCTGGACCAAGTCCTGGCAGAGGACCAGGCCGTCGAGCTCGTCGACGGCATGCACTTCTTCAGCGACATCCCCGCTGTCACGATCCACCTCGACCGCGAGGCCTTCGAGGTCTTCGACCGCAAGATCACAGGAGCCGGCCTTCGTGTGCTCCCCTCCCCCGACGTGGCCGCCGACCGCGACGTTTGGCTTGACGTGCCGGACCGTCGTGATCGGAAGATCCAGGACGAGGACGTCATCGCGCTGCACGACGGGATGCGCTTCTTCACCGCACCCGGGCGGATCAACCCAGGCACCCGGCACCGGCCCATCAAAGACGAGCAGGACCGATGAAGCTTCCACCCGAAGACGCGCGGTTCCTCAACAACGCCGCCATCGCCTACCGCACGTTCGACGACGGCTCTGGCATGCTCAACGTCGAGTTGCTCGACTTCGCCCTGCCCGAGGGCCTCAATGCGGCCCGAGCGAACATCCTGCTGCGTCTCGCGGCGACCTACCCGGACAGTCCACCGGACATGTGGTGGGCCTTCCCGCACCTCACCACAGCCCAAGGCGCAACCATCATGAACACCGAATCACTGGAGACCTACGACGGTCGCTCATGGCAGCGCTGGTCACGCCACCTGGACGCGGGCAGCTGGAGACCCGGGGTCGACAGTCTGCAGAGCTACGTGCAGCTGCTGCGCACCGAGCTCAAGGCGGCCGCCGCATGAGCGTTACCCTCGTGATGACGCAGGAGATGTACGGCGAGCTCCTACAGGTGGCTGCCGCACCCCTCGAGACCGCTGCTGTGCTTCTCGCTCGCCTGGTCGACGGCGACCCATCGGGCCCGCGGCTCGTACTGACCGCCGTGCATCCCGTCCCCCCGCACGGCTACCTCGCGCGGCGCCGCGACGGCCTCGAGATCGCCTCCGACGGTTACATGCCCGCCCTCGCTGAGGCAGCCCGGACCGGCACTGTCGCGATCTGGACCCACACCCACCCCGGTTCGCGCGCAGACGTCTCACCAAGCAAGCACGACGACCGTGTCAACGACGAGCTACGAGACCTGTTCGCCCTGCGCACCGGCACCGACCACTACGCATGGCTCGTCCTCGGCTCGGCCGACGGATCGCTGACATTCACCGGAGCCCTGGAGAAGACCGGCACCGGACCTGTCCCCATCGCACGCCTCAACGCAGTCGGCTCCCGCCTGCGAAGAAGCTCGGCCCAGAACTCCACCGACACCGAGCTCCCGACTCTGTTCGACCGCAATATCCGAGCCCTCGGCACCGAGGTGCAGAAGGTGATCACCGACCTGACCTTCGCCGTCGTCGGCTGTGGGGGGACCGGGTCAGCCGTCGCCGAACAGCTCGTTCGCCTCGGCGCACGGCGCCTCATCCTGATCGACCCCGACAAGCTGTCGGAAAGCAACCTCACCCGCGTCTATGGGTCGACTCCCGAGGCAGTCGGGCAGGCGAAGGTCGAGCTGCTCGATGAGCACCTCCGCCGCATCGCGCCCGACCTGTCCGTGAAAGCGGTCCAAGGCAGCGTCAACGCCGAGGCCGTAGCCCGAGCCCTGCTCGGCGCCGACATCGTCTTCGGCTGCACTGACGACAACGCCGGACGGCTGCGCCTCTCGCGCCTGCCGTACTACTACCTGACCCCGCTCATCGATTGCGGAGTGCTCCTCGACGCCGACGCCCAGAGGCTCATCCGTGGCGTCTTTGGCAGGGTCACCGTTGTGCACCCGGGCGCCGCCTGTCTGCTGTGCCGCGAACGGGTCGACTCCCGACTTGCAGCCGCCGAGCTGCGCGACCCCGACGAGCAGCGCGAGCTCGAGCGCGAGCACTACGCACCGGCACTACCACGGATCGAACCGGCCCTCGTGCCGTTCACCACCCTTGTCGCCGCCTACGCCGTATCCGAGCTCCTCGAGCGCCTCATCGGCTACGGCGAGGACCCCGCCCCCTCCGAGCTGTTGCTTCGCGTCCACGACCGTAAGGTCAACGCGAACAGTGCCGCCCCAACCCCCGGGCACTACTGCGATCCCACCGCTCCACCCGAGCACGACGACGAGATGTTCCTGGGGCTGAATTGGACCTCCTAGCCACCGCAGCACGACTACGCGCCGTCGGTTCAGTCGTTCATCGCCGGCTCGATCGACGTTGGCGAGTCCACCCGGTTGCCCTGACATCAGCAATTGACATCCCCGACCAGATCCCACAGCGGCTCGCGATCGTGGTGAGCAAAGCAGGCCGCGACCAGTGGCTCGTCTTCGACTGCCCTTGCAAGACCGGACACCGCGTCATGCTCAACCTTGACCCGACGAGCCGCCCGGTATGGAGAATGACACGGACCGACACGCTGTCGCTCACCCCGAGCGTCGACCAGCGCACCACCTGCCGGCACTGCCACTACACGATCATGAGAGGCCGCGTGACATGGGTCTGACCGTTGACGAACCGGGTTCCGAGCGCTCGGCCACGACCCCGCCGTCAGGCGTCTCAGACACACCGGCTGCACAGCCCGCACACCCAGCAACACCGGCGCCAGGCCAAGCTGCAACAACGTCCGGCCCCGCCCCAAGAACAGGGACCCGACGCACACCCCTCTTCGAAGCGACCAACTCCCCGCGATACTCGCGCCAAACACTCATCCGTGACATCGAAGAACAGACCGGCACTAGCCTCATCTGCTATGTCGCCGGCCAGAACGCCCACGTCGAACGCTACGACACTGTCGCCATGGTCGACCTACTGCACAATGTTCCCACCGGCTCGCCGATCGACCTGCTACTGAACTCCCCTGGTGGGGTGTGTACCTACCAGCGGATGGTGACCTCCAATGAGAGAATTCTCTCGAAAGGAAGGTCATGATGGGAAAGTATCGGAAGTTTAGCCCGGAGTATCGCGAGGAGGCGGTGAAGATGGTCATCGACACCGGCCGTCCGATTGCCGATGTTGCCCGTGATCTTGGCATCAACCCAGGAACCCTCGGTAACTGGGTCGCCACGTACCGCAACGAGCACCCGGTCAGCGAGGAGTTGGGCGTGCCCGACCGGGCCAAGCTCAAAGAACTCGAACGCGAGAATCGAGAGCTTCGACTGGAGCGCGACTTCCTAAAAAAAGCCGCTGCCTTCTTCGCGAAGGAAGCATGAGCGAAAAGTTTGCGCTCATTGCTGCGGAGAAGGCCGACCCCGCCAGCCCTTACCCGGTGACCAAGATGTGCGGGTGGCTGGAGGTATCCACCTCAGGCTTCTACGACCATCTCAACGCCGTTGAGACCGACCGCGAACGGCGGCGGGCCCTGGTCACCGTCCACGTCCAAGCCGCCCACCAGGCCGGCCGCGGCGCCTACGGTGTGCGCCGGGTCCACGCCGTGCTGCGCCGCTCCCAGGACCCGGAGGTGGCGTCGGCTTCGCTCACGCTGGTCCGCTCGATTATGGCCGAACTAGGCTTGGCCGGCTGCCAGCCCCGCGCCTACAAGACCACCACCGAGTCCGATCCTGCGGCGACCGCGCCCGCGGACCTGGTCGGGCGGGACTTCACCGCCGACCGGCCCGGAGTCAAGCTCGTCGGCGACATCACCTACATCCGGACCTGGGCCGGCTGGCTGTACTTGGCGACGGTGATCGACTGCCACACCAAGCAAGTGATCGGCTGGTCGATGGCCACCCACATGCGCACCGAGCTGATTTGCAAGGCGGTCACGATGGCCAAGGCCCGGAATTTGGAGCCGAAAGCGATCTTTCACAGTGACCGCGGCAGCCAATATACGAGTAGCGAGTTCGCTGAGCATCTGAAGTCGTTGGACCTGCGCGGATCCATGGGTCGAGTCGGGCAATGTTGGGATAACGCTCTCGCTGAATCCTTTTTCAGCGCTTTGAAGAATGAACTCGTTTACCGTACCGTATTCTCCACGCAGGCGAAAGCTCGTGCGTCGGTTGCCGAATGGATCGAAGTCTTCTACAATCGAACCAGACTACATTCCGCGCTCGGCTACAAGACACCCGCCGAAGTTGCCGCCGAATACCAGCAAAACAGCGCCAAAGCTGCCTGACAAGTTAATGGTCACTGTCCGAAAAAAGGTAACCAGCCCACTCCAGGTCGTCATGATGTGCGAGGTGCCGTCTAACGCCATCCTGGCCGACCAGTTCCTCGACTACTTCGACGGCTTCTCGATCGGCTCGAACGACCTCACCCAGCTCACGCTCGGGCTGGACCGCGACTCCGCCCTGGTCGCCGCAGGCTTCGATGAGCGCGATCCGGCCGTGAAATCGCTGATCAGCGCCGCCATCGAGGCTTGTCGGGTGCGCGGGAAGTACGTCGGCATCTGCGGGCAAGGCCCTTCTGACCACCCCGACCTCGCGGACTGGCTCCTCGACCGGGGCATCGAGTCGATGTCGCTGAACCCCGACACCGTGGTAGATACGTGGACCCGGCTCGCCGGCATCACACCGGCGGACGTGCTCGAGCGGGCCCTTCCCCACTGGCGGGAGCTCCCATGACCGCGCCCACGCCCCCAGCCGTGACCCCCGGCCGCCCGTCCCGGCTGCTGATCACGGGTCCGCCCGGAGCCGGCAAGGGCACCCAGGCGGTCTTCCTCGCTCAGCGGCTCGACGTCCCTGCCATATCGACCGGCGACATGTTCCGGGCCCTGCTGAGCTCGGACACCCCGCTAGCCATGCGTGTCCGCGACATTATGAGTCGCGGCGCCTATGTCGACGACGATACGACCAACGCCATCGTCGACGACCGTCTCCGCGGCGGCGACTGCCGAGCCGGGTTCCTGCTCGACGGCTATCCCCGGACCCTCAGCCAAGTGAAGCACCTCGACGACGTGCTGCAGCAGCAAGGCTCCCGGCTCGACGCGGTGGTGTGTCTCGACGTCCCCGAGGACGAGCTCGTGACCCGTCTCCTCGCACGAGGCCGCGACCAGGGCCGCCAAGACGACCAGGCCGACACTGTACGGGCCCGTCTCGGGGTCTACCGAGACCAGACCGCACCCGTGATCGGGCACTACCGCGCTCGCGGCCTGCTCGTCGAGCTCCAGGCCAGCGGCTCGGTCGAGCAGGTCACCGACCGCCTCGTGAGTGCGCTCAGCGAGCTGTCGTCCACCACGGCGTCGCCAGCGGCTGCCGGTTCGATGGCGGCCCCGATGGGCAGGATGCCCTCAGCCGGAGACACGACAACGCCTACTCCATCCACCCGATCCTTCGACGACGTCTGATGCCCACTCCTAGTCCGGGCTACTCGATCACCGTCCGAGTAGAGGCGCCCACCGATCCGACGGCCATCGCCCGGCTCTCGAACGCGGTTGCAGAAGCGGGCGGGGCCATCACTGCCCTCGACGTGGCGGAGTCGCAGCCGCATAACCTGGTCGTGGACGTGAGCTGCAATGCTGGCGACGCCGCACACGCCGACGCCATCACTGCTGCGATCGCGCAACTGGATGACTTCGCGGTCCGCAAGGTCTCCGACCGGACGTTCCTGATGCACCTCGGGGGCAAGATCGAGGTCACTCCGAAGGTCGAGCTCAAGCACCGCGACGACCTCTCGCGCGCTTACACCCCCCGCGTCGCCCGGGTGTGCTTGGCGATAGCGGAGAACCCGGCCGACGCCCGCCGGCTGACGATCAAGCGCAACACGGTCGCCGTCGTGACCGACGGCTCTGCCGTCCTCGGCCTCGGCAACATCGGGCCGGCTGCAGCGCTGCCTGTGATGGAGGGCAAAGCTGCCCTCTTCAAGCGCTTTGCCGGGGTCGACGCCTGGCCTGTGTGCCTCGACACCCAAGACGTCGACGAGATCGTCCAAATCGTCAAGGCGATCGCTCCGGTCTACGGCGGGGTCAACCTCGAAGACATCTCAGCGCCTCGCTGCTTCGAGATCGAGCAACGCCTGCGCGAGGAGCTCGACATCCCGGTGTTCCACGACGATCAGCACGGCACCGCAATCGTCGTCTCGGCCGCGCTCATCAACGCCCTCCGCGTCGTCGGCAAGAAGATCGACGAGGTCAGCATCGTCGTCTCCGGCACCGGAGCCGCCGGCTCTGCCATCATCCGGCTGCTCCACCGCCAAGGGGCTCGGCACATCATCGGCTGCGACATCGGAGGTGTCGTGCACAGCGCCCGACCTGGCGACGACGCGACGCGCCACTGGCTCGTCCAGCACACCAACCCGGACAAGCGCACGGGAGCCCTGACCGACGTGCTGGTGGACGCCGACGTCTTCATCGGTGTCTCGGCGGCTAATCTGCTCACCGGCAACGACGTCGCCACCATGGCGAGCGGCTCCGTCGTGTTCGCGCTGGCCAACCCGGTGCCCGAGATCGACCCTCTCGAGGCCCAGCAGCACGCTGCCGTGGTCGCCACCGGGCGCAGTGACTATCCCAACCAGATCAACAACGTCATCGCTTTTCCCGGGTTCTTCCGGGGGCTGCTCGACGCGGGACGGCACGACATCACCGACACCATGTTGATGGCGGCAGCAGCGGCGATCGCCGACGAGGTCGCACCCGATCAGCTCAACGCCAGCTACATCATCCCCAGCGTCTTCGATCCGGCCGTGGCCGGCGCGGTCGCCCAAGCCGTACGCAACGCCCCCGTCGAGCAATCCTCCTGACACCATTCATCACAGCACGGACCGCCCCGCCCCTACCGAAGGAGACTCACATGACCGTTGCGGTTGCTCACCAGGTCAACTCGTCGTCGAACGAGATCGCCCTGCAGATCGCGGCGCGCGAAGCCGCCCTCCGGAGCACCGACCTCGCTGTCCTGCACATCGTCGAGACCCTCGACCTCGACGTGAGCGAGGCCTACCAGCGAGGGCTTGCCGAGGAGGTCGAGAAGGCATTGGCGGCCGTGGACGCCCCCGGGCTGTCCTGGCAGCTGCATCTCGGCGTCGGCGTGGAGGAGGTGGCGAGCAAGGTCCTCGACCTCACCCGGCAGGTCGACGCCTCGGTCCTCGTCATCGGCGCCCGGCGACGCTCCCCGGTCGGGAAGTTCCTGCTCGGCAGTGTCACCCAGACACTCATCCTTGAGGCCGACGTCCCGGTCATAGTCGTCAAGCCCCCGCGCTGACGCCCACCCCGCCACCACTCACATCGCCCGATCCAGCTGACCATCGAGCAGACCATCGAGCAGACCATCGAGCAGACCATCGAGCAGACCATCAGGGACGGGTCGCGGTCCACCACTGTCGGGACCAGAAAGGACGAACGCACGTGGTCGTTCGGATAGGCGTCATCGGCGCCGGCGTCATGGGCGTCGAACATGCTCGACTGCTTCAGCACGTCATCCGTGGAGCGGAGGTCACCCTCGTCGCGGACCTGGATCAGGACCGCGCCGCCAGCACCGCCTACGAGCTCGGCACGCGCGTCGCATATTCGGCGGAAGCGCTCGTGATGTCGTCGGAGGTGGACGCTGTCGTGGTCGCGAGCCACGACAGCGCACACGCCAGCCAGGTGCTGGCCTGCCTGGAGCACCGCAAGCCGGTGCTGTGCGAGAAACCCCTCGCCCCTACGGTCATCGAGTGCCGACGTCTGGTGGCGGCCGAGGCAGAGCTGGGAACCGCCCTACCGCTGATCTCCGTCGGCTTCATGCGCCGCTTCCACCCGGCTCTGGTCGAGATGAAGGCGCGCGTCGACTCCCGAACCCTGGGCGCCCCGCTCCTCATCCGGGGGTCGCACCGCAACGTCAGGTCGTCCCCCGAGGGCGGGTCAGAGCACACCATCACCAACTCCGCCATCCACGAGATCGACTGCACGGCTTGGATCCTCGGTTCGCCCATCGTCGAGGTGTCCTGGCATGCGCCCAAGCGCACCAGCGGGGACGTCAACCGTTACGACCCGCAACTGTACCACCTGCGCACCGCCGATGGTGTCCTCGCAAGCATCGACGTCTTCGTCAACGCGCGGTACGGCTACGACGTCCGCTACGAGGTGCTGTGCGAGCTCGGTTCGGTCGAGCTCGCGCCCGCCCGGCGCATCACCGTCGACCACGCGCTCCAGTCCGGCGCCGACCACCCGGCGGACTGGCGCCCGTTCTTCGCCGATGCCTACCGCATCGAGCTCCAAGCCTGGGTCGACGCACTTCAGGCGGGGCGCGCTAGCCCGCTCGCCTCGGCTCTCGACGGCCTGAAGGCCACGGTGGTCGCTCAGGCACTGATCAGCTCAATGAACGAGAACGGCAAGACGGTCCAGGTCGAAGGAGCCAGCGACACCCCCGGACGGTGATCGACGAGGCGAAGCCGCGAGACTGATGCTCCTATTGGGTGTCAAGCCGCTGTGAGCCACTGGCGGTAGCGCTGGGCGAGCGGGTTGTTTGGGGGGTTGGTACAACGCGGGCCTGCTCCTGCAGATCATCTGCTGAGCCCGATGTCGTCGGAGCCGATCGTGCGCAACCGAGCCGCAGCGACGGCCGCGAACGTCCCGACCGCCCAGGCCAGAACCCCCAGCACGACCAGTTGAGCACCTCGGATAACGTCCCCTGACGGAAGCGCGAAGACGTGTGTGACCAGGCGCGGGAGCCGCTTCATCTGGTCCACCGCCAGGCACAGCGCGTAGGGCAGGAAGAGGCAGAACAACCAGTACGCCGTACGCCCCGCCGATCGCCGCTGCCGCCAGCGCAGCGCGAGCGGGAGTGGGGTGTACGGGAGAAGCACGGACACCAGGTTGCCGACGCCCAACCAGGTGAGCATCGGGTAGAGCACCCCGGGCAGGGTGAGCGCGAGCCGGTGCTGAGGCTCTGCGTAGGTGATCGCCCCGGTCGCGACCAGCATCGGCAGCCCCACGATCAGCAGCAGGGCGAGGTTCTTCACCAGCAGCACCTCGCCGAGCGGGACCCCGCGCAGAAGCCGCAACCCGGTGCGCTCGGTGTCGACGCCGAGCACGTTCGTCGTCGTGACGTCGGCGAGGACGAAGACGGCGTAGTAGGTGCCGACCAGGATCGCCCAGTCGGCGTGGTCGTCACCGGTGAGCGGCACCCAGACGACGTAGAGGAGGGACAGCAGGAAGTTGACCCCGATGCCCGCGAGCCAGCCGAAGGGCGGGGTGAACGCCCATCGCAGATCCTGGCCGAGCATGGTCACCAGCCCGGGCCGGTCGAGGCGCTGCTTCGCCCGCCGGCGCGACGCGCTCACCGGCGAGGGATGCGCGCTCACGCGCCCAGACTGCCAGAACAGTGACCGGCTCGGTGCGAGGTGGTGGCGTTCAGTTGAAGCTGCGAGCAGCGTCGGCGGCTGATCTTGTGGCCGCGCCTCAGTCGCGGGACCCGGTCGGTGCCAGTCCCTTCTCGTAGGCGAAGATCACAACCTCGACGCGGTTGCGCAGCTGCAGCTTCGCGAGCAGCCGCGTGACGTGGGTCTTCACCGTTGCCTCGGTGAGCACGAGCCGATCGGCGAGCTCGGCGTTGGTGAGCCCTGCAGCGACGAGCAGGAAGACTTCCCGCTCGCGCGGGGTGAGGACGGCCAACAACGAGGCAGCCGCTTCCGGAGCAAGCTCCTGCGGCCGTCGCGCGAAGCGGTCGACGAGGTCCCGGGTGATTCGTGGCGTCAGGACCGCGTCGCCGGCCGCCACGGCGCGGACGGCATCGTAGAGCGCGTCCGGCAGGACGTCCTTGAGCAGGAAGCCGCTGGCGCCCGCCTTGAGCCCTTCGAAGGCGTACTCGTCGAGGTCGAAGGTGGTGAGGATCAGGACGCGGCTCGAGGTCTCCGCAACGATCTGTCGGGTGGCCTCGATACCGTCGAGGAGGGGCATCCGCACGTCCATCAGCACGACGTCAGGTGCTGACCGGCCCACCTGGCGGACCGCTTCCACCCCGTCAGCCGCCTCTCCCACCACCTGAAGGTCGGTCGTGCCGTTTAGCATCAGCCGGAAGCCCGTCCGAATCAGGGCCTGGTCGTCGGCGAGCAGGACGGTCACGGTCATGCCTGCGCCGCGGGGACCCAGAGCTCGCCCCGCACCATCCAGCCCACCGCCGAAGGTCCCGCCTCCAGCCGGCCCCCGAACATCGCCACCCGCTCTCGCATGCCGACCAGCCCGTTGCCTTCGTGTATCGAGGTCCCCGGCGGGTGGCTGCGGCCGTCGTCGGCGACGGCGAACCGCACCCGGGCGGCGTCGCAGTCGAGCGTGACCTCGACGGTCGAGGCCCCCCGCGCGTGCTTCACCACATTGGTGAGCGCCTCCTGCAGGACGCGGTAGACGGTCGCCTGAACCGTGAGACCAAGGTCGGTTGGATCGCCTGAGCGCTTCAGCCTCACCTCCAACCCGGTGCTGCGGACGTCCTCCGCCAGGCCCTCGAGCATCCCGAGATCCGGCTGCGGAGCACGGTCAGCGCTGGGGTCGGTACGCAATACGTCCAACAGCTTGCGCATCTCGGCCAGTGACTGCCGGCCGGCGCCTGCGACCTGCCGCATGGCGTCCCGGGTGGCGACGGGGTCGGTGGCGGCACTCACGGCGGCGCCTTCCGCGAGAGCGATGACCACCGACAGTCCGTGGGCCACGATGTCGTGCATCTCCCGCGCGATCCGGGTGCGTTCGGCAGCGGCGGCCAGCTCGACCTGCTGGGCCTGCTCGCGCTCCAGCCGTCGTGTCCGGTCCTCCGACGCGGCTAGGTAGGCGCGGTTCCCGCGGACCGTGGTCCCCAGGAACAAGGCTGCCGCCACCGAGCTGCTCAACAGGATCACCACGTCGCCGACGCTGCCGGGCGGCGCGAACCGGAACGCCACGAGGACCACGCCCACCTCGAGCGCCAGCACGGCGGCGAGCGCCTGCCGCAGACCCCGGTGCGCGGCAACGGTGTAGAGCGCCACCAGGAGAGCGGCGTCAGCGACCGACGCCACCTCCATGCCCCACAACAGCAGGGCGCCGACCAGGCTGATCCCGAGAACCAGCACCGGCGCCCGCCGCCGCCAGACCAGTGGCCAGATCACGAGCACCGCGAGCGCCCAGCTCGGCCACCTCGAGTAGTTGTAGAGCAGCTCGTGGACCGCTGCGACCGAGAGCAGCACCGGCGCCAGCAGATTGAGCAGCACCGGGACGAGGCCGCCCGGCGGAAGACCGTGCGAAGCGGTGGCAGCCGCGACGCGGGGAGCAGACCACTGTCCCGACCTGATCGCTGCCACCCCTCGGACGATACGGCTCCCACTAAGGTAAGGCGTCAGCCGATGGTCGGCCACGTCGTGCTCAGCGTGCGGAGGTGACCAGGCGGTCGTCAGCGTGCTCGGCGCGTGCCCGGCGGTGCCGCCGAGCAAGCAGCGCGACAACGGCGAGCAGCGGGACTACCAGCACCAGGCTCATGGTGCCCGTGCCCAGCTGGAGGCCGTCACCGTATGGCGCGGGCACGGCCAGCCAGTCGGCGACGGACGCCCCCAGTGGCCGGGTGATCGTGTAGGCGAGCCAGAACGCGAGCACCTCCCCCAGTCCGAAGAAGCGGTAGCCCACCGCCGGGACGAGAATGACCACGAGGAAGACCAGCGCCGACGCTAGCGTGCCAAGCCCCAAGGTGTCCGCGGCGAAGTCGCCGGCTGCGGTTCCGAGCGCGAAGGTGAGGATCACGGTCAGCCAGTAGAAGGACTCGCGCAGGGCACTGTTGATGCTGTGCACGTCGAGCGTGCGCTGCGTGCGGTACCAGGCGAGGAAGACGGCCGTCTGCAGCCCCAGCAGCATCACCGTGGAGGCCCAGAGCGGCATCCCGAGGTCCTTATTGAGAAAGTCGGCAGACATCGTGCCGAAGATGCTGACCGCGGTCACCGCGAGCCAGTACACCCACGGCGTGTATCGGGCGGTCCGCAGCTGGACGGCCAGGCAGACTCCCAGCAGCACAAGGCCCAAGACGATGGCGACGTGCTGCCCGAGGTAGTCGTTGAAGAACACGAAGTCAGAGAACGCTTCCCCGAAGGCGGTCGTCAACAGTTTGGCCACCCAGAGGGCGATCGTGATCTCGGGCACCTTCATAACCATGGTTGGTCGGTTCGATTCGGTTCTCGTCGGCGGCATGTCCCAACGGTAGAAAACGGAGGCGTCCACCACATCAGGCGAAAGAGGGCACTTCCTCTACCCAAAGGTCAACCTTGTGGTGGACCTGGCCTTTCGTTGAGTGGGCAGCTTGACGCTCCGTCGGCCCATCCGCCAGGGACCTGGCACACGAACCGGATTCATCGGTGCAGCGTGACTTCCGGCGCGGGCCGGTCCTTGCCGCATCGTCAGGCTTCTCGCATCTCGTCCGTCCAGCTGCCCCTGCGTTGAACGTGGCCCTGGGCGTTCACGCTCAGCACGGCGACCTGCGGGAGGTCGGCCAGCAGCGGGCCGGCGTCGGCCCAGCCCAGCACGTTGACCACGGTGGCGACCGCGTCGGCGGTCATGGCGTCGGGCGCCCGGACGGTGGTGGAGGGTCGGTCGGTTACGGGCCATCCCGTTCTCGGGTCGAGGACGTGCCCGTACCAGGTCCCGGCGATTCGGAACCCGCGGTGCACCGACCCGCTGGTGGCGATCGCACCGCCGGCCAGCGCGATGACGGCGGCCGGGGCACTGCCCAGCTCGGCCGGGTTCTCCACCCCGACCCGCAGCACCAGGTCGCCGCGGTGGCACAGGTCGCCGCCCGCGTTGACCATGACGTCGACCACGCCGGCCGACCGGGCGGCTGTGTCGACGGCCCGGTCGACGATGTAGCCCTTTGCGACCGCGTTCAGGTCGACCCCCGAGCAGTCGCCGGTCCGGATGACCTGGCCCTGACGCGCCCGGAATGGCAGCGTGGCCAGATCGGCGGTGATCCGGACCAGCTCAACGTCAGCGGGTAGCCGCTGGTCGGACTCGGCGGCGAGCCAGCGTTCCCGCAGCCTTGCCGCCGCCGGGTGGAAGGCCCCTCCGGACAGCGACCACCAGTGCTCGGCGGCGGCGAGGCACTCGGCGAGCTCGGTCGGGACGCCGTCCGTACGGCCGCTGCGCCAACGGCACAGATCACTCTCCGGATCGAAGACGGTGAACACAGCCTGCAGTCGGACCATCTCGTCGACGGCCGCGTTCTCGGCCGCCTCTGCCAAACGCTGCGCCTCCTCGGCGTCGCCGGACACCGCGTCCACCCGGACCTCGACATTCGTCCCGAGCAGCGGGTGGTAACGCCCCGTCGACGTGCGCCGGTGCAGGTCGGGTCCGGGGCTCACCGCGCCACGCTAACCCGAGCGACAGGCTGCCGCTTTCACAGTGGACTCACAGGCTGACGCCGCTCGTCCAAGAATCCTCCAAGACTGACCAGCCATGGTGGGGTCATGCTCGATCTCCACACCGGTACCGGAAGCGTCGCCCTGGCTGAGCGGACCCCGCCGAACCTCGTGTCCGCCCCCTCACGGCAGAGCGAGGCCGGCCCGTTCGCCCGCCGGCTCCTCGTCCGCCGGCTGCTCTCCGTGGCCCTGCTCGTGGCCATGGCCGGCTCCTTCGTGATGGCCGTGGTGTTGTTCCTCGACAACGGCGGCGCCTCCCAGTTCGACAACCTCGCGGACATCCTGGTCTCCATCGGCATCCTCGCCGCCCTCACGGCGACCAACGCCCTGCTGATGATGCTCCTGCTGGCCGCCAGGGTGCCCGTCATCGACCGGGTGCTCGGCCAGGCGCGGGCGACGTCGCTGCACGCGAAGCTCGGTGAGTGGGTCGTGCTCGGGCTGATCGCCCACGCGACGTTCCTGCTGGTCGGCTACGCCATGCTCGACGGCGTCGGGATCTTCGGGGAGTTCGGCTACCTGTGGGGCGAGAGCAACGACTTCATCCTCGCGGTGGTCGCCATCGGTGCGCTTTTCGCGGTGGCGGGCAGCTCCTTCGCCGTCGCCCGCAAGCACCTGCCCTACGAGGCCTGGCACGCGGTCCACCTCCTCAGCTACGCGGCCGTCGGGTTGGCGATCCCGCACATGTTCTCGATGAGCGGACTGCTTGCCGCGGGCTCCTGGCGGCGCACCTACTGGGTCGCGGTGCTGGTGCTCACCGGCGTCGCGCTGGCCTGGTTCCGGTTCCTCACACCAGTGGTGAGCTCACTGAGGTTTCAGGTACGGGTGCAGCGGGTGGTCCGGCTGGACGCGGACACGTACAACATCGAGTTCACGGGGCGTCACCTCGACCGGCTGGGCGCCCAGGCGGGCCAGTTCCTCCGCTGGCGCTTCCTGACCCGCCGCACCTGGTGGCAGGACCACCCGTTCTCACTCTCCACCGCCGTGACGCCGACCGGGATGCGGGTCACGGTCCGCGCCGGTGGCCGCGGTACGCGCGCTCTGGCCGACCTGACCCCCGGCACGCTAGTGGCGATCGAGGGACCGTACGGGGCGTTCACCCACGACCGGCGGACCCGCCGCCAGGTCGTCCTGGTCGGCGCCGGTGCGGGGATCGCCCCCGTCCGGTCCCTCCTGGAGCACGCCGACGTCGAGCTCGGCGCCGCGACGGTCGTGCTGCGCGACTCCGACCTGAACCGGGTGCCGCTGCTGCGGGAGATCCGTGACCTGTGCGAGAGCCTCGATGCCCGCCTCGTCGTCCTGACCGGGCATCGTGCGAGCGAGCGCTGGGTGCCCGAGGCCAACGCCGCGCTCACCCTGGCCGACCTGGTTCCCGGCGTCGCCGATGCCGACCTGTATGTCTGCGGTCCGGCCGGCTTCGTCGACAGCGTGATCGCTGACGCCCGAGCCGCCCACGTGCCCGCCGCCCAGATCCACCACGAGCAGTTCGCCTGGTGAGCCGGCACCACCGTGCCGGTGCCCCCGAGCCCCACCCTTCCCTGACGACCCACCTCCCCGAGGAGCCCCCAATGTCTGAGTACCCCACCCGCTTCAGCAGCGTCAGCCGCCGAGCGTTCCTGAGCGGTCTCTCGATGGCCGCCATCGCCGCCACCGCGGCCGCCTGCGGGTCGAGCACCAGCCCGACCGCCACCCCTGCGACCTCCTCCACCCCGAGCGCGACGAGCGCCGCTTCGTCGTCGTCGCCCTCGGCCTCCGCGTCGTCCTCCTCCTCCTCATCGAGCAAGACGATCCCCACCGGCGCCAAGGCCACCGTGAGCTGGACGTACGCCTCGAGCGGCGGAATGGCCCGGAACCCGTACATGGCCGTCTGGATCGAGGACTCCACCGGCGCCTACGTCAAGACGCTCGCCCTCTACCACCGGACCAACGGCGACAACTGGCTCAACAGCTTGAACAGCTGGTATAGCGCCTCAGGTGGCACCGACACCACGACCAGCGGGACCGTGCCGGCCGGCAGCTACACCGCGACCTGGGACGGGTCCGCCGCCAGCGGCGGGCAGGCCAAGCAGGGCAGCTACTACGTGTGCGTCGAGAGCGCCGCGGAGCACGGCTCCGAGAGCCTGGTCCGCCAACAGGTCAGCTTCGGCTCCACCCCGGTCAAGGCGACGCTGAACGCCTCCGGGTCGATCAGCGCCGCTGCCGTCGACTACACCGTCTGAGCACCAGCACCAGCACCAGCACCAGCACCAGCACCAGCGCCGCCGCTGGCCCAGGTTCACCGGAGCTCCGCTCCACCCACCCACCCGCCGCTGGATCAGCGGCCTCTTCGAAAGGTCAGGCCCGATGCCTCCTCACGATGGACACCTCGCTCATGGCGCAGCCGGCTGGTCTGCGCTGCCCTTGCTCGGCGGCTTCCTGCTGCTGCTGGCGCTCGCCGCGCTCGTGCTGCTCTACCTGCACCGCCAGGGCAGGCTCACGCTGCCAACCTTCGCCGCTCGCCGCTCTCCGGAGCACGCGGCCAAGATGATCCTGGCCGAGCGCTTCGCCCGCGGCGACATCAGCACCGACGACTTCATGGAGCGCTCCAGCATCCTCAACTGGACGCCCGGCAGCGAAGCCATCCCCGCGCGGCCGCGCACGAAGCGTCGGAGGAGTTGAGATGTCCTCACTCAGCTCGCTGCTGCTGGCGCTCCCGGCGTGGTTGGTCCTCCTCGTAGCGTTCGTCCTGCCTGCCGCGGAGGCCTCCACGTTCGTCGGGGTCGTCATCCCGGGCGAGACGGCCGTGCTGGTGGCCGGGCTGCTGGCCCACGAAGGTCGGCTGCCCCTGGCGGCGGTCATGGCCGCGGCCGCGGCGGGTGCGATCGCCGGGGACCAGGTCGGATTCCTGTTGGGCCGCCGCTACGGGCCGGCACTCCTCGACCGGCTACCGGCCTGGGTCGCCCGGCGCACGCGTCCGGACCGGGTGCTCGACGTCGTTCGGCGACGCGGCGTGCTCGCCGTGGTGCTCGGACGCTGGACGGCGTCGCTGCGGGCGCTGGTGCCCGGGTTCGCCGGGCTCAGCGGGATGCCGCGGCTCGGTTTCACGCTCGCGAACGCCGTGGGCGGCGCCGCCTGGGGCGCTGGTGTGGCCATGGTGGGCTACCTGGCGGGAGCCAGCCTCTCCCAGCTGGAGTCCTGGCTCAGTCTCGGTGGTACCGGGCTGGCGGCGGTCGGTGCCGTCCTCGTGATCGTGCTGGTCCGCCGCCGCCGCCGCAAGCCGCTGACCCAACGCCCGCCGGAGGTCCGCGACCCCCATTTTCTCCCAACCGCAAGGAGTGCGACATGACCGACGAGGGACGGATCTCTGCCGAGAGTCTCGTCAAGGCCTACCGCGGGGTGACGGCGGTCGACGACCTGTCGTTCACCGTGGAGCCGGGCCGGGTGACGGGGTTCCTCGGCCCGAACGGGGCGGGTAAGACGACCACGCTGCGGATGGTGCTCAACCTGGTCCTGCCGACGGCGGGCACGGCGACGATCGGTGGTCGCCGGTACGCCGAACTTGAGGAGCCTGCGCGGGTCGTCGGTGCTGTCCTCGAAGCTTCGGCCGCACATCCGGGGCGGACCGGTCGGCATCACCTGCAGGCGGTGTGTCTGGCGGCCGGCCTGCCGCTCGTTCGAGCCGACGAGGCGCTCGAGCTGGTGGGTCTGACCCCGGCTGCGGACCGGATGTTCAAGGGCTACTCCCTCGGGATGCGGCAGCGTCTGGGCATCGCTACCGCCATGCTCGGCGATCCGGGGGTGCTGATCCTCGACGAGCCGGCGAACGGGCTCGATCCCGAGGGCATCCGCTGGATGCGCACCCTGCTGCAGGGCCTGGCCGCCGAAGGACGCACCGTCTTGGTGTCGAGCCACCTGCTTGTGGAGATGCAGGCCTTGGCCGACGACGTGGTGATCGTCGCTGCTGGCCGACTGGTCCGACAGGGGCCGGTCACCGAGGTCGTCGCCGGCGTACCGAGAGGCCCGGAACGGATCGAGGTACGCACACCGGAGCCCGACCTCTTAGCGGAGGCGCTGCGGTCGCGGGGTGCCAGCGTCAGCGAGACCGGCCTGCACACCCTGCTGGTGACCGGACTGGCTGCAGCCGGGGTCGGCGACACCGCCCTCGCGACCGGCGTCGCCCTGCACGGTCTGCGGACCGAGCAGGCCGACCTGGAAGACGTGTTCCTCGAGCTCACCCACGCACAGGCAGGTATCCGATGACCAGACTCATCCGCGCCGAGCTCTTCAAGCTGCGGACGACCAAGGCCTGGTGGCTGTACGCGCTGGCCAGCCTGCTCGCCACCGTGGTCATGCTGGTCGTCGATGCCGTCCAGGCGCACTCTTTGCTCAAACCGTTCGACGCCTACGTGGCCCTGCAGACCCACGGCAACGGCGCCAACCTGCCGGCCGAGTTCCTCGCCCGGCTGCGCGACGAGTGGACGCTCGGCCACGACCCCGTGACCCAGGCGGCGACGATCTTCACCGCCGGTCAGCTGCCCGGGGTGCTCCTCGCCTGCCTGCTCGGCATCGTGCTGGTGACGAGCGAGTTCGCCCACCAGACGGCGACGACGACCTTCCTCCTGTCACCGCGGCGCACCCCGGTCATCACCGCCAAGCTGCTGACCGCCGTGCTCCTGGCCGCGCTGGCCTGGCTGGTTTCGACCGTGATCAGCGTGATCGCGGGCGGGGTCTTCCTGCACGCCGAGGGGTACGGGACCCAGCTGGCTCACGCGGGCGTTGTCCGCGCCGTGCTGCTCAACCTGGCGGCCTACCTGTTGTGGGCGGTCTTCGGGGTCGGCGTCGGCGCGCTGGTCCGGCACCAGCTCGCTGCCACCGTCGGGGTGACCGTGCTGTATCTCGTCGGCGCAGGGGCGGCGAGCAGCGTCTTCGAGCTGCTCAACACCTACGTGCTGCAGCAGGACTGGGTGCTCGCCGCTCAGGTGGTCGTCCCGACGGTGGCGTCGGCAGTGATGATCTCCCCGACCGCAACCTTCGACCAGAGCCCACCTCAGTGGGTCGGCGCGGTCGTGTTGCTCGCCTACGGGGCCGTGCTGGGCGCTCTTGGTGTCCGCACCCTGCGGCACCGGGACATCGCGTGATCGGCCGCATCAGAATGTCCACCCGCCCGCACGAGAGGCCTGTACCAGGAGGACCGTCGTGACCATCACTTCGCCTCATCACCCCGCAAGGGAAGTGCCGCTCGATTCGGTGGCGGGAGCCGCGGGGCTGCGGTCGCCGGCCGCGGCGGCTCGCCCGCGCCGCCCTCGGCGGGACGCGCTCATCGTGGCCACCGCAACTCTGCTCGGGCTCTGGTTCGGCCTCGCGGCACCGTCGGTGTCCCCTGTCGCCCCGCCTGGTGTTGACCCGTCGGTGGTCAGCGTGGCTGCCGGACCGGTCGCCGGCGCACCGGTCACCGCCGATCCCGCCGCCCCAACCGTCCCGGCCGCTCCCGCCGATCGGGCCGACCCGGCCGGCCAGGACCCGGGCCGAGGAGATCGAGGCGGTCAGGACGTGGTCGGCGGTCGCGGTGGCCCTGATGGTGGAGGCCGGCGATGACCGACATCCCGCCGCCGATCTCGCCGCAGCCCCTCTTCGGTCCTGCCGACCGCGCCGGCGGCTTTGGCGCGTCCGCGCCGCTAGCATCCGGCCGTCGTTCGCGGCTGTCTCCGCGGATGGTGCTGACGGCAATCTGGCTGGGGGCGGCAGTGGCCGGCCTGTGGCCGTTGGTGGTCTCACTGAGCGCGTCTGTGACGCTGCAGCCGGCCCCCCTGCTGGCTCACGTCTGCGGGATGCTGGCCGGCTACGGGGTGGTCGTGCTACTCGGGCTGATGTCGCGGGCGCCGTCGCTGGAGCGGGGGATCGGTGCCGACGTGCTCACCCGGTGGCACGGCTACGGCGGCCGGCTCGTCCTGACGGTGGTGATCCTGCACGCCTGGGCCGCGACGCTCAGCTGGGCACAGTCGCGGCAGGAGACTCTGGCCCTGGCCAGTTGGGACATTCTCGGCATGCCCGGTCTGGCGGCGACCACCCTTGGCACGGCGCTGCTGGTCACGGTGGCGGTCGCCTCGATCCGGGCGGCGCGCCGACGGCTCAGCTACGAGAAGTGGCACGGGTTGCACCTGCTCACCTATCTTGCCGTCGCGCTCACTTTCCTGCACCAGCTGGCCGGACCTGACCTGGCTGGTCACCGCGTCCTGCAGGTCGGCTGGGCGCTGCTCTACACCCACGTCTTCGCCCTGCTACTGCGACACCGCGTTCTCGCCCCGCTGCGCCAAGCGAGCCGGCACCGGCTTCGGGTTTGCGGTGTCGTCGCCGAGGGCGCGGGTGTGGTGAGCATCGAGGTCGAGGGCCAGCACCTGGATGAGCTGCAGGCCGAGCCCGGCCAGTTCTTCCGCTGGCGCTTTCTCACCCCTGACACCTGGCTGACCGCCCACCCGTTCTCGCTTTCGGCCCCGCCGACCGACAACCGGCTGCGGCTGACCGTCAAGGCCCTCGGCTCGGGCAGCACCCAGCTGCAGAGCGTCGCCGTCGGCACCTGGGTGGTGGCCGAGGGTCCGTACGGGGCGATGACCGCGGCTCGGCGCACCCAACGCGACGTGCTGCTGGTCGCCGGCGGTGTCGGCATCACGCCGATGCGGGCCCTGTTCGAGACGATGCCGCTCTCCCGCGGTCAGGACCTGACCTTGCTGTACCGAGCCCGGAGCCTCGGCGAGATCTTGTTCCGCCGCGAGCTAGAGGAGATCGCCTGGCAGCGCGGAGCCCGGCTGCACTACCTGTTGGGAGAGGACCGCAGCTGCCTCAGCGCCCCTGGCCTGCTCAGCCGAGTCCCCGACCTGGCCGAGCGCGACGTCTACCTCTGCGGCCCAGCAGGAATGGCCGACGCCGTCCGGACCGGCCTGCTGGGAGCCGGCCTACCGGTCGAACGCCTGCATGAGGAACGGTTCGCGTTCTGACGGCAGTCAGCCCCGCCCCTCCTGATGCGTTCGACCCGGAATGCCTCTCACGAGGGCAGGGTGGCTGCGCGCGCCGCCGGAACCGGAGTGCCGGATGCGTTTGATATCCGGAATTGCGAGCGCTCGGGGCGACGTTCTAGGAAGGTTTTGATGAAGAGCGACGGCTACTGTGCAGCCCCAGAGAAAGGAGATGCTTGTGCACCCGCGTTTCGGTGACGCCATGCCCAGGTTGGAGTCGGTTTCCACGGCTCCGCTCGCGCTCCTGGGCGCGATGCGGCAGGTTGCGCCGTGAGCGTCAGCGGGCGAGATCAGGGCGGCGCCCTGCAGGGGCCCCGGCTGCTGGTGGTCGAGGACGACCGTTCGCTGGCCGCGATGCTCGAGGAGATCCTCGCGTCGGCGGGTTATGTCGTGGATCTCGCCCGCGACGGGCAGGCTGGGCTGCACCTGGGCCTCAGCCGCTCCTACGACGTGATCGTCCTCGACCGCGGGCTTCCGGCCATCGACGGCCTTGACCTGCTGGGCAGGCTGCGGGTGCGGGGGGTCACCGTCCCGGTGCTGGTGCTGTCGGCCCTCGGCCTCGCGCGGGACCGGGTGGACGGCCTGGACGCTGGGGCGGAGGACTACCTGTCCAAGCCGTTCGACATCGACGAGCTGCTGGCGAGGATCCGGGCGCTGCTGCGCCGGCACGGTGACGTGGCCGACACGCTGCCGGTGCCCGGCGGCAGGCTGGTGGTGTCCGCCCGGACCGTGGTGAGCGGGTCGGGTGAGACCCAGTTCCTCTCCGAGCGTGAGTGCGCCCTGCTGACCCTGCTGGCCCGGCGACCCAGCCGGGTCTTCAGCCGCAGCGAGCTGATGGCCGAGGTGTTCCCCGACGCCCAGGACGACGGGGTGGTCGACACCTACGTGCACTACCTGCGGCGAAAGATCGGCCGCGACATGGTGCGCACTGTCCGTGGGCTCGGCTACCAGCTCGGTTCGGAGCGCGTGTGACCCGCCAGACCTTCGGCTCTGACGCCGACCTGCGGCGCACGGCACGACGGATCGGCCTGCAGACCGCCGGGCTGCTGATCGCCTGCCTTGCCGTGGTCCTCGCAGTCCTCTACGGTCGGTCCTCCACAGCCAGGAAAAGCAGCTGACCCGCTCGCTGAGCAACGCCGTCGCCACCGCCGGGACAGGCCACGACTCCAACCACGACCTCTCCCAGCCCCGCGGCGGCATCCAGTACGCCGTGCTGGACGGAGGAGGACTGCGGACGTCGAGCAACCTCGCACCGGGGCTTCCCGACCTGGACGTGCTGCACGCGGTCGCCGCCAGCCACGTCCAGGACCGTCGCACCGTCAACCTGCCCACCGGCGGCTTCGAGATCCTCACCGTGCAGCGCGGCGACGACACGGTCCAGGTCATCGCCAGCACCTTCGAGCAGCACCAAGAACGCGAACAGATCCTCAGCTCCTTCGGCCTGGCCGGAGGAGCCGGCCTCGTCCTTGCGACACTCGCCGCAGCGGTCCTGGCCCGACGTGCCGTGCGACCGATGGCGCAGGCGCTCGAGCAGCAGCGCCGCTTCGTCGCCGACGCCGGCCACGAGCTCCGCACGCCCTTGACCCTGTTGAGCACCCGGAGCCAGCTGCTGGCCCGCCGCGTGCGCGACACCACGACACCCGCTGCTCAGCGCGAGCTGCTCGTGCAGCGCGACGCGGCGGGCATCGTCGCCGACACCACGGCCCTGGTCGCCATTCTCGAGGACCTGCTGACCGAGGCTGACGACCGGACTGCCGTGCCTCAGGAGCCCGTGGATCTCGCGGCTGTCGCCCGGTCGGTCGTGGCTTCAGCTCAGGCCGCGGCGCAGCAGGCCGGCGTGACGCTGTCGACAGAGGTCGACGGAGCCGGCTCCACGACGGTGCAGGGGGCGGCGACCGCACTCGCGCGCGCGGTGACCGCCCTGGTCGACAACGCACTGGACCATGCGACCCACACGGTCGAGGTCCGCGTCTCACACGCGGGACGTCTCGTCGTGGTCGAGGTCCTCGACGACGGGCCTGGCATCCCCACCGAGACCCTGCCTCGGATGTTCGAGCGGTTTTCCAGCGACCGGCGACCCACGGCCGAGAAGGTCGAACGTCGCCACTTCGGCCTGGGGCTCGCCCTGGTCAGCGAGATCGCCACCCGCCACGGCGGGACGGTGACCGCGCAGAACCGGCCCGAGCCGCAGTCCGGCGCCGCCCTGCGCCTCGCGATCCCGAGCGCCGCTTCCCTGAGCCGGTAGCAGACCGCACGTCGGGACCGACCGCCGGAACTGGCGTGGGTAGCGGGGCGCCCGGTGGGGCCATGCAGACCTTCACCGCTATCGACCGGAACACCAACGGCGCGAACACGCCGAACGCCAACACCAGCGACGTCGTGGCAGCAACGAACGCCTTCCTCGCCACGTTGACGCTGACACCAAGGCCAAAGTGGTGCACGTCGTAACCGGTTCGCCGTCGGCCACTCGTGCACCCTTGGTGATGCCCTCCCTGCTGCTGCTGAGCCGCACCCCCGCTTATCCAGTCGTGCGGGTAGGCGTCGCTGCCCTAGGGGCGGCGCTGGCCACCGCGTGGCTGGCCAATCGTGTCGGCCTCATCTCCGCCAACCCCGGAGAGCCCGTCGCGAACGTGCTGGTCGACCACCCGCTCGCCCTCGCTCTCGGGCTGGGTGTCCTCGCCCTCACTCTCGCCGTAGCGCCCTCTGTCGGTAAGGAGTGCCATCCCACCGACCGCGGCCACAGCGAATGGGCCGTCAACGACGGCGGGGCCCCCCACTGCAGCTGCCTCGGCCGGCTCGCTGAACCAGTGGTCACCCTCAGAAGCTCGTGGGCGGTCAGCATCATCGTCCAGCTAGGTGAATCGCGGGGTCGCGCCGAGTGGATAGCTCGTCGTACCCCAACCAAGTGCCGCCGCAAGGTACTTGCCTAGCGGTTTGGCTCACGCTGAACGACGTAGAGCGCCCGCGCTGCTGCTGGCACCATCCCTCGTCCGCACACGAGCCTCATCGGGGGTTGTCACCGCCAATCTCACCGGTGAGCCTGCTACGAGTGGATGATGCAGAGCGGTCTCAGTTATGGTCTCAGTTGCCTGCGTTCGGCACTGTCCAGGACCGTCTTGAGTCGCGCAAACCGAGCGTAAGCGCACGGGGTTGGACGTCGGCAAACCTGCACTTGCAGTCTTGGAAAGCGGGTTGGGTTCACGCCCTCACGAGTTCGAATCTCGTATCCTCCGCCACCCTGACCAGGGCAAACGCTGTCAGCGGCTCGCGTCGGACACCGCACGGCAGCCACCTAGTCTCAGTTCTAGTCTCAGTTGCCCTCACGGTCGACCTCCGGATCAGCCCACAGCAGCCCGCCGACCTGATCGGCCACCGCACGCCGAATCGGGTCCGTGACGTGCTGATAACGGGCCGCCATCGACGTACTCGACCAGCCCATCACCCCCATCACCGTCCGCTCGGGCACCCCGAGCACCAGGAGCACGGTCGCCGCCGTGTGCCGGGCGTCATGCAACCGACCGTCCCGCACCCCGGCCCTCGTCAGCAGCTCCTTCCAGCGCCGATAGTCCATGTTCGAGCTCAGCGCCTCTCCTGTGGCCGAGGTGAACACCCGGCCGGTTTCCTGCCACAGCTGACGCGCCCGTTCGCGGTCCTCGTCCTGCTGGTCGCGGTGCTCACGCAACATCTGCACCAGCGGTCCCGGCAGACCGATCCGACGGCGGCCGGCTCTCGACTTCGTATCCCCGTCGGCGCCATTCAGGAGGACCCGCTGCGGACACCAACCAGGGAACTTGCCGCAGCTACCGTCGCAACCGTGGGCGTAGACCGGCCGAGGCTGGGCGTTGCGCACCCACAGGACACCCACGTCGAGGTCAACATCAGACCAGCGCAGACCCAGCGCCTCGCCCTGCCGCAGACCCAGCGCCAAGGCAACCGACCACCGGGCCCGGTTCGCACCCCGATCCGCGGCGGCCAGGATCGCGCGGACCTCAGCCACCGAGTATGGCTCCACCTCCTGCAGATCGATCCGGGGCGGCTTGGCCAACAAGGCGACGTTCCGGCCGACGTGGCCACGCCGCTGCGCCTCACCCAACGCCGTCCGGATCGTTCGGTGAGCCTGATGCGCCGTCCCCGGCCGTGAACCGTTCGTGATCATCTGTCGGTACAGCCGTTCGAGGTGCTCCGGCTCCAACCGGTCCAACCGATGCTTCCCCACGCCGGGCACCAGATGCTTCCGCACCGCGGTCCGATAGGCGGCAAGACTGCTCGGCCGCAGGTCGGGCGCGGCCATGTTCTCCAACCAATGGTCGAGCCAGCCGGCTACTGTCCACCGCTGCCCGGCCCGCTGCACCTGACCCTGATCACGCTCTCGCTCCAGCTTGCGGACTTTCGTGACCACCGTCCCCTTCGACCGGCTCATCACATGCCGTCGGTCCAGCGCGCCGCTGTCAGTGAAGCCCACCGTGACCCGGCCATGCCAGAAGCCGTCGGCACCCTGGTAGACCGTCGACGCCCGGTTCGGATTACGGGCGACCATCACGAGACCGTTCACGGTCACGCAACCGGTCAACCGCCTCCTGCAGGCACTCCGACGGAATGCGGCGGAGCCGACCGACGTGCACCGACTCGACCTCGCCCGAGAGCACCATCCGGTACATCAGCGACCGACCGATCCCCATCCGATCCGCAGCCTCCTCGATCCGCAGCAGCAGACGAGGAACGTTTGCCTCAGGGATAACGGTCATGATCATCTTCCGTTCTGTGGTGGTCAGGGGGTTCGGCCTCCCCGATGGGTGATCGTGTGGTCCCTGCCCTGGTCGTCAAGGGCACTTCGTGTCCTGCGGATTCGCTGCGCTCACCCCTGACCACCAGCCCAGGAACCAAGGGCCGGCAGCTATCGGGGAGGCCGAACCGGGATGGACGCCTCGTAGGTGGGTCAGCCGTCGGGGTCGGTGTCGGTTGCCGAACGGGTCGTGCACAGGCGTGCCTTGGCGTTGTCGTACTGGGCTCGCCAGCGGGCGCGTTCCAGCACCGAGTCGAGGATCACCCGGGCGTAGGTCACCGGGTCGGTGGTGGTGTCGGTCCAGACGAACCGGGGCCGGCCGTCTGGCATGGTCACGTCGGCGGCCATCCGTTCGATCTCGGGGGCGACGATCCCGGAGGACAGCAGCGCTTCACGCACGACCGCGGCCCGGTCCGCCTTGTGCTCGCGGAGGGTTTTGCCGGACCACTGGCGGGAGACCAGGACCCGGCGGCCGCCGAGGCCGAGGTGCTGCCGGTCGTGGGCTTTGCGGTCGCAGCGCCCCGGTTCCAGACCGGGGCCGGCGTTCTTGGGTTGGACCCCGTAGCGAAGCCAATTCGCGCAGTCCTCCGCGCACGGCAGGAACCGCAGCTCGACGTGCAACCGGTCCACGTGCGCCTCATACGCCGGGTCGGTGTGGTCGTCGTCGACGTACGTGCTGGCGATCGACTTCGCGAGGTACTTGGTCAGGTACCTCACGGCCCGGTCGGCGTCCTGCGAGGGGGCGATGATGCCGGCCATGTCGACCTGGGTCCCGAACCGGAGCACGTGCGCCGGCTCTCCCAACTGGTCGGCGTGGTCGGCCGCCTCAGCCCAGGTCGGGAGGACTTCCCCGGTGACCGGGTCGCAGTAACCCGTGCCGTCCCAGACCGGGAGCCGGTCGACGAACACGGCCCGGTCGAAGCTCGGCCACCACACCTGCTCGTAGGTCGCGGCCACCACCTGCTTCAGAATCGACCGGGGGATTGCCCCGCGGATCGCGGCGTGCAGGTGCGGGGCGAGTCGGTGTTGGGGTTCGACGGCGGCGAAGTACGTCACCCGGTATCCGGCGCACCGGCGCAGGTTCTGCCAGAACCGGTCCACGAGCTTCGGGAAGTGCAACGCGTCCAATGCAGCCCGCCGGTAGTCGTACCGGGCCGGGTCGACCGGGGCACCGTTGCGCACCTTCCCGTAGGACGGCATGGTCAGGGTGAGGAACATCGACGGCCGGTACTCCTTGCCGTCGGGGGTGACGAACGCCCGCCCCACCGTCCGGTCCTCCACCGGCACCCGCGGGAGATCCGCCGCGTCCTGGCGGCGTCGGGTCGACCGGACCCGCCGGGTACCCTCCCCCGGCCCTTCTTCCTGGCCTTCCTGGTCCTGGTCCTGGTCGTCTCGGTCGTCCTGGTCGCCCTGGTCGTCGTCGTGCTCCAGCTGCGATTCGGGGCCCAGGTCGGGTTCGTCGGTGCGGTGCCAGCCGGCGGCGCATTGTTGGATCCGGAGCCGGCGGGCCTTGTCCGCGCACGACGGGCACACGTCTTCGCGGGTCGACCCGCAAGGGATCGCGACCTTCGCCTCGGTGCCGGTCTGTTGGTCGATCACCCGCCGGATCAACGGTCGGACGCAGACCTTCTGCTCGACCGCGAGCTGGTGGGCCATGGCGTGGGTGACCACCGGTAACGGACCCGTCACCGTGGTGGTCATGCCGCACCCCCGTCGAGCACGGTCAGGGTTGGTCGCAGCTCGGCGCAGCATGCGGTGATCTGGGTGTCGGTGATGTGGGCGAACCGGACCCGGCGGGGTTCGGCGATCCCGTCGACGGCGACGTAGCCGACGCCGGGCAGGGTGTCGGGGATCAGGTCCGCCTGCGCGCCCCGGTTCCGCGACCCCGGACCCAACACGAGTCCGACCTGTTCGGCTTCGTTCAACCGGAGCGCGATCCGGGTCGGGAACAGGTCCCGCATCGGGATCACGTCCTTCCGCGGGTCCTGCACCGCCCCGACCACCACCACCCCCACCGCGCGGCCCTGACTGAGGAGCAGCCCGAGGGAGGTTTCGATCCGCTTCTTCACCGCCCGGTCGGCCACCCATGCGGTGAGCGCGGCCAGCTCGTCGATGACCACCACGACCAACGGCTCGTCGGTCGACGGTTGATGGAGCCGGGTCACTCCCCGCAGCCGGTCCTGCCGGTGCCGCATGATCACCACCGCGTCGTCGAGGAGGTCAGCGAACCCGACCTCGTACCCCTGGCCGGTGTCGCTGTTGCCGTGGCAGAACCGGTCGAACAGCGGGGCGCCCAGGGCAAGCTCCATCCCGCCCTTCGGGTCGATCACCCACGCCGTCACCAGGCCGGCCGTGATGGCCGGTTGCAGCCCGAGGAGTAGCGACCAGATCACCGACCCCTTCCCCGACCCGGTCGCACCCACGACCAGGACGTGAGTCCCGACGATCCGCAACCGCCAAGCCACCCCGTCCTCACCAACGGCGACCCGCGGACCCGATGTCAGGTCAGCCGGGGTCGACCCGAAAGGTTGGACGAGCTGGGTGAGCGGGTCGCGGGTGAGCAACCACAGGTCCAGTTCGTGGACCCGCTTGGGGACGGTGTGGACCCGGCAGGCGACCGCACCGAACGTTTGCCCCAATCGGTCCGCCACCCCGGCAAAGTCGTCGACGGTCTGCCCGGGCAGCATGCGGACCCGGGCCGTGTCGACGTACCCGGTCGAGCGGACCCGGACCAACGGCGGGACGTACCGGGTGGTCGACCCGGCCGTGGTCATGGTGAGTCGGGCGGTGTCCATCGCCGTCCCCCACCGCCGCCGATACACCCACCCCGCCCGCACCAGTCCGGTCACCGGGCCGCCGATCAGCCGGCGGAACGCGGCGGGGCGAATGATCCACAACGCGACGGCCACGTTCAGCAGCAGCCCGACCGTCACCGCCACGGGGACCGCGCCGACCAGGTGCACCAGGACCACCCCGACGACCAGGACACCCAGGGTGCCCAGCGCGGTCGGGGACCGGAACACCCACCCCAGCAGCTGGACCAACCGGCGGGCAAGCCACAACCCGAGGATGGCGCCCAGGGTGAGCCGCACCGTCGGTTCCGCAAACCGGGCCGGCCGGTCCGACGCCCGGGTCAACGACAGCCCCATGACGCTCACAGCCCCTGCACCAGGTCAGAGGCCCACCGGCCGATCGACGCCACCACCGAGTAGACCCCGTCACCGATCGGGGTCGCGCCCAGCACCAGCCCGAACAGGACGCAGACGATGACCGCGGGGATCCGGGCTACCTTCATCCGGACCAGGACCAGCACCAACAACCCCAGGATGATCGCCGCCCCGATCGCGCTCACAGCAACGTCTCCTGCCCGGCCAGGCCCCGCGCCGGATCGACGGGCCACGCCACCAGCGCGGGCAGCTTCACGATCCGGCAGGACCCGTTACCGGTCAGGACCAGGTCGGAATGCTGATGCGACCCACCGGCATGCGCCAACGCCGCCAGGATCAGGCCCAGGTGGGCCCGGTCGACCCCGGACAGAACCCCGCCCAGATCCTCCAGCGGCCGGTCCCCGGCCAACGCCGCCACCACCGCTAACAGCCGTCGTTCACCCCCCGACAGGCCGCCGGAGAACGTGTGGATGGCGTCCGGGTCCAGGGAGTACCACCCCGGACGGGCCGCCGGCCGGACCCACGGAGCCCCCTGTCGGCAGAACCGACCATCGAACGCCCGGGCCAGCAGCTCGACCGCCGCCTCCTCCGCGAACGAGCCCCGAGCCCACGCCCGCAGACCCGCCGCGACCCCCTCAACTTGGGTAGGCATCTCAGGCCGCCTTCGCATCGGCGTTACCCGGACCCGCGGTGGTGCCGGTGGTTTTCTTCGGCGGCAACAGTCCGGTGCACTTCACCGAGTACTGGATTCGTGGCTGCGGGGTGTTCTTCGGCAGCCACGCAAGAATCTGCAGGTTCTCCAGATACACCGGCCGCAACGGCGTCCCCGCAATCGCGTCCGGCGGGACCGGCTGCACCGCAGAGACGACCTTCACCTTGAACGTCCGCTCCCGCGCCTCCGGGTCCAGATCCATCACATCGACCTGCCACACCGGCAACCCGGAGTCCTTGTCCCGCGCCTGCACCCGCACCGCCGACGCGTCCGCCGACGGGTTGAACTCCGCCGCCGACGTCACCGCACTACACACCGCCAACCCGCACGGAAACTGCACCGCACTGTCGGTCTTCACCGGTCCGTTGAGACCCATAACTCCTCCTTACAGAGAGACTCGCCAGCTCCGGTTGGGCTGACCAGCTCAGACTGACCCGACAGCCAGGGACGTTCTAACCACAAAAGAGGGCATTTGGGGACACTTAAGATGTACGGTGGTGTCCGTGCCGAACCAACGTCTCCGCAACGCGCTGGCTACAGCAGGCCTGACGCAGGCCCTGTTCGCCGAACAGGTCGGGGTCGACGCGAAGAGCGTCGAGCGGTGGATCACCCAGGACCGAACACCGCACCCGACGACCCGGGCACGAGTCGCCCAGGCGCTGCACCAGGAGGAGACGTACTTCTGGCCCGCTCTGCTCGGAACCGTCCAGAGCCGCAACGCCAGCGAGTCCGAGCAAGTCCAGCTGTGGCCGACGCGCAACGAGGTGCCCGGCGACGTATGGCGCACTTTGCTCGGCCAGACCCACGCGCAGCTCGACGTGCTGGTCTACGCCGGATCGTTCCTGTTCGAGGCGTACGACTTCGTCGACACCGTCCGGGGCAAGGCCGCGGCTGGCGCCAGCATCCGGATTCTCGTCGGCGACCCGGACTCCGAGGCCATCCGAATCAGGTCCCGCGAAGAAGGCCGGCCGGCGATCGCGGACCGGTGTCGGTCGAGCCTGGAATACCTGTCCATCATCTTCGCCGATCCCGGGGTGCAGATCCGCACCCACGCCACCACCCTGTACGCCAGCGTCTTCCGGTTCGACGACGCGATGCTCGTCAGCCACCACACCTACGGCTCCTTCGCCTCACACTCCCCAGTGACCCACCTGCGCAGGGTGCCGGGCGGCCAGCTCTTCGACTTCTACGCCCGATCCTTCGAGCGGGTCTGGCCCACCGGGATATCGGTAGCCTGAGCGGCATGGGCGAGCGGATCGACTACTACAACGACCCGGACGCGCCGCCAGCCAACAGCACCAAACCGTCAGCCAGCACCTTCGTGCTCCACGACGGCAAGGTGCTGATGACCCGGCGCACCGATAACGGCAACTGGACGATGCCCAGTGGTGCGCACGATCCCGGCGAGACCCTGACCCAGACCGCCGTGCGGGAGACGCTCGAAGAAACCGGGATCACTATCGAGCCCTACGACCTCGCCGGCATCTATACCGACCCCCGCCACGTCATCCACTACACCAGCAACGATGAAGTTCGACAGGAGTTCAGCGTCGTCTATCGAGCCCGCTACCTCGCTGGGGAGCCAACCTGTAGCGACGAGACCACCGAGGTTCGCTGGATTCCGATCGACGAGCTGGAAGAACTTCCGATGGACCGTAGCCAACGCGAACGGCTCCGTTGGGCCGTCGCTCAGGAACGGACCCGAATCGACCCCACCGGCGACTGACCAGCAGCCACCAACACTGAGCGGATCGCCACCACGTTCTGCGCCACCACGTGATCGGCCGGATAGCGAGCGGCGATGTCGACCAGTCGATCCTCGACCGACAGATTCTCACCCTCAGGGCCGGTAGTCAGGTCCGCCCACCAGAGCACCGCGTGAGCTGGCCCAAGGTCATCTCGCCCCGGATCAAAATCCCGATACGCGGCCAAGTCGATGCCTCGCGCCTCAGCCTCATACGTGCTCGCCGAGTGGTGTGCGACCAGGTGACACACAACCGGCGAGAACCCATGGCGGGTCAGAAACCCGGCGCCGTCCAGCGGATGGAAATCAAGGCGGGAATGCGCGTACCCGATGTCGTGCAACGTCGCGGCCGTAACCAGGTCGGCGCGCAACTCGTCAACGACGACGTGAGCCGCACGGGCAGCCTTCTCACCCACAGCAAAGGAATGACGACGGCGAGCAGGCTCCAGCTCGTCGAGCAGCTGCTCGATCTGCGCCGTCAACACCATCTCTAGACACTACGACTATCGGCACAGGCACGTTCGATCCGAGGGGGTTGAGGCTCGAGGCATGCGGCTCAGGGCCTTGTGCTCAAGGGCGGCCCGTATTGCCGAATCTGACTCTTGGGTATCAAGGCGGCTCGCTGCGCTCGCCGCGGCGGCGCGTGTCCTCGCTCCGCTGCGGGCCGCGCCACCTGTGAATCAGGAGAAGGCGTTAGGGTCTAGCAGTGCCGGACCTCGTAGACCTGATCCCGGCCCCGCTCCGCCAAGACATTGAGCGAGGTCACTGGCTGCCGGTAGTCGGCGCCGGATTGTCACGCAATGCTCACGTGCCCCATGGCGATCCCCCGCCCGATTGGGGAGGCCTTGCCAAGGAGCTGTCCGATCCAGAAGATTCATCGGACGCAGTCGATCTTATATCGAGCTACAGTCAAGAACATGGACGCCCAGCCCTAGTCGAGCGGATTGCACGCGCTATTCGAATCGCGGATGCTGTGCCTGGTGCCGTGCATCACGCCCTGTGCCGTCTGCCTGTCGATGTCATGGTCACCACCAACTTTGATACTTTGTTAGAGGACGCATTCCGAAGTGTCCAAAAGCCTTGCCACGCAATTCTGGATGAACCCCAGTTAGCCTTGAATAATCCCTTTCCGGGCCCCGCTCTACTGAAGATTCATGGTGATATCAGCCGGCCGGAACGCATGGTACTCACAGAAGCAGATTTCGACTCTTTCTTGATTCGCAACCCTCTGTACTCAACTATCATCGCGAGCCATTTCGCACAGCGGTCGGCAGTCCTGATCGGCTACTCGCTGTCTGACCCGGATCTGCGACAGCTCTTGGCCATGATTCGCGACCGACTTGGAGATAGCGCACGAGCACTCTATTCGCTCGAGGTCGACCCTCCGCCGGCAAAGGTTGCGCGGTTCGGCCGTCGCAACGTCAAGGTCATCAGTCTGCCGGGTGATCGTTCGGATCCCGCTCCCACAATTCAAAAACTCTTCGACGAGCTCTTTGCGGCGATAGGGCGGACCGCACCGAGCAGACTCGTGCCAAAGACACACGAGTCTGCGCTAGTCCTGCGAGCTAGCGCACCGACGCGCGGTTGCTTTTTATCAGCCCCCTTTGCCGCACAACCTGATTATTATGAATGGCTCGCACCTATTGCGTCGAGCGTCGGGGTTACATTGCTCAACTACCAGGATTACGCATCCCCCGGAGGATCCTTTCTTTCCGTCATTGACTCCATGCTGGCAGCTGCTGGCTGTGCAATCGTCGAATACGGATCCCAATGGACCGCGGCCGAGCTTGGCATGGCCACCAACCGTCTTGGGGTAGGGAAGGTTTTGTTGGTCCAGGCGGGAAATGCCAAGCTTCCGGAGCAGTACTCTGCGATTCAAACATCGCGCAAGCCGTCAACGCCCGACGAATGGGCCGCATTTGGAGAACAATTTAAGTCCTGGCTTGTCAATGCGCTTGCAATCGATTTGCGCACGGAAATTCAAGAATCTGACGACCAGATGACTGCGTCGATAATTCGGCTGGCCGCTACGCTTGAATATGTGCTCGGCGAGCGCCTGAATCTAACCACCCAGCGACGGAGTCTCGGTCGTATGATCCCGGAGGCTCACAAATCAAATGTGATCTCTGGCGCGGACAGGAGCGTTCTCACAGAGTTCGTCCGGTTACGCAATAGTGTTGCACACGGGCAATCGCACGATCTGACCGGTGTGCAAGTCGATGAGGTGCTCTGGCACGTCCGGAAGGTAATCGACCGCATCAGAGATCAGTGATCAAGCCCTGATTGGTTAGAGGTTAGCTAGGTCCGCTTCAACGGCGACCAACTCGGCGATCTTGATAGCGATGTCTGCCATCGAATCATCCGCCGTGTTCAACCCGTTCCGGGAGGCAAGTAGAGGGCTGATTTTCGCAAGCTCATCGTACGTCGTCTCGTGCACCACGGGGATCAGCAGATCACGCCGAAGGAGCTCCGAGAGCTCCTTGTCCGAGATCCCCCGGCTATCGACACGTCTCAACAGCGCCGGCGTCACGAGAACGAGGCCTGTACGCGACTTCGCCAGTCCCCTATCGATCTCTCGCAGAAACGGCTGGCCGAGCACGATGTCCCTCTCGCTGAACCAGACTGAAACACCCTGAGCTTCGAGCAAATCATGCAACTCCATGGCGGCACCCCGCCGGTCATCCCAGGCGTGGCACAGGAACAGGTCGCGAAGTTCGGGCTGGAGACCTCGAGACTCGACAGTGCGGCGGTAGGGCGTTAGCGCCCGCACCTCTTCAGAGGTGTAGGTCACGGAAGAACTGCTCGGCGACCAACTCGGCCGCGTTCTGCTGCTGGATCGGACTCCACTGCTCATACCGCTGCCCCCGCTACCGCTCCGGGGCGCAGGGGCCGCCGGCGCGTAGTACGACCCGGGCGGCGAATAGCCCCCATAACCGCGGCTCCGGCCACCGTGAACAGGGCACGCCGCCGCCCCGCTTGCCGTTCGATGACCTTGACGCGGGGCAGTACATCCACTCACCACTAGATGGTAGATCAGCTTCGATGGCGCCTTCATGAGCAGTGCAGGGTCATGCCCGGACTTTAGAGGCCGCCGCGCCAGCAAGGCGCAGTCTCAGTTCTAGTCTCAGTTGCCACCGTTCGCGGTCGTCCGCTGACCACCATGCGCCAGTCGCAGCGCGTCCACTGGGGCCAGCGATACGGGCGAAAACAGCACCGGCCGCAGTTGGAAAGCGGGTTGGGTTCACGCCCTCACGAGTTCGAATCTCGTATCCTCCGCTGCTCTGACTAGGCGCGATGCCGAAGGGCCTTCGGGCCGGTCACGCCCAACAACCGCCGTAGTGTCAATTCTAGTCTCAGTTGGCATCGTCGGTCGCCTTCTCGTCGGCCCACAACATGCCTCCGACCTGGGCCGCGACCACGTGGCGGATCGGGTCCGTCACGTGCTGGTAGCGAGCCGCCATGGCCGTACTTGACCAGCCCATGACACCCATCACCGTCCGCTCGGGCACGCCGAGGACCAGGAGCACGGTCGCCGCCGTATGCCAAGCATCATGCAGCCGCCCGTCCCGCACGCCAGCCGCTTTCAGCAGCGCCTTCCAGCGGTGGTAGTCGGAGTTCGCGATGAGCGGCTCACCGGTGAGCGAGGCGAACACGTAGCCGCTGTCCTGCCACAACTGGCGTGCTTTCTGAGGTTCGTCGCGTGTCCGAGTGGCACCCGTCCGAAGCATCGGGACTACTCCTCGCCGCCGCGAACGGACACCGCGGCTACGTCCAAGTTCGAGATGCCGGCGACCAGATCGCACTCACCGACGACACGGCCAGCCTGCACGCTCTCGACCTGGACGAGATACGGCCTCATCTACCAGCGACCAGCCTGATCGACACCTGATCGCTTAGCGAGGCCGAACAGATCGTCGAGCGCATCACCGGAATCTCAGAACTCCGATACGAGACCCAGAAGGCCGACCGTCGAGCCGGACGCCCCGAACACCGCGTCACCACAGCCGACCTCGAACGCGTCGACCACCAGTCCAGGCAAGCCGTCGACCAGGGTGCCGACTACATCAGCATGCGACGCCCCTCCGCACTCATCGGAGCCACCACCCTCAACGGTTTCGCCGCACCAACGGTGAGGCACCGGGGCTAGCTGGAGCTTGAGCGGATCACGCGGTAGCACATGTGGGTAACGGCAAGGGTGACGACGACCTTCGTGCGTTCCAGGGCTACTGTCGAGTCCAACCCGCCGAAAAGCCGGGTCCCACCCCCGAGCAGCACCGGATTGACGTGCACGCGGATTTCATCGACCAGGCCGAGCGGGAGGGCCTGCTGCATCACCGTCGCACCGAAGAGTCCGACGGCCTTCTGACGGGCCACAGTTTTCGCCTGCTCGATCGCGCTCGCCACGCCATCGGTGACGAACGTGAAGACCGGCGACGGGGAATCGGCCGGCTTCTGGTGCGTGACCACGAAGCAGGGGACGTCTCCGTGTGGCCCGCTGTCACCCCAACCGCCGTCGCCAGCGTTCTTGTCGAACGACGTGCGCCCCATCACAATGGCGCCGGTTTCGTCGAGCACTTCCTGCAACAGGGCTGTGTCCTCGTCGGTAGCCGCGACCGCGAGCCAGTCGTGCAGCATCGCGGCTCCGTCACCAAACGGATTGTCTTTGCTGTCGTTCGGCCCGGTGACGAAGCCATCGAGCGACGTCGACATGTCACATCTCACAAACGCCATGAGTCTCTTCTCCTTGAATCAGCCGCCCAGCCGGCCGCGCCGGCCTTACCACTACTGACTCTGCCCAGCGTCACTTCTCATCGGGCGACGGGTACGTTGCGGTTACGATCGCCGACCACGAGCCGCTAACGACGGCAAGCGTCGACGCTCAGCACGATCCCCGAGCCCGAATGTCGACGTGTCCCACTGCACATCGCCGACGGCGACAGGTTGTCGTGTCTCATGCCTACTGGGATGATGCCGACATGGGCCGACAAACTGATTTGTACCGACCTCGCCCCCGGCTCATCGCTCTATAACCAGGGTGTCCGGGTCGGCGATCACATCTACGTCTCCGGAATGACCGGCACCGACCCAGCGACCGGTGCCCCTTGCCGGCGAGACGATCCAGGAGCAGACCCGTCAAACCATCGTCAACTGCATGGCGATCCTGAAGCTGGCGACGCTGGATACGACGACATCGTGGAGTTCGGGCGTCCTCTTGACCAACCCGGCCGATTTCGCCGGCCTCAACGAGGAGTACGCCCGCGCGTTAGCGACCGATCCGCCCGCCCGCTATGTGACCAAGCTCGGCGTCGAACTACCCGGGGTTCTCGTCTCCATCAGGATGACCGCGATCACCTCGTAGTCTCAGTTGCCACCATTCCCGTCCGTTCGTCGGGCGCTGGGCCGGCGGCCGGGTCGACTGCGAGCCGACAGCCAGACCGCCCCGGACATACGCTGGCGGACTTGGAAAGCGGGTTGGGTTCACGTTCTCACGAGTTCGAATCTCGTATCCTCCGCCAGTCTGACCAGGGCAGACGCTAGGCGAACTGTTCGACTGCGAGCTCGCCCGATGCTGGTGGTCTCAATTTCGCGAGCATCGTGGGCGAACCGGTTATGGTGTTCCGCGAACGTCCGCATCCTGCGACGATCGTCGGCGAACGATGGACCTGACTCGTCGCGTTCCCTCACCGCTCAGAAAGCGGGTTGATCGCGTTCGCCAATGATCGCGATCATTCTTCAATGATGCTCGAGCTCGAGCTCAGCCTGGGCCGCTGAGCTGCCGATCGACGAGCCGCCCTCGGACAGCGCGTCCTACAGCAGTCCCGGAGACGCGTTGTCAATGGCCTGGCACGGGATGGAGGAGATGGTTCGGCTGGCGGCGATCGCAGTAGTCGGGACGGACTGTGCAGGCGTGTGCCGTCCGATCCGATGCCCGATGGAGCACTGACCGACCGTGGGCGTGACTGCCCAGCCGACCGCTTCAGCCAGGTTCGGCAGTGCGTACCGCAGCCGAAGCGGGTTGACTACTTCACGCACCCGACGAGATACGACTCAATTGAGTCAGATATCACTCAATCGAGCTGTGTAGTGACGACACGATGCGACTCGATCACCCGATGCAGCTAGTCAGAGGGGCATTCTCGTCCTACGCCACGCCAATCCAACCATGATCGTCGGTGGATCTGTCAGCATGCTTACCCGTCGAATGCCGCCGTCATGCTGGAAGCCTCGATGATCTGGAAGATCTCGCCGGCGACCCAGAAAGTACGGCCGCCACGCCCTGACGTCCCGATCTCCTGCAACCAACCACGTGCCTCGGCGTTACGCACGAGGTTTCTCGCTCCCGCATTCGTCAGGCTCAGCGCGCGTTGGGCCCGTGTCACCGTCACGTAGGGATTGGCGAAGAGGAGCTTCACAAGCCCTGACAGATTGGACCGCACCTTGCTCGAATCGTCGATGTACCGCTCGCGGAGGTCGACCAGCGCACCCGCACGGGCTACCGCGTCGTCTGCCTGGCTCTTGACCGCTGCCAGGAAGAATTGAATCCATTGCTCGATCTCCCCCCGTTCACGGACGGCCTGGAGCCGGTCGTAGTATTCCGATCGCCGTGACTCGAGATATCCGGAGATGTACAGCAGCGGCCTGGTGAGTCGCTTCTCCTGGAGCAACAATAGATTGATCAGCAGGCGTCCAATACGGCCATTGCCGTCCAAGAACGGGTGGATGGTCTCGAACTGGTAGTGCATCAGCGCGCATCGGACCAGCACGGGCACCGAGCTGGGCATATTTACGAAGTCCTCCCAGTCCGTCAAGGCATCCGGAAGGACGGATGGGATGGGAGGGACGAACGTCGCCGTCTCGGGACTGTCGTTAGTCGACCCTATCCAGACCGGACTGCGCCGGACCTCGCCAGGCAGCTTCTCCTGCCCTCGGACGCCCGCCAGCAGAACTCCATGCACCTCCTTGATCAGGCGGAGAGTGATCGGAAGGTGTTGCAGTTGCCGGTAGCCGTGCCGAGCAGCCTTGATGTACCTCTCCACTTCGGCAATGTCCTCCGACCCGGCCGGCGACTCGCTGGCCTCAGACTTGAGCACGTCGGACAACGACGCCTGGGTCCCTTCGATACGTGAACTCGACACCGCTTCCCGAGCCAGGTAAGGCCCCACGAGGAGCTCGGGCTCACGGATCAGGCGTCCGAGCCCGTTCAGCACGCCCAGCGCCGCGTCCGCTTCGGACAGGAGCGCCACCGTCTGTGGGGTCAGTGACATCTCCCGCGGGAGGCGTGCAGGCTCGAAGTACCAGAACGAGTGCTTGCTACCTGGCTCCTGAGTTACCGACCCGAACGTGCTGTTGATGAAGCGGTGAAGATCCACGATCCAAATCTTAGCCTCTTCAGTTGGAAGTTTCGGTCGGACTTCCAATCGAGGATGTCCCTCACTTGGATGTCGAGTCGCGAGGTAACACTCTGGTTGGAGCGTGAGCGGCAACTTCCAACCAGAACCGCACCCTGCTTGGATGTTCGGTGACACGGTCCAAGTTCGGTTGCACCGTGACCGCCCGCCAACCTCCAGCTCCCGATCGACTATCACTTCCATCTGCGCACTGACGGCCGTGCGACCGCATCACCGGATCTGGGCCCGTAGAGGAGAGCGCCATCTCAACGCCCTGGTCGTTCGAGTTCGAATCTCGTATCCTCCGCCAGTCTGACCAGGGGACATCCCGGGGTCGGGCATGCTTGCGTGAGGCGCTGTCACTCACACCGCAGCGGAAGAAGTCGTACGCCCCACGGCCGCTGTGCCACGACCAGACCGAGCAGACCCGCTATTCGGCCAATACTGGTCATGTCTACGATCGTGAGCACGACAAGATGTCTACGATCGTAGTCTCGTCGTGAAGTCTACGATCGTAGACGAATGGGCGTGACGGACGGAGATGCAGGATGAGCCAGCCCATCCACCTCGTGGGGAGTTGGAGCGATCTCGGCCGGGCGATCAAGGATGCTCGATTCGAGGCCGGTTTAACCCAGCAACAACTCGCTGAACGCGCCGGGATTTCCCGTGCGTGGCTTGCCCGCGTGGAGGCTGGACATCGTAAGGCCGAGATCGAGTACCTCATCCGCGCGGTGTCGGCGCTCGGGCTATCGCTTGCGCTGGCGCCGATGCCGCCTGACGACAGCGATCCGGCCCTGGTCGAGGCGTTGCGGATCGCGGGATTGTCGCCGTGAGCAACACCGACAGCACCGACACCGGTCGGGGCAGCGGCGACGCCCGACGGCGGGGTCCGGTCAACCATCCCTTGGTCGTCGTCTTGTACGGACAGCACCTGGGGACCCTCACCGAAGATCCCCGTGGGGAGGCGAGCTTCACCTACTCCCCCGGCTACCTGAGTCGGCGGACGCGTCCGCCGCTGTCCATCCGGATGCCCCTGCAGACCAACCCCTTCACGTCAGCGCGGACCGGACCGTTTCTCGACGGGCTACTGCCGGAGAACCGGGACACCCGACGAGAGAAGGCTCGGGCCCTGGGCATCCGCGACGACCTGATGTCGCTTCTTGCCGTGATGGGCTGGGACTGCCCCGGTGCCGTACAAGTCACTCCCCCGGATCAGCTCGACGCGATGCTCGGGCGTCCCGCAGGTTTGGAACCCATCACCGACCGCCAGATCGGCCAACGCATCGCTCGTCTGCGCGACGACCCGGCAGGCTGGACCCTGCCCGACGAGCGCTGGTCCCTGGCCGGCCAACAGGAGAAGTTTGCCCTGGCTCAGCTTCTCACCCGCGGCGGACAACGAAAGGGATGGGCCGAGGCCAAGGGCTCGGCTCCGACGACCCACATCGTGAAACCTGGTATCGGGCGCCTGCGCCACCAGGCTCTCGTCGAACATGCCACCATGCGGGCAGCCGCCGCACTCGGCGTCGAAGTCGCTGGCACCGAGTACGCCGACTTCGGCGGACAGACCGCCCTGGTCATCGAAAGGTTCGACCGCGTTCAGCTGCCCGACGGGAACGTGCAGCGGATCCACCAAGAAGACCTGTGCCAAGCGACGGGCCGCGGACCGACGAACAAGTACGAGGAGGACGGTGGACCGAACGCGAGGGAGATGGCGCAGATCCTCAAGGCCCACGCGCACGACCCCGCCCGTGAACTGCGCAAGCTGGCCGACTTCGTGCTGATCAACTACGCCGCGGTGGCGCCTGACGGCCACTCCAAGAACGTGTCCATCCGAATCCTGCCGAACGGCGACGTCCGACTGGCCCCGCTGTACGACCTCGCTAGCGGCCTGCCCTACGACACCGAGACCGTTGACCGTCGCCTCGCCCTGTCGATCGGAGGCGAGCGCAGAATCGACCGCATTCACGCTGCCCAGTGGGCCCGGGCTGCGCGAGAGCTCGGGGTGCCTGAGGACGCCCTACGACACCGTGCCGGGGAACTGGTTGCCGGCTTCCCCGACGCCTTCCATGACGCCCTCGACCGGGTCGGCACCGCCGAAGCCGCTGACGTGTGGCGCCGCGCAGCGAATCGAATCGAGCAACACGCAGCAGCCTCCCTCAAGCGGCTCGAAGCACGATCATCAGCCGACGGTGGCCCCACGACTCGGAGATCGAGAAGGGGACAGCAAGCCACGACAATCGTCGACCACTGATCGTCAGGACAAGGCAGACAAGTCACGCGCAACAAGCCGATGCCGGGTCGGCGTTGGCGAACTCGAGTCAAATTGTGGAGCGGCCTGACGGTTGCGAACGGCCGCCGAAGGGTCATCGGCGACCAGTGAGTTGCTGGGGCCGGCACGGCCGCCTGCGACGATCAACGCTGGGCCGAACCGCCCAGCCGCATGGGTCGACGTGGACATCAACGGGGCCGGATCACGCCGCAGGGGGCTCAGTGCTCCGCACCGAGCCCGAGGAACGCCGTACTCTCCTCCCGCATCGCCACCTTCCGGATCTTGCCGGTGACCGTCATCGGGAACTCCTCGACCACCATCACGTAGCGCGGGATCTTGTAGTGCGCGAGCTTGCCGGCGCTGAACGCCCGGACGGCCTCCACGTCCAAGGATTCCGCTCCCGGACGCAGTTTGACCCAGGCACACACCTCCTCGCCAGTCTTGGCGTCCGGCACGCCGATCACCTGGACGTCCTCGATGTCGGGGTGGCCGTACAGGAACTCCTCGATCTCGCGGGGATAGATGTTTTCCCCGCTGCGGATCACCATGTCCTTGCTCCGGCCGACGATCAGGCAGTAACCGTCGGGCCGCATCACGGCCAGGTCGCCGGTGTGCATCCAGCCGTCGGCGTCAATCGCCTCCGCGGTCGCCGCCTCGTCGTCCCAGTAGCCGATCATCACCGAATAGCCGCGGGTGCACAGCTCACCGGTCTCACCTCGATCGAGCGTCTGTCCCGTGGCCGGGTCGATCACCTTGATCTCGACGTGCGGGTGCACCCGGCCGATGGTTTCGGTTCGCCGCTCCAGGTCGTCGTCGCTGCGGGTCTGGGTGGACACCGGCGAGGTCTCGGTCATCCCGTAGGCGATTGACACCTCCGCCATGTGCATGTCGGCTAGGCACCGCTTCATCACCTCGACCGGGCAGATCGAGCCGGCCATGATCCCGGTCCGCAGCGTGGACAAGTCGTAGTCGGCGAAGTCGGGGGCATTCTGCATGGCGATGAACATCGTCGGCACGCCGTAGACGCCGGTGCACCGCTCGTCCTGGATCGATCGCAGCGTCGCCGCGGGGTCGAAGCCGGGGGCCGGGATGATCATCGTCGCCCCGTGGGTGGTGCAACCCAAGTTGCCCATCACCATCCCGAAGCAGTGGTAGAACGGCACCGGGATCGCCAGCCGGTCGGTGTGAGTGAAGTTGATCGTTTCGGTGACGAAGAAGCCGTTGTTGAGGATGTTCCGGTGGCTGAGCGTCGCGCCCTTCGGCCGGCCGGTGGTGCCCGAGGTGTACTGGATGTTGATCGGGTCGCCCGGTGCCAACCTGTCCATCCGCTCCGGCAGCGCTTCCTCGCCGACCTCCTTGCCGGCCGCGACGAGTTCGGTCCAGTCGGCGGTGCCGAGATAGACGACTCGCTGCAGTGTCGGCGTCTGCGGCGAGATCTCGACCACCATCGCCCGGTAATCGCTGGACTTGAACGACTCGGCGCTGATCAGCATCGCCACCCCGGACTGGTTCAGCGCGTAGGCCAACTCGAACGTACGGTAGGCCGGATTGACGTTGACCAGGATGGCCCCGATCTTCGCCGTCGCGTACTGCACGATCGTCCACTCGGCGCAGTTCGGTGCCCAGATGCCGACCCGGTCGCCCTGCTCGATCCCGGCCGCTATCAGCCCCCGGGCCAGCGCATTCACGTCCGCGTCGAGTTCGGTGTAGGTCCAGCGCCGTCCGGTCGCCACCTCGACCAGCGCCTCGGCGTCCCCGTACCGGGAGACGGCTCGCTCGAAGTTGGCGCCGATGGTCTCCTGTAACAGCGGCGGCTCGGTCGGCCCGGCGGCGTAGGACTCGGTCACGCCGTCATGATCCCACGCCGGCCTGTAGCTATTCGCCCCAGCTATCCATCCGATGCTGGTCGGGCAGGAAACCGCGAGCAACCCCCCAGAGCACGGCTTGGGTCCGGCTGCGGACCCCGATCTTGCGGTAGATGGTGCGGATATAGGACTTGACGGTGTTCGGGCTGAGGAAGGTCGTCGCGGCCACCTCGGCGTTGCTTCGGCCCTGGGTGATCAGGGCCAAAATCTCCGCTTCCCGGTCGCTGAGCCCCTCCTGCCGACCGGGCCAATCCGACCCGGGGGTGCTCCGCGCCCGCCCGGGGGGATCGCTGATCACCCGCTCGCCCGCGTGCACCCGGACCAGCGCATCCACCAGTTCGCGCCCGGGCAGCGCTTTGGAGAGGTAGCCGTCCACCCCGAGGCTCTGGGCTCGCCCGATCAGGTCCGGATGGAAGTTCCAGGTGTAGACGACCGTGCGTCCGGCCAGCGGGTTTTCCAGAATGACCTTGAGGTCGGCGGAGTCCACCTCGGCCTGCGCGAACGCGTCGTACAACACGATATCGGCCGGCTTGCTGACCGTCTGGTCGCTGTTGAGCTCGTGGATGCTGACCTGCTCGGGGTAGCGCTCCAAGATCCGGGCCACTCCGAGGACGACCACGTCGTAGTCGTCGACGAGGGCAATGGAGATCGGTTCGGGGAGAGTCACGGCCACGCCTCAAATTACCCCCCTAGGGGTGTACCAATGCACCCCTAGGGTGTCCATACTCGAATTATGCCGAATGGCGACGCGTGACCACCGGAGCAGCCGCTCGGGTGTCGGCAGGGCAAGCCGTTTCGATCTCGTTGACGCAGTCCGGCCCGTACCCGCCCGAGCTGGGGTCAAACCACCCCGTTCGAGAAGAGGACTGACGGTGCGCGAGACCGACGAGCTGGAGCCGGGTCCGGAGGCCTTCCATCCAGACGGCATTCTCATGGTCGGCACGCGTTCGTCGGCGCCAGTCGTCCCCCCGGTCCGCGCTTCGGACCGGTCTGAGGTCTCGCTCGAGCCGAGCCAGGCCGGATCCGAGCCGGATGGCTCGAGCAGTCGGAGTTCCCAGCGTGACGAGCTGCGGCGACGGACCGCCGAGCTGGTCGAGCAGCTTCCCTACGTCAGCCCGGAGCGCCGCCGGCAGATCCGGGAGGAGGTGATCAGTTCACACGTTTGGCTGGCCACCAGCGCAGTCCGCAAGTTCGGCTATCGCCACGAGCACGAGGACCTGTTACAGGTGGCCTGCGGCGGTCTGGTCGAAGCTTTCGACCGTTACGACCCCAGTCAGACCAGCTACGGCTACTTCGCCTGGGTCACCATGAACGGCCTGCTGCGGCGTTACCTGCGCGATCACGGCTGGTCGGTCCGCCCGCCGCGTTCGGTCCAGGAAGCAGCGAATCTGCTTCGCCAGCTCGGTCCCGATCTCACCCAGGAACTTTGCCGTACGCCGACTGCCGCCGACCTCGCTGAGCACCTCGGCTGGTCGACGCCGCAGGTCCAGGCCGCGCAGAATGCTGAGCTGGGGCTGCACACGACCAGCTTGGACGCGCTCTGCGGCGAGACCTGGGCGAGTGAGCACCAGGCCGAGTGGGACCGGATGGAAGCTCGGGTGGTGCTCGGCCACGCCGTGGCCAAGCTCACCGACGCCGAACGAGAACTGCTCCGACTGCGCTTCACCGAGGAGTTGACCCAGTCCCAGATCGGGGCCCGGCTCGGCGTCACCCAGATGCAGATCTCGCGTCTGCTGACCCGGTTGATGAGCAAGCTTCGCGAGCTGATCGGGGACCTCGACCCGTCGGGGTCCGAGGGCTTGGCCGGCTGACGGCGCCCCGGGCCCGCGCTGACCGGGCGCTGAACTGTCGGCCGACAATCGGCCAGAACGGAGTCAACCGAAAAGTTCGGTCAAGAAGTTTTTCATCGCCAACCAGCTACGCCGCTCCGCGGTGGCGTTGAATTGGGCACCGTGCCCGGGATCGGCCGCGTCGGGCAGCGTGAAGGCATGCATGGCCCCCGCGTACGTCGTCAGCTGCCAGTCCAGCGTGGAAACGGCCCGGAATTCGTTCTCCACCGCCAGTACGGCGTCGTCGGGAACCACCGGATCGATCGCCCCGTGCAGAATCAGGACCCGGGCCGAGATGGCGTTCGCCTCGCCGGCCGGGCCCGGCTGCAGTCCGCCGTGGAAGCTCACCACGCCGCCGACCTCGGCGCCGCTCCGGGCCAGCTGCAGCGCGGCTGATCCGCCGAAGCAGTAGCCGATGGCGGCCGTTTTCGTACGGTCCACTCCGGGTTGTTCGAGCAGAGCCTGGTAGCCGCCGACCACCCGCTGCCGCAACAGCTCCTGATCGGCGTAGTAGCTCGCGGCGAGCTTCGGCGCCTCCTCCGGCGTGGGCCGGACCTCGGCCCCGTACAGGTCGGCTGACAGCGCCACGTAGCCCAATCGGGCCAGCATGTCCGCCCGCATCCGAACGTAATCACCGACGCCCAGCCAGTCGTGCAGGACCAAAACGCCCGGGCGTTCGGTGTCATCCGACGGCCGCGACAGATAGCCCCGGCAGCTTGTGTCGGCGACCCGGTAGTCGATGTCGGTACTGCGCAGACCCTCGGCCGGTGGTGGCTCACGATCGAGAATGGCGTGCAGATTGGCGGCGTAGGGCATGGGTCCTCCGGTTCGGGATCGTTGGGCGAAGTCCAGTTAAACCGCCGGCACCTATCCCGTTAAACCATCGGCAGCTATCTCGCGGTCGAGCAGGTCCTCGCCGGCGGGGAGAAGCCTCCTAGACTCAGCTGTCGTCGGTCGAGGGCGAATGCTCGCGGTGCGGCGTAGAGCCACTGGCGAACCCACCAGGGAGGGGACCCGACCGTTATGACGGCGCACACTGCGAGCACCCGTCCAGGTCCCGCGGAGGCCGAGGAGTCCGCCGGGGAGTCCGCCGGGGACGACGCCTCGCTACGACAGGCGCAGCGACGCTCGCGGGAGATTGAGGACGAGCTGAACCGCGACCCGGGCCGCTTGCGCATGCTGACCGGTGACCGGCCGACCGGGCGGCTGCACATCGGGCACTACTTCGGCTCGTTGACCAACCGGGTTCGGTTGCAGGACACCGGGATCGACTCCTTTGTCCTGATCGCCGACTACCAGGTGATCACCGACCGCGACGCCGTCGGCCCGATCGCGGAACGGGTGCGCGCGCTGCTGGTGGACTACCTCGCGGTGGGTCTGGACCCGGCGCGCAGCACCATCTTCACCCACTCCGCAGTGCCCGCCCTGAACCAGCTGATGCTGCCGTTCCTGGCCCTGGTCACCGACTCCGAACTGCGCCGCAACCCCACGGTGAAGTCCGAATTGTCGGCCAGCCAGCGTCCGATGTCTGGGTTGATGTTGACCTATCCGGTGCACCAGGCCGCGGACATCTTGTTCTGCAAGGCCAACGTGGTGCCGGTCGGTAAAGACCAGCTTCCGCACCTCGAACAAGCTCGCGTGGTGGCCCGCCGTTTCGACGAGACCTACGGCCGGGCGGAGCCGGATCGGCCGGTCTTCCCCGCTCCCGACGCGTTGTTGTCCCAGGCGACCAACATCCTGGGCACCGACGGGCAGAAGATGAGCAAGTCGGGGAACAACGCGATCGAGATCGGGATGAGCGCCGACGAGACCGCCAAGTTGATCAAGCGGGCCGTGACCGATTCCGAGCGGCTGATCACCTACGACCCGACGCGACGCCCGGAGGTCGCGAATCTGTTGCTGCTGGCCTCCCTGTGCACCGGTCGGACGCCGCAGGAGTGGGCCGAGGAGATCGGTGACGCCGGTGCCGGCCGGCTGAAGGCCGTGTTGACCGAGGCGGTGAACGAGACCTTCGCCCCGATCCGCGTCCGGCGGGCCGAACTCGAACGTGACCCCGGACATCTGCTCGCCGTGCTGGCCGAGGGCAACGACCGCGCCAACGCCGTGGCCGACCAGACCCTCGCCGAGGTCCGGACCGCGATGGGCATGGTCTACGACCGCTGACCGGCCCGGAGTGTGCCCGGCGATCCTCCTCGACGGCCGCCGCCGCACGGACGTGACGTGTCACTATGGGAAAAGCCGGGCGCCGTGCCACGCGACGGCCGGTCAACTCAGAGCAGGCGACTCGATGCAGAGGTGACCATGCGTGTTGACATCCGTACCGGTGGCGACGGGGTCGCCTGCTGGAACGAGCAGGCGGTCCGGGCGTACGTGGCCGGAATCGACGAGCGTGAACGGCGCTTAAGTGCCGCCAACCCGGATCTGATCGTCCACCCCGGTCAGGTCAAGTGTTACGGCTGCGAGGTGATGGATCACGGCTACGGCACCCGCTGTACGGCGTCGCTGACCAAAACACGTTTCGGCGTCCGGGACGAAGTGCAGCCCCGACCCGAGGACATGACCGGCTCCCTGAACGAGATCGACGGGTTGGTCAGCAAACTCGACGCGCCGACGCCCGATTCCACTGGGCCGGCTCCCGCCGTCACTGCTCCGGCCGATCCGGGTTCCCCACCCACTCCTGCCCGCGGGTTCCGCCGTCTCCTGGGTCGCTGAGCCGGACTCGGGTCACCGAGTCACTCGCCTGAAGGACAGCGACGCAGGTCGGCGAACCTCAGAGCTGAGCGGATTGGGGAAGATCCTGCGCGCCTGACGCGCACGATCTTCCCCAATGTCACCCGCCCCCGGCACCTGGCCCCCGGACAGCGCATTCTGTGTGCGCTGAAATGGAGGGTATGAGCGACGACGACCCGTATCAGGGGATCCAGGCCGAGCGGGTGCGGACCCTCAACGACGCCGACGTGGCGACCGGCCGTTACGTCCTGTACTGGATGCAGCAGGCCCAGCGGACCGAGTTCAACCACGCCCTGGAGTACGCGATCCACCGGGCCAACGGGTTGGGTCAGCCGCTGCTGGTGTGCTTCGGGCTGACCGACGACTATCCCGAGGCGAACCTGCGGCACTACCACTTCATGCTGCAGGGCTTGGCCGACGTCGAGTCCGCCCTGGACCGCCGGCACATCCGGTTCGTGCTCCGCCGCGGTGACCCCGACGAGGTCGCGGGGTCGCTGGCCGCCGAGGCCAGCCTCGTGGTCTGCGACCGCGGCTACCTGCGGGAGCAGCGTGCGTGGCGCGAACGGCTGGCGGCGGCGGCGTCCTGCCCGGTGATCCAGGTCGAGAGTGACGTGGTCGTACCGGTCGAGCTGGTCTCCGACCATAAGGAGTCCGCCGCGCGGACCATCCGGCCCAAGATCACCAAGCACCTGGACCGGTTCCTGGTCGAGGTGCCCAAGACCCCACTGCGTCATCCCGACCCTCTCGCCGACCTCGAGGGCGAGGACCTCGGCGACATCGACGCCCTGCTGGAGACGATGACGCTGGACCGCGAGGTCCCCCCGGTGCCGTTGTTCACCGGCGGGACGGCCGCCGGCAAGAAGGTGCTGCGCCACTTCCTCACCCACCGCTTCGACGACTACGCCGAGCACCGGAATCAACCGCAGACCGACGACGTGTCGCACATGAGCAAGTACCTGCACTTCGGTCAGCTCTCACCGGTCTACATCGCGTTGCAGGCCCGCCAGCACGGGTCCGGGGCCAACCTCGACGACTTCGTCGAGGAACTGATCGTCCGGCGCGAGCTGCCGATGAACTTCGTGTTCTACGAACCGCACTACGACGCCTACTCCGCCCTGCCCGACTTCGCCCGCCGCACCCTGTCCGAGCACAGCGACGACCCGCGCGAACACGTGTACACCCGCGATGAGCTGGAGGAGGCCCAGACCCACGACCCCTACTGGAACGCCGCCATGCGGGAGCTGCGGCACACCGGCTACATGCACAACTACATGCGGATGTATTGGGGCAAGAAGATCCTGGAGTGGTCCAACACCCCCGAGCACGCGTACGCGACCACCCTCTACCTGAACAACCGCTACTTCCTCGACGGCCGGGACGCCAACTCCTTCGCCAACGTCGCGTGGGTGTTCGGCCAGCACGACCGGGGGTGGGGGGAGCGCGAGGTCTTCGGCAAGGTCCGCTACATGAACGCCGCCGGGTTGGAACGTAAGGCCGACCCGAAGGCGTACGTGGCCAAGGTCGACCGGCTGGTCGACCAGGTCAGCTGACCACGCTGAACCGGTCCGGCCAGGGACCGCGGCCGGCCAGAGCGCGCAGCAGGCCCGGGCCCTGGCCCAGACCGGCCGCCGCCTCGGCGGCCACCGAAACCGCCTGGACCAGGGCCGCGCTGCCGAACCCGGGGACGATTCCGGCGGCGTCGGCGATGTCGAAACCGTGCACCACCAGCTCGAAGGTCCGGGTCGGCAGATAGCTTCGCACGCGCATCCCACCACCGGCAGTGTGGATGATCGCCTCCGGATCGGACCCGCGGACCTTGTCGATCGCGGTCGCCGCGTGCTGCTCGAGCGCAGCCGCCGGATCGGCACCGAGTTCGCGCCCGGCCTGGCGACCCCGCTCGGCCACGGCAGCCGGATCGACGACCGTGAGTGCGGTGGTGGCCACGACGTAGTCGGCCGCGGTTGCCAGGTCCTCGGTCGTGGCCGGAACGTCGAGATAGGTCGCCACCGTGATCAACGCCCGGCTGGTGTGGCCCACCAGCGCGCGCAGGTCCCACACGCCCAATCCCGGAACGCTCCAGTCGGCGGCCCGGTCGGTGCCTCCGCCGGTGTCGAGCCGGCGGACCAGTGCCACCACGTCGTGCGCCGCTTCCTCGAACCCGGCCAGGGCCGCCGCGGCCGGGCCGGACCAGCCGGTCATTCTTTCCTCCTGCGCGCACTGCAGACGTGTGCGCTCGGTCGTCGGGTCCACCGGCAGACTCCCATCCGGCCGGCCCGGTCGACGCGACTCCGCTGAGGACGCACCACGGGGGCAGCGTAGTACGGCGATGGTCGAAGTGGGCCGTAGCGAGCAGGTGCCCGGGCCACCTGACTACGGGCCGGTCAGTCGGGACGAACGACGCTCATTCCGGCTTCAGGCGGTAGCCACGCCCCCGCCGCGGCCACACCCCCCCCCGTTTGCCATCTCGAAATGACCCGTGGGCCACCTCAGGCTGAGTGGGGCCACCGTTTGCCAGCTCGAGACGACCTGCGGGTCTCAGGCCGACCACCGCTGACCGATGCTGACCTCAGCACCGCAGGCCGGCAGCGTTTCACACCAGGCGCCTGGGCGGCGCCACCGTTGCCTTCCCCAACTGCCGGTGTTGAGGCCTTCCTAGACTGAACGGGTGCAGAGCACCAACGACGCGACGGCCCGGTGGATCCCGCCGCAGCTCCGGTCGTCGGCGTGACCGTCCAGGCACCGCGCGTCCCGGACGCGGGCCCCCGCGGACGGACGCGGCAGGTCGCCCTCGTGGCGGCGGCCGTGGTCGGGGTAGTGGTGACCCTGGTCGTGTTGAAGCTGAACGGTCAGTTGGCCGCGGTGACGGCCGGCCTGCTGGACGCGGGCCCGGTCACCCGCTGGGGTCTGCCGGCGCTCCGGACTCTGCACGATCTGGCCGCGGCGACCACCGTGGGCCTCCTTGTCCTGGCCGCGTGGTGCGTCGGACCTGGTCCCGGTAAGCGAAAGCAGGGCCTCGGGGGCCCGCGCCGGCCGATGGTCCGGGCAGCGACCACGGCGGCGTCGGTGTGGGCCGGGTCGGCTCTGGCCGTGCTGGTCCTCACCGCCGCGGACGTATCCGGGTTGTCGCCGGCTGCGCCGGGCTTCAGCACCGTACTGGCCTCGTTCGCCTTCCAGGTCGACCTCGGCCGCGCTCTGCTGGCCAGCCTGCTGCTGGTGGGGCTGGCTGCGGTCCTGAGCGCCGTCGCCACCCGGATCGTCGCGGTCGCCTGGGCGGCGGTGGCCGCCCTGCTGGCTCTGCTGCCGCTGGCCCTGGCCGGGCACGCGGCCGGGAACAACGACCACATGAACTCCGTCGACAGTTTGGCCCTGCACCTGGTCGCGGTGTGTGTCTGGGTCGGCGGACTGGCCGCCCTGGTGCTGACCGGTCATCTGCTCGGGGGTCAGCGGTCCGTGGTGGTGGCCCGCTACTCCACCCTGGCCGGAGTGTGCTTCGCGGTGGTCGCGGCCAGCGGGGTGGTCAACGCCGCCCTACGACTGGGATCCTTCGCCGCCTTGGCCAGCGGCTACGGCGTTCTGGTGATCGGGAAGGTCGTCGCGCTGGGACTGCTCGGCCTGGCCGGCTACGCCCATCGCCGGCGGACCATTCCCCGGTTGGAGGCCCAGCCGCGCCTGTTCGCCCGGGTGGCGGCGGTGGAGCTGGTGGTGATGGGGGCGACCCTTGGGCTGGCGGTCGCGCTCTCCCGGTCCGCTCCACCCGTCCCGGCCGTGGACACCTCTGATCCGGTCGGTGCGCTGCTCGGCTATCCGGTACCGGCCCCGTTCACCGTGGCCCGCTACTTCGGCGCCTTCTACCCCAACGTGTTGTGGCTCGCGATCGCGTTGGCCATGGTCGTGCTGTACGCCCTGGGCGTGACCCGGCTCGTCCGCCGCGGCGACCGCTGGCCGCTGTCGCGGTTGATCTTGTGGGTCCTGGGTTGCGCCCTGCTGGTCTTCGTGACCAGCGGCGGCCCCGCCCTCTACGGTCGGTTGAGCTTCAGCCTGCACATGGTGCAGCACATGGCCTTGATGGTGGCCGTTCCGTTCCCGCTGGTCTTCGGCGCCCCGGTCACCTTGGCGATGCGTGCCCTGAGGGCCCGCCGCGACGGCAGCTTCGGTCCGCGGGAGGTCCTGTTGGCCCTGGTGCACTCGCGGGTGCTGCGGGTCCTGGGCCACCCGGTGGTGGCGGCGTTGCTGTTCACCGGCAGCTTGACCGTCTTCTACTACACCCGGCTGTTTCCCCTGGCCATGTTCACCCATACCGGTCACGTCTTGATGACCGCGCACTTCCTGCTCAGCGGATACCTGTTCATCTGGGCCCTGGTGGGGATCGACCCCGGACCGGACCGGCCGCCGTACGCGTTCCGGCTGGTGCTGTTGTTGATGACCCTGGGCTTTCACGCGTTCTTCGGCATCGCCTTGATGTCGTCGCAGCAACTGCTCGCACAGGACTGGTGGGGCGCCCTGGGTCAACACGACCTGCCCGCCCTGCTGGCCGATCAGCAGCGCGGTGGCGCGATCGCCTGGGGTGCCGGTGACATCCCGTCGCTGCTGCTCGGCGTGGCCCTGCTGGTGGGCTGGGTGCGCAGCGACCACGCTGAGAGCAAGCGGCTGGACCGCCGCGCCGACCGTGACGGCGACGCCGAACTGCGCGCCTACAACGCGGCGTTGACCGCGATGGCCGAGCGCGAGACACCGCGACGGTGAGCCAGGTTCGAAGCCATTCGCCCGGCCCGCGGGCGATGACCGGCTGGACGCGGGCGAGCCGGGTCGTGGTCTTCGGCGGCTCCTCGCTGCTGCTGGCCGGCACGGCCCACCGCCTCGGCGGCGGAGCGCTGCCCGGGGCCGGGGTGTTGGGGGTCACCGGCTTCGTGCTGGGGTTGCTCGGTGTCGTATTGACCACTCGACGGCTCCGCTTCGCCCTGGTGCTTCCCGTGCTGGCCGTGGAGCAGGCCGGATTACATCTGCTGTTCCACGCCACCTCCGCCCTGCCCGCGTGCAGCACCGTGGGCGCCGGGGGCCACGCGGCGGCTATGCCGGGCATGACCACGTCAATGTGTCCTCCCGGGTCGATGCTCCCGGGAGCGATGCCGATGGCGTCGATGCCGATGGCGTCGATGCACCTGGGCTGGTCGATGCTGCTGGCTCACCTGGGTGCCACCGCGGCGACGGCCTGGTTGCTGGCCCGAGGCGAGGTCTGGTGCTGGCGGCAGGCCGATCGGGTCGCCCGCGCCGCCGCCCTCGGGCCCGTCAACCGCCCAACCCTGCGACACGCCCGAGTCGGCTGGCCGGCCCTGGTCCGGCTATCCCCGCCCCAACACGTCGATCCTGCCGAGCCCCGGGGACCGCCTACCTGCGTCGCTGCACTCACTCTGCCGGCTTGAGGCCGGCCCTGTCCCGCCGCGCCACCGACCACGGGTTGGGTCCGCGCGTTTCGCTTCGACGAAAGACTTCGACATGACTTTGCTTACTGCCCATACCTCGCTCCCCTCCGCGTCCGCACCGACTCGGGCGACCGCACGGATCCGTCGACGACGCCGCTCGTTCCGGCTGGTCGCCGGTGCGGCTCTGACCGCGGCCCTCGCTCTGGCCGGGACCGCGTCGGCCTCCGCCCACGTCCGGGTGCACGCCGACAGCACCGCCGCCGGCTCGTTCAGCGCCCTCACCTTCCGGGTGCCGACCGAGTCCGACACCGCCTCCACGGTGAAGGTGGAGGTGTCGCTCCCTCAGGACCATCCACTGCTTTACGTCAGCACCAAACCGCTTCCCGGCTGGAAGGCGACGGTGGCGGAGGCGCCGCTGCCCGAGCCGGTCACCAGTGAGGGCGCCACCATCACCAAGGCGGCGCGGACGGTGACCTGGACCGCGACCGACCGGGCCGCCGCCATCGCCCCCGGCCAGTACCAGGAGTTTTCGATCTCCGCCGGGCCGCTGCCCGGCGCGGGGCCCCTGCTGCTGCCGGCCACCCAGACCTACTCCGACGGCACCGTGGTCGCCTGGGATCAGCCGACCCCGGCCTCCGGGCAGGAGCCGGAGCATCCTGCTCCGACCCTGCTGGTCACCGCGGCCACCGGCACCGAGGACGGGTCAGCGGCCTCCCCCCCACCCGCCCCGGCACCGGCGACCGACCAGGCACCCGCGGCCGACCAGGCTTCGGCCGGGCCGGACGCTCTTGCCCGGGGGCTGAGCGGGGCGGCGCTGGTGGTCGCCCTCGGCGCACTGGGCGTCGGAGCGGTGGCGCTCCGGCGCCGGGCGGGCCGGTGAAACTCCGGCTCCTGCTGGCTTGCGTCGGGGCGGCGCTCATCCTGGTGGTGAGCGCCGCCCCGGCCGCGGCCCACAACGTGTTGGAGTCGACCAGCCCGGCGTCGGGTCAGACCGTGAACCGCACCCCGACGACGGTGGTGCTGACGTTCAACAACCCGGCCATCGCGATGGGAACGCAACTGCTGATCACCGGCCCGGACGGAAACGTCGCCGTCGGCGCACCCCGGCTGGTCGACAACACCGTCGCCCAGGACATCGCACCGGGGGCCGCGGCCGGGCCGTACACCGTGACCTGGCGGGTCACCTCGATCGACGGCCATCCGATCTCCGGGACGTTCACCTTCACCAGCAAAGCCGCCGCCGCCGGTTCCCCGCCCACCGCGACGCCGTCCGCTCCGAACCCCTCGGTATCACCGACGCCGGCCACCGGCACCGGCCGGGAACCATTGATTCCGAGTTGGGGTTGGATTATTGCGGGTGTGCTGGTCATCCTTGGAGCGGTGCGCGTCGCGCGACGCAACCGCTCGGGCTGACCGAGCCGGCGCCAGGACCCCGACGTAGTGAAGGAGCCCGCCCAAATGGCGAAGAAACGCCCCTCCCCGCAGGATCAGGACCGACGGCGGGAGGCCAGGGCAGCGCAACAGCGGGCCGCGGCGGCAGCGAAGCGGCGGCGGACGCTGACCCAGCTCGGCATCGTCGGTGGGGTCGCGGTCGTGGTGATCGGCATCATCGCGACCGCGGTGGTGCTGGGGACCCGGGGGCAAGCTCCCAGCGGTTCACCGGCCGTGTCCGCCGACACCACCGTGACCGTCGCCGGCGCCACCGTCCCGTTCGGCTCCACCGACACCGCGATCCGGGTCGGCCCGGCCGATGCCAAGGTCACCATCGACATGTGGGAGGACTACTCCTGCCCGATCTGTCAGCGGTTCGAAGCCACCAACGGCGAGATCCTCAACGGGTTGGTCGCCAAGGGAAACGTTTCGGTCAGCTATCACCCGATTCAGGTCGACACCGACTACGCCGTCGGCGGCGGCAACGCCTCGGCTTGCGTGGCGGTCAACGACCCGCAGAAGTGGCCCGCCTTCAACACCGCTCTCTACGCCAACCACAGCGCGGAGACCGACAGCTGGAGCGCCGCCGACTTCCGCGACTTCGCCGGGCAGCAGGGGGCCGGCAACGCCAGCCTGGACTGCATCGAGTCCGGTCGGTACCGCAGTTGGATCACCGCCAACACCGCCGCGTCGGCCGAAGCCGGGGTCACCGGTACTCCCACGATGTTCCTCAACGGTCAAAAGACCGAGACCCTGTCCGGCCAGGACCTGGTGAACCGGGTAAACGCTCTTGCTGCGGCCTGAGTCGACGGCGTCGGCGACCGTCGACGACGGCCGGACCGAGCTGGACGTGACATCGCCCGCGGCGACGCAGAATGGTGCCATCGGGTCCGATCGGGTCCTGGACGACCTGAGCACCGACGACCCGATCACCGACGACGACGCGGAACCCTCGACCGACCTCGCCGAGCCCCGTCCTCTGCGGCGCGGACCGGCGGTGCTCCTGATCGCCAGCGGCACTGTGGGGCTGGTGGCTGCGATGATGTTGACCATCGACCGGATCCGGTTGCTGGAGAATCCCGCCACCGAACTGTCGTGCAATGTGAGCCCGTTCATCGCCTGCGGTCCGGTGATGCAGTCTCGGGCCGGGGCCCTGTTCGGCTTCCCTAATCCCCTGCTCGGCATCATCGGCTTCTCGGTGCTGCTCACCACCGGCATGGTCGGCCTGACCGGTGCCCGGCTGCCGCGGTGGTACCAGCGCGGGTTGCAGGTCGGCGTCGTGGCGGCGGGTGTCTTCATCACCTGGCTGCAGACCCAGAGCCTTTACGTCATCGGCGCCCTGTGTCTGTGGTGCATGCTCGTGTGGACGGTGACCATCCCGGTGGTGGTCAGCGTGACCCTGCGCAACGCCGCTGCCGGCGTCCTCGGCCGCGGTCTGGTTCCGCTCGGCCGGCGACTCCGGCCCTACACCGTCACCATCGTCGCCGTGTGGTATCTGATCGTGATCGCCGCCATCGGGCTGCGGTTCTACCGGGAATTCGCCCTCTTCTGGTTCGGGGTGGCACTTTAGGTGGTCACGACCGGAAGTTCGACCTGACCGGACTCTGCTCGGCTGCCTCGACGGTCACTGCCTGAGGTGCGTCGTGCATTCCGTCGCTTGGCGGTCGGGAACCGTGCGTCCTTCGGGTCACGGGGTGTGCGCAGACCCGCCGTGGTCGGAAAACGTACGTCGTTCGAGTCGCCAGCCGTGCGCAGACCCGCCGTGGTCGGAAAACGCACGCCGTTCGGGTCGCCAACCGTCCGCAGACCCGCCTCGGTCGGAATACGTACGGCAGCCAGGTCGTCGGGTGCGCCTTATCCCGCCGCGGTCGGAAAACGTACAACACTCGGGTCGGAGAGCGTGCGTAACCCCGCCGTGGTCGGAAGGCGTGCCGTCGACCGCGGCAACCCGAGGCCCGGAAGGCCACCCCCTCGACCAATCGGCCCGTCCGACACCATCGGGCGTGACCGTTTCGAGGGGGCGTGACCGTTTCGACGCCCGTCGACCCCCAACCACCCGGGGGAACCGGTCCTGGAAACGTTGATAGACCGAATCGTGACGATATCCGTCCCGGGTGCACCCGCTTCGTTGACTAGTCTGACCCCTGTGATCTTCAAGCGCGTCGGGGACGTCCGCCCCTACCCCGACCACAGCTACGTGCAGAAGCAGTGGGCGGCCATCGCGCCGCACCAGGTGCGTCTGGACCAGCTCGTCACGACCAAGCGCACCCTCGACCTGGAGGCGCTGTTGGAGGAAGACTCCACCTTCTACGGTGATCTGTTCGCCCACGTCGTGTCTTGGCGCGGTGAGTTCTACCTCGAGGACGGGCTGCACCGGGCCCTCCGGGCGGCGCTGCAGCAGCGGCAGACGATGCACGCCAGGGTGCTCGAGCTGAAGTGAGTTCGATACCGATGGTTGGAGCCGGAGGACACCGACCCCCCTCCTCGGGGCCGGTGTGGGTCGATACCGACCACGGTAGGACCACCGGAGGACGTCGGTGATCGGCCGGATCTTCCGCCTGATCCGTACTCCGGTCACGCTGCTGATCCTGCTGGCCGTGCTGGCTTACGCCGCGTACTGGGGCTATCGCAACATCGTCCGGCCCGTCCCCGAGCCGGTCCCGACTCCCTGCGTCCAGCAGACCTTGCCCAAGCGGCAGCTCAAGTCCTCCCAGGTCTACGTCCAGGTGTTCAACGGCGGCGACAACCGGGGGCTGGCGGGTAACGTCGGCCGCTCGCTGCGGAGCAAGGGTTTCAAGGTGACCAAGACGACCAACACCTTGGAGAACGTGGACCAGACCGTCATCGTGGGGGCGGGTGTGAACGACCCGGAGGTGAAGATGGTCCAGTCCTTCTTCAAGAAGGCGAGCGTACGGGCCGACAAGCGGGCCGACCACTCCGTCGACGTCTTGGTGGGGAACCGGTACGGCGGCTTCAACAAGAAGGCCAAGACCACGGTCAAGGTCAAGGCCAGCACCTTGTGCCTTCCGTCGGTGGCCAGCCCCACCCCCGGTGAGGGCAACTGAGCGCGCTCGCTTTTCTCCTCCCCCTCATCCCTTGAACGGACCCCTGTCCCGCTCATCCGGACGGTGAGTTCAGTCGGTTCCGGTACGCCGCCAGCGGGCCAGCCGCCCACCGCGGCCGACCACCGACAGCCGGTCCTCGGTCTGCTGGCGCACGTCGCTGGGGGTGACGATCAAAAGCTCGTCGCCCACTCTGATCCGTTCCCGCGAAGTCGGATTGAACGGAGCCAGGTCCCGGATAATCAGTGACACCACAACGTGCGAGGGGAGCCGTAGCTCGCCGACCTCGACGCCGGCCAGCCGGGACGCCGGCGGGATCCGTACCTGTAACAGGTCGGCGGAGATCATGTCCAGTGGCGCGACCTCGACCTCGACGTCTCGGGCCGCCTGATCGTCGACCAGGCCCAGCCGACGGGCCAGCAGCGGCAACGTCGGGGCCTGCAGGACGGTGAAGACGATGACGAACACCACCACGACGTCGAACAGGAACGTCCCGCCTTCGATCCCGTCGGCCAGCGGCACGGTGGCCAGTACGATCGGCACGGCTCCCCGCAGCCCCGCCCAGGACAAGAACGCCTGCTCCCGCCAGCCCAGTCCGAACCAGACCGAGCCGAGGAGGACCGAGACCGGTCGGGCCACGAAGGTGAGGAACAATCCGGCCGTCAGGGCGACCACCACCGCCGAGCCGGTGACCCGGCTGGGCGTGGCCAGCAGGCCGAGCATCACGAACAACCCGATCTGCGCGATCCAGCCCACGCCCTCCACGAACGACCGGGTCGCCGCGCGGTGCGGCAACGCCGCGTTGCCGAGCATCAGCGCACAGGTGTAGACCGCGGCGAACCCGCTGGCGTGCACGCTCGCGGTGACCGCGTAGGCGAACACGGTCCAGACCAGGGCGGCGAGCGGATACAGCCCGGAGGACGGCAGCGCCACCCGGCGCAGGATCGCCACCCCGACCCAGCCCAGCCCGATCCCGAGGCCGACCCCGCCGACCAACTCGAGCAGGATCAGCCCTCCCAGGGCGAACGGACCACCGGCGGCGGGGTGACCGGCCGCGAAACCGCTGGCCAGGGTGACCAGGAGCACCGTCGGTGCGTCGTTCAGCCCGGACTCGGCCTCCAGCGTTCCGCGCAACCGGTGCGGAATCGGGACCCGGCGTAAGACCGAGAACACCGCGGCGGCGTCGGTGGGCGACGTCACGGCGCCTAACAAGACCGCGATCCACAGGTCCAGGCCCAAGACGAAAACTCCGAACAGGGTCATCAACGCAATGCTGACGCCGGTCCCGACGGTGGCCAACACGACGGCTGCGCCGGTGCTGGAGCGGATGTCGGACCAGCGGGTGGTCAGGCCGCCCTCGGCCAGGATCAGCACCAGGGCGCCGAAGCCGAGAGCGTGCGCCAGGTCGGCGTCGTCGAAGGCCACGCCGCCGATGCCGTCTTGGCCCAGCAGCATGCCCAGGCCGAGGAACAGCAGCAGCGACGGCAGGCCGATCCGCGCACCGACGCGCGCGGCCACGATCGCCACGATCAGCACGACGGCGCCGATCAGCAAGATGGCGTCGAGGTCGATCATGGCCGACATCCTCGCCCACTCCGACTACGGGCAGGAAACAGCTCGTTCCACCAACGGCCACGCTGCGTTCACCCGTTCGACACCTCAGCGGCCGGTCTTGGTCACCGGACCTGCCTACGGTCAGTCCAGGTCGGGCGTACGAGTTGCGCCCGGTTCCGGCAGGACCGCTCGCCCTGCTGCCCACGCTCCACGACAAAAGGAGAAATTCGCCCGTGAAGTCACCGATCTTCACCCGTTTGATCGTGCCCGCCGCGCTGGCGGTGTCGCTCAGCCTCACCGCCTGCGGCGCCAAGAACGAAACCCCGGCCGCCGGTGGCAATGCTGGTTCGGGTGCTTCGGGCTCCGCGCTGAGCGGGAACTTGAACGGGGCCGGGTCCAGCGCACAGAGTGCCGCGATGGCGGCGTGGATCGCCGGCTTCCAGCAGAGCAACCCCAGCGCTCAGGTCAACTACGACGCCGTCGGATCCGGGGCCGGAGTGGAGCAGTTCCTGGGTGGCGGCGTCGCCTTCGCGGGCAGCGACAAGGCGCTGACCGACGAGCAGCTGACCGCCGGCCAGAGCAAATGCGGCAGCCCCGCGCTAGACATCCCCACCTATGTCTCGCCGATCGCCATCGTCTACAACCTTCCCGGCGTGGACGACCTCCAGCTGTCTCCGGCGACGGCAGCGGGGATCTTCGCGGGGACCATCACGAGTTGGAACGACGCGAAGATCAAGGCCGACAACCCGAAGGCCAAGCTCCCCTCGACCAAGATCACGCCGGTCCATCGCAGCGACAAGTCCGGGACGACCAACAACTTCACCGACTACCTCAGCAAGTCGGCGTCCGACGTGTGGACCGGCGGGGCTACCGAGGTGTGGCCGATCAACGGCGGCGAGTCGGCCAAGGGCACCTCCGGGGTGGTCGCGGTGATCAAGCAAGGTGAGGGCACGGTCGGCTACGCCGACGACAGCCAGGCCGGCGACCTGAGCAAGGCCAAGGTCAAGGTGGGTAGCGGATACTCCGGCCCGAGCGCGGAGGGTGCGGCCAAGACCCTGTCGGACTCCCAGAAGGTGAGCGGCCGTCCGGACGGTGACTTGACCATCGACATCAACCGGACGACCAGCGCCGACGGCGCCTACCCCGTGCTGTTGGTCTCCTACGAGATCTTCTGCACCAAGTACACCGACGCCAGCCAGGGAAAGCTCGTCAAGGGTCTCCTCAGCTACATCGTCAGCACGGACGGGCAGCAGGCGGCGGCGAAGGCCGCGGGTTCGGCTCCGCTACCCTCCGAATTGGCCGGGCAGGCGAAGTCGTCGATCGACAAGGTCGACGCGAGCTGACGCCCTTGTCGCCGGGTCGCGTGGTGATCCGGCGCCAGCGGCCTAATGATCCCGTCGCGTCGAGCGGAGTTCAGCGTGAGTGCAGTGCGTACGTCCTCGGCCCGGAGCCCGTCCCGGCGGGCTCGGGGCGACACCGCCTTTGCCGGTCTGTCTCTGGGCGCGGGCATCCTCATCCTGGTGGTGCTCGCCGGCGTGGCCGCCTTCTTGCTGATCGAGTCCGTCCCGGCATTCAAGGCCGCCGCCGACGACATCCCCAATGCCGACACCCTCACGGGCTTCCTGGGACCGCTCGCCTTCGGCACCGTGGTGTCCTCGATCCTGGCCCTGCTGTTTGCGATCCCGCTGGCGGTCAGTATCGCGTTGTTCATCTCCCACTACGCACCGCGGCGGGCGGCCCAGGTCCTCGGATACCTGGTCGATCTGCTGGCTGCCGTCCCCAGCGTGGTCTTCGGCTTGTGGGGCATCTTCTGGCTCGCCCCGAAGCTCGTCCCCGCGTACCTCTGGCTGACTGACCACCTCGGCTTCATCCCGCTGTTCAGCTCGGCCTCGGTCACCGGTCGCACGATTTTGACCGCGGGTCTGGTCCTGGGGGTGATGATCCTGCCGATCGTCACCGCCATCTGCCGCGAGGTCTTCCTGCAGGCCCCCACCCTGCAGGAGGAGGCCGCGCTGGCCTTGGGCGCCACCCGGTGGGAGATGATCCGGATGACGGTGCTGCCCTACGGCCGCGCGGGCATCGTCAGCGGCTCGATGCTCGGTCTGGGCCGCGCGCTCGGAGAAACCCTCGCGGTCGCCTTGGTGCTGTCGGTCAATCCGAGTTTGATCACTGCCAACCTGATCGGAACCACCAACCCGTCGACCATCGCGGCCAACATCGCGTTGCAGTTCCCCGACTCCTTCGGGGTCACGGTCAACGTGCTGATCCTGTCCGGCTTGCTGCTATTCGTGATCACCTTCCTGGTCAACCTCAGCGCGCGCGCTATCGTCCAGCGGGCCAAGGTGGCGTCGTGAGCGGCGCCTCGACCGCCGCCCTGGCGGCGACCGGCACCAGAGGCACCGGTGGCCCGGTCCGGCTCCGGGGCGACCGGCGCCTCCCGGCCTGGTTCCCTTACGCCGCCGCCGTCGGCTCGATCGCGGCCGGGGGAATCCTCAGCGGTGCGCTCGGGGGCGGCCTGGTGGCCTGGACCGTGGTGACCGTGCTGATCTACGTGATCGCCAGTACGGCCATCTCCTTCGGGGTCGAGGGTCGGCGCCGCGGCACGAACCGGCTCGCCACGACGATGGTGAGCGTCGCGTTCGGGATCGCCATGGTGCCGTTGGTCTCGGTCGTGTGGGTGGTGCTGCGTAACGGGCTGGCCCGTTTCGACCTGCAGTTCTTCACCTACTCCCTCAGCGGTGTCGTCGGCGCCGGTGGCGGGGCCTACCACGCCATCGTCGGCACATTGCTGATTACCGCCGTGACGACGGTGATCTCGGTCCCGATCGGGATCTTGACCAGCATCTATCTGGTCGAGTACGGCCGCGGCCGGCTGGCGCGGGCGATCACGTTCTTCGTCGACGTGATGACCGGCATCCCCTCGATCGTGGCCGGACTGTTCGGCTTCGCCCTGTTCTTGCTGATCACCCAGGACCCGGGCTACCGCAGCGGACTGGCCGGCTCGATCGCGCTCACCGTACTGATGCTACCGGTCGTGGTGCGCAGCACCGAGGAGGTGCTGCGGCTGGTGCCCGATGAGCTCCGGGAGGCGTCGTTGGCGCTCGGGGCGCCGAAATGGCGCACCATCGTCCGGGTCGTACTCCCTACCGCCGTCGGCGGCATCGTCACCGGCGTCACCTTGGCCATCGCCCGGGTCACCGGTGAGACCGCGCCGCTGCTGCTCACCGCCGGCTACACCACCGCCACCAACACCGACCTGCTGAACGGGCGGATGTCGAACCTGCCGGAGTACATCTACTTTCAGTTCACCACCCCGGGTATCCCGGTCTCGGCCGGGATCGACCGAGCCTGGACGGCGGCCCTGGTCCTGATCGCCATCGTCATGTTGCTCAACCTGACGGCCCGGCTGATCGCCCGGATCTTCCGGCCGAAGACGCGCTGAGGGCCGAGGCGATCAAAGTGAGCAGCCACCCTGCGTCCAGAAACGGCGCGAGCACGACCACGGTTGGGTCCAGAACCATCGAAGTGCGGGGTCTGAACGTCTACTACGGGGACTTTTTGGCCGTGCAGGACGTCTCCGCCCGGATCGAGCCGCGGTCGATCACGGCGTTGATCGGGCCTTCCGGATGCGGCAAGTCGACCTTTCTGCGGACGTTGAACCGAATGCACGAGGAGATCCCGGGGGCGCGAGTTGAGGGGGAGGTCCTGCTCGACGGCCACGACCTGTACGCACCGTCGGTCAACCCGGTGGAGGTGCGGGCCCAGGTCGGGATGGTCTTCCAGCGGCCGAACCCGTTTCCCACCATGTCGATCCGCGGCAACGTGACTTCCGGGCTGATGCTGACGGGCCGGCGGCTGAAAAAGCCGGACGCAGCCGACCTGGTCGAGCGTTCGCTCCAGTCGGCGAACCTGTGGAACGAGGTCAAGGACCGACTCGACCGGCCGGCGGCGGGGCTGTCCGGCGGGCAGCAGCAACGGCTCTGTATCGCCCGGGCGTTGGCGGTCGAGCCCTCGGTGCTGCTGATGGACGAGCCCTGCTCGGCGTTGGACCCGATCTCGACCCTGGCCATCGAGGATCTGCTGCAAGACCTCAGGGACGACTACACGATCGTGATCGTGACCCACAACATGCAGCAGGCGTCGCGGGTATCGGAGCGGACCGGCTTCTTCAACCTCACCGAAGTCGGCCGGCCCGGCCGCCTGATCGAGATGGACGACACCCGCAGAATCTTCAGCAACCCGGCGCAGCGGGCGACCGAAGACTACATCTCCGGCCGCTTCGGCTGAGCGGTCGCAACCACTAAGCCGGGCCGCTGTCGGTGAAATTAGGGGGCCGCCCTCCACCACCAAGGTGGGTGAGGGCCCCATTTCCGGGTGGACCTCGGTCCACGATCAGGCTGGCGGTGGCGGCGGGATTTGAACCCGCGGAAGTTTTCACTTCACGCGCTTTCGAGGCGCGCTCTTTAGGCCGCTCAGACACGCCACCGCCGCACAGATTACCGGTCCCTGCGGGTCGGACGCGAATCGATCGGCTGATCGCCCCGAGGACGCTGGTCGGCGAAGAACCCACTCAGCAGGGCGGCGCACTCCGCCTCCAAAATTCCGCCGCGGACGTCGGGCCGGTGGTTGAGTCGGGGATCACGGACGACGTCGAAAACCGAGGTCACCGCGCCGGCCTTAGGGTCGAACGCGCCGAAGACCAGTCGGGCGACCCGAGCCAGCACGAGGGCCCCCGCGCACATCGCGCACGGTTCGAGGGTGACCACCAGCGTGTGGTCGGCCAGTCGCCACTCCCGCGCGGCCAGCGCGGCTTGGCGCAGCACCAACACCTCGGCGTGGGCGGTGGGGTCGCAGCGAACCTCGCGTTCGTTGCCCGCGGCAGCCACCACGACGCCGTCGGCGTCGAGCAACACCGCTCCGACCGGAACGTCGCCGGCCGCCGTCACCGCCCGGGCCTGCGCGAGGGCGAGCCGCATAGCGTCGTCCCACCGGGTGCTCAGCGCTCCGCCTTCCTCGACAACTCCGCCTTCCTCGACAACTCCGCCTTCCTCGACAACTCGGCACGGGTGCCGAGACGTTCAGGCCTCGAACGTCGCGTCCGCCACCCGGGCGAACTGCGGGTTCAGTCCAATCCGCTCCGCGATCGCCTGCAGCATTTGGTCGCTGCTCAGGTCGAGGTCCTCGATCAGGGTCACCAGGTCGAACTCGGTGAGGCCTAAATCGGTCAACATCCCCAGATCACCGATCGGCTCACCGTCCTCCTCGTCTTCGTCGACGTCCTCGCCGAGGAAGTCGGCGGTGTCGCGGGCGATCGGCCAGTCGTTGGCGGCAGCGGAGTCCGACAGCACAGCCTGGACGTGCTGACCCCGGACCCGGACCAGCACGAACACTTCTTCCACCAGACTGACGAACCCGAGCGCGCCGGCGTCGCCGGGCAACCGACGGAGTTGGACGATCAGCTGGTCGAGGTCGTTGGCCAAGTCGTCGGCCAGCGCCTGCACGTGGAGCTGATTGTCCTCGCGGTGGGCCGCGAGAACGTAGTCGATCTCGTCGAGGGTCGCGTCGTCCAGTTCGTCGTCGTCATCGTCGGGGTCGTCGTCGGGGTCGTCGTCGGGATCATCGTCATTGTCATCGTCTGGATCATCGTCGTCAGCTGACGGTTGCCGACCGTTCGGTTCGGCCTGATCCGCCTCGGGAGCGGTCTGGTCGAGGTCGAACGACTCGTACTCGTCGTCGTCGTCGAATCCCGGCATCGGCCCGCCTTTCCTGAGCGCTTGTGATGGAGCGTTCCCATCGTGTCAGAACCCTCGGTGCTTCTCGACTCCGCCCGCTCACCCCCAAGACTGGGTCGCTACGGTGAGCGGCGTGGAGATCACCGTCATCGATCACCCGTTGGTCGCGCACAAGCTCACGGTGCTCCGCGACACGCGGACCGACTCCCCGACCTTCCGCCGGTTGACCGAGGAACTGGTCACCCTGCTGGCCTACGAGGGCACCCGCGAGGTGCGCGTGGTCTCGACCCAGGTCGACACGCCGCTGCAGCGCGCCGACGGGGTCCGGCTGGCCGCGCCCCGGCCACTGGTGGTGCCCATCCTGCGGGCCGGGCTGGGGATGCTGGAGGGGATGACGCGGCTGATCCCGACCGCCGAGGTCGGTTTCGTCGGCATGGTCCGTGACGAGGCGACGCTGCAGGCTTCCACCTACGCCGAACGGTTGCCCGACGACTTGAGCGGGCGCCAATGCTACGTGCTCGACCCGATGCTGGCCACCGGCGGCACCCTGGCCGCGGCAGTCACCTTCCTGGTGGACCGCGGCGCCGACCACATCACCTGTATCTGTCTGCTGGCCGCACCCGAGGGGATCGAACGGATGCGATCCCTGCTCGACGGTCTGCACGTACCGTGCACTTTGGTGCTGGCCGGAGTGGACGAGAAGCTGAACGAGGTCGGCTACATCGTTCCCGGCCTGGGCGACGCCGGCGACCGGCTCTACGGGGTGGTCTAGGCAAGGCCTAGACAGGCCTGGACAGGTCTAGGCAGCAGAGAACCGGGAAGATCCTGCTCGTCGGATAGGGACGATTCTCCTTACTACGAACAAGGCTTGCCTACTCGTGTAAGAGTAGTCGTGTGTCTTCAATCCGGCTGTTCATCCTCGACGCCTTCGCCCGCCACGGTGAGATGCACGGCCACCAGCTTCGGTTGCTGGCCGAGCAGGAGCACGTGCACCTGTGGACCGATATCTCTGTCGGGTCCCTGTACGGCGCGATCAAGCGCCTGGCCGGGGAGAACCTGCTGGTCGAGGCGAGGACCGAGCGGGAGGGCGGCTACCCCGAACGGGTGGTCTACGCGCTGACCCCGGCCGGTCGAAGCGCCCTGACCGTGCTGGAGCGCCAGGAGTTCGACCGCGTCGTGCTCAGACCCGACCCGTTCGACCTGGCGCTGGCCCGGCCCGACCCGCAGCGGCTGGACGAGCTCGGCGACGCGCTCGCAGATCGACTGGCCACGCTGGAATCGATGGTGGCGCAGGTTCAGCGCGAGTACGACCAAGCTCGCCCCTACCTCTCGGTCGGAGAGACCCACGCCCTGCTGCACCGGGAGCGGCGGCTGCGGGCCGAGATCGACTGGCACCGCGAACTGATCGAAGACTTACCCGCCGTCATCGCCGACGAGCGAGCCCGCCGGCCCGACCCCCTCCCGGATGATCCCCCTTCGCGGGACCCGCTCGTCCGCGACGTACTCCCGGGCGAAGACGTGCTCCCGGGCGAATCAGCATCCGCTCAACGTCTCGTCCAACCCAGCCCAACCGAAGGACTGCCCCGATGAGTAACCAACTCCGCGAACGCGCGCTTCGCTCCGCCGCACCCCGCCGGGCCGCGCCGGACCCCTTCCACGTGCCGACCCGGAGCTGGCGAGCTCTCGGGGTCCTGTTGGCGGGCATGTTCATCGCCCTACTGGACACCACGATCGTCAACGTCGCGCTGCCGACCATCCGCACGAGTCTGAGCGCCTCGGAGTCGACCCTGTCATGGATCATCTCCGGCTACGCCCTCGCCTTCGGCCTGGCCCTGATCCCCGCCGGCCGGGTCGGCGACCGGTTCGGCCACAAGTGGGTCTTCTTCACCGGCATCGCGCTGTTCACCGTGGCCAGCGCGGCCTGCGGACTGGCGCAGTCCGACACCCAACTGGTGGTGTTCCGGGTCGTCCAGGGGCTGGCCGGCGGGATTTTCGTCCCGGCGGTGACGGCCTTCATCCAGCTACTGTTCCCCGGTCCGGTGCGCGGTAAGGCGTTCGCGGTGATGGGTGCGGTGATCGGCGTGTCCTCCGCGCTCGGACCGATCGTGGGCGGCCTGATCATCCAGGCCTTCGGGGACACCAGCGGCTGGCGCCTCGTGTTCGGGGTCAACCTGCCGATCGGCGTCGCGACCCTGGTCGCGGCGGCGTTGTTGCTTCCCGCCCGGCACGAGAACGGAGCTACGGCCGCCAAGGCCGGGATCGACTGGTTGGGGCTCCTCCTGCTCACCGCGGGCCTGGTGGCGGTCCTGGTTCCGCTGATCGAGGGCCAGGACAAGGGCTGGCCGACGTGGACGTACCTGAGCCTGGGTGCCGGAGTGCTCGCTCTGGTCGCCTTCGGCGCCTGGGAGGTCTTCTACACCCGGCGCGGCTCCAGCCCGCTGGTCCCACCGCACCTGTTCAGCCACCCGGCCTTCACCGGTGGAGTCGTGCTGGCCCTGGTCTACTTTGCCGCGTTCACCAGCATCTTCTTCACCCTCTCGATCCTGTGGCAGACCGGGCTGGGTCACACCGCCCTGGCCGCCGGAGTCGTCTCCATCCCCTTCGCCGTCGGCAGCATCGTGGCCTCCTCGCAGAGCAATCAGCTCAGTGCCAAACTCGGCCGTACGGTCCTGGTGATCGGAGCCGGTCTGATGAGCGTCGGCCTGCTCTGGCTCTGGCTGATCCTGCGCAGCACGGCCCCGGCCGACCTGACCCACTGGGACCTGCTGGCCCCGCTGCTGGTGGCCGGGCTGGGTAACGGCGCGTTCATCGCGCCGAACGCGCAGTTCATCATCGCCACGGTCGATCGGCCCGAGGCGGGCGCCGCCAGCGGAGTCGTATCGACCGTCCAGCGCATCGGCAGCGCCATCGGCATCGCCGTAATCGGTAGCGTGCTGTTCGGTTCGCTGGTGATCACCGGACCCGACACCGTCGCCAGCGGCTTCACCGACGCGGCCGCCCAAGCCATGTTGGTCAGCGCAGTGTTCAGCGTGGTCGCTCTCGTCTTGGTCTTCACCTTGCCCCGGCGCACCGCGGCACCGAGCGGGCATCGCCCGCCACCGGAGTAGACGTGACCCGGCGTGAACTCGCCGCCGTGAACTCGGCGGCCTCGCCGTAGGGTGATCCAGGCCAAGCGGGCCGCCGCGAGCGACCTCCGCAGTCGGCCGTGCGTTTCCCGACCACCGCCGGTAACCGTCCCCCCATGGACCGACCGGCCGTACGGACCACGGCCGGACAACCGTCCCGCCGGCCGTACGTTTCCCGACCACGGCCGGACAACCCTCCCCCCATGGACCGACCGGCCGTACGTTTCCCGACCACGGCGGACAACCCTCCCCCCAGGGGCCGGCCGGCCGTACGTTTCCCGACCACGGCGGACTAACGGTCCCCGGTGGGCCGGCAACACCGTGGACGTCCGAACATCCACCGCAATGGACCCGACGAGTCCACGCTCGTCGGCCCCCGTGCTCTGATTCTCGCGGCCTCTGGAGACTGGGGGTTCGGGTGCAGATCAGGCCTGGCCGAGCCGGCGACCGCGGTGAGCGGTTTCGACGCTGGTCAGTAGTAGTAGGGGAACCGCGACCAGTCGGGGCGACGCTTGGCCAAGAACGCGTCCCGCCCCTCCACCGCCTCGTCGGTCATGTAGGCCAGTCTGGTCGTTTCGCCGGCGAAGACCTGCTGGCCGATCAGCCCGTCGTCGACGGCGTTGAAGGCGAACTTCAGCATCCGTTGCGCGGTCGGGCTCTTGGCACACACCTGCTCGCCCCACTCCAGCCCCACCCGTTCCAGCTCCTCGTGCGGCACGACCTGGTTGACCATGCCCATCCGCAGGCCGTCGTCGGCGTCGTAGGTCCGGCCCAGGAAGAAGATCTCCCGAGCGAACTTCTGCCCGACCTGCCGGGCCAGGTAGGCCGAGCCGAACCCGGCGTCGAAGGAGCCGACGTCGGCGTCGGTCTGCTTGAAGCGGGCGTGTTCGGCGCTGGCCAGAGTCAGGTCGCAGACCACGTGCAGACTGTGCCCGCCACCGGCGGCCCACCCGTTGACCAGGGCGATCACTACTTTGGGCATGAAGCGGATCAGCCGCTGCACCTCCAGGATGTGCAGCCGGCCGGCGGCGGCCGGGTCGACCTCGGCCGGGGCGTCGACCTCGGCGTAGGTATAACCGGACCGGCCCCGGATCCGCTGGTCGCCGCCGCTGCAGAAGGCCCAGCCGCCGTCCTTGACCGACGGGCCGTTACCGGTCAGCAGCACACAGCCCACGTCGGCTGACGTACGGGCGTGGTCGAGCACCCGGTAAAGCTCGTCAACGGTCTGGGGCCGGAACGCGTTCCGCACCTCCGGCCGGTCGAAGGCCACCCGGACGACCGGAGCCCGCCGGGCCCGGTGATAGGTGACGTCGCTCAGGCTGAAGCCGGTCACGGGCTCCCACAGCCCCGGCTCGAACGCATTGCTCACCGACCCCACGGTAGAGCCCCGCCACGGCGGTCGTCGCCGCGGCACGACGGAGCCACCCGGAAGGAGAACCCCGGACCGGCGTCATGGCGAAGCGCGGCGCAGGTCCGGGGCCGACCGAGTCACATGTTCTGCGTCAGGTCGTCGAGCAGGTGGGTCCTTCCGAGCACGGTGAAGCTCAGCGTCACCCGAGTGCCCTTGGCGAAGCGAACCGGCGCGAAGTCGGCGCTCTGGCCGCCCTTGAGGTCCCTGGTCTGCGTGCCGGGCTGTCCATTCATCGGCGTGGTCACCAGTCGCACCTGGTAGGTCCGAGGGCTGGCCGGCACGCTGACGCTGTAGCGCAGGTTCTTTCCCGGATCGCAGGGGCAGGTGCCCTGGTAGGTGTACTCGACCCAGACCGGGCAGACCACCGTAAGCGTCGAGCCGGTCGCGACCAGAGCACCGGCGCACGCCTTGGCCTTGGTCAGGTAACAGTACTTCGTGGTGACCCGGACTGCGTCGGCCATGGTCATCGTCTTGGTCACGGTGGCCCCGGGAGCGACGTCGAACGAACCCTTCTTGATCCCGTTGCCGTAGACGAACTCCCGCACCGTCATCCCTGAGGTGTTCTTCATCGTGACCCGCACCGGCGCGGCGCCGTGGCAGTCGCCGGTGCACGCGTTCACCAGGGTCGGGCCGTTCAGGGACCGGACCGACGCGGCCCGGGCGCTGACGCTCTGCCGCCCGTTCCCGGCGACGACCAGCCGCTGGTGTCCGGCCGAAGGTTCGGAGATCCAGCTGGCCGTAGCGGACGGCATGCTCAGTGCGGCGGTCGTACTCACCTGCCCGGGGCCGGCCACCCGGCTGGTGAAGCTGATCACACCGGACCGCCCGGTCCTACTGCCGCGCTTGACCAACGTGGAGTTGGTGGTCGACAAGGTCAGCCGCGCACCGGCGAGCGCGTGGTTCCCGGTCTTGGTGGTGACCCTCGCCGTGCCCGTGAACTGCTGACCGGGCAGACCCGAACCCTGCTTGATCACGATCCGGAACGGTCCGTGCAGCTTCGCCTCGGCCGCGATCTGCCGCTCCCGGTCGCGCACCTTGGCCGGTACGGCCTTCGCTTTGAGGAGCTTGGCGTAGTAGCGGTCGAAGCGCTGCGTCTTCTGAGTTTTCCAGACGAAGATGGCCACGGCCGCACCCGTCGTTTTGTCGCGGGTCTCGCCGTAGGTGTTGACGATGTACTTCACCCGGGCCGAGTCTTCGGTGTTCATCCCCGGCACCCGACCGTTGAGGTGGTGCCGACCACGACTGGTGGGGTCGCTGCGGTCGAAGTCGATGCAGAAACCTCGCGAACCTCTGGTGGTCCAGCTGCCGAACCACTGACCTTTGAAGGTGTAGCCCGCGCCCCGGCCCGCCTTGGCGTACGAGGCGGCTTCTGCCGGGGAGGGAGTGGCGCTTTGCTGAGCGACGAACGTGAGTGCTCCGGCGGCCACCAGGGCCAGCAGCAAGGGAAGGGTGATAAGTCTGGTGAGCTTGTTCCACACCAGGTGGGCGGCGGAAGAGAGCATGGCGATGTTCTTTCTCGAGATGGGTGTGCAGCCCCGGTCGGGGAGAGTCGCGCCGCCGCAGGCAGCGCGTCGTGCGGGCAGGTAGCAGCGACCGGCGGGTGCCCGCCGGGGCGAAGAGTGGTCGCTGAGTGCCCGGCTCAGCTTGGGCGAGCTGAGGAGGCACCGGGCAAGGACGCGGTTATCCGGGGACTAGGAGGGTGGTGTTGAACGGGGGCCGTCGCGAGCAGGTGCCCGGGTGCGTGCCGGGCCAGGCGTCGCAGGAGGGTGGTTTGGGTCATCCTCGCGACGACCGCGACGCATTCCGGTGCGTGCCTGGCTCCGCGCAGTAGGTCGGCGTTCGACACCGCACTCCTAGGAAAAGCCGCTGGCGAAGAAAGACTGCAGGCGTTCCGGGGAGACGCGCACGAGGGGTCCTTCGAAGGTGGGTAACGACTCGCTCGACGAGCGACCTAACGGCCGACTTGTCCGCGACTTCCACCCCCGAGTGCGCTTATTCTCGGGGCTAACAGAACCCGGTGTCAAGCACCGGACCAGCGGCTATTTTGAGCCGCTGGAATGGCCGACGGAGACCGCCTGATCAGAGGTCGACTACGGCGTTGTCGCCGATGTCGGGCTGCCCCCCGGTGACGGCGGCCTTGGCGTATTTGGCCAAGGTGACGACCTTGGGGCTCTCTGCGGTCCAGTACTCCGCGGTGTCAGCTTCGACCTTCAGCAAGGCGACCGCCGGGTCCTCGCGGCCCTGTTCGAACCAGGCCTGGGCTCCGGTGTTCCACAGCTCGTCGATCTTGGCCTCGTCCTTGGTGACCGACGCGGTCCCGCTCACCGAAAGCCAGCCGTTGCCGGCCTCGATCGCCACATTCACCTGCGGGTTGGCCCGGACCTGGTCGGTCTTCGGCGAGGGGTCCTGGGTGAAGAACCACAGGTCCCCGTCGAACTCGCGCTGCTGCACGGCCAGCGGCCGGCTGACCAGCGACCCGTCCTCGGCGACCGTGGTCACCAACGCCACCTTCGCCTTCTCGATCAGATCGGCGACCTTCTGCTGCTCCTCGTCAGTGCTCATGGCCCGAACTTACCCAGCCCGGCCAGACGTAGCCGCCCCCGGTCCCAGTGGCCGCGACCGGCAGCTCAGCCGCGCCCGACGAACGGCATGTTCGTGGCCATCACCGTCATCGTCGCCACGTTGCTGCCCGGCTCGAGGCCGGCCATGTAGAGCACCGCCCGGGCCACGTCCTGCACCGGCATCCGCGGCTCCGGTCGGGTCGCTCCGTCGGCCTGCGGCACGCCCGCGGCCATCGTTTCGGTCATCTCGGTGGCGGCGTTGCCGATGTCGATCTGGCCGCAGGCGATGCCGTAGCGACGCCCGTCCAGCTGCACCGACCTGGTCAGCCCGGTCACCGCGTGCTTGGTCGCGGTGTAGGCCAACGAACGCGGCCTCGGGGCGTACGCGGAGATCGAGCCGTTGTTGATGATCCGACCGCCCTGCGGGTCCTGGGCGCGCATGACCCGGAACGCCTCCCGGATGCACAAGAACATTCCGGTCAGGTTGACCGCCAGCACGCTGTTCCACTCCGCCAGCGGGATCTCGTCGATCTCGCGGGCCGGCGCGAAGCTGCCGGCGTTGTTGACCAACAGATCCACCCGCGCAAAACGCGCCACGACAGCGTCGAACAGGCGCCGGACCGCGTCCTCGTCGGTCACGTCGGCGGGCATCGGCACCAGCGCACCGGGACCGGCGAACCGGACCTGAGCCACCTCGATCAGCCTCTCCGGCCGCCGGCCGACCAGCACAACGCGCCAACCGTTCGCCGCCAAGGCCATCGCCACCGCACGCCCGATCCCACTGCCGGCACCGGTCACCACGGCCACCCGCGCTCGGTTGTCCACCCGGCCATCTTGCCGCAACCTCCGTCAGGCGGCCCCGTTCAGCTCGGCCCCGTTCAGCTCGGCCCCGTTCAGCTCGGCCCCGTTCAGCTCGGCTCCGTCACCGCCGACGTCCCCCCGGCGGCGGATGACACCTGGTCGCGGCGCAGGAAAGCCGCACAACCCAGCGCGGCCAGGGCAAAGAACGTAGCGACGCCGAAGGCGGCTTGGATCCCGCCCGTCATCGCCTCGATCGCCGGGGCGCCGGAACGAGCCGCAGCGGCGCTGCGTCCGGCGTAGACCGCCACCAGCAAGGCGGTGCCGGCCGCGCCGGCCACCTGCTGCAAGGTGGTCAGGATCGCACTGCCGTGGGAGTACAGCGGCGGGGGCAACGGATTCAGCGCGGCCGTGAACGCCGGCGTGAACAGGCACGCCAGCGCCGCCGACATCACCACGTGCAGCCCGACCAGCGCCCACAGTGGCGTCACGGGCCCCACCTGGGAAAACGACCACATCGTGCCGCTGAGCACGGCCGCACCGGCCACGGTCAGGCCGCGCGGGCCGTAGCGGTCGAACAGCTTGCCGACCGCCGGTCCGAGCAGCCCCATCGTCAAGCCACCGGGCAGCAGCATCAGCCCGGTCGGCAAGGCCCCGATGCCGTGGATCTGCTGCAGGTAGATCGGGAGCAGGATGACCACGCCGAACAACCCCATCATCGCCGCGCAGAGCAGGGCCACCCCGAGGCTGAACATCGGGTAGCCGAACGCCCGCAGATCCAGCAGCGGGTCGGCGTGCCGACGAAGGCGCTGCTGCCGCCAGCCGAACGCCACCAGCGCCAAGAGTCCGAGGCCCAAGAACACCACCGGTGGGACTCCGCCGGGGCCGGCGGTCCCCAGCTGACTGAGGCCGTAGACAATTCCGCCGAAGGCCGGCACCGAGAGCACGACCGAGGCGAAGTCGAGACGTTGGCGACCGCGCTCCCCGACGTCGACCAGGCGGCGCAGCCCGACGATCAAGGCCGTCAGCGCGATCGGCAGGATCAATACGAACATGAAACGCCACGGCAGGAAGTGCAGCACCAGCCCCGAGATGGTGGGTCCGATGGCCGGCGCCACCGAGATGGCGATGCTGACCTTGCCCATCACCGCGCCGCGCCGTTCCACCCGTACCAGCCGCAGAATCGTGGTCATCAGCAGCGGCAACATCATCGCGGTTCCGCTGGCCTGAACGACTCGCGCCGGCAGCAGCAACCAGAAGGCCGGGGACACCGCGGCCAGCGCGGTGCCGAGACTGAACAAGCTCATGGCGAGCGCGAAGACGGTTCGGGTGCTGAGCCGTTGGAGTAGGAAACCGGTGGTCGGGATGACGATCGCCAGCGTCAGCATGAAGGCGGTGGCGAGCCACTGTCCCGTCCGGGCGGAGACCGACAGGTCGACCATCAACCGCGGCAGGGCGACGTTCATGATCGTCTCGTTGAGGATGACCACGAAAGTCGCGACCAACAAGACCGCGATCACTGTTCGGTCGCGGCGCCGATCCTCTGCGGCGTCGGTCTGATCGACGTCGGTAGCGGTCATGCTGATGGTGCCCTTCCTCCCGAACTGGCCTGTGGTCATGGCCCTTTGACCGCCGCCAGGTGCAGAACTCATCGCTCCGGCCCCGAGCTGCGGATTCACGCTATGAGACTGCGGGCAGCGCGGCAAACGACTTTGCGCCGCGCCCGTGAATGAGCCGAGCCGTTGACAGCCGGATAGTTCGACGAGCAGCATGGCCGCACCGACATCGCCACGACGCAAAGGTGACCATGACCGACTCGAGCGCCGCCCAACCCCAGCGCATCACCGGGCCGCTACGGCGCAAGCCGATCACCGGCGGTGACGAGGACGAGGAGAAGCTGGAACGCAGTATCGGGCTGTGGCAACTCACCGCGATCGGACTCGGCGCCATCATCGGCGCCGGCATCTTCGCGCTAGCGGGGCCGGTGGCCAAGACCGACGCTGGTCCGGCGGTGTCGCTGTCGTTCGTCATCGCCGGCGTGGCCAGTGCCTGCGCGGCGCTGTCGTACGCCGAGTTCGGCGGCCTGATCCCCAAGGCCGGCTCGGCCTACACCTACGGCTACGCCGTGCTGGGTGAGGCGGTCGGCTGGTTCATCGGCTGGGACCTGCTGCTGGAGTACACCGCCATCGTCGCCGTGGTGGCCATCGGGGTCGCCCAGTACGTCGAATATCTGGTGCAGAGCTTCGGGGTCGATCTGCCCGCCTGGATGCTTGGTGCCCCCGGCACCGGGGACGGACACGTGGTCGACCTGTTCGCCATGCTGTTGTGCCTGGGAGTTGCGTGGTTGCTCAACCGGGGGATCAAAACCAGCGTCAAGGTGGAGACCTACCTGGTCTTCGTCAAGATCGCCATCGTGCTCGCCGTGATCGTGGTCGGCGCGTTCTTCATCAAACCGGACAACCTGACTCCGTTCCTCCCGTTCGGGTTCGGTGGAGTGGCCACCGGGGCGGCCACGGTCTTCTTCGCCGTCTTCGGTTACGACGCCATGAGCACCGCGGCCGAGGAAAGCAAGGATGCGGAGAAGAACCTGCCGAAGGCCATCATCTTGTCCCTGGCCATCGCCATGGTGCTTTACCTGCTGGCCGCCACCGTGCTGACCGGGATGCAGAAGTACACCGAGCTCTCCGACACCGCCGCGTTCGCCTTCGTCTTCGAATCGGTCAACCTGCCGTTCTTCGCCCGGGTGGTCGCGATCGGGGCCATCATCGGGATCATCACGGTGCTGTTCTCGTTCTCCCTGGGCGCGTCCCGGGTCTGGTACGCCATCGCCCGCGACGGGCTGCTGCCGAAGTGGTTCACCAAGACCAACGACCAGGGCTCACCGTCGCGGCCGGTCTGGATCGTCGGGATTGTCGCCGCCGGTATCGCCGGCCTGGTGCCGATCGGGGACGCCGCCGAGCTGACCAACATCGGCATCCTGCTCGCGTTCGTCGTAGTCTCCGCCGCGGTGATCGTGCTGCGCTACCGCTCCCCCGACCTGCCACGGACGTTCCGGACCCCGTTCATGCCGGTGACGCCCATCCTGGGGATCGGGTTCTCGATCTGGCTGGTCACCCAGCTCGAGCCGGCCACCTGGCTCCGGTTCGCGATCTGGTTCCTGATCGGAGCGGCGGTCTACGGCTTCTACGGCTACCGGCACGCCAAGCTCGGCCACGGCGAAGTCGTCCAGACCGACGACGGCTAGAGTTCGGGATCCGTACGTTTCTACAGCCGCACTCACCGCAGGAAACTGGCACTTACCGAGCGATATATCCTGCGGTAAGTGCCGGTTTCCCACGTTAACGTGGGAAACCGACCTTGCGGGGGCGGACCTTTTGGGAGCAGACCGGAGGGGGCATGGTTCGGGGCCTGCCAGACTCACGAGGTGCCTGATCGCCTGGTGGTGGCCGCGATCCTGGTCGACGAGCTGCAGCGCCCGAGCCGGGTGCTGTGTGCCCGTCGCAGCGGACCGCCGGCCTTGGCCGGGCGGTGGGAGTTGCCGGGCGGCAAGGTGGAAGCCGGCGAGTCCACCGTCGACGCGCTGCGGCGTGAGCTGGCCGAGGAGCTGGGGATCACGGTACGGCTCGGAGCCGAGCTGAGACCGCCCACCGGCTCAGTGTGGTCGCTGACCCCGGGTTTGGTGATGCGCTTGTGGTGGTGCACCGCCACCGCCGGCGTACCGCGGGCCGGCGAGGCGCACCTGGAGCTCCGGTGGGTCGGCCCGGACGGTCTCGCCGGTCTGGACTGGCTCGAACCCGACCGGCCGATCGTTGCGCAGATTGCCGCTCGGTTCAGTAACCCGACTTCCGGCGCCGCGCCACAGTGAAATGACGCTGACGCCTGAAGCTCGGCGAACGCGACGCACAACCCGACGCAGGACCCACGCGAGCCGTTTCAAGACGGCAAACGCGGCCCCCGGCACCCGCCAGGTCCCGATTGAAGCAGGCTCAGGGCGAGACGACGGCCCAGCCGTGCGGGCCCACACCGTCCCCCTCGACCGCAGGTTCGGCTTCGACGATCGCCCCCGGCGGCAGCGGCCACGACTCGTCGGCCAGGTTGAGGGCCAGCAGCAGTTCCGCCCCCTCCTCCCCGGAGCGGGAGCGGGAGCGGACGAGCAGGTGGGTGTTGCTGACCTGCTCGGTGGCGATCACGGCGTCGACCAGCCACGGGTGCCGGCGACGGAGGCCGATCATCCGCCGGTACACCTGCTCGACCTCGGGATGGGTGTTGACGAACCCACCCCGCGTAGCGGGCAGCTCGGGCCGGACCGCGTCGTCTCCGCCGGCCCGGTCCTCCTTGACCGCGACCAGGCCGAACTCGTCGCCGTAGTAGATGCTCGGGACGCCGGGCAGAAAGGCGAGCAGCGCCACCGCGTGCGACCGGTGCCGCGGATCGGTGATCTGAGCGGCTACCCGGGTGACGTCGTGGTTGCTGAGAAAGGTCTGCGGTATGAAGTGCGCAACCAGGTCCGCGTGCCGGCCCAGCGTCCACTCCAGCTCGTACAGGTTCGCGGTGTCCAGGGCCGACCAGACCGCCTTCCACAGCTCGTAGGCGGTGATCGAGTCCAGCCCCGACCGACGCACGTAATCGACGTAGTCGCCGTGGATCATCTCCCCGACGAACCACGCCTGCCCGAACTCCGCGCGCACGCCGGGCAGGATCGCCGCCCAGAACTCCGGCGGCATCGCGTACGCCGCGTCCAGCCGCCAGCCGTCGGCGCCGCGAGCCAGCCAGTACCGCAGCACCTTTGCCACGTGCTCACGGACCACCTCGGAGCCGTGGTTCAACGTGACCAGGGTGTCGTGGCCCTCGAAGTAGTCGGCGGTGATCATGCCCTCGTGGTCGTAGAGCTGCGCGACCCAGGGCGCGGCCGAGGACCCAGGGCCCTCGGCCAGGGCCTGCCGGACCGGCCCGAAGCCACGACCGGCGTGGTTGAACACGCCGTCCAGCAGCAGCCGGATCCCGCGGTCGTGACAAGCCTCGACCAGGGCGTCGAAGTCGGCGTCGTCGCCCAGCCGCGGGTCGATCCGGAAGTAGTCGATGGTGTCGTAGCCGTGGGTGGCCGAGGCGAACACCGGACCGAGCAGCAGGCCGTTGGCGCCCAGCGACACCAGGTGGTCCAGCCATTCGATCAGTCTCGGCAGTCGGTGCACCGGCCCGGCGTCCGGGTCACCGTGCGGTTCCGCGCCCACGAAGCCGAGCGGGAACACCTGCCACCACACCATCTGGTCGACCCACTCACTCATCCCGCCCTCCTTGGCCGGCGCGCCCGGGCGAGCGAGCAGCGGCGCAACCAGAGTGTCAGAACCGGCTCACCGTCGTCTGGGCCGGCCCTGCCTACGATGGAGGACGACACCCTCACCTGGGCTGTCGCCCCCGACCGAGGAGAACGCGATGTCGTCGCAGGACTACGAGCCCGACGTGCCCGCCGACGAGACGGCGCAGAGCCAAGACGCTGCGGAGCAGCAGATCCTGGGCAACCTGACCGTCGAGGACGACCCGGAAGGCACGGTCGAGCCCGCCAAACTCGCCGGGACCGAGCACGACGACGACCAGGACGTCCGCTAGCAACTAGCAACAGGTCCGCCGGTCACCGGACGAGCTGCGTTCTCCACCGAGACCACGGTTTCCGTGCAGAGCGCCGGCGGCGGCGCGACCTCGCCGCCGGGGCAACGGCGGCGCGACGCTTCGGTTGCCCCGGCGAGGTGGGTCAGATCTTCGTGGCCAGGACCTTCAGCTGCGTGTAGCTGCTGCTGAACCGGTCCTGGTCGATCGAGGTGGCGCTGTACTGCCAGAAGGTGGCGAATCGCCAGGAGCCGGGCAGCTTGCCCGGGGAGGTGGTGCCGTAACGGGCCACCCACAGCGGGTTGGTGGAGGTGAACTTCGTCGTGTTCCCGGTGCAGCGTCCCCACCAGTCGGCGGTGGTGTAGATCACCGCGTCCTTGCCGGTCAACTTCTTGTACTCGCGGGTGAAGGAGGAGATCCACGACACCATCTTCGACGCGCTCAGCCCGTAGCAGGTGGAGCCGTACGGGTTGTACTCGATGTCGAGCACGCCGGGCAGGGTCTGCCCACCCTTCGCGGTCCAGCGGCCCCCGTTGGCCACGAAGTAGCGGGCCTGGAGGTAGCCGGCTTGGCCGCTCGGATTCCCGAAGTGGTAAGCACCCCGGATCAGACCGGTCTTGGCCGCACCGTCGTACTGGGAGGAGAAGTAGGGATTCTTGTACGACGACCCTTCGGTCGCCTTGACGTAGGCGAAGCGCTTGCCCTTGGCCTTCCAGCTCGACCAGTCCACGTAGCCCTGGTAGCTGGCCACGTCGATGCCCAGGACGCCGGTCGGGGTGTAGGTCGAGCGGGCGCTCCGGGGCGCCATTCCGCGCTGCTGCTGCGCCTCCACCGCGTTGCGCCAACCCATCCGCGCGTTCCCCGGCTGTAGCCCGGCCCGCTGGGCCTCGGGTGTGAGCTGGAGCTTGCGGGAATCGGGATTCTTCGGGGTGGGGCGGGAGTCCGGTGCGGCCTGAGCGGAATTGATCAAAGCGGAGTCGACCAGCGCAGGTGTGGCCAGGGCGAGCAGGGCACCGGCGCCGAGGGCAGCCAGCCGGCGGGGACGGAGGGGGAAGCGGCACGAGGTCATTCGGGCGTCCTTCGAATCGAGGAGAGGGTGGGCGTCGTCCACGACGGCAGACCCCCGTTCGACCTGCGGACGAACAAACTGTAGGGAAAAGTTGGGCGCTTGGAAAGACCCTCTCAGGAACTACGGCGACGTAACTCGTTCCGGTACCGGACGGCGCCGCCGGGTCTTCATGAGCGATGATCACCCGGTGGGTGCGGCGCAGCAGATCGGGGCAAGTCAGGTCGAGGCTGCGGCCCGACGGCTGCGGGGGGTGGTGACGCAGACACCGTTGCAGCCCAGCTCTCGGCTCTCCGCCGCCGGCGGCTCGGTCTGGCTCAAGCGCGAGGACCTGCAGATCGTGCGTTCCTACAAGGTGCGCGGTGCCTACAACGTCGTCGCCCAACTCGGTGAGGTCGAGCGCAGCCGTGGGGTGGTCTGCGCCAGCGCCGGCAACCACGGCCAGGGGCTGGCGTACGCCTGCGCGGCGCTCGGGGTGCGCGGCCGGATCTACCTGCCCCGCAACACCCCGCGACAGAAGCGGGACCGGGTGCTGACCGTCGGCGGAGGTGCGGTCGAGGCTGTGGTGACCGGCAGCACCTACGACGAGGCGGCCGCCGCCGCCGCCGACGACGCTCTGACCACCGGAGCCACCCTGGTCCCGGCCTTCGACGACCTGCGCACGATCGCCGGCCAAGGCACGGTGGCGATGGAGATCGTCGAGCAACTGGGCGGCCCGCCCGACGTCCTGGTCGTACCCGTGGGCGGTGGTGGTCTGCTGGCCGGCTGCCTGGCCTGGCTACGCGAGCGGGCTCCGGGGGTCCGGGTGGTCGGGGTGGAGCCGCAGGGAGCCGCGTGCGTCGCCGCTGCGTTGGCCGCCGGTGGTCCGGTCGACCTGGCCGAGCTGGACACCTTCGTCGACGGCGCCTCGGTCCGGCGGGCCGGCACGCTGACCACGCCGATCATCGCCGCCGGTGGAGCGGAACTGGTCCAGGTGCCCGAGGGCCGGATCTGTGTCGAACTGCTGGCGATGTACGCCGCCGACGGCATCGTCGCCGAACCCGCCGGAGCGCTGGCGGCGGCGGGCCTCGGCGAGTCGATCGTCACCGAGCCCGGCCAACGGGTGGTGTGTGTGCTGTCGGGCGGCAACAACGACGTCAGCCGCTACGCCGAGATCGCCGAGCGGGCCGCGGTGTACGAGGGTCGCAAGCACTATTTCCTGGTCGAGTTCTCCCAGCAGCCCGGCGCCCTGCGCCGTTTCCTGGACGAGGTGTTGGGACCCGAGGACGACATCACGCTGTTCGAGTACGTCAAACGCAGTAACCGGGAGACGGGACCGGCCCTGGTCGGGATCGAGCTGGCCCGGCGGGAGGATCTGCCCCCGCTGCTGACCCGGATGGCCGCAGCGCTCCTCGAGGTCGAACTGATCCCCGACGGCAGCCCACTGTTCCGGTTCCTGCTTTCCGGCTGACCTCAGCTGACCCTTGACGGCCTTCCCGCCATGGTGCACGGTGCACTAATCCCGATACGACACATCCGGGTGACGCATCTGGCGGCGGTCGGCGGTGCGAAACAGCAGTACTGCCACAATCAGCCTCAATGTGGTCGCTGGTACCCAGCACCGCGTCCGTCCAGTCCCGGGCGGAACAACCAGAAGGAGACGGCGATGACGTTGAACCGACGACAGGTCCTGGCGGGCGGGCTCGGTCTCGCGTCCGCGGCGGGCCTCAGCGCCTGTTCCGGACTGACCGGCAAGAAGGGCGGCGACGCTCCCGCAAACCCCGGTGGGCCGGCCACCCTGACCTTCGTCAACTGGTCCGCCGACGAGGAGAAGGCGGCCTTCAACAAGGTGATCGCCGCGTTCATGGCCGCTAACCCCGACATCACCGTCAAGACCGACACGGTGCCCTACAACAGCATCCAGACCAACCTCGACACCCGCTTTCAGTCGGGCAACCCGCCGGATTTGTTCCGGGTCTCCTACACCGACCTCGGCCAGTACACCAGCCAGGACGTGCTGCTCGACCTCTCCTCGGTGTTCAGCGGGGCCAAGGCCGAGGCGTTCGTGCCCGGCCTGTTCGAGAGCGTGGTGGCCGACGGCAAGCCGTACGGCGCCCCGCACCAGATCGACACCACCGCCATCGTTTACCGCAAGGACGTCTTCAAGGCCGCCGGGATCACCAACGTGCCGCAGAGTCTGGACGAGGCCTGGACCTGGGAGGAGTTCGGCGCGGCGGCCGACAAGCTGAAGAAGGTCGTCAAGGGCAAGCAGTCGCCCTTCATCTACGACTGGCAGAGCCAGGGCGCGTTTCGTTGGCTGACCTGGCTGTTCGAGGCCGGCGGCACCTTCCTCGGACCGGACTTGAAGTCCCCGGCGATCGACTCCGACGCCGGTCGGAAGGCGGTGGACTTCACCAAGAGCTTCTTCACCAACGGCTGGGTGGCCAGGAATTCCTCGACCAAGTCCACCACCTACCCCGACGATGCCTTCAACGCCGGCACGGTGGCGATGGCTTTCGCCGGCAGCTTTTTGATCCCCGGCATCAACCGCGGGGTGAAGCAGAAGTTCGAGTATGGCTCGATGCCGCAGCCGCGCGACGCGGCCGCGTCCAGCGACCTCGGTGGCAACGCGATCGTGGCGGCCAAGGACGGTCGCAACACCGACGCGGCGAAGAAGTTCTTGGAGTTCATCGTCACCGAGGAGCAGCAGCGCAACTACTGCGAGGCCACCAACCAGCTGCCCACCCTGAAGAGTCTGGTCGACGCCAAGCTCGACTTCGCCATCCGCCCCGAGCTGATGGACGTCTTCGTCAAGCAGGCCACCACGATCACCGCCGACCAGGTCAAGCAGGTCACGGTGCCCCAGTTCGGCAAGCTCAACAACACGTTGCAGAACGAGCTCGATGCCGCCTTCATCGGCGGCCGGTCCACCGCCGACACCGTTACCGCTCTGTCCGCGGGCATCACCCGGGCTTCGTCGTGAGCACCCAGGCCGCGGCGGTCGCCACCGGGACCGCCGAGGACACACCCCGTCCGTCCGGCCCGTCGCCTCGTGGGCGGAGGGGCCGCTGGGAGTGGTCCGCGCTGGGCTTCGTCGGCCCCTCCGTGCTGCTGGCCCTGGCGTTCTTGATCCTGCCGATGGGCGCCGCGTTCGTCTACAGCTTCACCAAGATCTCCTCCCTCAGCGGCAAGACCGAATTCCTCGGCTGGTCGAACTACACCACCATGTTCAGCGACCCGACGTTCTTTCGGGCCCTGCTGAATACGGCTGTCTTCACCGTGCTCACCGTCCCGCTGAGCATGGCCGTCGGTCTGGCCTTGGCCGTGCTGATGAACTCCGTACTGCCCGCCCGCAAGGTGTTCCGGACCGTGGTCTATCTGCCGCTGGTGATCTCGGGAGTCTCGGTCGGACTGATCGGAACGTTCTTGTACAACGAGGTCATCGGCGTGGTGAACAAGCTGCTGGCCACCGTCTCCTTACCCGGCGTGCCGTGGCAGTCCGACGGCTTCTGGGCCTTCACCTCGGTCATCCTGGTCACCTTGTGGATCCGGATCGGCTTCAACATGATTATCTACCTGGCCGGTCTGCAGGGGGTGCCGGTCGAAATGTACGAAGCCGCCCGCACCGAGGGCGCCAGCCGCTGGCAGCAGTTCCGTTTCATCACCGTGCCGCTGCTCGGCCCGGCCACGTTCTTTCTGATCATCATGAACGTGATCTACTCCTTCCAGGTCTTCGACACCATCTACGTGCTCACCAACGGTGGTCCCGGCTCGGCCACCGAGGTGCTCGGCACCTACGCCTACAAGACCGCGTTCGGCGCCGCCCGGGACCAGGGCTACGGCGCCGCGATCGGCGTGGTCATCTTCTTCATCACCGTGATCTTCACCGTGATCCAGTGGCGAACCAACAAGACCCGGGACGAGGTGGCCTGATGGCTGCCACCTTGCCGGCCCAGCAGATCGGGACCGCCGCGGTCACCGACACCCCGGCCCGGGCCCGGGAGCCGATGAGCCAGCGCAACCGCGGCCGGATCAGCCTGGGCATCCGGATCGTGGTCGCCCTGGTCGTGGCGATCGTGATGGCGTTCCCGCTGTGGATCATGCTGGTCACCTCCTTCTCGGCCAGCGCGGTCTTCTCGGCCAAACTGGAGCTGTGGCCTACCTCGTTCAGCCTGGACAACTTCAGCCGGGTCTTCGACGCCTGGCCGGTCGGTAGCTGGTATTCCAACTCGATCGTGGTCACCGTGCTCACCACGATCCTGACCGTGGTGATTGCCACGATGGCCGGCTACGGTTTCGCCAAACTGAAGTTCCCGGCCAAGACGCCGCTGTTCCTGCTGCTGCTGGCCACCATGATGATTCCGGTGCAGGCGATCATCGTGCCTCAGTTCCGGATCGTCAACGGACTGGGTCTGATCGGGACGTTCTGGGCCGTGATCATTCCCAACGCGGCGGCCACGTTCGGCATCTTCTTGGCCCGGCAATTCATGCTGGCTATCCCCAACGAGCTGATCGAAGCGGCCAAGATCGACGGCGCCGGGGCGATCCGGACCTTCGTCAGTGTGGTGTTGCCGCTGTGCAAACCGCTATTGGCGGTGTTGACCCTGCTGACCCTGATGTATCAGTGGAACGATTTCCTCTGGCCGTTGATCGCGCTGAAGGATCCGTCGCTTTACACCCTGCCGATCGGGTTGCAGTTCCTGCAGGGCCAATACCGCACCGACTACGGCGCCCTGATGGCGATGACCCTGCTGACCATTGCCCCGCTGATCGCGCTGTTCCTGGCCTTCCAGCGCTGGTTCGTCCAGGGCTTCGCCACCACCGGAATTAAGTAGGGCGGAACTAGGTAGGGCGGGATGAAGTAGGGCGCCTCCGAAAATCGAGGGCCGTTGACCACCGTGGCGGTGGCTGGCGGCCCGATTTTCACCGACGGGGCGAGCCGGACAGGATGGGTCCATGACGACGTACTGCATCACCGGCTCTACCGACGGGATCGGGCGCGCCACCGCCGCGCGCCTCCTCGACGCGGGCCACCGGGTCCTGGTCCATGCCCGCAGCGCTGAGCGCGGCCGCCCGGTGGTCGACCAACTCAGCGGCGACGTCGACCTGGTCACCGGCGACCTCGCGTCTTTGGCGCAGGTACGTGAGCTGGCCGAGCAGATCGCCGGCTTGGGGCCGGTGGACGTGTTGGTTCACAACGCCGGAGTGTGGGTGCGCGGGGACACGCCGCGGCGCAGCGTCGACGGCTTCGAGACCACGTTCGCGGTGAACGTGCTCGCTCCGCACGTGCTGACCGCCCTGCTGAGCGACCAGGTCACCCATCGGCTGCTCTGGCTCGGGTCGGGCACGGCCGGCAGCGGCCGACCGGACCCTGACGACCCGGGCGCGGCCACCGATGCCCGCCGGGCGTACGCGGACAGCAAGGCCGCCGACGTAGCCCTGGCCGGCGCGTGGGGACGGCGGCGGCCCGAGATCGCCTCCGCCGCGCTCGACCCGGGCTGGGTCCAGACCAAGCTCGCTTCTCCCGGCGCTCCCGGGCAGGTCGATTCCTCCGCTAACTCGCTGGCCTTCCTGGCCACCGACGCCGACCTGAGCCGCGGCCTGTACTGGAAGGGACGCTCGCCGATCACGGTGCCGAGCCACGTCCGCGAACCGGCTTGGCAGGATCGACTGGCGGCGACCTGTGACCGGCTTGCCGGGCTCTGAGTCGCGTTCAGGACGAAATCGTTGCGACCCAGCCTCACTCTCGGCCCGGTAACGGTTCGGCGGCGGCGGCGCCGAAGTCGGGTTATCAGCGTCACGATCGGGCCGCCCGAACGTATTCTGCTCAGCGTGGCGGGCGTCACCTCGCCTGTGGCCGGTCGGTCATCTGCCACTCGGCGTTCGGGAGGAAACTGTGCACCGCAGAATCAAACTGGGTCTGGCCGTCGTCGGCGTGGCGACCCTGGGATTGACCGCGTGTGGCTCCAACTCCCTCAGCGGAGCGCCCGCCGGCTCCAGCGCCCCGTCGGTGTCGGTCAGCGAAAACTCCGACTTGGCCGCCAAACTCCCCGAGAGCATCAAGAGCGCCGGCGTGATCAAGGTCGGGACCGACGCGACCTACGCGCCGAGTGAGTTCCTGGCCGGGGACGGCAAGACCGTACAGGGCTTCGACGTCGACGTGTTCAACGCGGTGGCGGCCAAGTTCGGGGTCAAGGCGGAGTACCAGTCGGCCAAGTTCGCCTCCATCATCGCCGGCGTCCAGGGCAAGAAGTACGACGTCGGCGTGTCGTCGTTCACCATCAACGCCGACCGCAAGAAGCAGGTGAACATGGTCAGCTATTTCTCTGCCGGCACCCAGTGGGCCACCGCCCCGGGTAACCCGCAAAAGGTTCAGCCCGACGACGCCTGCGGCAAGACGGTGGCGGTCCAGACGGGCACCGTGCAGCAGACCGAGGACCTCCCGGTCCGGCAGAAGAAGTGTGGCAGCGACAAGATCAAGGTGTTGTCGTACGAGAACCAGAGCGAGGCCACCAGTGCCGTCGCCACCGGTAAGGCCGACGCCATGCTGGCCGACTCGCCGGTGGTGGCGTACGCGGTCAAGCAGTCCAGCGGCAAGCTGGAAGCGGTCGGTGACATCTACGACGCCGCCCCCTACGGGTACGTGCTACCCAAGGAAGAGACCGACTTCGCCGACGCCATCGCCCAGGCCCTCAAGGACATCAAGGCCGACGGCAGCTACCAGGCCGCGCTGAGCAAGTGGGGGGTGGAGCGCGGCGCGATCGACGACTTCGCCGTCAACCCGTGACCGCTACCGCCGCCCGGCCCGACGTGGCGGCGGCTCAGCGGCCCGGGTTGATCGACGCCGTGCCGGTCCGGCATCCGTGGCGCTGGGTCGCCATCGCCGTGATCGCCGTCTTGGCGTTGATGCTGGCCAACATGCTGATCTACAACGAGGCGTTCAACTGGCCGTTCGTCGTCCAAGCCATGTACCAGCAACCGGTCATCTCCGGCTTCTGGAAGGGCACCATCTTGGTCACCGTCGCCTCGATGGCCATCGGAATCGTGCTGGGCATCTTGTTGGCGGTGATGCGGCTGTCGGGCAATCCGGTGCTGCGCGGAGTCTCCTGGCTCTATACCTGGTTTTTCCGGGCGATCCCGCGGTTGGTCCTGCTGACCGTGATGGGTGCGCTGGGAATTCTGTTTCAGCGCGGCCTGGCTATCGGGGTGCCGTTCGACTGGAAGATCATCGGTTGGCTGGGGCTGAGCGGGGACTGGCGGATCCACACGTTCGACGCCAACGCCTTGTTCGTCGGGCTGCTCGGCGGCATCATCGGGCTGGGCGCCTCCGAGGCCGCCTACATGGCCGAGATCGCCCGCGCCGGCATTCTCAGCGTCGATCCCGGGCAGGCGGAGGCCGCGCAGGCGCTCGGGATGAGCCGGGCCAAGGCGATGCGGCGGATCGTGCTGCCGCAGGCCATGCGGGTGATCATCCCGCCGACCGGGAACGAGACCACCGCGATGCTGAAGGACACGTCCCTGCTGCTGGCCATTCCCGTCGGCTCGGAGCTGTTCTTTCAGCTCACCGCTATCGGCAACCGGACCTATCAGGTCTTCCCCGTGCTGGTCGCGGCGACGCTGTACTACCTGATCGCCTCCAGCGTGCTGATGGCCGGCCAGATTTATCTGGAACGCCGCTTCGGCCGAGGCTTCGGCACCCGGGCGGCGGTCAAGGGTCGCGAAACCGAGGCCGTGGCCGCCGGCAGTGCGGCGTGAGCACTATAGGGCAGGGGGGCCCCGGCGCGGTCGCCACGGATTCGCTGGTCCGGGCGGTGAACGTGATCAAGACGTTCGGACCGCACGAGGTGCTGCGCGGGATCGACCTGGACGTCGCCGCCGGCGAGGTCGTCTGCCTGATGGGGCCCAGCGGATCGGGCAAAACGACGTTCTTGCGCCTGATCAACCAGCTGGAGAGTCTCACCGGCGGTCGGATCTGGGTGGGCGGGGAGTTGATCGGGATCGAGGAACGCCACGGTCGGCTACACGTACGCCACGACAAGGACATCGCCCGGCAGCGGTCGCGGATCGGGATGGTCTTTCAGCGGTTCAACCTGTTCCCGCACATGACGGCGCTGGAGAACGTGATGGAGGCCCCGGTGCAGGTGCAGGGTCTGCGCCGGGGCGCGGTCAAGGAGCGTGCGCTGGGTCTGCTGGACCAGGTGGGTCTGGGCGAGCGCTGCGACTTCTACCCCTCCCAGCTCTCCGGGGGTCAGCAACAGCGGGTGGCCATCGCCCGGGCCCTGGCCATGGAGCCGGAACTGATGCTGTTCGACGAACCGACCTCGGCCCTGGATCCGGAGCTGGTCGGCGAGGTCTTGAAGGTGATGCGCGACCTCGCGCAGGGCGGGATGACGATGATCGTGGTCACCCACGAGATCGGGTTCGCCCGCGACGTGGCCGACCGAGTGGTATTCATGGACCAGGGCGTGGTCGTCGAGCAGGGCCCCCCGAAGCAGGTTCTGCTCACCCCCCGTGAGGACCGCACCCGCACCTTCTTGTCCCGGGTCGAGCAGGAAGCCTGAGCCCCGTCGAACGCCCCCTGAGCGGGCAAACGCCCCCTCAGCCCGTCCAAAGCCCCCTGAGCCTGTCGAACGCCCCCTGAGCCTGTCGAAGGGCCTCGAAGAGGTCGGCAAACAAACCAACCGCCCCTGCAAAAACGCCTGCTTGTCGAACGCCCCTGAGGCAAAAACGCCCCCTGAGCTTGTCGAAGGGCCTCGAAGAGGTCGGCAAACAAACCAACCGCCCCTGAGCCTGCCGAAAGGCAAAAACGCCCCCTGAGCTTGTCGAAGGGCCTCGAAGAGGTCGGCCACCCAGTGGAACTGCCAACCACATGCGCCTCGCGCAGCCTCACCTCGAAACACCGACCCGGCAGCAGCGTCGACGGGTCTGAACACCAGCAGGCACCTCACCGACGCGCATACCCGAGCCCGGCCGAGCAATCCCCTTTGCCCCACCACGTGCAAGCATGGAGGGCGTGGATCCCGTTATCGTGGTCGGCGCCGGGATCTCCGGGATCGCCGCCGCACGTACGCTCAGCGAAGCCGGAAACACGGTCCTCGTGCTGGACCGGGGCCGGCGGCTCGGCGGTCGGATGGCCAGCCGGCGCACCGACGGCCGGCCGGCCGACACCGGTGCGTCCTACTTCACCGTGTCCGACCCCGAGTTCGAGATCGTCGTCCGCGACTGGCAGGAACGCGGCCTGGCCCGGGAGTGGACCGACACGTTCTCGGTGGCGATCCACGGTGACCTGACGCCCAAGTCCGGGCCGGTCCGGTGGGGGGCGTCGCAGGGCCTTCGCAGCCTGGTCGAGGACCTCGCCGGCGGGCTGGACGTCCGCGAGCAGGTCGTCGAGACCGTAGGTCCTGGCCCGCGGGTGGACGGACTCGATGCGTCGGCGGTGGTGCTGGCCATGCCCGACCCACAGGCCCGGCGGTTGCTGAACCGCTCGTACGAGGCCGAACTGGCCGCACTGGACGACCCGTTCGCGCCGACGTTGGCCCTGACCGCCCGCTGGCCGCAGCGATGTTGGCCCGACGTCGACGGAGTGTTCGTCGCCGACCACCCGGAGCTGTCCTGGATCGCCGACGACGGCCGACGGCGCGGTGACGGCGCCCCGGTCCTGGTCGCTCACTCCACGCCGGAGTTCGCCGCCAAGCATCTCGATGCCCCCGAGCAGGCCGCCGGACCGCTGAGCGTGGCCGTCCGCGGCGTCTTCGGGATCGACACCGAGCCAGTCGCCACCCACGTGCACCGCTGGACCTTCGCCAAGCCGACCGGGCAGCGCGAGCAGCCGTTCTTCCTCGGTGAGGCGGGCGTCGGGTTGTGCGGGGACGCGTGGTCGACCAGGCCCCGGGTGGAGTCGGCGTACCTGTCCGGGGTGGCGCTGGGTGGCGCCTTGGCCCAGCGCTTGGGCTGACCGCTGCCGCCACCTTCGACAGGCGGTGCGCGATCAGGGCCGCCCGTGCGCCGATCCCGGTTCACGCCGGACGGTCAGGAACAGCCGGTGGGCGGTGATCACCGAGAACAGCCAGGCCAGGCCGACCACCCAGCCGAACATCACGTCGGTCAGCCAGTGGTGGCCGAGGAAGACCCGGCTCAGCCCGATCGCCACCGCCCAGGCCAGCGCCACGACTACCGTGACCACGCGGGCCAGGGTCGAGGTCAACCGCAGCAGGATCAAGTAAGCCACCAGTCCCGCGATCACGGTGCTGTTCAGCGCGTGCCCGCTGGGGAAGGACGGACTCGACTCGAACGGCGGGACGGCGTCGACGTACGGCGGTCGTACGCGCCCGATCACGTCCTTGCCCACCGTGGTCAGCAGCAGTGAGCCGGCGACAGCAATGACCATTAAGACCAGCGGCGTCCAGGCCCGCCGGCGCCAGACCAGGAGCCCGGTGAGGACGGCGGCGATGATGGTCATCCCGGTCGGCCCGCCGAGGTGGGTGAAGTCGGTGACCACCCGGTCCAGGCCCGGGCTCCGCAGGCTGATGGCTTCGTTCAGCACCGGCCGGTCCAGGCCGGAGATGCCGTCGTGCTCGGTGACTGCGTCGTAGACGCCCGCACCGGCCAGGCTCAACCCGGTGACCAAAACGATGCCGACCGCCGCTGTTGCGACCAAAACCCCGTTGGCCGAAACGTAGCGGGTGGCGACCCGGGCCACGGCGACCAGCAGCCGGCCGAACGCGGTGCTCCACCGGGTGAGCTCGATCCGGTGTCGTTCCTGAGGTCTCTCCGGGGACCGCATCGGCCCAGTCTCGCCCCCGCTCCCAAGCTGGAACTCCGAGCGCGGCTCAGTCGATCAGGTGGTCGAAGTCGCCGCGGACCCAGCTGACGTAACGTTGCGCCGACCGCTCGACCCAGGCGGGCGCGTCGGCGAGCACCCGGCCGCCGAAGTTGTCGTAGAGCCGGTCGAAGTCGAGGGCCAGCACCCGCGCGCTGATCCGCTGCACCGCCGAAGCCGACAGCGGCACCTTGTTGGGGTAGCTGCGCATGAACGACACCCAGTGCTGATCCGGCGTCCCGGCCACGGTGTCACCGGTGAGCAGCACCCCCCGGCCGTCAGCGCCGACGAAGCGGGCGACGGCGCTGCCGGGGAAGTGCCCCCCGATCCGGTGCAGGGTGAGGCCGGGAAGCACCTCCTGCTGCTCGCCCCAGGAGCGTACGGCCGGACCGGTGCGCTGCAGCCACTCGAGGTCGCGCTCTTGCACCCAGACCGGAACGTCACCGAACCGCTCGGACCAGGTCAGCTGCGCGCCGAACATGTGCGGATGGCTCGCCGCGATTCCGGCCACCCCGCCCGCCGCCCGGACCGCCTCGACCAGGGCATCGTCGACGAAGCCGACGGGGTCCCACAGCAGGTTGCCCGCCGAAGTCGCCACCAGCAGGGCCCGCTGGCCGATCCCGACTTCAGGGGTGACGGTGATCCCGGACAGGCCCGGTTCGACCTCGCTCAACTCCCCGCGGTGGCCGGCCGTCCTGAGCGCGTCCAGAGTGGTCCACTGCTGCCCCTCGGGGAGGACGTACTGCCGCTCGTCGGAGCAGATCGGACACGCCGTCGGGGCGACGTCGGTGTCGGGATACTCCACCCCGCAAGTCGCGCACATCCACACCGTCACACCCACCATTACAACGTGCTGCCCCACCCGGCGACGAAAGTGGTCGGAGACGGCCGGCCTTCGGCCGGGAATCTGGTCGTCTCTGACCACTTTCGTAGTTGACCCGGCGAGACGGGTCACCGTACGCCGCGATACGATGTGCTGCAGGCAGCCCGGCGGTCGCTGGACGAGCGACGGCGCCGGGACCCTGACGGCGACGACGCCGAGGAGGGCCTGAGTGCGAACCGGCGCACGGACTACCGGATGTTACGGCTCACGCTGATCGACGCTCAGTGGCGCGAGTTGCTGCGGTTGCGCGACCTCGGAACCTACTCCTCGGCGAGCCTGGAATCGGCCCTGACCGAGCTGGATGCCGAGCAGTACGCGGTCCAGCTGCGCGCGTCGAACAGCCAAGGAACCTGAGCAGCTCCTCGGAGTCAGGGTGGAGGGCATTACCGTGAGCCGTCGTCCCCACGCGACGATCGGCTCGCGCTGATCGGCTCGGGCAGACCAGGGAACACACCACCACGATGATCTCGACCGACCGGTGCCAGGCCATGGTCGGCGCATTCGCCCTCGGCCTTACGCTCCTCCTTGGCTGCAGCTCACCGGCACCCCCGGCCCAAGGCCACGCGCTGCCACCGAGCGCCGCGCCGGTTCCGGCACCGCGAAGGCTGCCGCCGGCCAACGCACGCTTCGACTACCAGATCGGCGGGGCGTACGCGCCGGCGGCTTCGGTGGGTGTCGTCGACCGGGACCGGGCCGAGGCTCCGGTGCCCGGGCGCTACAACATCTGCTACGTCAACGCCTTTCAGACCCAGCCGGAGGAGCGAGCCTTCTGGACCGGCCTGCGCGCCGATCTGTTGGTCCGGCGCAAGGGACGAGGAGTCACCGACCCGAACTGGCCCGGGGAGTACCTGCTCGACACCTCGACCCCGGCCAAACGTGCCGCACTCGGCTCGATCGTCGGCCGCTGGGTCGAGGACTGCGCCACGGCCGGGTATCAGGCGGTCGAACTGGACAACCTCGACTCCTGGACCCGTGCGAAGACTCACCTGCGCCGCACCGACAACGTCGCGTTCGCCATGGACCTGGTCCGCCGGGGGCACGCGGCCGGGCTGGCGATGGCGCAGAAGAACACCAGCGAGCTGGGCGTCCAGGGCCGGGACCGGGTCGGCTTCGACTTCGCCATCGCCGAGGAGTGCGAGGTGTACCGCGAATGCGGCGATTACACCCGGGTCTACGGCAACCGGGTGATCGAGATCGAGTACTCCGACAACCCTCAGCAGGCCTACACCCGGGCCTGCCGGGCCCGGGGGCGGCGGATCTCGGTCATTCTGCGCGACCGCAACGTGGTTCCTCAAGGCACGAAGGGCTATCACTACCGCAGTTGCTGATCCGGATCGTCAGCGCACGCGACCTTTGCTGGAGGCGTTCGCGGCTCCCCCAGGACCTCAGGGTCACGGTCGCAACCACTTAGCGCGGCTCCCGGACGACGTCGTCGAGGATTCGAGTGGCCGCTTCGGTGATCGTCTGCCGCGTTCTCGTGGCCCGGGCCCGCAGCCGGAGGTAGGCCTCGTCCAGGGCAACACCGTCGCGCTGCGCGATCACCCCCTTGGCCTGCTCCAACACGATCCGACCGGCCAGGGCCCGGCGGATCTGCTCACCCGCCGGCGCGGCATCGGCCACCGTCGGCGCGAAGATGATCAGCGTAGCCAGGTCGGCCACGGTCTGAGCCAGCGTCTGGTCGACCTCGACCGCGATCAGGCCCGGTCCCGGTTCGGTCCGGGCTTCAGCGCCCGGCCCGCCGTCACCGGGACCGGGTTCCGCGCGGCGATAGGTGTTGAGGGCGCCGATCACCTGACCGCGCCAATGCATCGGGCAGGCGTACGCGGCGGCGTAACCGGCGGCCACGATGGCCGGACCGACCGGAGGCCAACGACGCCGCACTTCCTCGACGGTCCCGGCCGAGACCGTGGCGTCAGTCTGGATCGCCTCGACGCACGGACCGGCCTCGTGCTGCAGTTCGAACAGCTCGAGCTGGTCGGTGCGGTGCGAGGTGCTGGCCAGCAACTCGACCGAGCCGCCGGCACCCTCGCGGACCAAGAGACCGGCGGCGTGGACGCCGAGCGCCTCCAACGAACCGAGGAGCAGCCGGTCCAGGCTGTGGGCCACATCGGCGTGATCGACCAGGGCAGCGGTCGCCTCGGCCACGAGGTCGTTCGCACTCCGCGCCGTCACGACGGGCCCTCGGCTCGGGGGCCGTTCCCCGGGTCGGGGGCGGGGGCATCGGGGGCGGGGGCATCGGGGGCGGGGGCATCGGGGGCGGGTGCATCACGGGCGGGGGCATCGGGTACGAAGGTGAGCCTGCGGTTCACCACCGCGCCCGCGGTCTCGGCCAGCGTCCGGCTCTGCGCGAAGGCGTGCGCGCGGAGCAGGGCCAACGCGTCGGCGGCCGAGACCCCGAGCTGGGCGATCACCATCCCGGTCGCCTGGTGAATCTTGGCTCTGGTCGCCCAAGGCCCCCCGGTCCCGCTGCCGGTAGCCACGTCGGCGTCCTCGGCGATCAGCGCCACCCCGACCGCGTTCACCAGTCCCTGCACGGTCATCGGGTCGACCTGCAGGGCCGGACCGCGGGCGGCGTCGGAGAGGTAGAACGTCGTCACACCTAAGACCTGAGGGCCGGGGTGGATCGGATAGGCGTGCAGCACCGCAGCTCCCACCGTGTCCAAGGCGGTGTCCAGCAGTCGGGGCCAGCGGGGATCGTCACCTCGCAGATCCAAGGTCTGAGGCTCCGCACTGCGGTAGGCGTCGAGGCTCGGACCCTCGCCGAGCACCTCCTGCAGATCCTCCAGTCGGGCCGACACGTCGTCGGTCGTGCACAACGTGAAACGCTCCAACCGACCGGTGGCCACCGTGATGGCGACTCCCCCGGCACCCACTACCTCCGCGGCAGCACGGCACAACCGTAGGGCCAACGGTTCGGCGGGGTCGGCCCGGGCGGCGTATCGGGAGATCAGCGCCAACATCTCGACCTGGTCGGCACGGATCTGCCACTCGTGCTGATCGCTCACCGTGACCCTCGGTCCCCGACAGGACGGAACCCGCCGCTGGCCTCAGCCTAGCCCGGGGCGTCCTGCGGTGTCCTGGTCGTCGATCTCCCGGGCCGCCCGGACGAGGGGGATTCGACCGGTCCGGCAGCCTCGTTGGCCCGGGCCACCAGGGTGGTCGCCACGTCACGCAGCTTGGTGTTGCTGGTGGAACTGACCCGGCGCAGAAAGGCGAAAGCCCGGTCCTCGTCCAGGGTGTAGCGCTCCATCACGATCCCGATGGCCTGGCCGACGACCTGTCGGCTCTCGATCGACCGGTTCAGCTGGTCCACGGTGCGGGCGTGGCCCAACGCACTGGCCGCGTGCTGGGCGAACAGCTGGGCGATGAACGCGCTGGAGGAGTCGAAGGCGTACCGCCGGCGGGCGTAGAGGTTGAGTCCGGCCGCCTCACCGGGGATGGCGTAGAGCGGCACCCCCATCTGCGACCCGAAGCCCATCGACGCCGCCACCGGGGCGAACTTGGGCCAGCGGGTGTCGGTACTGAGGTCGTCGGTTTTGGTCTCGCCCTGACCCTCGATGGCGTCCAGGCACGGCCCCTCGTTCAGCTCGTACTGTCGTTGGTCGACGTCGCGGACGATTTGGGAGGTGGCGGTGACGGTTTCGATCCCGCTCCGGCGGGCGATGGAGATCCCGGCCTCGTCGACGCCGGGAATCGCCGACCGGGCCGCTTCGACCGCCAGCTGCAAAAGTTCCGCGACCGGCCTGGGCTCGTTACTGAGCTGAGCGGCCTGAGTCCAGGCGTCGGCCCAAGACAACGACGGCGACGTCATCCCATAACCTTTCGGTGCAAGGGTGAGTCGGCACGGGGCTGAACCGGAGGCTCAGTCTAGCTCAGGTGTATCAAGCTCAGCCCGGCCTCGAGGGCCACCCCCGAGCCCACCGAGGTTGGCCCCCGCCGGTGACTTCGTTAGGCCGAGTGCGACTTCGCTAGGCCATGCGCATGCGGTGCCGGCCCGAGGCCGTTCAGGCCGTCGCGACTTGTTCGAGAAAGGCGTCCACCAAGTTTCTGGCCCGTACGGTGGCGTCGCCCTCCCGGCGCCTGGTCTGCGCGAGTAACCCGGCCGGGTCGATCCCCTGCCCGCGGACGTGAGCCTCCCCCTCCGCCATCCCCAGCCACAGCGCCAACATCGCCGCGGTCAGCTCGGGGTGGAACTGCAGGGCAAGGTTGCGCCGGAGCACGAACGCCTGCGAGCCGGCGTCGTTGGCCGCGATCTGGCGCGCCTGCGGCGGTACCGTCCAGGTGTCGGAGTGCCACTGGAACCACGGACCGCGAGGGACCAGCGTCTCGTCGGTGCTGGTTACCTCGACCCAGCCGAGCTCGGGCCGGGGTGAGGCCCGGACGCTGCCGCCGTGGGTTGCGGCCAGCAGTTGACCGCCGAAGCAGATCCCCAGTACGGGGACCCCGGCCGCATCGGCATCACCGAGCAGCCGGCGTTCGGGGACGGTCCACGAGCCGATGCTCGCGTCGTCGTAGGCCGACCACCGCGCCCCCATGGCCACGATCAGGTCGACGCTGTCGGCGGTCGGGAACCGGGTGAGCACGCCGGGAGTGTCTTGGTGGGCGACGTCGACGACTTCGTGGGCGAGCAGGTCGTAACCGTGCTCGATCAGCCGCTGGCCGATCGGACCGGGCGGTGAGACGTGGTCGTGCTGGATCACCAGGGCCCGTCGGCTCATCCCCGCCCCACCTCGACCGGGCCGGCGGCCTGGCCGCGCCCGTTCATCCGGTGGTCTCCGCCAGCACGGCCAGCACATGCTCGGCGGCGGTGTCGGGATTGACGAAGGCCAGCCGGAGGGCGGTCCGGCCCTGCCACCGGGTGGGTACGCACAAGATCAGGCCCTGATGGGCCAGCCGGACCGACCACTCGTGGTAGTCCTGATCGCCCCACCCGGGCCGGTCGAAGACCACCACCGACAGCATCGGCTCCACCAGCAACCGCAGCACCGGCGACGCCGCGATCCCGGCGGCGACCGTCCGCGCGGTCTGCAGGCTCTGCTCGATCGCCGCGGCGTAGCGGTCGGTGCCGTGGACGGCGAGACTGAACCAGAACGGGAGGCCGCGCGCCCGCCGCGACAGATGCGCGGCGAAGTCCCAGGGGTTCCACGCCTCCCGGTCGATGGCGTCGAGATAGCTCGCGTGCTGGGCGTGCGCGGCCTGGCCGAGTTCGGGCTCCCGGTAGACCAAGGCGCAGCAGTCGTACGGCGCGAACAGCCACTTGTGCGGGTCGACGATGAAGCTGTCGGCCCGTTCGATCCCCGCGTAGAGCCCGCGGGCGCTCGGCGCGGCCAGACCGGCCCCGCCGTACGCGCCGTCCACGTGCAACCAGAGCCCGAACTCTTCGCAGACATCGGCCACCGCGACCAGGTCGTCGACCACCCCGGCGTTGGTCGTGCCGGCGGAGGCGACGACCGCGAACACGTCCGGATGGGCCTGCAGCGCGGCTCGCAGGGCCGGTCCGGTCAGCTGCCCGATCTCGTTCTCGGCGACCGGCACCACCTCGGCGTCCAGCACCGCGGCCGCCGCCTGGACCGAGGAGTGTGCCTGGGCGGTGGCGGCCACCTGCCAGCCGCCGGCCGGTCGGCCGTGCCGGATCCGCGCCTGCTGCCGAGCCGCCATCAGCGCCGACAAGTTGCCGGCGGTGCCGCCGGAGACGAAACAACCGCCGGCACTGGCCGGCCAGCCCAGCAACTCCGCGATCCAGGCCAGCGCCTGGTTCTCGGCGAAGATCGCCCCCGCGCCGGCCTCCCAGGCGCCGCCGTAAATGTTGAAGCTGCTGACCACGGCGTCGAAGGCCAGGGCGGCCCGGGTCGGCGCGGCCGGGATGTAGGCCAGGTTCATCGGGTCGTCCTGGGCTCGGGTAGCCGGAGCCAGGACGTCTTCGAACAACTCCAGCGCCCGACCCCCGCCGAGCCCGCCGGCGGTAATGGTCTGACCCACCTCGGTGGCCAGCTCCGAGGCCGGACGGGCCGTCGTCTTGGGATCCGACGGGCGCCGGATCCGCCGGCCGGCCAGCTCGACGGCCGCCTCGGCCAAGGCCCGCTCGTCACCCCAGATTCCGGCAGCGGGCACGCCGACCGGGGCCGGCCGCAGCGTGGTTTCGGCGGAATCGCTCACCGACCGCCGCCGGCGTACTGCTCGAAGGCCTCCTCGAGCACGTCCAGACCCTCGTTCAACAGGGTGTGCTCGATCACCAGCGGCGGCAAGAACCGCAGCACGTTGCCGAACGTGCCGGCGGTCAGCACCACCACCCCGGCCTGGTGACAGGCCCGGGCGATCTGCTGGGTCAAGGCGAAGTCGGGCTCGAGCGTGCCGGGAACGACCAGTTCGACCGCGACCATCGCGCCTCGGCCGCGGACGTCGCCGATGCCGGGGAATCGCTGCTGCAGCGCCTGCAGGCGGGACACCAACACCGCGCCGATGTCGCGGGCGGCCGCGGGCAGGTCGAGTTCCCGCATGGTGGCGATCGCTCCCAGCGCCGCGGCGCAGGCGACCGGATTGCCCCCGTACGTACCGCCCAGACCACCGGTGTGCACCGCGTCCATCACCTGCGCCCGGCCGGTGACCGCGGCCAGCGGCAGCCCCCCGGCCATCCCCTTGGCCGTGGTCACCAGGTCCGGAACCACGCCCTCGTGCTCACAGGCGAACCAGTCCCCGGTCCGGCAGAAGCCGGTCTGGATCTCGTCGGCGATCAGCAGCGCGCCGTGCTCGGTGCACCAGCGGGCGAGGGCGGGCAGGAAGCCGGGCGCGGGAACCACGAAACCGCCCTCGCCCTGGATCGGCTCGATCAGCACCGCGGCGACGCTGTCCGCCCCCACCTGCGACTCGATCATGGTGCACGCCCGGGCGGCTGCCTCCTCCCCGCTCAGACTCTTCCCGGCGGCCCCGCCGTCGCGGAAGGGGTAGGACATCGGGGCCCGGTAGATCTCGGCGGCGAAGGGACCGAACCCTTGCTTGTACGGCATGTTCTTGGCCGTCAGGGCCATGGTCAGGTTGGTCCGGCCGTGGTAGGCGTGGTCGAAGGCCACCACCGCGGTCCGGCCGGTGGCGTGCCGGGCGATCTTGACCGCGTTCTCCACCGCCTCCGAGCCGGAGTTGAACAGGGCCGACTTCTTGGTGTGGGTGCCCGGGGTCAGCTCCGCCAGTTCCTCGCAGACCGCGACGTAACCTTCGTACGGGGTGACCATGAAGCAGGTGTGGGTGAACTCGGCCACCTGCTCGGTGACGGCAGCCACGACCCGGGGGGCGGCGTTGCCGACGCTGGTGACCGCGATCCCGGAGCCGAGGTCGATCAAGGAGTTGCCGTCGACGTCGACCAGCACCCCGCCGCCGGCCCGCTCGATGAAGACCCCGAAGGCGTTGCCGACCCCGGCCGAGACCGCGGCGGAGCGGCGCTCCAGCAGGGCCTTCGAGCGCGGTCCGGGCAGCTCGGTGCGCAGGTGGCGGCGCTGGGGCAGGGTCGAGGTCGATTCGGCGGTCACGGACATGAGTTCAGTCTCCTCGTGATCAAAAGGGCCCCGTTGGGGCGAAGCGTGGGCGTCACAGGTGGTAGGCGTACTCGCGGAACTCCCAGTCGGTGATCCAGGCGCCGAAGCGTTCCAACTCGTTGCGCTTGTAGGCCACGAACGCGTCGACGAAACGAGAACCGAGCAGTTCGGTCAGCGCGGTGTCGGCGGTCAAGGCGTCCAACGCCGAGCCGAGGTCGCCCGGCAGCCGGTCGGCCTTGGCCGTGTCGTAGCCGTACCCCACCAGCTTGGCCGGTGGCGCCAGCGATTCCCGGATGCCCAGGTAGGCCGCGGCCAGCAGTCCGGCCACGGCCAGGTAGGGGTTGGCCGACGCGTCGCCCAGGCGCAGCTCCAGCCGGGAAGCCCGGCCCCGCTCGGGCGGGATCCGGACCATTGCGCTGCGGTTGTCCAGCCCCCAGTCGATCAACCACGGGGCTAGCGTGTCGGGTCCGAACCGCTTGTAGGAGTTCACCGTGGGGTTGTGCAGCGCGGTCAGGGCCGGCGCGTGGGCCAGCACTCCGGCCACGGCGTGCCGGGCCAGGTCGGACAACCCGTCCTCGCCGGCCGGGTCGTCGAACAGCGGGGTCCCGTCGCCGCTGGAGGTCGAGAAGTGCAGGTGGAAACCCGATCCGCCCTCGTCGTTGAACGGCTTGGCCATGAAGGTGGCGAGCTTCCCCGAGCGGCGGGCCAGCTCCTTGACCGCGGCCTTGAAGCGGAACGCGCGGTCGGCGGCGCTCATCGCCGCGGAGTGCCACAGGTTGATCTCGAACTGCCCGCTGGAGAACTCGTGGTTGGCCGCGACCACGTCCAACCCGTACGCCGCCAGCATCCGCAGGGAGTTCAGCAGGGAGTCCTCGGGGTCACCCCGTAAACCGGAGACGTAGACGTTTCCGGTGGCCTCGCCGTAGCGCCGCCAGCCCTGCGGCGCGGCCGGGTCGGGGTCGAGCAGGAAGAACTCCAGCTCCGGTCCCACCGTCGGAATCATGTCCAGCTCGGCGAACCGCTCCACCACCCGGCGCAGCACGGCTCGCGGGCTCTCCTGCGACGGGGAACCGTCGGGATTAAAGGTGTCGGCGATGACGCTGGCCACCCCCGGCGCCCAGGGCAACGGCGCCAGCGTGCTCAGGTCGGGGAACGCGACGATGTCGGGCAGTCCGTCCGACATCCCGCCGGCCATGTCGACGACGTCACCCATCGGCGACGTGCCGTAGACCGAACGGCAGAAGGCGACGCCGTCGGCCACCGTCGTGGGGAAGTGACTGACCAGCAGGTCACGGCCACGTTCGGTACCGATCAGGTCGGCGTAGGTCAGCCGGACCACGTCGATGCCGTCGGCGCTCAGTCGCGCCGCGGCGTCGGCCAACCCGGACTCGTCGAAATGCCCCACTGCACTCCCTCTTTTCAGTTCAGCTGGAATCGCCGCCGCGACCGACCAACGCGTAGACCCGCGGCCGGATGCGCTTGAGGACCACGCCGTAGATCAGTCCGACCACGGCGGCGACCACGATCAGCCCGGGCAGGATCCACCGCAGCGGGTCTCCCGGGGCGCTGCCCAGCAACGCGTCGAAGCGGCTGACGGCCAGGACGAAGACGACGGCCAGGGCCACGGCCGCGACCACGGCGGCGACTTCGTGGCCGACGTTGGCCTCGGTGATGTCGCGGTGCCGGCGCAGGTAGGCCACCACCGCGACCGAAGTCAGGGCCATCAAGAAGATCACTCCGAGCGCACCGAGGTTGGTCAGCCAGGAGAACAGGGTGAGTACGGGGTCGCGACCCGACAGCCCGAAGCCGATCACCAAGACCGCGGCGATCACGGTCTGGGCGAGCGAACCCGCCGCCGGGGCGCCCCGACGGTTCACCCGGCCCAACACCGCGGGCAGCACGCCCTCACGGCCGAGAGAGAAGAAGTAGCGTGCGACCGCGTTGTGGAACGACAGCACCGCGGCGAACAGGCTGGTCACGAACAGGATCGAGGCGACGTCGGAGAACCAGGCCCCCACGTTCTGGGCGGCGTATTCGAACAGGAGGCCGGCGGTGAGCTCCTGAGAGCGGGGCACGATCTGGCTTTGGCCGACGGTGACGCTGGTGGCCCAGGCGGTGAAGGCGTAGAAGACGCCGATCACGGTGACGGCGGTGTAGGTGGCGCGGGCGACCGTCCGCCGGGGGTCTCGGCACTCCTCACCGTAGATCGCCGCGGACTCGAAACCGACGAAGGAGGCGGTGACGAAGCACAGCGCCGCGCCGAGGGCGCCGGTGCCCAGGGCAGCCGGGAAGAAGGCGGCGCCGCTGACCCCTTCGGCGGGGTGCAGCAGTCCGGTCACGTCGAAGATCAACACCACCGCGGTCTCGGCGATCAGGAACACCGCGAGCACCTTGGCGTTCAGGTCGACCCGCAGCTGTCCGAGGACCGCGATCACCACGATGGTGGCCAGTGAGCAGACCCACCAGGGCACGGTGACGCCGAGGAACTGCTCGACCGCGGCGGCGAAGGCAAAGCCGTACAGCCCGAAGATGCCGACCTGCATCGCGTTGTAGGCCACCAGGGCCACCAGTGCGGTGGCCACGCCCCAAGTCTGACCCAGGCCGCGGCTGACGTAGCTGTAGAAGGCGCCGGCGTTGGCCACGTGCCGGCTCATCGCGGCGTAGCCGACGGTGAAGACGATCAAGATGGCGGCGATGATCACGTAGACCAACGGGATGCCGAGGACTTCGGTGACCGCGTAGCTGGTCGGCACGCCCCCGGCCGCCACGGTCAGCGGGGCCGAGGCGGCGACGACGAAGAAGACGATGCCGGCCACCCCGAGGGAACGCTGGTGCAGGCCGGAACCGGACGGTGCGGTCGCCTCGCGGATGGGTGCGTCGTCGAGCGCCATCTGACCTCCGTTGGTGGCTCTGTTACCCGGCGTCCGCCGGACCCTGCTCGACATCGTACGGACGCGAACGACCGTGTCAAGGAGTACGGGCCGCGCCGGGTCCCAGCGCTAAGGTTCGGCCATGCCCGATCCGCACACGCTCGCCGAGACCGAGGCGGCGATGAGCCACCGGGTCAACGAACTCGGACTGGATTTCGGGGCGGCCGAGGCGGTCTCCAGCATCTACCGGGCTGCCAACGCCGTCCGGGCTCACCTGACCAATACCGTTCTCCGCCCGCACGAGCTGACCTGGACCGGCTTCGTGGTGTTGTGGGTGGTGTGGATCTGGGACGGGATGGAGACCCGGCACGTCGCCGAGAGCGCCGCCATCTCCAAGGCGACCCTGACCGGGGTGGCCAAGACCCTGGAAGGTCGGGGCTGGCTCACCCGGGAGTCCACCGCCACCGACCGGCGGCTGGTCCAGCTGCGGCTCACTCCGGCCGGGGTGGCGCTGATGGAGCAGGTCTATCCAGAGTTCAACGCCGTCGAGGCCGAGGTCGTCGCCCGGTTGTCGGGGGATTCCCGGGCCGGCTTGGCCCGTGACCTGCGGACCATCGTCCGCACCCTGGAGCAGGAGCAAAAGCAGGAGCAGGAGTAGAAGCAGGAGGGCGACTCACCCGTCGAGTAACGCTTCGTCACGCCGTTGTCGCCAGATTCACTCCAGTTTGCCCGTTCCCCCGTTTCGGGGGAATTTTCGGCGATCTAGGGTGAACTCAGTGACATCGCTGTCGAGAGCGAGCCGCGTCCACGAGGCCGGCGAAGATGCGCGCCTGGACCGGATCGACGTCGGCGGTGTCCTCGGGATGCCACTGGACCCCGAGGAACCAGCCGTCGTGGCCCGGCAGGGTGACCGCCTCGATCGTGCCGTCGTCGGCGTGTGCGGCCGGCACCAGTCCGGCACCGAGCCGGTCCAGGCACTGGTGGTGGGAGCAGGAGATCCGCAGCCGGTCCCCGGCCACCATGTCGGTCAAGGGCGTGTCGATCACGGGCGTGTCGATCACGGGCGTGTCGGTCAAGGGCGAGTCGGCGTCGAGCACCACGTCGTGCACCCGGGGCCGGTGGACGCCGGTGGGGGTCTCGGCCATGTCCTGGATCAGCGTCCCGCCGCGGGCGACGTTGACCACTTGGGTGCCGCGGCAGATCGCCAGCAGCGGGACCCGCTCGGCCAGGGCCCAGCGGGCCAAGGCGAGGTCGAAAGCGTCCTGGGTCTGGTCGACGTCGTACAAGCTGGCGTGCCCCGCCTGGCCCGACCACCGCGGGGACAGGTCGCCGCCGCCGGGCAGCAGCACCCCGTCGGCCCAGCCCAAACGACCGGGCAACGTCGCGGCCACGGCCTCGACCGAAGGCTCGACCGCGGGCTCACCAGCCTGACCGGGCGGCTCGGGCGCCACCGGGTGTACGGTCAGCGGTTCTCCCCCGGCCGCCCAGACCGCGCCGACCAACTTGGTCGCGTTCACCTCGGCGGCGAAACGCAGAGCGCTGACCGACGCCGAAAACCGGGCCGGGATGATGATCAGCGGACGCCGCGCCACGGGGCTCACTGAGCGGCGGAGGGCTGCGGTTTGCGGACGCCGCGGAACTCCCAGTCCCCGCCCTGGGCGGTGGAGAGCACCTCTTCGGTCTCGGTCGGTTGCGCGCCGACGTCACCGCGGATCGGGGTGGGGCCCTCGACGATGCGGTTACGCAGGGTGCCGAGCCCCTCGACCTCGACCTCGACCACGTCGCCGGGGTAGACGGTCCGCGAGATCGCCGGGGTGCCCGACAGCAGCACGTCACCGGGCTGCAGGGTGATGGTCCGGGCGATGTCGGCGACCAGATAGTGCATGTCCCACTGCATCTCGTCGGTGTTCCCGTCCTGGCGGACCTCGCCGTTCACCCGGGTCCGGAGCTGCTTGCCGTGGAAGTCCCAGCCCTCGACCAGCCCCGGTCCGAGCGGGCAGAGGGTGTCGGCCCCCTTGACCCGGAGCATCGAGCCGGCGTCGGTGTCACGGAAGTCGTGCAGACCGTAATCGTTGCCGATGCTGAAGCCGCGGATGTAGTCCGCGGCCTGGTCCGGGGCGATGTTCTTGGCCGTCCGGCCGATCACGATGGCGATCTCGCCCTCGTAGTTGAGCCACCGGCAGCCGCTGGGCCGGATCACGGCGGCGTCGTGCGCGTTCAGCGCCGACACCGGCTTGTGGAAGTAGGTCGGTGCCGGCGGCAGGCTCGTCATCATCTCCGCCACCCGGGAGGCGTAGTTGAGGTGCACGCAGACGATCTTGGACGGGCTGACCGGGGGCAGGTGGATGGCGTCGTCGATGCCGATGCTGCGGCCGTCGCCGGCCACCAGCTCCGCCCCGTGACGGACGACGTCGACGGCGTTGCCGTCGAGCAGGATCCGGCGGGTTTCACGGATGACCATGGGTGCTCCTTCAGCGGGCTCGTACGGGGTCGGCGGTGGCGCGAGGTCAACCGGCGGCGCGGAGGTCGGGGCCGCCGTTCTGCCGGGCGACATCGGCGTCGGGCGGGGTTCGCCGCGGACGGGGGAAGCCGCCCTCGGGCCGGTCGAACCACAGGTGCACCTGGGCGGTGCCGACCGAGTTCTCGTACTCCCCGTACTGGCGGGAGGTGGCCCGGCAGTCGCCCTCGCCGAGGGCACCGATCATCATCAGATAATGGCCGAAGCGCGCCTCCGGCTTGAACCGGTAGAACTCGCCCATCGTCTCCAGCACGCGGGCGTGGTCGCCGGCGGCGAACCAGTCCAGCCGCTGGTGGTCCGCGGCGACCGCCTCGGCCGAGAAGATGTGCTCGGTCCCGGCGGCCTCGTGGTCGCGGAGTTGGCGCAGCGGCCAAAAGGTGTGCGACATCGCGCCGGAGGCGATCAGCAGCACCCGGCGATCGGACGCGGCGATCGCGTCGCCCAACGCCCGGCCCAACCGCAGGTTGTCCTCGGTGTCGGCGGTCTGGCAGACCCCGATCGAGATCCAACGCTTGTCCGGCAACCCCTGGCCGAGGAACTCCCACAGGTTGGTGGTGGCGTAGAAAATCGGCAGCTCGTCATCGTCGATCGCGGTGATCCAGGTGCTGTGTTCGTCGGCCTGGGCGGCGATCAACCGGGCCAGTTCGGGGTCTCCGGGGAAGTCGTACGGTCGCTGCGACATCCCCCGCGGCAACTCCTCGGAGGTGAACAGCCCTCGGCGCCGCTGCTGCGCGGTGACCACGAACTCCACCGTGGTCGCCCAGTGCGAGTCCAGCACGACCACGGTGTCGTAGTCCACGGTGTCGAAGACCTCGGCCCGGAGCTCGTGCAGACCCGAGACCAGGGTGCTGTCTGCCCCGTGGTTGAGTTCTCGCCGGATCTGCTCCGGCAACACGATCGTCGGTACATGCGCGAGCAGCCCCGCACCCACCACCTCACCCATCACTACCCTCCTCATCTCCCGACTTGTCAGCGTCAGTGGTCGCTATAGCGACCACTGACGCTGACAAGTCGGGTGCGAACACGGTGTTCTTGACGTTGCTGTAGAAGTCGAAAGAGTGCCGGCCCCCCTCGCGGCCGATGCCGGAACGGCCGTTGCCGCCGAACGGGGCACCGAGGTCACGGACGAAGAAGCAGTTCACCCACACCGTGCCGGCGTTCAGGGCGGCGCTGACCCGCTCGGCCCGGTCGGGGTCACCGGTGACCAGGGTGGCGGCCAGCCCGAACCGGGTGTCGTTGGCCATCGCCACGCCCTGCTCCTCGGTGTCGAAGCTCTGCACCGTGAGCACCGGTCCGAACACCTCCTCGGTGAGGATCTCGGCATCGGCCGCGGCCCCGGTGAGGACGGTCGGGCGGTAGTAGAGCCCGCCGAGGTCGGTGTTCGGGCCGCCGCCGAGGACGGCTCGCGCGCCGGCGTCGAGGGCCCGGCGGACAAAGCCGTCCACCCGGTCGAAGTGCGTCCGGGAGATCAGGGCGCTGACGTCGGTCGCCTCGTCGCGCGGGTCGCCCTGGACCAGGGACTTGGCCTTCGCCAGCACCCGGTCCAGGAACTCCTCGGCGATGCCGTGCTGGACCAGGATCCGGAACGCGCCCAGGCACACCTGGCCGGCATTGTCGAACTGCTCCACGGTCAGCGAGACGGCGAGGTCGAGGTCGGCGTCGGCCAAGATCAGCAGCGGCGACTTACCGCCCAGCTCGAACGACAGCGGCACGATGTTCGGCGCGGCCGCGGCGGCGACCGTCCCGGCGGTGGGCACCGAACCGGTGAAAGACAGCCGGTCGATTCCGGGGTGCCGGGTCAGCGGGGCGCCGGCGTCGGCGCCGGTGCCCTGGACGACGTTGAACACCCCCGCCGGCAGCCCGGCCTGCGCGGCGATGTCGGCCAGCAGCGACGCGGTCAGCGGCGCCCACTCCGGCGGCTTGGCCACCACCGTGTTCCCGGAGGCCAGCGCGGGCCCGATCCGCCAGGTGGCCAGCATCAGCGGCGCGTTCCACGGCGTGATGATCGCGGTCACCCCGGCCGGGTCGTAGCTGACTCGCTGGCGGTGGCCGCGGATGTCGGGCTGCGGCTGGTCGAGGCGGTCGAGATAGTCGGCGAAGTAACGGAAGTTGTTGCCCACCCGGGGCATCACGCCCCGGCGGTGGGAGCGCAGCAGGGATCCGTTGTCCCGGGTCTCGACCCGGGCCAGGTCCTCGGCCCGGGCGTCGATCCCCGCCGCCACCGCCCGCAGGATCTCCGCCCGCTCGGCCCGGGGCCGGGCCGCCCAGTCCGGGAAGGCGTTCCGGGCTGCGGCCACGGCGGCGTCCACCTCGGCCTCGCCACCGGCGTGCACCCGGGCGATCACGGACTCGTCGATCGGGGAGACGTCGTCGAAGGTCCCCGCGGAGGCGACCCGCTGACCGCCGATCCAGTGCCGGAGGTCGATCTCGACCCCCTCCACGGTCGCGCTGGTCGGGCCGACGGCGCCCGCGGGCTCCGCCGTTTCGGTGTCGGCGCTCACCGGGCACCCTCGGGTCCGGCCAGGGTTTCCAGTGACCGGCCGCCGTTCCAGACCACGCCGACCTGGCGGTAGTAGCCGCCGATCAGCTCGTCCACGCTGAGCCGGGACAGCTCCTCGGTCGGGGCGTCGAACAGGGTCAGTTCGGGGTCGCCGCGCCAGGCCGGCCCGGCCTCGAACTCGGCCGAACCGGAGGCGATCAGTTCGGCGTACGCGTCGGGGCTGCCGGCCTCGATCCCGGGCAGGATCCGGTGGTGGGCCATCGGGTGCGCGTTGACGAAGCCGTTGGTCGGCGACTCCTCGCGCAGGCTCAGCTTCGCCTGCGCCAGCCGACGATCCGCGGCGGCCAGGGTGGCGCCGAACGTGCCGCCGGGCGCGAGCTGCGGCGCGCCCTGAGCAAACGGGTGCGGCCGGGTCTGCCACATCGACCCCAGCTTCTTCGGGTAGCCCTGGTGCAGCCCGCGGCCGATCGCAAAGTCCTTGTCCACCCAGATGTAAACGCAGCGGGAGTACACCTGCCCCCGGTAGCCGCAGCGGACGACGACGAACGCCTCCTTGTACTGGGCGCGGACCGGGTCCAGCAGCTCCTCCCGGCCGGCCGAGCAGGACTGCCAGTCGGCCCAGATCATGGCCACCGCGCCCGGATCCTCCGGCGCCGGCTCCAGCGGGGCCGGCAGCAGTTCAGCCACCCGGGCCGGGTCGGTGCGGTACTCGACGGTCAGCAGGTCCCCGGAGTAGAACCAGGGCGGGGCCGGGATCACCGAGGAACGGCCGCCGGCCGTCCGCGGGTAGAAGAAGCCCTGCGGTTCGCTCATGCCGCTCCTTTGCCGCTCGACAGAACGTTCGGATCCGTACGATATCCGACGCCTGCTGGTCGCCGAGCAGACCCACACCGACCGCTCGTCCAGGATGTGCTCAGTGGTGGTGCGGGACGGACTCGTCGGGCTGGCCGTGCTCGTCGGGCTGGCTGTGCTCGTCGGGTTGGCTGTGCTCGTCGAGTTGGCCATGCTGACCGCTGGGCGGGGCGTCGAGGGAGGGGTTGGCGTCAAAGAAGCCGAACGGCTTGAGCCAGAACGACACCGTGTCGCTGGGCATGATCGGCCAGTCCTCCACCCGGGTGATGTGGTGGATCCCGAAGACGTACCACAACACAACATCGGCGCCGACCAACGGCGCGTCCTCGGTGATCCAGGCGCTCACGCCCTGCCGCGACCGGGCCAGCGCGGCATCCCCGGCCACCTCGTCGGCGCCCGAATCGGGACCCGCCCACTGGGTGGGATAGTCCCCGGCCGGCCAGCGTTCGGCATCGTCCTGGGCGGTCACCCACAGCGCATGTCCGATCACCGGCGAGCGCCGCAGCGCCGGGGAGGCGGGATCCATCAGAGGCGGGATCACCCCGCCAGGAACCAGCTTGTACGCGGTCGGCGACCCGAGCCGGTTGGTCTTGGTGGCGTGCGCCACCTGCCAGCTCCGCTGGGTGCCCCAGTCGTAGTCGCGGGCCGCGTCCCGCTCGGAGCCAATGGTGACCGACCGGGTCCGCAGGCCCAGACCCATCGGATTCGCCGGGCCGACCGGGTCGGCCACCGAGTCGACCTCGGTGACAATGTTCTGCGTCCCGTCGACGTCGAGGTCGAGCTTGGCGACGAGAAAGTGCTGGTGGAACGGGGCGTACGTGCGGGTGTCCACGGTGGTGCCGTACGGCGAGCTGTCCTGCTCGGTCGCCAGCGCCGTGGTGACCATCAGCCCGGTCGCGCGGACCTCGCACTCGATGTTGCCGTCTTGGTAGAACCGCCAGTAGATCAGGTACTCGTAGTTGGCCACGGTGGCGTGCACCGAGACCACCATCCGCCGCATCCGGCGGACCTGAGCCCCGGCCTCGGTGTCGACGTGCTTCCACAGCACGGCGTTGTCCTCCTCGTGCAGGCAGATCGCCTGCCGGATCGGCTGCGGCTGACCCTGCGCGTCCGGCACGACGGCATCGAGGTAGACGATCTCCCCCAGGCAGTCGCAGCCCCGTTCCAGCGAGGTCGTCAGGTAGCCCAGACCCCACTCGCCGATGTCGAACGCGGTCCGCCGGTCGTGGTCGAAGCCCGGGTCGCGATAGGGCACCACCATCTCCGCGAACGACATCCGGTACGCAACGTCGCGCCGCACGCCGGTGGTCGGGTCGTCGAAGCCGACCTGGTAGATTACCGGTCCCTCGCGGAAGTTGAAACCCAGCCGCATCGACCAGTTCTGCCAGCGCAGCGCGTACCCGTCGAGGGCGAACGAGACGCCCTCGGGCTGGCTGATCTCCAGCGGCTTCAGGTCGGTTCGCGGCGCCCGCCCGGTGAGCGCCGGGTCGTACTCGGCGTCGACGGCAGGCAGGCCGTAGTCGTGGTGGTCCTCGATCTGCAACACTTCGAGGCTGTTCATGTCCACGATCACCTTCAGCCCGGAGATCGGATGGGCGTACGGATTGCCACCCGGGGTCTCGCGCAACCACAGATCGCACCAGCCGACCCGCCGGTCACGCCACTGCGGCGGCAGCACCGCGCCGCCGTAGGTCCACACGTCGAACAGCACCCGCGACGCGTCCTCGATCCCCCGCCGAGCCAAGACGGCCAGTACCTCGCCGTCTCGGTGCAGCATCTCGTCGACCTCGTGGTACTCCTCGCCGATGAAGTTGGAGCAGACCCCGGGCAGGTGGGTCCAAGACTCCACCCGGTCCCCGACCAGATCCACCACGGCCTCGAAGGTTTGGTTGGTCGACCGCTGCCACAGCACCGACAACGAGCGTCGCGGCGGCTCGTCGCCGTCGCGCCACGCCTGGACCACGGCTTTGGCCGGCTCCTGCAACTCCACCGAGGCGAAGCGCCATCCCTCGTCCAGGTCCTGGTCACGGCGCAGAATCGCCGCACTGCGCCGGAACTCGTCCGCACTCAGTGGGTCGAGGGGATGATCGGCCACGCCTGCTCTCCTGATCCTCGGTCGGGTCGATCGCCGGTCTTGGGCAATCGTCGAGCGCCGTCAGTCTTCCACGAGCGAAGACCGCGACCCGGGCTTCGTCGACCTCCTTGGTGAGCGCTGAACGAAGCTGCGTTGCCTTGCGTGGCGGTGCTCACCCTCCTATCGTTTGGACCCGAACGTGAGGAGAATCCGTGCGCCGTCCTGACCCCGTGCCGCTGGCCGACGTCGACCTGTCCGACCTGGACGCGTTCGCGCGCGACGAGGGCTGGGCGATGCTGGACACCCTGCGCGCGCAGGACCCGGTGCACTGGAATCCCGAAACCGACGGTTCGGGTTTTTGGGCGGTCACCCGCTACGACGACATCCGCGCGGTCGACCGCGATCCGGACACCTTCACCTCCACCGACTACGTCAACCTGGAGGAGGTCGACCCGGAGTGGAAGGACCGGCGGCGCTCCATGTTGGAGACCGACGGCGTCCGCCACCTGGCCCTGCGGCGGCTGATCCAGCGCGAGTTCAGCGCCGGGTCGCTGAACCGCAAGTACGAGGACTTCCTGCGCGGGCTGACCCGGGAGACCGTCGACCGCGCCCTGTCCACGCCGGAATTCGACTTCGTCGACGCGGTGGCCGCGGACTTCCCGATCCAGGTGCTGGTCCGGCTGCTCGACGCGCCGGTGGCCGACACCGCGCAGCTGATCGACTGGGGCAACCAGATGATCGGCAACACCGACCCCGAGTACTCCGACAACCTGCTCTACGACCCGAACAGCGAGCAGTACAAGCACCTGCCGTTCCGGACCCCGGCGGCCCTGGACGTCTTCGCGTACGGCCGCGAACTGGCCCGGCAGCGCAAGGGCGGCGACGGCACCGACCTGGTCAGCCAGTTGGTCAACCGGACCCCCGAGGACGGCGAGCCGCTCAGTGCCACCGACTTCGACAACTACTTCCTGCTGCTGGTGGTGGCCGGCAACGAAACCACCCGGCAGGCCATCAGCCAGACGATGCTGGCCCTGATCCAGCACCCGGACCAGCTGCGGGCGCTGCAGCAAAACCCCGAATTGATCCCGCACGCGGTGGAGGAGTTCCTGCGCTGGGCCTCGCCGGTTTACCACTTCCGCCGGACCGCGACCCGTGACGTCGAACTCGGCGGGAAGCAGATCCGCCGAGGCGACAAGGTGGTGATGTGGTTCGCCTCGGGCAACCGCGACGACGCGGCCTTCCCCGACCCGTACCGGCTCGACGTCACCCGAAGCAACGTCGAGCACGTCACCTTCGGCAAGGGCAGCCCGCACACCTGCCTGGGCAACAGCCTGGCCCGGATGGAGATCCGGCTGATGTTCGAAGAACTCATCCCGCGGCTCGCCGAGATCGAGCTGGCCGGCGAGGTGACCCGGGTCCGCAGCAACTTCGTCAACGGCATCAAAAAGTTCCCGGTGCGGGCCAGGGCCGCCGAACCGAGCACCAGGGGCGACACCCGGCCCAGCCCCGGGCGAGCGAAGACGCAGCCGGCCCGGACCGTGGTCCGTGAGCACGAGGCCGAACTTCGCGTCGCCGCCGCGGAGACGGTGGCCGACGAGGTCGTGGCCTTGTCCTTGGAGAGCCCGGACGGCTCGGACCTGCCCTCCTGGTCGCCGGGGGCTCATCTCGATCTGATCCTCGGCGACGACGTCGTCCGGCAGTACTCGCTGTGCGGATCCCCGGCGGAGACCGACCGCTGGCAGGTCGCGGTGCTGCGGACGCCCGAGAGCCGGGGCGGTTCGCGGGGGGTGCACGACCAGCTCCGGGCCGGGGCGAGCGTCCGGGTACGCGGCCCGCGCAACCACTTTCCGCTGGTCCGCTCGCCGCGCTACCTGTTCATCGCCGGCGGCATCGGCATCACCCCGTTGCGGTCGATGATCGCCCAGGCGGAGGCCGCCGGGGCGGACTGGCGGCTGGTCTACGGCGGCCGCCGCCGCTCGTCGATGGCCTTCGCCGACGAGCTGGCCGCGGACGGGGACGAGCGGGTCAGCCTGCAGCCCCGGGACGAGGGCGGCCGGATCGACCTGCCGGCCCTGCTCGGCACCCCGCAGCCCGACACCCTGGTCTACTGCTGCGGTCCGGAGCGGTTGCTGAGTGCGGTCGAGTTGGCCTGCGCGTCGTGGCCGGCCGGCAGTCTGCACGTGGAGCGATTCAGCGCCAAGGCGCTACCGGACGGGACGGTCAACGACTCCTTCGAGTTGGTGCTGGCCCAGACCGGGGTGAGCGTGACCGTGCCGCCGGACCGGTCGGTGTTCGACGTGGCCCAGCAGGCGGGGGCCAACGTCCTCGGGTCCTGCATGGAGGGCATCTGCGGCACCTGCGAGACCGAGGTGATCGAGGGCGACGTCGAGCACCGCGACTCGGTGCTGAACGCCCAGGAGCGTCAAGCCGGCGAATACATGATGATCTGCGTGTCCCGCTGTAGATCCGGCCGGTTGGTGCTGGACGCATGACCACGCAGGGGCGGGTCGGGGCCGCCGACCGGAGCCGGCCGAGCCGTTATCCCCGCGACGCCTGGTACGTGGCCGCCGACCCCACCGAGGTCGGAGGTTCGCCGCTGGCTCGGCGGGTCCTCGGGGTGCCGGTGGTGTTGTACCGCACGCCGGCCGGAGCGGTGGTGGCCCTGGAGGACCGCGACGCCCACCGGCCGTACCCGCTCAGCCTCGGACACCTCGAGGGGGACACGATCGTCTCCGGCTACTCCGGGTTCGCCTACGCCCCCGACGGCGCGTGCGTTTCGGTGCCTACCCAGCGCCACGTCCCGGTCGGCGCCCGGGTCCGCGCCTTCCCGGTGGCCGAGTCCGACGGGCTGGTCTGGGTCTGGCCGGGCGAGCCGGGGCTGGCGGCGCGGCGGCCGGCGCCACGGACGCCGTGGCTGGACGACCCAGGCTGGAGCACGCTCGGCGAGCAGTGGGAGACCGCCGCCGACGTGTCCCTGCTGCACGAGAACTTCGCCGACATCACCCACGTTGCGGTGGTGGACCCGTTCATCGCGCCGCCGGCGCTGCAGGACGAGCCACCGGACCTGCAGGTCGAGGTCAGCGAAACGTCGGTGTCGTATCGCCGGGACTATCCGCCGGCACCGTTGGCGTCCTGGCACGCGGAGATCCTTGGGGTCGCCCCGGCCGCCACGTTCGAGCAGCGCGAGGAGGGCACGTTCGCGTCCGCCGGCCTGTGGGTCGACGCCTGGCACGTGTTCGTCGACGGCTCGCCGCGCACGTTCCGGTTTACCCACGCCGTCACCCCGGTCGCACCGGGCCGGACCCGGCACCTGTGGCGGGTCAGCCGCAACTTCGCCTCGGGCCCGGAGATCAGCGCAGCGTTGGCGCCGACGTTCGTCACCTACTACCGCCGGGTGCAGCACATCCTGGAGACCATGCAGCAGGTGATCGACGTCGACGGCCCCCGCCCCGCGGTCACCGTCAACGCCGACGCCGTCGTCCGCCAAGTCCGCCGCATCATCGCCCGCATGCTCACCGAAGAGCAGTAAACGCCCCCTGAGCCTGTCGAAGGGCCCCGAAGGGGTCGGCAGAACGCCCCCTGAGCTTGTCGAAGGGCCCCGAAGGGGTCGGCAAAACGCCCCCTTGAGCCTGTCGAAGGGCCCCGAAGGGGTCGGCAAAACGCCCCTTGAGCCTGTCGAAGGGCCCCGAAGGGGTCGGCAAAACGCCCCCTGAGCCTGTCGAAGGGCCCCGAAGGGGTCGGCAAAACGCCCCCTGAGCTTGTCGAAGGGCCCCGAAGGGGTCGGCGCCCCTTAGCCACCCCCTACGCCCCCTGAGCTTGTCGAAGGGCCCCGAAGGGGTCGGCGCCCTCACCCGCGCATTTCACTCAGAGGCATCGGCTCCCGCCGGGCCCCGGTGCAGGAAGTACGCCCCCAGCGACCCGGCCAACGTCGCGAACACCACCACCGAGAAGACGGCCAGCACGACCTCGAGGATCTGGGAGAACGCATCCGGCCGGGCCAACGGCTCCCCGGTGATGGTGGCCAGCGCGGCGTCGTGCAGGGCCTGCCCGTACGTGTCGTAGCCCGCGAACTGGAACAGCAGCAGACTGCTGGCGAGCACGGTAATGGCGGAGACCATCGACAGCCACCCGATCCGGCCGCCGAGAAGGCCGCGGGCGGAGCGGGACGTCCGGATGGCCGAGGACAGCACGCGTCCGGTCCGCAGCAGCCGCAGCGCCCGGACCAGTCGGAGGATCCGCAGAAACGGCAGGACCAGGAACAACAACTGCCACCAGTTCTTCTTCAGGAACCGGCTGGTCGACGGCGCCACCACCATCCTGGCCACGAACTCCAAGGCGAAGACCACCCACAAGACCCAACCGAGAACGGTGAGCACGACGCTGACCGCGCTTCCGGCCCGGGCGAACTGCTCACCGATCACCACGAGCAGGAACAGCACGCCCAGCGCGCTCATCACCGGGGTCAGTCGGTCCAGCAACTCCTCGGCCCACACTTCTCGCCAGGCGTGAGAGGACTGCAGAAGCGACGGCACGCCTCCACTTCTACCCGACGCGGCGGCCGATCGCGGGACCGAACCGACGACGCAGGCGGCGGGCGAACGTGACCGGGCGCCTTGGTGTAGCTCCACCAGCACCCCGTCGACCCCATGCCGGATGAGATCACGAGGGCCGTAGCGGATGTGGTAGGAGACGACCGGTGTGCCCAAGCTCATGCTCTCGCTGATCACCCGCCCGAAACCCTCGAACGTCGACGTCATCAAGGTGCACGCCGCCCGCGCCTGCGCCTCGTCGACGGTGAGCGAATAACCCATTAGGGCGACGGACTTCTGCAGCCCCAAGTCCTCGATCAGCGCACGCAAAGCGGCCTCGCTCGCGCCCTCCCCGTAAATCTCCAGCCGGCCCTGTGGAACCTCCTGTACGACCAGCGCGACCGCCCGGATGGCGTGATCAATCCGCTTACGCGCTTGTAACTGCCCCACGAGCACCACCAGCGACAGGTCCTTGTCACCCGTCTCCCGACGCGGCAGCCGGCCGGGATAGGGGATGCTGCGGCAGTACGGCTCCGGGAACCTCTCGGGTGAGTTCGAGCCGCTGCTGCTGGGTCAGGCAGACCATCTCGTCGACGGCGAGCGGGCGGGACAAGATCGGCCGGAATGCGGCGCGGAAGCCGCTTTCCGGGTCCTCGGGATCGCGGTAATGGCAGTTGTGCAACGAAACGACCTTCCGTGCCGCCTTCGTCGAAGCCAGCAGCACCGGGTCGCCGAACTCCCGCTGCAGCGAGAACAGCACGGGCCGCATGAGGCCGGCGATCTCAGAGTCCACCCACGGCGCCACGACGGTGCGCCACTTGATGTCGTGATCGTGGGTTTGGTGCACCGTGGCCCGATACTCGTGCCGCTTGTCCGGCCAGGTCCGGGTGGTGGGTAGGGGGCGGCCCGCCTGGTCGAAGTATCGGTAGGAGGTGGGTAGGGCGCATCCAAGTCACGGTCGGCGATCCGGAAGAACGGCCCGCCGGGCATCCGCTGCCACTTCGATTCGACCTGATCGCTCGGAAGGACCGATTCGGCACCGGGCGGGGGGCGCCGAGGTTCGCCACCCAGCCGCTGTGCTGGAAGAAGTTGCGGACGACGACCCGCTTGTGCAGAGAGCCGCGCCCCTTCGATTCGGCCACGGCCTCGTCGATCCGGTAGGCGAAGCCTGTGGTGAAAACGACTACCTGTTCGTAGTGGCGCGCAAACAGGTTGGCCCGCTCGACGATCGCCCGCGCCAACCCCCCGCCCCGCAGGAGCAGGCCGGGATGGACCAGGCAGGGGTCAGGTCGTCGCGGAGGCTTACGGATTCAAAACTCATCTGACCCTTCTTACCCGGGGAATCAGTTCAGACGTCACACACTCGCCGGTCGCGCATTCCGATATGGCGGATGCCCTCAACGTGAACCTGCAGGATTCGAAGTCGTCTCGACTGGAGCTGATTGACGCCGTCCGGATCGCGATCCGACCCGCCACGCCGTGGTTGACCTTCCACCGGTCTACTGGCCGACCCGTCCGTCGATGCACTCCCGGAGCAGGTCGGCGTGGCCGCAGTGCCGCGCGTACTCCTCGATCATGTGGACCAGGATGACGCTCGTGCCGTGGTGCATCCCCGGCGTGGCGAGGTCTTGGGTACGGGCCACATAGTCGTCGGCGAAGTCCACCTCGTCCCGCCACGCCGCCCAGGCCTGCGCGACGAGCGCGTCGTCGGCTCGGGCGCCGTCCCAGTGCTCGTCCGGGGACTGGTATGTGCAATAGAGCTGGGGGTCGCTGCCGCCGCTCATCACCCGGCGAAACCACGAGCGTTCCACCTCGGCCATGTGCCGGACCAGGCCGAGCAGCGACATGGTCGAGGGCGGGACGGAACGCAGGGCCATCTGCTCGGCCTTCAGGTCGGCACACTTGAGCTGCATCGTCAGGCGGTAGCGGCGCAGATAGTCGAGCAGGATGCTGCGCTCGTCGGTGCCGGACTGCTGAGCCTCGCGCGGATCGTCGTCCGGATCGAGCCACATGTCAGAGACTTGGGTCGCGCGGCTCCACCGCGTCGGTTCGGTCATGGGGTGATTCTTACGCTGGCGACCAGTCCTTGACCAAGGAATATGCCGCCCCGGCTGGGGCGACTTTGCCCGGCTAGCGGTTACCCCGTCGGTGCGTCTGAGCGTCCCTGGAAGGAGAGAATGCGCGGGTTGAGGATCGCACCGTCGCGGATCTCGACTGCCCGGCGGACGGTCTCGTCACCGTGCCAGGCGTCGGGGCCGGCCGCGATGATCGGAATGTAGCCGAGCAGGGCCTCGCTGATCTCCCAGGTGGCGGAGTTCCACAGGTAGGAGGGGCTGTGGTCCACCGCGTAGTAGTGCAGGCCGTTGCCCACCTCCATGATCGGGTCGGCGAAGCTCGTTGGCCGCGCCCAGGAGAACCCCATCCCCTCGTCACAGGAGACGTCGATGATCAGCGTGCCGGGCGAGAAGGCGTCCACGTCGTCCTCGGTGGCGAACGTCACCGGATCGTCGGTGTCTTGCAGGATGCAGTTCACGACGAGGTCGAACTCGGTCAGCAGTTCGACCAGCGGACGCGACCCCGCCTCTTCGGGCACGCAGAGCCGACCGGGGTGATCCGGATCAGCGGCGAAGGTCTGCATCTCCACAAAGGCGATCGGGGACGCCACGGCGGCGCTCTCGCGCCGGGTCAGCACCGTTACGTCGTGCACGCCCAGGGCCGCCAACGCCCGGACGGCACCGCGGGCGGTCGCGCCGAAGCTGATCACCACGGCCCGTAGCCGCCGACCGTAGTCGCCGGTACTCCCGCGCAGCGAGAGCGCATGCAGGACCGAACAATAGCCGGCCAACTCGTTGTTCTTGTGGAATACGTGTACGCCGAACCCGCCGTCGCTGGTCCAGTGGTTCATCGCCTCCCAGGCGATCAGGGTGAGCTGGCGATCGACCGCGACCTGCGTCAGTTCGGCGTCCTGAACGCAGTGCGGCCAGCCCCACAGCACCTGCCCCGCCGCGAGACTGCTCAGGTCCTGCGCCAGTGGCTTGGGGAGCACCACCACATCGGACTCGGCGAGCAGTTCCTCGCGGCTGCGCATCCCGGCGACCAACGCCGACAGTTGCTCGTCGCTGACCCCGAACCGCTCCCCGTAACCTCGTTCGAGGTAGAGCCGCTGCCTGAGCTCGGGTTCGATCCTGTTCACGTGATCAGGATGGATCGCCAGGCGCCGCTCGTCCGGCTTACGCGAGGTCGCGACGATTCCCAGGCTCAAGGACACCACTTGCTGAGTGTACGGACGCCGCAGCGACCACGCGGGATATTGACGACACGGACGGCCAGCCGTAAAATCAAGAAATCCAAACATTCGATGTAACGTCTAATGGGTCGTTCCTGTTCCGCCGTTTCGCGGCTCCTGCTCGACGCAGGGCGCTAGGACGGGCGCACGGGAATGTTCTGGGCGCGGCTACGAGGCTGCAGACACCACGAGAGTCCGGGCGCTGAGCGCGGCATGAGAATCACCGTTCTCGAGACGCTGCGCGTCGACTCCTTTCCGAACCTTCTCTTCCTGCTGCTGCACACCGACGAGGGCCTCATCGGCCTCGGCGAAACGTTCTACGGGGCCGAGGCCGTCGAGACCCATTTGCACTCGGTTGTAGCCAGTTACCTTCTCGGCCACGACCCCCGCAATCGTGAGCGACACGCCCACGCGCTCGCGGGGTACGTCGGTTTCCAGGGCAGCGGCACCGAGACGCGGGCCAGGTCCGCCGTCGACCTTGCCCTGTGGGACCTCCTGGGACAGACCAGCGGCCAACCGGTCCACATGCTGCTGGGTGGCCGGACACGCGATGACATCGCGATCTACAACACCTGCGCGGGTGCTGGCTACGTCAACGCCGCCTCCGGGCAGGCCGTGAACAACTGGGGCGTCCGGGAGGGGCGCTTCGAGGACCTGCACGCCGCCTTGACCCGGCCCGGTGAGCTGGCCCGAGACCTGCTCGACCAAGGCATACACGGCATGAAGATCTGGCCCTTTGACCCGCACGCCGAGACCTCCTACGGGCATTCCATCTCCAGCGCCGGGCTGAGGGATGGTCTAGACCGAGTAGCCCAGATCCGCACGGCGGTCGGCGCAGACATCGACGTCATGATCGAGCTGCACGGCCTGTGGGACGTGCCGTCCGCCCGTCGCATCGTGGCCGCGTTGGAGGAGTTCGAGCCCCTGTGGGTAGAGGATCCCGTCCGGAGCGACATAGTCGGTGGGCTGGCTCGCGTAGCCGCAGGCACTTCCTTGCGGGTCGCGGCCGGGGAAACGGTCGCCGGCAATAGGGAGGTGGCCACCCTGCTCGCTCAGGGCGCGCTCGGCGTGGTTACCGTCGACACCACCTGGGGCGGAGGCCTCACCAACGCCAAGAAGGTAGCGGACCTAGCTGCGGCGTACGGGGTACCCGTGGCGCCGCACGACTGCACAGGACCGGTCGCCCTCACTGCCTGCGCCCACCTATCGGTCTCGGCGACCAACGTGCTCGTCCAGGAGACCGTGCGTGCGGCCTACCTCGGCTGGTACGACACATTGGTCGAGGGTGGGCCGCTGATCTCTCGCGGCCGGCTGAAACCACCTGAGAACCCGGGTCTGGGTGTTCGACTGCTGCCCGATTTGGCTGCCCGACCCGGTACGACGCGACGCGTCACGACCGCTTGACCTCAGTCCGCCGGTTGACGACGTTGCCGGCTCCTCGAACGTCCCCGACCTTGCTCAGGGCACAGTTCCAACGCGTCCACCTTAAGGTGCAGCACGCGCCAATCGTGCTCTTGATGCCGCGTTGGCCGTGATTCCCGACGACGTCGCTAGGGCGGCGCACGTAGCGACAAAGGCAAATGGCCGGGACCAGTACCCCATCCCTAAGTGGAACGTCACCCGACGAACTCGACCAGAAGAGTTCACCAGCGACCACCGCATCGAGGTCAAGCGCCGCCGGTGACCGAGACCAGGAGTTTGATGGCATCCTGCTTGGGATCGGTGAGGATTTCGAACGCACGGCCGATCTCGGCCAACGGCACCTCATGGGTGATCATCGAGGTGACGTCGACCGAGCCGTTGGCGAGCAACCCGACGGCGACGACGACATCGTCGTCCCACATGTGCGCCGCCGAACCAACCACCGTCTTCTCTGCCAAGACGATGTCCAAGGTGTCCATCGGGTCGGGCGGGGGCACGACGCCGGTCAGCACGACCAGTCCGCCGCGACGCGCCAGGCTCGCTGCTTCCCCTGCCAGCCCGGACCTTCCCGCGCACTCGACGACGACGTCGACGCCGCGCCCGGGGAAGTGGCCGGCCACATCGTCAGCGCGCTCCTGCTTGCTCTTGGCCCAGACGGTGTCAACGTCCCACGATTCGATCGTCTCCCGGCGGCGCGGCCCGGGCTCCACCACGACGATGGATGCCGCTGCCCCCACCCTGGCCACCTGTGCGCAGAGCATGCCGATGGTGCCGCCGCCGAAAATCAGCACTCCGCGACCGGTCAGATTTCCCGCCTTGCGGAGGGCGCGCACGGCGACGGCCAGTGGTTCGGCCAGCGCCGCAGTCCGAGGGTCGAGGTGAGGTGGGACTACCACGAGGCGTTCGGCGCGCCCGACGACGTACCGCGCGAGCCCCCCGTTAGCGTGCTGGCCCGTCACCACGAGGTCGGGGCACAAACCCTCGTCGTGGCGCTGGCACCAGTAGCAGTTACCGCAGCCCGTGACCACGTCGACCACGACGCGCGTACCCGCGGCCGGGCCGGTTCCGTCGGCCGCGGATACGCGCACGATACCGACGATCTCGTGTCCGAGTATGAGCGGGGGGTGGGCTACCACAGGGCCGTGGAGGTACTCCTCGACGTCGGAGCCACACAGGCCAACCCACTCGACTTCCACGAGAGCGTCGCCGTTATCGGGAACAGGTTGCTGGACTTGATCGATGCGGATGTCCCCGGCGCCGTACCAGCGGGCAGCCGACATTGTGCTGTTCCCGCCTCCGGGCCGTGTGCCCTCGGCGTCAGCGTTCGGTCCGGGCACTGCCACCTCCGGCCAGTCTGCGCACGTCGTCCAGGCTCGCCATCGACGCGTCCCCCGGTGTCGTCATGACTAGAGCACCGTGCGCGGCGGCGTACTCCAGTGCCAGCTTGAGCTCTCCCTCGACCATGAGTCCGTAAATCAGCCCGGAGGCGAACGAATCACCACCACCGACGCGGTCGTAAACCTCCAGACCATCACGCTGGGTAGCTTGGAGCACGCCCGTTTGGGCCGACCATGCCAGCGCACCCCAGTCGTTCACGCTGGCCGAGCGCACCGCACGCACCGTGGTCGCCAGGACCGACAGGTTGGGATACTCCCGGGAGACGTGATCCATCATGGAGGCGTACTCGTCGATATCGAGTCGGGTGTGGTCCTCCGGCACCCCCGTAACCGTCGGGTTGAAGTCGGCGGTGAAGTCGCCCACGTTCCCCAGCATGACGTCGACGTAGGGGGCGATGGTGCGGTTGACCTCGCGGGCCTGGGATTGTCCGCCCGCGTCCTGCCACAGGCTGGGCCTGTAGTTGAGGTCGTACGAGACCACCGTGCCGTGGCGTCCCGCGGCCTCCACGGCGGCCAGGGTGGTCGCCGCCGCGCTGTCCGAGAGTGCTGCGAAGATGCCGCCGGTGTGCAGCCAGCGCACGCCCTCGTGCCCAAACAGGTGCTCCCAGTCAACGTCCTGCGGTGAGAGCTGAGAGACGGCCGTGTGACCACGGTCGGAGACACCGACGGCACCGCGGACGCCGAAGCCGCGCTCGGTGAAGTTGAGTCCGTTGCGAGCCCGCCGACCGACACCGTCGAAAGGTTGCCATTGGACCAGGCTGGTGTCGACACCTCCACCGAGCATGAGGTCCTCGATCAGGCGGCCGATCTCGTTATCCACCAGCGCTGTCACCATCGCCGTCCGTAAACCGAACACACGGCGCAGCCCTCGCACGACGTTGTATTCCCCTCCGCCCTCGCTGGCACGAAAGTGCCGTGCGGTGCGGACTCGGCCGTCACCGGGGTCGAGGCGCAGCATCACCTCACCCAGCGCCAGCGCGTCCCACCGACACTCTTCGGCCGGTCGAAGCGCCAGTATTCCCACAGCGCCTGCTCCTCGCTCGGTGTGCGTCATGAGAGCGACGCTTCCGCCGGATCGCAACCGAAAGCCGGCTTAGGTACCCATCGAGTCGACGTCTGTACTCCAAACAGAGCGCCAGCTAGAGCGGTCCCTTTGCGGGGCCTCAGCCGCGATGTCGAACAACTGCCGGAGCTCCCGGCCTCGCGTACGCAATCTCGAGGTAGCGCAAAAACCCCGCCGGCGAGCATCACCTTCCGGTCACGGGGAGCACGCCCGACGCCACGGCCAGGGAGGGCAACCCCCCGGGCACCCTGATCAACGAACGACCCAGTGCGGTGAGGACCAGGCGCTCTCACCGTCGCTGCGGACAGCCTTGACGAAGATGCTGCTCGTGTCGCTGCTGCCGACCCGCTCGATCCATTCGGTCTCCAATCGGTGCTGACCAAGCGCGTCGACCCTCTCGGTGAGCCGACCATTGCGGTAGACGCTGAGGGAGGAGAGCGGCAGATCGCTTCGGACGCTGACCTCGAACTTGGCGGCCCCGGGTGGCCGGTCCTGATCGGTACCCATCGGCTTACCGTCCAGGGTGGTCCACACGCTGATCCCGTCACCGGTTGCGGCGAATGTGCGGCGGTCGACCATGGCCGCGAAGATCGCAGACCGGCTTGCGTCAGTGGTGTAAACACCGGCTCGGCCGCTGCCGAGGTGATGAAACAGCTGGGGACGTCGGCTGTCGCCGTTCGCAAGGCCCGGATGACCGTCGTGACTGTCGGAGGAGCCGATGAAGCCGATCCGGTAGCCGTCTCGGATCGTGCGCAGGAATTCCAGGCGCTCGATGCGGGTGGCCCCGCGCGTGACGGGTTGTCCGTGCTCGAGGGAGTCACCCCAGGCCGAGTAGATCTCGGCCACGCGGTCGAAGTCGGGGTCGTTGAAGTCGCGCAGGTCGAGCGGAAACTGTGCAGCCGACATGTGGTGCGGGATGGTGAGCGCCGGTACAGCCTGCGCCCGCAGGTGGCTCCAGAGGTCGCGGGGGCTGGGCCGGTCCGTGTGCCACTCGTAGGGATTGAGCGGGTCTTGCGCGTAGAACAGCGAGCCCGGCTGGTCGGCAAAGTAGACGTTGCGATGACCATAGGCCATCGAGGTCCACTCGAACCCGTGGACGGTCACGAAGGACTCAGACAAGAACTCGTCGTTCAGCCGCCGAAGGTGCGCCCAGTCGTGATCGTCCATCTGCCAGTCGTGCTCGGAAAGGCAGTAGAAGTCCAGCCCTGCCACGTCACGGGCGTAGCGGAACAGGGACGCCCGGCTGCCCACGCCACACGGCCCCTCGGACCCCTGGGCCTCGGCGAGCCCGTCCAGGAACGTGCTCTCGCCAGAGTGGCTGTGCAGGTCACCGAGCAGCAGGCGGTAGCCGCCGTGCTCCACCACCTCTGCCGGCTCGCAGGCGTAGACCAGAGCCGAGAGATGGCTCTCGACCTGGAAGACGCCGTACCACGCGCTCAAGCCGACTCTGGCCCACTGCCGGGAAGGCTCCTCGCTTAGGGCCCGGATGGCGATCATGTTCGGCCGCCCCGTCGCCACCAGGTCGCGCTCGACCACGAGCACGGCATGGCCGTCGACGTAGGTCGAGTCCAGGGGCAGTTGGTCGTCGACGGCGAAGACGGGGCCGAACGGGATCGACTGCACGCGCTCGGGGAAGAACGCCAAGAGACCCGACGCGGTGTGCCAGCGTCGCCGGCCCTTGACCAACGCGAACCGGGCGACCTCTTGGCCCTCCAGCTCGAGCGCGAAGGTGCCGCTGGGCTGAGGAGCGCCGGAACCGTTTCCCATGGCCAAACTGAAGAGAAAGGCGACGTAGCCCCGGTCAGTATCGAGGTCGGAGGGCACCGCCTCGGTACGCCACGAGACCGAACCCGGCTTTCGCTGGTCGACCACGAGCGCGTCGTCGATCTGGCTCGCCGAACCCGCGGTGGCCAGGGGGTAGGGCGTGCGCCGATCGCCCTCCGCGGCGGTGGCCCCGTGTACGACGACCAGCCCGGACCGCTCACGGATGACGGCTCGAAGAGTGTCGGGCGCGATCCGTCGTCCGCCCTCGTCGACCTCTTTGAGTTCACGCAGGAACGAAAACAGGCGGGATCTCGTGGGTTCGTCGATGCTCATCACAGCCTTTACCGATCGAGCCCGAGTCGAAGCGTCAGCGACCTTGAGACAAAAATCAGCATGCCGTCACCTTCCCGCTCGTGGTTGCCAGGACCGAGTCGTGGTGGTCGGGGGACGTCTCAGCAGAGAAGGAAAGCACGCTGGTCACACCGACTCGCCGACCCGGGGGCCGAACCGGCCGGTCACGCGGTTCCCCTGCACGACCGGCATCGCCGTCTCCTCCGAAGATCTGCTCAGGCCAGCCAGCCGCCGGCAAAATCGTAGCCACCGCAGGTGTACGCCGTGGTTGTCTGCACCCCCCGGACCTTCAGGGAGTAAGCGTCCAGCCAGTTCTGAGTGGCGGGGATGATGTAGGGCCCGTCCTTGACCTGGCCCTCTTGCACCGCCCGCCATTTCTCGGCCGCCTTGGTCCTGTCGGCCTCCGAGATTGCGTCGAGCATGAGCTTCCGGTCTGCCGCGTCGGCTCCGAAGCCCGACTGGTTGTAGGGCGCCTTGGGGAGATTCCAGGTGAGATAGATCAGGGACAGCGAGTTCAGCCCCTGCGAGGCGAAGTCGAGGCAGAAGTCACGGTCGAAGACCCCGGCCGAAGCACTGTAGTAGGTTGTCGGCGGGTAGAGCTTGAGGTTGACCGTGACCCCCGCTCCCAGAGCCTGCTGTTTAAACAGCGTGGCGATCTCGTTCATGCCGTCTACCACCGAAGACGTCCGCAGCTCGACGTTGAGGTCGCTCTTGCCGATGGACTTCAGCAGCGACTTGGCCTGCTCGAGGTCTTGCTGATGCGGCAGGTCGTCGGCGAAATACGGGTCGGTCTGTCCGAGGGCGTCGATCGAAACCGTGCCGTAGCCGTTGAACACGTTGTCGACAAAGACTTGGCGGTCCGGGATCAGCTTGAGGGCCTGGCGGATCTTGGGCTCGGCCAGCTCACCCTTGGAGACCCGCATGATCATCGGCACGCAGGCGGGCCCCGGCTGGTTGCCGAGCACCAGGCGCCCACTCTTCTCGTTGGCCGCGGCCAGGGCCGACGTCGTCTGCGGAGCGATGTCGATGTCCCCGGCGAGCAGGGCGTTGAGCCGACTCTCCTGGGACTGGTACGTGGAGCTGATCAGCAGCTGGTCGACGTACGGCTGGCCCTCACGCCAGTAATTCTTGTTGGCGTCGAACACTGAGGTGCCGGGCTTGAACGTCCCCATCTTGAACGGCCCGGTCCCGATGCCCTTGGTGAAGTCCTTGGTGCCGTTCTGCACGATGTACAGATTGGGGAAGGCGGTGATGCTGGGGAACTCGGCGACGCCGAGCTTGAGCGGGATCCGAACGGTGTGGTCGCTGACCTTGGTCACGCCGGCAAAGTCGACGATGAGCGCCAGCGCCGAGTTGAACAGGTTCTTGGCGTTGCCCCAGCTCTGCTTGACCGTGTAGACCACGTCGTCGGCGGTGAAGGGCTTCCCGTCGTGCCAGATCACTCCTTGGCGCAACTCGAACGTCCACACGTCAGCGGCCGCATTAGCCGAAGCCGAGACCGCCAGCTTGGGCGTCAGCTCACCCTTGTCGCCGGCCGCGAAGAGGGGTTCGTAGAGCTGGAAAACGCGGGCGATGTCCGCCAGGCCGACGGCGAGCACGGGGCTGATGGTCTCGTTCGCGTTGCCGCCGCCGAACAATCCGACGCGGAGCAGACCACCCTTCTTGACGGCGCCGTCCGTGGCGGCGCCGGCGTTGGCCTTGCGGCTCCGGTCGGTGACCGCAGAGTCGGGAGAGCAGGCGCTGAGCCCGAGCCCGACCAGGCCCGCAGCTCCGGCCATCAAGATCGAGCGCCGAGACGGCGTCCAAAGGGTCGATTCGGTCGTCATGTCCAGCTCCTGATTTGTGGTGTGAGTTCGCGATGACAGATCTGGTGCGCTGAGATGCGTAGGGATGAGCACGTCTGCGGTTCCCGGGGCGACACCCTTCAGCCCATCTCGACGACGGGTGCGGCGGCCACGAGCTCGCGTGCATAAGTCGACTGGGGGCCGTCCAGGAGCGCGCGGGTCTCGCCGGTCTCACAGATCGAACCCTGCTGAAGCACGATCACGCGATCGGCGAGGTTGGCCACGACTCCGAGGTCGTGGGTGATGAACAACATCGAGAGACCGAGCTCTTGCCGCAGGTCGCGCAGCAGGCGAAGCACGGCGGCCTGCACCGAGACGTCCAGGGCCGAGGTGACCTCGTCGCAGACCAGCAGCTCACACCCGGTCGCGAGCGCCCGGGCGATACCGACCCGCTGCCGTTCGCCACCCGAGAGGGCTCCAGGGTAGGCCGAGGCGAGATCGGGTGAGAGCCGGACGAGCCCCATCAGCTCTTCGACGGGCCGACGGCGCTCGGCGGGGGCGTGGCGAACGGCCCGAACGATCGAGGTGCGCACGGTCTCGCGGGGATTCAGCGCCGACGTGGCGTTCTGGAAGACGATCTGCACCATCCGCCGCTGCTCGGGGGTGCGGGCCTGAACTCGGGGACTCAGCGTCTGACCGTTGAGCACGATCTCGCCACCGCCGTAGTGCTGCAGGCCAACGACGGCCCGAGCGGTGGTCGTCTTACCACTGCCGGACTCGCCGACGACGGCGAGGCATTCACCCCGTCCCACCGTGAAGCTGACGTCGGCCACGGCGGCCACCTTGACCCCGCGCACCTTGTGCTCCACGGTGAGGTTCGAGACCCGGAGCAGGTTGTCTTCGTCGCGGCGGGTCAGCTCGGCGGCCGTCGCCGCGTTTCGCGTCAGCGGCTCGTCGAACGGGTGGAAGCAGGCGGCGAGGTGCGCCGAGCCGGCGACGCCCGCCAGCTGGGGCTCCCGAGTGGTGCACTTCTCCGTGGCCCGTTCGCACCGCGGGGCGAACGCACACTGGTCGCCCCCGCGCTCCATCAGCGAGATAGCCATGCCCGGCATGGCCGTCACGGGCGCCGAAGTGCGGTGGTCGGGGGTAGAACGCAGCAGTCCTCTGGTGTAGGGGTGCGCCGGAGTGCCCAGCATCTCGGGGGTCGGGCCGGTCTCGATCAGCTTGCCGGCGTACATGACGGCGACGTGCGTAGCCAGGGAAGCCACGACGGCGAGATCGTGCGAGATATAGACCATCGAGACGCCCATCTCGTCTCGCAGTCGGCGTAGCTCCTCGATCACCAAGGCCTGGGTGATGACGTCGAGGCCGGTGGTCGGCTCGTCGAGCACGAGGGTCTTGGCGCCAGAAAGCAAGGCGACAGCAATACACACCCGTTGCTGCTGCCCGCCGGAGAGCTGATGGGGAAAACGGCGGCTGAATTCCGGCGACTGGTCCAGGCCGACGATCTCGAGCACCTCGTTGCGGCGCCGAGCCAAATCGGCGGTTGCGGCCCCCGCCGCCGCCCGCTCCTGCATCTCTTGAAGCGCACGTCCGATCCGCATCGCCGGGTTGAGGGCGGTACCCGGCGATTGGGGCACATAGGCCAGCGCCCGACCGCGCAGACTATCGACAACCCCCGGCCGGCTCAGGTCGAGCGGATCCCCCGCGCCGACGCGCACCTGACCACGGACAATTGCGGCCCCGGCAGTGGTGAAGCCGAACAGGGACAGCGCGGTCGTCGTCTTGCCGCTGCCGGACTCCCCGACGAGACCCAGCGTTTCGCCGCGGCCCAAGGTCAGGTCGACGGCGTCGATGATCGGCCGGCCCGCCGAGGTTTCGACGCGCAGGTCGGACAGTTCGAGCGCGGCGCCGCCAGATCGCCGGCTCACGACTGCTCCGTCAGGGCATGCTCGGTACGGGCAGCCGACTCAGCCGAGACGCGTTGCCGGCGGCGCCGGCGCGGCAGCCTCGGCGGGGCCTCCGAGGAGCCCAGGGTCCGCAGGTAGGCGTCGGAGAGCAGGTTCACCGAGACGCTCAGGATCGCGAGCATCGCCGCCGGCGCGATCACCGCCCACGGGTTGACGCTGATGGTCGACTGGTTCTCCGACGTCATCAGACCCCAGTCCGCGGTGGGAGGGGTGAGGCCGAGACCGAGGAAGTTGAGGCCCGCGACGAGCAGGATCGAGACCGAGAAGCGGACGCCGAAGTCGGCCAGCACATTGGGCAGGATGTTGGGCAGGATGTCGCGCCGGCAGACGGTAAACACACTGTCGCCGCGAGCGATGGCCGCTTCGACGTATCCGCGTCGGCTGACGCCGAGAGTGGCGGTGCGCACGACTCGTGAGATGGGGGGGAACAATACGATCACCACGCCCAGCACCAGTACCCAGGTGTGCCGCCCGAGGCTGCTGGCGAGCAACAGCAGCAGCAGGATCCCGGGCACGGTCAGCAAGATGTCGACCACCCGCATGCCGACGAAGTCGGCAAGCCCACCCCCGAGGCCGAAATAGATGCCGATCGATCCGCCGATGACGTAGGCGATGACCGAGGCGACGAAGCCGATAAGCACCACGGTGCGGCCGCCCGCAACCACGCGGGACAAGACGTCGCGCCCGAGGAAGTCGGTGCCGAAGGGATACGACGGGGTGCTCGGGCCACTTGGCACGCCGACGATCTCGTTCGGGAGGTGCGGCGGGGCTAACGGGCCTACGAAGGCCACCACCAGGACAAAGATCAGGAGCAACCCGCCGACGAATCCGCCGGGTGTGTGCAGGAGCCGCGCCAAGCCGCCGCCTCTTCTCACAACGAGGTCCTCTGCACGGGATCGATGAGGACCGCCAGCACGTCGGCCAGCAGGTTGATCAGGACGGCGAAGGCGGCCAGTATCGTCGCGATCACCAGGGTCATCTGAATGTCCTGACTGGTGAGGGAGCGGACGAAAAGGTTGGCGATGCCGGGATAGTTGAAGACGGTCTCCACGATGACGAGCCCTGAGATCAGGTACTGCAGCTGCTGGGCGGCGATCTGGATTGTGGGTCCGATGGAGTTGGGCAGGATGTACTTGCGGATGATTGTTCGCCGGTCATAGCCGTTGAGCTGGGCGAAGGTGACGTAATCCTGAGACAAGATGTTGGCTACCGAGCCGCGCAGTTGCCGCGAGCCGAAAGCGAGGCTGACCACGAGCAGGCTGAGAACCGGAAGGACCAAATTTCTGGGGTCACTGAAAATGGACTCCCCGTAAGCACCGCTGCTGACCGGAGGCAGCAGGTTCAGCTGGTTGAAGAACACCGCGATGAGCACCGCGGCGACGAAATACTCCGGAAGTGAACCCAGGGTCAGCGCCGTGGCGGAAATGAATCCGTCGAGTTTGCTGCCCGGTCGAAGACCGGTGACGGTTCCCAGGACCAGCATGGCCGGCAGGAAGCAGATCATGGCTAGGGCCGCCAGCGCGAGCGAGTGCCCCAGGGGGGCGGCGATCAGTCCACCCACCGCGATCCGCTGACCCGAGACCAGACCAATCGTGCTGACGCCCAGGTTTCCGGTCAGCAGGCCGCCCAAGAAGCTGAAGTAACCCTGTACTGCCCCCTCCCCACCACTGATGTCGCGGCGCAGCGCCTCGATCTGGGCCGGAGAGGCAGACCGGCCGAGAACCGAACTGACCACGTCACCGGGCAGGACGATGAGCGCCACGTAGATCAGCACGGACGCGGCCAACACGGTGACGAGAGCGCCCAGCAGCCGTTTGGCGATGTACGCCGCCAGCCGGTGGCGCTGCCAGAAGCCGCCTCGTGCGGCTCGTTCAGGGCGGGTGTTCTCAGAGGCCGCCGGCGCGCCGTCGGTGGCACCACGGCCCGAACTGGCGATCGTCGACATGCACCCCCCTTTGGATCTGTCGTGGACCCAGCATTGACGTTGAGGCTCCGCTTGGCAATACTCCTACCGCAAAAGTTTGCATAAATGTAATTACGACCAGCGTGTCCGGGTGAGCGACCGCGGCGGGAGCGTCGCGTCCGCATTACGCCTTGGCCGAACGTTCGCTGCGCATTGGAGGCACGAGATGGTAAACGCGCGAGCCGTTGTGAAGCGGGCGGCGGAGCCAGCCGGTGACGGTCGGGGACCGCTGCTGCAGGCACTGCTCGACCGGTTGAGCCTCGAAGACAAGGTGCTGGTGCTCACCGGTCGAGACGGATGGTCGACGCACCCCCTGCCGGCGATCGGTCTGCGGTCGATGGTCCTCTCCGATGGTCCAAGTGGGGTCCGCGGCGACGTCTGGGACGAGCGGTCTCCGTCTCTGAGCCTTCCCTGTTCGAGCGCGCTCTCGGCCTCATGGGACACCGCCATGTCTCACCGATATGGAGCAGTGGCGGCGGGGGAGGCTCGACGAAAGGGTGTCGACGTGCTGCTCGGCCCCCTCCTCAACCTGCAACGGTCGCCGCTGGGCGGGCGGCACTTCGAGGCCTTCAGCGAAGACCCCGTGCTCACCGGGGTGCTCGCTGCGAGCTACGTGAGGAGCGTTCAAGAGCGCGGGGTCGCTGCCACCCCGAAGGCCTATGTCGGTAACGACTCCGAGACCGATCGCTTCCGAATCGACGCCAGGATTCCAGATCGAGCCCTGCATGAGGTTTACCTCCTCGCCTTCGAGGATGCCGTGCGCCAGGCCGGGGCCTGGGCGGTGATGAGTGCCTACAACTCAGTCAACGGCACGACGATGAGCGAAAACGAGCTGCTGGCCGAGCCGCTGAACGGAGAGTGGGGCTTCGACGGCGTTGTGGTCAGCGACTGGCAGGCCGTGCGCAGTATCGAAGCTGCTCTTCTCCCCCAAGACCTTGCGATGCCGGGTCCGGCAAGCCCGTGGGGACCTGCCCTCGTTTCCGCCGTCCGCGACGGCCGGGTCGCGCAAGCTCTGATCGACCGCAAGGTGGCCCGGCTGCTCCGCCTGGCAGCGCGGGTCGGGGCCCTGGAGGTCGGGGCCGGGGAAGAGGTCACGCCGGTGGCTCAGCATCCGGTGGACGACGTTGACGACGGCACGCGGTTCGCGCGCGAGGCGGCCGCTGCCGGCATGGTGCTGGTCCGCAACGAGTCCGCGCTCCCCCTTTCGCCAGATCAGCTCTCACGGGTTGCCCTGCTAGGTGAGGCGGGGCGCACCGGCGCCATCCAGGGCGGCGGCAGCGCGACCGTCGTGCCCGGTGCGGTCGTGCAGCCTTTGGCGGGCCTGGCGGCGGCGATGGCCGGGGTCCAGATCGACTATCACGTCGGGGCGACCGTCCGGAGCGGATTCACCGGCCTGGAGCACGACCGACTCCGCAACCCGGTCACCGGTGGCCCCGGGATTCGGGTCAGCTACCGCGACGAGGAGGGTCGAGAAGTTCTGCACGAGGACCGGACGGTGTCGACGATCTTCAACTTCGGCGCCAGGGACACGATCCCGGGCTGCGTCGAAGTGGTGCTGACGACGGCCTACACACCCGAGCTGAGCGGGTCCCTCGACATCGGCTTCGCCCATCCCGGTCACGGCCGGCTGCTCGTCGACGGGCTCGAGCAGCTGAACGAGGAGATCCCCCCGGCCGGTGAGGGACAGATCGACGACTTCTTCGACCCCGCCTTCCACACCGTCGCCGTTCCGACGGTGGCCGGCAGCGAGCTCGACCTCGAGCTGCATTACGTGCCGGGTGAGTGGCTCGACGGCGTCGAGGGATCGTTTGCGGTGATCCTTGGGTCCTTGGCGCCCGAGCGCGACGGGGACGCGTTGATCACGGCGGCGGCGCACGCCGCCGCCGAGGCTGATGTGGCCGTGGTGGTGGTCGGTACGACCGCTCGCGAGGAGTGCGAGGGCTACGACCGCAAAGATCTGCGGCTACCTGGTCGCCAAGACGACCTAGTCGCTGCGGTCGTCCAGGCCAACCCGGCGACCGTGGTGGTCGTCAACAGCGGCTCCCCGGTTGAGATGCCCTGGCGTGACGACGTGGCGGCAATCCTGCTCACCTGGTTCCCCGGCCAGGAATTCGGGCACGCCTTGGCCGATGTGCTCACCGGGGCCGTCGAACCCGGCGGTCGGTTGCCGAACACCTGGCCCACCACCCTGGCCGACACGCCAGTCAGCGTTGTGACTCCCGTCGACGGACAGCTGCATTACGACGAGGGAATCCACGTCGGCCACCGGGCCTGGCTCAAGGCAGGCCGGCATCCGGCCTACCCCTTTGGTCATGGGCTGGGCTACACGACCTGGTCACTCAAGGAAGCGACGGCCAGCACAACTGATGCCGGGGTCCTGCTCGAGGCCATGGTGACCAACACCGGCAAGAGGCTGGGCAAGCAGGTCGTGCAGGTGTACGCCGCCCGCCCGGGCTCCTCGATCGACCGGCCGCTCCGCTGGCTGGTCGGGTTCGAGGTCGCGCGTGTTAACGCAGGCGAGAGTGCCATAGTCGCGATCACAGTTCCCCTCAAGCGGTTTCAGCACTGGGACGCCGGCTGGATCTTGGAACCCGGCGACTTCCAACTACTCGTCGGGTTCTCCGTCGACGACCTACCCATCACCCTCAACGTCACTGCCGACGCCGCCCTCACCAAGGAGACCCGATGAAACCCTTGCATCCCAATCCGGTGGCCATCACCATGTGGGACTTCTCGTGGCTGGAACGCCGTTGGCCGGGCGCGGGCTACGAGGACTGGGACCTCGCCCTGAGTGAGCTGGCCGAGCGCGGCTACGACGCCGTGCGGATCGATGCCTACCCCCACCTGGTGGCCGCCGACCCCGAGGGCACCTGGGACCTGCTGCCGTGCTGGAACCAACAGGACTGGGGCGCTCAGTCGGTCGTCACCGTGACCCCTCTCCCGCAGCTGATCGAGTTCATCACCGCCGCGCGAAGACACGGCATCCGGGTGGCGTTGTCGTCGTGGTACCGGGAGGACCGGGACAACACGAGGATGACGATCCGCGATCCCCAAGCTCTCGGCCAGATCTGGCTGCGCACGCTCGAACACCTGGAGCGGGCCAATCTCCTCGACACTGTGCTGTACGTCGACCTGTGTAACGAGTTCTGTTTAGCACCCTGCTCGCCCTGGTTGACGTCGGAGCGGCTGTTGCGGCGCCTCGCGCGCCGACGCCCCCCCGAGAACATGTCGCTTCGGGATCTCGTGGAGCCGCAGCCCAGCCGAACCGAGTGCTGGGTGGTCTCCTGGATGGCGGAATCGATCGGCGTGCTCCGGGATCGCTACCCTGAGCTGCCCTTCACCTTTTCCTTCTGCGACGAGTTGACCACGTGGGCCGAGCAGGACGTGTCCGCTCTCGACGTGCTCGAACCGCACATCTGGATGTCGAGCAACGAGTACAGCGACTTCGACGAGCGGGTGGGCTACGGCTACCAGACGTTCGAGTCAACGGGTTACGAGAACCTTGTCGCCCATGCCCGCCGCACGTACGAGGAAGACCGCGACCACTTCGACTCCACCCTGTTCCGAAGTATCGACAACGTGGCCGACTGGTCGCGCGCCACGCAGCTGCCGCTGTACACGACGGAGTGCTGGGCGGTGACGGACTGGAAGGACTGGCCCGGCCTGCAGTGGGACTGGGTGATGGACGTCAACGCTCGCGCCGTTGAGTACGCTGCCGCCACCGGCCGCTGGGCCGGTATCGCGACCAGCAACCACTGCGGTCCCCAGTTCGTCGGCATGTGGCGTGAGGTCGAGTGGCACCAGCGCTTGACGAAGCTGATCAAGTCGGCGCCCATGGAGACCGACATCGCACCGGCGCCCGGGACGACCGCTGTTCGCGATCGATAAGCGGGCCGTGCCCAGCGCGACCTACAGCTACGGCTTTCCCAGCCGAGGTCTGTTCAACCTGCACCGGCCGGCGGACTCCTGGCTGCCGCGCCGACCGGACGCGACCTGCGCGATGGGGAAGAGGCTCATGTCGGCTTCGGCCGCGCAATACGAGGCCACACGCAGCAATAGAGCCGATGAATGCGAGGTCCGATGACGATGTCGGTCAGATGGCTCCGGACGAGTCCTCATTGCCTGTCCCCGCCCGGGCGTAAGCCGCAGGTCCTGCCTGTTAGGTCGATTGATCGGACCTGCTGGCGCGGCGAGCCGCTGAGCTCGTCGGGTCAGGGTCTCACACATGAAAGGTTCTGGTTAATGTCCGCGTCATTGGACGTCAATAACCGTCCTGAGCTCGACTCGCGTTTCGAACCGGAGGATCACGATCCGTTGATCGTTCGGGCGCTCTTGGCCGATGAGGTCACTCAACGCCGGGAAACCGGCTACGACGTGGACGAATTCGTGCGCGCGGCGAATGTCCTGGCCACCGACGACGACGCAGCCATCCTGGACCTCGTGGACAAAATGCGGACTGCTCGGCGAGAATCTTGGCCTTGGGAGGAACCGGACCAGCTGACCGATATCACGGCGACACTGACCCACCGCCCTGATCGGCATGCCGTCGACCCCGACGTGGTCAGGGATCGGGTACACGCAGCCTGGCTTGGGCGGATCGCCGGATGCAACCTGGGCAAACCCCTCGAGTGGGGTGACCACTGGACCGTCGAACACATCGCGGCCTATCTCCAGCTGGCTGACGCCTACCCTCTTGTCGACTACGTGCCGGTTCTTGACCCCATGCCTGATCGGTTCGAGCTCAACGCAAGCTGGCCGGAGACCACTCGGGGACGCATCGACGGTTCGGCCCGCGACGATGACATCGACTACGCGATCTTGGCCCTTCACCTGCTCGAGACGTACGGGGCGACGCTCACGCCGCAGGTCGTCGGCGATGCCTGGACCAGACTTCTTCCTCTCCGGCAGGTCTATACCGCCGAGCGGGCCGCGTACGCCAATCTGGCCCGGGGCCTGGCTCCGCCAGAGGTCGCACGATTCCGTAACCCCTATCGAGAGTGGATTGGCGCGCAGATCCGGGCTGACGTCTACGGTTATGTTCATGCCGGTGATCCCTGGGCTGCGGCCCAGCTGGCCTATCAAGACGCGTCTCTCTCCCACACCGCCAACGGCATCTACGGAGGGATGTGGGCCGCGGCCCTGGTGGCCGCCGCTTTCGTCGCGGATTCACCCAGGTCCGCGGTGGAAATATCTGTGGGTGTCGTCCCTGCGCGTTCCCGGCTCGCTGAGGCGATTCATCATATTCTTCGGATGCACGCAGACGGAACGAGCTGGTCGTCGGCGGTACAGCAGATCAGAGACTCCTACGGCCGATACTCGTGGGTCCACACCATTAACAATGCGGCCGTGGTCGTCTCGGGACTGCTGTGGAGCGAAGGGGACTTCACGACCGCCGTCGGAAGAACGGTGATGGCCGGCTGGGACACCGATTCCAACGGAGCGACCGTCGGGTCCGTCGCGGCCATCCTGAGCGGCAGGGCCGGCCTGCCTGCCCACTTGATCGAGCCGTTGCACGACCGTACCCGGTCAGCGCTCTTCGGCTTTGACAACTGCCGAATATCGGACTTGGCCGAGCGGACGATCAACCTCGTTAACTACTGATCGGCCGGCAAATGCTTGACAGCGAATATTCGTACGACTACAATTTAGCCGCCGACGAGGCGACCGTGGTCCGTGGGGTTCTCGTCGGATCAGCCCAGCCGTGATCGCCACAGGTCGTCGCTCGCTCACGTGAAGGCCGACCACAGGAGCCGCGCCCATGAACCAAACCCCTTCCCTCGATGTCGTCGTCGTCGGCGCGGGCCTTGCCGGGCTCACCGCAGCTCGGGATCTGCGCGACCGCGGCTACTCGGTGTTGGTGCTCGAGGCACGCAGCAGGATTGGTGGCCGTACGTACACCCGACCTTTTGCCGGGCACGAGGAGCTGGTGATCGAGGTCGGCGGCGCTCATCTCAATCTGCGGGGTGAGGCAAACCTTCGACAAGAGATCGAACGCTACGGCATTCCGGTCTACGGCGAAGATGGGGCGGTCCGCGACGTCCGTTTCGTGGTCGACGGCCAATTGCGCCGGGGCCTGCCCGTCCCGGTCGCGGAACTGTCGGCGCTGGAACGCGCCGCCATCCGGTTGAGCAACGATGCGCGACGGCTCAACCCAGCCCGGCCGGTCGCCGACCAGCCCGTCAACGACCTGGACATCTCGATCGCGGCCTACTTCCGCCAGCTCGACCTTCCCCCTCAGACCTATGACTTCGTGGTCGGTCTCGTGGCCGGCTGGATCCAGGCCGATGCCGAACGCACCAGCGTGCTGGGGCTGCTGCAAGGCATCCTGAGTTGCGGTGGCAGTCCGGTCGACACATTCTTCGGAACGTTCGGGGAGGGCTTCGTCCACGGGGTGAGCGGATTGGTGAATGCGTTGGCCGACGGGCTCGACGTACGGCTCGGGGCACGGGTCACGCGAATCGAACACGATGAGCACCAGGTCGTGGTCCGAACCCAGACCGAGGCTTTCTCGGCGCCGACTTGTGTCGTGGCGGTGCCGGCCTGGACCCTGGGCGGTCTACAGTTCGACCCACCCTTGGGCAGCGAGAGGGTTGAGCTGCTCACTCAGCAGCACTTCGTCAAGGGCGTCAAACGAATCTTCCTGGTCGAGGGCGCCCCCGCCGGGTTCTTCGGCATCGGTGGTCTGAGCGCCCGGTTCCAGTGGCTGTTCGAGGATCGGACCCTTCCCGACGGGCGCTCCCTGCTGGTGGGCTTTTCGCTCTACGAGGACCTGGTTGCCAACGACCTCGAGGTCGCCCAGGCGGCGGTCGAGGAGTTCCTTCCGCAGGCCCGGGTGCTGGCGGTGGACGGGGAGGACTGGTATGGCGATCCGCTCACCCGCGGCATCGTCGGGTTCTGTCCGACCGGAACAGCCCGCCACTTTGCCGCGGTAGTCGGCCGACCAGAGGGCGCGCTGGCCTTTGCCGGTGCAGAACTTACGCAGCAGGCGACGTTTTGGGGGTGGATGGAGGGCGCGGTGGACTCCGGTCACGAGGCCGCTCGCTACGCAGCGAACCGCGTCAAGCGTTCGACCACCCGCGATGTTGGGCGTCCGGAGGACCAGCAGCTGCCTGCCGCATCGGGGTCGGCGGTGCCCAGATGACGATTCGGGTTAGCCAGTGGGGCACCGGTGCCGTCGGCGTCGAAGCTCTCCGGTTCGTCCTGGGCAGCCGAGATCTCGAGCTGGTCAGCGTGAAGTGCTTCACCGAGGCCAAGTCCGGTGTCGATGCCGGCACCCTCGTGGGTCTGCCGCCGGTCGGCGTCCGACTGACCCGAGACGTCGACGCCCTACTCGCGGTGGACGCCGACTGCGTGTTGTTCATGCCGCGAGACCCGTTCCTGGATCCGACGATTCCCGGCAGCGAGTCCGCGGCCTGGGTGAAGGAGGTGGTGCGCATTCTGCAGAGTGGCAAGAACGTGATCAGCCCGCTCCAGAGCGCCATGCACTGGCGCCAGCTCACCCACGGCGAAGAGCTGCGTCAACGCTTCGAGACGGTGTGTCAGCAGTACGGGGTCAGCTTATTCTTCACCGGGCTCGATCCCGGCTTCGTCAGTGACTGTCTGGCCATCACGATGTCCTCGGTGGCGGGTGAGATCACTCAGGTACGGACACTGGAGGTCACCGATTACGCCACCTACGGCGCGCCGTCGGTGCTGCGATCGATGGGGTTCGGTGTCCGACCCACCGATACCTCGGCGGGCCGCGACGAGTCCTTGGTCCCGAGCTGGGGCGGCGCATCCTGGCTCGTCGCCGATGCGCTGGGCGTTGAACTCGACGACATCGTGCTGCAGACCGAGCACTACCTGGCGCCCGAGGACTTCACCTCAGCTGGAGGCCTGGAGGTGGGCGCCGGCACGGTCGGCGCGATGAACTGGACGTTGAGCGGGACGGTGGCCGGGCAGCCGCGGATCGTGGCCCGGCACGTAAGCCGCATCGGAGCTGAGATGGCGCCGGACTGGCCGCAGATCGGTGAGAAAGGCGGATACCGCGTCGAGATCGACGGCCGCCCCCCGTTGCGCGCCGAGCTGCCCCTCGGCCTTCCGGGGGGAACCGGCACGTGCGTCGGCGACACCGTGGTGATGACCGCAGCACGGTGCGTGAACGCAATTGCCGCTGTCGTCGGTGCCCGCCCCGGGTACCGACTCCTGAACAGCATGCCGGTGATCGGTGGCCGGCACAGCCTGACGACTGCCTGATTCCCGTCGGCGCTACCCCCGCTCAAGACCTTGACGAACAAATATTTAAACCCTTAGATTGGGGCAACCCGTGAGGACGTGATGGCCCACTCCTGGCGGAACCGTGCGCAGAGGAGACCGCCGTGACCGACTCGACCTCGCTGACCGCCACCCAGGACCAAGAGCAGCGCTCGGTCCTGCCCCGCCGCCTTGGGGTGATCACCATCGCGCTCCTGATCGTGGCGTGGAACGCCCCCGTCGCGGCCATGGCCGGCTTCCAGCAACTGGCGGTGGGGCTGGGCAACCAGCTCGGTGCTCCCCTATCGTTCCTGGTCGCCGGCACCCTGCTGCTGGTGTTCGCGCTCGGATTCGTGAGCATGAGCCGGCACGTCCGCAACCCTGGGGCCTTCTACTGCTATGTGACCGATGGCTTGGGTCGGGCGATGGGACTGGCCGGAGCGTTCGTCGCCACGGCGGCCTACATCGTGCTCGCCGCGGGCGCTTTCGTCTATCTCGGGCTCATCGCCACCGATGCCGCGACCGAGCTCGTGGGGAGTCAATTGCTGCCCTGGCAGGTGTGGAGTTTCCTCGCCATCACGCTGGTTCTGGGCATCGGGCTGCTTCGGATCGACCTGTCGATGAAGGCGATCGGCATCTTGGTCTGTGTCGAGATCGCTTTGGTGGCCGCATGGCAGGCGGCCATCATCGTCCGGGGTGGTCCTGAGGGCTACTCTCCGGGCAGCTTCACCCCCGCCGCGTTCAACTCCGGCTCGGTCGGGCTGGGCGTTCTCTTCGCCATGCTCTGCCTGATCGGGTTCGAAGGCGGGGCCTGTTTCCGCGACGAGGCTCGGGACCCGGACCGAACGGTACGGCGGGCAACGTTGATCGCCTTGGCCTTCATGGCCGTGTTCTACGCGATCGGTTGCTGGGTCTACATCGTGAGCCAGGGGCCGTCGAAGGTCGTCGAGGTGGCGACGAGCAACCCGATCGGTTCCTTCTACAACAGCATTGAGACCTACCTGGGCCCGCTCGTGCTCAAGGTGGTGATCGTCGTTCTGATCACCAGTCAACTCGCGGCGAACGTCGCGCTGCAGGGTTACGGCTCCCGCTACCTCTTCGCCCTGGGGCGCGACGGCGCGCTGCCGAAGCGGTTGGCCTCGGTCCATCCACGGTTGGAGTCCCCACACGTCGCGATCGTGTCGTTTGCCTTGACGTCATACATCGCCCTCGGTGCCATCACCCTCGCGCAGCTCGAGCCGGTCGAGTCCTACGCGGCCTTGACCGGTGCCGGCCTGTACTTCCTGCTTCCCCTGCTGATCGTCACCAGCATCGCGGTCATCGTCTACTTCCGGCGGCACCCCGAGCATGGTTCCAACCCCTGGCTTACGCTCGTCGCTCCCGCGGTCAGCGCCCTCGGGCTGGCGGTGCTCTTCGTCTTGACCGCGTTGAACCTGGAGATCTTGGCCGTGACCCGAACGGGCGTCGTGCTCGCCCAGGTGGCTCTAGTGGTCGTGGCCGTCGCGGGGTATCTCCTGGCGCTGAGGTACAAGCGCACCAAGCCCGAGGTCTACGAGCGCATCGGGCATCTGTAAGCCCCGTCAATCTCGACCACGTACACGTAAGGAGATCCTGATGACGGTGACCAGCACACCGGCCAGACCGACCTTCTCGCTGCTCGAACGCGAGTACTACACCTCCGAGGAGGTGTTTGCTCGCGAGTTCGACCTCCTGTTCTCCAAGGAGTGGATTTACGCCGGGCATGTTTCCCAACTGCCGGCCAAGGGCTCGTTTCTCAAGATCCCCTACGGAGGTGAGGAAATCGTCGTGGTCCGCGGACCGGCACAGGAGTTCTATGCACACCTCAACGTGTGTCGGCACCGCGGCTTCCGGATCTGCGGTGAGGACTCAGGAAAGGTCAGGGCCTTCGTCTGCCCCTACCATCAGTGGAGGTACAACCTCGACGGCGCCCTCCACAGCGTGCCCCAGATGCAGGACGGCGAGTATTTCGACTACGCCGACTACGGACTTCGCATCGCCACGGTGGAGCAGTGGAACGGCATGCTCTTCGTCAACCTGAACGAGTCGCCGGTGATGCCGGTGGCCGAGCAGCTCAGGTCCCACGCCGACGTGGTGGCCAAGTACGCTCCCGAGAACACCAAGCTCGTGCACGAGGAGCGTTACCTCGTCGCGGGCAACTGGAAGCTCGCGGCCGAGAATGCCCTCGAGTGCTACCACTGCACCGGCTCACACGCGACCTTGTGCAAGGTCGTCGACGTCGCGGCTCTGCAGCACGACCTCACCCAGTGGATCGACTCCGCCGACAACGCCGACTACAGCGACCACGGAATGCGAATTCAACCGGGCATGCAGACGCTTTCGGCCGACGGCACCTTGATCACCGACAAGCTCTTGGGCAGCTGCGGACCCGACGACGTGGCCAACGGTGAGAGCGGGGGGGTGACGTTGATGCCCAACCTGTTCTTCGGCGGGTTCTACGTGGACCACTGGTGGGCGCTCTCCTTCCGCCCGCTCTCGCCCCGGCAGACCGAGATCAACTACGCCTGGTTCGTCCGCTCCGACGTGGACGAGGAGCACCTGGATGTCGACAAGCTGATTCAGGTCGGGCACGTCACTCAGAGCGAGGACAACGCGCTGATCGAGCGAACCCAGGCCGGGGTCGACTCCCGGTGCTACACCCCCGGGCCGGTGGGTTCTGACGTGGAGCGGGCGTTGCACGACTTCGTCGCTTCGTACCGGCTGCGGATGCAGTGACGGCGGGGGCGCCGTAGCTATTGCTGAGGTCGCCGGGGCGCCGAAGACCCGCATGCCGGTCGCCTAGAGGTCCAGCACCAGCCGGGGGCAGGCCGCGCGTGACACGCAGATCATCATGGTGTCGTTGGCGGCCTGCTCGTCTTCGTCAAGCAGGGAGTCCCGGTGGTCGACCGTGCCCTCGAGCACGGTCGTCTCACAGGTCCCGCACATACCTTCCTCACAGGAGGACGTCTTGGTGACGCCGGCTGCGCGGACCGACTCCAGAATTGACTGCTCGGGGGGCACAATGACGGTCTTGCCGGACTGGGCCAACACCACCTCGAACGCCGTGACCAGCACCGGTTCGTCGACCGGCTTGGCCGAGAACCGCTCCAGCTCCAGCGATCCGTGGGGCCAGCTCGCGCACCGGGCCGTGACCGCGGCGAGTAACGGCTCCGGTCCGCAGCAGTAGACCAGGGCGCGGGGGGCTGGCTGGCCAAGGTAGGTATCGAGGTCGAGGAGGCCGATCTCGTCCTGGGGGCAGATCTGCACGCGACCCTCATCCGCCGCCAGTTCTTCGAGAAAGGCCATCGAGTTGCGGCACCGGCCGCCGTAGAGCAGCTGCCAGTCGGCGCCGGCCCCCTGCGCGGCCTTGATCATGGGCAGGATCGGCGTGATTCCGATTCCACCGGCTACGAACCGGTACGCCGGGGCCTCGCGGAGCGGGAAGTGGTTACGTGGACCTCGGATCCGCAACCGCTCACCTTCGACCAGCCGGTCGTGCAGGTACGTCGAGGAGCCACTGCCCTGGGCGTCGCGCAGGACGCCAATTCGGTAGGTCGACCGGTCATCCGGGTCACCGCACAGCGAGTACTGACGCGTCATCACGCCCTCGATGAGCACGTCGACGTGGGCGCCGGGTTGCCACTGCGGCAGGTCCCCGCCGTCGGCGGCCTCGAACTCGATCGCCAGCACCCCGTCGGCGACCAGGCGCTTACTGGCCACCCAGACCGCGCTCTCGGTGTCGGTGCCGGTCCCGGCCGTCATGCGAACGCCGCCAACGGGCTGGCCGCGAACGCGCGGTCCACGGCGTCGAGGCCGGCCGCAAGCTCGTTGGTCTCGGCCTCTTCGGGCATCAGAAACGGCTCGCGGGCCGGGCCCGGGTCAAGTCCGGTGAGCGTGAGGCCGGCCTTGGTCAGCGACACGTAGTTGGGTGAGCGCTCCATCCGGCGCAGGAACGGCCGGATGGTCCGCCACAGGTCGTCGGACGCGGCCGTGGCGCCGTGGATGCGCACATGCCGGGCCAGGGCGCTCAGCGGACCGGGAATCAGGTTCGCGGCGCCGAACACCGCGCCGGTGGCGCCGGTCCGAATCGCGTCGTACAGCAGCGAGTCGAGACCGACGTACACGCCGAACTCGCGACCCGTGGCCCACTCGACCAGATCGCCCATCAGCTCGACGCTGCCCGAGGAGTCTTTGACCGCGCTCACGTGCGGAAGCTCCGCCAGCTCCTGGATCTCGTCGAGGCGGAGGAGACCCGACGGCGGGGTGTTGTAGATCATCATCGGCACAGTGGTCACCCCGGTGACCTGCTCGTAGAAGCGGAACCGCTCCCGCCAGCTGATCGACTCCCCGAACGGCGAGGCCACCATCAGTGCGTCGGCGCCTGCTTCTTGGGCATGGGCGCCGAGCGCACACGCGTCGCGCGTCGCCAAGGCCCCGGTCTGTACGACGACTCGCACGCGTCCGGCGGCGGCATCGACTGCCGCTGCGGTCAGCAGCCGCCGCTCGTCCAGGCTCAGCGCGCCGTACTCCCCGGTTCCGCCGGCCACCACCACGCCGGACACGCCGGCGTCGACCTGGCGATCGATCAGGGCCCGGAACGTGTCGACGTCGATCGCGTCGTCGGCCAGCGGGGTCACCAGGGCGGTCAGTAGGCCAGTCGGCCAGGTGTCACTCATGATGCTCCTGACGTGCGGTGTGTTGGAGGAAGTCGAAATCGCAGCCTGTGTCGGCCTGGGTGACCCGTTCCGCGTACAACCGGGCGTAGCCGCGGGCGGGTGGGGGGATCGCGGGGCGTCGTTGCGCCGCCCTCGCGGCCAGTTCGTCGTCGGAGAGTTCGACGTCGATTCGCCGACGGGGAACGTCGAGTACGATCACATCTCCGGTCTGCACCAGACCGATCGCGCCGCCAACCGCCGCCTCGGGCGTGATCTGCAGGACGGCGGTGCCCGACACCGTGCCGCCCACCCGGCCGTCGGTGATCCGGACCATGTCCTCGATCCCCTGGCGCAGGAGCTTGTCGGGGACCTGGATCCGGCCGTACTCGGGCATCCCGACCGACCCGCGGGGACCGCCGTTGCGGACGACGACGACATCGTCGGGGCGGATGTCGAAATCCGGCTTGTCCAGCAGTTCGTCCTGCTCCTGCTTGGACTCGAACACGACGGCCCGGCCCCGGTGCACCAGCAGCTCCGGGGAAGCGACGCCGGTACGGATGATCGCCCCGGCCGGCGCCAGGTTGCCGCGCAGCACCGCGATGCCGCGGGGCGGCGCGACCGGGCGCTCGAGCGTCCCGATCACCTCGTCGTCGGCGATCTCGGCGTTGACGATCTCCTCGCCAAGGGTGCGTCCGGTCACGGTGAGCACGTCGCGGTGAAGCAGGCCACCCATCGCGTTGAGCAATGCCGGCACCCCGCCCGCGTTGAAGAAGTCGGTGTAGTAGAACCGCCCGGCGGGCCGCAAGTTGAGCAACACCGGGGTGTCGGCGGAGAGCCGGTCGAAATCGTCCAGCTCGAAAGAGACGTCGAGCCGTCCGGCGACGGCCAGGAGGTGAATCACCGCGTTCGCGGCGCCGTCGATCGTGGCGAGGACCCGAACGGCGTTCTCGAAGGCCTCGGTGGTCAAGACCTGCGAGGGACGCAGGTCGTCGTGAACTGCGCGCATGATCTGCTCGCCCACGTCGCGGGTCATGGTCAGTCGGCGGGAGTCGATCGCCGGAATGGCCGAGCTACCCGCGGGGGCCATGCCGAGGGCCTCGGCCAGTGTCACCATCGTGCCGGCCGTGCCCATGGTGCTGCAGTGCCCAGGACTGCGCTCCAACGCGCTTTCCAGCTCGGTGAGGTTGGCGTCACTCAGCTCGCCGCGAGACCGGGCTTCGAAGGCTCGGTGGCAGTCGTAGCCCGAGCCGATGTCGTGACCGCGCCAGTAACCGCTGAACGAGGGCCCTCCGGGCAGAATGATCGTCGGCAGATCGATGGACGCCGCTGCCATCAACATCGCGGGGATCGTTTCGTCGCAGGCCCCCAGCATGACCAGCCCGTCGACGCCGTAGACGCTCGCGGTCTGCTCGAGTTCCATCGCGAGCAGATTGCGATGGAGGAAGCTCATGCCCAGCGGATAAGCGAGATCGGCTCCCATGGAGAGGGAGTTGAACTCGCGCGGCAACCCACCTGCGGCGATGATCGACTCCTTGAGTGCGCTCACCATTCCGCCGAAGTGGGTGTGGCAGCGGTTGAAGTCGCTGGTGTTGTTGGCGATCCCGATCACCGGACGCTGATAGTCCTGCTCGCGCAGCCCCTGCACCTTCAAGGCGGATCGCTGCAAGAAGCCGTTCACTCCGACGTCGCTGTACCAGCGCTCACTGCGGAGCGGCCACGGGCTCGAGGTCATCGCATCCCTCCGAGGTTGCTTCCCGATAAGCGTTGCAGAATAACATTTGATGACCTAACTTTAACAACCAACCCGTCCTCATTCTCACCGGAGTGTCTGATGACCATCGCTGACCAGGTCCGAGGCACCGCTCGCGCAGACGCCGCCGTCCCCGAGCGGATTGGCCACGTCATCGCCGGCGTCGCCGAGCCGGCCGGTGACCCGTTGCTCGATGTGCTGGACCCGTGTACCGGGGGGGTTCTCGCCCAGATGGCCAGTGGAACGCCGGCCGACGTCGACCGCGCCGTCGCGGCGGCCCGTGAGGCGCTGCCGAAGTGGCGAGCGCGTACTCCGGCGGAGCGAGCCGCGGTTCTGGCGGCGATCGCCGACGCGGTCGATGAGCACGCCGAGGAGCTGGAGGCTCTGGAGTCACGCAACGTCGGCAAGCCAGCCGCCCTGGTCCGCGAGGAGATCCCGGGTGTCGGGAGAGTGTTCCGATTTATGGGCGGAGCGGCTCGGGCGCTGCAGGCGCCCTCCTCGGCGGAATACGTGGCCGGGCACCTGTCGATGGTCCGCAGGGAGCCGCACGGCGTCATCGGCGCCATCACACCGTGGAACTACCCCCTGATGACGGCCTCCTGGAAGCTGGCCGCGGCGCTGGCCATGGGCAACACCGTGGTCCTCAAGCCCTCCGAATTGACGCCGCTGACCACCTGGCGGTTCATGGAGTTCGTGACCGGCGTCCTCCCACCCGGGGTGGTCAATGTGGTGCTGGGGACGGGCACCGAAGTCGGTGCGGCGATCGCCTCGCACTCCGACGTCGACATGGTGACCCTCACCGGCAGCATCGCCAGCGGACAACACGTCACGGTCGACTCCTCCCGGGTGCTCAAGCCGGTCCATCTGGAGCTCGGCGGCAAGGCGCCGGTTCTGATCTTCCCGGACGCGCATCTGGATGCGGCGGCCCAGACCGTTCGGGCCGCCGGCTTCGTCAACTCCGGGCAGGAGTGCGGGGCCAGCACGCGCGTGCTGTGTCACGAGTCGGTCAGTGAGCAGCTGGTCCGCCGGCTGGTCGACGAGATCGGCCAGATCAGAGTCGGCGCGCCGTCGGATGGCGACGACGTGGAGATGGGGCCGTTGATCAGCGCCGCGCAGCTGGACCGAGTGTCAGCCGTGGTCGAGCGGGCCTTGGCCGCCGGGGCCACCGTGGCCTGCGGCGGCGAACGTCTGGATCGAGCCGGCTGGTTCTACTCCCCCACCTTGGTGGTGGACGCGCCGCGCGGGAGCGAAATCACCACCCAGGAAGTCTTCGGCCCCGTCGTCACCGTCGAGACGTTTGCGTCCGAGGACGAGGCACTCAAGCTGGCCAACGGCAGCCGGTACGGCCTGGCGGCCTCGATCTGGACTCAGGACCTCGGGCGGGCCGTTCGTCTCAGCGGGGCTCTCGACTACGGCACGGTCTGGGTCAACGACCACCTGGTCGTGGCCGAGGAGATGCCGTGGGTCGGTTTCGGCGACTCCGGGCACGGGCGGGAATGCTCGACGCTCTCGCTCGAGGACTTCTCGCGCACCAAACACGTCATGTTCCCCAGCGGCTGAGGCCACCGATGCCCACCCCACGACGAGGAGCTCACGACGTGACCGTGCTACCGCAACCGCGCAACTACATCGACGGCGTTTGGTCGGAAGGATCCTCGACCGACCTGGTCGAGGTCCTCAACCCGGCCACGACGCAGGTCCTGTCGACGTTTACCTCCTCCAGTCCCGCCGACGTCGACCGTGCCGTGACGGCCGCCCGAGCCGCGGCCCCCGGCTGGGCCCGCCTCACCTACGGCGAGCGGGCGGCGACGCTCCACCGGCTGGCCGACGCCGTGGCGGAGCATCTCGACGAGCTGTGCCAGTTCGAAGTGGCCGACGCGGGCAAGCCGGTGACTGCGGCTCGGGGGGAGGAGTTCCCCCTCATCCTCGACTCGATCCGCTACTTTCTCGGCGCCGCGCGTTCGTTGACCACCCAGACCTCGGGCAATTACCTGCCCGAGGTCACCACGATGTTCCGCCGCGAACCGATGGGCGTGGTCGCCGGAATCACGCCCTGGAACTATCCGCTGTGGATGGCGGTCTGGAAGACGATTCCCGCGTTGGCCACCGGGAACACGGTCGTGCTCAAGCCTGCTGAGAACACGCCGCTGACGGCGACTCGGCTGGTCGAACTCGCCGCCGAGCTGCTGCCGCCCGGGGTAGTCAATCTGGTCCACGGTCGGGGCCAGACCACCGGTGCCGAGCTGGCCCGACACCCCGGCGTGGACCTGGTCTCCTTCACCGGATCGGTCGCCACCGGACGCCTGGTCGCCGCCGCCGGCTCCGAGCGACCCCGCCGCTCGATCCTCGAACTCGGTGGCAACGCTCCGGTCCTCGTGCTCGAGGACGCTGACCTGACCGACGCAGCCGCCACGATCGCCGCGAGGGGTCTGTACAACGCCGGACAGGAGTGCATGGCGGCCACCCGAGTCATCGTCGCGGGGCCGGTGGCCGACAAGCTCACCGGGCTCCTCCTCGATCGGCTCAACGACACGCTGATCGGCGATCCGACCGATCCCGCAACCACGCTGGGACCGCTGATCTCACTGCGCCAGCTCCAGCGGGTCCAGGACTTGGTAGACCGCCGGCCCAGTTACGCCAAGGTACTGACGGGGGGCCGTCGCGCCGACCGACCCGGGTACTTCTACGAGCCGACTCTGATTGCCGGGTTGGAGCAGCACGACGAACTCGTGCAGGAGGAAATCTTCGGTCCGGTGATCACCTTGCAGACCTGCGCCGACGTGGCGGAGGGTCTGGAGATGGCCAACGACGTCCCCTTCGGCTTGGCCGGATCGGTCTGGACCGAGAACATCGACGAGGGATTGCGGCTGACCTCCGAGCTGCAGTTCGGCAACGTCTGGCTGAATACGCACCTCGCGGTGGGCCCGGACTTCTCCCTCGGTGGCTTTGCGGAGTCGGGGTACGGCAAGGAGGGCGGGCTGAGCGGAATCGAGGAGTTCACCCGGGTCAAGGCGATCGGTGTCCGTACCCGATCGGATCGTCGGTCGTGACTGCCCCGCTGCAACGGTTGGCCGTGGATGCGGCGGCCTGGGAACCCTTCCCGGAGTTCGGTGGCCGGCTTGCCCGGCTGCACGGCTCCGAGGATGGCACCGTGCTGGCCGCGACCTATCGTCTGTCGGGCCGGCACACCTGGACCTTGGACTACGACGACTACTTCTATGTCGTTGCCGGTCACGCCAGCGTCAGCGTCGACGCCTTGGACCCCGTCGAAGTCACGGTCGGCGACTTCTGCCGCCTCACCCGCGGCAGCACCGTTACTTTCGACATGTCCGACGACTTCCACGAAGTGAGCGTCCTGGTCGCACCGGCGCCCTTCGACATCGCCGACCATTGATCACCGAGCACTGATCGCCGAACACGCGAGGGCCTACCTCGTCGGGAACAGGTCCCCGGCGGTGTCGAGGAGGTGCTCGGCCGCGCGCAAGGCGAACGCAGTGATCGTGGCTGTCGGATTCACGCCGCCACCGGTGACGAAAACGCTGCCGTCGACGACGAGAAGGTTGGCGACGTCGTGAGTGCGACCGAAGGGATCGACCACCGAGGAGTGCGGGTCAGTCCCCATCCGCGCCGTGCCGAGAAGATGGCCTGAGGGCACCAGTGGCTGGGTGAAAGTGTCGATCGCTCCTGCCGCGAGGTGCGTCTCGGTCATCTTTTCCGACATGAAGTCGAGCATCCGCACCGAGTTGTCGCTGAGCCGGTAGCTGATTTTCGCCGCCGGCAGCCCGTTGTCGTCGCAGACGCTGGGGTCGAGCGTGACCCTATTGGTCTCCTCCGGCAGGTCGTCGATGTTGGCGTACCAGGCCAGCACCTTGCCGGCCTGTCGAGACAGCGCGTGGACCGGCCGACCCCAACGTTGTTCGAACGGCCGGTCGGCGTACAGCTCGAGCACGTTCAAGACGCCGGGGATCGGCATCAGGTTCCACTTGGCTCCGCGGACAAATCCCCGCGAGCGCTCGGTCTCGTAGAACTCCATGCTGTAGAGCAACTGCCCGGCCGGACCGTACCAGCTCTCCAGCTCCTCGTCGTAGACCCCGATGACTCCCCGGTTGGGGTGAATCATGAGGTTCTTTCCGACGAGCCCGGAGGAGTTGGCCAGCTCGGACATGAGCAGCAGCCGGGACGTACCGATGGCGTTGGCGGCGAGGACGACCGCACGGGCTCGCACGCGGCGTTCGACCCCGGCCGGGTCGCGCCAGATCGCGCCGTCGGCCAGGCCTGAGGAATCGGTGGTGATCCGAGCCACCCGGGCGTGGGTCACCAGTCGGGCGCCGGCGGCGGTCGCGTGCGGCCAGTACGCCAGGTCGAAGGAGGCCTTCGCCCCGGCCGGGCAGCCGCGCTCGCAGACGCCCCACCGCACACATTGGCCCATGTTCTTGAAGGCCGCGGACGGAATGGCGTGGACACCCGGCCAAAAGTGCCAGCCGAGCTTGTTCATGGCCCAGCCCATCTGCAGCCCGCCCCGCCCCATCGGGTGAGGTGGCAGCGGAAAGGACTGATCGGGATAGGCCGGGTCTCCCTCCAGGCCGGCGACACCGATGAATTCGTCGACGCGGTCATGGAAGGGCGCCAGGTCCTCGGAGCGGATCGGCCAGTCCTCGGCGACCCCGTCGAGGGTGCGAACCGCGAAGTCCGACGGCGTCAGCCGCTGCCAGTGACCGCCGAAGACCACACTGGACCCCCCGACCGCACCGAACATGCTCACCGGCGCCCCGGCGTCGCTCAGCTCCAGCGGGTAGTCCTCGCGGCGGCCGCGAACGTTGGGCTCCCAGTGCCACTGAGTACGGGTCAGCAACTCAAACTCCGGCTTATTACCCGGAACCTCGGTCGGGTTGATCCAGTCGCCTTGTTCCAAACAGACGACCGACAAGCCCTTGGTCGCCAAGGTGTGGGCCACGACCGACCCCGATGGGCCTGCCCCGACGATCAGGACGTCGGCCTCCAGGTCGTCGAGCTCCTCGGGCCTCATCGGGGTACCTGCCGAAACGTCGGCTCCCGGGCCATCATCGGCTCGAGCACACCGGTCTCGATCTCGTCGACGATCAGATCGTTTCGCGGTGCGCGCCGAGGACCCTGGGGGTAACCGATCGAGGTCAGCACCTCGGGTGCCATGAAGTACGCACCTGCGACGACCGCACCGACCAGCTCGAACGGCAGGGGATGTCGTTGCGCAAATGACTTCAGCCCTGCCCAGTGCGGCTCGCCCGCCGGGCCGAGCTCAGCCTCGAGGATGGCTAAGCCACCACGCAGATCCTCGCCCTCCGTCCCGAGCGCCAAGGACGCCCGGCGGAGGAACTCGTCCAGCTCGGAGACGTCGCCCGCGGCAGGCGAAGTGTCGTCACCGGGCAGCAGCACCTGGGCCACGCTCTTCAGCAGAGCCACCTCCTTGTTGTTCAGCACCTGCTGCACCCACTCCCGCATGCCTGACCGACTCAACGTCAGTAACGTTACGACTCCAAATATTAGAAGTCAAGGTTTAGGCTGGTCGGTCAGGTCTGGATCAGCAGCTCCCAGCCGAACTCGGGAAACGAGACGGCCGTAAAGCCGTCGCGGTCGGCCATCGTGTCCCCGACGCCGTAACTGATCGAGTTCGAAACGACGACTCGTCCCTCGGCATTGAGGAGGCAGGCTTCCGGACTCTCAGCCAGCTGCGGCGCCAACCACGATTCGAGGTCGGAGACCAAGACGTCGGCGCAGCAGATGCCCCAGAACATATCGTCGGCGACGACCGGCGCCGCGACCGTCACGATGTAGTCGTCGACACCGCCGTAGTCGACGTAAGGGCCGTAGGCCCAGGATCGGCGGCTCTCACGAGACCTGGTCATGAACTCCATCGACCCGTAGTCGTAGAAGTCCTCACGCAACGGATCGAGCACGTGGTGGTTGTTGGTGACCGGGCCGGCGTCGGTGCGTAACCACCATTCGATCCAGTAGGGCCGGTCGGGGACCACACCCACCTCGGCCACCATTCCGACTCCCTTGACGAAGGCGGGGAAGGCTTCTAGACCTTGCAGTGCCGCCAACGACACTCGAGAGCGAATTTGCTGAAACCCGCCGCCACCGGTCATCGCCGGCGCGACGTCGTCGGCGAAGGCTTCCAGCTGCCCGCCCAAACCGCGCACGACGACGCGCAACGCGTCCTCGAGATCGCTGTCGGTGAAGCCGGGCTCGTCGCGCCACCGTCCGGCCAAGCCTTCCAAACGTAGCTGCGCCAGTCGCTGCATCAACCGGGAGACGTGCTTCTCCGCCGCCGTCCGGGCAGGGGTCGCGCTGCCCTTGCGTACGGCGCCAGCGATGGCGAGAAGCTCCTGAGCGCTGGCGGACCGCTCCTCGTCGGTGTGCAACGTCAGGCCGAACAGCCAGTCGATCTGCTCATGGACGGCGAACTCCGCCCGAGTCATCCGCATCGACTGGGCTGCCGCCGCCAGCTCCAGGTGGAACCGGCCGTGCGCGCGCCGCGCAGTGACGCTGTTCGTAGCGTCGCCCACCCGGCGAGCGAGCGAGTCCAACGTCGCCGCATTCGACGCCGAGGCCCGGTGCGCGGCCAGACCGGCGGCATGGGCGGTCAGCATGGTCCGCCAGTCACCCAGGTCTCGGAGCTCAGCCGCCGACAGGTCGAGAAGCTCGTCGTACTCGAGCTGTTCGCTCTCCTGGGGGTAGATCACGAAACTACCGCCGTACTTACCGGCCCGGGTCACGACCAGGCCCTGGTCGCGCAGCTCAGCCAGCGCCCCCCTCAGCGCGAAGGTCGTGACGCCGAGCTGCTTGGCCAGGTCGGCTTCCTTGGGCAGGCGCTCGCCGTCCGGAAGCAGACCGAGCCCGATGGCTGCCCGTAGTCGGTGCGCCACGGCGCTGGGCATGCCCGTCGACCTCAACGGGGAAAACAGCAGCGTCTGGGTTGGCGGAGAGAGCCGATCGCCCGCCCGCTCGTGCACCTCACTCGTTCCTACTGGCATGGGTCAAAATCTTCCACAAAGCAGTTCGCGTTCACAGACGTCCATGACTCGTTCAAGCGTCTTTGACTCAACTGAGCGTCACCGCCCGTCCGCCCGCCCGCCAGTCGTCGGGCGCGACATCGCGAAAAACGACCCAGACTGCGTCCGGGTGCACGCCCGCGACCTCGACCAGAGTCTGGGTAACACGGGCTGCCACATCGTGCTTCTGGTCGTCGATGCGTCCCGACACCCACGAGATCTCAACGATGGGCACGACGGCTCCTCGACGACGGTTGGTGGCAGGACATCTGGTCCTTCGACGCTGACAGTCTGCCCTAGCGGCGGCATCTCTCCTGGGGGGCGGCACTGGGTCTGCCATCTGGCCTTGATCGCATTCTGACTCCCACGCCTTCAAGAAGCGCGTGCCCGGGGGACACTTCAGAGCTGGTCGACCGAGGGAAAGCCCCCGACCGGAAAAGTCTCGACCTGAGGGCTGCGCTGCTGCACCAGCACGCCGCCGTCAACCACGACGGTGCTGCCGGTCATGTAGGCGGCGTCAGCGCTGGCGAGGAAGACGGTGGGCCCGGCCAGGTCAGCTGGGGTGCCCGAGCGTCCCAGCGGGATGGTAGCGGCCCGCTGGGCGTCGGCCGCCGGGTCGGCGTGCTCGGGTCGAGTGGCGATCAGGCCCGGAACGACGCTGTTGACCCGGATTCCGTAGGGCGCCAACTCGAGGGCAAGCGCCCGGGTGAGGGCCTCTACGCCGCCCTTGGACGCGTCATAAGCAACCATGCCGCGATGCGATCGGGTCGCGCCGCCGCTGGACATGTTGATGATGCACCCGCCACCCGCCTTGGCCATCAGCGGTGCGACCCGTCGGCAGGTAAGGAACATGCTCTTCAAGTTGGTGGTGAGAAAGTGATCCCACCAGGCTTCGTCGGAGGTGAGGAAGTGCCGGGAGATCGTCACGTCTCCGGCGTTGTTGACCAGGATGTCGACCTTGCCGAACGACTGCAGCGCACGCTCAACCAGGGCCTCCACCTGGTCCGCCCGCCCGACGTCCACCGCGACCCCGACCGTGCTGCTGCCGGTCTCTCCGATCGACCGGGCCGTCGCGACCGCGGCAGCCTCATCGAGATCGGCCACGACGACGGCGGCTCCCTCCTCGGCGAACCGCCGAGCAATCGCCTCTCCGATGCCGTGGGCTGCGCCGGTCACGATCGCCACCTGATCGGTGAACCGCGATTCGGTCGTGCTGAGGGCCACCTTGCTCCTGCGGCTCGCGATGGCGAGAGGGCTCGCCCGCGGCGCACCTCTCCTTGCCCGCTTACCGTAGTGTACGAGAATCTGAGACGTCAAATGTTCAAAAACACATCGATTGATTCCAGCAGCGCGGGGCTCCCGAGGTCAGACGACGTAGCGTTCGCGCCGCCTCGTTGGTTCGGACAGGCGATCGGCGGAAAGCGAGCTCAGGTCAAGGGTGGGCTCGGTGCCCATGATCTGCTGAGCGAGATACTCGCCCACGGCGGGCGACTGCATGAAACCGTGGCCGGAAAACCCGGTGGCGTAGAAAACGCCCTTCACGGCGGCGGAGCCGACCATCGCCAGGTGATCGGGACTCATGTCGTAGTAACCCCACCACGAAGAACGAACCGCGATCTCCGCAATCGAGGGTAGACGTCGCACGGCCGGGTCGCTGAGCTCGCCGAGGTCTCGCTGCCGCCCGGCGAAAAGCAGACCCGGTCCCTCCCGGTGGAAGTAGAAGCCGGCAGAGAAGTCCACGACCAACGGTGCGTCGTCGGAAACACCGGCCCCGTCTTGGCTGTAGTACACCGTTCTCGGCACGGCGGCTACCGGCAAATCCATCGCCACGGTCGTCGCAAGGTCTCGAGACCCGACTCCAGCCGCAATCACCACGACGTCGGTCGCGATCCGACCCGCGGACGTCTCAACTCCGGTGACCCGTCCACCCTCGGCGACGATCGTGACGACTTCAAGCCCGGCGCGGACGGTGGCGCCTAACGCCCGGGCGGCCTTCGCGTACCCCTGGACGACGGCTTCGGGGGCCGCGTAGCCCTCGATCGGACAGTACGTCGCCGACTGCAGGTCGTGGCAGGCAAGCCCGGGGACCATCTCCTGGATCCGGTCCACGCCGAGTACCTCGGTCGGAACCCCTAACCGTCGCTGCATGACCGCGGCTTCCCCGAAGGCAGCCGCATCGTCTTGTTGATCGAAGACGATGAGATAGCCGTGTTGCTTGAAGTCGATGGGGACGCCGGTCAGGTCCTCGAACGCGGTGAACTCCTCCAGAGACCGCAGCGCGATCGCGACGTTGATTTCTTCGCTATGCTGCATCCTGATGCCGCCGGCTGACTTGCTCGTCGCCCCGGCGGCTAGTGTCTCGCGCTCCAGCAGCAGCGCATTGCGGCAGCCCAGCATGGCCAGGTGGTAGAGCGTGCTCGCCCCGATGCAGCCACCACCGACGACGACTGCGTCCACAGATTCCACCAGGGTAAACTACGTAGACAAATATTTGGTGTCAACCAGATGGTGCCAACCAGCCTTTCCAGGAGGAGGAGCTGACCATGACCGACGGCGATCCAAGCTTCGCCAGCGACAACTGCGCCGGCGCGCACCCCGACGTCATGGTCGCCTTGGCCGAGGCCAACGTGGGGTGCCAGCCGAGCTACGGTGCCGACGTCTATACCGACCGGTTGCGGGAGCTCGTACGCCGAGAGTTCGGCGCCGGGGCGCAGGTCTTTCCGGTGTTCAACGGCACCGGTTCTAATGTCTTGGCCCTGCAGGCGCTGACGGCCCGCTGGGAGTCGGTGATCTGCGCGGACTCCGCTCACGTTCAGACCTCAGAATGGGCGGCGCCCGAGCTTCACGGCATCAAGCTGCTCGGGCTTTCGACTCGGGAGGGACGGGTGGCGGCGATCGACCTCGAGCCGGCGGCCCTTGGGGCCGTGGCTCGCCATCGGGCTCGACCCGGTGTTCTCTCCGTCAGCCAAAGCACGGAATTGGGCACCTGCTACTCCCTGGCCCAATTGTCCGCGCTGAGCGCCGAGGCGGCGCGGATAGGGCTACGCGTGCACCTGGACGGAGCACGACTGGCCAACGCGGCCGCGCACCTGGGGGTCGGCCTGGCCGAGTTGGCCGCGTACGCCGACGTGGTATCGCTGGGGCTCACCAAGAACGGCGGCATGTTCGGCGAATGCCTCATTGTGCTGAACCCCGACGCCGTCTCCGGTAGCGAGGTCCTGCACAAGGCGGTCACTCAGTTGCCGTCGAAGGCCCGATTCGTCTCCGCGCAGGCGTTGGCCCTGCTCGAGGACGGTCTCTGGCTGCGCAACGCCGGTCAGGCCAATGCGATGGCGACCCGCTTGGCGGCGGGACTTCGTGAGTTGCCTGGCGTTCGGATCGTCCACAACGTTCAGGCCAACGCTGTCTTCTCCGTGCCGCCCCGGGACGTGATCGCCCGCCTCGCCGCGCGATTCTCCTTCTTGGTCTGGGATCAGGCTGCCGGAGTCATTCGACTCATGACGTCCTTCGACACCCGGCCGGATCAGGTCGACGAACTGCTGACGTACCTGCGAACACTGTTACCGGAGTCCGGCGAGGAGCCTCCGCGGCTGGTTGACGCCAATCTCCCTGTTCACTAGCGTCGGTGAATATTTGTAGACGCGAGTCATAAAAGGAGGCCAGATGACGTCCAGCGTGGTCGACCTGGTGGCCGACATCGGCGAGAGCTTCGGTGCCTTCAGGGTTGGCGACGACGACCGCATCCTGCGTAGCCTGAGCTCGGCCAACATCGCGTGCGGCTTCCACGCCGGCGATCCGCGGACCATGGAGGCCGCTGTGTCGTCGTGCCTACGGCATGAGGTCGCGATCGGTGCTCACCCGAGCTTTCCCGACCTGGTGGGATTCGGTCGGCGGGCGATGGAGTTGTCGCGCGACGAGGTTCGGACCGACGTGCTGTACCAGGTCGGCTCCCTTCAAGCCATTGCCCGGGCCCACGGCGCCTCGGTGACCCACCTCTCTCCTCACGGGCGCCTCGGCAGTCTCGTCGCCACCGACGCGAAGTACGCCGACGGCGTAGCTGACGCGGTCGAACAACTCGGCGGTGAACTGACGATCCTCACCATGCCCGGCAAACTTGCGCGGGTGGGCCGCGACCGAGGGCTTTCGGTGACGATCTACGGTCTGGTCGACCGCAACCTCGAAGACGACGGAAGTCTGGTGTCCCGGCGCCAAGCCGACGCCCTGGTCCATGATCCCGACCTGCTCGTGGAACGAGCGCTCTCGATGGTCCTCAATGGCGTCGTCGCGTCGCGCAACGGCGTGAAGATCGACGTCGACGTCGACTGTCTGCTGCTTCATGGCGACAACCTGGCCTCGATCGAAGCGGCCGAGCTAATCCGCGCCGGCTTGGTCGAGGCCGGGGTGAAGATTGCGCCGTTTCGCTCACCCGGAGCCTGATGCCGCACGTTCCGGCTCGGCCGCAGTGCCGAGAGTACGGCGATGCCGGACTCTTGGTCGAATTCGAGGTCGATCCGGTTGCCGACGAGCGCACCGTGCGGGAGGCGCGCTGGCAGGCGAGCCGGGCTTTGGGCCAGGAGCTGAGGCGCGCTGCTCCCACCGGTGTGATCGACGTGGTGAGCGCTTTCGACACCGTGTTCGTTGAGCTGGACCCGCTCCGCGCCGATTACGCGGCCCTGCGCACTGTGGTGGAGCACCTCGCGGGGCGGGAACAGGAGCCCGTGCCGGCTCGGGAGTATCGGCTGCCCGTCGTTTACGGCGGCGATAACGGTCCGGACCTGGAGCAGGTGGCTGGGCTGTTGGCCCTCACCCCGGCCGAGGTCGTGGACTGGCACACCGCGACTCCCTGGACGATCCGCTTCGTCGGATCGCCGGCCGGCGCACCCCTGCTCGAAGGTCCGCCGTTTCGATCTAGCCTGCCGCGGCTCTCCTCGCCGCGGGGCCGGGTTGAGCCCGGCTCGGTGGGGCTGAGCGGGTCGCAGTGCATTGTCTACAACGCACCCTCACCCGGCGGGTGGCAGCTCATCGGGCGTACGCCGTTGCGGTTGTTCGACCTGGAACACGATCCTCCCGTGGGTTACCGGGCCGGAGATCGGCTGCGTTTCCACGCCGTCGACCCGGCCGAGTGGGCCGATTTTGCCGGGGTCACCCTCGGCTCCGTCGGCTCTGTCGGCTCGTGACCTGGACGACGATGCTGGTCGAGCAGGCGGGTCTCAGCACCTTGCAAGACCTGGGCCGACCGGGATTTGCCAACATCGGCGTGCCCACCGGCGGTGCCCAAGACCGGGACGCCACCCGGACCGCCAACCTGCTCGTGGGCAACGCCGACGACGCCGCCCTGGTGGAATCGACCGGCGGCGATCTGACCGTTCGCCCGGATCGGGACGTACTCGTCGCGGCCACCGGTGCGGTCGACGAGGTGTACGTCGATGGTCATCGCCAGCCGGCCTGGGCGCCGGTCGCGGTCTCGGCCGGCGCTCGCGTGCTGATTCCTCTCGGGAACCAGGGATATCGCACCTACCTCGCGGTCAACGGCGGCTTCTGCGCTCCGGCGCTGTTAGGCAGCGTCGCCCCCGATCACCTCCTCGGGGTGGGTAGGAGGTTGACCGCGGGGGACGTCCTCGAGCTCCACAGCCGCTACCGGGCGGGGGGTGGGCCGTTCGGCGCACTCTTCCGGATCGACGGCCGGCCAAGGGGACCTCGCCACTCCCGAGTACTGGCGACGCCCGGCCCGGACCTTGATCGTCTTGCGGGCGGTGTGGAACGACGGTTCGTCGTCCGCCCGCAGTCCGACCAGGTCGGGTTACGGCTCGCCGCAGACACGCCGTTGCAGCTGTCGGGTGCACCCGAAATCCTGTCCCGCGGTGTCCCGGTCGGGGCCGTGGAAGTCCCGCCGTCCGGAGAGTTGATCATCTTGATGCGATCCCGTCTGGTGACCGCCGGCTACGCCGTCGTGGCTGTGGTGACTTCCCTCGACGTGGACCGGTTGGCCCAGGTGAGTCCCGGAGACGAGGTCGAACTCGTCCTGACCGATGTCGATGCCGCACAAGCAGCACTGCGCGCCCGCAGCGCAGCGCGTGCGGTCACGGCTGCTCGGGTGAGGACATCGTTCGAGGCGCGAGGTCTGGCCCGCGCCCTTGATCCCCGGCACGGTCGCGATCACGATCAGTAGGTCCGCAGTCAGTAACGAAACCCAGTGGCAGCCCGACGTCGAGATCGACTCCAAGCCATGCTCGGTCTTCTACGGACGTCGGGCGGTCGTAGTCTCGAAACCCGCTCCCGAGGAGGATTCCCTTGCGCAATGTGAGCTATTCGATGAGCGTTTCGCTTGACGGCTACATCCTGGGGCCGGACGGTGACTTCCGCTGGGCGGCGCCGGATGAGGACGTCTTCCGCTTCTGGATCGACGAGATCCGAGACGTCGGCGTCCACCTGATGGGCCGACGGCTGTACGAGACGATGCTGTACTGGGAGACCGCCCATCAGGATCCAGCGCTCGACGACGCGGAGCTGGAGTGGGCCGCACTGTGGCAGCCGCTTCCGAAAGTGGTGTTCTCCACCACGCTGTCGGTGGTCCAGGGCAGTGCGCGGCTGGCCTCCTCCGGCCTGGCCGAGGAGATCGAGCGTCTACGGGCCGAGCCGGCGGAGGGCAACATTGCCATCGGCGGCGCGACCCTCGCCGGCGAAGCGGCTGCGTTGGGCCTGATCGACGAGTATCAGGTCATGGTCTACCCGGTGCTCGTGGGCGGTGGCACCTCGTTCTTTCCTCAGTGCGGACGCCAGGTCGACCTCGAACTCGTCGAGACCCGCACCTTCAGTTCGAAAGCCGTCTACCTCCGCTACCGCGTGGCGCGTTGACCCGACGGATGCCACGACGCAAGCAGAACGTGCCTGACCTACCATCGGCGCGCAGTGGTTCAACGAAACGCCCCCTGAGGAAACGCCCCCTGAGCTTGTCGAAGGGCCTCGAAGAGGTCGGCGCAGACCAACCATCGGGGAGACGCTGAACGTTGCGCCGAACCTGGACCATGCCGCTGACAGGCGGGAGGGGGCCGCCCCGGAAGCATTCGCCTTACGCGCCGTCAGCTGTGGGCTAGGAGTTTGCTGGCGCACCCGGAGAGATTCGAACTCCCAACCTTCTGATCCGTAGTCAGATGCTCTATCCGTTGAGCTACGGGTGCAGTGCCAACGTCGCCGGCAACGACGTCCAACTGTAGCGGGCGTCGGTGAGGAGCGCGAACGGCTTGGCGGGGCCGGACCGCACAGCTCATAGACAGGACGCCGTGGGAAGCTGCCGAGGTGACGCTCGGGGATGAGACGCCGGAAGTTGAGCCGGGCCACGACGGGCCGGATCCGGCTCGGCGGCGGCTTTCTCGGCGCGCGCTGCTCGGCCTGGGTGGGGCCGGCGTGATCGGGCTGGCCGGCGGAGGTACGGCTGGCGGGTTGGCGGTCGCTCGTAGTCGGCAGGCACGAAACGCTGAGACGGCGGCCGCCGAAGCGGCGGTGGCGTCGCCGCCACCTCCACCGGAATTCACAGTCTTGATCAACGAGCCGGGACAGGCGAAAGGCGACATCTTCCTCACCGTCATGGGCGACGACTCGGCGACCATGATCACTGACGACGTCGGTCAGAAGGTGTGGAGCGGTAACGGTGCCAAGTCGTACGCCGACCTGCGGCTTCAGACCTATCAGGGCCAGCCGGTCATCACCTGGTGGGAGTCTCACTCGACCGGATTGGCCGCGTACGCCGACGGCCGGACAGTGGCCACCGACCTTGATCATCGGCTCATCGCGAGCGTCGAGCGGCACGACGGCGTCAGCCCGGACGAGCACGAGTTCTTGATCACTCCAAACAACACCGCCTACATCGTCAGCTACGTCAAAACGAAAGCCGACCTTCGCAAGGTCGGCGGCGACCGGAGCGGACCGATCCTGAACGGCGTGTTCGAGGAGATCGACCTCGCCACTGGTCAGGTGTTGCACCATTGGGAGTCTCTTGATCATGTGGCGATCACCGAGAGCCACGCCAACGTGCCCGACGATCCGGACGAGCCGTACGACTACTTCCACATCAATTCGGTCAACCCGACGTCCGACGGCAACATCATCATTTCCGCCCGCCACACGTGGGCGGTCTACAAGATCAACATTTCGACCGGCCACGTGTTGTGGCGGCTGGGCGGCAAGCGCAGCGACTTCGATCTGCCGAAGTCGGCCACGTTCGCCTGGCAGCACGACGCACAATTCGAGGACCCGACGACGCTGCGGATGTTCGACAACGGGAGCGACGGCGACGTGACGGTAACCGACGAGAGTCAAGTGCTCTGGTTCACCTTGGACGAGGCGGCCCGACGGGCCCGATTAGTCCGTCGGCTGGTCCACCCGGGCAAGATCAGCGCGCACGCCATGGGCAACGCCCAGCGGTTGCCGAACGGCAACATCTTCGTCGGCTGGGGCACCGAGAAGCGGATCTCGGAGTTCTCCCGGGACGGAAAGTTGATCTTCGATGCGACCCTGCCGGAGCTGTCGTACCGGGCGTACCGATACTCCTGGCATTGACGGCTGGTAAGACGTCAACCTCTTCGAGGCCCTTCGACAAGCTCAGGGGACGTTGGTCGGTCAGGGGACGTCAGATTGATTCGTGGCGTCGACCTCTTCGAGGCCCTTCGACAAGCTCAGGGGACGTTCGACAAGCTCAGGGGACGTTCGACAAGCTCAGGGGACGTACGACAGCTCAGGGGACGTACGACACGCTCAGGGGACGTCAAGGTGATCTCGGCTCCCGAGGTCGTTCGACTCTTGACAGGTCGGGAGAAGGAAGGTCTAACCTCGAATGCTCGGGACCAAAGATGATCATGAAGCTCATCGGTCGGCAGATTGGGGAATACATCCCCGCCGTGCCCGCATTGACAACGACGAAGGTTCACCTATCGTTCACTTGACGGCTATCGTTTTTCTGACCCAGCACAGGGGCACCTGACCCCACCGGTACGTTCCGACCCGCCTCCCGATGAGGACCGAAGTGACCCTGCTGTTCATCGTGGTCGTAGTTGTCATGGTGGCGTTGATCTTCGACTTCACCAACGGCTTCCACGACAGTGCGAACGCGATGGCCGGGCCCGTCGCCACCGGTGCCCTGCGACCGCGGACCGCCGTGATCATCGCCGCCGTCCTCAACCTGGTCGGAGCCTGCCTCTCCACCGAAGTGGCCAAGACCATCTCTGGCGGGTTCTTCGACGAGACCCTGATCACTGCCCCGATCATCCTCGCCGGACTCATCGGCGCGATCGTGTGGAACCTGCTCACCTGGCTGCTCGGCCTGCCCTCCAGCTCCTCGCATGCGTTGTTCGGCGGCCTGATCGGCGCGGTCGTCGTCGGCGCGGGCCTGGCCTCCGTACACGGTTGGGTGATCGTGTCCAAGGTGCTGCTGCCAGCCCTGGCGGCACCGTTGATCGCGGGAATCGCGGCCGTCCTGGCCACTAAACTGGCCTATCGGATCACCCGACGAACCCCGAGCGGTCTCACCAACACCGGCTTCAAGTACGCCCAGGCGTTCACCGCCTCGCTGGTTGCCTTGGCCCACGGCACCTCCGACGGGCAGAAGACGATGGGCGTGATCACCCTCGTCCTGATCGCGGCCAACCTGCAGGCCGCCGGAACGGGTCCGCAGTGGTGGGTGGTGCTGGCCGCGGGTGCCGCGATCGGACTGGGAACCTACTCCGGCGGGTGGCGGATCATGCGCACCCTCGGCAAAGGCATCGTCGACATCGAAACCCCCCAGGGGGCCACGGCGGGCGCGGCGACGACCGCCACCATCCTCGCCTCCGCGCACCTCGGCTTCGGGTTGTCCACCACGCACGTGAGCACCGGCGCAATCCTCGGCTCGGGAGTGGGCCGCGACGGCGCCGAGGTGCGCTGGGGGATGGCCCGCAAGCTCGTGCTGGCCTGGTTGCTCACCCTGCCGGGTGCCGCGGTCGTCGGCGGGCTGGCCGCACTGCTGGCCGACACTGGATTGACCGGCGTGATCATCTTGCTGGTTTTGCTCACCGCCGCCTGCCTCACTATCTGGGCCATTTCCCGGCGGAACCGGGTGGACAGCCGCAACGTCACCGAAAGCGCCGAGGTGATGGTGCTGGCCAGCGCGAGCCCGAGCACGTACGACGACGACCCCCGGCTCGCCCCGTTGCCCAAGGGCAAGACGAAGAAGAAGCGCAAGAAGAAGATCAAGGTCGGAGTATGAGGCGCATAAGTCGCACCGAGAACAGGATCGCCCCATGAAGGTCGCGCAGTGAAGGTCGACTGGAGCGCCCTCGGCATCGTGGCGGTCGTCTCGGTCACCATGTCGGTCGTCTTCGTCGCCCTTTTGGCCGGTGGGATTCGTTCGGTCTCGGCCGCCCAGCTTCGTCGCAACCAGGGCGGCTCGGGCACGACGGTCGCTTCAGCCGGCTACGCCATGCTCGGCCTCGCTGCAGTTCTCGTCCTCTTCGGGATCTATCTGATCGTGCCGCAGTTCCACTGAGCTGAGCCGAGCCCAGATCGATTGGGCTGAACTGACAACCGGCCCATGATCCGGGGAGACGGCGCAGGCGTTTCGACGGCCGGCGGAGGTGGCGGGATTTGAACCCGCGAGAGGGTTGTGCCCTCAACCCGCTTAGCAGGCGGGCGCCATAGACCGGACTAGGCGACACCTCCAAGAACACCTTCGCAGCGACGAAGGCTCCGCCACCCTACCCAGCGGGATACGGCAGTGGCAAAGTCTGCGTATGGTCAGCGCCAGTTCAGCGCCCGGGGTTCCTTCCGACCCGCTCCACCACCCGCCGTTGCCAGCCGAACCTTCGGGTCCGGTCACGCTGGAGGACGCCCGACGGATCGCGCTGTCGTTGCCCGAGACCAGCGAGAAGGTTTCCTGGGGGACTCGCCACTGGCGGGTGCGCGGCGTCGGTTTCGCGTGGGAGCGGCCGCTGAACAATGCCGACCGGGCCGCCCTCGGCGACTCCACGCCGGCCGGGGAGATTCTCGCCGCGAGGGTTGCCGACCTGGCTGAGCGGCGAGACCTTGATCGCGGGCCCGAGCCGGACGTCTTCTTCACGTCCCCCACTTCGGGGATTGGCCGGCGATCCTGATCCGGATGGACCGGATCGGTCACGACGAATTGACCGAGGTGATCACCGACGCCTGGCTGAACCGCGCACCGAAGCGGGCCCGGGCCGCCTTCCTCGCCACTCATCCCTCGTCGGTCTCCTGAGGCCCTTCGACGCCGACCTCTTCGAGGCCCTTCGACAAGCTCAGGGGGCGTACTCGGGGCCCTTCGACAAGCTCAGGGGGCGTACTCGGGGCCCTTCGACAAGCTCAGGGGGCGTACTCGGGGTCCTTCGACAAGCTCAGGGGGCGTACTCGGGGCCCTTCGACAAGCTCAGGGGGCGTTCGGGGCCCTTCGACAAGCTCAGGGGGCGTTCGACAAGCTCAGGGGGCGTAGTCGAGAGGCTCAGGGGCGTTCGGTGGGCTTAAGGGCGTTGGTCACCGTCGCCGGTGGGGCGGAGATCATAGCGGTGAACGTCGCGGAAAGCCGAAGCGACACGTACGCTGGACGGAGTTTTGTCGTTTCTGCCTCAAAGGACCACCTATGTCGGACGATCGCCCCCTCGATCCGGAGCCCACTCCGGAACCCGGGACTGGTGACTCCGGCGACACCTCGACCGCGCGTCGAGCGCTGCCGCGCCAGGAGGACTTCCGCCGGACCGTACTGTTCACCGTCGCCGGCACCGTCCTGCCCGGCCTCGGGCTGATCGCGGCCCGTCGCCGGGTGGTCGGAGCGGTGGTCCTGGGACTGTTCGTGGCCATCGCGGCAGCGATCGGGGTGTACGCGCTCGTCGACTTCCAGGGGTTGCTGCAGGTCGGGGTCAACCCGACGCTGCTCCGCCAGGTCGCGATCGGCCTGGTCGTCGCCGGCGCGATCTGGGTCAGCGTCGTGGTGGCCACCCACCTGGCCCTGCGTCGTAAGCCCAACCGGGTCCAACGCGTGATCGGCGGCGTCCTGGTCGGTGTGTTGGCCTTCGCCGTGGCCGCGCCCGTCGCCGTCGCGGCCCGGACGGCCTACGTCCAGGCCGGTCTGGTCGGTACGGTGTTCAAGAGTTCCGCAGACACCCGAAGCGCGACTCGGCCGACGATGCCGGCCACCGCCCCCGGCGACGGGAATCGGCCCCAGCAGGACCCGTGGGCGGGCAAACCACGCCTCAACGTCCTCCTGCTCGGTGGTGACGCGGGCAAGGGCCGCACCGGCACTCGCACCGACACCGTGATCGTGGCCAGCATTGACACCGCCACCGGCGACACCACGCTGCTCAGCCTGCCGCGGAACACCGCCAGGATGCCCTTTCCGCCGAAGTCGCCACTGCACAAGTACTACCCGAACGGCTTCACCAACGGCGACGGCAACAACGCCGAGTACTTCCTCAACGCGATGTACGACAACGTGCCGAACGCGGTGGGCAAGAACGTGCTCGGCGACACCGACAATGTGGGCGCCGACGTGATGAAGCTCAGCGTCGGCCAGGCCCTCGGCCTGCGCATCGACTACTACGTGCTGGTGAACCTGCAGGGCTTCGCCAAGATGATCGACGCCCTCGGTGGCGTCCGGCTCAACATCAACACCTACATCCCGATGGGCGGGAACACCGACCTGCACATCCCGCCGAAGGAGTTCCTGCATCCCGGCCCGGACCAGAAGCTGAACGGCCGCAGCACCTTGTGGTACGCCCGTGGCCGCTACGGCTCCGACGACTTCGCCCGGATGGATCGGCAGCGCTGCGTGATCAACGCCGTGGTCAAGCAGGCCAACCCGGCCAATCTGCTGTCCCGTTACGAGGACATCGCCGGCGCCAGTAAGTCGATCGTCTACACCGATATGCCCCAGGAAGTGCTGCCGGCAATGGTCGACCTCAGCCTGCGCGTCAAGGATGCACAGGTGCGTTCGGTGGTGTTCAAGAACGGGAAAAAAGGCTTCTTCAGCGCCGACCCCAACTTCTCGCAGATGCGCAAACGAGTGCAGCAGGCGCTGGGCGAGACAAAGGAAACGTCCTCGCCCTCACCATCACCCTCGCCCAAGCCCAAACCGACCTCGGGCTCGGCCAGCGAGGACGTGGACAAAACGTGCAAGTACGACCCGAAGATGGCCGCGACCGCCCGGCCCTACACCGGCTGAACCGCCCCGTTCGAAAGCTGCCGAACGCGGCGTTGCGGCCCCCGCGCACCGGCTGCGGACCCGGTCAGCGCAGCGGGGAGCCGTACCCCCGGCTCGCGTCCAGTCGCCGCTGGATCTCGCCGGTGAGGGCCAAGAACGTCGGGTCGGAGCGGGAGCGGAGGTTGAAGACTTCTACGCCACCGTCTCCCTGCTGCTCGGACAGCGTCAGCCGGCGCCCGACCAAAGTGACCTCGGCGACCGAGACCCAGCGGGCGGAGGCGCTGCGCCCGGCTCGCGACACCGAAATCTGTTGATCGTCGGTATGCACCACGGTCCGCACCCGGGCGGTGAGCAGCAGGGCGGCTACGGCCAGAGCCACCCCCAAAACGACGACGACGACCGCCGCTATCGCCACCCAAACCGGCCAGCCGACCACGCTGGTCAGCACCAGTAGGCCGGCCCCGACCACCGTCAGACCGGCGGCAACGGCCAGCCCCCGGACCGGCGGCGGGGCGGACAGCGTGAACTGGTTCGGCGCGGTCGGGGGTTCGGAGGTCACCCGAGGACCCTCTCATCCGGCGGCGAGGGTGGGATTCGAACCCACGGAACGGTCTCCCGCTCGGGCGCTTTCAAGGCGCCTGCACTAGTCCACTATGCGACCCCGCCCACCGTCGGCGTGCTTCTCGTACGGGCCACGCCGGCGCCTCCGATCCTAACCGGGCCACCGGCGCTTCCGGTCGCGAGCTAGGTGGCCGTGTCAGGCTGGAGCCCATGCGTGCAGTAGTGACGAAGAACTTCGGCGGGCCGGACGTGCTGCGGGTCGAACAGGTGCCCACACCCGAGCCCGGTCCGGGTGAGGTGCTGGTCGAGGTAGTGGCGGCCGGGGTCAACCGGGCCGACCTGATGCAGCGGCAGGGCCACTACCCGCCGCCGCCGGGGATCAGCACGGTGCTGGGGCTGGAGGTCTCGGGCCGGCTGGCGGCGCTGGGGGAGGGAGTGCACACCCCCACCGTCCACGGGGTCGACCTGGGTGCTCCGTGCGTGGCGTTGCTGGCCGGTGGCGGTTACGCCGAGTACGTCGTCGTCCCTGCCGGTCAGGTGCTGCCGCCCCCGCCCGGGACGGACCTGGTCGACGCGGGCGGCACCATCGAGGTGGCGGCCACCGTCTGGTCCAACCTCGACTCCGCCCGGCTCGCCGACGGTGAAGTATTCCTGGTGCACGGCGGCACCGGCGGAATCGGATCGTTCGCCATCCAGTACGCCCACGCCCGCGGCGCCACGGTGATCGCCACCGCCGGCACGCCGGACAAACTCCGGCACTGCCGTGAACTCGGCGCCGACCATGCGCTGTCCTACCGGGAGGACTGGGTGGCCGCCGTCCGCGAGCTCACCGGCGGGGCCGGGGTGGACGTGATCTTGGACAACATGGGCGCCAAGTACCTGGCCGAGCACGTAGATCTACTGGCCCGCGACGGCCGGCTGGTGGTGATCGGGCTCCAGGGCGGCGCCCAGGGCACCTTGAACCTGGGTGCGCTGCTGCCCAAATGCGGCTCGGTGATGGCCACGGGACTGCGCGGACGTCCGGTGGCGGAGAAAGCCGAGATCTGCCGCTCCGTGGCCCGCGAGGTCTGGCCGCTGCTGGGTGACGGCTCGATCCGGTCCCCGCACTGCACCCGCTTCGACCTGGACCAGGCCCGGCAGGCCCACGAGCGGCTGGAATCCGGCGACAACGTCGGCAAGATCGTGCTGGTGGTCGGCGACTGACCCCGTCCCCCGCCGACTTGTCAGCGCCAGTGGTCGCCAGAGCGACCACCCACGCTGACAAGTCGGCTCAGGAGGTCCAGGCCCGCCACAACCGGGCGTACTCCCCCTTGGCGGCGACCAGTTCGTCGTGGCTGCCCAGCTCGACGATCGCGCCGTCCATCACCACCGCGATCCGATCCGCGTCGTGCGCGGTATGCAGCCGGTGGGCGATCGCCACCACCGTCCGGTCGGCCAGCAGGGCGGCCATCGAGCCCTCCAGGTGTCGGGCGGTGTGCGGGTCGATCAGCGATGTGGCCTCGTCCAGCACCAGGGTGTGCGGGTCGGCCACCACCAGCCGGGCCAGCGCGACCTGCTGGGCCTGGGCCGGGGTCAGTTCGTAGTGCCCCGACCCCACCCGGGTGTCCAGGCCCCGCGGCAGCGCCTCGACCCAGTCCAGCGCCTCCACCGTCACCAGCGCGTCGCGCACCAGCAACTCCAGCGCGGCCGGGTCGGCCACGTCCTCCCGGGCCAGCACGACGTTGTCGCGGACCGTGCCGGCGAAGACGTGATGCTCCTGGGTGACCAGGGCCACTTCGGTCCGCAACAGGGTCAGGGGCAAGGTGGTCAGCTCCACCCCACCGACGGTGACCGAGCCGGTCCGGGGCCGATTGATCCCCGCCAGCAGCCGGCCCAGGGTCGATTTGCCCGACCCGCTGGGCCCCACCACCGCCAACCGCTCCCCCGGCCGGAGCGCCAGGTCGACGCCGTGCAGCACGTCTCGGCCCGCCCGGTAGGCGAAGCGTAGGTCTTCTGCGTGCAGCAGCGTTCCGGCCGGCCGGTCGGTGCCGGCCTCGCGGTCCGGCGGCACTTCGGCCACCCCCAGCAGCCGGGCGGTGGAGGCGATCCCGACCTGCAATTGATCGACGTTGCGGATCAGCCGGCCCAGCGGTTCCTTCAGCGCCTGTACGTACAAGGTGGCCGCGGTCAGCTCACCCAGGCTGACCCAGCCGCGGGCGTAGCCGTACGCGCCGAGCCCCAGCACCAGTACCAGCGGGGTGTCGAAGGCGAACCCGAGTCCGCCGAAGAGCAGGTTCCGCAGCGACATCGTGTAGCGCTCGGCCTGGGCCGAGACGGCGATGTCGTCGTCGCCGAGGAGGTTGCGGCGGTGCTGCAGTCCCAGCGCTTCCACCGTCCGGGCCCCCTCGACGGTCTCGGTCAGGGAGGTGTTGATCACCGAGTACGTCCCGCCCTCGGCGACGTAGCCCTGCGGGGCCCGGCGGAGGTAGCGACGGACCGCGACCAGCAGCACCGGCGCACTCAGCAGCAGCGGCAGGGACAAGAACGCCGAGTTCAGCACCATCGCGGCCACGGTCAAGATCACCGTGATCAGGGCGATCACGGCCTCGGGCAGGCCGTAGCGCACGCTGCGGCTCATCGTCGACACGTCCCGGGTGACCCGGGTGACCAGGTCGCCGGAGCTGGCGCTCTCCACCCGGCCCAGCGGCAGCGCGAGCACGGTGGAGACGACGTACTCCCGGGCCGAGGCCAGCAGATCCTGACCGAACACCACCGACGCCCGAAGGGCGAAGAAGCTCAGCACGGCCTGCAGAACCACCACCCCGGCCACGCTGACCGCCAGCACGTCGACCCGGCTCCCGGACGCCGCCCCGCCGGTGACCTGGTCGACCAGCGACCCGAGCACGCGGGGGACGACGAGCCCGGCCAGGGCGGCCAGGGCGTGCAGTCCGAGCAGCACCGCCACCGTCTTGCCCCGGCTGCGCAGCAGGTCTCGGACGAACGTGCCGACCACCTTGCGGTCCGCGACCGGGAGCGCACGTTCGGGTCGCAGTGAGGCGGCGTAGTAGCTCTGCGCCCGCTGCTCGCGGAGCCGGTGCCGGCCCCGCCACGCCGCCAGCCGGGAGGCCGGATTACGGGTCCGCGGCAGCCGCAGACCGACCGGTACCCGCTCAGGCTCGGGCGCGGACCGCCACGTCCGCGCCGACCCGGGCAGGCTCTCTTCGCTTTCCTCGCGGACCGGTGCGGTCGTCGTCTCGGTCATCGCCGCTCCCGGGTGACGTGGGGGCGGACCTCGGCCGCCTGGCCCCGGGTGACGACCCGGCGGTAGGCGGGCGAGGTGGCCAGCAGTTCTTCGTGGCTGCCGACCGCGCTGACCCGGCCCTGTTCCAGCAGGACGACGTCGTCGGCCTGGTGCAGCAGCAACGGGGAGGCGCTGACCAGGATGGTCGTCGCACCGCCACGGGCCCGTCGCAGCCGAACGCCGATCTCGGCCTCGGTGTGGGCGTCGACCGCCGAGGTCGGTTCGACCAGGATCAGCACGTCCGGCTCCCGGGCCAGGGCGCGGGCCAGCACCAGTCGTTGCCGCTGACCGCCGGACAGCCCGCGGCCGCGTTCCTCGATCACGCCCTGCCAGCCGCCGGGCAGGGCCTCGTACACGTCCTCGGCAGCCGCCGCGTGCAGGGCGGCTTCGGCCTGGGAGCGGCTCAACTCGCCGTGCGGGTCGAGCACCGACTGCAAGGTGCCGGCGAACACCACGCTGCCGCTGTCGCTGACCAGCACGCGCTCGCGGACGGCGGCCACCGGCACCTGCCCCAGGTCGACCCCGCCCAGGGTGACCCCGGAGCGTCCGTTGGTCTCGGCCCGGTCGCGGGCGGCCACCTCGGCCCGGCGGCGGGCCTGGTCGGCTCGGGCTCGCCGCGCCGCCCGTCCGTGCAGGCCGGCGTCGACGTCGAGGCTGACCGCGCTGGTGTCCAGCGGCAGATAGCGGCCCAGCCGGTCGGCCAGCACGACTGATTCGTCGGGGACCGCGGAGACGACGGCGGTCAGCCGGCCCGGGCGGGCCTCGAAGCCCGACCGCGCGTCGCGCAGGGCTGCCCCGCGGGGCAGCTCGCCCCTGCCCGCTTCGTCGTCCGAGCGGTCAGCCCAGGGCGGGTCCTGACCCAGCAGGACGACCGCCTTACGGGCCGACACCACCCCGCGGATCCACTTCTGGGCGGCGGTGAAGAAGGTCTGGATCGGCCAGACCATGAACACCGCGTAGCCGAAGAAGCTGACCAGTTCACCGACGCTGAGCCGCCCGGCCAGGACGGCGTGAGTGCCCAGCCAGGTCAACACGACCAGGAACAGTCCCGACAGCAGCAGACCGGCCGAGTCGACGGCGCCCTGCCAGATCCCTGCCGACACCCCGGCCCGGCGGGTCAGCTCGGACTGGGCGGCGTAGTTGCGGCCGAACGTCTGCTCACCGCCGATGCCGCGCAGGATCCGGAGCCCGGCCACGATGTCGGTGGCCAACGACGTCAGTTCGGAGGAACGGCCGCGTTCGACCTCTTCGCGTCGTTGCAGCGGCGCCAGCAGCGGGACGACCAGCAGAACGATCAGCGGCGCAGCCAGCAGCACGAACAGCCCCAGCGGCACCGAGGCCCGCAACACCAGCCCGGCGACGACCAGGGTCGCGACCACCGCGCCGGCGGCCTCGGACAGGATCTGGGTCAGTCCGCCGAACTCGTCGGTGTCGGAGCTGGCCACGCTGAGCACCTCCCCGGTGGGGCTGCGCCGGGGCAGCACCGAGCCGAGCTGGGTGGCCTTGCGGGTGACCAGCTTCAGCGGCCCGTACAGGCCGACCAGCCAGGTCCGGACCACCACGGTGTGATTGCCGATGCTGCCGGCGATGCCCACCAGGATCAGGCCGAACAACGCGGCCAGGAGCTGCCACGTCGCGCCGGTGTCGCCGGGGACGATGCCGTCGTCGACGATCCGGCCGATCAGGTAGGGGCCCAGCGACCCGGGCAGCCACTCGACCACGCTGAGCAGGCAGGCCAACAGCAACGTCGGCCACTGCTGGCGCAGCAGCCAGATCAGGAACCGGACGGGGCTGCGGAGGTCCGGCCCGGCGAACAGCTCGCCGGGCGTCCGGTCGCGGCGCCGTCGGGTCTCGCCGTACTGCCGGACCAGGGGTGGGAAGTCATACATGACCGGCCCACTCTACGGAGTGGGCTCGCACCGGGCGAAGGGCTTTTCCCGGCCGGCGGTTCCGAAACGAGCAGGACCCCGGTGGCGGACCAGGCCTTGCTGCGGCGATCACTAAGCTCGAGGTCATGACGACCGACTCGACCGACAGCGAATCCGGCCAGTTCAACGGGGTGGCCGGAGCGACGCAGGACGGCCGGGTGTACGTGGTGACCCCGCAGGCGATGGCGGTGGAAGGGCCGCCGGAGGCCGCGAGTCCGGCCGCGGAGGGTGAGGACGAGGGGGCGGGCCGGGCAAAGTCGGTCACCGACATGGTCGAGCAGCCGGCCAAGGTCATGCGGATCGCGAACATGATCCGGCAGTTGCTGGACGAGGTGAAGTCGGCGCCGCTGGACGACGCGTCCCGGCAGCGGTTGCGGCACATCCACTCGGTCTCCATCGCCGAACTCCGCGAGGGGCTCGCGCCGGAACTGGTCGAGGAGTTGGAGCGGATCTCGCTGCCGTTCTCGGCCGAGGTGACCCCCAGTGACGCCGAACTGCGGATCGCGCAGGCCCAGCTGGTGGGCTGGCTGGAGGGGCTGTTCCACGGCATCCAGACCGCCCTGTTCGCCCAACAGATGGCCGCCCGGGCCCAGTTGGAGCAGATGCGGCGGGCGCTGCCCCCGGGCGCGGCCGGGCCGAACGTGCCGCCCGGTCCGCAAGGCGGCGGCACCAGCGGAGGCATGTACCTGTAGCCGCGTTGCAGGCCCGGCTCTTCCGCTCGGCCCCGATTTTCCGGCCAGCCGGATCGGCGGGAACCGGAACGGCCGAGGCTGCGTCCCACTGAGGCAACCAACCCGCCGCCCTCAGCTGGAGCCCCGATGCCTCGCACCGCCGACCACCCCTCCCCTGTCGTCTCGTCCCCGGCCGCCCCCGCCCCTATCGTCGCTAAGTCGCGCCGCAACCTCGGCTGCGCCGACCAGACCGAGGTGTTCCAGCACCCGCTGCTGGAGGAGCCGCCGACCCGTTCGGGGTCGCGGCAGGAGCGGCAGCACTACGCCGACCTGGTCGTTCGGGCTCGGGCGATCTGCGGGGAGTGCCCGGTCGCGACCCAATGCCTCTACGTCGCGGTGGTGCACTACGACGTGGCCGGGTACGTCGCCGGCACCACCGCCCGGCAGCGGGTCGAGATCCGTCGCCGGCTCGGCTTCATGGTGGAACCCGAGGACCTGGACACCCTGGCCGGGGTGGTCGGCGGTCGCCGTCAGGTCGACCACGACGAGATCCTGCGCCTGCGCCGTACGCATCCCGACGAGAGCCTGGAACAACTGGCCCACCGCCTCGGCTGTTCGCTGTCGACGATCAAACGGCACCTACGCCGCGACCGCGACGAGTACGTCGCGTCCGCCGCTCGGACCGCCCGGCCGAGCCCGTCGCAGGTGCTGCAGGTCAGCGCCGCCGTCCTGCGCCCGCGGACCGCGGCCCGGGCGGCCTGACGCCGGGGTCGTGAACGCTCTTTGAGCCCCGCCGGTCACTGTGAGCCCGTTGCTACGGGCTCACAGTGACGCCCGGGGCTCAAAGTAGGGGTCAAGCCCCCCCGAGCGCACCCTTGGGCCCTCAGCCGAACCAGCGCAGCAGTTCCGGGACCAGCCCGCCCTCGGCCAGCGGAGCGCTGACCCCGTCGGCCACCTCCAACACCGCCGACGGAGCTTCGGGCATGGCTACGCCGCGGCCGGCCCAGCGCAGCATCTCCAGGTCGTTGTGCCCGTCGCCGGCGGCGAGCACGTCGCTCGCCTTCACCCCGAGGTCGGCCACGATCTGGGCCAGGGCGGTCGCCTTGTTGACCCCCGCCGGCGCGATGTCGAGCCAGGCGGTCCAGCCGACGAAGTAGCTCACGCCCTGCAGCCCCAGGTGCTCGGCCAAGGCGCTGAATTCGGCCACCGAGCGGCGCGGGTCGCGCAGGATGATCCGGGTCACCGGCCGGGACCCGAGTTCGTCCGCGGTCTCGATCACCAGCTCCCCGGTCAGGTCGCCGCCGGGGAAGTGGTCGTTCAGCCGGTAGCCGCGGCCGATCTCTTCGACCGCGATCAGCGTGCCCGGTGCGAACTCCTCGACCCGTTCGATCACCTCGCGGGGGTCGAAGGTGACGGCCTGGACGATCTGCTGCGGCGGGTAGGACACGATCACCGCACCGTTGGAGCAGACCGTCGGCCCGGCCGGCAGCCCGAGCTGGTCGACGACGTCACGGGTGCTGTGCCAGGCCCGGCCGGTGGCCAGGACCACCGGGACGCCGGCGTCGACCACGGTCTGGACCGCGGCCGCCATCGCCGGGGCCAGCACGCCGTCGTAGTCGACCAGGGTGCCGTCGACGTCGAGGGCGACCAGCTGCGGCCGCCAGCTCAGCGGTCCGGGCGCCGCGCTCACCGCCGGTTCCCGACCGGGGTGAGGAACTCTCGCCCGCCCAGCCACGGCACGAGCGCGGCGGGCACCCGGACCGACCCGTCACGCTGCTGATGGTTCTCCAAGATCATGATGATGGTACGGGGAACGGCGCAGAGCGTGCCGTTCAACGTGGCCACCGGACCCGTACGCCCGTCGAAGCGGGCCCGGATGTTGAGCCGTCGGGCCTGGAAGTCGGTGCAGTTCGAGGTCGAGGTGATCTCCCGGTAGCGATCCTGGGTGGGCAGCCAGCCGTAGCAGTCGTACTTGCGGGCCGCGCTCAGGCCCAGGTCGCCGCCGGCCAGCTCGAGCACCTGGTAGGGGATCTCCAGGGCGTCGATGAACTCCTGTTCCCAGGCCAGCAGCCGTTGGTGCTCGGCGTCGGCGTCCGGCGGCGCACAGAAGCTGAACATCTCCACCTTGTCGAACCAGTGCACCCGGAAGATCCCGCGGGTGTCCTTGCCGTACGACCCTGCCTCGCGCCGAAAGCTCGGGCTGTAGCCGGCGTAGCGCAACGGCAGCGCGTCGGCGTCGAGGATCTCCTCGGCGTGGTAGGCGGCCAGCGGCACCTCCGCGGTCCCGACCAGGTACATGTCGTCCTCAGGCAGGTGGTAGACGTCTTGCGCCGCCTGCCCGAGAAAACCGGTGCCCTCCATCGCCGGGGCCTTGACCAAGGCCGGCGGGATCATCGCGGTGAAGCCGTTGCGGAGCGCGGTGCTCATGGCCAGGTTGACCAGTGCCAGTTCCAGCTCGGCTCCCTGCCCGGTCAGGTAGTAGAAGCGCGATCCGGACACCTTGGCGCCGCGTTCGACGTCGATCGCGCCGAGCCGCTGACCGAGGTCGAGATGGTCGCGCGGGGTGAACCCCTCGGCCGCGAAGTCCCGCGGCGTCCCGTGGCTGGAGAGCACCACATAGTCGTCCTCACCACCGGCGGGGACGTTCTCGCCGACCAGATTGCCGACCTGTTTCAGTAAGGCGGTGAACGCCTCGCCCAGCTCGGTAGCGCTGACCTCCGCGGTCCGGACCAGCTCGGCCAGAGTCTTGGTCCGGGTCAGCAGCGCGGTCCGCTCCTCCGCCTCGGCCCGGGCAATCCGGCGGCCGAGGTCCTTCTGTTCGGCCCGCAGCTGCTCGAAGCGGGAGATCGCGCCCCGGCGAGCCTGATCGGCGCCCAGCAGCTCGTCCACCAGCGCCACCGACTCCCCCCGGGCGCGCTGGGAGGCGCGGACCCGGTCGGGGTCGGAGCGGAGCACGGCGACGTCGATCATGGGCGTCAGACTAGCGACCCTGCACCGCCCCCGCCCGACTCCGCCGCCCGACTTCACCGGCCGACCCCGCGGTCCGGCTTCGGCGGACCCACACCCTCACAACCGGCCGCAGCGGCGATACTGGAGCGACCATGGCCCGCCGTCCCCCCAGCCGCTCGGCGGTTCTGATCGCTGCGGTGTTGACGCTCGCCCTGGTCGCTTGGACCGTGCTGACGCTGAGCTATCCGCCCTTCGACACCCTCGACCGACGGCTGGCCGCTGAGCCGCCGCCCTTGACGTCGGGTCTGGGTCAGATCGCTTCGGCGCTGGCCCTGCTCACCTGGCCCGGGGTGATCTACGCCGGGATCGCCGGGGTCGCGATCTGGGCCTACCAACGCCGGTTGCGCCAGCTCGCGGGCGCGCTGGTACTGGTGATCGTGTTCGGCTGGGGCGGCTCGGCGCTGTTCGCCTGGCTGGTCGGACGGGAACGCCCCGGCTTCGCCCTCGATCTGCTGACCGCGACCGGCTCGGCCTACCCGTCGACCCACCTCAGCGCGGCGGTGGCCGGCGCAATCGCGGTCGGTGCCGTCTTCCGGGTCACCCGGGCCCCGGTCCGGCGGCAGCTCGGCTGGCAGATCGGGGCCGGCGCGGTGGTGTTGCTGGTGGCTCTGGACCGGTGGCTGACCGGCGCCCACTGGATCACCGACCTGGTCGGGGGGGCGTTGTTCGGGGCGCTGGTGGCCACCGGCGCTCTGCTGCTGGCCGGCGTACGGGTGCCGCTGCCGCACGACCTGGTCACCGACATCGTCCGTTCCCGAGCCGCCCCCGCCCCCCCGGCCGACGGGAAGCGCCGGCGGGCCGCGGTGATCTACAACCCGGTCAAGGTGACCGACTGGGTGACCTTCCGCCGGCACGTGGAGTGGGAGTTGAAATCGCGCGGCTGGGAGCGCGCCCTGTTCTTGGAAACCACCCCCGAGGACGCCGGCCAGGCCATGGTCGAGCAGGCGGTGGCCGAGGAGGTCGACCTGGTGCTGGGCGCCGGCGGGGACGGCACGATCCGGGTGATCTGCGCCGGGCTGGCCCACACCGGCATCCCCTTCGGGTTGATCCCGGCCGGCACCGGCAATCTGCTGGCCCGCAACGTCGGCATCCCCTTGGACGAGAGCGCGGCGCTCGACGTCGCCTTCGACGGCGCCGACAAGCCGATCGACCTGGTGGCGTTGACCGTCGACGACCAGACCAGCCACCACTTCGCGGTGATGGCCGGGATCGGGATCGACGCGGTGATCATGGAGGGCACCAACGCCGATCTGAAGAAGGCGGTCGGCTCGGCGGCCTACTTCGTCTCGGCCGCGCAGCACGCCGACCATCCGGCCCTGCACGCCACCATCACCGTCGACGACGCCGAACCGCTGCAGCGGCGCGCACACGTCATCGTGGTCGGTAACGTCGGCTTCCTGCAGGCCAACATTCCGCTGATGCCCGACGCCAAACCCGACGACGGCCTGTTGGACGTGATGATCGCCTCCCCGCGCTCGGCCGCCGACTGGGTCCGGGTAACGACCCGGGTCCTGCTGCGGCGCAAACGCGGGGACGCCCAGCTGGACCGGATCACCGGTCGTCGGGTCCGGATCGAGGTGGACGCCCGCGAGCCGTACCAGATGGACGGCGACACCGCCGGCGAGTGTCGCACGATGGTGGCCGAGATCCGGCCGGAGGCCCTGCTGCTGCGGGTGCCGCAGGCCGCCGCCCGGCCGCGGCAGACCAGCGCCGAACTGATCGAGGTGGGCGAGGAGGAGAAACCGGCCCGGGCGGCCGGGTCGGACGCGCAGCCGCGGCGGGCCGGCGCCGATCCGGGCTGAGCGACGCCTCGGATGGCCACGGCGGTTTCACCCGCCCGGGTAGCGTTTCGGCATGCGACCTCTGGACCGCCTCCGCGACGCGGCCGACGCCCTCACCGGGGGCGGCGAGCACGACGACCAGACCAAAACTGCTTCCCCGGCGGCAGCCGGCGGTGGGCCGAACACCCCGGTCAGTGAGCCCGGCGAGGTGTCCCAGGGCGGTTCAGGGCTGGGTGACCCCGCCACGTCCCAGGGCGGCGCGGACGCCGTTCCCGGCACCCCCGACGCCGTCCCCGCCACCCGGCTGGACGAGGGCGGGGAGGACCATCCCAAGGCGACGGACCGGCGCAGCGAGGACGTGGCCGGCCAGGCGCCCAGCGAAAGCGCAGCCCCGGCCGAACGCAGCGACGTCTGAGGGTCCCGTCCTCACGAAAGTGGTCACCAACGACGCCCGGCACGCGCGCGAAACTGTCGTTGGTGACCACTTGCGGGAGAAGGTGGGAGGTCAGACCGGACCGCGGAGCCGGGACAGCCAGCTCGAGGCGGCGGCGTAGTCGGTGTTGGCCGTGCCCGGGCGGACGAGCGGGACGGCTCCGTCGGCCCGGGGATAGCTGCCCAGGAACACGACGTCGGCGCAGGTCCGGTGCAGACCCATCATGGCCTCGGCCAACCGGGCGTCGCCGATATGGCCCTCGGCGTCGACGGAGAAGCAGTAGTCCCCGAGGGTGCGCCGGGTCGGCCGGGACTCGATCCGGCACAGGTTGACCCCGCGGCTGACGAACTGCTCCAAGATCTCCAACAGCGCGCCGGGATGGTTCTCGCGCATGAACAGCACCAGGGTGGTCTTGTCCGCTCCGGTCGGGGCGCCGACCGGACCGGGCGGTGCGAGCAGGACGAAGCGGGTCACGGCGGCGGCGTTGTCGCCGATGGCCTGGGCCACCGCGACCAGACCGTACAGCTCCCCGGCCACCCGGGCGCAGACGGCCGCGTCGAAGGCGGAGCTGGGATCGGTTACGGCGGCGGCGGCGGCCGCGGTGGAACCGCTTTCGGTCACCTGAGCCTGCGGGACACGCGCGGCCAGCCACTCCCGGCATTGCGCGGCGGCGTGCGGGTGGGTGAGGACGTTGCGGATCTGGTCCAGCCGGGTCCCGGGGCGGGTGAACAGGTCGAACTGCACCGGCAGCAACACCTCGCGGGTGATCACCAGCGGGTCGCCGTAGGTCAGGTTGTCCAAGGTGGCGCTCACCCCGCCCTCGACGGAGTTCTCGATCGGCACCAGGGCCGCGCCGACCGCACCCTCACGCACCCCGTGCAGGGCCTGCGCGACCGTGGCGTACGGGCGGGGCTGCGGCGGCACGCCCGGCAGGCTCAGCAACGCCTGGTGGGTGAAGGTCCCCGCCGGTCCGAGGTAGCCGTAGGCGGCGGGTGGGATCCCAGGCACGGGCGTCAGGCTATCCCGGGGCCGTCGGCCTCTACGCGGTGTCCGGGGCGGCGCAGTGTCGGAGGCAGCGCTGCCGTCTGGTCAGCGAAGCCGCAGCAGCCCGGCCGCCGTCGGGCCGAAACCGCACGCGTCGCGGTAGAACGGTTCCAGTTCGTGGGTGTAGTCCACGTGCAGCCAGGTACAGCCAAGCTTCGTCACCTCAGCGGCCAGCGCCCCGACCAGCCGGGTTCCCAGACCCAGGTGCCGGTGGCTCGACGCGACGACGGTGTCAAGCAGGAACGCATGCTGTGCGCCGTCACCGCAGGCGTGTACGAAACCGACCAGTTCGTGCTCGGGCGTCACGGCCACGACCCAGCTGAGACTCCACCGGGTCAGCCGAGCCGTCCAGCCCTGCGTCGGCCCGACCGGCGTGCCGAACGCCTCGGCGTGTAGCCGGGTCAGAGCCTGGTCATCGACCCGACCTTTGACCCGCAGCTGCACGCCGGCGCCGTCGAACCCGGCGCGGTCGGAGACAGGGTTGCTCATCGCACCGAGATTGACGTAAGTACGCCCTGGACGGCGGTCCGGACCGGCTTCGTCGCGTCGTTGGGCCGGGCGGAGAAGTAACTGACGTAGCGACCGTCGGCGAGTCGGAAGACATTCGTCTCGATCAGCGAGTCGCTCAGGAGCGCCGCTCCGACCGTCGCCGTCCAGTCCTCACCGGCGGCGTTGTAATCCGGATGCACCGTCGTCGAGCACGTAAGAAGGCTGCGGTACGAAGACGGCGGGCGCTGCGGTGGTGCGCAGGCGAAAGGCGGCCCGGGCAGGGTCAGGCTGAGTCTGAGGTCGATGGCGAAGGTGGACTGGGGCGGGGCCGGCGGGGGCAGGGCCGGACCGCCGAGCAGGGGGTGGGTGTCCGGCCGGAGGGCGGCGCCGAGTGCGAGCAGGGCGACCAGCGCGGTGCCGACGATCACAGCGACCGCCAGCGACCGCCGGCCTGGGGCTCGGCCTCAACCCTGGCGGACATGGGTGCACGCTCGTTCACCGGGTCAGGATAGGACCCGGGCCGGGCCGGCGGAGCCGGTTCAGGCAGTGCTCGACACGCCGCCGCCGAGCCGCTGGATGGCTCGTTCGGACCGGCGCCCGACCGGGACCGACCGGGTGGCTTTGGCCAGGCCGCTGAGCGGCATTCCGACGTAGATCGACTCGGCCCGTTCGACCACGTAGGTCTCGTGCCAGATCCCGACCGCCCCCGGGGCCCGGCGAGCGGCGGCGTTGAAGGTCGTCCAGGCCGGCCGGTGACCGGCATCGGGACGGCTGGCGTAGGCGTAGAGCTTGGCGGTGGACTCCCAGTACTGCACCAGCCACGGCCCTCGCGGGTCCGCGACCAGTCGGGCGCCGAGCAGACCCGAGTCCGGGTCGCGTTCCAGCTCGGTCAGCATCCGCGGCATCGAGGTGAACACCGGACCCCACAGATCGGGCCGCCAGGGGCGGTTGATCCGCATCCCGATCAGGAATACGACCAGGCCGCCCTGATGGTCGTGGGTGGTCCGGCCGGGCGAGATCGTGGGCATCGATTAACCTCTGTCTAGTAGAGAGTTCTACTCTCCAATAGTGGAGAGTAGTGGTATCCGTTGTCAAGCAGAGGTTACGAAGTGCGAGTGTCCGAGCTGGCGCGACGTGGCGGCGTACCGGTGGCCACCGTCAAGTACTACCTGCGGGAGCGGTTGCTGCCCGAGGGCGTGCTGACCGCGCCCAACCAGGCTCGCTACGACGACGCTCACCTGGCCCGGCTCCGGCTGGTCCGGGCGCTGCTCGGGCCCGGCGGGTTGAGCGTGTCCCGCACTCGAGATGTGCTGGCCGCCCTCGACGATCCGCCCGAGGAGTTCTACGACCTGCTCGGGGTCGCCGCTGCGGCGCTCGGGGACGATGCGCCTACCGATCCCGAGGACCATCCGCGGGTGCACACGCTGCTCCGGCGTTGGGGCTGGCCGGTGGAGCAGGAGTACTGCGCCCACCACCAGGCTCTGGAGAGTGCCTTGGCCGCGCTCGACGACGCCGAGTTCATCCCGCCGTCCGGCATGCTCGACCGGTACGCCGCGCACCTGGACCGGATCGCCACCGCCGAGATCGACGCGATGCCCACCGGCTCCCCCGCGGCGGCGCTGCGGTACGTGGTGCTGGGCACGGTCTTGATGGAGCCGGTGCTGCTGAGCATGCGGCGGATCGCCCAACAGGCGGCTGCCGCCCGCCGCTTTACCGCAGCCACCCGGTCGGAGGCCAAAATTTCGGGCAGCTGACCACCCCAGCGGTGGCTGACGGCCCGAAATTTGGAAGAGTGAACGGGTGAGCGTTTCGAAGTCCTTCATCGCCGGTCTGCCCAAGGCCGAACTGCACGTGCACCAGGTCGGGTCCGCCTCACCGCGGATCGTGGCCGAACTCGCGCAGCGTCATCCCGGCACGGTGCCGACCGATCCGGACGCGCTGGCCGACTATTTCCGCTTCGACGACTTCGCGCACTTCATCGAGATCTATCTGGCCGTGGTCGAACTGGTCCGCACCGCCGAGGACGTGGCCTGGCTGACCTACGAGGCCGGCCGGGACATGGCTGCGCAGCAGATCCGCTACGCCGAACTCACCGTCACTCCCTACCTCAGCGTCGGACCGAGGCTGCCGGCCGAGGCGTTCCTGGAAGCGATCGAGGACGCCCGGGTCCGGGTCGAGCGTGACTTCGGGGTCGCGCTGCAATGGATCTTCGACATCCCCGCCGACTTCGGGATGCCGGCTGCTGAGCAGACCGCGTCGATCGCGCTGGACCACGACGTTCCCGGCCTGGTCGGGCTCGGGGTCGGCGGCTCGGAGGAGGGCTTCCCGCGGACGATGTTCACCGCGCAGTTCAACCGGGCCCGGGCCGCCGGGCTGCACGCCGTTCCGCACGCCGGGGAGACCACCGGTCCGCAGACGGTGTGGGACGCCGTCACCAGTCTGGGGGCCGAGCGAATCGAGCACGGCATCAGCGCCGTCGGTGATCCTGAGCTGCTGGCCCACCTGGCCGAGCAACAGATCACCCTCGACGTTTGCCTCACCTCCAACGTGGCCCTGGGCGCCGTCGCTTCCCTGGACGTCCATCCGCTGCCCGCCCTGGTGGCGGCCGGCGTACCGGTCAGCATCAACACCGACGACCCGCCGATGTTCGGCACCGACTTGAACGCCGAGTACGCCATCGCGGCGCGGCTGCTCGACCTGGACGAAGCCGGGCTGGCCGATCTGGCCCGGCACGCGGCCCAGGCGGGGTTCGGTGCTTCGGGCGAGCGGGCTGCGCTGATCGAGGAGATCGACCGGTACGTCACGGGTGGAACCTCCGGTGCTCAAACTACGTAAGTACGTACTATGATCCTTTGATGGATCTGGAACGACGAGTCGCGGCCCTCGAATCGGCGCTGGAACAACTGCTCGGCCAGCGCGGGGCCTCTCCGTCGGCGCTGGCCGATGCCGATGCCGACACCGACACGTTCTGGGTGCTGGACGAACTTCGCCGGCGCCATCCCGACGAGGCGGTCGTCTTCGCCGGCACCGCCACCGTGGGGAAGGGGGAGGCCGCGTGGCAGTGGGGGGCTTCGACCCCCGAGCTGCGGGAGAGCGAGTGGAACACCGCGGCGCCGGTGTTCGAGGCGCTGGCCCACCCGGTCCGGCTGCACCTGCTGCAACGGGTCCTCAACGGCGTCACCGCCACCTCCGGGCTGGCCGCCGACGACACCCTCGGGACCACCGGCCAACTGCACCACCACCTGCGGATCCTCGCCGCCGCCGGCTGGCTGGCCTCGGTCGGCCGCGGCCAGTGGACGGTCCCGCCGCCCCGGGTGATCCCCCTGCTCACCGCCGTCCTGATCGCGACCAGCCGGTGAGCACGACGAGTAGGCCGGTGGGACCGGCGACCCCGACGACGGCACCCGCACCCGGGACCGCCGCGCCCCGAGACAGCGCCGCGGCCCGTCGGCGTTGGGTGGTCGCGGCCGTGGCCGCGGCGCTGATCGGCGCGGGCCTCACCCTGGTCGGCGGGCCGCACTCCCCCGACTTGGACACCCGGACCGGCGACCCGGTGCTGGCCGCCGACCTGACCGGAGTCCTGCGCGACGACCGTGGACTGGAGTCGGTGTCGGCCGCCCGGGTGGTCCAGGGCGAGACGGTGTTCGCCGGTCTGGGTGGCGCCCAGAGCCCGGCGCCGACCCCGGACACGCCGTTCGAACTCGGTTCGATCACCAAGACCATGACGGGGCTGTTACTGGCCGACGGCATAACCCACGGCGAGCTCGCGCTGGACGCAACGCTGCAGACCTACCTGCCCGAGCTGGCCGGAACCGCGGTCGGCTCGGCCACGCTGGAGCAGTTGGCCACCCATACCGCCGGGCTGCCGCCGTTCCCGACCGCTTCGACCCCTGCGGTGCTGTTCCGGGTGGTCACGAATCAAAACCCCTACGACGACTCGACCGCGGCGATGCTGGCTGCGGCCCGGACCACCACGGTGACCGATCGTGGGCAGTACCGCTACTCCAACCTGGGGATGGCGTTGCTCGGGCACGCCGAGGCCCGGGCGGCCGGAGTCGCGGACTGGCCGACGCTGGCCACGCAGCGGATTCTGGGGCCGCTGGAGATGACCCAGACCAACTTCGCCAGGTCGGCGGCCGACGTGCCGGCTGGAGCCGCACCCCCACGACACCAGAACGGCTGGCCGGCCGCCTACTGGTACGGCCCCGCGTTCGCTCCGGCCGGGTCGTCGACGTGGACCACGGCCCGCGACCTGGCCCGCTACGCCGATGCCCTGCTCGCGGGTACGGTGCCGGGTCGGACCGCCCTGGAGCCGCGGCGAGACATCCCGCGCGGCCGGATCGGGTTGGCCTTCCACCTCCGTGAGGTGAACGACCGCTCGATCACCTGGCACAACGGGGGCACCGGTGGCTATCGCACGATCATGGCTCTGGATCGCCGGGCCGGGCGAGCGGTGATCGTCCTGACCAACAGCACCCGCGACGTCGACGCCGCCGGGATGGCCCTGGCGGCCAGTCCGGTCGGAGCCCCACCGGCCGGCGCCGACCGGCTGCCCATCGACTGGCCCGGCCTGCTGGGCACCCTCGCTGCCGGACTCGTTCTCGTTCTTTCCGCGGGCCGCACCCTGCTCCGCGGGCGGGACCGGCTCACCCTGGCCAACGCCGTCGCTCTCGGCATCGCGGGACTGCTGCTGCTGTTGGTGCACGGGCCGTGGGCGATCGCGCCGGCCTGGCTGTGGGGCGCACTGGCCGGCGTCAGTGCGGTGGCCCTGCTCAGGGGCGGCCGGCGCTTCCGGTCGCTTCCGGGCTGGCCGGCCCGCCGCCGCTGGGCCGGGCTGGTGTCGAGCGCGATCGCGCTGCTAGTGGTGGTCGCGCTGGTGGCGACCTGCTGAGTTCAGCCGGACCCGGCTCTATCCGGCCTGGCCGCGGGGACGCACACGGCGGCGGTCGTAGGTCCAGGCGGCCACCGCGAGCAGGGCGATCAGCGCCAGCAGCGCGGCGCCGTTGCGGAGCGCCACCGGATACCCCAGCGCACCGACGTCGACGAACGGGTAGGGATACCAGCCCGACGCAGCACCGTGCGCGAGCGTGAGCAGGACGTACGCGGCGGGCCAGACCAGCGTCCACGCCAAGATCCGCCGGCCGGGCCGGCCCTGCGGGCGAAAGAGCAGGAAGCCCAGCACGGCCAGGGCGGGCGTGACCCGATGCACACCGGCATTGGCCACCGCGTCCCAGCCGGAGTGGGTCAGCGTCGGCGCGAGCAGGACCGCGTAGACCACGCCGGTGACCAGGATGCCCACGACGGCGTCGATTCGCAGCACGAGCCAGCCGCTCCACCGCGAGCTGCGGCTCAAAGCGGCCTGGGCGGAACTCAGCACGACCAGCAGGTTGCTCTGGATGGTGAAGTAGCACAAGAGCCGGACCACGGCCGTGCCGGTGGTCGGCTGCTGCTCGACTCCGACGAAGTCGGGCCGGGCGCCGGTGAGGACCAAGACGAGCTGCAGGGCCAGCCCGGCGAGACCCACGACTGCGGTCAGTCCTGCCCACCCACGCGCCAGCCGATTCGGCCGAGGCGCGGCCGGCTCAGCGTTGCGGTCCACCGACGGGTTCGGCCGAGGCGGCCGGGACAACCGGGGTCGGCGGCCGCGCCGGCCTGGACCGCTGGGTCGCGCGGGTGCGCAGCGGGAACAGCTCGCGCCGGTCCGGCCGAAGCCACCACAACACGACCGCCAGCAGCACGCTCAGCTGGACGATCGGGGAGACGGTGTCCCGGATCCGGGTGGCGGTGAAGTCCAGCGCCGGTCCGACGTCGATCGCCCGGCCGGGCACGTAGGCCAGCGACAGCGGCGCGATCCGCAGCAGCATGATCGAGTCCAGCTTGCTGGCGCCGAGCACGGCCAGCGGTGCCCAGGCGATCAGGTCGTACCACGACAGCGTGTACATCGAGGTGATCAACCAGGCGACCGACAACACGACTCCGGTCCGCAGCGCGATGGTCAGCGGGTCGCGCCGGGGGTCGGCGCCGCGGGACAACCCGGGCGCCGCTGTCCACGGCACCACCCGGGACAGCATCCACGCGATCACGAACAGGCCGAGGTAGGACAGCACGCCGACGACGACCTTGGCGTGGAAACCGGTCATCAGCTGGGCCAGCAACGTAAAGATCGGGTTGGCCCAGGACCCGACCGAAACGTAGCCGCCGTTGCGTAAGGCCTGGAAGAACGCGGTCGGCTGCCAGACCACGTAGGCCAGTCCCATCGGGATGGCGGTGCCCAGACACAGCAGGACCGCGTGCTTGAGCTGGCGCCGATAGGCCCAGAGCATGGCCAGCCCCCAGATCCCGATACTGACCTTGCCGCAGCCGGCCAGCCCGATCCCCAGCCCGGCCAGGAACGGGTGTTTGCGGATGAACAGCAGCGCGGCCAGGGCGAACATGACCGAGATGGCCTCGTTGTGCGCACCGGCGATCACCGCCCAGATCAGGGTCGGGTTGCAGACCACGAGCAACGCGGCTCGGGCCTGGCGCTGCCGGTCGCCGTGGGCCAGCACGATCACCAGCCCGCCGGCCACGACGAAGGGGACGAAGGCGAACAGTTGCAGCCAGAACACGATGTCGTGCATGTTCTCCCCGCCCAGCTTGTTGGCCAGCAGCTGCAACCAGGAGGTGATCGGGCCGTACACACTGGGGGTGTCCTGCCAGGGCCGCTCGGTCCAGCGCAGCACCGGGTCGAATTGACCGCGGAAGATCTCGGCCGGGGTGATCTCGTACGGGTCGCGGCCGATCACCTGCAGCCGCCCGTACGCGGCGTACATCAACACGTCGGCCGAGGTCATCGGGGGGACGAGACTGGTCAGCAGGCTGAGCCCGGTGCCCAGCGCGAACAACCGCCGTGGCCGGGGCCGCCAGCCGTCGGCCAGCGCGCGGAGGGCGACGAACAGCCCGACGGCGCCGGCGATCACCGCGAGCCAGATGGTCGCCGACACGGCCCACTCGTTCGGGTGCACGGTGCCGACCGGCAGGTACCACGGCGGCAGGTAGCCGTCCCGGGGACCGAGGGTAAGGGTCACCGCGGACGGGCCGAGGAAGCCGACCACCACCGTCAGGGCGGTCGCGCCGACGATGCCGGCCAGTCCCCAACGGTGGTCGCGGTGCCAGACCGTGGGCCGATAGACCCGGCGGGGTGGTCGGGCGGGGTTCCCCGGCCGGCCGCGGTGCCCGCGGGCGCCGGCGTGGTACGGCGCCCGGTCCGGTCGGGCGGCGGCGGGGTGTCGCCGCCCGGCCTGTTTCGCTCCGCTCACCGGCCCCGGCCGAGTCGTTTGAGCAGACCCGGGACGCCGCCGGCGCCGGCCAGGTCCTTCAGCGGGGCGGCGGTCAGGCCCCGCGCGGCCAGGGCGCGGCCGACGTCGCGGAGTTGGGCGGCGCGGTGCAACTGGGCGGCGACGTCGTTGCCGCCCGCCCGGTGGGTCAGGGCGAGCGGGATCTCGCGCACCTGCAGCCCGGCCCGGAGCAGGTCGATGCTCATCCCCACCTCCATCCCCCAGCCGGCGGCGAGCGGACTGGCCAGCTCGAACGCGCGCCGGGTCAGGCACCGCTGGCCCGACAGCGGCGCCTGGGGGGTCCAACCGGTCAGTTCGGCGATCCCGCGCCGAGCGGTGCCGACCACCAGGCCGGCGCCGCCCGCCGGCTGTCCGTCGGCGGTCTGTTGCGGCGGCAGGACCGCGATGGTCAGGGCGACCTGGCCGCTGACCACCGGGTCGATCAGCGGAGCGCAGCGGGCAGCGGTGTCGCCGAGATCGGCGTCCAGCAGCAATAATGTCCCTGCCTCGGGGCGGGCGTCGCGCTGCTCGATCACCCCGAGACCGTTCACCGCCGACTCGACCGCGGCGGCCTTGCCGCGGCTGCGGGTGTGCGACACCACGATCGCCCCGGCGGCCGCAGCCCGCTCGGCGGTCGCGTCCCGGCTGCCGTCGTCACAGACGATGATCAGACCCACGCCGGGCAGCGTGCCGGCGGCGGCAACCGTGTCCTGGATCCGGTCCTGCTCATCCCTGGCCGGCACGATGCACGCGACCCGGGCCAGCGCAGCACTCACGGGGCAAGGCTAGCCCGTACCCGGACGGTCGGCCGGCGACTCGTACGGGACCGACAGCGGCCACGGCGGTCCTGCCCGCTCCGGCCCGATAGGGTGCCCGCCATGGACGCCGTAACCGACTCCTCAGTCTCCCCCAGCGGTTCGGTCGGATCGGGCGAGGGCGTCGCCCCGACCGGGGTGGCCACCGAGGTCGGGCGGCTGCGTACCGTAATGCTGCACCGTCCGGGCAACGAGCTTCGCCGGTTGACCCCGCGCAACAACGACACCCTGCTCTTCGACGGCCTGCCCTGGGTGGACCGGGCCCAAGCCGAACACGACGCGTTCGCCGATGCCCTGCGCAGCCACGACGTCGAGGTGCTCTACCTCAGCGAACTGCTGATCGCCACCCTGCAGGGGGCGCAGGCCCGGAGTGTGGCGGTGGAACAGGCGCTGAGCGCGTTGCACCTCGGCGACACGTTGCGCCGCTACCTGGAAGGGTTCCTGGCCGACACCGACGCCGCCGGACTGGCCGAGATCTTGACCGCCGGGCTGCGGTACGACGAGATCGGCCGGACCGGCAGTCTGGTCAGCGCCCTCAGCGCACCCGAGGACTTCGCGATCGACCCGCTGCCCAACCTGTTGTTCACCCGCGACTCCAGCGTCTGGGTGCGCGACCGGGCGACCATCACCTCCCTGGCCATGCCCGCCCGGCGGCGGGAAACCCAGCTGACCGAGCTGATCTACGCCTTCCACCCCCGCTTCGCCGGCACGCAGCTGATCCACGGCTCCGGCCTGGAGCACCTCGAGGGCGGCGACGTGATGGCCCTGGCCGACGGCGTCCTCGCCATCGGCGTAGGCGAGCGGACCCAGCCGGCGGGTGCGGAACGGCTGGCCCGCACGGTGTTCGAGCTGGAACTGGCCCACACGGTGTTGGCGGTGCCGATCGACCAGGACCGCGCGACGATGCACCTGGACACCATCTGCACCATGGTGGACACCGACTGCGTGGTGATGTATCCCAACGTCGCTCACCGACTGGCCGCGATGACCGTCCGGCCCGGTTCCGACGGGACGCTGCAGGTCGGACCGGAAGTTCCGTTCGTCGAGGCTGCGGCCCAGGCGATGGGGATCGACGAACTCCGGGTGATCGACACCGGGCTCGACCCGGTCACCGCCGAGCGGGAGCAGTGGGACGACGGCAACAACACCTTGGCCGTGGGACCCAAGCTCGCAGTGGCCTACGAGCGCAACGTGAACACCAACGCTCGGTTGGAAGCCGAGGGGATCGAGGTGATCGCCATCTCCGGCTCCGAACTCGGCTCCGGCCGCGGCGGGCCGCGGTGCATGTCCTGCCCGATCAGCCGCGACTGACCGAGCGGGAGCCGGCTTCGGGCGTACGGTTCCCGACCACGGTCGGCATCCGAATCACCCCGACCAACCAACCCCCTGCCTACGTTTCCCGACCGAGGCGCTAACCCGCTCTCGGCCGGTACGAACCGTGGTCCCGGGGGGGGGGGGGGGTACTCGCCGTAGCATGCCGGGCGAAGCAGCGAGGGGAAGGCGACGCCCGGAGCGACACTGCCTTATGGTCAACGCTTCGTCTTGACCGGCCGACCCGGTCCTGCGAAGCTCAGGACTCGATCGGCAATCCGGCCGCCGCCCAACCCTCGACTCCGCCGTCGAGGTTGCGCGCGTCGAGACCTTGCAGGTTGAGATATTGAGTGACTCGCTTGGAGCGCCCGCCGACCGCGCAGACGCAGATGACTTGCCGTCCGAGCTGGCTGACCTTCTCCACGATCTCGTCCATCGACACGTGCACCGAGCCCGGGATCCGGCCCTGAGCCCACTCCTCGTCGGTGCGCACGTCCAGCAGTGTCCAGCCCTGGTCCACCATGCCCTGGACCTGATCGGGCTGGACGTCGGGGGTGTCGGAAACAGACATGAACTCAGCGTAGCCATTCTCGAAAGGCGAGGGACCTCAACGAACAGACCCAACGGTTGGTGCCCGTCGAACTCAGCGCAATAGCTTCGAGAGCCGACGGTCGGCCAGGGGCCTGCCTCCGGTCTGGCAGGTCGGGCAGTACTGCAGCGAGGAGTCGGCGAAGGACACCTCGGCGATAGTGTCGCCGCACACCGGACACGGCTCGCCCTTGCGCCCGTGCACCCGCAGCCCGGACTTCTTCTCCCCCTTCAGGTCCTTGGCGGCCAAACCCTCCGCGCGCTGGATCGCCCCCGCCAGTTCCTGCTTGATCGCGGCGAACAGCGTGGCCCGCTCCGTCAGAGTCAATCCGGCCGCGGGTTTGAACGGACTCAGCCGGGCTGCGTGCAAGATCTCGTCGGAGTAGGCGTTCCCGATGCCGGCGATCACCCGCTGATCCTTGAGTACCCCCTTCAGCTGGGACCGACCGGCCCGGTCGAGCAGGGCGTCCAGCGCATCGGCGTCGAACTCCGACGCCAACGGATCGGGTCCGAGGGTGGCCACCATGTCGATACTGGCCGGATCGGTGACCACGTAGACGGCGAGTTTGCGCTGCGTACCGGCCTCGGTCAGGTCAAAGCCGGAGCCGTCGTCGAGCCGGAGCCGCAGCGACAGCGGGCCGCGGCCCGGTCGCGGCGGCGTCGTGGGGAGCTCGTCGCGCCACCGCAGCCAGCCGGCCCGGGCCAGATGGAAGACCAGGTGCAGACCCTGCGCGGACACGTCCAGGAACTTGCCGTGCCGGGTCACGCCGTCGATCTCCAGCCCGAGCAAGGCGGTCAACGGTGGGTCGTAGGTCTTCAGCGCACTGAACGCGGCCAGGTCCAGCCCGGCGATGGTGTGGCCCACGCAGCGGTCGCGCAGAAATCGCGCCAACGACTCGACCTCGGGCATCTCGGGCACACCGCCATTATCACCCGGGTCGAGCGGTCAGCCGGGTGGCCAATGCGGCTCGGGCTGCGCAAGCGCAGCGGGAAGTCGGCTCACGTAGTCCGCGCGATCCCATTCGAGGGCCCCGAGGCTAGCCAGATGGTCGGTGCGCCACTGGACGTCGAGCAACCGGTGCTCGATTCCGGGTGCAGCCAACCGCTCGACGAGAGCGACCAGCGCCGCCTTGGAGGCGTCCCGGCCGATCTCGGGATCGTGGAACATCGACTCACCGGCGAACAGCCCGCCCAGGCTGATCCCGTACAGGCCACCCGCCAGCAGGTCACCGGACCAGGCCTCAACGGAGTGGGCGACCCCCTCGCGGTGCAGCGTGCAGTAAACCTCGGCGATCCGGTCGTCGATCCAGCCACCACGGCGGCGCGGATCGGCGCAGGCGGCGAGAACGGCAGGAAAGGCGGTGTCGACGGTGATCCGGTAGCGGGGCAACATCTTGCGCAGCGACCGGGATACCCGCAGACCGTCCAGGGGCAGCACCGCCCGGTGCAGCGGCGACCACCACCCCATCAGATCGGCACTGACCGGCATCGGGAACACGCCCGTGGCGTAGGCCGCCCGAACCAGGCCCTGATCGAATTCGGCCGAGACCGCAATCAGGTCGTCGGGGGGCCAGCCGACCGGGTCGCCGAAGACCGAGTCGCTCCGACGAGGTCGACGTCGGATCACCGGCGCCCACCGGCCCGGCCTGGTTCCCCTCGCACGTCCCGAGTCTGGTCCCCGGCCGGGAACCGGGGCGAGGGCGGGGTCGAAGGCAGGTAGTTGAGGCAGGTAGTTGAGGCAGGTAGTTGAGGCAGGGGGTCGAGGCGCGCCTGCCACGTACGCTGGACGTACTCCCGGCGGGTCGCCGACCGGGTCCGTTCCCGGACCGCCGAGAACGCCCCCACGCAAGGAGCGCCATGCCCACAGCCCAGGGAGTCGGCCGGATGATCGTACGCGGCATCGGCCCGGTGGCGCGCAGCGTTTCCCCGCATGCTGCCGGCGGTGCCCTGCGGCAGGTGCTGGAGGTGGCCATCGACGGCTACGGGCGGCTGCCGGGAGCCAAGACCGCTGCCGCTCGCCACCTGCAGCGCCACGGCGGCTCGGTCGACGCCGCGATCGAGTCGGTCATCGCCCACCACGTCCGGCTGGCCTCGGCGCAGGGCTTCGTCACCAACCTCGGCGGCGTGGCCGCGATGCCGGTCTCGATTCCGGCCAACCTCACCGGGGTCGCGGTCGTCCAGGTCCGGATGGTGGCGGCGCTGGCTCACCTGCGCGGCTACGACGTCAACGACCTTCGGGTTCGGACCGCGTTGGTGATGTGCCTGCTGGGGGCGGAGTCGGTGGCTGAGCAGATCGACCGTGGCGCCCTGCCGACCTCGCCGATGGCGATCGCCACCGCGCCGGTCTTCGACGCCGTCCTCGACCACCGAGTCGCCGAGGCGGTGGTGGCCGGCCTCGCCAGCCGGATCGGCGGCAAGAACGTCGCCGTCGCGGTCACCCGACGGGTGCCCCTGCTCGGCGGTGGGATCAGCGCGGTTCTGGACGCGGTCTCGACCCGTCAGGTCGGGGCGTACGCCAGCCGCGAACTGGTGCGTCGCCGGGCCCTGCTGCGCTGAGGCCGGTCCTGCCGCGCTCAAGCTTGAGCGGTTCTCAGCCGTTCAGCTCCGGCCGACTCCAGTACCAGGTCGTGTCCAGCCGGGCTCGGGCCGCCCGACCGCCGGCGACCAAGACGATGCCGGCCAGCAGGGAGAACACCCAGGCCACACCGAGGTAGCAACGGACCCCGCCGGCCTCCATCAGTTGGAAGCCGATGATGACCACCGGAGCGCTCAGGGAGAGACTCCACCCTCCGATCAGCACGAATCGCCGCACCCAGCGGCCCACGTCGGGAACCGCGAGGACCCAGCAGAACGCGATGCCAAACAGGAGGCCGACGTGCTGGAGGGACAGGCCGTAGTAGGTCAGGTTCAGCCCGGCGGCAAGTGCATTGACGTCGGTGACCGGGCCGAACGCCGGCCCGCCGGCCTGCGCGGCCAGAAAGAAGGCACTGGCGGGGAACATCGACCGGCCGAATTCGGTGGCCGCCTGCACGCCGACGTGCGGAGTGAACACACTGGCGAGCATCAAGACCACGGCCACGGCCACCACGGGGATCCGGCGATGAATACCTCGACGGCGGGCTTCGACCTCCTCAGCGGCCGGAGTAATCATGCGATGCCCTCCGTCGCATCAGGCCGCATCCTCCGGTTCACACCACGAACCTTACGTGGCACGTTCACGAGGGAGCCGAACGCGCACCGGCCGCCCGCCACCGGACCAGCAGCCCGCCGACGCACCCACCGGAGGCCCAGCAACTCAGTCGGCGGTGTTCACCGACAACTGAACGTGAGCGGTGACCGCGTCGTGCAACTTCACTCCCACGGTGTGCGCCCCGAGGCTCTTGATCGGCTTGGCGATCTGGATCGCGCGCTTGTCGACCGACGGCCCGCCGGCCTTCTTGATCGCCCCGACCAAATCGGCCGGGGTAACCGCACCGAAGAGCTTGCCGTTCTCCCCCGAACGCACGTCGAGTTGCAGCGTCATCTGCTCCAGCTGAGCGCGCACCTCCTGGGCGTGGTCGACGCCACGGATCTCGCGGGCGTCCCGACTGCGCTTGATGCCCTCGATCTGCTTCTCCCCGCCGCGGGTCCAGCGGATCGCGAACCCGCGCGGAACCAGATAGTTGCGGCCGTACCCGTCGCGGACCTCGACGACGTCACCGGCCAGGCCGAGGTTGTCGACCTCGGCGGTCAAGATGAGCTTCATGGCTGACTCCTCCCGGCTCAGCGCGCCGTCGAGGCGTACGGCAGTAGCGCAACCTCGCGGGCGTTCTTGATGGCGATGGCGACCTTGCGCTGCTCCTGGACCGACAGTCCGGTGACGCGACGCGCGCGAATCTTGCCCCGCTCGGAGATGAACTTCCGCAGCAGAACGGTGTCTTTGTAGTCGATGCGCTGACCCGCGCGGAGCGGGTTGCTCTTCTTCTTGAAGGGCTTCTCACGCTTGGGAGACTGGTTGGCCATTGTGGTGCTCTCCTTTCGAGCCCGACTGCGCTCTTACGCGTCGGAATGGGCCTAGTGGATTCGGACGTGTTCAGTTGTCGGCCGTGTTCGATTGTCGGACGATTCAATCGTTGGAGGTTCAAATGGTGAGGCGAATCGCCTAGAAGGGTGGCTCGTCGTTCTGGGGGGTCGCCCATGGGTCGTTCCCGCCCTGACCGGAGGACGGGGCACCGCTGCGGGCACCGGTGGGCTGGCCACCGGTGGCCCAGGGGTCGTTGCCGACCGAGTTCTGCCCGTTGCCGAAACCGCCGCCGTTGCCGGAACCGCCACCGTTGCCGGCGGACCGACCCCCGCCGCTGCCACTGGTGGTACGCGTCACCTTGGCCGTGGCGTAGCGCAGGGCCGGGCCGATCTCGTCGACGTCGACTTCGAAGACGGTGCGCTTGTCACCTTCTCGGGTTTCGTAACTGCGCGACTTCAGCCGACCCGAGACGACGACCCGCATCCCCTTCTGCAGGGACTCCGCCACGTTCTCGGCGTACTGGCGCCAGACCGCACAGTTGAGAAACATCGAGTCGCCGTCGCGCCACTCACTGGTCTGCCGGTCGAAGGTACGCGGGGTAGACGCCACGGTGAAGTTGGCGACCGCAGCACCCGAGGGAGTGAAGCGCAGCTCGGGATCGGCGGTCAGATTGCCGATCAACGTGATAGGGGTTTCGCCTGCCATGGATGGTTCTCCGTCGGTGAGAGGTCGATGATTTGATCCCTACAGCCTGCCAGTCGGGACCGACAACACGCCCGGTCGCCCAGCAATCTGTGGACAAGTCCGCGGCGAGCAGCAACGATCGTGGCCGACCGCAGCCGTCGACCGAGTTTCAGTGGATCACGAATCAGTGCTGGGGATCACGAATCAGTGCTGGTCGGTCCGCATGACCTTGGTCCGCATGATCGACTCGTTGATGCTGAACTGACGGTCCATCTCCTTGACGTCGTCGGGCTGCGCGGTCAAGGTGACCACGACATAGATGCCTTCGGACTTCTTGCGGATCTCGTACGCCAGCCGGCGACGACCCCATACGTCCATCTTCTCGACTGTGCCGCCACCCTTGGTGACGACGGTCAGGTACTGCTCCAGCGTGGGCTGCACCGAACGCTCTTCGGTGTCGGGGTCGAAAATGACCATGACCTCGTAGGGACGCATGCGCGAACTCCACCTCCTCTGGTCTCGAGCGGCCACGGGACGTCCCCGTGGCAGGAGGGCGAATGCCTGCCGGTCGCCTGGTAGGAACCGACATAGACGTCCACCGAACGGCGAACGCCAACGGAGAAATCTACCGCGCCCGCAGCGGGATGGCCAATTCGGGACCGTGCAGAGAAGCCGGCCACGACAGACCGGTGAACAGTGGACCGGTCAGGACGGACCTTCGAGCTGCAGGGCGTGGGTGTGCAGCGTGTGCCGCACCGCCATCCCCAACCGCTCGTAGAACCCGCGGGCGCCGGCTCGGGTGTCGGTCGCCAGTCCGACCTCGGCGACCCCCCGGCAGCGGGCGGCGAGCGTGGTCTGGACCAGCAGTTCCCGGGCCACACCCCGGCGCCGGTGATCGGGCCGTACGGCGAGCTGAGTCACCCACAGCGGGGACCGGCTGCCGACGGCGGGATCGGTCGCCAAACACGCCCCGACCAGTTCCGGCCCGAGCCGCGCCACCCGGCAGTGGCCCGGCACGACGTCGGGACGGTCGAGAACCGCGGCGCGCCAACCGGCATAGTCGGTCTGACCGCCGCCCCACTCGGCGAAGGCGCCGGCTACGAGGGTGTGCACCGCGGGAGCGTCGGCGTCGGTGAGCGGCTCGATCCGGTACTCCCGCTGCCGTGCCGGGCGGCCCTCGGGCAGGTCACCGGCGAGCACCAGGATCCAGGTCGTGTGGTGTGGTCGGTACCCCTCGGCCTGCAGTGCGTCAAGCCCTTCGGCGTCGTCAGCGGCAACCGTCCGCTGCACCGACTCGAGTCCCCGCCGTCGGGCTGTACGTTCCCAGCGGGTGGACAGCACCTCGGTCAGCCACGATATCGCCGGCTCCGCCGAGACCCCCAGGTCCAAAGTGCCGTCCGGGTCCAGGGTTGCGTAACCGAGGACCTGCCCCTCGGGGGTGACCCAGGCCTCGCTGTCCCGGTCCAGTCGGAACTCCGGTGTCCGCCACTGCGCGGAGATGTCGTCGGCGGTGAGCAACGGTTCGCCGAAGAAACGCAGGTCGTATTCGCGCTGCAGCCGCAGCACCGCGGGGAGATCGCCCTCCGTCAGCGGCCGGCTCGTCAGCTCCATCGAGCCCTCCATCAGGTTCTCCACGTTCGCGTTCTGCGCCACCGGTCGGCGCCGCCCCCGCACGCATTGAAAAAGTCGGTGGATAAATTCGCGAGCCGACCTCGGACGAACCCGGCGGGCGATACGATTTCAGCCCTCGCCGACCGTCGAAGCCAAGGAGCAGTGTGATGGCGCAGTACCAGTCCAACCCGGGTCAGGAGATGCCTGCGCAGGGCATGTCTCAACAGGGAATGCCGCCGCAGGGAATGCCGCCGCAGGGGGTCGAAGACCCGGGCAAGACGCTCGGCATCGTCGGGTTCGTACTGGCCTTCGTGGCGCCCCTGATCGGCTTGATCTTGTCGATCGTGGCGCGCAAGCAGTCCCGGACAGCCGGTTTCGACAACGGCCTGGCCAAGGGCGGCATCATCATCGGAGCGATCCTGACGGTCCTTTCCATCGTCCTCGCCGTGATCTACGTCGTCGTGGTCGTGGCGGCAGTCAACAACGGCACCGTTCCCCGCTGACCGCCCACGCTCGGCCCCGCCGAGCGTGATCCGATTTCGCTCACCGCACCCCCCGCGAAGAAAGTCTCATGGCCCAGGCTACGACAACGGGCTGGCCAAAGCCGGAATCGTCATCGCCGCCGTCCTGATGGTCCTGAGCGCCGGGTACCGCCTCAACCGATGAATCTGAGCCGTTGACCCAGATGAGCTCGTCACCGTCCCAGTTCCGGTCGGAGTCCGGCAGCGGGGCGTAGGTTCGGTCACCGCGGTGAAAGCGGGATCTTGTTTCGTACGTTCGGCTCCCCGGCCGAGCCACTAAAACGGAGCTGAGTCCTGCGGTGAGGTTAACCTCGCCGCCATGGACACCTTGATGATCGGTGGGCACGGCGAACAGACCGACCCGGTGGGTGCGGCCCGGGCCCGGCAGGCGAACCTCGCCCAGTTCTTCCTGGGTGACCCGCAGGCGTGGAAGGGCCCGCAGGTCGCCTACGCCGGCGGCGCCGCGGCCCTGCAACGAGACGCCTTAGCGGCGGGCATCGCCTTGTACGTGCACGCGCCGTACGTGCTGAACGTCGCCACCACCAACAACCGGATTCGTATCCCCAGCCGGAAGTTCCTCCAGCAACACGTGGACGCCGCCGCTCAAGTTGGTGCGGCCGGTTTGGTGGTGCACGGCGGCCACGTGCTGAAGAACGACGACCCGGGCGTCGGCGTCGACAACTGGCGTAAATGCGTCGAGCGGCTCGACCTCAAGGTCCCCCTGCTGATCGAGAACACCGCCGGCGGCGAGAACGCCATGGCCCGCCGCCTCGACCGGCTGGACCAGCTGTGGGATGTGGTGGCCACAGTGTCGTCCGGCGCCGGAGTCGGGCTCTGCCTGGACACCTGCCATGCCCACGCCGCCGGGGAGCCGCTGGAGGGTCTGGTCGAGCGGGTCCTGGCCGTCACCGGGCGGATCGATTTGGTACACGCCAACGACTCTCGCGACGCGTTCGGGTCCGGTGCGGACCGGCACGCCAACCTCGGCGACGGTCACGCCGACGCCGACGCCCTGGTCGAAGTGGTGCGCCAGGCCGCGGCGCCGGTGGTGGTGGAGACCCCCGGTGAGGCCCCTGGGCAGGCCGACGACATCGCCTGGCTCCGCGCACGCCTGGTCGAGTAGCACGTCCACGGCGGCATCAGGCTGGTCCGCGCCGCTCACGCACCCTCTGCTGCAGGACGCACCTGTTGCAAGGGGTGCGGCGCACAGCAAGGGGTGCGGCGCGCAACAAAGGGCGCGGCGCGCAACAAAGGGCGCGGCGCGCAACAAGGGGTGCGGCGCGCAACAAAGGGCGCGGCGCGCAACAAAGGGTGCGGCGCGCAGCAAAGGGCGCGGCGCGCAGCAACCGGGAGGCTTGGCCGGCCGAGCCCAGGGCGGCGACGCCGATCGCTCAGCGGGGCACCGTGAGGGCCAGCGGCCGGGTCCGCTCGCCGCGTCCGAACACGCAGCGGACGTAGTCGTCGCCGGCTCGTTCGGTCTGCGGCGGGATCGCGTAAACCTCCCAGTCCTCGCGCCGATCCCGCGGGGCGAGCATGGCGTTCACCACCCCGGCGCTACAGACCCGCTTGATGGTCGAGTCCTGGTCCAACTGGGACTGGCGTCGCACCACGAAGTCCAACCGACGGGCGGCGAAGGTCTGGTAGACGTGATTCTTCCGGCACGACGCGGGGGTGGCCACGATCGGGGCGTCGAACGCCGAGGCGAGTCCGCCCCAGCACTGTGGCGGCTCAGGCCCGCAGAAGACGCCGGCCCGGACCGCCTCGCCGCAGTCCACGAAACCGGCCGGCCGCACCGCTGACGACGACGATCCGGACGGCGAGACCAGCCCGCTCGACGTCGGTGCCGGCGCTCCGACCGGCGAAGCAGTCGGCGCGGGAGCGGTCGACGTGCGCTGAGCGCCCGGCCCGAACACGGCGGCAATGCCGCCCAGGACCGCGAGGGTCACCGCGGCCACGATCGCCGGCACCAGCCAGCGGGGGCGGCCCCCGGTCGGATCAGCCGGCTCGTCGCCCGGGCGCCGCTTCGAAACTGTGACACCGACGCCCTCCGTGGGTGCGCCCAGCGGAACTCCGGCCAGCGCGTCCCGGAACGCCGCCGCGTCGGGTCGGTCGGCCGGGTCGTCGGCCAGAGCGACCAACACCACCCCCATCAGCGCGGGGTCGACGTCGGCCAAGGGCTGGACCGGCTGACCCAATCGGTCCACCGCGGTCTCCAGATCGGTCGGTTCGTTGTCCTCGGCGCGCGGTGGGTGCCCGCCGAGCAAGGCGTACAGGGTCGCAGCCAACGAGTAGACGTCCCCGGCCGGCGTCGGGGTGTGCGGAACGAAGGTTTCCGGCGCGGCGTATGCCGGGGTCAGCGCCTCCAAGGTCTTGCCTGGTTCCATCCCGGGATCGGGCATCAGGGCGAGGCCGAAGTCGGCCAAGCCGGCGTGCCCGTAGCCGTCGATCAGGACGTTGGCCGGTTTCACGTCGCGGTGCAGCACGCCCTGGGCGTGCGCGGCGGCCAGGGCGTCGGCGATCCGGACCCCCACGTCACGCACCCACCCCGCGTCGGGCCGGTGCTCCGCCTCAACGCGGCGGGTGAGCGATCCGCCGGTGCACAACTCCATCACCAGGTACGGACGGTCGTCGCTCAGCAGCCCGGCGTCGTGCACGGTGACGATCCCCGGATGTCCCGACATCCGTCCCGCCGCACCCGCCTCGCGCAGGAAACGCTCGCGCTCCGCCGGGGTGTCCAGGCGACGCTGATCGACCTTGACCGCAACCCGGCGGTTCAGCGACTCCTGCCGGGCCGAGAAAACGGTGGCGAACCCCCCACGCGCCAGCGGACGCCAGTCCGTGAGGCCCGCGATCTCGGGTCGCGTCACCATGGCGACCACGATAACGACGGGTCACCCGCCCCGCTGCGACTTCACGGCGACCGGGTGGGGACCCGTCCCGGAGCGGCGCCGGGGGTGCACGAACCCGGCCGGGCGCCGATACCCTCACCGGGTGAGCCGAAGCGTCTACGTTGCGTCGCCGGAGGGACTGACGGGCAAGTCGGCGGTCGCGCTGGGGCTGCTGGACGCGTTGACCCGAGAAGTCGGCTCGGTCGGGTTGTTCCGGCCGCTGACCTCGCGGCCGGCGGGGACATCCTCGCCGCAGCGGGACGTGATCGTGGATCTGCTGCTGGCCCAGCCCGGCTTGGACCAGACCTACGACGAGGCGATCGGGGTCAGCTACGACCAGGCCCGGGCCGATCCGGACGAGGCGATGCACCTGATCGTCGAGCGTTTCGGCCGGCTGGCCGGCCGGTTCGAGGTGGTGCTCGTCCTCGGTTCGGACTACACCGACGTCTCCACCGGGACCGAGCTGGCCTTCAACGCGCACGTCGCGGCCAACCTGGGCGCCCCGGTGGTGCTGGTCGTGCACGGCCGCGACCGCACCCCCGAACAGGTCAGGGTCGCCGCCGACGGTGCCATCGCTGAACTTTCGGACGCCCACGTCGCCACCGTCGCCGTGATCGCCAACCGGGTGTCCCCTGACCAACTCGACGCCGTCCAGACCGCGCTGCAGGCTTCGGGCACCGGTCGCGGCTCCGCGGGGGCAAACTTAGGGGTGAACTCAGCGACGGACTCGACGGTGATGGTCGCCGCCCTGCCGGAGAACGCGGTCTTGTCCGCGCCGACCTTTTCCGACCTGATCGACGCGGCCGACGCCCGTCTGGTGCTGGGGAACGCGGACCGGACGCAAGCCGACTGGCACCAAACGGAGTCGCTGGGCCTGATCGTGGCGGCGATGAGCCTGCCGAACGTGTTGACCCGGCTCCGTCCCGACGTGACCGTGATCGCCCCCAGCGACCGGACCGACCTGCTGCCCGGTCTGGTGCTGGCCCACCAGTCCGGCATCTTCCCGCGGCTGGCCGGGATCGTGCTGACCGGCGGTTACGCCCTACCGGAGCCGGTCGCGCGGCTCTTGGACGGCGCCCAGCACGACCTGCCGATCGCCCTCACCGCTCTGGAGACCTTCGGCACCGCCGAACGGCTGCTGCGGGTTCGCGGGCCGATGACCAAGCATTCCACCAACAAGATCGAGACCGCCCGGCGGCTGTTCGCCGAGCAGGTCGACGCCGCCGCGTTGCTGGCCGCCATCGACGTGTCCGCCTCCGAGGTGCGGACGCCACTGATGTTCGAATACCAGTTGATGGAGCGGGCCCGGGCCGACCGGAAGCACATCGTGCTGCCCGAGGCCGGCGACGACCGGATCCTGCGAGCCGCGGCCGTGCTGCTGCGCCGTGGCGTGGCCGACCTGACCCTGCTCGGGACGGAGAACGTGATCCGGGGACGGGCCGCCAGCCTCGGTCTGGACCTCGACCGGGCCGCAGTGGTCTCGCCGACCGACCGCGAACTGGTCGAGCGGTTCGCCGACGCGTACGCCCAGGCCCGCGCGCACAAGGGGATGACGGTGGACCGGGCCCGCGAAGTGGTCACCGACGTCTCCTACTTCGCCACCTTGATGGTGCACCTGGGGTTGGCGGACGGGATGGTGTCCGGTGCGGCGCACACCACCGCCCACACGATCCGGCCGGCGTTGGAGTTCATCCGCACCCGGCCCGGGGTGAGCACGGTGTCCAGCGTGTTCTTGATGTGTCTGGCCGACCGGGTCCTGGTCTACGGCGACTGCGCGGTGATCCCGGAGCCGACCACCGAGCAGTTAGCCGACATCGCCACCTCCTCCGCCGACACCGCCCGGCAGTTCGGGGTCGAGCCACGGGTGGCGATGCTGTCCTACTCCACCGGCTCCTCCGGTTCGGGGGCGGACGTGGAGAAGGTCCGGGCGGCCACCGCGCTGGTGGCGCAGCGCGCCCCCGACCTCGCCCTGGAAGGGCCGATACAGTACGACGCGGCCATCGACCCCGACGTGGCCCGGGCCAAACTGCCCGACTCGGCGGTGGCCGGCCGGGCCACCGTGTTCGTGTTCCCCGATCTCAACACGGGCAACAACACCTACAAGGCGGTGCAGCGCAGCGCCCACGCCGTGGCCATCGGCCCGGTCCTGCAGGGTCTGCGCAAACCGGTCAACGACTTGTCCCGGGGAGCGCTGGTCGACGACATCGTCAACACCGTGGCCATCACCGCCGTCCAGGCCCAGGCGGTGCCGGCGTCGTGACCGAACTCCCGGTCCTGGTCTTGAACGCGGGCTCGTCCTCGCTGAAGTACCAGCTGGTCGTCCCCGAGTCCGCGCAGGTGCAGGCTCACGGGGTGGTCGAGCGGATCGGCGAGGACGGCGGTGACGCCGCCGACCATGCGCAGGCGATGCGGGTCGTCGACGACCGGCTCGCCCAGGCCGGGATCCAGCTGGCCAGCGCCGGACTCCGGGCGGTCGGTCACCGGGTGGTGCACGGCGGACCGGACTTCAGCGACCCGACCCTGATCGACGACCAGGTCGTCCACGACATCCGTGACCTGACTCCGCTGGCTCCGCTGCACAACCCGGGGGCCGTCGCCGGGATCGAAGCGGCCCGAGATGAGTTCGCCGTACCGCACGTCGCCGTCTTCGACACCGCGTTCTTCACCACCCTGCCCGCCCCCGCCGCCACCTACGCCCTGCCCCGGGCCTTGATCCGTCAGCACCGGATCCGCCGTTACGGCTTCCACGGCACCTCCCACCGTTTCGTCTCCCGGGCGACGGCGGAACTGATCGGCGCGCCACTGACGGAGCTGAACCAGATCGTGTTGCACCTGGGCAACGGCTGTTCGGCCTCGGCGATCCGCGGCGGAGTGGCGGTGGAGACCTCGATGGGCCTGACTCCGCTACAGGGGCTGGTGATGGGCACCCGGTCCGGCGACGTCGACCCCGCGGTGTTCACCTACCTCCACGCCGCCGGGATGACGGTCGACCAGATCGACACCGTGCTGAACAAGCAGTCGGGACTGAAGGGCCTGTCGGGGGTGAACGACTTCCGCGAGCTGGAACACCGTCGCCGAGCCGGCGACTCCGACGCCGATCTGGCGTTCGCGGTGTACGTGCACCGACTGCGGCACTACGTCGGCGCCTACCTGGCCGTGCTGGGGCGGCTGGACGTGCTCAGCTTCACCGCCGGAGTCGGCGAGCACAGTCCGGTGCTGCGAGCGGCGGTGGTCGACGGTCTCGCGGGCCTCGGCCTGGCCGTCGACCCCGGCCGCAACACCGCCGACTCCGACCAGCCCCGGACGATCTCCCCCGACGGGTCACCGGTCGCCGTCGCCGTCGTCCCCACCAACGAAGAACTCGAGATCGCGCGGCAGACCGCGGCCCTGCTCGAGCGACGGGTCAACGGCTAGCCATCGTTCAACACCGCCCTCCTGGAGTTCGGGTCGGTCGACTAGCGTGGGCACCGGCCAGCAAGCGGTAAAGACCCAGCAAGCGGTGAGGACAAGGAGTCGTCGATGAGCAAGGTCGTGATGCCTGTGGGGTTCGTCGTCGGCGCGGTCTGCTACGTGATCGGCATCGTCGGGCTGTTCACCATCCCGGACCTGCACGCGGTGCCCACCCCGAACAGCGTGGTCAGCTTCGGCGCCGCCGCCATGCTGGGAGTGCTGATCGTCTTGGTGATGCTGTACGCGCACGGCTCCCGGACCGGCGACCAGGAGTGAGACCAGCCACCGGCCCGTAGGGTGACCCGGTGGCCACAGCACTGATCACCGGCGGGACCTCCGGCATCGGAGCGGCGTTCGCTCGGGCCCTTGCCGCCCGGGGAGACGACCTCGTCCTGGTCGCGCGGAACACCGAACGACTCGAGGCGGTGGCCGCCGAGCTGCGACGCGCGCACAACGTCACGGTGGAGACCCTGGCGGCCGACCTGGCCGACCACGCCGACACCGTGCGCGTCGCCGCCCGGGTGGGGCGACCGGACCAGCCGGTCGATCTGCTGGTCAACAACGCCGGCTTCGGGGTGCCGTACGCCCTCACCGCCGCCGATCCGCAGCCGCACGAACACGCGGTCGACGTGATGATCCGGGCCGTGCTGATCCTGGCCGGTGCGGCCGGCCGGGCGATGCGGGCCCGCGGCGGCGGCGCGATCGTGAACGTGTCCTCCACCGCCGGTTTCGTCACCATGGGCTCCTACTCCGCGATCAAGGCCTGGGTGACGACCTACAGTGAGGGGCTGGCCAACGAGCTGAGCGGGACCGGGGTAAGCGTGACCGCGCTGTGCCCGGGGTGGGTGCGGACCGAGTTCCATCAGCGCGCCTCGATCGGAACCGGTTCGATCCCGGCCGCGCTGTGGTTGGACGCCGACGAACTGGTGGCGCAGTGCCTGGACGACGTCGCCCGCGGCGTCGTGATCTCGATCCCGTCGCGGCGCTATCAGGTCCTGATCGGGTTGGCCCGGCTCGCCCCTCGTCGCGTCATCCGCGCCCTCTCCCGGCGGTTGTCGTCGTCGCGACACTGAGCCCCGGAGACTGGGTGCAGGACACGTCGACCCTCGGGCCCGAGTCGAACTTCTCAGCAGACCGAATCGTCCCCCGCTACGAACCTGGTTCATCGGGCCGGATGAACGAAGGCTGAACGACGAACGTCGGATAGGGTGAGAATCGTGTCGAGCCGCAGCCGCTACACCTCGCCGATCATGGCCGGCGCCCGGTTCGTCGCGCAGCGCGGCGTGCTGAAGCCGTTCATCTGGTCCAAGACCAGCGTGACCGTGCTCGGTCGGGAACGCCTCGAGCGCGTCCGCGGTCCGTTCGTGGTGGTGTCCAACCACAGCAGCCACCTCGACGCTCCGTTGATCATCGGCGCCCTGCCGCGTCGACTCGGCCGCTACGTCGCCGCCGGCGCGGCCGCGGACTACTTCTTCGACGTCTGGTGGCGCAAGGGTCTGACCGCCTTGTTCTTCAACGCCTTCCCCGTCGACCGGACCGGCCTGCGCGGCCGCCGCGGCCTGGCCACCAGTCTGCTGGACGACGGCATCCCGCTGCTGCTGTTCCCCGAGGGCGGTCGGCAAAAGAGTGGCGAAATGGGGAACTTCAAGCCCGGCGCCGCCGCCTTGTGCATCAGCCGCGACGTCCCGTGCCTGCCGCTGGCCCTGGTCGGGGCGAACGAGGCGATGCCGTACGGCAAGAGCTGGCCCGACCGGGGCCGGCCGCCGGTCTACGTCAACTTCGGCGAGCCGATGCAAGCCGAGGACGGCGAGTCCGTGCCGGCCTTTTCCGAGCGGATCGCCAAAGAGGTCCGCGGCCTGATCGACGAGGCGTCGCAGTATCGCGCCGAACATCCCGAGCAGGCTCGGCGACGCTCGCCTCGGTGAAGCGCCCCGCTCGGCCGGCAGGTTCGACCAGCGGTCGCGCGTCGGAGCGGCTAAGGTCGGTCCTGGCGTGGCCGGATCAGCCCGCCTGGACACCGGCTAGAGGAACGTGACGCAGATGCCTTCGGTCAAGCACATGAAGTGGTGGGGTTGGGGTGTCGAAGGCGTCGCCTTCCACTGGGAGAACAAGCCGGCCTTCCCAGCTTTTCTGAACCGGGCCGTGGGCGTCGACGTCACCACCCCGCCGGCCGCGCCGATGCGGATCGAGGATCTCGGCGTACCCGCTCCGCGCATCGACGAGGAGCTGCGCGGTCGGCTGACCGACGCGGTCGGCGGCGCCAACGTGGCCTACGACGACCTCGACCGGGTCGTGCACACCTACGGCAAGAGCCTGCGCGATCTGCTCCGCCTCCGGGCCGGCGACCTGCCGCGGGTGCCCGACGTAGTGGTCTACCCCGGCACCGAGGCGCAGGTGCAGACCCTGGTGGAGCTGGCCGTGGCGACGGACCTGGTCCTGATCCCGTTCGGCGGCGGCAGCAACATCGCCGGCAGCCTGCATCCGCAGCCCGACGAGGACCGGACGGTGGTCTCACTCGATCTGGGCCGGATGAGTTCGGTCCTCGACATCGACGAGGACTCCGGGCTGGCCCGGATCCAGGCCGGGGGGCTGGGGCCCGACATCGAGGAGCAGTTGGGCCGGCGCGGCTGGACCCTGGGACACTTCCCCGACAGCTTCACCCACAGCACCCTCGGCGGCTGGGTGGCCACCCGCTCGTCGGGGATGCAGTCGGACAAGTACGGCGACATCGCCAAGATCTCCCGCGGGATGCGGGTGGTCCAGCCCGGCGGCACCCTGGTCGTGCGGGCCCTGCCCAGCACCTCCACCGGTCCCAGCGTGCGCGAAATGGTGCTGGGGTCCGAAGGCCGGCTGGGGGTGATCACCGAGGTCACCGTGCAGGTCCACCGGATCCCGGAGAACCGGACCATCCTGGGCTACCTGTTCCCGTCCTGGGAGGCCGGTCTGGCCGCGATGGCCGACATCGCCGGCAGCGACGCCAGCCCCTCGGTTACCCGGGTCTCCGACGCCAACGAGACGACCTTCTCCTTCGCCACCCGCAAAAAGTCGAGCGGACTGTCGGTGTCCACGGCAGTCGGCAACGGCTTGTTCAAGCTGCTGGAACGCCGCGGCTGGGACCTCGACCAGGCCTGTCTGTCGTTCGTCGGCTACGAGGGCGGCCGGCGCCACATCGCCCACGAGAAGGCGATCGTCAAGTCGATCGTCTCCGCCCACGGCGGGATCGGGCTGGGCAAGGGGCCCGGCGTGCTGTACGACCAGAAGAAGTTCGACACCCCCTACATCCGGGACTTCCTGCTCGACCGGGGGGCCGCGGCCGACGTGTCGGAGACCGCGGCGCCGTGGTCGAAGCTGCTGCCGCTCTACACCGCGGTGACCGAGAACGTCCGCAAGGCCTACGCCGACCTCGGCGTCACCGGTTACGTGATGTGCCACCTGTCCCACTCCGAGCATTCTGGGGCGTGCCTGTACTTCACCTTCGCCTTCGGCCACGACGGGGTCGACCCGATCGGGCAGTACGACCGGGTCAAGGCCGCGCTGCAGCAGACTTTCATCGAAGCCGGCGGCACGTTGTCCCACCACCATGCCGTCGGGACCGAGCACTCCCGGTGGCTGACCGAGGACATCTCCGCCCCCGGCGTGGCGATGGTGCAGGGCGTCTTCGACGCCGTCGACCCGCACCGCAACCTCAACCCGGGCACCGTCACCGACCGCTGAACTCGGTAGAGCCGCCCGCGGCGACCAGACGGGAACGACACGCCGCAAGTCGTGGTCGGGAAAGCCGGCGGAAGCGGCGGAACCAGACGGAGTCGGCTAGGTTGAAGTAGGGAGTCATCTCCTCAGAACGCCCGGGATAGGTACGCTGCGTCCGGCCTGCTTCGTGTTCCCCGCGCGGGTAGGCCCATCCCCTGCGCAGAAACCTATCCCGGGTCTTCCCCCCTCTGGTTTGGGCCAGGCCGGGAACCGGCAACCACTACCCTCGTTCCCGTGGCATTCGCGGTCCGCACCATCACCTCCGATCAGCATCGGCGCTTCAACGCCGCCCAGCCCTCGGTCTCGTTCTTGCAGACCCCGGCCTGGGGGGCGGTCAAGAGTGAGTGGCGCTCGGAGTCGATCGGCTGGTTCGACCCGGCCGACCCCGACGGGGAACCGGTCGGAGCCGCGCTGGTGCTGTACCGGCAGCTGCCGCGGGTGAAGAAGTTCCTGGCCTACCTTCCCGAGGGCCCGGTGATCGATTGGGACGACGGCGAGATTCGCGCGTGGCTGGAACCGCTGGCCGATCATGTCCGCCGGGCCGGTGCGTTCGGGGTCCGGATCGGCCCGCCGGTTGTGGTCCGGCGGTGGGGAGCGGCGACGGTCAAGGCGGCGATCGCCGACGAGCGGGTGCCACGCCTGAGTGAGGCGGTGCCCGACGAGGTCCGCCACGTCGCCACCCGAATCCGGCAGGACCTGCGCGAACTCGGCTGGCGGCCGCCGCCGACCGACGAGGGATTCGCCGCCGGACAACCGCGGTTCGTGTTCCAACTGCCCGTCGCCGGGCACACCCCGGAGTCGCTGCTCAAAGGCATGAACCAGTTGTGGCGGCGTAACATCAAAAAGGCCGAGCGCGCCGGCGTCCAGGTCACCCACGGCGACCGGGCCGACCTGGCCGCGTTCCACCCGCTCTACGTCGAGACCGCGGCCCGAGACCACTTCACGCCCCGGCCGCTGGCCTACTTCGAGACGATGTGGGACGCGCTGCGGGCAGAGGACCCCGACCGGATCCGGCTCTACCTGGCCCACCACGACGGTGACCTCGTCGCCGCCACCACCTGGGTCCGGGTCGGCACCCACGCCTGGTACTCCTACGGCGCCAGCTCCACCGCCAAGCGGGAGGTGCGGGGCAGCAACGCCGTGCAGTGGCAGATGATCACCGACGCGCTGGCGGCGGGCGCGAGCGTGTACGACCTGCGCGGCATCACCGAGGGGCTGGAGGCCGACGACCCGCACCTGGGCCTGATCCAGTTCAAGGTCGGCACCGGCGGCCAGGCCGTCGAGCTGCTCGGCGAGTGGGACCTCCCGCTCAATCCGCTGCTGTACCGCGCCTTCGAGCTCTACCTGAGACGCCGCTGATGGGCGGGGTGACGTTGCGGCTGGACCGTACCCGCTGGCGCGAACACCTCCAGGCCGTGGCGGCCGACACCCCGGGGCTAGTGCCGGTGATCAAGGGCAACGGGTACGGCTTCGGGTTGGGTCTGCTGGCCGGGGAGGCGGCGCAGCTGGGCGTCGACACGGTGGCGGTGGGAATGGCCGCGGAGGTGGCCCCGGTCCGGGAGTGCTTCGACGGCGACATTGTCGTGCTGTACCCCTTCGACCGTGACTCCCTGGCCGGTGACGCCGACGAGCGGGTGCTGCTGACGGTGTCCCGGCTCGACCAGCTCCGCGAGCTGGCCGACGGGCCGGGCAAGCCGCGGGTGCTGGTCGAGGTCGCAACCTCGGTCCGGCGGCACGGGCTCGCCCCCGAGGAGCTGACCTGCGCCGGCGCCCTGCTGCCCGGCGTCGGCTTCGAGGGCTGGACGATCCACCCTTCGCTGCGGCCCGAGGGCCGCTACGCCGAGGCGCTTCGGCTCGGCCGGGCCGCGCGCGACGTGGCCGCGGCGCCGCTGTGGCTGTCGCACCTGCCGGTCGAGCAGATCCGGCCCCTGGCCGCGGAGCTCGGCGGCGCGGCCGGTTCGGCCGGTGCGGTCGAGGTTCGGACCCGGGTCGGCACCCGACTGTGGCTGGGCGACCCGGGTAGCCGTCGCACCACCGCCACCGTGCTGGACGTGCACCCGGTCCGCCGCGGCGACCGGGCCGGCTACCGTGGTCGCGTCTGCCCCACCGACGGCTACGTACTGGCCATCGCCGGCGGGACCTCGCACGGCGTCGGCCTGGAGGCGCCGACCTCGGCGGCTTCCCTGCGGCAGCGGGCCGTCGCGTTGGCGACCGGATCGCTGGCCGCGAGCGGTTGGGCGCTGAGTCCGTTCACCGTGGCGGGAAAGAAGCGCTGGTTCCTGGAGCCGCCGCACATGCACTCCAGCCTGGTCTTCCTGCCCGGCCGGGCCCGGCCACCTCAGGTCGGGCAGGAGGTGCCGGTCGAGCTCCGGCTCACCATCGCCACCGTGGACCGGGTCGTCATCGACTGAGTCAGCCGGGCTTGACCCAATACCTTGACGAGCACAAATGCCTCGACCAAAGCCGCCGGGGGCTGCGATCATCTACGGCGTGTCTGCCTCCCATGACATGGCTGCCTCGCTGAGCTGGCCGTTGCGGACCGAGCGGTTGGAGCTGCGGCCGTTCCGCGCCGACGACGTCGACGGACTGCTGGCCATCCACGGCGACCCGGAGGCCGTCCGCTTCGTCCCGTTCGCCCCGCGGGATCGCGCCGGAACCGTCGAGGTGCTGCAGCGCAAAGCGCCGCACGTCGCGCTCCAAGCCGAGGGCGACCTGCTGGAGTTGGCCGTCACCCTGCCGGGCGGCGGCGCCCTGGTTGGCGACGTGCTGTTGGCGATGCGTTCGGTGGAGCACCAGACGCTGGAGGTGGGCTACATCTTCGCCGCGGCGTACGGCGGCCGGGGGTATGCGACCGAAGCGGTCCGGGTGCTGCTCGACCTGGCCTTCGGGCCGCTGCAGGCCCGGCGGGTGATCGCCCGGGTCGACGCCCGGAACCAGGCCTCCCGGCGACTACTGACCCGGCTGGGGTTGCGTCAGGAGGCGGAACTGGTGGAGAACGAGTGGTTCAAAGGCGAGTACAGCACCGAGATCGACTACGCCGTACTCCGCCGGGAGTGGCTCCACCCCCGGCCCCGCCGTCCGGGGTGAGGGTACAAGGCGTGGATTCGTGATCTGAATCCTGGTCACGACTGACCCGCCGTGCGCCGGCCTCCGGTGATTGCTACCTAGGACGCGACCCTGTTCTTCCCGCCACTGCAGGATCCCTCGGCGTCCAAGAAGACCTCCGTACCTGCGGCTTGGGTTCCCTCGTCCGGCCCATCTGTCGCCCGATCGCACGCCCGTCGTAAATCTCCACTTCCTCTTGCACTCTTGCGCCGGATGACGAAGAGGTATAGCGTCTTCGAAATATGTAAGCGCTTACAGCGTGGAGGGACCTCATGCCTGAACGTTCGCCGCGAAGCAACGGCGCCACGATCTACTCGGTTGCCGAAGCGGCCGGCGTCTCGATCGCCACGGTGTCGCGGGTTCTGCAGGGTGGGGCGAAGGTGTCTGAGGGCACGCGCAGCAAGGTCCTCAAGGCGGCTGGCGAGATGTCCTACGTCCCCCTCGGCGCCGCTCGCAGTCTGGCTGTGCAACGGCACGAGGCGCACGGGCTGGTGCTCCCCGACCTCACCGGCCCGTATTACGGCGAGTTCATCATGGGTTACGAGTCGCGGGCCGCCGCCCTGGGGCAGAGCGTCGTCATCATGATTGCCGACCACCGCGACGAACCGTCATCGGCCGTGCGTGCCCTGGCGGCTCGTGTCGACGGCCTGGTGTTCTTGTCGACGTCTGCCGTCTCCGACACCACGGTGCAACAGTTGGGCGCGTCCCGTCCGGTGGTGCTGGTGGCCCGAGACCCGCTGGCCGGGGTTGACTGCGTGAGCGCGGAGAATATGCTCAACGCCACCGCACTCACCCATCACCTGCTCCACACCCACGGCCGCCGTTCGCTGTTGTTCGTCGGGAATCCCGATCAGTCGCCGGACGCCCGTGAGAGATATGCGGGCTTCGTCGCGGCTCACCACCGCAATGGTGCCACGGCACCCGAGCCGGGACGGGTGCAGCTCACCGAAGCGGCCGGGACTGAGTTCGCTGCCGAACTGCTGGCCGGCGAGCACCGGCCAGACGGCCTCGTCTGCGCCAACGACGAGCTTGCCTTGGCGCTGATGGACTCTTTGCAGTCGGGTGGCTGGTGCGTGCCGGAGGACATCGCCATCGTGGGCTGGGACGACGTGATGACGGCTCGCTATGTGCGTCCGGGACTCACCACGGTCCGCCAGCCGGTGCGCGAGCTGGGTGTCGTCGCCGCCGAGACCCTGCATGCCCGGCTCAGCACCGGCACCGGCGTCTCCCCACCGCGCCGCCTCAGCACTGACATCGTGCTCCGCGCTTCGTGCGGATGTGGGCTTGATCAACGCACTGAGAGCTTGACAACGCGCTCCGACCACGCGCCCGCCCCGGCGAGCGCCTAGCGAAAGAAGGAAGCATGAAAGCACCGAGAGTACGTGCGGTAGTAGCGCTCCTCGCCGTGGGCGCGCTGACCCTGAGTTCTTGTGGCCGCCCCGAGCCCAACTCGGCGCCGCAACAGAGCGCCGCCCCCATCTCCACCGCCAAGGCGACCGGCAGCCTGACGATCTGGGCAATGGGCGCCGAGGGTGAGAAGCTGAGCAAACTGGCCAACGAGTTCGAAGCCCAGAATCCCGGTACCACGATCAAGGTGACGCCCATTCCCTGGGCCTCCGCGCACGACAAGTTCACCACCGCCATCACCAGCCAGACCGCGCCGGACGCCGCCATGGTGGGTACCACCTGGATGGGTGAGTTGGTTGGGCTGAACGCGCTCGAGCCCACCCCGACCTCCATCGACTCGTCCACGTTCTTCGAAGGCGCCCAGAAGACGACCGAGGTGAATGGCACCTCCTACGGAATCCCCTGGTACGTCGAGACCCGACTCGTCTATTACCGCACGGACCTGGCCAAGAAGGCGGGGGTTACTCAACCGCCCAAGGACTGGGCGGGCCTCAAGGCCATGGCGAAGGCGATGCAGGACAAGGCCGGGGCAAAGTGGGGTATCGCGTTGCAACCCGGCAGCACCGGGTCCTGGCAGACCGTGATGCCGTTTGCCTGGTCCAACGGCGCAGAGCTGATGTCGAACAATGACACCTTCAGCTTCGACACCCCCGAGATGACCGAGGCAGTGAAGTACTACCAGAGTTACTTCGCCGATGGAATTGCCGACAAGGCACCGTCGGAAGGCCAGACAGAGGCGGACTTCGTCAGCGGCAAAACCCCGATGTTCATCTCCGGGCCGTGGATGATGAGTGCGGTCGAGGAGGTGGGAGGCAAAGGTTTCAAAGACAAGTACGCGGTGATGCGGATTCCGGCGAAGAAGTCCTCGACGTCGTTCGTCGGCGGCTCAGACTTCGTCGTCTTCAAGGACACGAAGAATCGCGACACCGCCTGGAAGTTCGTCCAGTTCCTCGCCGAGCCGAAGACCCAAATCAGCTGGTACCAGATGTCCAGCGACCTGCCTTCGGTGACCTCGGCCTGGGACGACCAGGCTCTGGCCGGCGACACGAAGCTGTCGGTCTTCGGGGAGCAGCTGACCAGTGCCCAGGCTCCGCCGTCGATCAGCACCTGGGAGCAGGTCGCGAGCAAGTTCGACTCCGAGATCGAGAAGGTCGTCAAGACCGGTCTGAGCCCCAGCCAGGCCATGAAGACGGTCCAGTCGCAGGCGCAGTCCATCGGGACGGGAGGTTGACATGACGGTGACCGCCGGGGCGACCTCCACTCAGGCACCGACAAGAGCCGGTACATCCCCTCCGGGACGGTCCGGTAACGCCGACAAGAAGTCGCGAAAGCGCCGTGATGAGGGGCGAGCGGCCTGGATTCTCGCTGTTCCCTTCTGCATCCTCTTCCTCACCTTCACGCTCTGGCCGGTGGTCCAGTCGCTCTTCATGAGCTTCACCGACACCCGGCAGCGTGATCTGCGGAGCCCATTCGCGGTGAACTTCCTCGGGTTTCAGAACTACCTCAAGGTGCTCAACGACGAGGTCTTCCAACATGCTGCCCTCAACACCGCGTACTTCGTCCTGGTCGGGGTCCCGCTCACTTTGATCATCGCCTTGGCGGCAGCACTAGCGCTGGACAAGGGCATTTCGCGGTTCAAGGCGCTTTTCCGGTTGGGGTTCTACACCCCGGTGGTGACCTCGATCGTCGCCGTCGCCGTCGTGTGGCGCTTCATCTTGCGTCCCGACGGAGGGCTGCTCAATACCGTGCTGGGCTGGGTCGGCGTGACCGGACCGAACTGGCTGGAGTCGACGACCTGGTCGATGCCCTCGCTGATCATGATGGCGACCTGGCGAAACTTCGGCACAGCGATGATCATCTTCCTCGCCGGTCTGCAGTCAGTGCCGGTAGCCCTGCACGAGGCGGCCGCTATCGACGGGGCCAACGCGTGGCAACGATTCACTCAGGTGACCCTTCCACTACTCCGGCCGACCCTGCTCTTCGTCTCGGTCACGACCGGCATCGGCTACCTGCAGTTCTTCGAGGAGCCGTTCGTCATGACTCAGGGCGGCCCGCTCGACAGCACGATCTCCATGTCCATGGCGACCTACCAGCAGTTCGGCTTCGGGAACTACGGGGTGGCCGCCGCCATGAGCTATCTCATCTTCGTCGTGATCTTGGTGGTCACCGCCATACAGTTCCGGCTCCTGCGCGAGAACACCTGAGAGGCACGTTCATGTCTACCCCCATCGCAGCCAAAGATGCCTCCAGCACACCGGCGTCCGCAACCAGAGCACCTACCCCTGCCGGCGACGGCGAAAGGAGCGGGTCGCGTTCGAGCAACCGGTGGTGGCTCTACGTCGTACTCCTGCTCGGTCTGGTCGTCGTCATCGCCCCGTTCATCTGGATGGTGCTCGGGAGCTTCAAGACCGAAGGAGAGCTACGTGCGGTGCCCCCGACCTGGTGGCCCAAGAGCGCCTCCCTGGACAACTTCGCAGAGTTGTTCAGTCGCCTCAATTTCGGTCAATTCTTCTTCAACTCCACGCTGGTGGCCGTGGTGGTGACGGCCGGCAACCTGATCTTCTGCTCGATGCTGGGCTATGCCCTCGCCATGCTGGAGTTCCGCGGCAAGAAGGCCCTCTTCGCCGTCGTGATGGGCACCCTGATGATTCCGGGCGTGGTGACGTTCGTGCCGCTGTTCATCCTGGTCGCCAATCTCGGGCTGGTCGACAGTCTCCCGGGTTTGTTCCTCCCCTTCCTCGTCGCCCCGTTCGGAGTCTTCTTAATGCGACAGTTCATCTCCGGACTGCCGCGCGACCTGTTGGACGCGGGACGGGTCGACGGTGCGTCGGAGCTGGGGATTTTCGCCAGAATCATCTTGCCGCTTTGCGGGCCGGCGTTGGCGACGCTAGGCATCTTGACGTTCTTGGCGAGTTGGAACAATTTCCTCTGGCCACTCGTCGTCGCGCAGAATCAGCAACACTACACACTCCCGGTGGCCTTGGCCCTCTTCTCCACCGGCCAGCAGAGCACGAACTACGGCCTGCTGCTCGCGGGAGCGACGGTCGTCGTCGTACCGATCCTAATCGTGTTCTTGATCTTTCAGCGCCGCTTCATCGAAGGCATCGCCACCACGGGAATCAAATGACCGCGTCGTCTACGGCAGTAACCGTCTCGGTATCCACCGTCTCGTCCGTCCCAACCTCTCCTCGACAGAAGGAGTCCGCATGAACACCCCTAAGAGTCCTCCCCCGGTACAGCGCCGGACGCCGTCGCGTCGACAGATCCTGGGCGGTGGAGCCGCCCTGGCCCTAACCAGCCTGACCGGCCCCTGGTCGGGGGTCGCGTACGCCCAGCCCGGGGACGCGGTCCCCGCGGCCCCCTTCGGACCACCCGTTCCACCCCGTCGCGGAACGAATCGGCGCCGCGCTCATCAGTGGGCCCAGGACACCTGGCGCTGCCTGGTCGCCATGACGAACGAGCAGACGGGCTTGGCCTCGGACAACATCGGCGGAAATCTGGCGGCGTCTTCGCGCAGCGGCTACACCTCTCCGACCAATATCGGCGGTTACCTCTGGAGCGCGGTGGTAGCCCGTGAACTCGGCATCATCACTCCCGGTAACTGCCACCGGCGCCTCAAGCAGACCTTGGCAACGTTGCTCCGGATGGAGCATCATCGCCCGAGCGGCATGTTCTACAACTGGTACGACGAGGCCAGCGGTGAGGTGCTGACGACCTGGCCCGAGGACGGCAAACGGGTCTACCCCTTCCTCTCCAGCGTCGACAACGGCTGGCTCGGCGCCGCGCTGATGGTGGTTCGCAACGCCGATCCCGGCACCCGTCAACTTTCGGACCGGCTGTTTTCGCGCATGCGCTGGGATATGTTCTACGACGCGAAGGCGTCGCGCCCCGGCGGTCTCATTCACGGCGGCTTCTACGATGCGCCGCCGCCACCGGGGTCCAGCGTGTTCACCGGGAATCACATCGGAGTCGGCCCCGATGTCTGGTATACCAATCACCACTACGACACGGCGGTATCGGAGACCCGCATCACCTCCTATATCGGTATCTCCCAGGGACAGATCCCACCACAGCAGTACTTCGCGACCTGGCGGACCTTCCCCGAGACCTGCGACTGGTCGTGGCCAGAGTCCAAGCCCGTCGGCACCCACCGCACCTATCTCGGGATCGACGTCTTCGAGGGGGCCTATCTCTACCGGGGAATGCGGATCGTACCGGGGTGGGGCGGCAGCATGTTCGAGGAGTTGATGCCGGACGTGTTCGTGCCCGAAGCGCGGTGGGGGCGGCGTTCCTGGGGAGTCAACCACCCGTTGTTCGTTCGCGCCCAGCGGCAGCACGGCCTCCATGAGGCCGGCTACGGCTACTGGGGTTTCTCCCCCTCCAACGACCCCTTCGGTGGCTATCGCGAGTACGGGGTGGACGCTTTGGGGATGAATCCCGACGGCTACTTCTCCGACGAGGAAAAGACCAACTACGACGCCGGCTTCGGCGACTGCCGACCTGCGACCAACCCGAACCCGCGCTACGGCGACGGCGTCGTCACCCCACACGCGTCCTTCCTCGCCATGATGCACGAGCCTCGGCAGGCCTTCGTCAATCTTGTTCGGATTCAGGACCGACTGCATGCGTACGGCCCCGGCGGGTTCTACGACGCGGTGGCCGTCCGGTCCGGAACGATCGCCAAGCGCTACCTGTCGCTCGACCAGTCGATGATCATGGGAGCGCTCGGCAATGTCCTCGCGGGGCAGGTCGTCCGCGCGAACTTCGCCACGGCGCCGGTCGAACGGGTGCTGCGGCCACTGCTGGCCATGGAGCAATTCGGTGCCCGTCCCGCGGCCTGAGCGCCGCCGATGAGGCCGACCTACGCCACCGCTGCTGACGGTGAGCACTTCCGCGACCTCAACGGCAACGGCGTTCAAGACCCGTACGAGGACCCTCGGCTGCCGACGGCAGTTCGGGTCGCAGACCTGTTGCGCCGACTCTCGCTGGAAGAGAAGGTCGGGCTGATGTTCCATACCGTGATCGAGGCGGGGGCCGACGGGACACTCCTGGACGGTCCGGGACGCATCAGCAAGTCCGGGACCAAGCAGGTCGTGATCGACAAGGGAATCAACCACTTCAACGTGCACGAGCTGCGCGACGCCCGATCGGCGGCCCGCTGGCAGAACAATCTGCAACAGTTGGCGGAGCTGACACCGCACGGGATTCCGGTCACCGTGTCCTCCGACCCGCGCCACGGATTTGTCGAGAACGTCGGTGCCTCGTTCGCCGCCGGCCCGTTCTCGCAGTGGCCCGAGCCGATCGGGCTGGCCGCCATCGGTGATGAGGACGCCGTACGACAATTCGCCGGGGTGGCTCGCCGTGAGTACGTGGCCGTCGGTATTCGGGCGGCGCTGCACCCTACGGCGGATCTGGCCACCGAGCCCCGCTGGGCGAGGCAGGCGGGTACGTTCGGGCAGGATCCGGCGCTGGTCTCGAGGCTGACGCGGGCTTACCTCCAGGGGTTTCAGACCGACGCCCTCGGTCCCCAGAGCGTGGCCTGCACCACCAAGCACTTTCCCGGTGGAGGCAACCAGAAGGACGGGGAAGACCCCCACTTCCCCTACGGCCGGGAGCAGATCTACCCCGCAGGACGGTTCGCTCAGCACCTCCAGCCTTTCGAGGTTGCCATCGCGTGCGGATCGGCCGGCGTGATGCCCTCGTACGGGGTGCCGATCCACCTGGACCTCGACCACGAGCGGGTTCTGGAAGTCGCCTTCGGGTTCAACCGGCGAATCATCACCGGCCTGCTGCGGGAGGAGCTGGGCTACGACGGGGTGGTGCTCAGCGACTGGGAGTTGATTCACGACAACCACGTCGGGGACCAGGTTCTCCCGGCCAGGTCCTGGGGGGTCGAGCATCTCGACGCCGCCGCCCGACTGGCCCTGGTGATCGAGGCCGGGGTGGATCAGCTGGGTGGCGAGGAGTGCACCGACCTCCTGCTGCGGCTGGTCGAGGAGGGCCGGTTGTCGCAGCAACGGATCGATCAGTCGGTACGCCGCCTGCTGGCGGTGAAATTCGAACTCGGGCTGTTCGACAATCCGTTCGTCGACGAGGAACGAGCGGTGGTGGTCCTCGGCGATCCGGGCCACCAAGACGCGGGGCATCGGGCCCAGGCCCGCTCGGTCACGGTGCTACGCAACGAGCCGCTGGTTCCCGGCGCCTCCCGAGTCCTTCCGTTGCCGTCGTCGGGGAGCTTGCGGCTCTACCTGGAGGGGGTCTCGGCGGAAGCCGCCACCCGGATCGGCCCCGTGGTCGAACGACCCGAGGAAGCCGATCTCGCGCTGTTGCGGCTGGCGACGCCGTTCGAGACACGCTCCGAGCTGTTCTTGGAGGAGGCCTTTCACCAGGGATCGCTGGACTTCCCGCCGGACCTCGTGTCCCGACTGTCGGCCCTGGCCGGCGTCGTCCCCCTCGTCCTCGACGTCCACAGCGACCGACCGCCGATCCTGACGCCGCTGCTCGAGCATCTCACCGCGTTGACGCTCACCTACGGGGCCAGCGACGCCGCCTGGCTGGACGCCCTCACGAGGGCCATCCCGCCCGAGGGGCGGCTGCCCTTCGATCTGCCCCGGTCGATGACGTCGGTCGCGCAGTCAGGCTTGTCCGACCGGCCGGGCAGCACCGATGACCCGCTCTTCCGCTTCGGTGACGGCCTCCAGATCTAAGGCTCTTCAACGATGAGGAATCACCCGCGCAACTTGTCCCGCAGTCGCGCGGTGTCGGCCGCGGTCCAGCCGATCCGTTCCAGCATCGTCTCGACGCTGCCGTAGGTCTGCTCGACGTGGTCCAACAGGGCCGTCATGGTCTCCGGCCGGGACAGGTGCGACTCCAGCGGCCGGTCGCGGAGACTATCGGCGTACGTGGCTGAGCCCAGCAATCGGTCCAGCACCTGCTGGACCCGTTCGGAGCTGGCCGTGTAGTCCGCGACCACCGCGTCCCGCTGCGCGCCGGCCAGCAGCAGCGCCAGGGCCACCACCGTGCCCGTCCGGTCCTTACCCGCCGCGCAGTGCACTAGGGTCGCCCCGGGCGCGGCGGCGATGTCCCGTAACGCCCCCACAATGGAATCCGGCCGGTCGGCCAGGTAAGACAGGTAGTGCGCGGCCACCTCGTTCTCCACCGCCACGCTGGGCTCCAGGTCGACCCACGGCAGGGCCTGCTCGGGCAGGGCCTCGGGTCGTTCGTCGGGCTTGTCCTGCCCGACGCCCTCGCGCCATTCCCGGAACAGGGAGTGCTGATGATGGGTCACCCCGCGACCGACCAGCGGACCGGGACCCTCCTGCTCGGCCTCGTAGTCGCTGCGCAGGTCGACCACGTCGGTCAGCCCGAGGTCGAGCAGTGCGGTCACGTCGGCGTCGGTGAGCGACTGCAGGTTGTCCGAACGCAGCAGCACCCCCGGGGCGATCTCGGCACCGTCGGCGGTCGGGATACCCCCGACGTCGCGGAGATTGGCCACTCCCTCGAGGTTGATCCAGCGGCGCTGCACCGCACCATCTTAGGAGGCGGGCCCCTACCGGTCGTGGACGTCGCACCCACGCCGCGCACCCTTTCCTGCACGGCGCACCCCCTGCATCGGGTGCGTCGCGCAGCAGAGGTTGCGCCGCGGTCGTACGGGTCGGGAGCGGCTGGGGAAAGACGCTCAGTCGACCAACCCACGCAGATGGGTCAGCAGCTGCTTGCCGGTCCAGGTCGAGCTGACCAGGTCGCGGCGCAGGGTCAGCAGCGGGTGCTTCGGATCGGGTTTGCGGTCGGCCAGCTGGAAGGCGGTCCGGTAACCGGCGGCGGCGACGTGCGGCAGCGCAGCCCGGTCCCAGGCGCCGTACGGGTAGGCGAAGTGCCGCACCGGATGCCCGATGATCTTCTCCAGCAGCTCGCGGGGCTTCTGCAACTGCAGCGACCAGTCCTGGCCCGAGTACTCGTCGGCCCGGTGGTGGTCCCAGGTGTGCGCCGCCACCGTCATCCCGGCGTCGTCGAGCCGCTTGAGGTCGCGTCGGGTGAACCAGCCCTGGTTTCCCAGCACCACGGTCATGGCGAAGAACGTGGCGGTCATCTTCCGGGCCCTTAGCTGCGGCAGGCCCTCGGTGATCTGGCTGCCCTGGGAGTCGTCGAAGCTCAGCATGATCGGCTTGCTGGGCAGCGCAGCGCCGGTGGTCAGATGGTCCAGGTACTGGTCGGGACCGATGGTGTTCCAGCCGTCGTCGGCGACCGCGTCCAGCTGGGCCCGAAACTTCTTCGGCGGGCAGATCAGCAGGGTGCGGGCGTACTCGCCGTCGGCGGAGTTCCAGTCCCGCAGCTGGTGCCAGCACAGCACCGGTACGGTCGCCCGAGCTGCGATCTGCGCCGGGGTGGCGGGCTTGGCCCGGGGCTTGGTCGTGGCCGGCGCAGACGGGCTCGGGCCGGTCGACGGGGTGGCGATACCTGGGCCCGGGACGGCCGAGGTGCTGGCCCCGGACCCGCTTGGCGCAGCAGCCGTCGCGGCGCCGGGGACCGGCTCGGGCGACGACGGGCTCCCGCAGCCGGCCAGCGCGGCGGCACCCGCCCCCAGCGCGCCGGCGAGCAGGGCGCGGCGGGCCAGTCGCGGACTCTGCTCCGGGTCGCTCACCGGCCCTCGCGTACTGCGGACGCTCACTGGTAGGAGATCATGTCCGGCGTGGGCCGCTTGGCCATGGTCTGCTTGGGCGTGAGCATCGGGTGGTCTTCGTCGTAGAAGTTCTTCCAGCCGAACGGCATCCCCTTGGGCGCGGCGGCGACGACTGCGCGCCAGGTGCCTTCCTTGAGGTCCGGCGAGCCCTGCCCGTCCATGTGGATCAGCAGTTGCAGCTCGTCGTGGCTGGTGTCGAGCTTCTTCTCGTTGCGGATCATCTGCAGCTGGAACTGGTGCAGCACCAACAGCTTCTGCGGCAGTGTGTTCTTGGCGGTGAGGTCCGCCAGCCAGTCGGAGACGCGGTTGATCTCGGCGGCGTCGACGCCGCCGATCTGGACCAGCGGACGCTGGTTCGGACCGAGCCGCCATTCCGGGTCCAGGGCCAGCCCCACGTTCGGCAGCTTCAGCAGCGACTCGTACCGCTTGGCCTGGGACAAGAAGTCCGCCCGGCCCGGCTGCAGGTCCAACACCACGTAGACCCCGGACTTGCTGGCCTGCTCCACCCACGGCCGCAGGGTCTTGATCGGGGTTTCGAAGGAGTAGTCGCCGTCGGGGCCGGGTGAGCCCTGCAGGGTGGTGGCGATGATCTCGAAGGTCGGCACCACCGGGACTTTGCTGAGCGGCGCGTACTGCTTGGCCAGCTTCTTTGCCCGGGCGACACTGGCCGCCGGCCCCTGCTCGCCGAGCACGCCGAGGGCGGAGGTGTCGGGATGGCCGTACAGGGCGACGAAGCGGCGGCCCGGCAACAGGACCTGCCCGCCTCCGGGCAGCTGAACCCCGGTTGTCGCCACCGCGACCCGCTCCGCCAGCCGCTTGGTCGACCCGAAGTCACCGATGGCCAGGACCCGCTCGGGTTTTTGCCGGGCCAGCTCGCTGATGGCCTTCGGGGCGGCCCGGACGTCCTTGGTCGACACCACCAGCAGCTTCGTGCTCGCGGCCGCCGCCGCGGCGATGGCCAGGTTGGTCGAGACGGCGGAGAGCGCCGGCCGGCTCTTCTTCGCGGGCCGGGTGAGGACCGCGGTGCCGGCGGCGGAGGCGGGCGCGACGTCGGGTAGCTTGCCGGCGTCTTCGACCACCTTGACCTTGGCCAGTGAGTTCAAGCGAGAAGCCGCCGAACCGGTGCCCAGGACCGTCCGTACCCCCAGCCGAGTCACCTCCGCAGCCAACGCCGGCGTGGCCGGTGCCGGACCGGGGCCCAGCACCAGGAGCGGCACTCCCATCCGGCCGGCCTGCGAGGTCCCCTCCTGCAGGGCAGCGTCGTCGTCGCTGGGTGCGACCACCGCCACCGGGGCGGAGGCGAACAGGGCCCGGCTGACCTGCACCGACAGGTCCACCGGATCGTCGCTCGTCACCGCGGTGACCGCGGAGCCGCTGGTGTTCAGCACCGCCGACCCCGGGGCGGCCGGCTGGCCCTTCTTCGACTCGCCGGAGCTACCCCCCGGGCCGGAGGAATCCGGTCCGGTCAGCGGATCCTTCGCCGCCCCCGGCGTACAGCCCACGAGCGCGAACGCGACAACGAGGGCGAGCGCGGCCACTCGCGTACGCCCGCGCCGGCGCGGCAGCGTCACTGCGGCTCGCCGGTGCTGCTCCTTCGCCCTCAGAGCGGGATCGATAAAATTCACCCGACCAGGAGAACACGGGACGGGGCCCGACCGAAATCGAATCGCCGGGAGAGTGGCCCGCATCGGCAAACCGGTCAAGACGCCCAGTGGCCGGTGAAGAACAACCACGACCACCAGAGCATGGCCGCCACCTCGAGGGTGAACGCCGTCGCGACCAGTCCGCGGTGGACCGTCCGACCGGCCGGGCTGCCCGGTCGTCGCCGGACCCACTCGGCGAGCATGATCCACAGCGGGAACCACAACAAGGTGGCCCGGTTCACCGAGAAGAACCAGTACGACAGCGAGAACGCCAGCACCTGCACGCCGACCCAGCTCGCCTCGGGCAGCAGTCCGGGGCGGCCTTGGCGGCGCAGCGAGGCGCTGCGGACCAGGCACCAGAGCACGACCAGCAGCCCGACCGCCATCGAGACCACCTCGCCCCGGAACACCGCCGCCCACCACGGATGGTCGGCGTACGCGCCGGGCACCACGGCCGGGATCGTGTTGCGCAACGAGTCCCAGGGCCAGGTCAGGCCGCGGACCCAGCCGGTGCTCTGCGCCCGGTACCAGGCCGTCCAACTCCCGGTCAGGACGTGCAGGTAGGTCGCGAAGGCGGCGATCACCGCGGCCGGCAGGGCCAGCAGGGCGAGTCGGCGCAAACGTACGGGCAGCCCGACCTGTTGGGTGGTCAGCACCAGCACGACCAGCGCGCCGATGAGAAACAGCCCCGACACCCGGACGGTGCAGGCCAGCGCGGCCAGTCCGGCGGCCGCGACCCAGCGGTCGGCGCGGGCCCGTTCCCAGGCCCAGAACGCCGCTGCGCAGAACAGCGACTCGGTGTAGGGGACGACGGTGAACACCGCCGTCGGAGCGAACAGCCACGCCACCGCCGCGACCGGGCCGCCCAGGCGCAGCAGGGCGGCCGCGGCGACGCCGGAGCCGACCAGGGAGAGCAGCACGCCGGTGACCGCGACCGGGACACCGGCGCGCAGGCCCAGGCCCAGCAGCCCCGGGAAGGCGGGGAAGAACGCCATCAGAGTGCCGTCGGCGTCGGCGAAGTAGCCACCGGCGGCCAGTCGGGCAAAGTGTTGGACGTCCCAGTTGCTGACCATGTCGGTGAGCGTGCGGCCCTGGAACACCGCCAGCAGCAACGCCACCATCGCGATCAGCCCGCGGCTGGCCAGCCAGGCCTGGACGACCGTACGGGCCCCACCGGTACCGCGGCGATCCGGGGTGGTCCGGTCGGGCCGGACCGGGACCGCCGTACTCATCCGGGCGTACTCCCCCGGACAGAACCCTCGGGTCGCAGTCGCTGCCACCAGGTCGCGTCGGGTGCCCGGTCCAGCACGCCTCCGGTCGGATCGTCTAGACCGTCGGCGCGGACCGGGTCCGTACCTGGGGCTAACGCGTCGCGGACGACGACGGCCACCACCCACACCTGGGTGACCAGCCGCAGGATCACCGCCAGCCAGTAGACCCGATCCGCGGAGCTGTCACCGGGGCTGAGGTAACCGCCCAGATGCCACCAGATCGCCACGAAGTAGACCATCTCGCCGACGGTGAAGATCCACCAGTCCCGCCAACGGGGGCGGGCCAACACCAGCAACGGCAGCAACCACAACACGTACTGCGGCGAGTAGACCTTGTTGGTGATCAAGAACGCCGCCACCACCAGAAACGCCACGGCGCCGAACCGCGGCCGCCGCGGTGCGGCCAGGATCAGTGCTCCGATGCCCAGGCAGGCCAGTGCGAACAGACCGGCACTGACCGCGTTGAGGTGCGGCACGGGGTGCCCAGCCAGCGAGGCGACGTACCAGATCGAGCCGAGGTCGCCGCCGCGTTCGGAGTTGAACGTCCAAAAGCTCAACCACGCCTGCGGGGCACTCACCAGCACCGGCAGGTTGACCACCAGCCAGCTCACCGCAAAACCCAGCAGCGCGAAGCCGAACGCCCGCATCCGGGTGCTGCGTAGACACAGCAGCAGCAGCGGTCCGAACAGCAGCACCGGATAGAGCTTGGCCGCCATCCCCAGCCCGAGCAGCACCCCGGCCAGCGTCGGCCGACGACGGGACCAGGCCCAGACGCCGGCCGCGGTCAGCGCGACCGGCAGCAGGTCCCAATTGATCAGGGCGGTCGCGGCCACGCTCGGGGCGGCCGCGAACATGATCGCGTCCCAGGGCCGGGCCGGCACGGTGGCGATCTGGGCCCCGACCGCGACCAGGAGCAACGCCCCGAGCGCGAAGATGTTGACGCCGACGAAGACCGAGGTGGCGTCGACTTGTTGCTGAGCGGTCAGACCGAGGCCGGTCGGGGCCCCGAGCAGCACGGTGATCCGCCGTTCCAGTTCCAGGAACGCGCCGGTCAGGACGGGATACTCCAGGACGGGATAGTTTCCCGAATCGAGATAGGGGACGTTGCCCTGGAGCAACCCGCGGTCGGCGTAAAGCAGGCCGATGTCGGAGTAGCAGAGCAGTTTGAACGAGTCCGGCACCTGGCCGGCGGTGGTGATCCGGCAGGGCAGCCGGAACACGACCCCGGCGAGGTAGACCAGGGTGGTGACCGCCAGGATCACCCGCGCCGGACGCCACCACCCCGGCGCCGGGCCGGCGTACCGGCCCAGCGGTCCCCCGATCCGCTGGGTCATCGCGGTCGCGAAGCCGTCAGCCTGCCGTTGACCGGCCGGCGAAGGCGCCGATGGCGGAAGCTCCTGCGCGGTGGGCATCACGGCTCAGCAGTCACGCTCAGCGGCCGCTGGCCGTGGCCGAGGGTCGCGACACCGCTCGTTGGGCCGGCTTGGGGCCCGGCTTCGCGGTCGGCTTGCCCTTCGGTTTGGTGGTGGCTCGCGCACTCGGGCCCGTGGTGGCCTTGCCACTCGGCTTCGTCGTGGGCTTCGCACTCGGCGACGAGGGCGGTCTAGAGGTCGGCGTCGACGTGGGTTTCGGGGCGGTTGACGTCGGTGACGTGGTCGGCTTAGAACTGGCCGAGCGGCTCGGCGGCGTCGGCGGACGCGTCGTCGCCCCGGGCTGAGGCGCCGCGCTGGACGTCGGTTGCGGGGCGTAGCTCGGCGAGCGGTCGGCGTTCACGTACGCCGGCGGGTCGAACCGCTTCACATCCTGGCCCCGGGTCGCGGTCTCCATGTAGCGGGTCCAGGTCTGAGCGGGGTAGGTGGCGCCGAAGAAGGTGGTGTCGCCCGGCTGCTTGTAGGGGTCCAGGCTGGCCGTTCCGGTGTCGCCGGCGACGTACATCACCGCCGTTGCGATCTGGGGCGTGTAACCCACGAACCACGACGAGTTGACGATGTTGCCGCCGTTAGGGCTCTCGACCCCGTTGGTGCCGGTCTTGCCGGCCACCGGCCGGCCTAGCGTCTGCACCGAGCGGCCCGTGCCCTGCTCGACCACGTTCGACAGCGCGTACGTCACGTCACGGGCTACGTCCTCACTGACCGCTCGGTCCTGCTTCGAGTCGGCCCGGTAGATCACGTTCCCGCCGGCGTCTTGGACCTCCTTGACCACGTGCGGCGCGACGTGCACCCCGCCGTTGGCGAAGGTGGCGTAACCGCTGGCCTGGTTCAGCGGGCTGACCTCCGGGGTGCCGATCGGAATGTTGCGCTCGGCGGCGCCCCAGCCGCGGGTCTTCGGGGCTCCGGCGTCCTCGGCGACCTTCAGCGTCTTGTCCTTGCCGTCCTTCATGCTGGTCACCAAGTCGACGAACGCGGTGTTGATCGACAACGCGGTCGCCCGGATCAGGTTGACCCGGTAGCCGTACTGATCGGAGTTCTCGTTGCGGACCACGATCGGGTCGCCGGGCAGCCGGAAGGAGTTGCCGTGGAAGGTGGAGCGCAGGCTGTAGCCGTCCTCCAGCCCGGCGGCCAGCGCGTAGGTCTTGAACGTCGACGCAGTCGGCCGGGCGGTGGTGGCCCAGTTGCGCGAATTCTGGACGTAGTCGGGGCCGCCGTAGAGGGCGAGGACGGCGCCGCTGTCGACGTCGACCGAGGCCACCGCAGCGTGCAGTTTGTTGGCCTTGCGGCCCGAAGCGTCCGCGGCTGCCCTGGTCGTCTGTTGGGCCGCCTTCACCGCGGCGGCCTGGTCCTGCTTGTCGAAGGTGGTGGTGATCTTCAGCCCGCCGCCTTGGACCTGGGAGGCGTCCAGGCCGGCCTGGGTCAGCTCCTGCTCGACCATTTTGAGCAGGAATCCCTGCGGGCCGCCGAAGCGCTCACTGGTCTTGATCTTCGGGAACTTGGGTAGCTTGCGGCTGTCCTTGGCGGCCTGAGCCGGGGTGATGGCGCCGGTCTGGTTCATCGACTCCAAGACGTAGCGGTAACGCTCGAGCAGCCGCGGAGTGTCGTTGTCGTCGGCGGGGTCGAAGGCGCTGGGGTTGTTGATGATGCTGGCCAGCGCTGCGGCCTGGCGGACGCTCAGCTTGTCGGCGTCCTCGCCGAAGTACGTCTGGCTGGCGGACTGGATCCCGTACGCCCCGTGCCCGAAGTAGATCGTGTTCAGGTAGCCCTGCAGGATCTCTTCCTTGCTGACCTGCCGGTTCAGCTTGTAGGCCAAAAACAGCTCCCGGAATTTCCGGGCGATGGTCTGGCTGGAGTTCAGATACTTGATCTTGATGTACTGCTGGGTGATCGTCGATCCGCCCTGGACCTCACCGCCGCGGGCGATCACCCACGCGGCCCGGACCAACCCCCGCAGCGACACGCCCGGGTCGGTCCAAAAGGTCCGGTTCTCCGCGGCCACCACCGCTTGCTTGATGCTGTCCGGCATGGCGTCGAAGTCCAGCGGCTGCCGGTTCTGAATCGCGAACGTCCCCAGCTCGGACTTGCCGTCGTCGTAGTAGACGAACGTCGTCGCGGTCTGGAAGTCGGCCCGGGGATTCGGCAGCTTGGTGGTGGTGTAGCCGTAGGCGATCACGCCGAGACCCGCGACCAGGCAGAGCGCGATCAGCAGGCCGACCGCCTTCGCAGCCCGGGCGAACCACCGGCGGCTGCCAGGTTTGGGCGCGTTGCGCGGTTTCTTGTCGACGGGGCCCCAGGAGGGGTCAGCCATAGATGTCCTCGACGGTCTGCTGGCGTCGCGGGGGTTTCCGCTTGATCCCGTCGCCCAGCAGGAACGAGGCGATCATGTGGTTCCAGCTGCAGTGCAGGCAGACCTCGACGACGACGACCTTGAACTCTCCGTACTCGTGGGCCATCTCCTCCAGCTCGGGTCGCCGCTTGATCCGTCCGGAGTACTGACCGAGCTGATCGCCGAACACGTAGTGCAGGTTGACGATGTCGGCCGCCTCGCACACCGGGCACGGCACCTGGGCCGGCTCGCCATGATGCTTGGCCGCACGCAGCAGCATCGGGTCGGCGTCGCACGCGTCCAGCCGGGCCAGCCGCCGCCCGGGACGCTGAAGTTCGGCCAGCGTGCGGCGTCGCTGCAGCGCATAGTCGATGACTTCACGCTGCGACCACATAGGCTCCAGGATACGTGCGGCCTGCCCCCCGGATGCCCGACGCAACCCACGTCACAGTCCCCAACGCCCCCTGAGCCTCTCGAACGCCCCCTGAGCTTGTCGAAGGGCCTCGAAGAGGTCGGCATCCCCGAACCCCCTGAGCTTGTCGCGCCCAACGCCCCCTGAGCTTGTCGAAGGGCCTCGAAGAGGTCGGCATCTCGCGGAACGCCCCCTGAGCTTGTCGAACGCCCCCTGAGCTTGTCGAAGGGCCTCGAAGAGGTCGGCATCCGGCGCGAACGGGCAACGAACAGGCAGAGTCGGGCTGGACTACAGTGACCCCGCTCACTCCGAGCACGTACGAGTCCACTCCACGAGAGGTCTTCCAATGGCTCCCACCCGGCAGTACCAGCTGGTCGACCGCAACCTGGGGCTGGACCTGATGCGCTCCACCGAGGCCGCGGCAATGGCCGCCGGCCGCTGGGCCGGCCGGGGTGAGAAGGAGAGCGGCGACGGGGCCGCGGTGGACGCGATGCGCAGCGTGCTCGGCGGGGTGCCGATGCGCGGGGTGGTGGTGATCGGCGAGGGCGAGAAGGACGAGGCCCCGATGCTGCACAACGGGGAGGAGGTCGGTGACGGCACCGGTCCGGAGATGGACGTGGCGGTCGACCCCGTCGACGGCACCACGCTGCTGGCCAAGGGGATGCCGAACGCGATCGCGGTGCTGGCGGTGGCCGACCGCGGCAGTATGTACGACCCCAAGGACGTGTTCTACATGGACAAGTTGGTGGTCGGCCCGGACGCGGCCGGCCAGGTCGACATCAACGCCCCGGTGGCCGACACCATCGGCATCGTGGCCCGAACCAAGGGTGGGGAGACTGCCGATGTGACGGTCGGCATCCTCGACCGGCCGCGGCACGCCGACCTGATCGCCGAGGTCCGCGCCACCGGAGCCCGGGTCCGGTTGTTCCCCGACGGCGACGTGGCCATCTCCATCGCGGTCTGCCGCCCCGAGACCGGCATCGACTTGATGGTCGGCGTCGGCGGGACGCCGGAGGGCGTCATCACCGCCTGCGCGATGAAGGCGATGGGCGGAGAACTGCAGGCCAAGCTGTTCGTCCAGACCGACCAGGAGCGCCAACGCGCGCTGGACGCCGGCCACGACCTGGACCGGGTGCTCCACCTCAATGACCTGGTCAGCTCCGACAACACCTTCTTCGTCGCCACCGGCATCACCGACGGCGATTTGTTGGAAGGAGTGCGCTACTTTCCCGGCGGCGCCCGCACCCGTTCGCTGGTGATGCGCTCGCGCAGCGGCACCGTCCGGTCGGTGGTCAGCGACCACGCCACCGACAAGGTCGAGCGTTACGCCTCGGGACAGGGCTGACCGCGGAGCGTCTGGCCCGAAGGTTCAGCCGGTGGCCTCGTCGTCGCACTCGGCGTACGATCGGCCCTCGGTCGCGAACCCGGGCTGCGGCGCACTGGGTAGTCGACCTCCTCGGCGGTCGTGCCCCGGACCGCTGAACGAGGGGCGTTAGCTCAGTTGGTAGAGCATCGGCTTTGCAAGCCGAGGGTCAGGAGTTCGAATCTCCTACGCTCCACTCGACCGGATCGGTCACGAGCAGGCCCAAGTGCTCGCCGACCGCCTTCATCGTCGAGTCGTGCGTGGCCACCGTGACCGGCTCACCGATCAGCAGTGCTGTCGCCACGTGCAGGGCGTCGAGGGTTTTCACGTGCCGTTCGATCGACTCGGCGACGATGTGCGTCTGGCGAGTGATCTCGAGCATCCCGACGCGATCGAGAAGCGGCGCCGCGTCCGAAGGCGCCCTGCCGTCGCGACGCAGGACGCGGATCGCCTCGGTACGCAGGAGGCGCGACGAGACGAAGGTCCTTTTCGCGGCCTGCATCCAGGACTGCAGCCGTTCGCGCTCGGGAACGTCCAGGATCGTGCGGAGCGCTACCGAGGAGTCGAGGTAGACGAGGTCCGCAGTCACGGGTCAGTAGTCCCCGCGCATCTCGTCGAGCAGCGTGTCGGCCTCTTCCCCGGTGTAGGCCGGCCCCCCCGGATGACGGGGCCAAGGCGTGGGCGTCGACGCCGGCGGGGTATAGCGGCCCTCACGCTCCAGCCGGGTCAGCGCGGTGTCGTCGTTGCGAACTGTGCTCACCCGCCAGCGCGGTTTCCCGCGCTCGGTGACCACGACGTCGCCGGCTTCGGTGACCTGGTCGAGCACCGCCGCGGTGCGCTGATTGAGTTCGCGCTTGGTAACGGTTTGCACAGGAGCAAACGTACTACCTCTGTCAGACATGCGACACTGCGCTCCAGCGTGACGACGCCCGTTGCGCGAGCCGCGCCGCCGTCTCATCCGAGCGGATGAGGAGGGGCTCACGCAGGAGTCAAGGTCCCTTCGCCGACGGAGACTCGACGACACCCGAGAGGCCTTGGGTTCCGGACTCTAATCGCCCGCTTACGCCCGCTCAGTGCGACGATTGCCCCTCCGGTGAAGCAGAGGAGGGACGCAGCCAGTGCCACGACCGACTCCGACGTGGGTTTATCACTTCACCCGGATCGAGCATCTACTGACCGTCGTCGAGTCTGCCCTGCTCTGCGATCGCCAGGCGCAAGCGGATGGCCTGCTCGCCATCGAGGTCGGCAACACCGGGATCAAGGCTCGGCGCGCAACGCGGCCGGTGCCCGTTCGGCCGGGCGGCGTCGTCGCCGACTATGTCCCGTTTTACTTCGCCCCCCGCAGCCCGATGATGTTTGCCATTGAAAGGGGCAATGTCGCTGGCTACACCCAAGGCACCGATCGAGTGGTCTACCTCGCGACGACGGCTGACAAGCTTCTCGCGGCTGGACTCGACCCAGTGATGACCGACCGTAACGCCGTCCTCGATTACACAGAGTTTACCCAACTTAGGGATGGTGAGCCGGCAGACGGCTTCATCGACTGGGCCCTGATGGGCGAGAGGTACTGGTCCGACACCGAGGCCTACCCGGATCGTCGTGAGCGCCGGATGGCCGAGTGTTTGGTGCTCAGCGCGGTCCCGTGGGACGCGTTCCTCTTTGTCGGTGCCAAGAGCCAGACTGTGGCTGACGAGGTGCAAGAGCTGATCGGCTCGGGTGGCTCTGCTCCGCGCGTGGCAACGCGTCCTGGCTGGTACTTCTGAGGCATGCTGGAGGTGAGATGATCAAGGAAAAGTCCGGGAACCTGCTTCGCGCAGAGGCAGAGGCGCTCGTCAACACCGTCAACACCGAGGGTGTGATGGGCAAGGGCATCGCGCTTCAGTTCAAGAAGTCCTACCCCGACATGTATGACGCTTACCGTAAGGCGGCCAAGGCTGGCGAGATCCGGCTAGGCCATGTCCACGTCTGGCCGACCGGCCAGATGACCGGCCCGAAGTACGTGATCAACTTCCCGACCAAGGGCCACTGGAAGGCCCGCTCCGCACTCAAGGACATCGAGGCCGGGCTCGTAGACTTGATCGAGGTCACCCGGAGGCTGGGTATCGAGTCGATCGCCGTTCCTCCACTGGGCTGCGGAAACGGCGGCCTGGATTGGAGGGAGGTCCAGCCGCGAATCGAGGCAGCGTTCAAACAGGTGCCGGCCGTCGACGTCCTCATCTTCCCGCCGGACGCTGCTCCCGCCGCGAGCGAAATCGCTGTGGCAACCAAGCGCCCGGAGATGACGCCGGGTCGGGCGGCCCTGGTCGAGCTCCTTCACCGCTACACCCTGCAGTCGTTCATGGCGCCTGGGCAGATCGAGGCGCAGAAACTCATGTACTTCCTGCAGGTCGCCGGCCAGCCCCTGCGCCTGAACTTCGCGGCCAACCGGTACGGACCGTATGCCGACAACCTTCGCCACGTCCTCAACATCGTCGAGGGGCACTTCGTCAGCGGGTACGGCGATGGCAGCGCGACCGTTGCCGAGGCAGAACCACTGGTGGTCCTACCTGGCGCCGCTCAGGAAGCCGAGGCAGTCCTCAAGGACTCCACTCGCACGCTCGAGCGCATCAACCGAGTGCTGGACTTGGCGGCCGGATTCGAGTCCGCGTACGGCCTCGAACTTCTCGCGACGGTGCACTGGCTGACCACGCGCGAAGCGACGGCGGATGATGAAGCACTCACTGAGCAGGTCTGGGAATGGTCCCCGCGCAAGGCAACGATGTTCACCGCCGCGCACGTCCAGGCTGCATTGGCGACGTTACGCGAGCGTGACTGGCTGCCGCAGGAGCTGGTCCCCGCCTGATTTTCGCCGGGCCGTCGATCAGCTCTTTCATTCCGCCATGCTCGTAGCTCCAGCCATCTACTCGGGCGTATTCGATGTAGTCTGTGACGGCTTGGTCGAGGACTTCTCAGGCTCGGCCCAGCTCCACGGGCGCGGCTGGCCACCTCGACCTGGCCCATCGGCAACTCCTGCCAGCACCCGTTCGCCTCATCCACCAGGCGCGGCGACCCGAGGCGGAGCTTTCGACCCGCTGGATAAGAGGCTACCCATCGTGGCTGACGCTCTCCTCAGATCCGGTTGCCCAAGTCGCTGCAGGTTTGGCCGGCCGAACCCTGGTTAAAGAGGTCCCTATGGGAATCATCGCTTGGATCATCGTCGGCCTCGTCGCCGGAGCTATCGCCCGACTCATTCTGCCCGGGAAGCAGGCGGGCGGCTGGATCGTCACGTTGTTGCTGGGGATCGTCGGTGCGTTCATCGGCGGCCTTATCGCGCGGGCGGTCGGCAGCTCGAGCAACAACGGCCTGACTGACTGGAAGACGTGGGTGTTCTCGATCGTCGGTGCCCTGATCGTGTTGGCGATCTGGGGGATCATCCGGGGTCGCGGCGCCACCAATCGCGCCGCCTGAGTTCGGCCGCGCGCCCGACAACGCGGGCGGGCAAGTGAGGCACCGGTTGACTGCCCTCGAAGATAGGCGAGGGCCGTCTCATCAAGACTGTGGCCGGTCGGCGCCTTCGCCGTCGTGAACTCGAAGCGGCGGGGCACCGACTGCGCAGTGGCTCACGGATCGAGCGCTGGCAGCGTTGCGCTCGTCCCCGGACGGCCTTAATGAGGGGGACGGCCTTAATGAGGGGGACGGCCTTAATGATGGCGGGGCCGCCGACGAGGGCGGCTCGGCGCCGGTCGGGGGTGATGGCTCCGCCAGGGTGTGGTTAGAGATACTGACCGCAGCAATCAAGCCGCCGACGAAGACCACACCGGCCGCCACCCAAAGTGCAGTGTCGAAACCGGCATCGAACGCGTCCGGGCGGGTGTAGTCCGCCCCGCCGATCCCGGCCACAGCGGGGAGGACGGCGACCGCAATCAGACCGGCTGCTCGGGCGACCGCGTTGTTCACTCCCGACGCCAGACCGGCGTGTTCGGCCGGGGCCGCGGCCAGCGCGGTCGCGGTCAACGGGGCCACCATGATGGCTAAGCCGAGCCCGAACACGGCCACGCCGGGCAGCACGTCGGTGAGGTAAGACGCCGCAGGTCCGATCCGCAGCATCAACACTAGGCCGCCGGCGCAGACCAGCGGGCCGACACTCATCTGCAGCCGGGGACCGATTCGGTAGGCGAGCTGGCCTGACCGAGACGACAACAGCAGCATGATCACTGTGATCGGCAGGATGGACACCCCGGCGGCGATCGGGGAGAACCCGCTGACCACCTGCAGCTGAACCACCAGCAGGAAGAACACCGCGCCGAAGCCGCCGTAGACGGTGAAGGTAACGGCGTTGGCCGCGCTGAACTGGCGCGAGGCGAAAATACCTAGGGGCAGCATCGGGTGCGCCGTCCGCCACTCGACGATAATGAACGCGGCAGCAGCGACCACCCCGAGGGCTCCGGCGACCAGCACCGGTACCGAGCCGAACCCCCGGGACGGCTGCTCGACCAGGGCGTACGTGATGCCGCCGAGGGCGAGCACCCCGAGCCCCGCACCGGCCAGGTCGAGTCCCGGTACCGATCGCGGGTCACGGGTCTCGGGCACCCGAGCGACGGCGATCAGTACGACGACGGCGGCGAGCGGTACGTTGATCAAGAACACCCAGCGCCACGACACCGACTCCACCAACCAGCCGCCGAGGAACGGCCCGATCGCGGTGGCAACGCCGCCCAGGCCTGACCAGAGACCGATCGCCCGGGAGCGGTCCTCGGGCACGAACGAGGCCTGGATCATGGCCAGGCTTCCCGGGGTGAGCAGCGCTCCACCGACCCCTTGCAAGGCCCGGGCGGCGATCAGCAGGCCGGTTCCGGGCGCAAGCCCGCACAACAGCGACGCGGCGGCGAACCAGACGATGCCGAGCACGAAGACCCGGCGTCGGCCGTACCGGTCTCCGAGTGATCCGCCGAGCAGAATGAACGAGGCCAAGGTCAAGGTGTAGGCGGTGACCGTCCATTGCAGGTCTGCGAAGCCGGCATTCAATGAGCGCCCGATGGCCGGCAGTGCCACGTTCACGACCGTCGCGTCGATTCCGGCCAGTCCCGATCCGAGAATTGAGGCGAGGAGTATCCACCTTCCGGACGGCGAGCCGAGCGTGACGCCGCGCGTCTGCGGCTGGTTGGTCATCAATCGGTCTCCGGCCCGCCGACTCAGTGGGTGCCGGCTCCATCACCGAAAGTAGTGGCTGCCACCTCGAGCCACCAGTCCTCGACGAGCACCATTCAGCCCCTTGCCCGGGACGGCTGGCCGTACCAAGCTGGGATCCTTGGGTGCGGTGCAGCAAGGACACCGCATAATCCCACCTCAAGGACCTCGCGTGAGTGAGCTTTCCAACGGTCAATCATGGGTGATCCTGCTCTGCCTCCCGATCGTGGTCTGGTTGTTCAACCAGACCTGGATACGGCGTCGGCTCCGCGCGGCGACCGGTCCACTCCTTGTGCGGCTGTCGGCTCGGTTGACCCGGGTCAAGGAGCCTGACCCCGAGTCGGTGGAGCTTTGGAACTGCGTCCGTCGGCAACGGCTGCAGGCCGACCTCGCCCGGATCCATCGGCTGGTCGCCGACGACGCTTGGATGTCGGCGACCCGACAGCTCGGTAACCGGCTGGCCTACGCACAACTGATCGACGAACTGCAACAGCTCCCGGTCAGCGACGTCGGCCTCAACCCGTGGACCACCCCGGCCGGGCCTCCGACGACGCTGGTCTTCGACGACGCTCCTTCTCCGCCGGGTTCGAACATAGAAGTCGTAGAGCTCGGTCGGCGCTTCCGCCGTCGCTCTCCTGCATTGGGGGCCGCCAGCCACCGACACGGTGGTTAGCGGCCCGATCTTGTGCGGCGGGGTTCACGTGCTCTCGGCCCAGTACGCTCGCCGGGTGCATGAACTGGAGCGGACAACCGTCGAAGTAGACACGGTGGTGTGGCGGCTGCCCGACCCCGATGGGGAGTGGACCGCCGTCCGGCTGTGGTCGGACTACGACCTCGGCGACACCTCCTTCGCCCCCGTGCCGGACGGGTGGGAGCTGGCTCTGCCGATCAGCAAGCTGCCGCCGGTGGACCGGCTGGAGTACCTGTTCGAGGTGACCCGGGACGGCCACAGCCGGTGGATGGTTGATCCGGGCAATCCGCAGAAGATCGGTGGGGCGTTCGGCGAGCACTCGTGGCTGTCGCTGGGTTATCGTCCGCCGAGCTGGTTGGACGTCTCGCCCGTTCTGGGCGAGCGGCAGTCCCTGGCGGTCACCGACACGCCGGTCGGGACGATGGAGGTGCAGATTTGGGCGCCCGTCGGCGTCGATCCGAGCGCAGAGTTACCGCTGCTGCTGTCTCACGACGGCCCGGAGATGGATACTCTCGGCGAGCTGACCCACTACGTCGGCGCGATGATCGCCCTTCGACAAGCTCAGGGCACAAAGGGTACTGCTCAGGGCACAGAAAGTCAGGTCCGAGGAGACTCGGACGCACAGGTTCGAGGAGGAGGGGGACTGCCGGCGATGCGGGTGGGGCTGCTCGCGCCCGGGGAACGGAACGAGCGCTACGCCGTGAATCCCGCGTACGCGAAGGCTCTGGTCGAGCACGTGCTCCCCGCCGTGGCCGAGGTCGCCCCCAGCGGCATGCGTCCGGTCCTGATGGGTCAGAGCCTGGGGGCGCTGGCCGCGTTGCACGCCGAGTGGACCCATCCGGGCACGTTCTCCGGTCTGCTGCTGCAGTCGGGGTCGTTCTTTTGTCCGGATCTGGACGCTCAGGAGTCGGGCTTCGCGCAGTGGGCGCCGATCACCGACTTCGTGGCGCAGGTGATGGCTGCCTCCGCTGCCCCGAGCCGGCCGCCGGTCGGCATCTGCTTCGGCACCGCGGAGGAGAACGCGGCGAACAACACCAAGATGGCGGCACAGCTGAGCCGCCTCGGACTCGACGTCGCCACCGGCGATGTCCGTGACGGGCACACGTTCACCTGCTGGCGCGACCTGCTCGACCCGCATCTGAGTGATCTGCTGCGCGGGGCCTGGAGGATCTGATGGAGCGTGTGCAGGTCGAACTCGACGCGCCCGGCCTCGACCGGTCCGGCACGGTGATCCGCTACGGCCACTTCGGCCGCCCGGTGATCGTGTTCCCCAGCGAACGCGGCCGCGCCTGGGATTACGAGAACAACGGCATGGTCGAGGCGGTCCGCTTCCTGATCGACGCCGGCCGGGTCAAGCTCTACTGCGTCGACGCCTTCGACGACCTCAGCTGGTCCGACAACTGGATCTCCTTGGAGGACCGAGCTCGCCGGCACGGCGCGTACACGACCTGGATCACCGACACGGTCACCGGTTGGATCGGCACCGACTCCCCCGGTGCAAGCGACGCCGTCGTGACCGGTTGCTCGCTGGGGGCCTACCACGCGTTGCAGTTCGCTCTGACCCGGGCCGACCTGTTCCCGGTGGCGATCTGCCAGTCCGGTAACTACGACCCGTCCAGCTGGCACGCCTGGGGCGAGCGGGGCGAGGCCGCCTACTTCACCAACCCCACCGACTACGTCCCCGGACTGCACGGCGAGCACCTGGACTGGCTGCGCTCCCGGGTGTACATCGTGCTGACCGTCGGCCAGGGCGCCTGGGAGACCCACCCCACCTCGTCCCTACCCGAAGCGCACCGAATGGCCGGACTGCTGGCTGAACGCGAAATACCGCACGACTTCGACCTGTGGGGCTTCGACGCCGCCCACGACTGGCCTTGGTGGCAGCGCCAACTGGCCCACCACCTGCCGCGCTTCTGCTGAGCACCTGCTAGAAAGTGGCGCCATGACGACGTCGCATCTGGTCGGTTTGTTGCTCGGCGCCGAGGAGGACTGGCCGCAGGCGTTCGAGGCGATCCTGCGCCGGGTCGGGCCGGTGCGCGTGGAGGGTGAAGAGCACACCTTCACCAGCGAGCGACTGACCATCGAGCCGTTCGACCTGACCGACCCGGTCCGGGCCGGCTTGGTGATCGACCGGCTGGCCTACTGGTACTACCACCCGCGGGAGTGGCTGAAGAAGGCCGCGCTGGTCAATCGGACCTACCTGCTGAACAGCCCGTTCACCTTCCAGGCGATGGAGAAGCACAGCGCCTACTGCGCGATGCTGCGGCTCGGACTCAAGGTGCCCAAGACGGTGCTGGTGCCGTACAAGAACCCGGTCGACAACGTCCGCTGGGCCTACACCTCGTCCAAGTACAACGAGGCCTTTGACCTGGACGCGCTGGCCGAGCAGGTCGGCTACCCGCTGTACATGAAACCGTTCGACGGCGGCGGCTGGCGCGGGGTGTCGCGGGTGGACAACCCCGACGACCTGCACCGGGCGTACGACACGTCCGGGGAGATGCTGATGCATCTGCAGGCCACGGTGGACTACGACGTCTTCGCCCGCGCGCTGTCGATCGGGCCGGAGACGATGGTGATGAAGTTCCGGCCGGACAAGCCGATGCACGACCGGTACGCGGTGGCGCACGAGTTCCTCTCCCCCGGCGCCGGTCACGAGACGATGGCGATCAGCCGGATCGTGAACGCGTTCTTCCGCTGGGAGTTCAACTCCGCGGAGATGTTGGTGGCCGGCGACGAGGTTTATCCGATCGACTACGCCAACGCCTGCCCCGACGTGGCGGTGACGTCGCTGCACTACTACTTCCCGTGGGCCATCAGCGCGCTGGTGCGGTGGTCGGTCTACTGTCTGACCACCCGCCGCCGGGCGGCAATCGACCTGAGCACCCGCCGTTACTTCGCGATCGCCGACGACTCCGACCGGACCTACGCCGACAAGCTCGACGGTTATCTCGCCCTGGCCGATGAGCACTTCGAGACCGAGCGCTACCGCGACTGGTGCACCGAGCACCTCCCGCACCTGGACGAGCAGGTGTACGACTGGGTCACCTCCGCCGACTTCGACCGGCTGCTACTGGACACCGTCCGGGCGACCTATCCGCCGCACGAACACGAAGCGTTCCTGGCGCACTTCCGCGGCTTGCTCGACCTCTGGGCCCGCGATCACGCCCGCTGACGAGGTAGCCAATGCCCTGCCGAACCGCAACACTGGTATACACACCGAGGTGTACGTTAGGTGTATGCCTCGGATTAGGACGAACATTGAGATCGACGAGGTTCAGCTGCAGACCGTGATGTCCCGTTACGGGTTGCGGACCAAGACCGAGGCCGTCGACCTCGCCTTGCGCCATTTGGCCGGTCAGCCGATGACCCGGCAGGAGGCCCTATCCATGCGCGGCGCCCGGGCTATCGGGACGACGCCGACCGACGTCGCTCCGGACGCCGGATGATCCTGGCCGACACCTCCGCTTGGGTGGAGTACGACCGAGAAACCGGAAGCGCGGTAGATAGACGTCTGGCCGCCCTGATCGCCGAAGACGGCCCGTTGGCGGTGACCGAACCGATCCTGATGGAGGTTCTCGCCGGCGCTCGGACCGATCAGCGAGAAAATGACCTACGGCGCCTGCTGCTGCGTTTCGAGCTGGCCCCGGTCAACCCAGCCACAGACTTTGAGGCGGCCGCAAGAATTTACCGGCGCTGCCGCCGCGTGGGTGTGACCCCTCGTGGGCTGGTCGACTGCGTCATCGCCGCGGTGGCTTGGCGCCGCGGAGCGAGCTTGTTGCAACAGGATGCTGATCTGCGGCGAGTGGCCGAGGTGGTCGGGATCGTCGTCGATTAGCTGGCGACCAGCCCGAGGTAGGCCATCCCCAGGACGCCTCGGTAGCCCGAGACGTAGTCGTGTCGTTGCCGAGCCGCTCGTCGCCTGACCTCGGCCGCGTCGGGATGATCCGGTTCGTGTTCGGCCAGCCACGCCGCGTAACGCGCACCGAAAGCGGCCTCGAACTCGTCCCACTCAGCGAGGGTCGCCTGGTCCACCTGAACCGGCGTGAATCCTTGAGCAACCGCCAGCTCGACCAGTTCATCGGTTGAGACGAACTCGTCCAGCCGCCCGCTCAGGGTCGCGGCGCCCGCGACGGTCGGGGACTGCGTCCAGACGGCTTCGCCGTACAGAACCCGGTCGCCCGGGGTCACCACGGACCGCAGAGCGGCTAACGCGCTCACGTAGTCCAACGGTTGCTGATCGTGCACCGATGGGCCCCAGATCTGACTGGCGCCGACGCAGATCAGGGCGTCGGCGTTCTGATGGGTCAAGGTCTTCGCGTCCTCGACGCGCAGGGTGACCCGATCGGTGAGTCCACGGCACGCGGCTAGGCGCCTGCCGTGCTCGACGGCGGCCTGGTCGAGGTCGATCCCGATCCCGTGCGCCGTCGGAGACGCCTCGAGGACCCGGAGCAACAGCTCGGCCCAGCCGCAGCCGAGATCGAGGATCGTTCCGGCGCGATCGGTGGCCAAGAACCGGACCAGCGTCTTCGCCCGCTCCTGCGACAGGGGCGCCATGAAGTTCAGCGTCTCGTACGGCTCGCGCAGGTGGATGCTCACCCGGCCCCGTACGTCGGCCAACTGGTATGTGCAGGCCACTCGACGTCAATCACCTGGTCAATGTGTCCGCCGACGAACGATGCTGTCAACCAGGTTACCGACACGCTCGAACAGCCCTCCGCTCACCCTGCCCTATCCGTACAGGTCAAGGAACCGACGATGACCATGCACGAGGACGAGATCGTCGTAACCGGCGAGGCCGTCCGTGCCCTCATCGCCGATCAGTTCCCGCACTGGGCCAGAGAGCACATCCGCCGGATCGACGTCAGCGGAACGGTCAACGCCATCTTCCGGATCGGCGAGCACTACGCCGCCCGTTTCCCGCTCCAGGGACAGGATCCCGACCAGACCCTGCGCCTGCTCGAGGCCGAGGCGAACGCGAGCGCGGAGTTCGCGCAAGCCTCGCCCTTCCCCGCCCCCGAGCCGGTCGCCCCCCGTACGCCCCCTGAGCCGGTCGCCCCCTATACGCCCCCCGAGCCGGTCGCCCTTCATACGCCCCCTGAGCCAGTTGGCCTTCACCCGCCCACCGAGCCGGTCGCTCTCCATACGCCCCCTGAGCTTGTCGAAGGGCCTCGAAGAGGTTGGCACCTCGGGTCGCCCGGCCACGGCTACCCGCTGCCCTGGTCGGTACAGACCTGGATCAGCGGCACCGACGCCGCGACGAACGACCCCGGCCGCAGCGACGCGTTCGCCCGTGACCTGGCCGAACTGATCGGCGCCTTGCGCGGGGTCGACCTTCGCGGGCGTACCTTCACCGGCGACAACCGCGGCGGCCTGCTGTCCGACCACGACACCTGGGTCCAGAAGTGCCTCGACCGGAGTGGTCGGCTACTCGACGTCGCCCGACTCACGAAACTGTGGTCGTACTTCCGCGAGCTGCCCCGGACCGATCCCGACGTGATGACGCACGGCGACCTCATTCCGGCCAACGTGCTTGTCGCCGACGGCCGGCTCACCGGCGTGCTCGACACCGGTGGCTTCGGCGCGGCCGACCCGGCCCTGGACGTGATCGCCGGCTGGCACCTGCTCGACGACGGACCGCGGGAGGTGTTTCGAGCCGAGCTGAACAGCGACGATCTGCAGTGGGAGCGCAGCAAGGCCTGGGCCTTCGAGCAGGCGATAGGCCTCGTTTGGTACTACACCGACACCAACCCGGCGATGAGTCGAATGGGGCAAAAGACCCTGGCCCGGATCATCGCCGCCACGCCACTTTGACCGCCCAGCCCGGGGAGAATCGGCGTCATGGTCGACTCGACGCCGGACCCCGCGTGGCGTCGCGCGCTGCGAGCGGTCGCGGAGCGCGTGGACGGGCCACCGCTGGACCGGTCCCTACGGCTGACCTTCCACTTCCACCCCGACCGGCTGGTGGCCGGACGTCCGCTGCTGGAGCACCTCGCCGTCGACGGGATCTATCGGTCGCAGTTTCAGACCCGGACCAGCAACGGCGGACTGACCGCCTACCCCGGCGGTGACCGGTGGCGCTGGGAGCAGCGCTTGTTCGGCGGCGCGTACGACCACGAGCCGGCAGCCAGCAGGCCCACGTACGGCTCCCTCAACCACCACCGGCGCGCCGCCGGCGGTTCGCCGCGCTTCGGCTCCGCGCCCCTCCGGTTGACCGAGGCCACCCTGGACCGGGCCACCTTCTGCTACCCGGACAGCGTCTTCGAGCCCACCGCGTTCGGCACCGCAGACCAGATGCCGCTGATCGCCCTGGCCGACTCCGATCGGCGGGACGCCTTGGACGACTATATCGAGGCGCACCTGCACGGGCCGCTGCGGCTGGACCGCGACGTGGAGGCCATCGTGCTCGATCCCGCCTACCGCGGAACCGACCTCGAGGCGGCGGCGACGGCCCTGCCCTTCCCGGTGGAGTGGCACCACGGGTTCCGGTTGTCGGTCGGGGAGCTGGTGCACCAGGCCAGCTATCGAGGGGCGAGCGCCGTGGGGGCGGGCCGGACGATCGCTCAGGACGGGTGGCTGGACGCTCGGGTGATCGGGCAGGCCGTTCGGACCGGCCATTACGACGGACAGGTGATGAAGCGTGTGTGGCACTGTGTCGCCCGTTTCGGCCGCCCGGTCGAGTGAGCCGGCGATCACCGCCGACTGCCGACGACCAGAAAGACGTTCCCGCGGGAACGCTTTTAGCCCGGCTCCGGCCCGTGACTGCCGGCCGAGCTAGCCGGCGTACTCGCGGACGGGCTGGCCCACCACGCCCGGCCGACAGCCGAAGACCGCGCCCGCCAGCGGCTCGGCATCGGTGTCGAGGCCTTCGGTCGAGGTCGTGATCACCAGCAGGTCCCGCTCCGGTCCGGCGAAGGTCGCGGCGGTCACGTTCGGGGTAGGCAGTTCGATCACCTCGCTCAACGTGCCGTCCGGGTCATAGCGGTGGACCGCCGAGCCGCCGTACCGGGCCACCCACACCCCGCCCTCGGCGTCGACGGTCAGCCCGTCGGGACGATCGACCTCGACGAAGCGGCGACGGTTGCTGAGCCCCTGCTCGACGTCGAAGTCGAATACATCGACCTGATGGGTCGGAGTGTCGTTGTAGTAGGCCCGGGAGCCGTCCGGGCTCCAGTCCAGACCGTTGGAGACCGTCACCTCCGGCAGCACCGGATGCGGGCGTCCAGCGGCATCGAACCGGTAGAGCGTGCCGGCCCCGAACCGCTGGTCGTAGGCCATCGACCCGACGTACAGACCTCCGAGCGGGTCACAACCACCCTCGTTGAACCGGACCGAATCCTCAGACCAGACTTCCGGCTGCCGCCGCAGCGGGGCGGTCAAATCGTCGTCCTCGGAGAGCAGCAACCACCGCTCCCCCGCGATGACGTGGCCGCCGCCGACCCGGGGGCGTAGCATCGCCGCGATCGGACCGACTCGGTGACGGCGAACGGATCCGTCGGGTTGCAGCTCGCAGATCTCGCCCTGGGTCATATCCACCCAGCGCACTCCGGCCCAGCGCGCGGAGAAGACCGGCCCCTCACCGTGGACGTTGATCGGCCCGGTCAGCGCTTCAGCACGCATCAGCCCACCAGCCCCAGTGCCTGCCGCAGTCGCCCTGGACTCATCTGCGTGGCCTCCTCGGTCTCGGGAAACGACGCCAGCAGCTCGATCAGGTCGTCGCGCCGGGTCGGGTCGTCGGCGGCCTGACGTGGCGTCCGGCCGGCGAGAGCGGGCAGCGGCACGTCGAGCCACTCCCGCTCGTACGCCTGCATCTGCTGCGCCATGGCCTGCTCGATCTCGGGCCACTCCTGTTCAGGATCACCCGCCCGCGTCGACGCCGGAAGTTGGGCCAGCAGCCGGTCCGCCTGCTCCGGGGTACGAATCGGCTCACGTTCCTCATCGATTACCACCAGGGTGGGGTCCAGGTCGCGCAGTCTGGCGAGGATGTCGGTCATCCGCTCGGTGCTGTTGGTGGACACGGTCAGCTCGTCGTCCCTGAGGACCATGCTCGCGCACACCCGGTTCATCCCTTCAATCATCCGGTTATAAACCCACGCGGCCGGCTCAGTGTCGGGCAGGGTCTCGAAGGCCTGGTTCAGGGCGGCCGCCAACCGGTCGGCGTCGTCGGTCCGCAGCACCCCTTCGCAGGCCACGAGCAGGTCCTGGTCGGTGTTGACCAGGGTCGGTGGGGCGAACCGGCGGCTGCAGAAGGCGACGAGCTCGTCCGGGTCCGGCTGCCGGTCCAGCAACTCCAGCAGCGCGTCCCGGTCGTGCCGGGCGATCGGTTCGATCCCCCCGAAGACCTGCATCTGCTCCCCGACCGGCACCACCCGGGCGCAGATCAGCAAGCCCGGGGTCAGCTCCCGACTGACGCTCGCGTCCCGCACCTCGTGGTGATCCCCGGTCCGCAGGTCCCGAACCGAGAAGCCCTGCCCCCGCTGCACCCCGGTCACCTCGAAAGCCGAACGGTCCACCAGCAGCCACTGCTGCGCCAGCAGCCGCTCGTCGTCGGGCAGCAACGGTCCGCGTACCTCCACGAACTCCTCGAAGGCGCCGCCCTCGAACAGCACCGCATCGGTGACGAACGGATCCAAGGTCCGACGCCGGACCTCCTCCTCCGTGCGCGCGTAAGCGGCACGTTCGGTCGCCGCCTCCAACAGCAGCGGCTGCCACGGTCCCTCGGACACGTACCAGCGGGCCTTCTCGTACAGCCAGGCCGCCCGCTCCTCCAAGGGTCGCTGTTCGACGCGGTGCAGGTGGCACTGCTTGAACTTGCGGCCCGAGCCGCACCAGCACGGCTGATTACGCCCGAGGACCGGTCCGGGTTCGGGCTGGAAGCGTCGCACCACCTCCACCAGGCCCGGGGGCGCGTCCGGCCCGAGCCGGTCCAGCAGTTCCAACGCCCCGGTCGCGTCGGACCGGTCGGCGGCATAGCGGGCGAGGTCGAGCAGGATCGGCGGCCAGCCGGGCTGGGCTCGCTCGCTGGCCTGCAACACCTGCTCGGCCTTCAGCACCTCCCCGAGCCGGCCGTGGGCGCGGGCGCGCAGCCAGCGCAACGCAGGTCGGGCCGGCCGCTCGGCTTGCTCCTCCAAGGTCTCCGCCATCAGTCCGAGGGTGGCCGCGCCCTCGTCCTCGTCGCCCAGAGTTTCGGCCAGTAAGGCGTACGCCACCGCCGGCTCAGCCAGCAGCGGCACCAACTTTCCCACCGCGGTGCCGGGCTGCCCGGGCTCGACCTGCCTCTCGCTGCCCGACTCGGTGTCGAACAGAGCCTGCAGCCCATCGGCGGCGTCGGTCCCCTGCTCGGCCACCATCTCGTTGGCCGCCGAAAGCACGTCGTCGAAGCGCTGATACACGCTCCTCAGAGCCACGACGCTGAGCGCCTCGTCCTCGTCCAGTTCGTAGGTCTCGGCGACGTGACTGACCCGTCGGGCTACTGAGGCGGCCCGGAAGTCAAAGCCGGGTTCGGCCAGGAAGTCGGCCTCGTGGGCGAGGCCGAAGGCTCCGATCAGCTCGGCCACCGGCGGCAGCGGCGCGGTGAACAGTTCAGCTTCCTCCGCACAGACGGTCAGGACCGCCGACTCGACGGTGACCGGCTTCTCCGACGCGCTGACGACGACCCGCTGCAAATGTTGCCCCGCGGCGACCGCGTGGCCGGTCGCATCCTCGCCGGCCGCATCCTCGCCGGCCATGTCCTCGGCGACCATGTCCTCGGCGACGGTGCTCAGCTCGATCCCGGCGTCGGTCATCCGCAACCCGAGCAAATCCCCGGCCACGTACCCGGACAGCGTGCCCAGGGGTAGCTCCAGCGATCCAAAGACGTCGTAGGCCTCGCGGGGTCGAACGCCCGTCATGCCCTCGGCGGGATCCTCACCCTCGTCGTCGCCGTCATCACCGGCCGCACCGACTCCGGTCCCAAACCCGAAGCCGACCTCAACCGGCGTCTGGTCGGCCAACCGGGCAAACTCGGGGAGCTGATCCAGCGCGAGCAGCGCGGCCAGGTCGGGATTGACGGCCACCAGGTCATGCTCGATCTCCTCCGCGGCGAGCCGGTGGGTGAAGACCCGCCCGAGCAGCAGATCGGGTCCCCACGCCCACCGTTCGTCGGTCAGGGAGACCGCCGCGGTATCCGGCTCCGACAGTGCGTCCATCACGACCTCGGCCGCGTCGGGACCCGGATCGATCCCGGCGTTCCGGACCGCCTGGACCAGTTCCGGTACGGCCGTCGGCCCCTGCCGGATCAGCACCTGCTCACAAATGTCGACGAGGGTCAGCTGCTCGATGTCCACCGAGAAGACAATAGCCAAAACGGCCGACGGGCAGCGCGTCGAGGGCCGGCCTGATTCGGGTCAGCGGCCTCGACGAAGCTCCGCCCGACCGGAAATCGCCGGCAGCACAATGCTCGTGTTTCAGGCGGCGGGCTGGTCCTCGGCGGGCAGACGCATCCCGAACAGGGCCTCGACGCAGGCGTGCAGGTCGAACCGTTCGCCGGCCCAGCCCGGCCGGATGCTGCGGGCCAGGGGATCTGCGAATCCGGTGACGCCGGCCAGCAGCTCCCGGCGGCGGTCGCGTCGCCGCCGGAGCTGACCGGTCAGGAGTTCGGGCAGGACCTGCGGGCCATACCAGTCCTGGAACGGCCGGCCGTCGGGCATGGCGAACACGAAGTGCCCATTCTCTTGCCGCGGACTGATCGTCATCCCGCCCTCGTGGACCGCCGTGTGATGGCGCTGACACAACAAGATCAGGTTGGCCAGGTCAGTCGGGCCGCCGTCGAGCCAGGACCGTCGATGGTGGGCCTGCAGATGCCGGTCCTGCCGACACCCTGGGAACCGGCACGACCGGTCCCGGATCATCAGCGCCCGACGCTGCGCGCGGGACACCAACCGGCGCGTCCGCCCGAGCGCCAACACGTCCCCGGAGGAGTTCACGATCGCGCCGAGGACATCGGCGTCGCACGCGAGCCGACGAGCGGTCTCGGTCTCGACCGGTCCGACCCCGGCCAGCTGACACACCGGATCACCGGACGTTCCCGCGGGAACGCTTGCCGTCTCCGCGGCGACCTCGGCCTCATCGACCACGGTGCCGTCGTCATAAGGATCGGGATCCGTCCCGATGGTGGGTCGTCCAGACGTTCCCGCGGGAACGTTTTCGGCCCCGTCCTCCCCGTCGTCGACAGCGCCCTCGCCGTCGGCCTCGCCCTCAGCGAGCGTGTCGGCGCTGACGTGCAGCACCACCAGGGTGCGGTCCTCCCCGGACCGGTCCTCCGGTGCGGTGGTCAGGAACCCCCGAGCCACGTCGACCAGGGCGTCCGCGTTCGTGTAAGGCGGGGTTTGGTCGGTCCGACCGGCCGAGTCATCGGGTTGAGCTCCCGCTTCGAGGCCGGCCGATGGACCGGCCGGTGGTGCACCGAACTGGTCTCTGGCCGCGGTCAACGCTGCCACCACGACCGCACCCTCCTCCGCCGGCAACACCGCTCGCAGTTCGACCATCCCGTCCTCCCGGGTCGTCCACGACGCGGCCCGCCGGCACTCCTGCTCCATCCGGGTCCCCGGCGCGGTCCGAAAGGCCCGCACCATCCGGGCCAGTTGGGACGCGGTGGCGGTCAGCGCCAACCTGCACAGCTCTGCCTCATCAACCACGTCGACCACCCGGGTGACCTCGCGGACCTTGGAATACGACAGCCGGCCGGCGCCGAACGCCTCCCGGACGCTCGGCATCCGCGACAGCGCCCGCGCCACCCGGACGTGCTCGCGCGCCACCCCCGGGGCCATCGAACACGTCCAACTCAGCCAGTGCGCGACCGACTTCAGATCCACCCACCAGCGGATCGCTCCCGAGGCGTCGAACTCCCCGATCAACGCGATGAATTCCGCCTCGGCCTGTGCCGACAAGGCCGCCGCCGCACAGATCCGGCCCGCCAATTGGTCTGCCGCCGCCCGTTCCTCCGCGATCTGAACCTGCTGCGGCGTCGGTCCGGAGTGCAGTCTCTTGACCGGGCCCGCGTACCGTCCGGGCAGCACCCCCGGTCCCTCGTACACCTGCGTGGCACTCATTCCTGCCCCCGATCGTGCGTCCCTACGCTGACCTGGCAGACGCTAACCGTGACCTCGGACACTCCCTTCGTAACGGAGTCCGATGGTGGTCGGCCTGCGCGACCTGCGCGATCAAGACACAGTCGTCATCGACGGCCGTCACCTTCAGCGCTCGTCCGGCGTCAACCTCAATGAGGCCGCCGTTGCGGCGTGGGTCGAGGGAAGGATCACCGGGTGACCGAAACCGCAGGATTCGAAGCGGAACGGCCACGACTGTTACGGCTCGCGTCCCGGATGCTGGCCGAGGCCGTGGGCGTCGCCCTCCAGGTCGTCCTCGACCGACTCACCCCCAAAGAGCGGATCGCCTGCGTCCTGCACGACAGCTTCGGCTTCGACTTCGGCACCGTCGCCCACGTCTTGGACACGACGTCGGTAGCCGCGCGCAGGCTTGCCTCCCGCGCTCGCGCCAAGGTCGTCCGACCCGCCGCCGAGGACCAGCTTGCGGAGTGTGAGGTCGTCGACGCCTTTCTGGCCGCCGCCCGGGCCGGCGACTTCGCTCGCTTGCTGGAACTGCTCGCCCCGGGCGCCGTCATTGCCGGCGATGAGGCCGCCGTCCTGGCCGGTACGCCCGCCGAGATCAGCGGACGCGAACGGGTGGCCACCTTCTTCAACGGGGCCGCAGCCGCCGCACTGCCGGTCTTCATCGGCGGCCGACCGGGAGCGGCGTGGTTCCTTCGCGGGCAGGCCCGGGTGGCCTTCGACTTCACTGTGGCCGCCGGCCTCGTTCGTCGGATCGACTTCCGCGCCGAGCCGGAGGTGTTTTTCAGCTCGATCGCCGCGTCGGGCCAACAGTCCTCCGCTGACGTGACGTTCAAACACCCGGATCCGGACTGCCGAATCGGAGGCGTCGGTCACACGTCGGTCACATTTGCCCCATCGCGGTCGTCATCCAAACGACAAACACAGCGGGTCCGGCCCGTTCGACCGAAAGGACACCACCTTCATGAAAACCATGACGTGCCGGCAGTTGGGCGGTCCGTGCGACCTGGAGCTGCGCGGAGAGACCGCCGACGAGGTGATCAAAGCTCAGGATCGTCACCTCAAGGAGGCGGACCGTGGCGGCGACGCGGCCCACGAGCCGGCGAGGCGGGAGATGAAGGGCCGGTGGAGGCACCCGAAGCAGGCGATGGGCTGGTATTCCAACGCGAAGAAGGCGTTCGCCGAACTCCCCGAGGACTGATCGGACGACATCGGACGACGCCGGTGGGGCGCCTCAGCTCAGAGTGGTGCGTGCTTCAGGGAGGTGGGGGTGCGGTCGAGCTGCGGACCACCAATTCGGTGGCCAGCTCGACGTGGTGCGAATCCGGCTGCTCCCCCGCCGCCAGCCGCAGAGCGGTCCGGAGGGCGACGCGCCCCATCTCGCGCAGCGGCTGGCGGACCGTGGTCAGCGGCGGCGACAGCAGCCGGGCGACATCGGTGTCGTCGAAGCCGACCACGCTGAGGTCCTCCGGCACGCGCAGGCCGGCAAGGCGCGCGGCCTCGTACAGACCGGCCGCGATCTCGTCGGTGGTGGCGAAGACGGCGGTGGGCCGGCGCGGCAGCTCCAAGAGCGCAGCGCCACCGATGAGCCCGGAGTGGTAGTCGTAATCCCCGTTGCGGACGTAGCCGTCGCCGACGTCCACCCCGGACGCCTCCAGCGCCGCCTGATAACCGTGGGCCCGCGCCTGGTTCGAGGCGGCGTCGGCCAACGCTCCGAGGTAGGCGATCCGGGTGTGCCCGAGGTCGAGCAGATGCTGGGCCGCGGCCACCCCGCCGGAAAAGTTGGTGGCTCCGACGCTGGCAATCTGCCGGCGCGGGAAATTCAGCGGGTCGATGACCACCAGCGGCAAGCGCGAGCGGGTGAGGGCGGACAGGTCTCCCTGCCGGACGTCGTCGACCACGTCGATGATGGCCGACCGGCCCAGCCGGGTCAGTCTCCGGACCCACTCGGCCGACCGCTCCACCCCGGGGTCCAGCGGCCGCGGCCGGACGCTGACGGCGACCGAGACGCCGGCCTCGGCTCCGGCGTCCAGCGCGCCCTGCAGCACCTCCAGGAAATAGCTGGACAGCACTCCGTGCAGGACCAGTTCCACCGTGGCGTGTTGGTCGGCAGACGGCAACGACCCGGTCCGGCGGGGAGCGTAGTCATGGTGGACCAGCATGGACTGGACACGGGCCCGGGTCTCGGCGCCGACGTCGGCACGCCCGTTGACCACCTTCGACACCGTCGCGATCGAGACGCCGGCCGACGCCGCGATGGTCGCCAGGGTCGGCTGGACCCTCCCCGAGGGAACTGATCGCGGTGCTACTAACTCCGACGACGCCGGACCGGCTGGCTCCCCGTCCACGGTCATGCTCGACTCACCGATGTCATCTCGACGGGGGTGATCTCGACGGGGGTCGTCAGGTGCCGGCGCGAGCCGACCATCCGGACCGGTCCGGTCAACCGAACGCGCGCCCGAACAGGCAGGTCGACCGCCGAGGTTCCGACCAACACGTCGAGGTCACCAGGTTCCACGATCCGCCTCAGATCGGCGCCGGTGAAGGCCGTCCGGTCGGTGTGCACCGAGAACGAGACGTCGACGGCCTGCCCGGCCGCGAGCCGCACCCGGGTGAACCCGACGAGCTGACGAACCGGCCGGGTCACCGAGGCCACCGGATCGCTCAGGTAGAGCTGAACCACTTCGGTGCCCTCGCGTACGCCGGTGTTGGTGACCGCGACCGACACGGTGAACGCTTCGTCGGTCGCCACCTCGGCGTCGCTGAGCCGTAGGTCGTCGACAGCAAAGGTGGTGTAGGACCGGCCGTAGCCGAACGGGAACAGCGGCGTGGGGTCGAGATTGCTGGTCCCGCTGTGCTGGACCCCCAGTGGTGGTTGCAGGTAGGTGCCCGGCTGTCCTCCGGGGTGTCGCGGCACCTGAACGGGTAGTCGACCGCTGGGTTGGACCCGTCCGGAGAGGACGCCGGCGATCGCTCGCCCCCCTTCCTCCCCGGGCATGAACGCCTGCACCAGACCGGCGGCGCGAGGGGCCACGTCGCCGAGGGCGTACGGCCGGCCGGACACGACGACGACCACCACCGGCGTCCCGGTCTCGAACAGTGCGTCGAGCAGCTCGGCCTGCACCCCAGGCAATCGGAGATCCGCGGCGTCGCAGCCCTCACCGGACGTGCCGCGACCGAATAGTCCGGCCAGATCCCCGACCAACGCCAGGGTCAGGTCGGCGTCGGCAGTGGCCGCCACCGCGGCGGCGAAGCCGGAACGGTCCTCGCCCATCACCGAGCACCCTGCCTCGGCCACGATCTCGACGCCGGGCAATTCGACCCGCAAGGCGTCCAGCGCGGTCGAGACCTCGATCCCCAGCCCCAGTTCGGGACGGTCGGCCAGGACGTGGTTGGGGAAGGAGTAGCACCCCAGGAAGGTCCGGGGATTATCGGCGCAGGGTCCGATCACCGCGATCCGGGCCGGAGCGGCGCGATCCTCGGCACGGGCACGGCTATCCTCGCCGAGCAGAGGCAGCACGTCACCCGGATCAAGCAGAATCACCGATTCCTCGGCCACCCGCCGGGCCAGCTCCCGGTGGGCCGGGGCGTCGAGGTCGACCTCACCGGCTCGAGCCACGGACCCCTCCGGGCTCCAGTCCGGATCGAGTAGCCCGAGCCGCACCTTCTGGCTCAACACTCGTCGGGCGGCGCGGTCCACCAGGTCCTCGGCCAGATCGCCGCGCCGGACCCGTTCCACCAGACCGGCCCCGAAACCGATCGTGTCGGGCAACTCGACATCGATCCCGGCGCTCAGGGCCATTGCGCCCGCTTCGTCGGCGTCGGCCGCGACCCGGTGCATCGAGGCCAGGAACGGGATCGCCCAGTAGTCGGAGACCACCGTCCCCTCGAAACCCCAGGAGTCTCGGAGCAGCTCGGTCAGTAACCAGGCGTCAACCGCGGCCGGGACGCCGTCCACGTCGGCGTAGGAGTTCATCACCGAACCGACGCCCGCCAGGGTCACCGCGGCCTCGAACGGCGGCAGGATTACGTCGGCCAGCTCGCGTCGACCCATCGGCACCGGTCCGTGGTTGCGGGCCCCGCGGGAGGCGGAATAGCCGGCGAAATGCTTGGTGGTGGCCAACACGCCGGCGCTCTGCAGCCCGCGGATGTACGCGACCCCCAACATGCTGACCAGGTACGGGTCCTCGCCCATGGTCTCCTCAACCCGGCCCCAGCGGTAGTCCCGGACCACGTCCAGGACCGGCGACAAACCCTGGTGGACGCCGAGCGCGGCCATGTCGGTACCGATGGCGGCGGCCATCGCCTCGACCAACTCAGGGTCGAACGTCGCCCCCCACGCGATCGCGGCCGGGTAGACCGTCGCACCCAGGGCGGTGAACCCGGTCAAACACTCCTCGTGAACCAGAGCCGGCACCCCGAGCCGGGAGGAAACGACGATCTGCTGCTGCCGGACCAGCTCCGCGGCCCCATCGCTGGGACCGACCGGCCCACTGCCGTAGACCCGGGTGAGGTGGCCGAGTCCGTCCCGGCTGGCCTCGGTCAGTGAGCCCGCGGCGGCGGCGGCGAACACGTCCTGCATGGGCGCGACGATCAGTGGATCGTGCTCCTGCTGTCCGCTCGGGGAGTCGGGACTGTCGCCGGTCTCGGGAAGCTCCTTGCCGGCCCAGTAGCTGCCCAGCTGGGCGACCTTTTCCGCCAGCGTCATCGCGCTCAGCAGGGCATCGACTCGCTCCGCGACCGGACGTGACTGATCCCGCCACACCGGGGACGGCTGACCTTCCAGTGGCGGTTCCGGCTCCGTCGTCACAACAGTCTCCTGGTGGCTAGGCAATGTCAAGGGTGACCCTTGTCAGCGAAAAGTTTCGGTCACTCAACCGTGACCCTATCGTTCTCTGCTCTGCTTTCACTAGGCGATTCACGATCAGTGACCCGTGTGTTTCCACTATCCACTGGTCAACTCTTGACACGCTACCGTCCGAAAACCTACGTTAACTCTGACCTCGATCGGCGAAACAGTCTTCAGTGCCAGCGCCGTCGGAGCACGCGCAACCCACGACCGCGGGACGAGCCCGCCTGGACACCCTGGAGATCAACGTGGACCCCAGAACGACTTCTCGGCGCAACTTCCTCGGCCTCGCGCTCGGCGTGCCGGCCACCGCGGCCCTCGCGGCCTGCGGCGGCGGTTCGACTCCGACCCAGACCGGCGCGGGCGGAGGCGGTGGTGCGCCCGCATCGGCCAGCGCCGGCGAGGCGTCGTACTGGTTCCTCACCGCCCAACCGCAGCAGAAAATCCGTGAGGACACCGTCAAACGGTTCAACCAGACCGGCAGCGGGACGATCAAGTACACCGAATTCGCCAACGACGCGTACAAGACCAAGATCAAGACTGCGATCGGCGCCGGGCAGGGCCCGAACATCATCTGGGGCTGGGGCGGCGGCGGTCTGCGCGAATACGTCAAGAACAACGAGGTCGAGGACCTGACCCCGTTCTTCGAGCAGAACGCCGCCCTCAAGGACAGACTGTTCGCCTCCTCGTTCGGCGCGGCCACCGTGGACGGCAAGATCTACGCGATGCCGGCCGAAACCGTGCAACCGATCGTGTTGTTCTACAACAAGAAGGTCTTCGACAAGGTCGGGGCACAGCCGCCGCAGTCGTGGGACGACATCATGAACCTGGTGGATAAGTTCAATTCCGCCGGCGTGGCGCCGTTCTCCCTCGGCGGGCAGTCCCGCTGGACCAACATGATGTGGCTGGAGTTCCTGCTGGACCGGATCGCCGGCCCGCAGGTGTTTCAGAACGCGTTCGAGGGCAAAGCCGACGCCTGGTCCGACCCGGCGGTCACCGACATGCTGACCAAGGTTCAGACGTTGGTGAAGGCGAACGGTTTCGTCAAGGGGTTCTCCTCGATCACCGCCGACTCCAACGCCGACCAGGCGCTGCTCTACACCGGGAAGGCGGCGATGATGCTGCACGGGGTGTGGACCTACGGCAGCATGAAGAGCGACGGCGGCAAGTTCGTCACCGGCGGCAACCTGGGCTACCAGAACTTCCCCCCGGTGGCCGGCGGGAAGGGCGACCCGTCGAACACCGTCGGCAACCCCGGCCAGTACTACTCGATCTCGTCGAAGTCCAGCGACGCCCAGAAGGAGATGGCCAAGAAGTTCTTCTCCACCAGCGTCTTGGACCCCACCGAGGTCGCCGCCTGGGTCAAAACCGGCAGCGTGCCGATCGTGAAGGGAGCTGACTCCGAGTTCGGTGCCGGACCGGACTCGGACTTCCTCAAGTTCGTCTACGACGTTTCCAGTAACGCCAAGACTTTCGCCCAGTCCTGGGACCAGGCGTTGCCTTCGACCGCGGCGGAGTCGCTGCTGGACAACATCGCCAAGTTGTTCCAGCTCTCGATCACCCCACAACAGTGGATCGACAACATGAACAAGGTCACCGGGCAGTGACGGCCCTGGCGGCACCTGCTGCCGCCCCGGCCGCGACCGCCCCGACGCCTCGTCGAGGCGCCGGCGTACGCGGTGGGTCGCTGGTGTGGATGGCCCTGCCGGCCCTGGCGGTCTTCACCCTGTTCGGGGTGATTCCGCTGCTCGGCGTGCTGGCCCTCTCCTTCACCACCTGGGACGGAATCGGCGACATCGTCCCGTCGGGGTTCGACAGCTGGCGGGCGGTGCTCGCCGATCCCGGTCTGCTGCATTCGTTGTGGGTCACCTTCGAGGTGATGGCGCTGAGCTGGCTGGTGCAGACGCCGATGAGCATCCTGATCGGGACCTTCCTGGCGGGTCAGCAGCGCTACCGGGAGATCCTCGCCGTGCTCTACTTCATCCCGCTGCTGCTGAGTTCGGCGGCCATCGCCATCACCTACAAGGCTCTGCTGGACCCCAACTTCGGCCTGGGCGCCGGACTGCACCTGCCGCTGCTCGCCCAGGACTGGCTCGGCCGCCCCGGTCTGGCCATCGGGGTGATCATCTTCGTGGTGTCGTGGCAGTTCATCCCGTTCCACTCCCTGATCTACCAGGGCGGGGTGCGGCAGCTTCCGGTGTCGATGTTCGAGGCGGCCCGGATCGACGGCGCCGGTCGGGTCCGGCAGTTCTTCTCCATCACCCTGCCGCAGCTGAAGTACACGATCATCACCTCCTCCACCTTGATGGTGGTCGGCTCGCTGACGTTCTTCGACCTGATCTTCGTGCTGACCGCCGGCGGGCCCGGTGACGCCACCCGGGTGCTCGCCCTGGACATGTACAAGACCGGCTTCCAGGCCAACCTGATGGGACCGGCCAGCGCGATCGCGGTGATCCTCGTACTTGTCGGCCTGGCGCTGGCGTTGCTGCTGCGCCGCATCGGCGGCAGCAACACCGACTCCCAGCTGGAGGGTGCCTGAGGTGGCGACACTCACCGCTTCGTCGACCCGTCGAGCCGCGGCCCGCCCGTCCCGCGCGGGCGGGTCGGAGCGCCGTAACTGGTTCGGCGGCCTGCTCTCCTTGGTCTGGCTGGCGATCATCCTGGTGCCGATCTACTGGATCGTGATCACCAGCGTGAAGGACCAGTCGACCTACTTCTCGGCCAATCCACTGGTGCCGTCGACGCCGACGGCGCAGAACTACGCGCTGGTGATCGAGTCGGACTTCCCGCGCTACTTCCTCAACAGCGTCCTGGTCACCGTCGGCGCCATCGTCCCCGCCGTCTCGGTGTCGTTCCTGGCCGCCTACGCGATCGTCCGGGGCCGCGGCTGGGCGCTGCGGGCGATGAACGGGCTGTTCTTGATGGGGTTGGCCATCCCGCTGCAGGCGACGATCATCCCGGTGTACCTGATCATCATCAAGCTGCGCCTCTACGACACGTTGGGGGCGATCATCCTGCCCTCGATCGCCTTCGCGATCCCGCTCTCGGTGTTGGTGCTGACCAACTTCATCCGGGACGTGCCCAAGGAGCTGTTCGAGTCGATGCGCACCGACGGGGCGTCGGACTGGGGCCTGCTGTGGTATCTGGCTTTCCCGTTGACCCGGCCCGCGCTGATCACGGTGACGGTCTACAACGGCCTGCAGGTCTGGAACGGCTTCCTACTGCCGCTGATCTTGACCCAGAGCCCGGAGAAGCGGCTGCTGCCGCTGGCGCTGTGGACCTTTCAGGGTCAGTACAGCGTCAACGTCCCCGCCGTCTTGGCCTCGGTGGTCCTGACCACGCTGCCCATCCTTATCCTCTATGCGGTGGGTCGCCGCCAGCTGGTCAGCGGCCTCACCGCCGGCTTCACCAAGTGATTCGACACTCACCTTGAGGACACTGATGGACCTGACCCCGACCCGCGACGACCACTTCTCCTTCGGCCTGTGGACGGTGGGGTGGCCGGCCCGGGACCCGTTCGGCGACCCGACCCGGGGGCCGCTCGATCCGGTGGAGGCGGTGCACCGGCTGGCCGAGCTGGGCGCGTGGGGAATCACCTTCCACGACGACGACCTCGTTCCGTTCGGCAGCGACGACGCCACCCGGGACGCCACCGTCGCCCGCTTCCGCAAGGCCCTGGAGCGAGAACGGGCTGGTGGTTCCGATGGTCACCACGAACACCTTCACCCATCCGGTGTTCAAGGACGGCGCCTTCACCAGCAACGACCGCTCGGTCCGCCGGTACGCGCTCCGCAAAATCCTGCGCCACCTGGACCTGGCCGCCGAGCTGGGGGCGGAGACGTTCGTGTTCTGGGGCGGCCGGGAGGGGGCCGAGACCGACACCGGCAAGGACATTCGGGCGGCGCTGGAACGCTACCGGGAGGGCCTGGACCTGCTGGCGCAGTACGTGCTCGACCAGGGTTACGGGCTGCGGTTCGCGATCGAGCCGAAGCCGAACGAGCCGCGCGGGGACATCCTGCTGCCCACCGTCGGGCACGCGCTGGCCTTCATCTCCACTTTGGAGCACGCCGACCTGGTGGGGGTCAATCCCGAGGTCGGGCACGAGCAGATGTCGAACCTCAACTTCACCCACGGGATCGCCCAGGCGTTGTGGCAGGGCAAGCTCTTTCACCTGGACCTGAACGGCCAGAACGGGCCGAAGTTCGACCAGGACCTGGTCTTCGGCCACGGCAACCTGCTGAGTGCGTTCGCCACCGTCGACCTGCTGGAACACGGCGCGCCCGGTGGTGGCCCGGCGTACACCGGCCCCCGGCACTTCGACTACAAGCCGCTGCGGACCGAGGACACCGACGGGGTGTGGGCGTCGGCGGCGGCGAACATGCGGACCTATCTTGCCCTGAAGCAGCGGGCGCAGGAGTTCCGTGCCGATCCGGAGGTGCAGCAGGCGCTCGAAACGGCCGGGGTGGCGGCGCTGGCGGAGCCGACCCTGGCGCAGGGGGAGTCGTACGCCGACCTGCTCGCCGACTCCTCGGCGTGGGAGGACTACGACGTCGACGCCGCCGGTGCGCGCGGGTACGGCTTTGTCGCCTTGCAGCAGCTGGCCGTGGAGCACCTGATGGGGATGCGCTGAGGTGCGGAACCGCTGGGGAGCCCTTGACCTTTGCTCACCGACTGCCCAGGCTGTTGCTGTCAGCTTCCTGAGGAGAGTTCAATGACGTCTCGTCTCGGGGCCCGCGCCCTGTTCGTGTTCTTGGTCTTGGCTCTGCTTCCGCTGCTGGCTCCGAGCCGGCTGACCCCGAATGCGGTCGCGGCGGACCCGCAGCCGTCGGCGGTCTCGGTGCCCGGCTCGTTCGGCGCCGAGGTGGGGTGCCCCGGTGATTGGCAGCCCGAGTGCGATCAGGTGCAATTGCGCCGCCGCAGCAACGACGACGTCTGGTCGGCCTCGCTACGCCTCCCGGCCGGCACGTACGCCTACAAGGCGGCGATCGACAAGTCCTTCGACGTCAACTACGGCCTGCACGCCGAGCCGGGCGGGGCCAACATCCCCCTCGAGGTGCCCGCCGGCGGCGCCGACGTGACCTTCTACTACGACCACGCCACCCACTGGGTGACCGCCGACGTCAGCACGCCGATCGTCACCGCGGCCGGCGACTTCCAGAGCGAGCTGGGCTGCCCGGCCGACTGGTCCCCGGACTGCCTGCGATCGTGGCTGGAAGACGTCGACGGTGACGGCACCTACACCTTCACCACCACCGCCCTGCCGGCCGGCGACTACCAGGTCAAGGCCACCGAGGGGCTGTCGTGGGACGTCAATTACGGCAAGGACGGCGTTCCGGGCGGTGACAACATCAACTTCACCGTGACCAAGGACCATGACCCGATTACGTTCAGCTACGTGGCGGCCACGCACGTGTTGACCGTCTCCGCCTCAGCCGGACTGCCCAGCATCACCGCACCCAAGGCCTATTGGCTGTCCCGGCACTATCTGGCCTGGGACCTGAGCGGGCATCCGGCCGGCACCCGCTACGCCCTGTACGCCGCGGCGCAGGGCGGTCTGCAGGTGAGCGCGGACGGGGTCACCGGGGGCACCTCCTATCCGCTTCGGGTCGATCCGGCCGGGTTACCGGCCAGTGTCGCATCGAAGTTTCCGGCCCAGGCCAAGCTCGGTGCGCTGAAACTGACCGGCGTGTCCACCGACACCGTCAAGCGCCTGCTGCGCGGTCAGCTGGCGGTGGTGGCGCTCGACGCCGACGGCGCCCCGGTCGCCGGGGCCGGGTTGCAGACCCCCGGGGTTCTCGACGACGTCTACGCCCGGGCCCGGTCCGCGACCCTGGGGCTGACGTGGCGCCAGCACCGGCCGAAGCTGGCGCTGTGGGCTCCGACGGCGAAGTCGGTGTCGGTGCAGGTGTACGACCGCGGGGCGGACTCCGACGCGATCGCCAGCGTGCCGATGCACCGCGCGAAGCGCACCGGCGTCTGGTCGGTCCGCGGGTCGACGTCGTGGCGTAACCGTTACTTCCTCTACCGGGTGCAGGTCTTCGTCCCCGAGACCGGGAAGGTGGAGACCAACTTGGTCACCGACCCGTACAGTGTCGGGCTCTCGGAGAACTCCGAGCGCAGCCTGTTCGTCGACCTGGACGACTTTTCGCTGGCGCCGCGGAACTGGACTGGATTGCGGAAGCCGCGGGTCCCGGTGGACCAGGCCATCACCGAGTTGCACCTGCGCGACTTCTCGGTCAGCGACCCGACCACCCCAGCGCCGGACCGAGGAACCTACGAGGCGTTCACCGACCGGCGCAGCAACGCGGTCCGCTACCTTGCCGGGCTGTCCAAGGCGGGGATGACTACGGTGCATCTGCTGCCGCTGGCCGACTTCGCCACCGTCAACGAGGACAAGTCGACCTGGGTCAAGCCCGACTGCGACCTGGCGTCGTACCCGCCGGACAGCACCCAACAGCAGGCGTGCGTCAAACCGACGCTGAGCTCCGACGGCTTTAACTGGGGCTACGATCCGCTGCACTGGACCACGCCGGAGGGCTCGTACGCGAAGAACCCGAACGGGGCGGCGCGGACCCGCGAGTTCCGCGACATGGTCGCCGCAATCAACGGCAACGGCCAGCGGGTGGTGATGGACGTGGTCTACAACCACACCACCGACGCCGGCCAGACCGGGCGCAACAACCTCGACCGGGTCGTGCCCGGCTACTACCACCGGCTCGACCCGAACGGCAAGGTCTACACCTCCACCTGCTGCGCGAACACCGCCACCGAGCACACCATGATGGGCAAGCTGATGGTCGACTCGGTGCTCACCTGGGCCACCGAGTACAAGGTCGACGGCTTCCGGTTCGACCTGATGGGCCACCAGCCGAAGGCGCTGATGCTGGAGCTGCGCCGTCGGCTGGATCGGTTGACGATGCGCCACGGCGGGATCGACGGGCGCTCGATCTACCTCTACGGGGAGGGCTGGAACTTCGGCGAGGTGGCCGACGACGCGTTGTTCGTCCAGGCCACCCAGGCCAATATGGCCGGCACCGGGATCGGGACCTTCAACGACCGGATCCGGGACGCAGTCCGCGGCGGCGGCCCGTTCGACGAGGACCCCCGGATCCAGGGCTTCGGCAGCGGGCTGTTCACCGACCCGAACGGCGCCGCCGCCAACGGCAGCGCCGCGGAACAGAAGGCGCGGCTGCTGGCGTCGATGGACCAGCTCAAGGTCGGGCTGACCGGGAACCTCGCCGACTACCGGTTCGTCGACCGCACCGGGGCAAAGATCACCGGCGCCGATGTCGACTACAACGGCCAGCCCACCGGCTACACCAGCCAACCCGACGAGGCGATCAACTACGTCGACGCCCACGACAACGAAACCCTCTACGACGCCCTGACCTACAAGCTGCCGCAAAACACCGCGATGGCCGACCGGATCCGGATGCAGACGCTGGCCCTGTCCACCACCGCCTTCAGCCAGGGGGTGTCGTTCTGGCAGACCGGCAGCGATGCGCTGCGCAGCAAGTCCTTCGACCCCAACAGCTACGACTCCGGCGACTGGTTCAACGTCCTCGACCCGTCGCTGCAGGTCAACGGCTTCGGCCGGGGACTCCCGGTCAGTTCCGACGCCAAGTGGGCCTACGCCAAGCCGTTGCTGGCCGACCCCGCGCTCAAGCCGACCCCGGCCGACTTGAGACAGGCCGAGGCGCAGAGCCAGTCCCTGCTGGAGATCCGTCGGCAGCGGCCGCTGCTGCAACTCGGCTCGGCAAAGCTGATCCAGCAGAAGTTGAGTTTCCCCACCGGCGGACCCAGCCAGACTCCCGGGGTGATCACGATGCGGATCGACGACACCGTCGGCCGGCGGGTGGACCGGAACCTGCGTGGGATGCTGGTGGTGTTCAACGCCGGCGACACCGCCACCAGCCAGACGATCCCGGCGACAGCCGGGCAGCGCTATCGGCTCGACCCGATCCAGCAGGGCGGCCCGGACCCGGTGGTCAAGACCTCCCGCTACAACGAGTCGACCGGCAGCTTTACCGTCCCCGCCCGGACGGTCGCGGTTTTCGTCTCTCACTGAGCGTGCCCTACTCACTCCGAAGACGCAGCGGTCTCGAGCCTGAAGGCCTCAGGGCCAACGCCCAGGGGCCCGGGGCCGCGCTTGATGCTTTGGCTGAGGCCGCGACTCGTACCGGTGGAAGAGGTGGAGCTACGGCCCGAGGTCCTGCTTGGCGCCAAACCGCCAGCCATCCGATCAGGGCAGCCACCGGCCTCGGAGGCCCGAGGCGGAGCCTCTGTGGAGGTGTTCGAATGAGGCCCGCTTCAACAACGCCTGCCTGCCGCCCAGTGGAAGTAGGTCCTACCGCGGTGGTTGGCGAGATTCCGTATTCCTGGTCTACGACCCGGCGCAAGCTGACAGCTCGTGAGCGGCTACGACGAAGCGCGACTTCCCACATTGCCCACTCGGAGATCTACTCTGAACGTGCCGATTTCCCGGAGGCGTCACACCGACTTTTCGCGGCAAGCCTGCGTTCCGCCGCGCCAGGTCTCGTAGCCGCCGGGCGGTGTCGGCCTGGTCCGCGCCGACTACAACTTCCGACACTCCCTCGGCTACTGACCCGCCAGTACCCGGGCATCGCGGGGCATGCGTCACCCCGCCACCCGGGAGGAATACGTAAGCCCGCCGAACAAAGGTGGGCACGCCCTTCCTGGCGCTGGCACGCCGCTCCGCCATAAGTCAGCTTCGACCGATGATCGGGTCGACGAACTGCAACTGGTCGGCGTCTCGTGGAACGAGAAAGTCGAAGTCGGCACCCTCCGGTGCCTGCAGGACATGCCGCTCGTAAAGCGCCGGCCAACCACGTCGGTGGCGCGATGTCCGCTGGGGCCGCCGCGCTTGGCGCTCGTCCAGGACGTCGTGCGTGACGTGAACGTGTAGAAGTTGACGGGAGACGTCGAGGGTGACCAAATCTCCGTCCTCGACCGCCGCGAGCGGTCCGCCTGCAGCCGCCTCGGGTGCGACGTGGAGCACACAGGTCCCGAAGCTCGTACCGCTCATCCGCGCGTCGCTAATGCGGACCATGTCGCTGATACCACGCTCGGCGAGCTTCTTAGGGACAGGAATCATGCCCCATTCAGGGAAACCGGCGCCTCGGGGCCCGCATCCCGTGAGGACTAGCACCGAGTCCTTGGTGACGTCGAGGTCGGGGTCGTCAACGCGGGTGAGCATGTCGTCGTAGCCGCGGAAAACGACCGCGGGACCCGTATGCGTGGTGAGTTCAGTGCTCGCGGCCGCGGTCTTGAGGACTGCGCCGTCTGGTGCCAGGTTTCCTCTCAGCACGGCGAAGGCAGGCACTGCGGTGACCGGGTTCTCGCGTGGGCGGATGACCGCGCCATTGGCGGATTGGGTCGTCCCATCGATTGGTTTTTTTTGACCGGATTTTTTCGAGCGCTCGTCAAGGCTTCGAAGAACAGCTTGGACGCCGCCGGCCGCATCGAAGGCGGCGATGTTGTAACGCCCGATTGGGGCGACGTCGGCGAGTACTGGCATCTCGAGCGACGCCTGATGAAAGTCATCCAGCTGCAAGGGCACCATCCGCCGCCCGGCAATTGCGCAAAGGTGGACGATGGCGTTGGTGGAGCCACCGATCGCGGCCAGCGCGAGCTGAGCGCGCCAGAAGGCGTCTGGCGTCAAGGCAAGCTCTGGAGTGACCTGCTCACGAACCATTTCGACAATCCGCCCTCCGGATTCCACCGCCTTCGCGACGAGTCGGGGATCGTCGTGGGGGAGGGTGCTGGCACCGGGCAGCATCATGCCCAAGACCTCGGCCATCATCGCCATTGTCAGCGCAGTTCCCATGACGTTGCAGGCTCCCTGACTACAGCCTAAAGCCGTTTCGAGACGTACCCAATCCCCGTCTCCCAAGTTTCCGGCCCGCCGCGCATCCCAGTACTTCCACAGGTCGGTGCCGGCGCCCACTTCCTGCCCGCGAAACTTGCCGGTGCGCCGATAGCCACCGCTCACTTGCAGGGCCGGCACATTAGCGCTGGCCGCTCCCATCAATTGAGCCGGAATCGTCTTGTCGCAGTTCCCTAAGAGGACGACTCCGTCCACCGGGTTAGCTCGTATGGTCTCTTCGACCTCCATCGCCATCAAGTTTCGGTAGAGCATGGCCGTTGGTTTCATCAGATCTTCGCCGAGCGAGATCGTTGGCATCTCGACGGCAATGCCACCGGCCGCCTCAATGCCTGATCTGACGGCATCGGCGAGACGACTCAGCGGAAGGTTGCAAGGATTCAACTCGCTGACGGAGTTCAAGATAGCGATGACCGGCTTGTGGTTGGCCGGGGTAACGGGGTGTTCGGCGGCGCGCATTGCAGCCCGGTGCTCGAGCCCGACTTCGTCGTCTCGGGCGAACCATCGGCCGCTGCGGAGTGTCGCCGTTAGACCTGGGCGGTGACCACTCGGACCAGACGCCTGAAGACCCGATTCGATTCTGCCGACTGCCGCGGGATCAGACATGGCCGTGGTGTTCTCTCTTTCTACGAGCTAGGCAGATAGGACGCGGGACCTGTTCTCTGGAAACTAGGCGATTAACGCAGTGACAGGTACCAGTCGTGCCATGGGCACAGTAACTCAAAGGCTTTGCTCGCCGCCAGAACCGATTCATCCTCAAAGCGACGTCCAATGATCTGCATGGCGACCGGGCCGTCAGCGGTCATCCCAGCCGGCACTGACGCAGCCGGGTGGCCCGTGAGGTTCAGGGGGTATGTTAGGCACCAGCCGATCGCTAGCTCGACCGGCACTCCACCAATTTGCGTCGGCGCCTTCGTCGTACGGGGCGCGTTGCCAATCGGAAAGGGCGGCGTAGATAACGTCGGTGTCACGATGAAGTCGTAGTTTTCGAACACATCCTCGAGAACGTCCAACATTGCGGTCCGCACCCGATCAGCGCGAACGAACTCGAGTGCCGACGTGGTGCGGCCACGCTCGACCCATGCCAGGAACTCAGTCCCCAATTCATCCTTATGCGTCATAAGGTCAATGCCCTGCTCCAGCAGCATCTCAACCAGGGAGGCATTGACCACCCCATCCTCCATCAGCCAGATGTTGCTAAGCACGTGCTGATCTACGGGTAGTTCGATCTCTACGTTCGTGACGCTTGCGCCAGCCTCTCGGAAGGCGAGGACCGACTGGTCAACCAACGCGGTGACGCGTTCGTCGACCGGAAATCCGCCGAAGTCGCGGCTGTAGGCGATCCGCATCCCGCCGATATTGCCCCTCCGGGCTGCCGCTATCGGATCGAACCCGTCATCGGCCGTTGAGTGCGGATCGCGCGGGTGGAACCCATGCATGGTCGAGAGCATCAGAGCGGCGTCGTCGACGGTACGGGCGATCGGTCCGTAGCACGACATCGGGGTACCTGGCCCGAACCCATCTGGCCTCACGGCGTTCGCGACCCGTCCGAACGTCGGCTTAATCGTATACGCGCCACACAGTGCCGCGGGGATGCGCAGCGAACCACCTCCGTCAGAACCCTGAGCAATAGCTGCCATTCCATCGACTACGGCGGCGGCGCTGCCACCCGACGAACCGCCGGAACTTCGCCCAGGGGCCAGTGGCGAGATGGTCGGCCCAAATGTCGAGTTGTCTGCCACCGCCGCCGCTGGGTCGACCCCCAACTCGGGTACGTTTGTCTTTCCAACCACGATCGCGCCCGCATTCTCTAGGCGTTGCACGTACGTCGAGCTGACCTTCGGCACGTAATGCGCAAATGCCGGTGCACCCATTGTGGTCCGCACGCCGGCCTTGTCTTCGTACAGATCCTTCAGGCAGATCGGCAACCCGTGTAGCACGCCGACTGCCTTCCCGGATGTCAGTTGGTCATCGGCTTGCTTGGCTTCGGCGAGAGCATCCTCAAGCCGGGTTAACGTGAATGCGTTGATTTGCGGGTTCCGACGCTCAATGCGTGAGACTGTCGCTTCCATTATCTCTCTAGCGGAGACCTCTCGGCGATGCAGCATTTGTCGCAGCTGCGTCGCTGGGGTAAAACAGAGTTCGTCGTTCACTGGTTACACCTCGTAAAAGTTGTGGTGATGTCGTCGGGCTTCACTTGCCCAGCGCAGCCCCGCACAACTTCAGATTCTTATTCGTGATCTTGGGCGTCTGGATGTACGTCGTCTTCTGCACATCTTCTCCCTTGAGAATGCTTGTAGCCAGTCTGGCGATCTCCTGGCCATCGGCGACGGGATCCTGCAGGTTGGTTCCGTACTCGGTGCCGGCTTTGATGTTCGTATAGCCTTCAACGGTGCAGTCCGACCCAGTCGCGATCAGGTCCTTCCCAGGCTTGTAGCCGGCACGCTTTGCTGCGACCAGTGCACCGGCTAGCATGTTGTCGGCGTTCGCGTAAACGCCAACAATGTTCTCGTTGCGGTACTGAGAGAAGAGCTGAGCGGCCGCCGTGGTTGCCTGAGTCTGGTCCCAGTTTCCGGGCTGTTTGCCGACGACCTTGAGTTGGGGTGCCTTTGCAGCAAGAGTCTCGGAGAAGCCCGCCGTTCGATCAATCGTGGACGATGCGCCGGGGGTTCCCGTGATTACCACCACCGAACCTTTGGGGCCGGTGCTGACGCCTTCGAGTCCTTTGATGAGCAACTCGGCGGACTGCACGCCGAGCTTGTGGTCGTCAGGACCCACCCAGGCCGTCCACAAGCTGTCGTCTTTCGTCGCCGGTGGGTAGCTAGTCACTACTACGGGCACCTTGGCCTGCTTTATTCGGGCCAGGCCGGGGATGATCGACGTAGTGTCCGTCGGAAAGATGACGATCAGGTCTGGTCGGGTGCTAATTGCTTGATTGACTTGTTGTGCCTGTTCCGCGGGATCAAAGTTCGTCACCGACTGCTTGACAGCGACGCCAACCTTTTGCATTTGTTCCATGAACGTTTCGGCCTGTGTCGCGCAGTATGCGCAGGACTGGGTCACATCGAGGTATGCAATTTTTTTACCAACTAGGTCACCGCCAGAGGTGCTCGGTGAGTCGGCCGAGTTGTTCGGTGAGCCGCCCGAACCACACGCGGTGAGCAGAAGCGCCGCAGCCGCCAGGGGTGCGAACTTACGAATAAGTGACATGGCTTTCCTCTTTCTAGATGGTGAGCGAGTTTTCCTTCTGGTGTTCGAAAGGTTGGAGTACTGGTTTAGCACTGATGAGCTTGGTTAATGGAGTGTGTAACACAACGACCATCAGGAGGATCAATCCGTTGGCGAACTGTACGGTCGCCGAGTCGGCGCCGACGAGGCTCAACCCGTTACTCAGTACGGCTAAGAAGAGTGCAGCGCCGACGACACCGAGCAGGTTGCCGCGCCCACCAGCCAGCGCGACGCCGCCGAGGATGGCAGCGGTAGCGGCTTGTAGCAAGAAGGCGTCATTCGTACCGGCCTGCCCTGTCGCCAACGCCGTGCCCTGTAACGCCCCACCGAGTGCCGTGCAGGATCCCGATATGACAAAGCCAATCACTAGCATCGATACGACTGGGATGCCTGAGGCACGAGCACGTCTGGCGTCACTTCCGATGGCGTAGACGTACCGGCCGTGCCATGTGGTCGAGAGGGCGACACCCAGCACGGCAACGGTGCCCAACTCGATGATGCTTTGCAGCGACAGTACGCCGGCAACAGGATTTGTCAGACGAAGCCCGGTCTCATAGTCCTCGGCGAACACCAGCTTGCCGCCCGTGATGAAATAGCCCAGTCCGATGGCCGCCACCATAGTGCCGATGGTGACAGCCAACGACGGAATGTCGAACAGCGCCGTGAGAAGCCCGTTGAGTAATCCGATTACCGCACCCAGCACTAGGGCCGCGGCGATACCGGCGACTGGCCCTTGGGAGGTGCTGATTTTGACCGCGACCAGCCCAGTCAACGGGAAAACGGCGGTAATGGCGAGATCGAACTGACCCATGAGCATCACCATGGTCAGACCAGTAGCGACGAGTGCCAGTACTGCGAATGTCTGGGTGAGCGCGAAGAGGTTGCCGAGGCTTAGGAAATGGTCGGCGGTCAGGGTGAAGTAGGTGATCGCCATGACTACCAAGGCCCAAGCCAGGATTGTGCGGAAATGCCAGTAGGCGAACGAATCCCTCATCGACGACCACCTCCCAATCGTTCAGAAACGCCCATCAGCACCACTGCACCCAATACTAGAACACCCTTGACGACGAGCTGGTTTTCGTAGGCAAGCCCTAGTATTGCCAATATGTTCCCGAGTAGTCCCACGAAAAGCGCACCGACTGCGGCGTTCAGCGGACGTCCGGATCCACCAGTAATCACGACGCCTCCGACGACGACGGCGATGATGACGTCGAATCCGAACGTCCCGCCGAGTAGAACGTTGCCCTCACCCGACTGAGCAGCAAGCAGCCCTCCAGCCATGCCGACCAATGCGCCGAACATGACAAAGCTCAGGAGGACGTACGGCCCCGAACGTAACCCAGTCACCCACGCTGCTCGCTCGTTGAGGCCGATCAGGGTGATGCGACGTCCAGCGATAGAGTAGGTGTGCCACAGTGTCAGCAGTACAGTCGCGAAGATGAACACCACGACTTGGAACGGAACTCCCAGCAAATTTCGGTTGAGAATTCCTGGATCACCGTCTCCGACAATCGTTTTGCCGCCGGTCCACTCCTGGGCGATACCGAGCAGGATTGCGGAAAACGCGATCGTCGTGATGATGGGGTCGGCCCTCCAGATCCCTGCGACGAAGCCTTGGAGTCCGCCAATCGCAGCCCCCAATGCCACGGTCACCGCTAATGCTGCCCATGCGCCCCAAGTCAGGGACTGCGCAAACACGATCGTCGACAAGGCGATCATCGAGGCGATCGACAGGGCGAAGATCCGTCCAATGATCGTCACAAGGCTCAGCCCGACCGCGGCTATGCCTGTCAGTGCGACCGATAGCAACAGGGCACGCACATTGGAGGCAGTGCCGAAGTTCGGCACGAGAAGCGCTGACGCCACAAACAGACCGACGGTGATCAGTGCGATCACCGCGGCGCCGCTACCCACCATCCGGCCGCCGGTACGCAGCATCCGGTCACGGAGGGGCTGGTCGGCGACGACACTCACGCTGCACTCCCGTGCAGGATCTCGACCATCAAATCGGCGTCTTCAACATCGGCCACTCTGTGGGAGCCTACGACTTCGCCCCGATACATCGTCAATACTCGGTCGGCTAGATCGCGAATCTCCACGACGTCGCTGGAGTAGGCAAGCACGATGGTTCCGCTTGCGGCCAGAACCCGCAATCGGCGATAGATTTCAGCACGGGCTCCGATGTCGACGCCCCGCGTCGGCTCCTCCAAGACGAGAACCGTCGGGTCCGGGGACAATGCTCTGGCGATGGCAACCTTCTGTTGGTTTCCGCCGCTGAAGGCGAAGACCGGCTCGGCAACACGTCCTCTGTCCAACGCCACACGTTCTGCCATCTCACGTGCCAAGCGAAGCTCCACCGAACGCCGGATCACCCCGTGCCGAGTCACCTGCTCCAGCGCCCCAGAACTGATGTTCACTGAGACCGAGGCATTGAGGAACACTCCTTCCGTCACCCGATCCGGGGAGATGTACGCCACGCCCTCTCGGTGGGCGATCGCTCGCGTCCCGAGTCTGAGCGGCTGACTGTCCAGTTCGATCTCGCCGCCTGAGCGGTGCTCAAACCCGCCGATCACTCGGGCTACCTCGGCAGCGCCGGATCCGATCTGGCCGAAAATCGCGACTATCTCGCCAGCATGAACCCGGAGGGACAGCGGGGCGAATCCACCCCGCAACGACACACCGCTGATCTCCAGCACGCGGGTGCCGTGAAGCGCGGGTGTGCGATCCCCAGAGCTGGCCTGCCTATGCTCGGGGCCCAGCATGTGCGAAATTAGCGCCGGCATGTCAAAACGCGCGGCATGGTCGCTGGTAACCACTCGCCCGTCACGCATTACAGTCACTTGGTCGGCGAGCTCGAGCACCTCACCAAGGCGGTGCGTGATGTAGATGACCGATGTGCCGCCGGCGCACAAGCTGCGCGTGACGTCGTGGACCTTGGCGATCTCGACGTCGGACAAGGTTGCGGTCGGCTCGTCGAGGATCAGTACGCGAGCATCGGCCATCAGGCCGCGTGCAATCTCCAACAATTGCCGCTGCGCCAATCCCAGGCCTTCCACTGGGCGACCCAATTCGACGTCCCGCAGACCGGCGGCGTTCAGGCATTCTTGGGCGCGCTGCCGCAGGCGGCGGTAGGAAACGAATGGTGTGTGGCGGTCTCGGCTCGCCAGAATCAGGTTGTCTAACAAGGACATCTGGGGCACCACCGACAGCTCCTGAAATACCATGAATACGTCGCGCGAGGCGTGTGCGCTGCCGTAGACCTCCCCGTCATCATGCGTCACCACACCAGACATCACCTTGACCAGTGTGCTTTTGCCAGCTCCGTTCTCCCCAAGCAAAGCGTGCACCTGGTGAGCCCGAAACTCGACCGACACGGAATCCAGCACACGGGTGCCGCCGTAGCTCTTGCTTACATCACGAACCCCGAGCACAACGGCCTGCGAGTCGACATTTTCCACCGTGGGCTTGGTCGAATTTACGCGCCTCACCACATCTCCTAGATTCCCGAGTTGCAATTGAGTCTTTCTCTTTCTCCATTCGACAAGCGAGACTCCTTGTGCGACCCATCGCTACGCGGGTCGAACTCCCCGCCGACAGGGGCGCGGAAGCGGAGACGACGAAGAAGATGATGTGTCCGACGCCGGTACTTCCACTGCGGAGTTTGGCCAGCGTTGTGCTGGTGAACGGGTGGGATCTTGGTGGTCACAACGATGCTCCTGGTTCGCGAAGCTGCGGGAAGTCGGCGTCTGGGTTACTAGACGGGATCAGCGGTGGAGAACTCCAGGCGTACGGAGTTGAGATAGGTCTGGCCAGGGTCGAGTCGCGCGGAGGGAAAGTGGGCGTGGTTGGGCGAGCCGGGGAAGGTCTGGGTCTCGAGGGTGAGGCCGGCGAAAGCCGGGTAGGCATCGAGCGGGGCTTTCGCGGTAACACCCTTCAGGTAGCCGCCGACGTAAAGCTGCAGACCGGGTTGATTGGTCGCCATAGTGAGCCGGCGCCGGGTGACCGGGTCGGTGACCTGGAAGACCTTGCGCATACCGGTCCCGTCGAGGACCCAGTTGTGGTCGTAGCCGGCGGGTTCCTCGGTGCTGCGGCCGGCGGCAGCGTTGATGACCTCTTGCAGCCGGGCCCCGACCGCGGTGGGGGTGCGGAGGTCGAAGGGGGTCTGATCGACGCTGAGTATCTCACCGGTAGCTAGCAGTTCGTCGTCAACGGGGGTGTAGAAGGAGCCGTGGACCTGGACCAAGTGGTCGAGGACGGTGCCGGAATCGTGGCCGGCGACGTTGAAGTAGGAGTGGTTGACGATGTTGGCCACAGTGGGGGCGTCGGTGCGGGCGCGGATGGTGACTTCGAGCGCCGGGGGGGCGAGGGTGTACGTCACCTCGATGTTCAGGTTTCCCGGGTATCCCTCCTCGCCGTCGGAAGAGGTGCGGGTGAAGGTAACACTGTCGCCGGTGTCCGCAATCCCGGTCTGCCAGAGGTGCCGGTCGAATCCCACGGCGCCGCCATGGAGGTGGTTGCCGCCCTCATTACGGGAGAGCTGGAAGGTAGTGCCGTCGAGGTCGAAACGGCCGGCATCAATTCGGTTGGCGTAGCGTCCGGCGGTGGAGCCGAAGTAGTTGTCGTCGCTGGCCATCTCGGCCAGTGACGCACGCTGCAGCACGACGTCGACGGTGGTGTCGTTCTCGTCGGGGACGTGGAGCTCGGTTAGTCGTGCGCCGAGGTTGGTTAGAACAGCTTTCCAGGCTCCGTTGGTCAGGGTGAGGACGCCGACCTCGGCGCCGTCGACGGTCTCGGTGTGCTGCTCGATCATGTGCGCTCCTCGGCGGTGTTCTGGCGACTGACGACCTGCGAGCGCCGCCAGGGGGTGGTGGGCTGGCCGGCGACGCCGACGCGGACGGTGTGAAGGGCGCCGGAGCCGGGATGCTCGCGGCGGCGCCGGTCGTCGAGGTCGTCGATAGCTGTGGTGATGACGAGGGTGTCCAGGTCGGGGCCGGCGAAAGTAGGGCAGGACACGTAGGGAGCGTCGACGTGGACATTGGCTGTTTGGTGGCCGTCTGGGGCGTATCCGCGGACCTCTCCTGTTCCCCAGACCGCTAGCCAGATCCCGCCGGTGCGGTCGACGCAGAGTCCGTCGGGTGACCCGTCTAGGACGGTGAGGAGGGGTTGTCGCGGTCCCCAGGTTCCGCGGTGCACGTCGTAGGGGCGGCGCCAAACGACGTGATTGCCGGTGTCGACGGAGTACAAGACGGTGCCGTCGGGGGACCAGCCGAGTCCGTTAGACATCGCCAGGTCGTCATCGATGACGCGGACGCGGGCGTCTTGGTCGACCTGGAACAGCATTTCTGGTCCGGGACTGCCGAGGGTCAGCGTGCCGACCAGGAAGCGGCCGGCCGGGTCGCATTTCCCGTCGTTGAGCCGGCGCTGCTCGTCTGCGGGGATAAGGCGGGTCACCTCCTGGCGGCCTCCCTCGACAAGCTGGAGGACCTGCTGGCTACCGGCGACCAATACAGAGCCGTCGTCGACCAGGGCTACCGCTCCTACGGTGTGGTCGACGTGCATCTCGCTGGTGGGGACGATCTGTTCGTCCTGCAACCGGCCGGTGTGGACGTTCCCGTGGTGAATATCCACCCACCACAGTTGCTGGTTCCGGTGGTCCCAGAGAGGGCCCTCGGCGAGGGAGTACGTGGCCGGGCTGGCTTGCCGGGCGTGGTGGGTTGCGAGATCGTGTCGGGTCATCGTGCCGTCACCCCGATCCGTTGTCGGTAGTCGATTTGAGTTAGTTCGGGCAGACCCTCCCAGTCGCCGCGGGTGCCGACGGTGCAGGCCGCGCACGTGGTTCCCCAGGCGAGGCGGGTGGCCAGGTCGAGGTCGTGGTGCCGGGCGGCGAGATATCCCGCTACGAAGCTGTCCCCGGCGCCGATCACGTCGCTGACCGTGACTGGAAGGGATGGGATCGACTGCGGGTCGTGGCCGGTCCGGGAGGCGAGCGCGCCTGCGCTACCGAGCTTGGCGACCACTTCGGTGACGCCTTGTTGAGACAACGCCTGGATCGCGCGGTGGGGGTCGGTTTCGTCGCTGACAAGGTCGAGCTCATCGTCACCGACGAAGAGGAGATCCAGGTGCGGCAACAGCTCGGCCATGACGGCGCGGGCCTCGTCCCGACTTCCCACCGCGGCCCGGTAGTTCACGTCGCAGGAAATGGTTGCGCCACCGTTGCCGGCGAGGACGACGGTCTCCTGAACGGCCTCATGGGCGGTCGCGCTGAGTAGCGGGGTGAGACCGGTCAGGTGCACGGTAGCAATCTGGTCCAAGCCGTCGAACGCGGTCCGGATGTCCTGCGCTGACAGCTGACTTCCGGCCAGGCCGCGACGGTAGTAGCTGACGGCAGTGAAGTCGGGTGTCCGATGGTCGCGCAGCATGAACCCGGTCGGGACGTCGTCAACCCGTCGGACGAAGCGGGTGTCGACGCCCTCACTTGCCAGGTCGCGCAGTACCCGGGTCCCGATCTCGTCAACGCCGACGGTACCGACCCAAGCTGCGTCGAGCCCGAGCCGCCGAGCCCCGATCGCCACTGTCGCCTCCGCACCCGCAGTGGAGAGTCGGAGCACCGTGGCGGTCCGGAGCGGGGTGCCGGGATCGGTCGCGCCGACTCCCAGGGCTTCCCCGACCGTTAGCAGCGCGACCATGGCCCGTTTCCCCAGGAAATGGTGGCGGTCACCACGTCGCCGCCATGAACAGGGCTTGGAACCGTGCGACGCGCTCGCGAAGCCCGGCGTAGTCACCGCTGCCGAGGACGTCGCCCAGCAGAGCGCTACCCAAACCGAGGGCGACAGCTCCGGCCTGCAGGTAGGCCTGGGCAATGTCCAGCCCCACGCCGCCGGTGGGGACCAGCGGTACCGAGGGGAGTGGGCCGCCGAGCAACTCGCGAACCAGGCTGGGACCGCCGAGAGAGGCAGGGAAAAGCTTCACAGCGGTCGCCCCAGCCGTCCAGGCGGTGTACACCTCGGTCGGTGTCAGCGCGCCGACCAGAATGGGGACGCTGGCCTGAACGGCGGCCGTGATCACCGCTGAATCTACGGTCGGAGTGACCAGGAACTTCGCCCCCGCCTCGATCGACTCCGTAGCTTGACGGGAGGTCAAAACGCTGCCCACACCGACCCAGGCCTGCTTCCCGGCAGCAGCAACGACCTCGGGAAGAGCCGGCAGGATTCCCGGCGTGGTGAGGGGAAACTCGATGATGCGGATTCCCTCACCGGTGAGGACCTGGGCTGTTTCGGCGCAGTACCGAGTGTGCTGGCCCCGGGCGATCGCCACGCACCGCTGGCTTCGAAGAGCGGTCAGATCAAGAGGAGGCATCGGCCACGTCCTCGTCGAGGATGAATACGACCTTTCCGCGGGGGCCGCCGTCGCCGGAGCGCAGCACTTGAATCGCCCGCTCGTAATCGTGGAGCGCGAACCGGTGCGTCACCAGAGGCAGCGGGTCGAGAACCTTGGCGTTGATCAGGCGCACGATTTCCGCCCAGGCGGCGGCGGTGTAGCTGAAACTGCCGCGGATCGTTAGGTCGTTGTTCACGACATCGTCGACTGGAACGTCCGCCGTGTTACCGTGCCCGGCGATCCCCAGCAACAGAATCTGACCACCGCGGCGTGCGGAGGCGATAGCGGTCTCGACCGCGGTGGTGCTGCCTGCGGCTTCGATGACCACGTCATAGGACGCGAGGTCGGGGACTATGGTGCTGAAGCGATCAGCCCCAGCAGCGTCCGCCAACGACGACTGCTCCTGCCGGCGACCGGCGATGGTCACCGAGGCCGGGGACCACAGCCGCACCAGCAACGCGGCGAGTAATGCCACAGTTCCGTCACCAATGATCAGAACCTGATCGCCGGGGACGGGTGACAGTTCCCGCAGCCCGCGGAACGCGACGGCGGCCGGCTCGACCAGCGCTCCGGCCAGCAGTGGCACGTCCGAGTCCAGCCGGTGCACCAGATGAGCCGGCACCAGCACGCCCGGTGCCAGCGCGCCATCGGTCGTGAACCCGAGTTCGTCATAGTTGGTGCACAGGTTGGTCACCCCGCGGCGGCATTCCGCGCACTTCCCGCAGGCCAGGATGCCCTCGGCGACGACGTGGTCACCGAGGCTGAATGCGCGTACGTCGGGCCCGACGGCGCGTACCCTCGCCGACCACTCGTGGCCGAGGACCAACGGGAGACGCACATAGGCGGGGTCGAGACTGCCGTCGAGGATTTCGAGGTCGGTCCCGCACAGGCCGACCTGGGCCGGTTCCAACAACACCATGCCCGGTCCGGGTTCTTCTACGCGGCGATCCTCGATCCCGACCTCGTGCGGGCCACGGACGACCAGGGCTGGCCCCTCCGTACGGTCACTCATCAGGCCGGTGCCTTCTTGCTGGCTTGGGCGGACACGAGGGGGCGTCCACCGATCGCGACGGCGATCTGATTGGCCGCGGACAGCACCCGGGCGCCCATCTCAGCCACCTGCCAGCCCGGGATGGTGGCCTTGAGACCGGTGATGCTGATGGCGCCGACGGGCTCGCCCAAACGGGAGGAGAACGGTGAAGCGATGCAGAAGACGCCGACGTCGTCCTCCTCGTCATCGGTGGCGTAGCCGCGGGCGGCCGCCTGCTGCAGGTCACGAAGCAGGACCTCGACGTCGGTGATTGTGTTGCCCGTACGGGCCGGAAGTCCGGTTTCGGCAATGATCGCCCGCACCTCGGACTCCGACATCTGCGACAAGATGGCCTTGCCGGCCGAGCTGACGTGCGGTAACTCGCGGATCCCCAACTGGGTGAAGAACCGGACCATTCCCGGGCCGTCGAAGCGTTCCTGAAAGACTGGATGCCCATCGAGGTGTGAAGCGAGCCGGGAGGTCCATCCGGTTGCCGCGGTCAGCTCACGGGCTATTGGTCTGGCCACGTCCAGCCAAGGCAGTGCCTCGCTGTAATTGTCCGCCAGGTGAACGACGGCCGGGCCTAGGCGATACCGAGGACCGCGGTCGAAAGACGTGGCGTAGTCCAACTCGATCAAGGTCTTCAGCAGTGAGAAGGTTGCGCTCTTGCTCGTGCTGATCTCGCGCGACGCCTCGGTGAGAGAGAGTCCGTCGGCGCCGGCGCTCGCCAGGGCGTTGAGCAAGGACAGGGCGCGGGTGACACTCCCCAGGCTGTAGCGGCCGTCACCCTTCTCTCGAGCCGGGGAGGCTTGTTCGTTCGCCCTAGGGAAACTACGTTCTGACACGGCAGACACAGTAGACGTTGTCGAGCTGTGGGCGCAACCATCACCGTTGCCGCCAGCACCTCTTAGCCCCGCCCTTGACGCTCCGACGATCCGGACCGTAGAGTCGAATCCCAAACGACGTTCTGCTGTACCGAACATTTTTGGAAGGATAACCTTGACGAAACAGACGCACGACGCGATCGTGATCGGCGCGGGCCACAATGGGCTGGTCACCGCCAACTACCTGGCGCGCTTCGGCAAGAGCGTATTGGTGTTGGAGGGTCGTGATGTCGTCGGCGGGGCGGCGGTCACCGAAGAGCTGATTCCGGGCGCGAAGTGGTCGTCCTGCGCGTTCATCGCCGACATGATCAACCCGAAGGTCGTGACTGACCTCGAGCTGAAGAAGTTCGGCTTTCACATGTACAGCCCGGCCACGATGGGGTTTGCGTTGTTCCCCGACGGCCGCCACCTTTTCCTGCACAAGAGGGTCGCCGACACGCTTCGTGGCCTGGAGAAGCACTCGAAGGCCGACGCCAAGAACTTCCTGGAATGGGGCGCTCGGCTGCGCCGCTTCGGCGACTATATGCGGCCCTGGCTGCTGTCGGCGCCGCCGACCCGCGAGCACATCCGCGCCGAGTTCGAGCGCAACGGCGAGCTCGGCCTCTTCCACGACTTCTTCGAGTCCTCGACCAGCGAGTTGATGAGCCGCTACTTTGAAAACGACCTCATCAAGGGCTTCCTCACCTTCTACGGCATGGTCTCGGTCTACGCCGGCCCCTCGACGCGGGGTACCTCCTACGTCTTCGGGCACCACTCCTCGGGGGACTTCGACGGCGAGTTCGGCGTCTGGGGCTACGTCCGCGGGGGTATGGGCGGCTTCACCCAGGCTCTGGCCGACTCGGCCCGCCACTACGGCGTCGACATCAAGACCGGCAGCCGCGTGGCGAGGGTGCTGACCTCGAACGGTGTCGCCACCGGTGTGGCGCTGGCCGACGGGAACGAGTTCACCGCCCCGATCGTCGTGTCCAACGCCGACCCCGTCCGGTCCATGGTCGGGTTCCTCGACAGCGACGTCCTCGAACCCGAGTTGCGGCAGCGGATCGGCAACATCGACCAGCGCGGGTCCATGGCCCGGATCCATCTGCTCATCGACGAACTGCCTCACTACATTGGCCAGTCGGCAGGTCTGGGGCCGCAGCACCTCGGTCACCAGATGCTCGGCGCGTCGGTCGACAACTTCGAGAAGGCATGGGTGGCCGAGCAGCAGGGCGTCATCGCCGATGACTACGCGATCGAGGCCGTTATCCAGTCCGCGACCGACCCCACCCTCGCGCCCAGGGGCCTTCACACTCTGACCCTCGGCGTTCAGCAGCTACCGGGAGAGTTGTCCACTGAGGGTGGGTGGGCCGCAGCCAAGGAGAAGTGGGCCGACCAGATCGTCGCCCGCCTCGGCGACTACGCCCCGAACCTAAAGGACCATATCCTCCAGCGCTACGTCATCACCCCAAAGGACCTCGAGGACGACTGGTCCCTCACCGGCGGCAACATCTTCCACGCCGCGATGTTCGACGACCAACTTTTCAGCGGCCGTCCGCTCCGGGAACTCGCCGAGTATCGGACGCCCGTTTCGGGATATTACCTTTGCGGCGCGGGCACCCACCCCGGTGGCGGGGTGATGGGCGCGAACGGCCACAACTCCGCGTTCGCGATCCTGGAAGATCTCAAGCTCGAGGCCCTGGCCCGGCCGGGCCGTATCCGCGGGCCGAAGATCACCGACAGGGCTTTGCAGAACCGGTACGGCAAGAAGATGGCCTACTACGTCGCCCGGCAACCTGCCTTTGACAAGCTGCTCGGCGCCGTTTCCGGGGTCCCGATCCCTGAGCCCATGAAGTTCCCGCCCGTTCTGGGCTGGTAACCCCCGATCTCAACAGGAGCCACAATGCCTGCAGTACCCGAGGGTGTCCTACCTGTCCTGGCCACGCCCTTCACCAAGACCGGCGAGATCGATACCGTGGCGTTGGCGAGTGAGATCGACTTCGTCATCGAACATGGCGCCCATGGCGTCGTCCTCGGGATGGTGTCGGAGGTTCTTCGGCTATCCAGCGAGGAGCGCGACGCTCTCGCCGCTGCGACCTGCCAGGCCGTGGACGGCCGAGTCAGCGTCACCACAAGTGTCGGCGCGGAGAGCGTGCACACGGCAGTCCGCCACGCCAAGCATGCCGCCGCGGTCGGCGTCGACGCCGTGATGGCGATTCCACCGATGGGCACCTCCTGCGACGACACCGAGCTGTACAGGTACTACTCCGACATCATCGAGTCGATCGAGATTCCCGTCGTCGTACAAGACGCCAGTGGCTACCTCGGCCGGCCCCTCACCATCGAGTTGCAGGCGGATCTGTTCGACAAGTACGGCGACCGCGCCCTGTTCAAGCCCGAAGCCCAGCCCATCGGGCCGCGACTGACCCAGCTGCTGGACGCCACCGGCGGCAACGCCAAAGTTTACGAGGGTACCGGCGGGCTGGCCTTGGTCGACAGTTACACGCGCGGCATCGTCGGGACGATGCCGGGACCGGACATCGTTTGGGCACTCGTGGCTTTGTGGGACGCCTTGAAAGCCGGTGACGAAGCACGAGTCGATGAACTCCAAGGTCCGCTTTGCGCAATTATCTCCATTCAGAACAGCCTCGACTCCTTCGTGGCTGTGCAGAAGTACCTACTGCGCCGCCAAGGGGTTATCGCCACCACCCATGCCCGCGGACCCGTCGGCTACCAGCTCGACTCGACGACCGAGCGCGAGGTGAACCGGCTCTTTGACCGGCTCACCGCCGTCGTCAGCGCGAAGGCGTAACGCGGTGGCGCTGTACGTGGCCGGGGGAGGACTGAGCCCAGTGGGCTCTTGCCGGAGCCGTTACTCCTGGTCATGCCCGCGGCCGCGGCGAGCCCGGCTGCCGCAAACCCTGAACGTGACCCTCACCGCCGATTTCACGTCCCCCCGGTGCGCGCATTCGTCGGCTATGACGCGGCCAGGACCCGGGACCCACGGCATGCTGTACCTCACCAACGCCGGTCCCGGCTCACCACGGACCACCTAAACCCTTCGGCCGTCTGTTTTCGACGACCTACGGCGGTGATCCCGCTGATCACCCCGAGCGGCCCCCGGCCTCGGACTGGAATCCGGCTGTGATGCAGTGACACCTTCGTCGTCTTGTTCGTCATCGACCGCGAGTCCCGTCTCCGAGTCAACCCAAGACCTTGAGCAGGCTGTCGACGTCGGTGATGGTGTGACGAGTGGGCCGGTCCAGGCCGGTGTCGATCGACGATGTGCGGGCCTTTCGATTCGATGCCCGGACACCGGCCAGAACCGCCTGGCCGGGCGAGCTGGTGCCAGTTCACGGACCGGCGCGGACCGGCCAGTCCGAGCCGGTGTCGAGGATCGCGCTCAGACGCAGTGAAGTCCAGATGTGCGGTCTCGGTCAGCCAAGAGCGCACCACCAGTGCAGGTGGCCGCGTCGTGTGTCTGCAGGTGCACCAGACAGCCCTCCAAGAGCACAAAATTGGTTTGCCGCTGCGGGCAATTCGGCCGAGCAGAACCTTGCGCCGTCAGACAGAACAATATCCCACCACCCATCGAGTTGTTCTGGGTCAGAGCGCGAGCCTTTGGACCTTGACAGCTCGAAGGCGACTCGGCTAAGTTTTGCCTAGAAAAATGTTGTTCGGTCCAACCGAACACTTTCGAGAGAGTGGGGACAGTATGTCCGATCCAACGGGAGCAGTCAGGAACTTCAGCCGTCGTAGATTGCTGGGTTACGGTCTGGCGGTCAGCGGCACAACCGTTTTAGGAGCTTGCTCCTCGTCCGGCGACGCACCGACTGCGGCTCAGGCGACCGCGTTACAGCCCAACACCGGCAAGATCACCCTTCTCACCTGGGAAACCTACGACGACAAGCCGTGGCTGGACGAGTACGCGAAGGCGAGCGGCGTCACGGTCGATGCGATCAACGTCGGATCAGGCGACGAGATGTTTGCCAAGGTCCAGTCAGGGTCGGTTAAGGCCGATGTCTGCTACTTCGACAGCGGCTTGATCGAGCGATTCTCCAAGGCAAACCTGATCGCTCCGGCCAACGCCGCCCTCGTCAAGAACACGAAGATGATCACTCCCGGCCTCGATTGGGAGAAAAAGAACACTTTCAACAACTTATTGTACGGGATCCCGTACAACTGGGGCACCCAGCCGCTGATGTACAACGCTCGGGTGATCACCACCAAGCCGGACAGTTGGGCGGCCCTGTGGGATCCCCAGTACAAGAGCAGGGTCGTGATGTTCGACGCCGCCGACGTGACCATTCCCATGGTCGCCCTCTACATCGGCGCCCAAGACCCCTACCACTTGACCGACGAGGAGTTCGACAAGGTCCGCCAAGCCCTCAAAGACCTTCGTCCGCAGGTCCGCACCATCGCGAAGGGCTTCGACGACGCGGTGAACATTTTCGCCGCCGGCGACGGCGTCATCGGTTACTGCCAGAACATCAGTGAGGTCACCGCTCTGAACAAGGCTGGCAAGAAGTTCGACTGGGCGTTCCCCAAGGAGGGCACGCCGATGTGGCAGGACAACGCCATCCTCACCCCAGGTGGGCAACGCCAGGAGGTTTACGACTTCATCGACGCTACGCTGACTGCGAAATGGCAGGCCCGATTCATTAAGGCGTCGTCGAACAACGGCATTCTGAGTGTCCAGGAGGCGAAGCAAGCCACGATCCCCATGGATACGCTCAAGGGAACCAATATTCTCGATCAGCAGGATCCGGGCTTTTGGGACAAGATGAGCCCCCTGGAGAACCCTGAGAGCATCTCCAAACGCCTCGAGGTTTGGAACGAGTTCAAGGCGGGCGGCTGACATGGCCACCACCCACGACACTTCCTCCGCTCGGACCGACGCCACCGGAGAGCGATCGCACCACGCTACCAACAGCATCGAACTCAAGGATCTGACGAAGACCTACGCCGGAGCCAAGGCGCCCACCTTGGAGCACCTGTCGTTGGAGATCGTCGACGGCGAGTTCTTCTCGATGCTCGGACCGAGCGGGTCGGGCAAGACTACGATGCTGCGGCTCATAGCCGGCTTCGAAGGCCCCGACTCCGGCGTGGTTTTGCTGAACGGCCAGGACGTCACCCGGGTACCTCCATACCGCCGGAGTGTCAACACCGTCTTCCAGAACTACGCGTTGTTCCCCCACATGAACGTTCTCAGGAACGTCGAGTACCCGCTGAAGATGAAGGGCACAGACCGGCCGTCAACGAACAAACAGGCCCACGAGGCTCTAGATCTCGTCGGGATGGTCGGGTTCGCCAAACGTCTCCCCCATGAACTCTCCGGTGGGCAGCGCCAACGAGTGGCGCTGGCGCGCGCGCTGGTGTCGCGGCCGAAGGTGGTCCTGCTCGACGAGCCTCTGGGGGCGCTGGACTTGCAGCTTCGACACCGGATGCAGGTCGTGCTGAAGGATTTGCATTCCCAGCTGCAGGTCACCTTCATCTACGTCACCCACGACCAAGGCGAGGCGCTCGCAATGTCCGACCGCATCGCTGTGATGAACCTGGGGCGGATCGAACAGTGTGCTAATGCCCAAGACCTCTACTATCAGCCGGACACCCGATTCGTCGCCGGCTTCATCGGCAAGTCCAATCTGCTGGAGTGCAGCCTCCACGGCAATGTCATCGACTGGAACGGACTCAAACTGCGGGTCGACGACCCCCTCGGTTCGTCGGGAGACACCGCCGTGGTGGTCCGTACCGAAGCCGTTCAGGTCCGATCGAACGATGCGAACGGCCCCGAGGTCAACACGTTCGAGGCCCAGGTGCGGCAGACGGTGTTCCTCGGCGACGCAGAAGAGGTCGTGCTGAAGGTCAACACGCAGGAACTTGTCGCTAAGGTTCCAGCCGGATCCGGCATCACCTGTCATCCCGGCGATCAGGTATGGGTGCGTATCCAACCCGGCGACATCAGGTGTATCCGTGACTGAGACCGCTATCCCCCACTATTCCGTCGCCGGAAGACTCCGTCGGGTCCGGCTCACAGCGACACCGATCTATGCCTGGCTGCTATTGCTGGTGGCCGTCCCGAACGCCCTGCTGTTGATCTACAGCTTCTGGACCATGGGAGACATCGGGCTAGACCGGACGTTCACCCTGGATAACTACAACACTGTCCTGACCTCATCGACGAACACAGGCCTCATTGTCAGGACGGTCGGCATCGCGCTCGCCGTGGCCCTTTTCGCCACCCTGATCGCGTTCCCGATGGCCTATGTCGTGAGTCAGAAGATCAAACGCCACCGGCTGACCATGGTCATCCTGGTCGTCATCCCGCTCTGGGTCAGCCTCCTTATCCGGGTCTTCGCCTGGAAGATCGTCCTTGGCGACAACGGCGTGCTGAACACCGGACTGCTCAACCTAGGCATCATCGACGCCCCCCTAAGCTTCCTCTTATACTCCAGGTTCGCGGTGTTCTTGACCTTGACCTACGTCACCGTCCCCTACGTCTTCATCTCCTCCTACACGTCCCTGGAGCGAGTGCCCCACTCAGTGGTGGAGGCAGCCTCCGACCTGGGCGCCTCAGGCTTCCGCCGCTTTACCAGCGTCATCTGGCCGCTGGCCCGGCAGGGTGTCGCCGTGGGCTTCACTCTTGCGTTCGTGCTGGCGGTCGGTGACTACCTCTCGCCGTCGCTCGTGGGTGGACTCAGCGGGACCATGGTCGGCTCGGTTATCGTCTCTCAGTTCGGTGTGGCCAACAACTGGCCGCTGGGCGCGGCGCTTGCCGCTGTGCTCTTGATCGTCGTGGCCATCGTCGCCGCACTGGTGGCCAGGCTCGGTCGTACCCGCGGCACCCTGGAAGGAGACATCGGCGCAGGCATCCCTACCGACGCTGTACCCCCCACTCTGCTGGCCCGCCGGGTCGGGATTGTCGTCTCCTATAGCTACCTGATCCTCGCCTACGCGTTCCTCTACCTGCCGTTGCTTATGATCATCATCTTCTCCCTCAATGACTCGATCATTCAAACCCTTCCGCTGCACGGCTTCACGCTGCAGTGGTACCAGAGGCTGACAGAGTCGCCCGAACTCATCGCCGCCTTCGTCCGCAGCCTAATCGTGGGCGTGGCTGCCGTTGCGATCTCGGTGGTCTTCGCGTCCATCTTCGCGTTGATTTTTACCTACCGCAGACCGCGCGGGGCCGGGCTGCTACAGGGTGGGTTGACTCTTCCGTTTCTGTTGCCCGGGGTCATCCTTGGCCTAGCCCTCGCGATCGTCTTCCGCGAGGTCGGGCTGCCGTTCGGTCTAGCGACCATCATCATCGGGCACGCAACGTTCGTCACGCCGATCGTCATGGGCGTGCTTCTCAATCGCCTACGTCAGATGGATCCGAGCATCGTTCAAGCGGCCATGGATCTCGGGGCCACACCGTTCCGCGCCTTCTTGGGGGTCATTCTTCCGCAGTTGAAGACCGCGCTGATCGGGTCGTGTCTGCTCGGCTTCACTCTGTCCTTCGACGAAGTCCTGGTGACGTTCTTCCTAGCCGGGAACAATCCAACCCTTCCGATCTACGTGTACAATCAGCTGCGGTTTGGCTTCACTCCGACCATCAACGCCTTGTTCTCTATCATCACCGTGGCCAGCGTGGCCCTTCTGCTGCTAGGCATGCGAATCCTGACCGCTGGCTCCCGAGATGATCCGACGAAAGCCTTACCGTTCTGAGCTGAGCTGAGCTGGGTGGCCTCGGGTATCGTAGGAGCGGTCGCGCCGGCTATATCGAATATGTACGGGTCCAAAGGGACGGCGGCCAGCTCGGGGGGCCGGGTCGAAGGCCCCAGGAACCCGAGCATCGGACGACCCCTCTCGCGATCCACACGATCCCCGACGAACGGCGCCCCACTAACTAATCGTCGTGCTTGACACGCCACCCTCGCGCTTTTAGCAGCTGACCGGGGAGAAGAAACGCGCTTCCGCTTCCGCGTCCACGTCCCGTGACGACTGCCGCAATACTCCACACCGAATAGATCTCCAGCCTGAGGTAAGCCCGAAGTTCGGAGCACCGATCGGCACTTCGCCCTCAAGTTTAGGTTAATGTGCGATTTTGTCGTAGGCCATGTGGCTTTGACTAGGGCAACGACAGAGTGCCCAAAGCTGACGAATTCTCGCTATCTTGTCGGATTCCTCGGAGCTCGAGGGTGCGCCGGTAGAAGGTCAACCCGACCCGGAGACGTCGTAGGCGCGATGGTGGACCATGTCCTCGAAGGTTTCGGTGACGAACCGGCCGTGCTCGCATGGGTGTCGACGCCGTCGATGCGCACGGTGCCGTCGAACAGGGCCCGCATGTGGTCGTAGCGCAGGGTCACGATGCGGAGGGGAAAGTCGGTGATGCTCGTCCGTCCTCGAGGTCAGGGATGTTCTGTGGGTGTGGAGTGAGCCTGCTCGCGGTGCTGTCGGAGCAGGTCTTTGCCGTAGTCGTTGCCGTTGGGGGTGCGGACCACGGTGTGGATGTGACGGCGCGTGGGGTGGGTGTTGGTGAAGACGAGCCCGGCGAGGTGGTCGAACTCGATGAGGATCACGGGGCTGTGCACGCGGTAGTAGAAGACCGCGTCTGGGCCGGTCCCGCCGATCCACGCGAAGTGGGTGCGGTCGAGGTGACGGCGGACCTCGGCCATCTTGACGGCGGCGTGGTCGGCTCGGGCGCGGCCCACGTAGACCTCGACCAGCTGCAGCAACAACGCCTGTTGCGCGTCGGTGAGGTCGCCGAAGGCTATGCCTTCGTAACGCAGCTCGAAGTTGTCACGATAGGCCCGGGTGAACACCTCTCCGGGCAGCTCGTCGCCGAGGACGGCGAGCAGCCGTTGGCGGGGGGTGAGGGAGGTGAGAAGGGCGAGCCCGAGTGCTTCTTCCGCGCGGAAGAGCATCGTGCCGGCGTGGGCGCCGGTGGTGGCGATGACGGGTTCACTGCCCCAAAAGAGCGGGGTGGTGACAAGCTGGTTCCCGACCACGAGACAGTGGGCGACGAGGTCGTGGCCGTCGATCTGCCAACCCCACGGGTCGGTGCCCTCGGGGCTGCCGAAGAGGGAGAGCCAGTAGAGCCATTCCCCGTACTGCTCGTTGTCGCCGGTGATCTCGGCGATGGTGTGGTTCAGCTTCATCACGCCGCGGGCGGTGGCGTAGCCCTGCGGGCTCAAGGTGGCGGCGAGCAGGGTGAGTGCGCGGTCTCGTAGGCGTTCGGCGAGGTCCTCAAGCAGCAGTCCGTGCCGCATCAGGTTCGGGGCGATGTTTGACCAGCGGCGCCAGTTGTCGCTGTCCAGGTCGAAGGTGACTTTTGTGCGTTGGTCCGGGTCCAGGTCGTTGAGGAGGGCCTCCGCGGGCCAACGTCGATGATCAGGGCACTGGGTACGCCGGGGCCGCGCTGTCCCTCGCCCCGGTTCAGCAGCCAGTCGGAGGCGGCTTCGCCCATCCCGGTGGTGAGTACCTTGACCACCCAGAACAGCACGGTGATCTGAGGGACCTTGCTGAGCAGGGCCGAGTCGGCGGAGCGGAGGCTGACGTCCGGGCCGGTGTCGACCTGAGGGCGTGGGGGGTGGGAGGTGGTCATAGTCGTGTCCTTGGAGTTGAGGGACCGAGAACTGCGGTGCCGTGCGTCCCTCGACGTGAGCCGTTGAACGCTTAGAGGAGCGGCGCTAAAAGGTGCGGCAGCCGGATCGGAGGCTGCCGGGGGGCCGTAGAGGGCCCTGTCACTACCCGGGATCCGCTTGAGCGGGTGCGCGGTCCGTTGGACGGCCTGCATCGCCAGTGAGGTCGCGGGCTGGCCGAAGTAGGCGGCGAGCAGCACCATCAGCGCCGCCAGGCGTTGTTCGTCGATCCCGTTGCGCCGCGCCACGCCGAGGTAGGCGGTCAGCCGGTCGTCGGTGACGTGTTGGCTGACGAGGGCGGCGATGACGGCGATGCTGCGGTCTCAGTCCGTCAGGGCCCTGCTGCTCCAGCCCGGTCCACCAGCCGCCAAGAACGCCTCGGTCGTGAACTGCGTACCGGCCCGCTCGATTATCAGCGTCTCCGCCTCGACCTCGGTCAGAGCGAGGTTGCGGGCGTACACGGCACGACCGGCCGCGATCCGGTCGGCGCTGTTCTGATCAGCGTGGTTCTGGTCGGCGCTATTCTGGTGGGCTCCGACCTGATTGCTGCTGTTGGGTCCGCTGCTGTCGGTGGTCACAGGCAGGACCCGGGGTCTTGGCTCTGGCCGATGATGTCGAGGAGCATCCGCCGCAGCAGCGCGACCTCGTTGGTCGAGAAGCTGCCGAGTGCTGCCTGCTCGACCGCTTCGGAGGAGTCGGCGACCTGGGAGCGGAGGGCTTCACCCTTCGCGGTGATGTGCGGGATGCGAGCGCGCCGGTCGCGGGGATCGTGGCGGCGTTCGACGAGCCCGACGCGTTCGAGGCGGTCGAGCTGGCTCATCAGGGTGGTCTTGTCCAGGCCGAGGCTCTTGCCGAGTTCGGCCTGGGTGAGGTTCGGGGTCTTGTGCAGGGCGCTGAGCACGATGTGGTCGCGCAGCTGGAGCCCGTGCTTCTCGGCCTGCTCACCGGTGGCCGTGCGCATCCGCTGCGCCGCACGGTGCAGCAGCCAGGTGACCTCGGAGTCGATCGCAGGCTGCGGGCCGACGGAGCCAGGACCGGGCGCAGCGGAGGCGACCGTGTTCAGGGCAGTGCTCGTCACGACAGTGCCCGCTCTGCCGACGTCTCGTCTGAGAAACGGATTGGCAGCGACGGGATCCCGCCGTAGGCGTCGCGGTCGTGGGCAGGGATGACGGTCATCACCTCGGCCAGGGCGATAGCGTTGAGCAGGCCCCGCCGGAGCTGTTCGGGGTCGCTGTCGGCGAGCTTGCTGAGCCACCAGGGGCGCTCCACCCGGCGCCGGATGCCGTCGAGCTGCCAGGTCAGGTCGCCGATGAAGGCGTACCGCTGCTGCGAAGGCAGGGTGACGAAGACGACGACGGAGCCGAGGGTGTGCCCGCCGGCGATGGCCACGACGACCGAGCCGTCGCCATGCACGTCGAAGCTGGCCGGAAAGCCGAGGTACGCCGGACCGTCGAGGGTGTACTCGTGGATGTCGAGTCCGGGGGAGACGCGCCGAAAGACCTTCCCGTCGGGGTCCTGGGCCGCGTAGGCCCGTTCCGCGGCGTTGATCCAGACCGGGACGCGGAGCTCGTCAAGCCCGCTGACGTGGTCCCAGTGAGAGTGGGTGACCAGCACCCCGAGCAGCCGGGTGCGGTCGTAGCCGCTGGCGTCGAGCTGCTGGTTTACGGTCTGTCCGACGTCGTACGGAGCGCGCACAAGACGGGGCAGCATCGCGACGTGCTCCGCCACCTGAGCGCCGAAGCCGGCGTCGACCAGTAGGTCCCCTTTGGGGTGCCGGATCAACACGGCTGTTGCGGCGAAGCGCCGCTTGTCGACGAAGGACCCGCCCTTGACCGCGAGCGCGGCCCGCGTTTCGTACGTGCCGGTCGGCAGCTGGTAGATCGCCACGCCACTTGGCGGATGAGCTACGGGCAGAGGGCCTGCCCACGCTGGGGGCACTGGAAGTGATCCCATGCCTCATACTGTACGAAGTCAGATACTCTGATTCAAGACTATCTTCGTAAGTTAAGTTGGGGTACTCAGGGTGTGAGTGCTTTCGGCGTCGCTGAGCAGTGCGCGGGCGTCAGCGGTGAACGCCGCGGTGTCGTCCAGCCCGAAGGTGGCACGTTGCAGGACGAAGCCGTGGAGCAGGGCGATGACGACGCGCGCTGCCCGGTCGGGATGGACGGCGACAGGGACTCGTTTGTTGGCTTGGCCGATGCGGAGGGCGAGGGCGATGGAGTCGCGGACCTGGTCGAAACCGCGCTGGGCCTGTTCGCCTAGGTCTGGGCGGTGGAGGAGCTCTGCCCAGGCGAGAACTCCAACGCGGAGGAGCTCGTCGATTTCGGCGTGTTCAGCAGGTTCGGTGCCGGTGTCGGTCCGCACGGGTTGGGTGGCCGCGTCAATGAGGTCGGCCGCGCTGGCGGGGTCGCCGGCGGCGGCGATCTCCACCAGGGGCGCGAAGATCAGCCGGAACGCGTTCCCAGCGAGCTCGACGATGAGTGCCTCCTTGCTGGGGAAGTACCGGTAGGGCGTGCCGACGGACACGCCAGCCTCGGCGGCGATGTCGGCCATCGACGTCGCGTGGAACCCCGTTGCGGAGAAGCAGCGTCGCGCTGCGTCGACGATCTGGGCCCGACGCGACTCCTGTCGCTCGGCGGTTATCCGTGGCATGTCTCTAGACCTCCAGCCTGTGGTGAACGAGTACTCATCTTGACACTCTCCGCGCAAGTGCTTTAATGAATGAACAATCAGTCATTTAGGAGGTGTTGTGGACGCTCGTCGGTTACCGATGGCGATGTTCCGGTACGCGCACGTGGAGGCCCTGTTTGACGGGAGGGTGGAGCTGCCGGGGGTGATGCTGCAGGACGCCCCGATCGTGACGGAGGTATTCCAGAAGCTCGTGTCAGGGCAGGTCGACGTCGGGGAGTTCGGTCTGACCTACTTCCTGCGGACCTGGGACACGGAGGAGCGGCCGTTCCTGGCCCTGCCGTTAGTGATGAATCGGCACTTCCGGCACGCGTCGGTGTTCGTCAACGCCGCCGCCGGGATCGAGGGTCCTGACGACCTCAACGGCAGGCGGATCGGGGAGTTCGGTCTGTACGGCCATGACGCGGGGGTGTGGCCCAAAGGCATTCTGTCCGACGAGCACGGCTTCGACCCGGCGACCTGTCAATGGGTGATCGGGGGCACGAACAGTCCGCTGCCGTCGTTCGGCTGGATCCCGCAGCCCGTCCCGGCCAACGTGTCGGTCCGCCACACCGGGGGCGGCGAGACCCTGGCGGGCATGCTCGAGGACGGCGAGCTCGACGCGCTAATCTCCGTCGACGTCCCGCGGAGCCTGCTCGAGGGCTCGAGTCGGGTGCGGCGCTTGTTCCCCGACTACGAGGCGGTGGAACGCGACTGGTTCCGCCGTACCGGGATCTACCCGCCGGCGCACGTCCTGGCGATCCGCAGGGAGCTCGCCGACGACACCGAGCTGGTCCGGTCGATCTACACGGCGGTCGTCGCGGCGAAGGACCTGGCGCTGGACCGCTACGAGGCGGAGGCGCTGAAGCACCACGCGAACGTGATGATTCCGTGGTTCAGCCAGCTGTTCGACGACGCCCGGGCGCTGCTCGGGGAGGACCTGTGGCCGCACGGACTGAGCGCCAACCGTGCCGGCTTCGACACGTACCTGCGCTACCACTACGAGCAGGGCCTCTCGGCGCAGCTGCTCGCCAGTGACGACATCTTCGTCCCCGCCCTGCTCGACACATGAAGGTTGCTCGACTCATGAGGATCAGCACGTGAGGATCGTCGGGTTGGAGGAGCACTTCGCCACCCGCGAGGTGCTCGACGCCTGGCTGCAGCTGCCGTCGTCGCAGCAGGATCTGGCGCTGCAGCCGTCGACCCGAGGCGAGACGGGCCGGCGGCTGCTGGACCTCGGGGACGAACGGTTCGCGGCGATGCAGGCGACCGGGGTCGACGCCCAGGTGCTCTCCCTGACCCCGCCCGGCCTGCAGGGGCTGCCAGAAAAGACGGCCCTGGCCTTGCAGCGCTCGTCGAACGACTTCCTCGCCGACGTGGTCGCCTCGTCGTCGGGGCGCTACCAAGGTCTCGCGGTGCTGGCCACCAGCACCCCGAAAGCGGCGGCTGACGAGCTCGGCCGGGCGGTGCGCGAGCTCGGCCTCGACGGCGCGATGGTTTACGGCCGGACCGGTGCCACCCAGATGGACCACCCGGACTACTGGCCGATCTACGAGGCCGCCGAAGCCCTGCGTGCCCCACTGCACCTGCACCCGCAGTCCCCGCCGATCGCCGTCCGGGAGGCATACTACGACGGGTTCGCCCCGGCCACGGCTGCCGGCTTTGCTACCGCTGGGATCGGATGGCACTACGAGACCGCGGTGCAGCTGGTGCGCATGCTGCTAGCCGGGGTGTTCGACCGGTTCCCCGACCTGCAGGTCATCGTCGGCCACTGGGGCGAAGTGGTCTTGTTCTACCTGGAACGGGTGCAGCAGCTCGCCGAGCGGGCCGGCGTTGCCCACTCCCTGCAGCACTATGTCCGCCAGAATCTGCACCTCGCGCCGAGCGGCATGCTCAGCCGCCGCTACCTTCGCTGGGCCCTCGAGGTCGCCGGGCCGGACCGGCTGCTGTTCTCCACCGACTACCCGTTCGAAGCCGCTTCCCAGATGGGGGCGCGAACGTTTCTCGAATACGCCGACCTCGACGGCCAGGCCCGGACCGGGATTGCGTCCGGGAACTGGGAACGCCTCCGCACCGGCATCCGCCGCTGACCAAAGGACGATCATGACCGACTTCCACCCCTCCACCCCGCCTGTGGGGTCGGGACGCAGCACGGCCGAGTACCGCACTTTCGCCCCGGTCGACCCGCTGAACATGCGCTCGCTGCTGTTCCTCAACGTCGCCGAGCAGATGCTCCTCGACGAGACCTGGACCCACCGCGCCGTCACCGTCACCCTGGAGAGTCACTCCGGGCCCGGCCGGTTCGCCTTCTACGGCGCCAACCACGTCGACGCCATCACCGCCGTCCACCGCGGCGACCTCGACTTCTCCATCCTCAACCCCTCCGCCCTGCTGACCATGGCCCACCGCGGCGTCGGCGCCTTCGACACGCCCCACGACGTCGCCACCATTGCCGTCATGCCGCACGACGACGCCCTCGGCTTCGCCGTCGTCGACCGGCTCGGCTTCACCAGCCTCGAGCAGATCGGCGAAGCCCGCTACCCGCTGCGCGTCTCCACCCGCGGGTCCCTCGACGTCTGCACCTCGATCATGATCGACGTCGTCCTCCGCGCGCACGGGTTCAGCTTGGATGACCTCCGCTCCTGGGGCGGGGAGGTGTTCAACGACCAGCCGATGCCGATGCACCCCTCCCGGATGGGCCGGCTCGCCGACGGCGCGATCGACGCCATCTTCGACGAAGCCGTCGGCGGCTGGGCCGACATGCTCGCCGACGCCGGCGCCCAGCTCCTACCCCTCAGCCCCGAGAAGACCACCCAGCTCACCACTCAGGGTTTCCGCCCTGCCACCCTCGAGGCGGACCAGCACCCCACCCTCCACGCCGACGTCGCCACGGTCGACTTCGGCGGCTGGCCGATCTACTGCAGGGCCGACGCGTCCGACGACCTCGTCGACCAGTTCTGCCGTGCGCTGGCCGAGCGGCGCGACCACATCGCCTGGCAGATCGGCCCCGTCACCCAGCCACCGCTGCCACTAGACCGCATGGTCAACGACTCGCCCGACACCCCGATCGACGTACCCCTGCACCCTCAAGCTCAGAAGGTGTGGGTCGAATACGGATGGATTAGCTGATAACCGGAAAGTCTCCGGGTCAGGAACAATGGCTACACGGCGATGGGCGGAAGAGGGGCGCCCTTGCTTGCTGCGGCTCCGGCGACCGCCGACCTCACACTCGCCGACCTGGCCGGCCGAGGTCACACCAGTGACGAAGGACGACCCCGCTGAACCGAGAAAGGAAGTACGTCTGCGGCTCGGTCGTCCTAAATCGGCGGAGGCTCTCATGGAAGGAGAGCAGCGATGACTGCACATCACGCGGAAGCGGAAGAGCGCTGGATTACAGGTCCCTACTGGCCGCGTCTGGTCGATGCGCCACCACACCAACTGGTCGGTGAGCCAGCCGAAGCAGACCGAGACCGCCCCCCGCTGCTGGTGCTCCATGGCGGGCCTGGACTCCCAAGCGACTATCTGCACGGGCTCGCAGCGCTTGCTCCCGCGCCCGGCGTCGATGTCTTACTCGTCGACCAGCTCGGGTGTGGTCGCTCCGAGCGTCCAGACGACCCGGGCTTGAGGACCGTTTCCCGCGCGGTAGCCGGGGTCGGAGCCGTCCGGGTAGGGCTGGGCCTGGGTCGGGTCCACGTGCTGAGTCACTCCGAGGGTGCTTATCTGGCGTTGGCGTACGTGGCCGAGCACCCGGAGTGCGCCGCGACCGACGTGTACTGCCGGCGCCACCTGTGCTCCCTCGACCCGTGGCCGGACTTGCTGGTACGCGCCATCGAGCAGATGGGGCAGCAGACCTACGAGGTGATGTCGGGACCGAGCGAGTTCACCGCCACCGGCACCCTGCGCGGCAACGACCTCAGCGGGCACCTCCCAGGTGCGGTGCTGACTTCGCCGTGGCTGGGCAGCACCCGAGACGAGGTGCGACCGTCCACCCTGCGATCCTTCCCCGCTGCCGCAGGCGGCGAGGTTCGCATCCTCCTCGGCGGGACCCACTGTCGGCGCCTTTCTCACCCGACAGCAGCAGGCGCGAGCGGTTGTGAGCTCAGATGCTTAGCCACTCCTGCATACAGGTCGGAAAGCGCGGCCGCGTGACACAGGGTTGGCGCGACACTGTCGACCCCGTCGTGAGCGTAGGTCAGCTCCTGGTGCTTGCCGAAGGTGCGCTACGGCACTACCTGGGTCAGCTCCATGACGGCATGTCATTATTCGTGCATGTCCCGGCAGGGGCGGGTCGCTGGGTCCTCACGCGCCTACGGAATCGGCGACGGCCTCGAGGACGTCGGCCAGGGCGTCTGGTTGCGAGGCGAAAGGCGAGTGGCCGGTCGCCATCTGGTGCACCACGGTCGGGTCCGGCATGGCTTGGTCGACCGTCGTGATCATGTGCTGCTGGGCGTCGGGAACGATGGTGTGGTCTGCGTCGCTTGTGCGTACGTAGTGGCGCTCGACTGTGCCGTAGTGCCCGGGGGTGACTGCGGAGGGCTGTAGGAACACATCGAACGGCTCGTCCGGGTGCATCCTCAAGAGGGCGTCGGCGAACGTGGTGTCGTCCACGTCGGCATAGAAGCTGTCCTTGACGAGGGCAACGTAGTCGCGATCAGCATTTCGTGGGTCGATGCGCAACGCGCCGACGACGGCGGGGTCGGCCAGGAAGAGGGCGGGTGTCGTCGACGTCGCCATCGCTGCGGACCCGATCAGGTCGACCACGGCGACGTTCGGAGGGAGCATAAACGCGGCGACGTAGACTGTGGCCGCAACTAGCTGGGGCCGCGACTCCGCTGCGTCTGAGACAGTTACGCCGCCCAGCGAGTGGCCGACCAGCACGACGGGTCGTCCGGTCTGCTCGGCCACCTCCTCCACCACACTGAGGGTGGCAGCTGTGCGCTCAGCCTGCGTCACGTGACGCGGGGTGGATTCGACGGCGAAAGCCTCGCGGTTCAATGGTCGCCGCTCGTACGACGCCGGTGAGCTGGTAGTTGCACCTGCTCCGGGCAGATCGAGCGATTTGGCGACGAAGCCACGCGCCCGAAGCCGTGCGACCACCCAGGCCCAGCTGCGCGCGTCGTGCCAGGCGCCGTGGACCATGACGAATCCGGGGCGGTCGGTCATGGTCCTCCGAGGTGACGAGACGGCTGCGGCGGCAAATCGCTCAAGCGACGCCGCTCTTGACGTACTCAAGCGACGCCGCTCTTGACGTAGATGGTTCGACCTTGACCGACGACTCTCAACGTACGATCGCCGATCACCTTAGCGACGGCTCTGGAGTTCACCAAGCCGCGGATTGATGGGCGGCGGCCGACTGGCCGACGGCTCCCTTCCCCTGCGGTAGTGGAACAGCGGAGCCGAGGACGCCTTCCCCGAAGAACCGCTCTATGACAGCCGCTCTCGACGTAGATCAGGGTCGCCACCGACGACGACCGGATGGGGGCATCGACCTGCTCGGCGGTGATGTTGTACAGCTCGGCCAGGTCTTCCCGCCCGGTCCCTGCCCCGTAGTCCTCGGCGAAGATGTCTGTTCGGACATTCCGGATCGCCGATTGGCCGAAAGCTCGACGCGGGTCCATCACCACGGGCGGCGTCCGCCGATCGGGTCTGAGGCGGCCGGCGACGCCTCGTTCGTACTCAACCGCAGTGCGGAAACGCATCGCCACGTCGGCCAGGACGAGTTGTCCGTTGCGCACGACGACCAGTTGCAGCTGGCGCTCAAGCCCGACCCTTTCCTGGACCAGACGGACCAGCTCGCGTCCCTCGACGTCCAGAAAAGGACGGGCATGGGCGAGCGGATACGGACCGAACTCGAGGCGCAGCTGCCCGATCGCCGGACGCATTCGCTGAACAGGAACGTCGCGTCGGAACTCCGCCAGCAGCCGCGCCTCGACCATCTCGCCCCAGGTGACGACATCGATCGCAGTGGGCTCCGGACGCAGCACCGGGTCATAGAAGCGGCCAGCGCGCCGGTAGCCCTCTAGCCACTGACGGGCTGTGCCCGAGGGCGGGCCGACGAGGCGGTTCACGTCCACGTAGGAGTAGATCGCGCGGTCCGGCAGCGAATCCGCCACGATCACACCTTCGCACCCGCGGACAGAAGCGGACCGCTCTGACAAGGTTCGCCGAAGGCATTGATGTGAAGTTCCGGCTCTTAAACCGCAAGTACTCGCCGGCGCAGGCTGAGCTCAGTCGGTGAAGCGCAGCGTCTGCAGGGGCTGCAACTGGGCGCAGCGGTCGACGTCGGCGTCGACGACGTAGCCGATCACCGGGTAGCCGCCGGTGACCGGATGATCGGCCAGGAAGAGCACCAGCGTCCCGCCGGGCGGGACCTGAATGGCGCCGCGGACCATGCCCTCACTCGGCAGTTCCCGGGAGTCAGTCCGGCTCAGCGGCTCCCCTTCGAGCCGGAGCCCGATCCGGTTGCTCTGCGTACTGACCGCGTACGACTGGCTCAGCAGCGACGTCCACGCATCATCGGTGAACCAGTCGCGCCGGGGTCCCGGCTGGACGCGGACGGCGACCTCCCCCGCGGGGGGCTCCGCGGTGGCCGCGACGTCGACACCGGGCATCGCCTGAGCGCTGCGCCCGATCGGCACCAGACCGCCGACCGACGTTACGCCGGGGCCGAGCCCCGACAGCAGGTCGGTGGAGCGGGAGCCGAGGACCGGGGCAACGGCGATACCTCCGCGGACGGCGACGTAGGTGCGCGCCCCCGACACCGGTGGGCCCAGCTGCAGCTGCTCCCCCGCGGCCAACTGGATCGGCGCCTGGTGCGGGCTGCCGGCACACCGGGCACCGGCGGTGGCCAGGACGACATCGACCCGGGCCCGGAGCACCAGGCCACCCATCGTGACTTCGAACGCGGCGGCACCCACCTCGTTGCCGACCAGCCGGTTCGCCAGGGCGTACGCGGCTCGGTCGCACGCACCGGACCGGGCGATGCCGAGCGCGGCCAGGCCCATCCGGCCGTTGTCCTGGACGGTGGTCAGGGGTCCGGTGGCCACGACTTCCAGGGCGTCGAGGCGCAGGGCACCCTGATCAGGCGTCATCTTGGGCACCCTGCACATCAACGAACCGGACGGCGGTGCCGGGGCGCAGCAACGCCGGCGGATCCCGGTCGAGGTCGAAGATCGGGTGGTCGGTGTGTCCGATCAACTGCCACCCACCCGGGGACGGCCGGGGATAGATGCCGCTGAACTCGCCGGCGAGTCCGACGGCACCGGCGGGCACCCGGGTCCGCGGGGTCGCGCGCCGCGGGACGTCCCAGTCGTAGTCCGCCCCGGCCAGGTAGCCGAAGCCGGGTGCGAAGCCGCAGAAGGCCACCGTCCACCGGTCCCGGGTGTGCCGGGTGATGACCTCGGCCGGGCTGCACCCCAAAGCGGTCGCCACGTCGGCCAAGTCGGCGCCGTCGTAGGTGACCGGAATCTCCAACACCTCGGTCGCGGTCCGCGCAACGTCGGACTTCAGCGGGAGGTCTCGGACAGCGTCGCCGACCCGGGCCAGGGTGGTCGCCGAAGGATCGATGACGACCAGCACGGTCTTGGCGGCGGGAACGACGTCGAGAACACCCTCGGGTCGGTGCTCGGACAGGGCCGCGTGCAGGGAGAGGACCTCGAGCCAGGTCCTCGAGTTCGACCAGGAGCGCGGTGGTGCCGCTGGGCAGGAGTCGCACTAGCCGACGACCCGCACTAGGACACAAACGACGCGAGGTCGACCCCGGCCCCGGTCAGGGCCTGACGCACCGCCTGGGCCATTCCCACCGCCCCGGGGGTGTCCCCGTGGACGCAGATGGAGTCGGGGCGCAGGTGCAACTGGCCGCCGTCGATGTCGTCGATCGGCTGACCGGTGGCCATCGCCACGCAGCGTCCGGCAACCTCTTCGGCGTCGTGCAGGACCGCGCCGGGCAGCCGCCGCGACACCAGCGTCCCCTCCGGGGTGTACGCGCGGTCGGCGAACGCTTCGTTGACCACGCGCAACCCGGCGGCGCCGGCCTGCTCGAGCCAGACCGATCCGGGCAGTCCCAGCACGGGCAGCGACGCATCGTAGGCGACCACCGCCGCCACCACCGCCGCCGCCTGCTCCTGGTGGTGCACGATCGCGTTGTACAGGGCCCCGTGCGGCTTGACGTAGGCGACCTTGGCGCCGGCGATCCGGGCGAACGCGTCCAGGGCGCCGATCTGGTAGATGATGTCGGCGGTCAGGGCGGCCGGTTCGACGTCGATGAACCGACGGCCGAACCCGGGCAGGTCCCGGTAGCCGACCTGGGCACCGATGGCCACGCCCGAGGCCACCGCCCGCTCGCAGACCCGACGCATGATCGAGGCGTCGCTGGCGTGGAAGCCGCAGGCCACGTTGGCGCTGGTCACCACGTCGAGCAGCGCGTCGTCGTCCCCCAGCGTCCACTGGCCGAACCCCTCGCCGAGGTCGGAGTTGAGGTCAACCGTCACCACTGCCCTGCTCCCTTCATCCTCAGCCAGCCCTGACGTCGTCATCGGAAGAGGTTGATCACTGGGCCGACCGAGTTGACCGCGAGATAGATGGTCAGCAGCCACGCGACGGTACCGATGATCAGCAGCCAACGGGGATAGGAGTAGCCCCGGAGCAGATCGGTCCGCACCCAGGCGACCCAGAGCAGCACCCCGATACCGACCGGCAGCAGCAGGCCGTTGAACGCTCCGGCGAACACCAGCAACGTCGTAGGTGGCGTTCCGATCAGCACGAACACGCCGCCGGTGATGACGATGAAGCCGATCACCAGCAGGGAGCGCATCCGCTCGCTGGTTCGCGTCCGCGAGGTGATGAAGGTGACCGAGGTGTAGGAGGCGCCGATGACGCTGGTGATCGCGGCCGCCCACAAGATGACGCCGAACACCCGCTCGCCGACCTGGCCGGCCGCATTCTGGAACGCCGAGGCGGTCTGGTTCTTGGGGTCGAGGGCGGCGCCGCCGGCGACCACGCCCAAAATGGCCAGGAACAAGATCACCCGCATGACCCCGGTGATGATGATTCCGGTCACCGACGCACGAGTGATCGCACCAACCTGGTCGGGCCCGGAGACGCCGGAGTCGAGCAGTCGGTGCGCACCGGCGTAGACGATGTAGCCACCGATCGTGCCCCCGACCAGCGTGGTGATGGCCAAGAAGCTGAACTGCTCCGGCGCCACGGCGTTGCGCAGCGCCGCACCCACCGGCGGCTTGCTGGTGATGGCCACGTACAGGGTCAGCACGATCATCGCCAGACCGAGGACCACGACGATCCGGTCGATCGCGACCCCGGCCCGCTTGGATACGAAGATGGCGATCGCGATCAGGGCGGAGAGGGCCCCGCCGAGCCTCGGATTCATCCCGAACATGGCGTTGGTGCCCAAGCCCGCGCCGCTGATGTTGCCGACGTTGAAGACCAGCCCGCCGATCAGCAGCAGGACCGCCATCAGCACCCCCAGACCGGGCAACACCCGGTTGCCGAGCTCTTGGGCCCGCTGTCCGGACACCCCGATGACGCGCCAGATATTCAGCTGCAAGGCGATGTCGATCAGGATGGAGACGACGATGGCAAAGGCGAAGGAGGCACCGAGCTTCGCGGTGAAGGAGGTGGTCTGGGTGATGAACCCCGGTCCGATCGCCGACGTCGCCATCAAGAAGATTGCGCCCAAAAGCGTCCCGCGGGCCCCCTTGGCCACCACTGCGTCGGACGCCGACGTCGTCTCCTGCCCGTCGGATCCTGCCCCGGTCGATGTTGCCCCCGGCGGTTTCTTCGATTGATCGGACACAGCTCCCTCTCGGCTCGCGGATGTGCGGTGGGGCTAGGGGGGCGCGTTCGTGCTGGCTCGCCGGCGTGACCCCCCCGTGGTGGCTTGCCGTGGTGGCTAGGAGTGGTCCCCGACCACGTGGACCAGGTTCACGGTCTGGGCGACGATGGCTCGACGCCAGGCGTCGAACGTTCGGTCGCTGGGATTGAAGAGGTTGCCCTGGTCGAAGTTCTGCATGCCGGGGGTGTGGATGTGTCCGGCCGGGATGTCGAGACCGAGGTAGTCGCGCAGCCGGGTGTTGCGATAGGCGCTCTCGTTGGACAGGTAGTTGCCACCGCCGCCGCTGTAGGAGCAGGAGTCCCGGCTGGGGGGAACCGGCGGGTCCACCGGCGGATAGGTCGTGGTCGGGGTGTTGCGGTCCACCCGGGTGGTTGAGCGACAGTCGGGGAACTCGGTGTAGTTGGTGTGCCAAATGACCCCGAACGCGACCGAGGTGTCGGGCCAGGTATCACCGGGAGGCCTTGGCACACCGGCACCGGTATTGGCCTTGATCATCGCCCCGATCGGGGTGCTGGCCGTGGTCCACTGCGGGGGCTGCCGCAGGTCGAAGCCCAGGGTCCCGCCCCAGCGGCGAGGAATCTCGGTGTTGCAGCCGTGGTTGTAAACCGCCAGCTGGGGCGTGCCGTCCACGCTGGGACAGGGCTGGCTGAGGTCGTTGCCCGGGTAGGGGCCGTGATAGCGGGCGTTCCACTGTTCCAGGTTGAACTGGGACCCACCGGCTTGGCTGACGGTGAGGGAGGCGTCGACCCGGCGGTCCGGCTTGGCCCGCATCAGCGGTCCGACCGTGTCTTCGAGGTAGCCGTCGGCGAACTCGGTGTAGTTCACCGGCAAGGTGTAGGCCTCGACGACCTGCCGGGTTCCGTTCGGGCTGCGGTAGCTGGTTCCGTCCAGGGCCAGTGCGACGGCCCCGGAGGGGTTGCCGTGCCGGATGTTGTTGCCCGCGGCACCGGCGGCGGTTCCCTGCTCGCCTCCGTCCAGGGTGTAGGGGTCGAAGCCGCTGACGATGACCCGCTTGACCTTGGACCCGCGCTGGAAGTGAATGTCGGTCATCCCCCGCGACGCCTTGTCGAAGGACGTGATCAGCGCATCCCGCTCGTCGATGGACAGGGTGAATCCGGGCTGCCACTGGCGGATGGCGGCGGTGGCCTGCAGCCGCGCCCAGTAGAGCGGGCGGTCGTCGCTGCGGGGCAGGTCACCGGCCACCCGGCCGTTCGTCTGAGCCCGGTGCACCGCCATCCGCCACAGCCGTTTGCCGCGCTGCTCGACTAGCTTCTGGGTCCGGCGCAGGTTGTTTTCTCGGCACAGGTCGGACACCAGGCGCGGTCCGAACGACTCGAAGCCTGCTCCGGTGATCATCTGGACCGCGAACGGCTTGAGTTGGAGTAACCCCGGATTGTCGTTGGTGGGCAGTTTCGCGTCGAGGCGGCTCTCTTCGACCGAGAGCTTGACCGAGGCGTCCAGACACGGCCCGGGCAACGTCCCCCGATCGGGTACGCGCGGTGCCGCGCCCGCTGCGGCCGGAGTCAGCATCCCGACTCCGAGCACGGCGGCGGATGCGGCCGCGACCACGGCCGTCCTGGTGCGATGTGTCCTGGTGCGAGGTGACGACTTCACAGGAGCTCCTCGATCTGGCCTACGGGGGTGGCTGGGGAGGTAGTGCGCAACGGGGGGCGTGCCTCCGGTGCGGGTTCGGGTCCTGCACGAGTACCAGGACAGTAGCAACGTGTTCAACAATCTGGCAAGGGTTGTCGAACGATTGTTACAGTTGATCCAGGGCGCGGGACCGGAAGGAGGAGCCATGGCCACGAACCAGAGCGAGGCCGAGCGAGCCGCGGACGTGCTCCGGCGCCGGATCACCGACGGCGAGCTACGGCCCGGCACCCGACTGGTCGAGGAAGAACTCGTCGGTCCGCTCAAGGTGTCGCGCAACACCTTGCGGGAAGCCTTCCGGCTGCTCACCCATGACGGTCTGCTCGTCCACCGGCTGCACCGCGGCGTTTTCGTGTCCGCCCTGGACGCGTTCGAACTCCTCGACCTCTACCGGCTGCGGCGGCTGCTGGAGTGCCACGTCGTGGGGTCGCTGACCGGACTGAGCGAGACTCAGCTCGCGCCGCTGCGGGCTGAGGTGGCCGCGGCCGAAGCGGCCGCGGCGCGCGGCGACTGGGCGTCGGTCGGCACGTCGAACATGCACTTTCACCAGCACCTCGTCGCCCTGGCCGGAAGCCCCCGGATCGACCGGGTCGCCAACCAGCTGATCGCCGAACTCCGACTGGTCTTCCACACCGTCGACGATCCCCAACTGCTGCACCAGCCGTACGTGCAGCGCAACCGGCGACTGCTCGGGCTCTTGGAGAAAGGCTCCTTCGTACCGGCCGCCGAAGAACTCGAGCGCTACCTGATCGACTCCGAGCGGCAACTGCTCGCCGCCTACCGTTGCGCACCCGAACCGAGGTAGGCCCACACAGTGGTATCACACCTAAACGTCAGCATCCGGGTTCCCCTGGGCCGGCCGCTGCCCGAACTCGCCGATTTCGCCGTCCGCTGCGAGCAGTCCGGTCTCGACGGCGTCGGTGTCCCGGACCACCATCACACCGGCCGCGACGCCTACCTGACGCTGGCGGCCATGGCCCAGCGGACCAGTCGACTGTCCCTGTTCCCGGCCACCTCCAACGTGGTCACCCGGCACCCCCTCGTGCTGGCGTCCCTGCTCAATTCGCTGGACGAACTCGCCCCCGGCCGGGCGATGCTGACCGTGGCCCCCGGCTTCCTCTCCGTGGAGAAGGCGGGGCAGGCACGGGCTCGCCGGAGCCAGCTCGCCGAGGTCGTCCTCGCGCTGCGGGGGCTGCTCGGGTCCGGACGGGCCACCTTCGACGGTCACGAACTGGAGTTGACGTCTCGCCCCCGCACCGAAACCCGGGTCGTCCTGCTCGCGTCCGGCCCCAAGCTGTTGGAACTTGCCGGCGAAGTCGCCGACGGCGTGATGATGCTGGTCGGCCTGCATCCCGACAGCGTGCACGCGGCCCGCGAGCACGTCCGCCGCGGGGCCGAACGGTCCGGTCGCGACCCGGCCACGCTGACCGAGACCCTGATCGTCCCCTACGTCTTGGGGACCGAGTCGGCGGCACAGGCCTGGCCGAAGGCGTGGTTTCGTCCCGGCCAGCCGTGGCTGAAATACCCGAGCGCCTCGAACCTGCTGTGGCTGCGGCACGCCGGGATCGACCTGCCGGCCGACCTGGACCCGGCCGCGATCAGCGAGGCCACGGCGGTCCGGATCAGCGACGCGTTCGGCCTGTTCGGGCCGCCGGAACGGTGCGCCGAACGGCTCCTCCAAGCCCACGCGGAAACCGGGATGACCGACGTCTTCTTGTTCCCCGCGCACACCTGGACCAACCACTACGACCTGCCCAGCGCCGAAGTCGACGCCTTCGCCCGCACCATCGGTCCGGCCCTGGCCCATTGACCGGCCGAACCCGATCCCCACAAACACCCAGGAGTCCTCCCGCATGACGACCACCACCCAACGCACGACCAACTCGCCCGCACCGGCGACCAGTACGCCGGAGTCGGCGCGACAGCGTTATCGAACCGGCCTCGTCGTACCGACGTCGGGCTGGGCGGCCGGCTATACCCAGGCCAACCTGGTCGCGTTGCCCCGGGAGTGGGCCTTCGACATGTTGTTGTTCGGCCAACGCAACCCGCAGCCGGTTCCGCTGCTCGACGTCACCGACCCGGGCAGCCACCAGACCGCCCTGGCCCCCGAGGCGGACCTGCGCACCGACCTACCCCGCTACCGGGTGTGGCGCCACGGCGAACTGGTCGACGAACCCGTCGACGTCACCGACCTGTGGCAGCCCGACCTGGTCACGTTCCTGATCGGCTGCAGTTTCAGCTTCGACACCGCCCTGCTGGCCGCGGGCATTCCGGTCCGCAACATCGAGCAGGGGCGCAACGTCTCGATGTACCGGACCAACCGGGCCTGCCGAAGCGCCGGACGACTGTCCGGGCCGTTGGTCGTGTCGATGCGTCCTATTCCAGGCGCGCTGGTCGCGCAGGCCGTCCAGATCACCGCCCGGATGCCGCAGGTGCACGGGGCCCCGGTGCACGTCGGCGCGCCGGCGGCGCTGGGGATCGACGACGTCGCCGACCCCGACTACGGCGACGCCGTCGACTTCGAGGCCGGCGACGTTCCCGTGTTCTGGGCCTGCGGGGTCACCCCCCAGGCCGCGCTGGCCGCCTCGCGGCCCCCGTTCGCGATCACCCACGCCCCCGGCCACATGTTCATCACCGACATCCCCGACGCGGCCTATCGGCTGCCTTGACGGCTCAGCACGGAGCCGGCGGGGTTAACGCCGGACGATCACCAGCCGCGACGTACCCCGGCCGGCCGGGACGGCGACCGTGGCCTCGGTGCCCCGCGCGGTGGTGCTGAGCCGGACCCGGGCCCTGCGCCCGTCCAGGGTGGCCGTGCGGATCTTCGAGCCCCGCGGCAGCACCGCCCCGACGGTCAGGGTCAGCCGGCCGTGGCGGGTGACGGTGGTGGAGTAGGCGCGCCCCGAGTGCCGGGCGGCGACGTCGATGCTGTCTTTCCCGAGTCGGATGTCGCGGCCCGCCGCCCGGGTTTGGCCGGCGGGGATCTGCGGCACGACTCGCACCCGGTCGCGGCCCATGTCGGGTGAGACGCCGAGCCACTGGTGCACCACCGGCCACAGCACGCCGTACGCACCCCAGGCCTGCATCACCATCGACCGTTCGGTGAACAGCTTGTCGATGTTGGCGCCGAAGTCGCCGCCCGGCACGATCTCCGGCATCATGCCGGGCATCTCCCACAGGGTCGGGTCGAGCTGGCTGCGGGCGTTCCCGGTGGTGTAGACCCCCTGCTGATCGGGCGCCAGTCGGCCGTAGTTGCCCTCGCTCACCGCGGCGATCGCGGAGTTGAGGGTGAAGATGTTCCGCTCGCTCTGCACCGCGGAGACGACGGAATCACAGCTCGCCCCCGCGTTCCCGCCCTTGGCCGACGTCGGTCCGGTCCCAGTGTGGTAGAGGCCGAGTTCGCTGGTGTAGCAGGGCCGCTCGTGCTGGTTCAGGGTGGTGGTGGCGTGCCGGCGGGAGGCCAGCGGCCCCGCCTTTCGGCCGGGCAGCGCCGGCAGCACCGCGTCGGTCGGGGTCAGTCCGATCCAGTGCCGCTGGAACACCTTCTTATTGCCCGGGTCGTCCAGGGAGTCGGCGTAGGAGCGGGCGTCGCCGCCGTACCACCAGGTCCGTTCGAACTTCCCGATCAGCGTCTTGGCCTTCGCGGTGGCCCACCGGCGGGTCCGGGTGTCGCCGCGGTCCCGGGCCAATGCGGCCAAATCGGCGTAGCCGCGGATGGTGTAAACGGCGTTGTCCAGCTTCTCCGGTCCCATCCCTTCGCGTTCGACGTTGCCCAGTCCCTCCGGCCACCCGTCGCCGTCGGCGTCTAAGGAGGCGACGTGCCGCATGGCCCGCACACTGGCCGGATAAAGGTCGCGCAAGAACGCCCGGTCACCGGTCCAGCGCCAGACCAGGTTCACCGCCGACGGGTACTTCGACGACTCGTCGGTGTTGCCCGGGTCGGCGTTGGCGCCGAAGAACACCGCGCCGTCGGGCGTCACTTCGTGCACGATCTTGCCGGAGCGACCGTTGACCACCACCGACACGTCCCGCAGGGCCCGCAGGTGAGCTTTGATCGGTTCGAACTGGCCGGCGGCGACCGCGGCGTAGGCGGTGTACTCACCGTCGGTGCCGAACAGCCAGGTGTAGTCCGGCCAGCCGGCGCCCAGCCAGCGCATCGAACGCAGCTGGCCGGCCGGGGCGGGATAGTTCTTGCCCGCGTTCACCGCCCGCAGGGCCACGTTGTCCACCCGCTGCTCCGAGGCGGCCAGCATCTGCTTCGACCAGCGAACGCTGGCGGCCAGCTGCGGATCACCGGGCAGGTCGACGATGGTCTTGTCGTCGACCCGGCGACGATCTTGCTGCTTGTCCTGCAGGGCCCCGACCGGGTCGCGCAGGGCCGCCCGCAGCTCGGCGCGGGCTCGGCTGGGTCCGGCGGTGGAACCGCCGACCCCGAACCAGACGGTGGTGGTCTCGCCGGCCTTGAGCCGGACCTGGTAGGCGAGCTGCCCGCCGGCACCCTGGCCGTACGCGGTGTCGTCGCACCGCTTGGGCTGCGCCGGTGCGTCCGGTCCGGACGCCGGGCAGATGACCGCCGGATCTTGGGGGCCGCGGAAGTCGCGTCCGGTGCGCGTACGGGTCGGGGTGAGGTTGGAGCCGAAGGCGGCCGCCCAGTCGTGGGCGGCGGTGTTCGCGCCGGGAGGGTTTCCGCGGTCGCGGAAGACCAGGTCACGGCCTCGGACCGAGGCGGTGTCGGGCAGGTTGACGCTGGTCTGGTTCGGGGTGGTCTCGCCCCACGGGTAGGAGCTGAGCAGCTCCGAATGGGCGTCGGCGCGCAGGGTGATCGTACGGGTGGTCGGCGCGCGCAAGCTCAGCCCGACCAGCGCCCCGGAGATACCGTCGGGCACCAGGTCGGTCCGGCTGGCCGCCACCCCGTGAGTGGCGGGCAGGTCGGTGCGGACGTAGCCCCAGCCGGTGGTCGTCTTCGTCCCGGCGCCGATCCAGTCACCGTCGACACCGAACCACATCCCGTCCAACAGCTTCAGGTTCGGCAGCCAAAACCCGCCCATCTCGCCGCGGGTGTGGAACCCGGCTGCGGGAAAGTAGCCGTCGGCAGTGCCCAGGACCCACGCGCGGTCGCCGGTGACGACCGTACGCCGGTCGGCCAGCCGAGTGGTTTCGGCCAGCTCGGGCGATCGTCGCAGACTCGGGTCCACGACCGGACCAGCGTCGGCTGCGGCGGCTCGTGAACCGGCCAGCGGCAAGCTGAGGACCAGGGCACCGGCGGCGACGAGCGCGACCGCGGACCGACCTCGGGTGACAGCACTGCGATACATCAGTCAGCCTCTCCACTGGGACGGCAATGTCCCACGACGACGGCGGCCGAACCGGCACTCGAGCGGGCCGGCGGTACCCCCGAGATCGTGTGGAACCGGTATATCGGCCGTAGCCTGGCCACCGCAAGACCTGCGGCGCGGTTGAGTTCGCCACCCGTTGAGCTTTGTGGTTCGACGCGCAAAGGGATGGCGAGAGCCGGCGCGGGCGGCGACAATGCTCCGATGACTGCTTTCGTCTCCCATACGAGCGTCGACTGCGCCGACGCCTACACTCTGTCGACCTGGTGGAAGCCGGTGCTCGGTTACGTCGACGTCGACGGTGACGCCAACGAGCGCGGCGATTCCGAGTGCATGATCCTCGACCCGGAAACCGGGCACCGGTTGCTGTTCATCGAGGTGCCCGACGCGGCCGCGGCCAAGCAGCGCGGCGGCAAGAACCGGGTGCACCTGGATCTGCGACCGCGCGCCCGCACCCGGGATCAAGAACTCGAGGAGCTGTTGGCTCACGGCGCGACGACGGTGGCCGACCTCCGCGGTGCCTGGGGCCCGGGCAGTGGCTGGGTGGTGCTCGCCGACCCCGAGGGCAACGAGTTCTGCATCCTTCGCTCGGAGGCCGAGCTCACCGACTCCTGATCGCACCCAGCCCGGTTCCGGGCGATGGTGGCGTCGGCCCAGGGGGTTGTTGGCGACCCAATGAGCCCGTGGTCCACCCATCATCGGGAGACACCTCGCCCGATGAGAACGGTTTGCGCTCGGGTCGAACCGCTCCTCAGTCGGTCTCGGACCCGCTGAGCGCGTCCGCGCAACGGTCGAGTCCGCCGAGCAGACCGGCACGTTGCTCTGAGGACAACGACGACAGCATCTGCTCCTCGACGGCAGCCACCGCCGTCGACGCGTCGGCGAGGCGGCTCGCCCCGTGTGCGGTCAGGCTGAGTCGCTGGCCGCGTCCGGAGCCGCGGATCTCGATCAGGCCCAACCGGGTCAGTCCGGCCAACAGCTGATGGGTGGCCTGGCGGGACACGAATACGCCGCGGGCGAGTTCGGCGTTCGACAGCCCCGGCCGCTGGGCGAGCAGCTCCAGACAGGAGTACTGCGGCACGGTCAGCCCGCGTTCTCGCAGCGTGGCGTCCATGGCGCCGCGCAGCGCCCAGGCCGCGCGTTTGAGGGCGTACCCGACCGACGACCTCAGCTCCACTTGACTCACGTCAACATCTTGACATACTGTCGTTGATGTCAACGTCTTGACGACACCAAAGGAGAACCTCATGTCCACCGCAGCCGTCACCGGACCCAGCTTTCTCGCCCTGCAGGTGCGAGACCTCGAGACCGCCGCCGACTTCTACGAGACGAAACTAGGTCTGCGCCGGACGCCGCAGTCCCCGCCCGGGGCGATCGTGTTCGACACCTCGCCGGTGTCGTTCGCCGTCCGCAATCCGCTGCCCGGCACGGACCTCGACAGCGGCCAGCCGGGCCTCGGAGTGGCGCTGTGGCTGGCCGCCGACGGCGCGGCGGAACTGCACGACCGGCTGGCGGCCGACGGCGTGCCCATTCTCACCGAACCGTTCGACGGTCCGTTCGGGTTGACGTTCGTCTTTCGCGACCCCGACGGCTACGCCGTGACCGTGCACGAGGCTGGTCGGGACCGCGCCGGGGCGTGAGCTTCACCCTCAGCGCCTCGGGCGGCTTCTCCCTCAGCGCGGCCACCGACTTCGCCCACGGCTTCCCGGGCACCGGAACCGCCGACGGTCAGCCCGACGCGCTCAGCTTCGCCTGGGCGCTGGACGGCGACTGGCGTACGGCCCGGGTCGCGCTGCGTCAGCACGGCGGTGAGATTTACGGTGAGACAGAGGGGCCGCACGACCGCGCCTTCACCAATCTGGTCAAGCGCGATGCGGAACGCATCCTCTGCCTCGACGTGGAGGACGACGGTTTCGCTGCGCTCGGCGAGCGCGACCCGGTGGTCCGGCGGCTGCAGGACCGGTTCCCCGGGCTGCGACCCGTGCTGTTCTACACCCCGTACGAAGCGGCCGCCTGGTGCATCATCGGCCAGCGGATCCGGGTGCGTCAGGCGGAGGTGATCAAGCAGCGGCTGGCCGACGACTTCGGCGACTTCGGCGCCTTCCCGGCCCCGGCCCGTCTGGCCGAGCTGGACGGGCCGCAACGGGGGCTGAGCGAGAAGAAGGTCGACCAGCTCCGGCGGCTCGGTGCAGCCGCTCTCGACGGAGTGTTGAATCGGGACCGCCTCCGCGCTCTGTCCGCCGGCGAAGCCTTGGACAACCTGCAGCAGTTGGTGGGGATCGGTCCGTTCTCCGCCGAGCTGATCCTGATCCGCGGCGTCGGCGCACCCGACGCGTTGCCCTCGGTGGAGAAGCGACTGCAGGCTGCCACCCGGACGGCGTACGGGCTTGATCCCGACGTCGACATCGCCGGCGTGGCGGACAACTGGCGGCCCTACCGGAGCTGGGTCGCACTGCTGCTCCGCGCCGCCGGTTGAGCTCATCGGCCGTAAGGACGGACCATGACCGCGGCTACGGTCTGGCTATGGCTTCTCGGCCCCGACCGGTCCGCGCTCGACGGGCCGCTGCTCAGATCGGCGCTCAGCTGACGGCCTCGCGTGAGCGGCAACACCTCAGCGTCGACCAGTTGGCCGAGCGGGCCAGCATCACCCGCGGGACCTTGCGTCGGGTGGAGAACGGCGATCCGGCAGTCGGCTTGGCCACTTTCTTGACCGTGGTCAGAGCCTTGGGCCACCTGGAGGCTCTGACCGAGGCCCTCGAGCCGCCCGCGAACTGACGGCGACGGGTCGAGCGCCGCTGAAAAGCGATTCGGCGCACCGGACCGGGCTGCTCTCCCCGCGGGTAGGACCTGCTGGATCCGCGACCCCAAGCTGGCGTCGTAACGTCGGACGCACCGGAGCGAGAGGGTGTGGCCATGATCGGACAACTGGGGATCACGTGGGTCGAGGCGCTGAGCGTCGTGGTCTCGTCGGTCGGCATCTACCTCCTGCTGCTGATCTTGATCAGAGTGCTCGGTCAACGCAGCGTGGCCAATCTGTCGAGTTTCGATTTCGGCGCGGTGGTGGCCGTCGGCGCGATCCTGGGTCGAACGGCACTGCTGCAACGACCCACCCTGGCCGCCGGGGTGATCGCGCTGACCACCTTGTTCATCATGCAGGCGGTGCTGGGCTACCTCGGCCGGCGCCGGCGGATCGACCGGCTGATCAACCGGTCGCCGGTCTTGTTGATGGCCGGCTCCCAGCTGCTGCGGGACAACCTCCGGACCAATCACATCGTCGAGGACGAGTTGCGTCAGGCCCTGCGGCTGGCCGGAATCCGCCAGCTCGCCGAAGTGGCGTCGGTGATCTTGGAACGCAACGGCCGCGTCAGCGTGATCAGGGCCGGGCAGCCGATCGATCCCTGGCTGTTGGCCGACGTGCAGGAACACGAACGGGTCCTCGTCGCTCCCGACCCGAGTTCGAGTGCCGGGTGACCACGACCACTTGGGTGCCGTTTGTCACCTCGAGGCGACGAGTGGGCTACCTCAGGCCGACCAGCACGCCGGTCGGACTCCTCGTCGTCATCACGGGCACCGTCCTGCTGCTTTCCGACGTGGTCGAGGGTGGGAGTCCGTCGGAGCGCTGAGAGTTGTCCTCCGGAGTTGCCTATCACCGTTTCCTGACCTAGGTTTCTCGTCACCTTTTCTTCGCTTCCGCTGAGCCGCTGACCGGGGTCCGGCAGCTCGGGCTGCCGCCCCGGGGGACGAAGAGAACTCGGGGACGGTACGCAACTCGGGGACTGTCCTCTCGGGGGACTTCACTCGTCGGCCGGCATCGGTCGACCCGTCCACCCGAGGAACCCCGTGAGCCGCACCCGCACCCTCCTGATCGCGCTGTCCGTGGCAGCACTCAGCGCCACTTCTGGTGCCCTGATCGCGAACGCCGACGCGCCGCGCGACGCCTGCGACAGCTACTACACCCGCCCCGACATCAACGCTCTGAAGGCGTACGACGACTGCCGCTTCGACCGGCTGGAGCGTAAACTTGACGCCCTCGTCCCGACCGCTGCGCCACCGTCGCCGACATCCTCGAAGCCGACCCCGAGGCCGACTCAGCCGCCTACGTCCAGCGCCGCACTTCGCCTCCTCGGGCCGACGCGTTCGGGTCTGCCGTGGCATTCCGGAGGCTGGACGGGGAACCGCTTCGACGCCAACTCGATCGACGGCTTCGGCGCCTGGCGTGGACGTCCCGCCGACGCGGTCACCACCTACGGCTACCGCGAGTCCTACGCCAAACTCACCGACAACGAGTGGCCCATCACCACCTGGGCCGGGTTCAAGGGCCGGCTCAACTACGGCCTGCCGATGCTGCCCGACAACGGCGAGGGCTCGCTGGCCTCGATCGGTCGCGGCGACCAGGACCGGGTCTGGCGCGGGGTCGCCCAGGATCTGAAGAAGCACGGCCGGGGCGACAGCATCGTCCGGGTCGGTTGGGAGAGCAACCTTCAAAGCCAGCGGTGGCACGCGACCGCCGCCAGCGCAGGCCAGTGGAAGACCGCGTTCCGACGGATCGTGACCACCATGCGTGCGGAGGCGCCCGGGCTGCGGTTCGAGTTCGGGGTGAACTGCGGCTCCAACCTGCCCGGATCCGCCGACCGGCTGGCACCGCTGACCAAGGTCTATCCGGGAGACGACGTCGTTGACATCATCGGCTGCGACAGCTACGACTGGTGGAGCACGCACGCCGGCAACGACGCGCAGTGGGCCAAGGCCATCGCACCCGCGGGCGGCCCCGGCGTGGCCGACGTCGTCACCTTCGCCCGCGCCCACGGCAAGGGTGCCGGGTTCGGGGAATGGGGCCTGGCCAAGCCGCACAACGGCAACGGAGCCGGCGGGGACAACCCCTACTTCATCAACGCCATGTACGACTTCTTCTCCGCCAACCGGGACGTGGTCGCCTTCGAGTGCTACTTCGACGAACCGTCGGACTACCTGCGGAGCAGCCTCTGGGGCCAAGGGCAGAACCCGAAGGCGGCCAAGGTGTACGCCGCACGCTGGTAAACGCCGACACCACGGCATCCGGGAGCGACCGACAGGTCTGAACCCGAAGCCGTCTAGCCAGACGTCAGCGAGACCCGGGTCCGGTCAGCGAGGCCGGCGGCAGGCGTCCGCAGCCCGAGGATGTCGTCGTAGCGCTCACGGAGCACTTCCGGAGCGTAGCGGGTCGACCAGCAGCGCGCTGCCCGCGCCGACAGTTCGGCGTTCGCCGCCGGTTCCGCCGCCTGCGCCAGCGCCGCGGCCAGGCCATCGGGGGTGTCGGCGACCAGACAACCGTCCCGCTCATCCACGTCCAGTCCCAGCACGCCCATCGCCGTACCGACCACCGGCAAGCCCCGGGCGATTGACTCCAAGACCTTGATCTTCAAGCCGCTGCCGGTCCACAGCGGAGACAGTAACGCCGCCGAGCGGCCGAGGACCTCGTCCAGGTCGTCCACCCAGCCGAGGGCCTGAACATGCTCACCCCACTCCTCCCGCTCCGGCAGGTCGGCGTCGGTTCCTCGCCCGACCAGCAGCAGACGAAACTGCGGTAGTGCGTTGAGCACGGCCGCGCGACAGTGGGTGAGGAACCAGCGCAGCCCCTCGCGGTTGGGCGGGAAGTCGAGACCGCCGAGGAAGACGAAGGTCGGCTCGCCGCTGTACTGCCGCGGCCGACCGGGTCCGACGGTGACCATCGGGAGCAGGGTGCGGACACGCTCGCTGCCGGAGCGCCGGCTCAACTCTTCGGTCTCGGTCGGGTTGACCAGGAGCGTTGTGTCGAATCGGGCCGGGGCGGCGTCCTCGGATCGGGTGACGAGCCGCTGTTCGGCACCGAGCAGGAGCCGGCGTGCGAGCCGCAGGTCCGCAATCCGCCGGGCTGGTCCGGGCAGCAGCTTGGCGAACTCGCCGAGGGGGCTGCCGCTCGCGCCCGGGTCGGTCCGCAGCCGGTCCAACATCGTCGCGTAGCGCTTGGAGAACAGGTCGTCGGCGTAGAGGACCCGTCGGCGCGTCGGCGAATCGAGCCCGGGCGAATCAAGCACGGGCGAATCGAGCCCGGGCAGCTCGAGCGCGTACTGGCCGACCCGCATGGTGTCCCAAATTTCTAGATCGGGACCGAGGTCGGCCAGCAGGGCGGCCAGGTGCCTGCGCAACGACCGAGACCACAAGGCGGCTTCCTGCAACGAGGAGCGGCGGCCGAGCACGACTCGGCGAAGGACCGACCCGACTTGCTCGGTGGCCGACGGCAGCGCCAACAGGTGCCGGCGGTACGGCACGTCGGGACGGTTCGGGTCGACCCGGCCGAGCTGCACGACGTGCACTGCATCCGGACCCAACCGTTCCACCAGATGATCGAGCAGACCGCCGAGCACGACCTGCTTGCCGAACGTGCGCGGCTCCAGCTCGGTGGAGGTGACCAGGACCGCCGACCGGATCGCTATCGGGCGGTTCTGGCCGTCGATGTCGTCTCGCACGTGGCTCCTCGGAGTTGACCGGGTGGTATGAACGGGTGCTTGCACCTCAGCCGCAGCCGATCGGTGCGGGGCGGGACTCTCGGCCCCAGACCAGACACAACAGCCAGGCGGTCACGATCGTGTGGGGCTGCAACAGGCTGCCCGACAACAGCCCCAGCATCACCGCGAGCGCGCCCGGGAGCACTCGGGTCGGCGGTCCCCGGAACAGCGCCAGGGCCAAGAAGATCAGGAACAGACCACCACCGACCACCCCGTACTCGAAGATCAGCTTCGGCGCGATGGTGTAGGTGACGGCCAAGCCCGAGCCCTGCCTCGCGTTCTCCAGCACGCGCTCGGCGGAACCGGGTCCACCTCCGGTCAGCAGGCGCAGCGGATCTGCGGCCAGGCCCTGCGCCACCTGCTCGTACGGCTGCACGAACCGCAGCGACAAGCTGGAGGTGCTGGCACTCGCCTCCGAGGACCGCTGGAGCAGCGGTGCAGCGTACGGCGAGGTCAACAATCCCACCACGACCAGGACCGCCAGCACCGAGAACCATCGCTGAAGCCGTCCCGGCATCCGGAGTGCGATCAGGACCAGGCCCGCGCCCAGCAGGACGATCCCGGTTCCGGAATAGGTGCAGAACATCGCTACGCCGAGGATGAGCAGCTTCCACCACGCCTCGCGCCGAACCAGGCCGATGAGCAGCGCCAGGGCCAGGAACTGGCACAGGAACGAGGGCTCCAAGAACACGAACGCCTGCGACTTGTAGATCGGGGACGCGTACTGCAGCGGGATCGAGGTGTTGTAGTTGCTCACCAGGAACTGCGGGGGCACCAAGTCCTCGATCGGGTCGCGGTAGGACCAGACGCCGAGCAGCTGGCCGAGGAGCTGAGCGATCGCCACCACGGCGGCCAGGACCATCACGCTGACGAAGACCCGGGATACCCGCTGGAAGCCACGCCCGGCCGTGACCGGGTCGGCCAGCCGGAAGACCCACGGCAGGTAGAGCACACCCAGCAACAGGTACGACCCGAGCGAGAGTTCAAGGCTGCTCAGGCTGGCCAACCAGGTCGCCACACCGCAGGCGGCCAACGCCACGGTGAAGGCCAGGATGCGCGTCACGTCGTGCACCAGCACCCCACTCGCCAGCAGCACGAGCAGTCCGGCGTACGCGATCGCCAGGGTCACCGAGATGCCCTCGGTGCCGACCGGCAGCGCGAAGCGCTGCAGCAGCACCGTCAACACCAGCATGGTGCAGAGGATCGTGCTGGCCCGGCCGGCGGCCCCGGTGACCGCTTCCGCCGGTGCCGACGTCGGAGGAGTCGCCGTCAGCATCGGGCTCTGCCGAAGTCGGGGCGACCGGTCGACCTCCCGGCCGCGCCGGCGTAGCTCCGACCTCGATCAGCCACGATCGGTCACCTCGACCCCGCCCACCCACGCGCGCCGGGTGAAGGCGCCGCGGACGTAGGCCCAGTGCTCGTGCGCCCGCTCGTGCCGGCCCAGGAGATGCTGTGCGACGGCACGGACGACGTAGCCGCCGCCGACGATCCCGACGACCGCGTGCGCAGGGATCGCGGCTCGGGTGTGCTGGAGGTAGCGGGCCATCGACGCTCCCCGCAGTCGCATCATTTCCAGCGAGGGCGCCCCCGAGCCCGCGCTGTCGTGCTGCACGGTGAGATCGGTGCGGAGCCGCTGACGCAACCCCCGCTGCCGGACGGTGCGGCCGAACGCGACGTCCTCGCTATAGACGTAGTAGCGCTCGTCGAAACCGCCCAGGGCGAGGAACCGGTCGCGGCGCATCGCCATGCACGACCCGGCCACCCAGTCGAGTTCGATGTCTTCACCGCGCTCGGGCCGGGCGAACAGTCCGCTGTGCGGGAAGGCCTTGTGCAGGGCCACGGCGTGCACCAGGGCACGGCGGGTCGTCGGTTCCCACCCGCCCGCTCCCAATTCGGACCGGCCGTCCTCGGAGACGTTCAACGCCGAGCTGGAGACGCACTTCGGGTCGGCTACGACGTCACCGACGAGGCTCTGCATGATCGCCGGCGACGGTCGGGTGTCGGGATTGAGCAGCACCACGTAGTCGAATCCGGACGTCCGCACCCCCAGATTGGCCGCGCGCGCAAAGCCGGCGCTGCCGCCGGTGTCCACGTAGCGACGATGAGGTTGGTCGTCACACAACTGCTTGAGGCCGTCGGCACCGCGGGCGTTGTCGAGCAACGCCACCGGCTGGTCGGGCGGTAGTTGGCTGAGTAACTGCTCGATCTGGCTGCGGCTGTGGTAGCTGACGATCACGGCCTCGAAGGCGGGCAGGCTCATCTGGCCACCGCCTCGACGCGCACTCCGACGAGTTCGGCGGGCAGCCGCCCGACCCGGACGCCGCTCCACAGGCCGAGCAGGAGACCGTCGGGGACGCTATGGCGGAACGTGCCGCCGGCGACCCGGCCCAGGAGCGCCACTGCCGCCGCGGACCCCACCAGCCATCCGGTCATCGGCTCCGGCCGCCGGCTGACCAGTGAGCCCAGCGTCGCACCCCCACCCAGCGCGGCCCAGGTCGCGGCGAGAGCGACCAGTCGCCGACTGGTGGGCGCCATTCGCCGCCACCAGCCCGGGGTTGAGGTGTGCCACAGTTCGCGTCGGAGAAATCCGCGGACCGTACCCGGGAAGCCGTGGTGAACCGCCGTCATGTCTTCGACGAGCCGAACCTCGTATCCCAGCGTCCGGGCCCGGGCGGAGAGGTCGGCGTCCTCGCCGGTGCGCATGACCTCGTCGAAGCCGCCGAGCGTGTGCAGCACCGAGCGCCTGACCAACAGGTGCTGGCTCCACAGCAAAGAGTCCGAGTGGGCCCGGTGACGTTCCACCGCCGCCCAGCGGGCCGCGACCCAGGGCGCCCGGTCGTCGGCCAGTGAGCGAGAACCGACCAGGTCCGCGCCGCCGGCCAGAGCGTCCAGCCCGCTTCGTGACCAGTCCGGCCCGACCACCACGTCGGCATCGACGAAGCCGACCACGTCGACCGGGCCGACCTCTTGTGCACCGCGGTTACGCAATCTGCTGATCGACACCCCGGGCAGGTCGATCAGCTGATCGGCCGCGGCAGCGGCAATCTCGCGACTGCCGTCGGTCGACCCGTTGTCGATAACAACGATCCAAGTTACGGCAGGCTGCTGACTCCGGAGCGCAGCCAAGCACGCAGCTAGCGTGCCGGCTTCGTTCTTGCACGGCACGACGACCCCTACAGATTGCATGACATCAAGCCCCCCCAGATAGCACGACGCCCGAGCGCGCGCCTCTTCGGCAGCACGTCTACAAAAGCGTCGACAGTATTTCCCCGGCCCACAGTCTAAGCGTCTTCGTGATCGGTTCGGCCTTTTTGGGAAGATTGCTGCTTCCTTTCTCAACCGGCCGAAAGTGGCGCGGTCGCCGTGTAACCTGGCTCCCGAGCCGCGGCCATCGGGGGACAGCGCGGCCCTTTCTCAGGGACTTTTTGATGACTTCTGCACGTTTTACCGATTCCGCAGCACGCGGTGACAGCATGAGCGCGTCCGACGGGGAGCCGGGTGTGCCCGACTCCGCGGTCCTGCCGGTCTTTGTCGGTGTGTTGTGGAGACACAAGATTGCGGTTCTGGTCGGTCTGCTGGTGGGTGCGCTCCTCGGAGTCGGTGTCTCGTTCCTGCAGCCGACCAGCTATACCGCATCGTCGCGGATCTTTTTCTCCTCCCAGGACGGGTTCAACCCACTGGCGGGGCAGTCCTACAACTCCGACCCCTCCAGGCATCTGGAGCTGCAGGCGGCACTGCTGACGTCCGAGCCGGTGCTGATGAACGCAGTCGGGTCCGAGCCGGCGATCGGCAGCACCCAGCAGGTGCGAAAGTCCCTCACCGTCACCCCGTCCAGCGAAGCCGACATCGTCACCGTGAAGGCCACCGGTGCCAACCCTCGCCAGGCTGCGGATCGGATCGCCACGGTGGTGCAGGCCTTCCGCTCTTACCAGAAGGATGCGGTCGACCAGCAGACCAGCGACCTGCTCAAGCTGACCGACGCCGGCGGCCGCCGCACCATTCAACAGCGCGCTGCCCTGTACGGTGACGGGGTTCAGCTGGTCGAGCCGCCGACCACCCAGCAAACGTCGACGACAGTGTTCGACGGTGTCGTCGGTGCGGTGGTCGGCCTGCTGCTGGGCTTGGCCTGGGCAGTCGCGAGAGCCACCCGCGCACACTCGCCGCGACGCGGCAGCGTCGGTTCCCGGGTCCCGGATTGGGGCATCGATCACCCGGAAAGCGGTGCGCCGGCGACGCCGCACGCCGGTGACCGGACCGAGCACACAGCGGACCACCGGCAGCCCAGTCTGGCCCGGAGGAACTGACGTGCGTCGGACGCGCGGCCTGGCCGCCGCCGCGGTGCTGACCGTGCTCCTCGCCGGTTGTTCGGGCAAGTCCGACGCTCCGGCCGCTCCGGAGCCGAGCGTCGGCGAGACGTCGGCCCGGGAGTCGACCCAGCCCGTGGTTCCGCCCTGTCCCGGCGCCGGACAGGCGGCCGTGGGGGTGTTCCGGGCGACCGACCCCGCCGCGGTGAGCAAATTCGAGGCGTGGCTCGGCTGCCGGGTGGACTACGCCATCGATTATTCCGCGCGCGACACGTGGGCCGACATCGCCGACCCGGAGTACCTACATCGGGCCTGGGCCGGGGAGCCCCGGCGATTGGTCCTCGGTGTGGCCATGTTGCCCGCCAAGGGGGATGCCGACATGGCCTCCGGCGCCCGCGGCGACTACGACCGCTACTTCACCGAGCTGGCCCACAACCTGGTCGGCGACGGCCAGGCGGACGCGATTCTGCGGGTCGGGTGGGAGTTCAACCTGTCCGGGTCAACCTGGTTCACCCGGGACAGCTCAGAGTTCGTCACCTACTGGCGGCGGATCGCCACGGCGATGCGCTCCGTACCGGGCGCCCGATTCCGGTTCGACTGGAACCCCAACAACGGCAAGAACCCCGTCGACGCGGTGGACTACTATCCCGGCGACGATGTGGTCGACTACGTCGGAATCGACGCCTACGACGTAGCCAATGCCTACCCCTATCCAGCGGAATGCGACGACACCTGCCGGCTGGGCGTGCAGCAGAAGGCGTGGAACACGACCATCTTCGGCGGCCCACGGGGATTACAGTTCTGGAGCGAATTCGCCCGCCGGCACGACAAGTCGCTCAGCCTGCCCGAGTGGGGACTGTGGTCGCGGCCTGACGGCACGGGCGGGGCAAAGAATATTTTTTATCTCGAGCAGATGCACGCCTTCATCGTCGACCCGGTCAACCGCGTGGCCTACCAGGCCTACTTCGAATCCGACGGCTCCGACGGGAAACACCGGCTGATGACGAGCTTCCCGGTCGGCGGCCAACGTTTCCGCGCTCTGTTCAACTGAACTGACCTCGACAGGGCGCGGGAATAGCGTCACGGGATTATTCCCATAGGTCGTTCCGTCGAACCACCGTAGGGTTTCGACCGTGGGTGTGGCACAGCCCCCGGCCCGCCGCGAAGCGCGAGCTTCGAGGCAGGCCGGGGGCCGCACGCTAGACCCGATGCCGGCTCCAGTTCAGGGGGGGTCGCCGGCATCGGGAGCCTTATCCGTGGGTGTCGTCAGCCCACGAGTTCACCGACCGGCAGCGCCGCCGCCTGGTCGGACCGCAACCGGTCGACCAGCCGTCCCGACGGGAGATCGACGTCGTCGTAGCCGATCACCTCGTCCTTGGCCACCGAACGACGGAGCCGGCAGCCGATCGCCACCCCGACCGGTAGCAGCCGCTCGGCGGCGGTGACGTCGGCCCGCTCGGCCTGGCCGTAGTAGGCGTAGCCGCCCAGACCGTCCAACAGTGTCCCCGCCGGCAGCTGCTGCTTGGCCGTCGTGACCACCTCCACGCTGGGTGCGCCGAGCGGTGTAATGGTGGCGTCGCCGAACAGCACCGCCCGCGCCACCGTCTGCGGCACCTCGAAGTGGCACAGGTGGTAGGGGGTGTAGAAGCTGTACAGCGGGCCCGTCCCGAGCTTGTAGAGCTCCAGGTAGTGCCGTTGCTTGGGGTCGTCGTGGCTGGCCAGGACGAAGACGCCGGGGCCGGGCTTGGTGCCCACGACGTAGTCGACGACCCCGCCGAGCGCACGTAGCTCCGCCACGTCGTAGGTGCTGGTCAACTCGTCGACGTGCCCGGCGAAGTCGCCGCCCCGCATTCCCCGCCGGGCGACGGTCATCCCGGTCGCGTTGGCCACCGTGGCCTGCTCGATCGAGATCTTGGTCCCGTCGGCGAAACTGGTGACCATATGCGGATCCTGGCCCCAGCGGGCGGCGAAGCTCGCCTGGGTAGTCGGCGTCCGGTACGGGTCCTGCAGACCCTTGATGTTGCCGGCCACCAGCGGGGTAGCGCCGATGCCGCGGACGAAGCGGACCAGGTTCATCTGCACGCCCGGCTGATCGCCGTCGCAGCCGGTATAGACCACGCCGGCCGCGCGCGCCATCCGCGCCAGGATCGGGCCGACGGTGGCGTCCACCTCGGCGTTCATCAACACCACGTGCTTGCCGTGGTCGATCGCGCGGACGACGACCTGGCAGCCGTACTCCACCGCGCCGGTGACCTCGACCACCGCGTCCACGGTCTCGGCGTCGGTCACCGCCCGGTAGTCCTCGGTGATCGCGAAGCGACCGGCCGCGACCGCCCGGTCGACCTCGGCGGCGTCGGTGGTCACCATCGGGTCGGGCACCCCGGCCTCACGGTAGGCCCGTTCGGCATGGCCCAGGGTGCGGTTGGCGATGGCCACCACTTCCATCCCGGCCACGCTGTTGACGATCTGGTTGGTCAGGCCACGGCCCATGAACCCGGCCCCCACCAGGGCGACACGGACCGGTCGGCCCTCGGCGGCGCGCCGTTGCAGCGCCGTGTCGACGATGATCATGCCGACGCCCCCACCAGGCTCACGTTGCGGTCCGAGGGTTCCCCGGCGACCTCGGCCTCGCTCAACAGCGGCCAGGCCGCGTCCTTGGCGCTGATCACCTCGACCGGGATCGGCCACTCGATCCCCAGCACGGGGTCGTCCCACCGCAGACCGCGTTCGGCCTGAGGGGCGTAGCTGCCGCCGACCTGATAGATCACCTCGGCGCCGTCGCTCAACGTGAGGTAGCCGTGGGCGAAGTACGGCGGCACGTAGAACGCCCGCCGGTTGGCCGCGGACAGCTCGACCGCCACGTGCTGCAGCCGGGTCGGGCTGTCTGGACGCATGTCGACGATCACGTCCAGGATCGATCCGGCGATGCAGCGGACCAGCTTGGCCTCGGGATGCGGAGCGACCTGGAAGTGCATGCCGCGCAGCGTCCCCGCCGTGTGGTTGAACGACAGGTTGCACTGTTCGACGATCGGCTCCAGGCCGGCCGCGGCAAACGCGGCCGCGTCGAAGGTGCGGGCGAAGAAGCCGCGGTCGTCGCGGCGCTCGTCCAAGTCGATGATGGCCACGCCGTCGATCGGCGTCGGGTTGATGATCATGCGGCGTTCCTCCAGAACAGGTTCTCGTCGAGTTGACGGGTGGCGATCAGGTGTTGCAGTTGAGCCAGCCGGGTGTGCCCCCGCCCGGTGAAGGTCGCCTCGTCCAGTTCGATCGAGGCGAACACGTCGTGCAGTTGCTGGGCGCCCTTCACCGCGTCCCACCGGCACTCGAAGCCAGGCAGCTTGTTGGCGATCTTTTCGAACGACACCCGGTAGCTGCGGTTGTCACCGCCGTTGGCGCCGAAGCTCACCTCGCCGCCGAAGATGTCGCCGACGATCTCGGCGACCTCGCGGACCCGGTAGTTCTGCTCGCTCGAACCCACGTTGAACACCTCGTTGTGCACCAGGTCGCGGGGGGCGTCGAGCGCCCGGCGGATGGCCTGACCGATGTCGAGCCCGTGCACCAGCGGGCGCCACGGCGTGCCGTCGCTGACCATGGCGATCTTCTTGGTCGTCCAGGCGAGCCCGGACAAGTTGTTCAACACGATGTCGAAACGCATCCGCGGCGAGGCCCCGAACGCGGTGGCGTTGCGCAGGAAAGTCGGCGAGAAGTCGTCGTCGGCCATCGCGCCCAGGTCGCGCTCGACCAGGGTCTTGCACTCCGCGTACGCAGTCTGCGGGTTGATCGGTGAACTCTCGTCGACCTCGCCGTCGGCGACGCCGTAGACGCTGCACGAGGACATGTAGACGAACCGGGTGACGCCGGCCTGCTTGGCCAGTTGCGCCAACCGGACCGAGCCCTGGTGGTTGATCTCGTAGGTGATGGTCGGGGACAGCTGACCGAGCGGGTCGTTGGACAGCTCCGCCATATGCACGATCGCGTCGACTCCGGCGAGGTCGTCGACGCTGATCCGACGGATGTCCTTGGCCAGCGTGAACGGGGTGCTGTCGAGGCCGGGATAGAGCCAGCCCTGCTTGTAGAAACCGGTGTCCACCCCGACGACGTCGTGCCCGTCGCGGGTGAGTTCCGGCGCCAGGAGGCAGCCGAGATAGCCCTCGGTGCCGGTGACGAGAACCTTCATCTGTGGTGTGCTCCTCGAGTCTGTGGTGGTGGTCGAACGTTGAGTGGTGTGTAGCGCTGGGTGCTCAGTCCTCCCAGACCCGCCAGGGCGGGGAGCCGGCGTCCCACAGCGCGTTGAGTTCGGTCCAGTCGCGGAAGGTGTCCATCCCCATCCAGAACCCCTCGTGCCGGTGCACCGACAGCTCACCGTCGGCAGCGATCCGCTGCAGCGGCTGCTTCTCCAGCATCAACGCGGGGTCGTCGTCGAGGTACTTGTCCAGCACCAGTCGGTTGAACGCGAAGAAGCCCCCACTGACCCAGCCCGTGGCCAGGGTCGGCTTCTCGTTGAACTCGCTCACCCGGTCACCATCGACGTGCATCTCGCCGTACCGGCTGGCCGGGTGCACACCGGTCACGGTGGCCAGTCGGCCGCTGCGTTGGTGATCGGCGAGCACGGCCCGGATGTCGACGTTGCCGATCCCGTCGCCGTAGGTGAGCAGGAAGGTGTCCTGGTCGAGGAAGTCCGCGACCCGCCGGACCCGGGCACCGGTGCCGGTCATCAGACCGGTATCGACGAAGGTGATCTCCCAGTCCTCCGAGGTGCTCTGCCCGTGCCAGCGCGGCGGCCGGTCGGCGGCCGCCAGTTCCAAGGTGAAGTCGGTGATGTGCTCGCGGTAGTCCAAGAAGTAGCGGCGGATCTGTTCGCTCTTGTAGCCCAGGCACAACACGAACCGGCGGAACCCGTAGTGCGCGTAGGTCTTCATGACGTGCCACAGGATCGGTTTGCCACCGATGTCCACCAGCGGCTTGGGCAGCTTTTCGCTGGCCTCGCGTAGTCGAGTTCCCATTCCGCCGCAAAGAATCACCACCGGAATGTCGGCAGGATTGAGCGGGGAATCGCTGAGGTCAGGCATGAGGTGTAACTCCTTCGGTCGTCGGATGCGTTTGCTGAGACCGAGCAGGTTCGCGCGGCCAGAGATGTGAAGTGGTGGGCTTGGACGTGTTCAGGCGCCAGGGGCGGTGAACACCGACACCACCGTTCGGAGCAGGATCTTGAAATCCAGCCACAGGGACCAGTTCTCGATGTAGAAGTTGTCGAAGCGGGCACGCTCGTCGATCGAAGTGTCGCCGCGCAACCCGTGGACCTGGGCCCAACCGGTCAATCCGCTCGGCACCCGGTGCCGGGCGTTGTACCCCGGATACAGCACGTCGAACTGCTCGACGAAGTGGGGGCGCTCCGGCCGCGGGCCGACCACGCTCATGTCGCCGCGCAGGATATTGAACAGCTGCGGCAGCTCGTCGATGGAGGATTTGCGGAGGAAACGTCCGACGCGCCCCAACCGGTCGTCGTGCGCGATATTCCACTGCGTTTGGGACTCGCCCTCGTTCACCGGTCGGAGCGAGCGGAACTTGAGCAGCCAGAACAGCCGGCCGTCGCAGCCCACCCGTTGTTGGCGGAAGATCACGCCTTTTCCGCCCTCCAGGTAGACCGCCGCGGCGCAGGCCAGCAGCAGGGGCGAGAGCAGCACCAGCGCGACGGCGGCGAACAGCCCGTCGAACAACCGCTTCAACCGCCAGGCGCCGGTGCGGTAGGCCGCCCGCCGGAGCCGGGCCAGCGGCAGGTCGCCGATGAAGTCCATCCCGTCGCCGACGTGTTGGACCTCGTACAGCCGCGGTACGACGAACACCTCGCAGCGGTGCCGGTGGCAGGCTCGGACCAGCGGAACCAGCTCGTCCTCGGCGATCCGGCCGTGGGCGACCACGAGCGCCTTGGGCTTGGCCAGCCGCAGGATCGCCGACAGTTCCTCGGGGCGGCCCAACAGTGGCGCGTCGAGGGTGGCGTCGGAGGACACCCGACGGTCGAGATAGCCCAGCATGTGCAGTCCCGACTCGGGATGCTGCTTGATCAGCGAGCCGAGCGCGCGACCGGTGCGACCCGCGCCGAGGACGAGGGTGTCGTGACTGACCGTGCCCCGGCTGCGGAGCACCCGGACCACGGTGTAGTTGACGGCCCGGACAGCCACCAGGCTGACCAGCGTGATGGCCAACCAGCGCAGGCTGACCAGGTAGTTGGACTTGATCTCGACGACGACCATAATCACGGCCAGGGCAAGAAACCAGCGGCTCGCGATCCTGGGCAGGTCGTCCAGCAGTGACAGGGCCAACCGCGACCGGTATAACCCCGCCTCGGCGAACAGCAGCACCACCAACACGGTGAAGCCCGCCGCCACCCAGAGCTCGACCGGATCGACCAGCCAGGCGGCACCGACGGCCAGCACGTCGCCGGCCAAGAAGAGTGGACGAACCCCGTCACGGAGGAGGCGTCGTAGCCAGACGGTGCGCCGCCGTCGTGGCTGATCAGCCGGGGCCGGCACAAAGCCGGTCCCCCGAAGGTGTACGTGGGCGTGCGGATCAATCGCCATCTCTGAGTCCCCCCGATTCAGATTGCGGCAGGTGGCCGGCGGGAGCCGGCGTGAACGGTTCGTCGAGTGGTAGCGGCCCGGTGGCCTAGTTCGACGCGCCCCGCACCGACGCAGCGGCCGGTAGGTCGAACAGACTGCTGGCCTCGTCGGCCAGCAATTTGGCGATGGCCAATGAGGCGGTTGCGGCCGGGCTCGGTGCGTTCAGCACGTGCAGGCTGCGAGCGGTCCTCGCCAAGGTGAAGTCGTCGACGAGGTTGCCGCCGGCGTCCAACGCCTGCGCCCGGACGCCGGCGGGCCCGAACACGAGGTCGGCGGAGTCGACCTCGGGGACGTATCGCTGGAGGTCCTTTACGAACGCAGATTTGACCGCGTCTCGCCAGACCTCAGCCGCACCGACCCGCCAGAACCGGCGAGCCAGACGGTGGAAACCGCGAGAACTGACGGTCTCCCACAGATCACGCGCGTTGAAACCGGTCCGCGTATAGCCTTCCCGCTCCGTGGCCAGCACGGCGTTCGGTCCGGCCCAGACCTCGCCGTCGAAGCGCTTGGTGAAGTGCACTCCGAGGAACGGCAGGGTCGGGTCCGGAACGGGATAGATCAGGCCCCGGCACAGCGAGCGAGCGGCTGGCCGCAACGTGTAGTAATCGCCCCGAAACGGCACGATGCTGACCGGCGGCCGGCGTTCCATCGCCGCAACCCGGTCGGCGTGCAGCCCCGCGCAGCTGATCAGGTAACGGGCTTGCAGCGTCCCCTGGGTGGTTTCGATGGTGGTGCGACCAGCTTCGGAGGACAACCCGAGAACTTCGTGTTCGAGCAGGATTTCCACCCCGGCGTTGGTCAACAGCTTGGCCAGGGTCGTGACCACCGCGCCGAAATCGATAATGCCGGTCCCAGGTGAATGGATAGCGGCGACGCCGGCGGCGTGCGGCTCGATTTCGCGGAGCTCGGACGCGCCGACTTTACGCAGGCCCGGCACCGCATTGGCCTGCCCGCGTTCGAACAGGGCGTCGAGCCGGCCCAGTTCGGACTCCGACAGCGCCACGATCAATTTTCCGCAGGTTTCGCGGTCGATCCCGAAATCGTCGGCAAACCGCTCCATCGCTGTCTTGCCCTCGACACAGAGCCGCGCCTTTAACGATCCGGGCTGGTAATACACCCCGGCGTGCAGGACACCACTATTATGTCCGCTCTGGTGCTGACCCGGTGCCGGTTCCTTCTCCAGCACGGCCATCGACAACTGTGGATGTCGACGACGCAACTCGCATGCGGTGGCCAGACCGACGATGCCCGCTCCGATCATGACCACGTCAAAGCGCTTGCTCACGTAAAAACTCCCCCGAGTACACCCGCCGTTCCCCCCGAACGGCGCTCGCCGCACCATTGTTACCCCGGTGCCAGCGGTTCCGCCACCGTACCGTCTTGGGCGGTCACATACACCAACGCGGTAGACCGTTATACTTCCGTAATATTACGGTGATCAAGCTCGCCGTATCACAACTCGGTAACGGGATGTCGTGTACGCTTATTGCCGACCAAGCCCCGCTAGGGTTGGCGTACGGAAAGGGCTCGTCGCCCTTCGTGTGACTGGGGGGTCACGAACGGGGAGAACGCATCAATCGGTGGAGTGCTCGGCGCGGCCGCCGCAGTGCCCACCGGGTCGAACGAGCGCCGGCCATCAGCCGGATCGTGTCCAGGGCACGCAGTCAGCGGCTGGTTGTTCTCCTTCGAGGTCAGATCGGCGTGCGTAGTGGAGTGTTCCGCCGGCGCCGTCCGCTTCCGAACGCCTCGGCGGTCGACGACGGGTCGTGCACAGACGGTGTGGTCAGGGCTGCACCACAAGAGCAAGAGGGGGAGCAGGGAATGAGCGGTTCACCAGCGACGATCGAGGGCAGGCCAACCGACGGTGCCCGATTCGCCTCGGGGCCAGGCCCACGTTCGGGATCAAGGGCGGCTACCTCGCGTCCGGTGACGTTGGCTCGGACCGACCGTTCGCCGTTGCGGGTCACCACCGTGCCCGCCTCGGAGATCACCGCCGAGGTGTCGGCCACCTGGCAGGCCCTGGACGCCCGCCAACCGGCGCCTTCCAACCCGTTCCTCGGCCTGAGTTGGACCTTGGCGTGGTACGAGCACTACACCCGTCCGGCCGACCGGCTGATTCTGCTGGTCCACCACACCGACTCGACCGGAGCGCCGGGCGAGATCGTTGGTGTGGCCCCGATGCACCTGCATCGGTCGCGGGTAGGGCCGGTTCAGGTGGCCCGCCGGTTGCTCCCGGTCGGTGCGGGGGTCGGCCCCACCGCCTACGAGATCCCTGGTGTGCTGTGTCATCCGGAGCAGACGGGCGCGGTCGTCCGGGCCCTGGGCGCTGCCTGTTCGGAGCTCTCGGCCGACTGGGCGGAGTTACCTCTCACCCCGGAGCAGGGGTGGTTCGATCGGGAGTGGGCCACGGTGCCGGACGCCCCGATGGTGCTGGCCGAGCCTGTCCGCCCACGCGCGTGCGTCGTGCTGGCGCTGGGCCCGACCTGGGAAGTGACCAGGGCCGGGCTGAAACGCAACGTCAAAGAAAGTGTCCGGCGCAGTGCCAACCGGTTGGCCAGGGACGGGCGGCCCTGGCAGGTCGTCCGGCGTGGAGCCGATCTCGACCGGGATGCGGTCAACCGCTTTCTGCACGTGCACCAGGCCCGGTCGCAGGCCGAGCGCGCCACCCGACAACGTCACCCCGACTCCTACCGGGACCAGCGTAACCGTGCCCTGATGCTCGACGTCCTGCCGCAGCTGGGTGTGAGCGGTCGGGCCTCGCTATTCGAGCTCTACCTGGGCGGCGAGCACGTCGCCTCTCAGCTCGCGCTGCACTCACCCGGGACGAGCTACGTGCACTCGTCCGGGTTCCGGCAGGACATCTGGGCCTTGGGCGTGGTCACGCACCTGCAGGCCGAGTTGATCCGGTACGCGATCGAACGCGGAGACACCGTCGTCAACTTCTCTCCCGGCCCCAACGTGTCGAAGATGCGCTGGAGCCCAGACCTGTGGATCACCCAGGAGTTCGCCTGCGGCGCCGGGCCGCGCTCGTTGGCGGTGCGTTTCGCGACCTACCGGGCGCTGAGTGCGGTCCGCTCAGCCCGAGACGATCTAGCCCGTGGTCGCTCTGAGCTCGAGACGGCACGGCCCTGACCGGTAGGGGGCTGTTTCGCCGCGCGTCGTGGAGTGTGGTGGACCAGGGGCTGTCCGCCGCAAGCAACCTCGTCCTCTCGGTGATCGTCGCGCGAACGCTGAGCGCCGGCGAATTCGGTGCCTTCGCCGTGGCTTTCCTGGTCTTCGGGTTCTTGATCGCCACCACCCGCGCCGTCATCGGGCAGCCGCTGCAGATCACCTTCAGCGGCGAGCCGCCCGCGCTCTGGGCGGCGGCGACGCGGTCGGCGGTGGCGGCGTCACTGGTCCTCGGCGCGGCCTCGGGCCTGGTGGTCGTCGCGACCGGGGCGGCGTTGTCCGGCACCACCGGTCATGCGCTGATCGCGGTCGGCATCTGTCTGCCCGGTCTGTTGGCCCAAGACACGTGTCGGTTGGCGTTCTTCAGCTCCGGTCGCGCCAAGCAGGCGGCGTTCAACGACGGCTTGTGGACGGTGCTGGAGTTCGCCGGACTGGGGGCCGCATTGGCGCTGGGCGTGAAGAATGAAGTCGTTTTCATCGTCTGCTGGGGTGGCGCCGCCGGCGTCGCCGCCGTGGTGGCGATCCGGCTGCTGCGCACGACACCGCAGTTCCGCGGCTGTTTGCGGTGGATGTTCGGCCAGCGCAGGCTCACGGGCTACCTGTTCGCCGAGCACCTGCTCGGCGAGGGCCTGGGTCAGATCGGGATCCTCGCCGTCGGCGCGACCGGCACCGCCAGCGACGTCGGCTCCATCCGTGCCGGCCAGGTGCTGCTGGGTCCGTTGAACGTGATCATGACCGCCGTGTCGATCTTCGGCATCCCCGAGATCGCCAAGCGTCGGAGCATGGGCCGTCGGCAGCGGGTCCGGTTCTGCTGGGCCATGTCCCTGGGGATGTGCGCGGTCACCCTTGCTTACATCGCCTTAGTGTTGCTGTTGCCCGACCGGGTCGGCACCATGCTGTTCGGCGACACCTGGAGCGGCGCCCAGTCGGTGTTGGTGCCGCTGTCGGCGCTCGCCGTGGCCGTTGCCATTGGGGCCGGCCCGGGCGTCACCCTGTACGGCATGGGACGGGCCCGGACGACATTCGGTCTCAACCTGTTGAAGGCGCCCACCCTGGTGGTCCTGCTCGCGTTGGGTATCTGGCTGGGCGGCGTCGTCGGCGCCGCATCTGCCCTGGCCGCGACCGAGGCCGTCATGCTGCCCTTCCTGATCTGGAAGACGCGGCAGGCCATCAACAGCGTCGACGCCGAACCAGGCGCCCGAGTGTCGGTCTGAGCGGACTGATTCCCGCGGCAGCGTCGACTGATCCCGCGGGGACGGACGTCGAACCTCCGCCGAACGGCGCCTGCCGTACGTCTGCGCACCGGGCGCGGACGGTGAAGCTGACTCAGCCCTGAGTGTGGCTGGACAGAAACCGTCGCAGCTCGCCGACGCTTTGGAACGAGGTGAACTGCTCGTCACTGAACTGCAGCTCGAACTCGGTCTCGATGGCGAACATCAAGTTGATGTGCGCCAGGGAGTCCCACGCCTGAACGTCGGCCGCGGTCATCTCGTCGGTCAGGGTGAGTTCGTCGTCGTCCAGAACCTCGCGAAACACCTGCTCCAGCTTGCGGTCGACGTTCACCGGTCTACTCCTTCTCGGTGGTGTACTCCTTCTCGGTGGCTAGGCGCGGCTAGCGCTGGACTCAACTCCTGCTCGTCCGGGGCGGAACCGTCGAGGTCGAGCTGCCATCGGGTCGCCCCGCCGCTCGGCTCCGCGCCGTCGGCCCGGAAGCCCAGCCCGGCGTACAGATCCGCCACCTGAGCGTTCTTCGGCAGCGCCACGTAGGTTCCCCGGATGCTCGAGCAACCGCGCCGACCCGCTTCCCGCCGTAGTCGCCGGAGCATCTCGTGCTCGACGTTGCGTCCGATCACCCGGCAACTCAACAGCCAGGTGTCGATGTCGAGGACCGGCCCCTCTTGTCGGGCCAGTAACACGCCGATGATGCCGTGGTCGGCGAACCGGTCGGTGAGTCGTACGACCTGCGACACCCACTCCGGATCAGCCGCCATCGCGGCCACGACCGGCTGGCTGTGCCGGCGGCCGGTCAGGTTCCACTGGTTGGTCTTACCGATGAGTTGGCTCGCGCGCGGGATCGTCAACTCCGCCAGCGGCGAGACCTCGACCCGCATGTCCAGGCTGGCCAGGAACTCCTCCAGTGTCGAGGCCTTGGACTGCAGGGTGGCCGCTTCGGCTCGCGCCCGGTACTGGTCGGTGCGGACCGAGTCCTCCTGAGTCAGCGACGAGGTCTCGAAGAACGGGTAGGCGCTGACCGCGGACACGTATCCGGCGGGTTCGGCGGGAAGGGCGATCACGTCCACCCCGGGCGCCAGGTCGCGGACCGCCTCGCGCTCCGCGGGGTTGTCGTCGACGAAGACCAGTGCATCCAAACCGATGTCCAACGTGGTGGCGATGCGCCGGACGACGGTCGGCTTGTCCTCCCAACCGGCTTCCAGCACCGCGATGTCGTCAAGTCGAATCAGCATGTCGGGGTGCTCGGAGAACACTGCGCGGACGTCGTCGGGGTTGTTCTTGGAACATACCGCAAGCACGACGCCCTTACGTTTGAGCTCGAGCACGTAGCGCTGGAAGGCGGTATAGGCCTCCCCGACCGGCCCGTGTCCGATGGCGATCCCGGCGGCGCCGTCCTCACCCAGGATCCCGCCCCACAGGGTGTTGTCGAGATCCAGCACCAGGCATTTCTTCGACGCACCCAGCCCGGCGGCCAGCACGGCGGCGGTGTGCCGAGCCAGCAGCGGCACGCAGTGCAGGCTGACCGCCTGCTTGGCCAAGAAGAAGTACCGCGGATCGAACCAGGTGCGCTTGCCGACCAGCCCGGCCAGGCGGTCACAGTCCACCAGGCTTACGGCGTCGGTGGCCTGTTCGGCGAAGCCGGCGTTGAGCCGGTGCAGCATGGCGTAGCGCGACCCCGGCACCGACCCGGCCAGGTGACCCAGAGCCAGGTCCGCCGGAATGGCGATGGTGTGCTGGATCACCCGGGCGCCCAACTGCCGGATCTGATCCCACAGGGTCGTCCAGCGGGACAGCTCCGCGGCAACGGCGTGATCGGGATCCGGGCTGAGTTCGGGCAGCGCGACGTCGGCCGCGCTGACCGCGAGCACCACCACCTCGGGGCGGAAGCGGTGCAAACCGCTGTCCGGGTCGACCAGCTCTCGTTGGTACTGGCCAAAGCCGGCCTCGTACAAGTCGACCTCGACGCCCGCCCGCGCGGCCGCCAAGGACAAGGACCCGCAGAATTGAGAGGTGGTGTACCCACCGAGTACCGCAACCCGCGCCCGCCGCGGCGGCGGCGTGATCCGCGACCGGACCTTCTTCCAGATCCGACCCGCTCGGGTCCACGCCGCCGGGTCGTCGGCGTCGGTCGCCGCGAAGGCCCAGCGCGCCGCTCGGACAGCATCACCGCGGTCGAGGTAGACCGAAGCCAGCAAGATGCACGCTTCGGGTGAGGGAACCGGCGACGCGCCTACCTCGGCCAGCGCCCGGGCCAGGTCCTCGTCTGGTTCCTGGACGGCGAGTGCTGCCGCCGTCACCGAGAACGATCCCGGTCGCTGGTGAAGATCCTCGCCGGTTGACTGAACGCCGTCGCGCCCGCCGGCACGTTGACCAGGACGAGCGCATGCGGCCCCACCTTGGCCCGGTCACCGACGCGGATCCTTCCCAACAGGCTGGCGCCGGTACCGAGTTCAACTCCGCGACCGACGCTGGGCACCTCCTCCAGACCCTCGGTTCCGACCATCCCCAGGGTCACGTTGTGCCGAATGATCGAATCGTCGCCGATCACACTGTACGGCGGAATTTGCACGCCCTGCTGATGGGCGATCAGCACGTTGCGCCCGATAAAGGCTTCGTCGGCAATCTCGGCGCCGTACACGTTTTGGATCACCAGCCGGTTGAGGAGGCGGTGAATCAGTTTGAGGAGTTGCCGCGTCGGGCCGGACTGGAAGCGGCCCCAGTGACCGAGCCGGTAGACGCAGAGCGCGTGCCAGCCCGGATGCACCAGCGAGCGGTAGTGCGTGGCGAAGTCCTCCTGCACCATGGTCAACAGGGACGCGTGCGACGCCGGGGACGGGTCGACGCCGTGCTCGGCCGCAAACCCGGCGCGTTCGCGTACCCAGGCCGTACGCTCGGGCAACCGCTGCCCGGTGGATGAATTGGTGGTCATTGAACGGTCCCCGCTGCCCCTCGATCTACCGAAGAACCAGCCTAGACGGGACTCGGCAACCGGTGGGCTCGTTCGGGTATCAAGGCGGACACGATCCAGATGACAGAGGTCGCGGTTGGGTCTAGGCTCGGCCAGGGAGGCAGTGATGCGGATCGGCGACATCCTCACCGGCAAGGGCTCCAAGGTCGTGCGGGTACGTCCGACCTCGACCGTTCGCGATCTGGTGCTGCTGCTTCGAACCCACAACCTCGGCGCGGTCGTCGTCTCGACCGACGGCGAGGACGTGGCCGGGATCGTGTCCGAGCGCGACGTCGTCCGTCGACTCGCCGACGGCACGGACTTCCTGGACGGACCGGTGTCGGTGGTGATGACCGACGAGGTGTTCGGGTGCTCGCCGGCCGACAGCGTGCCGTCGGTGATGACCGTGATGACCGAGCGGCGGATCCGGCACGTGCCCGTCCTGGACGAGCGCCGCCACCTTTTGGGCATCGTCAGCATCGGGGACCTGGTGAAGTCTCAGATCTCGGAGCTGGAGTTCGAGCGCGACCAACTCCAAGGTTATGTGTCCGGCTGACCCCGCAGAAAGCGAGTGAGATGAGCGAGTCCGTCTTGTTGGTGGGCACCCGCAAGGGTTTGTGGACCGGGCGCTCGGATGCGGCTCGTACGCGCTGGCAGTGGTCGGGCCCGGAGTTCGCGATGCAGGCGGTCTACGGCGTCGGGGTCGACGCCCGGGGAGCTCAGCCGCGACTGTTCGTCAGCGGAACCAGCGAGCACTGGGGTCCGGGGGTTTACCGGTCCGACGACCTGGGCCGGACCTGGACGGAGACCCAGGGCGCGGCCGTACGCTTCCCCGCCGACCTCGGCGCGAGCGTGGAACGGGTCTGGCAGATCCAGCCCGGAGGGGCGGCCGAACCGGACGTCGTCTACGCCGGGACTCAGCCGTCGGCCCTGTTCCGCTCCAACGACCGGGGAGAGTCGTTCTCCCTGGTCCGGTCGCTATGGGACCACCCGCACCGTCCCGAGTGGGGGGCCGGTTACGGCGGCCAGGCGATCCATACGATCGTCCCGCACCCGAACGACACCGACCGACTCACCGTGGCCATGTCCACCGGCGGGGTCTACCGGACCGGCGACGGCGGTCGGTCGTGGAGCCCGGCCAACGTCGGGATCAAGGCCTACTTTTTCCCCGACCCGTGGCCGGAGTTCGGCCAGTGCGTGCACAAGGTGGCCGCCCACGCGGGCGTCCCGCAGCGGCTGTTCGCCCAGAACCACCACGGCGTCTACCGCTCCGACGACGCCGGCGACCATTGGGTGTCGATCGCCGACGGACTGCCGGCGGATTTCGGCTTCCCGATCGTGGTGCACCCGCACGACCCCGACACCGTCTACGTCTTCCCACTGGTGGCCGACGGCGAGCGGTTCGCACCGGACGGGCGGGCGCGGGTCTGGCGCTCCACAGACGCAGGCCGGACCTGGACGCCGTCGGCGCACGGCTTACCGGACGGGTTTTGGGCGGCGGTGATGCGGGACGCGCTGACCACCGACCAAGCCGACCCGGCCGGGCTGTACCTCGGCGCTCGCGACGGGTCGGTCTTCGCCAGCCTGGACGGCGGCGACTCCTGGAACCAACTGGCCGCACACCTTCCCGACGTGCTGACCGTACGGGCGCTGGTGGTGTAGCCCTGCTCGACCGTCGAACGCCCCCTGACCTTGTCGCTCTACCGTCGAACGCCCCCTGAGCTTGTCGCTCTACCGTCGAACGCCCCCTGAGCTCGACCGTCGAACGCCCCCTGAGCCTGTCGAAGGGCCGTCGAACGCCCCCTGAGCCTGTCGAAGGGCCTCGAAGAACCGAAGAACCACACGCCCCCTGAGCTTGTCGAAGGGCCTCGAAGAGGTCGGCGAAGAACCACACGCCCCCTGAGCTTGTCGAAGGGCCTCGAAGAGGTCGGCGAAGAACCACACGCCCCCTGAGCCTGCCCGGTCAACGGCTGGGGCAGCGTCGGATACGCCAAGCTTCGCCTAGGAAACTGGCACTTCCCGCACGTTACTTCCTACGGGAAGTGCCGGTTCCCCACGTTAACGTGGGGAACCGACGGCAGCCGCGGGGTAAGGGGAGGCTGAAGATTTCCGGAGTTGGACCTGGGGTTCCTCTAGACGTCGAGCCGCAGATCGGCGACACTACGACAGCACGCAGCGTGTTCCCAACCCCTCGGAGGAAGCCTTGTCCGGTCGTTCCCGTCCCGTCCGTACCGGCGGCCGCGAACGTGTCCGCCGCCGGGTGATCCTGGCCGCCGGCGTCGCCGCCCTGACCGGTGGCTTGGTCGCGGCACCCGTCACCTCGGCCGACGCCGCCGGCAAAAATCCGGAGACCGTGTCGGTGAGGTTCATCGGCCTGAACGATCTGCACGGCAACCTGCAGCCTCCCGCCGGCTCGTCGGGCCGGGTCGTGCTGGCCGACGGCACCACCGTCGACGCAGGCGGGGTCGCGTATCTGGCCACCCACGTCAAGCAGCTTCGGGCGCAGGCGCAGCACTCGGTGGTGGTTTCGGCCGGGGACAACATCGGCGCCTCGCCACTGCCCTCGGCGGTGTTCCACGACGAGCCGACCATCGACGCGTTGAACGCCATCGGGCTGACCGCCTCGGCGGTCGGCAACCACGAGTTCGACGAGGGCTACCGCGAGCTGGCCCGGATCCAGCTCGGCGGCTGCAACGCCACCGACGGCTGCCAGTTCGACCAGCCCTACCGCGGCGCGAAGTTCCCCTACCTCGGCGCCAACGTCACCTTCGACAACGGCATCCCCGCGGTCTTGCCCTTCACCGTCAAGTACTCCGGCGGCGTGCCCATCGGCATCATCGGCATCACCTTGAAGGACCTGCCCGACGTCGTCTTACCGAGTGCGATCAAGGGGCTCAAGTTCGGCGACGAGGTGAAGGCGATCAACGCCACGTCCCGGCTGCTGGACCGGTTCGGCGTCCGCGCCCAGGTCGTGGTGATGCACCAGGGCGACGAAAGCGAAGGGGGCGGTCCGGACTCGTGCAACCTGTCCCCCACCGACAACGCCGCCTACACCATCGCCACCCGGGCCACCCCGGAGGTGGACGCCTTCTTCGCCGGCCACAGCCACCAGCAGTACAACTGCACGGTCAAGGACCCGAAGGGCCAGCCGCGGCCGCTGATCCAGGGCCTCGCGTTCGGCCGTTTGCTGTCGGTGATCGACCTGAAGATCAACACCCGCACCCGCGACGTCGTCCGCAGCGCGACCAAGGCCGACAACGTGATCGTCACCCGCGACGTCACACCCGATCCTCAGGTCGAGGCCATCGTCGACCGGGCGGTGGACAAGTCCGCGGTGCAGGCCAACCGTAAGGTCGGCACCATCACCGCGGACATCCTGGGGCGGGGCGCGACCACGCCGGAAGTGCCGCTGGGGGATGTGATCGCCGACGGTCAGCTCGCGGCGACGAAGACCAACGGGGCCCAGATCGCGATGACCAACCCGGGCGGGATCCGCGCCGACCTGGTCTACGCGTCGTCCCCCGCCGGCGAGGGCGACGGGGTGGTGACCTACGGCGAGGCGTTCACCGTGCAGCCGTTCGCCAACATCATGCAGACCATCACGTTGACCGGTGCGCAGCTGAAGGCGGTGCTGGAGGAGCAGTCCCAGCCGACCCAGACCCGGTTCCTGCAGATCTCCGAGGGCCTCAGCTACACCTGGACCACCGCCGCACCGCAGGGCGCGAAGGTGTCCAAGCTGGAGTTGAACGGAGCCGCGATCGAGTCCGGTGAGTCCTATCGGGTATCGGTGAACAACTTCCTGGCCGCCGGCGGCGACGGCTTCTCCACCTTCACCCAGGGCACGAACCTCACCGGAGGTCCGGTCGACCTGGACGCGTTCGTGGACTACCTGAGCGCGAACTCGCCGATCTCGCCGCCGCCGGCGAACCGGATCACCATCGTCGGTTAACTCCTCGTCGGCTGACCCCTCGTCCGGCCATCCCTCCTCTGGTCATCCCTCGTTTGTCCGGTGGCGCTCAGTCCCCGACCAGCCGGGAGGGCAGCACGACGATGCCGTCCTCGTCGACGTAGACCTTGTCGTCCGGGGCGATCACAACGCCGCCGATCTCCACATCGACCCCGACGCGACCGGCTCCGGTCTTGGCGCTCTTGGCCGGGTTGGTGCCCAGCGCCGCGACGCCCAGGTCCAACGTTCCCAGCGCGACACTGTCGCGGACCGCGCCGTGGATTACCAGACCGGCCCAGCCGCGGCGGACGGCGATACCCGCGATCACGTCGCCGACCAGGGCGCAGCGCACGGAGCCGCCGCCGTCGACGACCAGGACCCGACCCGACGGTCGGGGATGATCGGACAAGGTGGCCTTGAGTAACGCATTATCCTCCCGGCACGTCACCGTCACCGCCGGGCCGAAGAATCGCGCCCGGCGCCCGAACCGACGCCACGGCAGCGCAATCGACGACAGTTTGTCGCCGTAGCGGTCCACCAGGTCGGCGGTGGCCGGGGCCGACTCGGGTCCATCGGTCGAGGCGTCATGGTCGCTCACGCCCCTGCCTTGTCGCTGAGGGCCTTGACGCTGAGGACCGGGCAGGGTGCCTCCATCAGGATCCGGAACGCATTGCTACCCAGGATCATCTTGCCGGCGGCGCTGCGCCGCCGAATCCCGATCACGCACAGTTCGGCCCCGGTCTCCGCCAGCACCGCGAGAACCTCCTCGCAGGCCTCGCGGCCGCGGACCTCCCGCCGCAGTGCGTAGCGCACTCCTGCCTGTTTCAGGGTGGCACCGATCCGCTCGATGTCGACCAGCCGGGCGAAACCGGGATCCGACCAGGCGTCGCCGCGGGAGGAGTTGACCACGATCAGGTCGGTGTCCCGCTCCGTCGCCAGTGCCGTGGCGGCCTGCAGTGCCGCCTCGCCCGCCGGCGTGGGGGTGAATCCGACCACGATGCTCATACCGCGCTCTCCTGGTGCTCACGGTTCCGGCCCGGCCAGACCCGACGCAGACCGGCGAAGATCAACGGCCAGATCAAGATGACCACGATCAGGACGTAGATCGTGATGGCCATCGCCGACAGCTCGAAGCGACCGGTGGCGTTGTTGACGCTGCCGAGCAGCCCGTTCGGTTCGCCGGAGGACAACTGCAGCGCGCGGCGGCCCTGTAGCTCGATCCGCGGGCCGAGGATCAGCCCGACGATCAACGGCAGCACCGGGATGGCGAAGCGCCGCATGGCGAAGCCGAGCAGGCCGAGCCCGAGCAACAGAACCAGGTCGAAGGAGGACCCGTTGACCGCGTACGCGCCCATCGAGGCGAAGAACAAGATCCCGGCGTACAGGTAGGGCCGGGGGATCCGCAGCAGCTTGGCCCAGGTCGGTGCCAACGGCAGGTTGAGCACCAGCAGCAAGGTGTTGCCGATGAACAGGCTGGCGATCAACGCCCAGACCAGATTGCTTTCCCGCGACAGCAGCAGCGGGCCGGGCTGGATCCCGTAGGAGGTGAGCGCGGCCAGCAGCACCGCGGCGGTGGCGTTGGTGGGCAGGCCCAGCGACAACATCGGGACCAGCGTGCCGGCTGCGCTGGCGTTATTCGCGGCCTCCGGACCGGCGACGCCCTCGATCGCGCCGTGGCCGAACTCCTCGGGGTGCTTGGTCAGCCGCTTCTCGGCGATGTAGGAAAGGAAGGTGGGGATCTCCGCCCCGCCGGCCGGGACCGCGCCGAACGGGAACCCCAGCGCCGCTCCACGCAGCCACGGCTTCCAGGAGCGGGCCCAGTCCGCCCGGCCCATCCACGGCCGGCCGACCGGGATCACCTCGACCGAGGTTCGCCGTAGGTGGGCCGCGACCCACAGAGCCTCACCGAGGGCGAAGATGCCGACGGCCACCACCACGATATCGATGCCGTCGCCGAGTTGGGCGACGCCGAAGGTGAGCCGGGCCTGGCCGCTGACCGCGTCGATCCCGACCAGGCCGATCCCCAGGCCGAGGGCGAGGGAGATGAAGCCGCGCAGCCGGGAGCTGCCCAGCACCGCGGTGACGGCGATGAAGGCCAGCAGCATCACCGCGAAGTACTCCGGCGCGCCGAGCGAGATCGCGAAGCTGGTCACCACCGGAGTGAACAGCACCAGCCCGAGAGTGCCCAGTGTGCCGGCGACCCAGGAGCCGATCGCCGCGGTGGCCAGGGCCTGGGACGCGCGGCCGCTCTTGGCCATCAGGTTGCCCTCGATCGCGGTCACCACCGAGGAGGATTCGCCGGGGGTGTTGAGCAGGATCGAGGTGGTCGACCCGCCGTACATGCCGCCGTAGAGGATGCCGGCGAGCATGATCAGCGCGCTGGTCGGCTCCAGGCCGTAGGTGACCGGGAGCAGCAGGGCGACCGTCATTGCCGGCCCGATCCCGGGCAGGACCCCGACGGCGGTGCCGATGGTGACGCCAAGCAGGGCCAGCAGCAGGTTCAAGGGCGTGGCGGCGGTGGCGAACCCGTCGAGCAGGAAGTGCAGGTTCTCCATCAGCGGATTCCCCTGATCCGTGCGCCGTTCACAAGATGCCCTGCAGGATGCCGGCCGGCAGGTTGACGCCGAGGCCGATGGCGAAGCCGTAGAACGTTGACAGCGACAGGGCCGCACTGATCGCGAGGTCGCGAACGAAGTGCCGGCTGCCCAAGGCGATGGCGCAGCCGTAGAACAGCAGACCCCCGCTGAGCACCCAGCCGAGCCAGTCGATCAGCACGATGTCGGCGACGAAGACCGCCAGCAGGGCCAGCACGGTCTTGGCGTCGATGGGCTGCGCCAAGTCGACATCCTCCCCGGCCTCGGCCTCGGCCCGGGCACCGCGGGCCACCGCGACGGCCAGGGTCAGAGCCAGCACGATCAGCAGTGAGCCGACCAGGATCGGCATCGGTCGCGGCCCGAGCGGGTCGACCCCGGACCGGTTGTCGCTGAGCCGGAAGGCGCTGGTCAGCACCAGTACGCCCAGGCCGACCAGGAACGCGCTGGCGGCGAACTCCGGCCACCGGCCCGGCGCCGGCTGCGCCGCCGGAGCCGCTGCGGTGGCTCCGCTGGCCGCGGTGTCGCTCACGCCAGGCCGAGCTTGGTCAGCACGTCCTCCACCCGGGTGGTCTGCTCGGTCAAGAAGCCGGAGAACTCCTCGCCGGTCGCGAACGCATCGGTCCAGCCGTTCTTGGCCATCACCTCGCGCCAGTCCTGGCTGTCGTGCATCGTGGTCAAGGCTTCAGTCAGGCGCGCCTTGTCCTCGGCGCTGATGTCGGGCGGCGCCACCACGCCGCGCCAGTTGGTGAACTCCAGATCGATCCCGGACTCCTTCAACGTCGGCGCATCGATGGCATCGACCCGCTGGGCCCCGCTGATAGCCAGCACCCGGACGTCGCCGGCCTTGACCTGGTCGAGGAACTCGCCGAAGCCGGAGGCTCCGAACGCGACCTTCCCGCCGAGGATGGCCGGCAGCAGGTCCCCGCCACCGTCGTAGGAGACGAAGTTGACCTTGCGCGGATCGATCCCCACGGCCTGCGCCAGCCGCATCGGCAGCAGGTAGTCCGGACCGCCGGGGGAGGATCCACCACCGACCGCCAGCCCCTTCGGATCGGCCTTCCACGCCTTGACCAGGTCGCCGATGGTCTTGTACGGGGAGTTCTTGGGGACCACGATCGCACCGGATTCCTCGATCAGCCGGGCGATCGGGGTCGTCTGGTCCAGCTTGGCCTCGGACTTGTTGGTGTACTGGGCGCCGACGACGCCCAGGCCCATCATCATCATCAGCTTGCCGTTGCCCTTCTCCGACACCGTCCGGGCGAGCCCGACGGTGCCGCCGGCCCCGGCGAGGTTGAACACCTCGAGATTGCTGGTCACCTTGACGTCGTCCATCACCCGCGCGGCGGCCCGGGCGGTGGTGTCGTAGCCGCCGCCGGGGGTGTTGGGGACCATGAAACGGACGCCACCCATCGGCCCGCCGGCCTCGGTCTGGTCGGCGGTGGCACCGCAGCCGCTGAGCAGCAGGGCCCCGGCAGCCAGCAGGCTGACTCCTACTCGCGATGGTGTGAACAGGCGTGATGGTGTGGACATCGTCGTTCCTCATCTGGTCGGCGAACGTCGGGCGTCGGTCTTCTCGACTCTCACACCGTTGGGGCCGGGCTGCCAGGTTGTGGCCATCATGTGCTTTGTGGTCTTTTCGGTCGGGCGGACACTGGCGTACCCGCAGCGCGCGTGGTCACAATGACCGGAATCGGGCAACCGCCGGACGGGAGGAGGACCAGGTGGCGCATCGCCGCGTCTCACTCGCCTCCCAGCTGGTAATCGTGCAACTCGCGCTGATCGCGGTCGTGCTGGCCGCGGTGTCGGCGGTCACCGTGGAACAGGCGCGCGGCAGCTTTCAGCGGGAGGCGAGCCGACGGCTGCTGGCCCAGGCGGAGAACCTCGCCGCCACCCCAGTGGCCCGGACCGGGCCGGTCCGGGCCGCCGGCTCCGCTCTCCCCGCCGTCCTGGCTCGGCTACAGGACACCACCGGCGCCGAGCTGGCCGCGGTCACTGACGCCTCCGGTCAGGTGGTGGCCAGCACCGATTCTTTGCTGCTGGGTGAACCGCTGCCGTGGCCGGATCTGCTCGGTGCGCCGACGCGTTCGTGGTCGGGGACGTTCGAGCTGCGGGGCCGTACCTATCTAGGTGGTGCGGCGCCGCTGCTCAACCTTCCGACCGCCGGTGAGGGCGTGGCACAGCTCGGCATTGTGGTGGTCGCCCAGCAGACCCGGCCGGGCCGACACTTTGGTGGCCGCCGCGCCGGCCCTGCTCACCTACCTGGGGTCGGCACTGGCGCTGGGGGTGGTCGGGTCACTGCTGCTCGCCCGGTGGATCAAGCGGCAGACCCTGGGGATGGAACCGGCGGAGATGGCGGCCCTGGCCGAGCAGCGAGAGGCGATCTTCGCCGGAATCGCCGAGGGGGTGGTCGCCCTGGACACCGCTGAGCGGGTCACGCTGGTCAACCCGATCGCCGCCGAACTGCTGTCCCTGCCCGCCCGGACCGTCGGGCTCAGCCTGAGCGAACTGGGCATCGGGGGGCGGCTCGGCGACGTCTTGACCGGAAGCGCCGGAGACCAACCGGACGCGCTGGTCATCCGCTCCGGCCGGGTGCTGGTGTTGAACCGGATGCCGGTAGCGCTGGCGGGTCGGGTGCTCGGGTCGGTGACCACGTTGCGCGACCGGACCGAGCTCGCCGCGTTGGAGCGCGAACTCGGAGCCTTCCGGGGGACTACTGATCTGCTCCGGGCCCAAACTCATGAGTTCGTCAATCAGCTGCACACGATCTCCGGTCTGATTCAGATCGGGGACTACGACGACGTGGTCGGCTACGTCGACGCCTTGACCCAAGGTCGCGCCGCGATCGACCTGACGGTGGCGCGGCGCGTCCACGATCCCGCGGTGGCCGCGCTCTTGGTGGCCCAGTCGACGGTGGCCGCCGAGCGTAAGGTCAGCCTGCGGGTGACCGACCGGACCCAGCTGGACCCGCTGGAGCCCTCCTCGGCGTTCGAGGTCGCCACCGTGCTCGGCAACCTGGTCCAAAACGCGGTGGACGCGGCCTCGAATGCCTACCCGGGAGCGGCGGAGTCGTGGGTGGAGGTGGAGATCGGCCAGTCCGGCGGCATGGTCGAACTGGTCGTGCGGGATTCCGGTCCTGGGGTTGACGCGCGGGTCGCCGGTGAGGTTTTCGAGCACGGGTTCACCACCAAGGCCGCCCGGGACGGCGGCCGCGGGATCGGCTTGGCGCTGACTCGGATGGTCTGCCGGCGTCGCGGCGGCGAGGTCGCAGTCCGAAGTACCGACACGGGCGCGGAGTTCGTGGCCCGGCTAACCGTCGACCCGGCGACGGAGTTCGGCGGATCGGCGACGGCGTCCGGAGTGTCGGCACCGCGGCCGGTCGACTTCCGTCAGCCCGCGCCGACCAGCGGCAGACCCGGGAGCAGCTAATGCGGGTCCTGGTCGTGGACGACGACTTCCGGGTGGCGCGGATCCACGCGACGTTCGTGAATCGGATCGAGGGTTTCACCGTGGTGGGCTCGGCCAGCAACGGGGCGGAAACCCTTGCCGCCTCCCTCGCTCTCCGTCCGGACCTGATCCTGCTGGACCTTTATCTGCCCGACGTCTTCGGGCTCGACCTGATCAGTCGCCTCCGACTGGCCGGCGTCGAGGCCGACATCGTGGTGATCAGCGCGGCGAACGAGTCCGGCACCATCGAACGCGCAGTGCAACTCGGGGTGGCGAACTACCTGCTGAAGCCGTTCACCCAAGCCGACCTCGCGCTCCGCTTGAACGATTACCGCGCCCGGGCCCAGGGGCAGCGGTTGCGCGGCGTGGGCGACCAACGCGACATCGACCGGGTGTTCGCGCGGACCGACCTCGCACCAGCACCGGCGATGCCCAAGGGGCTGAGTGCGGAAACCGCCGAGTTGGTCCTTCTCGCCCTGGCCGAGGCCGGGTCGGAACTTTCCGCCCAGGAGTGTGCCGACGCCGTCGGTGTCTCCCGGGTCAGTGCGCGACGCTACCTGGAGTATTTCGTCGGTCGCGGAACGGCCGCGGTGTCCCTGCGCTACGGCGTTCGCGGCCGGCCGGAACGGCGCTACCACCTCACCGGCTGATCGTTCGCGCGTCCACCCCTGGTCGGCCGGCCGCAGTTCGGGATGTCGCTCCAGTGCGCTGTCCCCTCACCCCGCCGTGGTCGGAAAACGCACGCCAAACTCGGGCCCAGGCGAGACGCCACCCCGCCGTGGTCGGAAAACGCACAGGTGGGTGGCCGCCGGGTGGCTCAGATTTCGGCGCGACCCTGTTCGATCGTCGTCCGCCAGCCCGGTCCGCGGTCGAGGACGACCGAGGCCGCCATCATCGCCACCGCCAGGCCGAAGTGTAAGACGTCGTCCGCCCCGTTGAAGGGGACGAAGTTCAGCCGCGAGTTGTACTCGATCACGATGCCGTACATGAACAAGACGCCGTAGACGATGCCGCCGTAGAACAGGTAGTTGCGGGCGCGCAGCGGCGTCTTGGCCAGGGCCAGCCCGGCCAGTCCGTACGCCAGGTGAACCAGATTGTGCAGCACCGAAACTTGGAACAGCCCGATCAGCTTCGACGTCGACCCGTTACCGGCCACCTGCAGGTGCATGTAGTGGGTGGTGATGCCCGGAATGAAGCCCGCGATTCCGACCAGGAGGAACACGATCCCGAAGCCGGCGGCTCCCAGTTGGACCTGCGCCTTCTTGATCTTCGGCTCGGGGGTCGAAGCGGCCATGGTTCTCCTTCGGTCTGTTCGGCGATCGGTGTCTATCGGTCTTACCCTGGCGGCGGTGTTCCAGTCGTGACCGTGGTCCGCGAGACGTTGATCGTGCCGGTTCCATACCCCCGCCTAAGACATGTCGGCGGTCGGGTTTAGGTTCTTCCCAGCAGGCAGCCGAGGCGACGGGGGCGAACCGATGAGCACACACAAGACGACCCGCAAGACGACCCGCAAGACGACCCGCAAGACGATTCGTGGGGCGTTGGTGGGAGCCTGCGGGCTCGCCCTGGTGGCGACGATCCCGGTCGCGGGCAGCGCGACGCCGGTGACGAGCAACCACCCGGTGACTGCCGTTCCCGGTCAGGGTGCGGCGCAGGCCGTCGCCGCCAAGCGTCAGACGAAGAAGAATCCGACGGCGTACGGGACCGGCGGCGCGGTCTCCAGCGTCGACCCGGAGGCGACCAACGCCGGGTTGCAGGTGCTGAAGCGGGGCGGCAATGCCGTCGACGCGGCGGTGGCCACGGCCGCCGCGCTGGGGGTGACCGAGCCGTACTCGACCGGGATCGGCGGCGGCGGCTACTTCGTCTACTACGACGCCAAGTCCAAGAAGGTGTCCACCCTGGACGGGCGCGAGACCGCGCCCGACTCCATCCCGAACGACGCCTTTATCGACCCGGCCACCGGCAAGCCGTACCCGTTCACCCCGCAGCTGGTGACCAGCGGGGTCAGCGTCGGCGTCCCCGGTACGGCGGCGACCTGGGACCAGGCGTTGAAGCGGTGGGGCCGGCTGAACCTCAAGCAGGCCCTGAAACCGGCCGAGCGGATCGCTCGGCGCGGTTTCGTCGTCGACGACACCTTCCGCAGCCAGACGTTGGACAACAAGGAACGGTTCAGTCAGATCAGCACGACCGCCGACCTCTACCTCCCCGACGGTGACGCCCCCAAGGTCGGCAGTATCTTCCGCAACCCCGACCTCGCCGCGACCTACGACGCGTTGGGCCGGGAAGGGACCAAGATCCTCTACCGCGGCCGCGTCGGTGCCGACATCGTCCGGACGGTGCGCCGCCCGCCGACGATCGCTAGTGCGAATCTGCCGGTGCCCGTCGGCTTTATGGAGGAGTCCGACCTGGCCAAGTACCGGGTGATCAAGCGCAAGCCGACCAAGGTGCACTACCGGGACGTGGACGTCTACGGGATGGGGCCTTCCTCCAGCGGCGGCTCCACCGTGGGTGAGGCGCTGAACATTCTCGATCGCACCAACCTCTCGAAACTGCCGCCGGCCCAGGCGCTGCACTACTACCTCGACGCGTCCTCGCTGGCCTTCGCGGACCGGAACGCCTACGTCGGCGACCCGGCGTACGTCGACGTGCCGTTGAAGACGCTGCTGTCCAAGCGCTTCGCCAAGACCCGGGCCTGCCTGATCGATCCGAACCGCGCACTACCCACTCCGACGCCTCCCGGAGCGTTGAACGGAACCGGCTGCGCCACCGCCCCCAGCTCGGTCCACAGCGACACCGGCACGTCGACCTCGCACCTGGTCACCGCCGACCGGTGGGGCAACGTGGTGTCCTACACCTTGACCATCGAGCAGACCGGCGGCTCGGGGATCGTCGTGCAGGGCCGGGGGTTCCTGCTGAACAACGAATTGACCGACTTCAGCGCCGTGTACGACCCGTTGGACCCCAACCGGATCGAGGGCGGCAAGCGACCCCGCAGCTCCATGTCGCCGACCATCGTGCTGGCCCGCGACAAGCCCTTCTTGGCCCTTGGCTCCCCCGGCGGATCGACCATCATCACCACCGTGCTACAGACGCTGGTCAACCAGATCGACTTGGGCATGACCCTGCCGCAGGCGGTGGCCGCACCCCGTGCCAGTGCCCGCAACGGCGCCACCATCACCGCCGAACCGGCGTTCATCGCCCGCTACGGCCCGGCGCTGACCGCGCAGGGTTACACCCTGGTGCCCAGCGGTGATGCGTTCACCAGCGCCGCCGAAATCGGCGCGGCCGCGGCCCTGCGGTTCTACCCCGGTGGTCGGATCCAGGCCGTGGCCGAGCCGGTCCGACGAGGTGGGGGGGACGCGGGGGTGGTCCGACCGCGGCGCCGTTGAGCCGGCGGAGCAACCCCTGGCGTTCCCACCAGGCATCGAGGTGGGGCCGAAGTGACTCGCGAGGGCTCAAGAACTGGTTGAATACTCCTTGAGATCGGGGGATTTCCGCGCAACGAAAGGGCTTCCCTGTGCTCACCATCCGTCGCCCCGCAGTCATCGGTGTCGCGCTGGCTCTGCTGCTGGTCGTCGGCATGGGCACCGGCCGCTACCCCAGCGAGCGGGCCGAGGCCACCGTGGAGATCCCCCGGCCCGCTCACACCGTGGTCGTGATCTTGGAGAACGAGAACGCCGACAGCGTCATCGCCAACGAGCAGGCGCCCTACCTGAACGCCCTCGCCGCCCAAGGCGCCACGATGACCCAGTCGTACGGCGTCACCCACCCCAGCCAGCCCAACTATCTCGCCCTGTTCTCCGGCTCGACCCAGGGCGTGACTGACGACCACTGCCCGGTCAACCTGCCCAAGAGGGCCAGTCTCGGCAGCCAGCTGCGGGCGACGGGCCGGAGCTTCGTCGGCTACAGCGAGTCGATGCCGTCGGCCGGCTACACCGGCTGCGCTGCCGGCCCGAAGGGGTTGGAGTACCGGCGCAAGCACAACCCGTGGGTGGACTTCCCCGACCTGCCGGCCTCGGTCAACCAGCCGTTCAGTGCCTTCCCCCGCGACTTCAACCGCCTCCCCGACGTGTCCTTCGTGGTCCCGAACATGTGCAACGACATGCACGACTGCACGGTGCGTACCGGCGACACCTGGATGCGGAAGAACCTGGACGCCTACGCCCAGTGGGCCAAGACCCATAACAGCCTGCTGGTGGTCACCTTCGACGAGGACGGCGGCAGCAAGACCAACAAGATCCCGACCTTGATCGTCGGCGAACGGGTCCGGCCCGGCCCGAGCTCGGAACCGATGACGCACTACACCCTGCTGCGGACGCTCGAGGCCGCGTACGGACTTCCGGGTCTGGGCCGGGCCGCGGCCGTCGAACCGCTGACGTCGATCTGGACGTCGTCTCCGCGGACGCCAAAGCCGGCCGGGGTGGTCAACGGCTCCTTCGAGCACGGTCTGTCGGGGTGGACCACCACCGGCTCCACCGGGAGCAGCCGTACCAGCCGTCATGGGGGTTCGTTGAACGCCCGCGCGGGTGGGGTGCCCGGTGACTCCGTGATCGCGCAGACGATCGTGGTTCCGGCGGGCAAGACCAGCCTGTCGATGTACTGGTTCGGGCGCTGCTACGACACCAAGTCCCTGGCCTGGGCGACCATTCAGATCGTGCACAACACCTCAGGTACGACGTCCACGCCGCTGGCGCGGACGTGTGTGTCCACGAACACCACCTGGCACAAGGTCACGCAGAAGGTGGCGCCAGGACACTCCTACACGGTCCGCCTGATCAGCCACGACGACACCAAGAAAACGACGCCGAACAACACCTACTTCGACGACGTCAGCCTGTCCTGATCGACCGTCCGCCGCTATTGGGGAAGATCCTGCGCGTCAGACGCGCAGGATCTTCCCCAATCCCGGTGACCGCTGTTCAGCGGAGCGCGAGCGGGGGCATCCGGAGCTCGGTTCCGGCCGGCCAGCCGAGGGCGGCGGCGATGTCGTCCAGGCGGGCGAAGCCTCCGGCGGCCCCGACTCTTGGATCGTCACTGTTGCGCGGCCGGCCCAGCCGGGCCAGCACCGGGACGTGTCCGGCCGGGCGGACGGCGGCGGAGGCGTCCAGGCCGGCCCGGTCGCGGGCGATCGCGACCGCCCGTCGTAGTCCGCCGAGTTCGTCGACCAGACCCCGCTCGTACGCGTCGGCCCCGGTCCACACCCGGCCCCGCGCCAACTCCTCCACCCGGTCGAGCGGCAGGCCTCGACCCGCCGCGACCTTGACGACGAAGTCGGCGTAGACGGCATCGATGATCGCGGCCAGCCGCTCCCGCTCGTCGGGAGTGAACGACCGGCGGGCGGAGAACATCCGGGCCCGGGCTCCCTGCTCGACCGCCCCGGTGCTGAGTCCGGCCCGCGCCAACAGCTCCGCCAGCACGAACTTGCCGCCGAACACGCCGATGGAGCCGGTCAGGGTGGCCGGCAAGGCGACGATCACCGGCGCCGGGCAGGCGACGAAATAGCCGCCGGACGCGGCCGTCGACCCCATCGACACCACCACCGGCAGGCCCGCCTCGCCGACCCGGCAGACCTCCCGCCAGATGGTTTCCGAAGCCACCGAGGAACCTCCCGGGGAGTCGACCCGGAGCACCACCGCCTTCGCCGTGTCGTCGGCCAGCACCGCGCGGAGTTGACCGGTCACGGTGTCGCTGCCCACCTGCCGCCCCATCGGACCCCGACGACTGCGACCGGGCACGATGACGCCCCGGATTTCGACCAACGCCACGTGCCCGGGCCGCCACCGGGGCAGCTGCGGCCGGGGCCGCGGCCGCCACCGGTCGGCGAACAACAGCTCCGCCTCGTCCCCGGTCCGGGCCCGAAGCGCGGCATAGACCTGATCGCGATAGCCCAGGTGGTCCACCAGCCGTACCTGCTGGGCCTCGGCCGCGGTCCGCGGCCCCGTCTGCACCAGCTCGCGGACGTGCTCGGCCGACATCCGCCGGCCACGGGCGATGTCGGCCACCGCGCGCTCGAACAGCGAGGCGGTCAGCTGCTCCAGCGACTCCCGGTGCGCTGGCGTCAGTTCGGTCCGGTTGAGCGAATCGACCGCGTTCTTGTACTCGTAGCGCTGCTCCAGCTCGGGCAGCACACCCAGCTTGTCCAAGGTGCCGCGAAGGAACGTCGCCTCCACTCCGACGCCGAGCAGGCCGACGCTGCCGCCCGGTTGCAGCCAGATCTCGGTGAACGCCGAAGCCAGCGTGTACGCCGCGGTGTCGCCGGCACCCTCCCCGAAACTCTCCGCCCACGCCACCGTGGGCTTACCGCTGGCCGCGAAGGCCGCCACTCCTTGGCGCAGCTCCTGCGTCGCGGCCCACGGCAGCCCACCCCCCACTTTGGCGATCAGCCCCACCACCCGGGCGTCGTCGGCGGCCTCGTGCAACGCCCGCAGGGTCGGCGCGAGCTGACGTCGACCGCGGGCGTTCAACCGGGCCAGCGGATCGCCGGCCGGCGGGTCGGCCGGTACCTCGGTCAGATCGAGCTCGAGGATCAACGGGCGGCGTCCGGGAAGGGCGGGCATAAGCCCACCGTAGGCCTCCCCGCGGCAAGCGGGCCCGGCTTCGGCCCCGGTCTGCGGACCCGCCACGGGCTTCGGTTCGGTGGGAGGCTGGAAGCGTGACGACGCTTGATCGCGCGGCGCTGGGTGGGCCACCAGACCCCGGTGTCACCTCTGGACGGTCGCCAGGGGCTCCGGCCGGGGTGCGGTCGATGGTGCTGGCCGATCTTCGCTGGTCCTTTTCCGCACCGTGGAGCTGGCTGGCCGGGATGGCGGCCAACCTGGTGTTGTCCGTGTTCTACCTGCTGCTCTATCCGTTACACGGTGGTCACCACCGGGACTGGGCGATCCTGGTCGGCAGCTATTTCGCGGTGTTCGTGCTGGCCGACGTGACCAGCACCAACGTCTTGGGGGTGGACACGCCACGGGTCCGGCTGCGGCTGCTCCGCGGGGTGTCGCTCCTTCGGATCCTGCTGGTCAAGAATCTGGTTCTGCTGGTGCTCATCGGCCTGCCGACCCTGATCGCCACCGGCGCGATCACGCTGTGGGGTCAACCGGGCTACCTGTTGGAGCTGACCCTGCCCGGCGTGCTCTATCCGGTGCTCACCTGGCTCGGGGTCGGCAACCTGGTCTCGGTCTGCCTGCCGGTGGCACCGGTTCGGTGGTGGACGCGTTGGCAGGAGCGGCATCAGTACCGCCGTACGCTGCGCTGGCTGGGCTGCCTGATCCTGCCGTACCTGCTGTGCCTGGCGATCGACCCGATGTCCCGACTGCCCCGACTGCTCTCTCATACGGCCCGGCTGCACGGCGTGCCGCAGCGCGGCGCGATCCTGCTGGGGCTCGGTCTGGTGAGCTGGGGGCTCGGAACGGCCGCCGCGGTGCTGGTGGCGAGGCGGCGGACGATCCCCTTCGACGACCTGCGCTGAACTCCGTCGCGGACGGCCCCGGGCGGCCCCAGCGTCATCAGGCCTTACCGGTGTGGGCGCGGTTTTCGGATCAGCAGGACCAGCGCAAGCACCACCACCGCGGCGCCGGTCATCACCAGACCGAGCTGGTGCAGGCCCGCGCTGCTCAGGTTGCGCTCGAAGACGACCCCGATCACCGCGGTGGCACTGATCGCGCCGAGGTAGCGGAAGGTCTGGAACAATCCGCCCGAGGAGCCGGTCCGCCCACCCGGCGCGGCCTCGTACAGGGCAGTCTGCAGGCCGAGGTTGTTGAAGCCGTTGGGCAGCCCGAGCAGCAGGCCGAAAGCCACGATCAGTACCGCCGACGTGGACTCGCCGAGCAGCTGGACCGCGAGGGTGGCCACCAGCAACACGACCGAACCCAGCAGCAGGGCCGTCCGGGCGCCCCGCCGCGCGATCAGCCGGGCGGCGAGCGGTACGGTCACTACGCCCAGCCCGGCGATCGGCAAGATGAACAGGCCGGCCCGTTGGGCAGGGAAACCGCGGACCGATTCCAGCCACAGCGGCAGCGCGAAGAAGGTGCAGTAGAAGACGAGGTTGATGCTGCCCTGCTGGACCAGCACCGAGAACAGGGCCCGGTTGGCGGCGAGGCCGCGTACGTCCAGGAACGGCTCGGCCACCGCTCGCTCCCACCACACCAGCGCGACCAGTCCCAGCACGAAGACGGCCAGCAGCCACCAGCGGGGCGATCCGGCGAAGGACACCAAGAACACCAGCAGAGCCACCAGCGTGACCGTGAACAAGCCGACCCCCGGCAGGTCGAGTTGCGCCAGCACCTGGCCAGGAGTGGGGGGCGAGGCACCCGTGCGAGCGGCCCCGGCCGGTTCGTCAGCGCTCACTCGAGGCAGGAACCGCCAGGCCAGCACCAAGCCCGCGACCGTCAGCGGAACGTTGACCAAGAAGACGGCCTGCCAGCCGGCGACCGCGACCAGAAACCCGCCCAACACCGGCCCCAGGGCCGCGCAGGTGGAGTTGGCGATGGTGATCGCCCCCAGGCCACCGGCCGGCGAGGCCCCGGGCGGACTGGCCGCCCGGATCAGCACCAACGCCGCGGGGAAGGCGGCAGACGTGCCCAGTGCCTGGATCACCCGCAGCCCGACCAGCCACCACAGTCCCGGTACGAACGGCGTCAGGGCCGAGGCGAGCAGCACCGCGACGAGCCCGCAGAGAAAGATCCGACGGGCCCCGAGCCGGTCGACGAGTCGCCCCGCCAGCGGTTGGCCGACCGCCGCGGCCACATAGAAGCCCGACACCAGCCAGGTCGACGTCGCCACCCCGACCCCGAAGTCGCGCTGTAGTCGGACCAACGCGACCGCGATCATGGAGGAGTTCAGAGGGTTAAGGGTGGTCCCGAAGGCCAGCGTCCCGAGCAACCGGGGCGGCACCCCGCCCCACCGGCCGGGCCGCTGAGACGCCGGGCCGGAGCCGCCGGCGACGGAGCCTCCGCTCAGTAGGCGTTCGCGCGCTCGGCCGACGCCGGCGCGACCGGGGCGACCGTATCGGTGGCCATCGACCAGCGCGCGTCCTGACCCGCGGCGCGACGCTGGCGGCGGCGGTGACGCGCCAGCCACACGCCGCCCACGCCCGCACCCAGGACCGCCAACGGCTTCCAATTCATGGGCTTACCTTAGCCCGCGTCGGTGAGTACAACCGGCTGAAGTTCAGACCACAGTCTGAGGGGGCAGCCGGGGCGGCGGACCTAGGCTGAGAAGCCACTATGAGTAGTCCCGCCCTGCCGTTCGTCCGCGACCGGAACTTCGCCTTCGACTTCGCGCTCTGTGTGGTCGTCACGCCGATCACGGGTGTGTCGGTGCTCTACGTCAGCGGCAACGACGTGCTCACGCTGTTGTTCGGGCTGCTGATCACGTTGCCGCTGATGGTCCGGCGGCTGCTGCCGCGGACCGCCTTCGCCGTGATGCTGGTGGGTGCCCTCGGCACGGTGTCGGTGGAGCAGCAGGTCAGTACGCCGGGGCTGATCGCGATCCCGATCATGGTCTACACCCTGGCCCGCTGGAACGACCAGGCACTGGCCCGGGCGGGCCTGGCCGCCGCCTGGACCGGTTCGTTCGTCGGTCCGGCCCGGTGGTCGCTGTCCAGCGGGATCCAGGCCTCGAACCTGAGCCTGTTCGCGGTCAGTGTGGTGGCCTGCCTGGCGGTGGTGACCGGAGTGTACGTACTCGGCCGGCGCCGACGGGAGTCCCTGCTCAATGCGGCCCAGGAGCAACGGTCTGAGGCCGAACGACTTCGGCTGCTGCAGGCCGAGCAGGCCCAGCGCGACCGGGCGGCCGCGGTCGACGAGCGCAACCGGATCGCTCGCGAACTGCACGATATCGTCGCTCACTCGTTGTCGGTGATCGTCGTCCAGGCCGAAGGAGGCAGGGCCTTGACCAAGAAGCAGCCCGACCAGGCTCCACAGGTGCTCGGCACCATCGCCGAGACCTCGAGACAGGCTCTGGCCGAGATGCGTCAAATGGTGGGGTTGCTGCGTGGCGGCCAGGAGGCCGGACGGGTGGATTACGTGCCTGCGCCCGGCTTGACCGACATCCCCGAGTTGGTCCGGCGGACGAGCCAGAACGCGCAGCTGACGACGTTCGGCCAACCACCCCCGGTGCCGCCGGCGCTGGCGCTGAGTGCTTACCGGCTGGTTCAGGAGTCGCTGACCAACGTGCTCAAACACGCCGGACCCGCTGCCCACGCGCAGGTCGTGGTGTCCTACACCGGCGCGACGATCGAGATCGAGGTGTCCGACGACGGCCGGGGCGCCGACGCCAGAGGCGACGGTCACGGCCACGGGCTCCAAGGAATGGCCGAACGGGTCGCCCTGCACCGGGGACGGCTGTCGGCCCAACCGTCTTCGAGTGGGGGCTGGACCGTCCGGGCGAGTCTCCCGTTGAGCTTGCCGCCGCCGCAGTGGCAAACGTCGGCGACGCGGATGGGCAGCCGATGACCGCCGTCTTCCTGGTCGACGACCAGGCCCTGGTCCGCAGCGGCTTCCGGATGCTGATCGAGGCTGAGGATGACTTGTCCGTAATCGGTGAGGCAGCCGACGGTGCCGCCGCACTGGAGACGTTACGCCGGACCAAGGCCGACGTGGTGTTGATGGACGTCCGGATGCCGGTGTTGGACGGGGTGGAGGCCACCGCCCGGCTGGTGGCCGCCGGACACCCCGCCCGGATCCTGGTGCTGACCACCTTCGACCTCGACGAGTACGTCTTTGCCGCCCTCAAGGCCGGCGCCAGCGGCTTCCTGCTCAAGGACGCCCGACCGGAGGAGTTGCTGTCCGCGATCCGGACGGTGGCCGCCGGTGACGCGGTGATGGCGCCCAGTGCGACCCGGCGGTTGCTCGAGCACGTGGTCCCGACGCTGCCCGGTAGGCCGGCGGAGCAGGCTGAGGACCGCCGGTTGGATGAACTGACTCCGCGCGAGATCGACGTACTCCGCGAGATCGCCGGCGGGGCCACCAACGCCGAGATCGGGTCCCGGCTCTACATGGCCGAGGGGACGGTGAAGACCCACATCGGCCGGCTGTTGTCCAAGCTGGCCATCCGTGATCGGGTCGGTCTGGTGCTGTTCGCCTTCGAGGTCGGGCTGGACGTCAGACCAGGGCCGTAACCGGTCGCGAGGCTGGTCGGCCGGTGCGGTCCGTCGACGCGTCCTGGGCTACAGCCGTGGGCAGCAACTGGTACTCCCCTCACGATTCTGGCACTCCGCCCAGGAAGTTTCGTGCGGTAAGTGCCGGTTTCCCACGTTAACGTGGGAAACCGACAGCCCCGGACCAGAGCGCGGGGATCAAGGGGTGGGGGTGGGCCGTCGGTAGACCGAGACGTGCGAATCCGAGTCGGCGGTGAAGGGGTTGCCCTGCCAATCGGCGTGCCGGCTTGCGAGTTCGAAGCCGGCGAGTTGGCCCATCAGGTCGAGTTCGGCCGGCCAGACGTAGCGGTGCGGGCTGCGGAAGACCTCGGCCGGCCGGTCGTCGCGGTAGCGGACGTGGTGCGAGACCAGACGCTGGCGGGCGACGTCGTAGGTGTCGACGCCGAGGTAGCCGGGCTCGGCGGTGAAGACGACCGCCTGCTGGCCGGGCGGGAGCCGGCGCAGTTCGGGCACCCCCAACTCGATCACGAACACCCCGCCGGGCACGAGGTGCCGTGCGGCGTTGCGAAAGCAGCCGACCTGCTCGGCCTGGGTGAGCAGGTTGCCGATGGTGTTGAACACGAGATAGACCAGGCTGTAGGACCCGGGCGCCCGGACGCTGGCCATGTCGCCCATCAGCACCGGGAGCGCGGCCTCGTCGAGCTTGGTGCGCAGTTGCTCCACCATCGGCGCCGACAGTTCGATCCCGGTCACCGGAACTCCGCGTTGCGCCAACGGCACCGCCACCCGGCCGGTCCCGACCGCAAACTCCAGCACCCGGCCGCCGTCGGCCAGCTCGACCAGCCGGTCCAGCGTCGGCCCCAGCACCTCCGGGGCGAACATTCCGGTCCCGGGGGTGTCGTAACGGCGGGCGGTGTCGGTGTTCCAGATCTCGTCTTGTCGCATCGACGCGATCATCACAGCTTTGACCGTCGCGCCGCCACGGGTTTTCTGGTCGGTCGCCGCTTCGAAGCGCTACGGCGCGGCGGCCCGTAACTTTTCCAGCAGCGGCGCCGCGGCCTGCTCCAAGAAGTCCGACTGGCCCTCGTCGCCGACCTGGACCAGGGCGATGTCGGTGAACCCGGCCTCCCAGTACGGCTTGACGTTCTCGACGACCGCGTCCAGGTCCGGACCGCAGGCGATGGACTCCGCGACGTCCTCGGGGCGGACGAACTGGGTGGCCCCGGCGAACCCGGCGGGCGTGGGCAGGTCCGCGTTCACCGACCAACCACCGCCGAACCAGCGGAACTGCTCGTGCGCCCGCTCCACCGCACTCTCCCGGTCGGCAGCCCAGCAGATCGGAATCTGGCCGATCTTGCGCGAACTCCCCCCGCCTTGGACCCGGTCCCAGGCCTGGATGGCTTCGGCGTCCGGCTCGACCGCGATCAGGTGCTCACCCAGCGGGGCGAATCGGTCGATCGACTTGCTCCCCGACACCGCCAGCGCGATCGGCACCCCGTCGTCCGGGTTGTCCCAGATCCGGGCCGAGTCGACCCGGAAGTAATCGCCCTCCCACGTCGTGAGCTCACCACTGTGCAGCTCGCGGATGATGGTGACCGCCTCTTCCAGCATGTCTTGGCGTTGAGCCACCGGCGGCCAGCCCTCCCCGGTGATGTGCTCGTTCAGGTTTTCCCCCGACCCGAGCCCCAAGGTGAACCGGCCGTCGGCCAGCAGCTGCAGCGTCGCCGCCTTCTGCGCCACCACCGCCGGGTGGTAGCGAACCGTCGGGCAGGTGACGTAAGTCATCAGGCCGACCCGCGACGTCCGGGCCGCCACCGCACCGAGCAGGGTCCACGCGTACGGTGCGTGCCCCTGACTGGTCAGCCACGGCGAATAGTGGTCGCTGGAGACCTCGAAGTCGAAACCGATCTCCTCGGCCCGGACCGCGTAGTCGAGCAGCGCCTTCGGCCCGCTCTGCTCGGTCATCAAGGTGTAGCCGAACTGCACCATCACCCGAGCCCGTCAGCCCTGTCCGGTCTGCTGCCGCAGCCGGTCGATGTGCTGGGACGCCTCGGCTTTGCTCATGTCGGCCGGCAGTTCCTCCCCGGCCTGGCGGGCCAGGGTGTCCAGATAGCTCTTCTGCGACTCGGTGATGGGATCGCCGCCACTGACCCAGTCACTGGGATCCTTTTCCAGCGCCGGGTCGCCGGGCGTGGACGACCCCAAGGTTTCTCCCGAGCCCTGATCCTGGGAGCCCTGATCCTGGGAGCCCTGATCCTGGGCTTCCTGCTCCGGCGCAGCGGTCTGCTCCGAGCGCTCCGGTGAGGCCTGGACGTCACCGGCCTCCTCCTGAGCGGCTTGACTCGATTCTGACGTGAATTCACTCATACCGAGCAGCGTATGCGGGGGCACCGACAGCACCCGGGGACCGCTGTAGCGGACCCGCACACCGCTGAAGCGGGCTTCATCGGGGTAACACCGCAGTCGTGGTTCGCCTCCGTACCGTCTCGCCTCGTAAGCCCGGATGGACCCGTCGCCGGGCCGGGAAGGGCTTTGTCTATCTCGATCAGGCCGGCGACCGGCTCGACGGCCAGGACCGCGACCGTTGCGTCGCCCTGGTCATCCCGCCGGCCTGGGAGAAGGTGTGGATCTGCCCGGTGCCCAACGGTCATATCCAGGCCGTCGGCAGTGACGACGCCGGCCGGCGACAGTACATCTACCACGAGCAGTGGCGGGTCAACCGGGACAAGTCCAAGCACGACCGGGTACTCGAAGTCGCCGAGCACCTGCCGACCGCCCGACGTCGGGTCGGTAAGCACCTGCGCTTGGACGGAATGCCGTTCGAGCGGGCCCTGGGAACGGCGTTCCGGCTGCTCGACCTCGGCTTCTTCCGGATCGGCGGGGAGGCGTACGCGGAAGAGAACCAGAGCTACGGCCTGGCCACCATTCAGCGGCAGCACGTCAGCGTCGAGGACGGGCAGGTGATCTTCGACTACGTGGCCAAGTCCGGCAAGGAGCGTTACATCGCGTTGGCCGACGACCGGGTCCGGGCTGCGGTGCGCGACCTGCTGAACCGCGACGACGACAATCCCGACCTGCTGGCCTGGCAGGGCGACGACGGCTGGCACGACGTCACCTCCACCGACATCAACGGCTACGTCAAGCAGGTGGTGGGCGGCGAAGTGTCGGCCAAGGACTTCCGGACCTGGCACGGCACGGTGATTGCCGCGGTCGCGCTGGCCCGCGCCAACGCCGGCGCCCGGAGCGCGAGCGGACGCAAGCGGGCCGTCAGCGCCGCCATGAAGGAGGTGTCGGCCTACCTCGGCAACACCCCGACGGTGGCCCGGGCCTCCTACGTCGACCCCCGCCTGGTCGACCTGTTCGACGACGGCATCACCATCGACCCCGACCTGGTCCGTCCCGGGCAGGACCTCGGCGACGGCACCACGCACGGAAAGATCGAGCGGGCCGTACTGAATCTGCTGGAGACGCCGAAGAGCACGCTCCGCCGGGAGCGTCGAGCGCTCGGTGGGGCGCCGGCCAAGAGCTGAACCGAAGTCAGCAGGACCGGCCGACCGACGACCCGCCAGGCCCCGGGCAGTGACAATACTGTTCAGACCAGGAGTAGGGCTTAAGCTGACCTCCATAGCTTTCAGGTGCCCTTGGGGAGGTCGAGGTGTCGCAGCTGATCCCGGGCAGCGTCCGGCGCCGCTTCGCCGAGGCGGCCCCACGGATCCTGGTCGGGCGCAGCCGGCGGTTGCTGGCCGGCGCCAGCGCTCTGCAACGGGCGGCCCGGGGGATCACCGACCACGCGGCCGCGCGTCGGACTCGGCGACTGGCGGCGATCGATCCGGTCTCGCTGGTGCCGGTCAGGGTGAACGGACGCACCGTCCTCGCCACGGCGACGCAGGTGTTCCACGCCGACCAGGTGTACGCCGAGCAGGCCGGTGCGGTGGCCGACGCGCTGGAGGCCGACGGGATCGACTACTTCTACTTGACCGACGACCCGAATCGGCGGCGGGTGCTGGTCGTGGCCCACAGCCAGCGTGGCGCCGCCATCACCGCGTTGGAGCACCATCTGAGCGCACCGTCGACCTTCGTCGCGTCGGTCTACGACCAGCGCCCGTACCGCGTGCGCCGGCTAGGGACTCGAAAGCCCCCACGCACCCGCACCGTCCGGGTCTTCCGGGTCCTGGCCAGCCCGGCCGGGTCGTATCTGTCGGGCCCAGAAATGGGCTGCGACCTGCAGTTTTGGCAGCAGGCCGACGCGAGCACGCCCCGTAACTCCAGCGGCGAACCGGTGCCGGTGGGCGCTCTGATCGGCGAACGCAGTGTCGACCCGGTGCCCGAAGTCGTGCTCGAACCCGGGCGCAGTGTGACCAAGCGGAAGGTCGACGGCCGGCCCCGGCCGGCGCTCGCGTCGCTGGCCCACCCCCAGCTGCTGCAGGTCACCGAGCCGATCGACGTGGTCTACACCTGGGTCGACGGGACCGACCCGGTGTGGCAGCAGCGGAAAGCACTGGCCCAGCAGCGGCCTCCCGAGTCGCCCCTGCACGAGCTGGCCGCGAACGCGTCCCGGTACGCCTCCCGCGACGAGCTGAAATACTCCCTGCGCTCGGTGGACATGTACGCCCCCTGGGTGCGCCACATCTATCTGGTCACCGACGACCAGACGCCGGAATGGCTGCGGACCGACCACCCGCGGCTGACCGTCGTCAGCCACGCCGAGCTGTTCGGCGAGCGGGGCCGGTTGCCGACCTTCAACTCCCACGCCATCGAGACCCAGCTGCACCACCTTGACGGGCTGGCGGAGAACTACCTGTACTTCAACGACGACGTCTTCCTCGGCCACCCCGTTCCACCGGAGACGTTCGTGCTGGCCAACGGGCTGTCCCGCTTCTTCCTCTCCAGCGTCAAGACCGACGACGGCCCCGTCCGACCCGGCGACCTGCCGATCACCACGGCGGCCAAGAACAACCGTGACCTGCTGATCGAGAAGTTCGGGCGCATGACGGTCAACAAGTTCCAGCACGCGCCGCACTCCCTACGCCGCTCGGTGATGGTGGAGTTGGAGCACCTGTTCGCCGACCGGGTGGCGGCCACGGCGGCCGCCCCGTTCCGCAGCCCGACCGACCTGTCGCTCTCGGCGGCACTGGGTCACTACTACGGCTTCCTCACCGGACGGGCCGTCCCGGGCAAGCTGCGTTACAGCTACGCCGATATCGCCCGTCCCGAGACCCCCGAGCGGCTGCGACTACTGCTGCGCCGTCGCGACTGCGCCGCGTTCTGCCTCAACGACCACGACTCCAGCCGCCTCAGCCCGGCCCGGAGCGAGACGATGCGCCGCTTCTTGGATTGCTACTTCCCGCTGCCGAGTCAGTTCGAACGCTGAGCGCATCGACGGTGCGGAACGGGTCGGGTCCGAGGTCTTGAGTCTCAATCTCGAAGGTGCCCGGGACGGGCAGATAGTCGGCGAAGAACCGCCGAATCAGCCGGTCGGTGTACTGCCGCTGCTCAACCGTTTCCGGACTGGAGCCGTCATTGACGCAGATCGCGTCGAACACCCGCTTCCGGGTCAGGATGGACAGCCGCCGCTCCGCGTTCGGCGCGGCCGGGTCGATGTAGGTGTACCGGACCCGACCCGGGACCGAACGGCCGGTGACGTAGGCCCAGTTCAGGTAGAACGAGCCGGCCATCGCCACGTCGTCCAACGTCCGGAACGGGGCCTGCCGGCTGCGTGCGATCGCCTCCGGGAAGGTTCGTTCCAGTTCGGTGAGCCCGCTGACGGTCAGCGAAGCGGCGGTGTGGAAGAACTTCTGCGTGAACGTGACGCCGTAGCGCTGCGCCAGCAGCCGGCGGGCGTTCTTGGCCGCGGTGGTGGAGGCGATGTCGCCGGCGGCCGCGTCGTCGTAGTCGACCAGGGCGCGGGAGGTGAAGAACTTCCCGATCCCGTTGGCGTGGAAGAAGATCTCCGGCCTGACGGGCCGGGCGATCATCATGTCGTCGTTGAGGTAGACGAAGTGCTCCGACAGGCCGGGAATGCGGTGCAGGCAAGTCTCGATGGCGTGCGAGTTGAAGGTGGGCAGACCTTCCGCGTCGGGCCAAAGCTCGGCGTGTGAGACGACGCTGATCCAGGGGTGATCGGCCCGCAGCCACGGCGGATGCTGCCCGGCGGTGACGATCCAGACGTGCCGCACCCACGGCGCGAACTGCTCCAGCGCCCGTAGGCTGAAGCGGAGTTCGTCGTGGTCGGCGTACCGGGACTCGTCGTGGGCCCGTTCGGTGAACAGCGCCGGGTCGGCCACACCGGCAGCCCGGGCCTTCTCGGCCAGCCAGGACTCGTCGTCGCCGTCGACCCAGGTGTAGACCACGTCGATCGGGAAACCTATCTGGCCCACCGGGCGCAGCTCCGGGGTGACCGGACGCGGCGGGTCGCCCGCAGTGAGGACAACCACGTCGTTCGCGGTCAGGTCCGTCGCGGTCAGGTTGGCGACCGACGAATGCCGCCGGCCCCCCTCCTCGGTCGTCCAGAAGTGCACCCTCAGGCCCTGCTCGGGGGTGCTGAGGAACGCACTGTCAGGGGCCGGAGCGACGAACTCCCACAGCAGCAGCCCCGGTGCATCCTGCAGCGCCCTGGCCCGGTGCATCCCCTTCGCCTGAAGCACCCGTCCCGCCCGGCGACCGGAGCGCTGGATGACGTCGGCGTACCAGCCCGGCCCGGCCCGCCCGGCGATCACCTCGAGCAGCGCAGGCCGCTGCTCCACCGGCACGCCGAGGACGGGCGGCGTGCCGTGCGCCGAGGGCACCCACCACGAGACGATGCCGCGGCGGGTCAGTTCCTGCACGACCTCGGCCCGGAAGCCTTGCTGCTGCGCCGGCAGCAACAGCTGCGGCTCCAGCCGCGCCACGACCGGGACTCGTCGGTAGTGAACTCGGGCGTGCTGGTCTTCGATCTGTGGCCGTCGCAGTCGATCGACGCGGGTGACCACCTGTCTGCGCGCCTCGGCCTGAGCTGCCTTGAGCAGGCGACGTGTCCTACCGGTGATCAATGACTCTCTCGCTCCCGCTCGGCGGCCCGGCTCGTACGGCCGTCGGTGTATTCCTCCGCTAGCCTAGGCACGGTTCGAGGAAGATAGCGGAAGCGCGCGGAACGGAGAGAGCGTCTTGGTTCAGGAAGTACCAGACGTTCAGGCAACCCCGAGTCCTCAGGGAGCGCCTAGCGGAGGTCGGCGTAGCGGAAGCGATCCGTCCGCCGACGTCTACATTCCCTTACTTCCTCGGGTTCGGGGGTGGAGTCGGGAGCCCGCTCTGATCAGCCGTTGGCGGGATCGGCGCAAGCGGCAGCAGTTCGTCGGCACCGGGCCGGTGAGCGAGGCCCTCGCCACCGGCGAGTTCGAGGTGATTCGCGCCCGTGGGGATCTCCGGCTGGCCCGGGTGGTTCCCGGCGTCGCGACCGAAGGGGCCCTCCGGCGCAACCTGTCCATCGTGGTCGACCTCTGCGAACAACGCGGCGTCGACTATTTCGTCATCCCCGGGCCGGCGGGTGAACGGCTGCGGGTCGGGATCCCTGGTCCCTGCTGGGGAAGCTTCGTCGACGCGCTGAGCGCGGAGGCCGCTACTCGACCGCTTTACGCAGGCGTCGGGGCGCGGGCAGCGTCGGGAGACGTCAGAAGGTGGACGGTACTGCTGAGTCGAGCGGAGGCCGTCCGAGCCGCGCGGACGCAGGCCGTGGTCGAGGTGTTCGAGATCGTTCGGCCCCGACCGGGGAGTCGATCCTTCGACCGGCCGCAGGCCTGCGTGGTGGAGCGGTGGGATCCCGACGAGTTCGACGGTCTCCGGACGACCCGGCCGAACCAGTGGACCACTCACGTCCGGGGAAAGGCTCGATCCGCCGTGCGGGCCGAGATTGCGGGTCGAGAAGTCAAGTCCCTCGCGGCGTTCCAGGGGACCAGCATGTTCGAACCGGACTTCCCCGTCGACGCGGTCTACCTGTGGGTCGACGGCGCCGACCAGGCCTGGCAGGAGCGTAAGAACGCCGCTTTGCGGAGTCATGGGATGGCGGCTCCGCTGCCGGGCGCCGCCGACGAGCGCTTCCGCGACAACGGGGAACTGCGCTATTCGTTGCGGTCGATCGACCGTTTCGCGCCCTGGATCCGAACGATCTATCTGGTGACCGACCAGCAGGTGCCGAGCTGGCTCGACCCCGACCACCCCAGGATCGAGGTGGTCGACCACCGAGACATCTTCGGCTCGGTCGGGACGTTGCCGACCTTCAATTCGCACGCGATCGGTGCCCGGTTGCACCATATCGGTGGCTTGAGTGAGCACTACCTCTGCTTCAACGACGACGTCTTCCTCGGCCGGCCGGTGTCTCCGGCGAAGTTCTTCCTCAGCAACGGTGTCGCCAAGTTCTTCTTGTCCAGGACGACGCTGCCGATGGTCTACGACGAAGCGGCGACACCGCAGACGACACTGCATGAGCAGGCGCGGAGCAATTCGGTGGTCCTGATCCAAAACGACTTCGGTCGGCGGCCCACTCGGACGTTCTTCCATACGCCGCTGCCGCAACGTCGGAGTGTGCTGACCGAACTCGAACGCCGCTATCCCGCAGCGTTCAAGACGACCTGGGACAGCCAGTTCCGGTCGGGGACGGACTACGAAGTCAACTGCTGGCTCCATCACTATTACGGTTACCTCACCGGCGCCACGATTCCCGGTGCAATTCGCTACGACTATTTCGACCTGGCCGCCTCCGCCGCCCGCCGTCGGATGAAGCGCACCCGGGCCCGTCGAGACCTCGACGCCTTCTGTATCAATGACTCCGCCGCGGTGACGTCCGAGCAGCAGGCCGACGCCGCCAAGTGGCTCGACGGCTACTTTCCAGAGCCCGCGTCATGGGAGCGCTGAAGCCACCCGGTCAGACCAGCGCGGCGGCGACCCTCAGGCTGTAGGTACGACGACGGTCGACCCGCACCGAGCGGACTCGATCATCCCTTCAGCCACGAGCACCGTGGTGGTCCCCTCGGCCATCGTGACCACGTCTGCGGGCCGGCCGAGGACGGCGTCGCGGAAGCTTTCGTGCTCGGTCCGTAGTGGCTCGGGCTTGCTCATCGCGTAGCGGATCACGTCTCCTTGAGACACCCCCCGGAACTGCAGCAGGGCTTCGGGCGTGGCGACCGAACCGTTGGCGTAGAAGGTGAGGTCGGCGGTCAGGGTGTCGGCGACCAGAGCACCACGCTCACCGGTGATGGTGATCACTCGTTCCTTGAGCGGCGACAACCAGTTCACCAGATGATTGGTGACGGTGCCGTCGGCCAGACTGCCCACCGCGGCCACCAGATCCTCATGACTGCGTCCGCTCTTGTGGGCGGTGCCGGCCGCGATGGTGCAGAACCGTTGCTGGACGACCCAGGCAGTCAGGTCGATGTCGTGAGTGGCGAGGTCCAATACCACGCCGACGTCGGCGATCCGGTCCGGAAACGGACCCTGGCGTCGGGTGGCAACCTGGTGAACAGCGCCGAGTTCGCCGTGCTCGATGCGGCGGCGGGCATCCTGCAGGGCGGGGTTGTAGCGCTCGATGTGCCCAACCGCACCGACGAGTCCTGCACCGGCGAATGCGTCGCTCAGCTTCCTCGCGGCCGCGCCGTCGGGCGCAAGGGGCTTTTCGATCAGTGCGTGTACCCCCGCCTCGGCCAGGGTCAGCCCGACCTCTTCGTGCAGCGCCGTCGGGACCGCGACCACGCAGTAGTCCACGTCGGCGTCGACCAGCTCGTTGACCCCGGTCAGCACCGGGCGACCACCAGCCACTCCATGGACGTCACCGTGAGGATCGGCGACCGCGACCAGTTCAACGCCGGGCAAGCTACCGAGTATCCGAGCGTGCTGGCGTCCGATCATTCCCAGCCCGAGCAGCCCCGCGCGCAACGGCCTCACCGAGAGGCCCCGGCACGGACCACGGCGTTGACCGCTGCGACGATCCGCTCGAGTTCGTCGGCGGTGAGGCCGGGGTGAACAGGCAGGGACAGACACTCCCGCGCGGCGCGATCAGTCTCGGGCAGGTCCACCTCAGAGCGAAACGACGGCAGCCGATGGCTGGGAACCGGATAGAACAGGCCGGTTCCGATCCCGTGTTCCTCCCGTAGGACCTGAGCGAGGCGATCACGGCCCTCCGGCACCCGCACGGTGTACTGGTGGAACACGTGGACGGCGCCGGATCCGACGGTCGGAGTGCTCACGCCCGCCAGGTGATCGCTGAGGAACCGTGCATGGGCCTGACGCTGACGAGTCCAGGCGTCCACGCGGGTCAGCTGCACCCGGCCGATTGCGGCGTGGACATCGGTCATCCGGGCGTTGAAACCGACAAGCTCGTTCTCGTACGGACGATCCATGCCCTGATTGCGGTAGAGCCGGAGGAGTCGCTCTGCCGTCGACGAGGCGACGCACACCATTCCCCCCTCGCCGGATGTCATGTTCTTGGTGGGATAGAGCGAGAACATGCCGAAGGACCCGAAGGCGCCGACCGGTACGCCGTCCAGCGACGCCCCGTGAGCCTGAGCTGCGTCTTCGAAGACTTGAAGTCCGTGCCGCTCGGCGACCGCCTGGAGCTCGGTCATGGCCGCCGGGTGCCCGTAGAGATGGACCGGCATGATCCCGGCCGTCCGCTCGGTCACCCGCTCTGCCACCGACACCGGGTCCAGGCAGAACGACGCCGGGTCGATATCGGCGAAGACCGGGGTCGCCCCGGTCAGCGCGACGGCGTTCGCCGTAGCGGCAAATGTGAAGGACGGCACGATCACCTCGTCGCCGGGGCCGATGCCGGCGCTGAGCAGTCCCAGGTGAAGCCCCGAGGTACCCGAGTTCACCGCAACGCAAGCACGGCCGAGCCGGAAGTGAGCGGCGAACTCGCGCTCGAACGCGGCCACCTCGGGTCCTTGCGCGAGCATGCCGCTGCGCAAGACGCGATCGACGGCGGCGCGCTCCTGGTCGCCGAGCAACGGTCTGGCGACCGGAATGAAGTCGGTCGTGGTCACAGGACAAGCCTTTCGGGGAGGGAGGGCCGGGTTCAGGCGGGTCGGGTTCAGGCGGGTCGGATTCAGGCAGGTCGGATTCAGGCAGGTCGGAGAGAGTCGCCGACCTGGCGGAAGAGTTGTCCGGTGCGGGGACAGCGCCAGTGCTGGTCTCCAACGCTGTGCAGCGGAACCCCGGCCGGCCCGACCCACCCGACCCGGCGGGCGGGCACACCGGCGACCAGGGCGTAGTCGGGCACGTCCCGGCTCACCACCGCTCCCGCCGCGACGAGGCACCACGAGCCCAACGTGAGTGGGGCGACGCAGACGGCGCGGGCGCCGACGGACGCACCGCGTAAGGCAGTGACACCGACCGCCTCCCAGTCGCTAGCGCTCTTGAGTTCACCTTGGGCGGTGATGGCGCGCGGGTGCTGATCGTTGGTGAAGACCGCGCCGGGTCCGACGAAGACACCGTCGGCCAGCACCGCCGGTTCGTAGACCAGGGCGTAGTTTTGAAGCTTGCAGTTGTCTCCGAGCCGGACGCCTGAGCCGACGTAGGCGCCGCGTCCGACGACGCAATGTCGGCCGAGGACGGCATCCTCACGAACCTGGGCCAGATGCCAGATGGTCGAACCGTCACCGATCTGCGCACTCGGGGCGACGTCGGCACCGGGCGCTACCCGAACCGCCGACCCCCCAGCATCAGTCGTGTCGTGCTGCTCGGGAACCGATCCGGAGCCTCGCCGAGGGTGCGACGGCGACTGCTGAGATGAGGCGGCTCCCTTCGGCACAGGCGAAAGACTCCTTCGGGCAGGAATGACGTCGATGTTCGGACACGCAGCGACCCTCCGGCCCGCGAAAGAGCCGGACGCCTTGCGATCACCGACAGATTAACCTAAGTGGCTCAATCGTCCGGGCACCCTCAGCTGCCTTGCGGGGAACGTGTCGTATCGACCGCCGACGGGTTCGGTACGCCCGGTGGGTCGCCCCGTCGAACCCAGCTCAGGTCGCGGCCACGGGTGTCGTGGACCGGCTGCGGCGTTGATCGTGGTCGGTCGCCGATCGCGGTGCCGGTCGTGGTTCCCGGCGGGCCGTCAACCCTCCGCCAGCTCGGCCAGGCTGGACAGCGGCCGCTGGGCCCGCCAGCCCAGAACCCGTTCGATCGCGGAGCAGTCGGCGGTGATGTGGCGGACGTCGCCCAACCGGTACTCACCGGTCACCACCGGATCCGGACCGCCCAGGCGGGAACTCATCACCGCGGCCATCTCGCCGATGGTGGTGACGTCCGGCGAACCGACGTTCAGGGCCGTCACTCCGGCAGGCAGCTCCGCCGACAGCGCGGTCACCACCGCGCCGGCGACGTCATGCACGTGCACGAAGTTGCGCCGCTGTGCGCCGTCCTCGAAGACCCGCGGAGCCTCGCCGCGGGCGATGGCGCTGGCGAACAGCGAGGCCACCCCGGCGTAGGGGGTGTCGCGCGGCATTCCGGGCCCGTAGACGTTGTGGAAGCGCAGCGCCGCCACCGTGCCGCCGGTCTCCCGGCACCAGGACGCGGACAGATGCTCACCGTGGGCCTTGGTGGCGGCGTAGACGTTGCGCGGGTCGAACGGGGCGGTCTCGGCCACCAGTCCCGGCACCAGGTCCGCGCCGCAGTGCGGGCACAACGGGTCGAAGCGGCCCTGCTCCAGGTCGGCCACCTGCCGCGGTGGCGGACTGGTTGCGCCGTGGCTCGGGCAGGCGTAGGCGCCCTCGCCGTACACCACCATCGAGGAGGCGTAGACCACTCGGTCGATCCGCTGCCGCGCCGCGGCCCGCAGGACCACGGCGGTGCCGAGGTCGTTGTGGGTCACATAGTCGTCGATGTCGTCGATGTCTTGACCCAGGCCGACCTTGGCGGCCAGGTGGGCGACGGCGTCCGCGCCAGCCAGCACCTCGGTGACCTCGGTTCAGGTCGGTGACGTCGTCGCGTGCGGTCACCGCTCGGTCGAACACCACCGCCTGATGACCGGCCGCCCGGAGCTGCTCGACTACGCTGGCGCCGATGAAACCGGCGCCACCGGTCACCACGATTCTCACCGTCTGGGTTGCCCTTCTGTTCGCTTCGACCCCACCCGGCGCCGAAGCAGGACGCCGGCCAGCAGGCAGCCGATCCAGATCACGCCCAGCACGACCACCGTGCCGGCGACGTAGTTGCGGTCCAGCAGGCTCGGGTTGTCCGGCAGCCGACCGTAGCCGGTGAGGAACGGTACGGCCAAGATCACCGCGACCAGGCTCAGGGTCAGCGCGACCAGGATGACGTCGCGCCACGGCCGCCGAACTCGGGCGACCACCAACCAGCCGACCACCGCCGCCAGCGGCAAGAGGACCAGGTCGTCGACCACCGGCGGCACCAGCAGCCACAGCCCGGTGGAGATCCGTTCCGGCCAGGTCGGCGCGGCCCCGAAGGTCAGGTAGACCCCGAACGCGATCCCGGCTACGCCGACCACACCCACGACCCAGCGCAACCGGGCCTGGGACGCGGTGTCGCTGGGGGGCAGTTCGGGCGCGCTCACCGAGCTACTCTCCTCATCCGGCCTCGATCCGCTTCAGCCATTTGGTCTGCAGCACTCCGGGCCGGTTCGGCGCGATCAGCCGGGCGGGATAACCGTGGTCGAGGTCGAGCGGGGCGCCGTTCAAGGCCAGGGCGACCAGCGTGTCGGGGATGCCGGCCAGGGACGCGGCCACGACACTGCGGCCGTAGAGGCCGTTCTCCATCGAGATCACCGTGGCCGTCCCGGGGGGCGCGCCGACCGCGGCCAGCAGGTCACGTAAGGGGACGCCGGTCCAGGTTGCGCCCTTGGACCAGCCCTCGACACAGGTCATCGGGAGGTCCGCGGTGCGTTGCGGCATCGCCTCCAGCTCGGCCCGGGACAGCGAGAGCGTACGACCAGGCCCGGCCACCTCCAGCCGCCAGTCGGGCGACCGTGCGGCGTCGACCACCCCGACCGCCTGCGCGGAATGGTTGACCGGGAGGCCCTGCGGCCCGTTTCCGCTGCGCTGGGAGAACGCCGAGACCGGTGCGAGCAGCGGAACCTTGTCCCCGACCGTGGTCACCACCGCCAGGGCCGCGCCACCGCCGGCGAGCCCGAGCACCCCCCGCCGACTCAGCGCCGCGGGCGCCGCAGACCGGGGCGAAGTCTCCGCGGCCGACGGCCGGCTCAGCGGCGCCCCCAGCCCGGCCCGGATCCACGGCAGCTTGACCGCGATGTGCAACACGATGGCTCCGATCGCCACCCAGGAGACCGCGTAGTGCACGGTGGTGAAGAAGAAGGTCCAGGCGTACATCTCCGCGGTGTTCAGCAGTCCGGTCAGCAGCTGGAAGGTACCCGCCGCGACCAGGGCCAAGATGGAGAGCCGTTCCAGCCCGTCGACCAGGCCGCCGAGCAGCGGGCGGCGCCAGAACTTCGGCGCCACCGACCACAGCTTGACCATCAGCAGTGGGATCGCGGCGACCCCGGTGGTGACGTGCACGCCCTGACTCACCCGGTAGATCCAGCTCGGTGTGGTGGGAGCGCGCCACGCCCCGAACAGCGGATGCTGCAGGAAATGGCTGAACAGACCGGTCAGGAAACAGATCCCGAACGCGATCCCGAGCCAAACCCCCACCCGGGCGGTCAGCCCGGTACTGCGCAGCGGTGAGGCGAAGGTTTCCTCGTCGGGCAGCCGGGCCTCCACCCGCTCCCGGAGGCCGGGGGGACCGGCCGGCTGCACGCCGTTCACGAAGCGCTGTCCTCGGGGGCCGGCCAGTCCGCGGCCGGGACCAGTTCAGCCTGCCACCGCTGCTCACCCTCGACCCGCCACAGCTGCGCGACGACCAGACCTGCGGCGGCGGCCACGACGTCGAGTGCGTCCACGCCCAGCACCGCCCAGGCGAACCAGTTACCCGGACCGGTGGAACCTACCAGCCGAGCGTTGGTGACCCGCAGTCCCTGGCCGGGCGGGGCGACGTCGACCAGTACGCTGCCCCCGGGCACCAGCAACTCTCGGCACAACCACAGCAGCCGGATCGGGTCACCGCCGATGCCGACGTTGCCGTCCACCAACAACACGTGCTCCCAGCGCTGCGGCGCGTCGGCGAGGGAGAACACGTCGCGGCGCAGTGCGGAGGCGCCCCGGGACCGGGTCAGCGCGACCGCCAGCGGGGAGACGTCGACGCCCAGCGCGGTTACGCCGCGCTCGACCAGGGCCGCCGTCATGCGACCGGGACCGCAGCCGACATCCAGCGTCGCGCCTCGGCAGCGGGACAGCAACGGCTGGTCGCCCGGACCGGCATCACCGGCCCATTGCGGCACCGGCAGTTCCCATACGTCCCCGTCGCGGGTGTGCAGCTCACCGCCACCCTCGACGAAGCCGGGTTCGAAGAACGCCTCGATCTGACTCATCAGCGCTCCGTCCGGTCGCCGAGCGTGCCGGCCAGGGCGGCGAACCGGGTGCCGGTCGCCGCCGCAGCCACCGTCGCGACGTCCTCGGGCAGGTCCACGTCGAGCAGGGGCGGCAACAGTTCGACCCGCAGGCCGCCCCCGCTCAGGGCGGCGTGGGTGAGCCGGCCGGTCTCGGCGGTGGACATCGCCACGTCGGCGATCAGCCGCGCGTGACCGGCGCGACGGAGCGCAAGCACCCACCAGCCGCCGTCCTGCGCGAGTCCCAGGGCCGCGTCCGGACCGTCCTGAGCGGTCACCAGCTCCGCGGCCGCACTGAGCAGAGCCGGACTGACCTGCGGGGTGTCCATCCCGATTTGTACGGTCGCGCCGAACTCCCCGGCCGCGTCGACGTGGGCGTGGGCCAGCCGGGAGGCCAACCCCTCCCCGCGCTGCCCGATCACCGTGAACGATTCCAGCGCGGTCGCGAGGGCGGCCGGGGCGGCGCCGGAGGCCGGATCACCGAGCAGTGCGCAGACCGGGGGCGGCGAGTCCGGCTCCAGCGCCCCGGCGGCCGCCGTCACCGCGGTCAGGGTGTCCAGCAGTGCCGCGGCGGCCAACGCCGCGGCCTCGTGCTCACTGTAGGCCGGAGTCAGCCGGGTCTTCACCGCACCGGGGGCGGGGGCCTTGGCCAGCACCAGGTACGTCACCTGTTTCACTGCGGCGTCCGGATCGGTACGGGTGGGGGCGGGCACAGCCGTCGCGGAGGGGCTCATATCAAGACTTCGTAGCCGCCGAGCCGATTGGATCAGAATCGGCCGAGTCAGCACCCGGAAGATAAGCAACGTGCGCTTCGGGGGACCCCGACTCGGGCCGGACCGCGTCGAGATGGGCCGGGTCGAGATGGGCCGGGTCGAGATGGGCCGGGTCGCGATGGGCCGGGTCGCGATGGGCCGGGTCGGAATGGGCCGGGTCGGGATGGGCCGGGTCGCGATGGGCCGGGTCGGAACGGATCGAGTCGGAGTGCACGCGGGGGTGGTACCCAGTTCGGCCGGGGCGCCGCCAGCCGTGGCGATCACGGATCACCCGCCAGAAGTCCTGCGCTACCCGGACCGTGCCGCGGACGGTGCCGCTGACCTTGGACCGGCCACCGCTGCGGCGACGGTAGGTGATGTCGACCTCCAGCACCCGCCAGCCGCTCTGGGCGGCGGCCAGCACCGTCTCCAGCGGATAGCCGAAGCGGCGGTCGCGCAGGCCCAAAGCGAGTAGGTCGGAACGCCGCGCCACCCGTACCGGAGCGATGTCGTGCACCGACACCCCGGTGGAGAGCCGGATCATCGCGGCCAGGACCGCGTTGCCAGCTCGAGCGTGCCACGGCCAAGACCCGCGCTGTACCGGCCGGCGGCGGCCGCAGACCAGATCGGCGCGACCCGAAGACACGGTGGCGACCGGTCCGACCAGCTCGCCGGGGTCCATCGAGCCGTCGCAATCGATCACCGCGACCAGATCGGTCCGGGCCGCCTCGATCCCGGCGTGCACGGCCGCACCGTAGCCGCGGACCGGCTCGTGCACCACCACCGCGCCGAGGCGGTGCGCGACCTCGGGGCTGCCGTCGGTCGAACCGTTGTCGACCACCAGCGCCTGGTAGTCCGATGGGACCGCGGCCAGCACCCCGGGCAAGGATGCCGCCTCGTCCAGGCACGGCAACACCACGGTTACCGACACGGTGGCCCCTCCGCTGCCTGCAGCGTCAACCAGCCATCAGCAGGCCGAGGACCAGGAGAACTCCGAATCACGTACGGAACAATATGCTGGAAATGCCCGAGCCCGTGAAAAGGAGCCGACCGACAGGCCGGGCCGCTGATCACGGACTTGTCCCAAGCCGCCGTTCGATCGAGGAGATGCCGTGTCCGGACGCGATCTGAGCCTGGACGACCCGGCGTCCGGGGTCGACACATCCGGCGTATCCGAGGTCCGATCCGACCGGCCCACTCGGCGCTGGCGGCCGGCGGCGCTGGTCGCGGTACCGCTGGCCCTGGTCGTGATCGAGCTCTCCCGGCGAGCGGGCCAGGCCCTGCTGGATCAGGGCCGGCCGATCGTGCTTCCCTGGCCGCCGCTGCTGGCGTTCTGGAATCCGCACCACGGTCCGGGCACGCCGCTGGCGGTGGCGTGCATCCTGGTCGGGCTGCTGCTGCAGCGCCGCGTCGCCGTGCTGGCCTGGCGGCGGGTGGTCCTGGGCGGCTGGCTGCTGTCGCTGGCCTGGATGGTCTCGTTGACCCTGATCGACGGCCTGCAGAAGGGCTGGGTCAAGGTCCTGCTCGACCCCAACGAATACCTGCACGACCTGCCGAGGATCGGCAGTCCGTTCGTGTTCTTGCGCACGTTCACCCACTACCTCGCCTTCGGCGGGGACGTGAACGGCGACAACGCCTGGACCACCCACGTCGCCGCCCACCCACCGCTGGCCACGCTGCTGTTCTGGGCCCTGGACCGGATTGGGTTGAGCGGCGGCTTCTGGGCCGGGCTGTTGTGCATCGCGGTTTCCTCCGCCGTCGCGGTCGGGCTGCCGATGGCCCTGCGCGAGTTGGGAGCCCCCGACGCCGCCCGGCGGCTGGTGCCGTTCGTGGCTCTGCTGCCCGGTGCGGTGTGGATGGCGGTCTCGGCCGACGGGCTGTTCGCCGGCGTCGCCGCCGCCGGGCTGGGACTGGTCTGCCGGGGAGCGAGCCGGCATCGGCTCGGCTCCAGCGCAGCCGGCGGGCTGCTGCTCGGGACGGCGCTGTACCTCAACTACGGGCTGGTGCTGTTCGGGCTGGCGGTGCTGGTCGCGTTCGTCTTGACCGTCCGGCAACGCGGTCTGCGGTCGGTGCGGGTGCCCTGGGCGATCTCGGTAGCGGGGGTCGCCGCCGTCGCGGCGGCGCACTTCGCCCTCGGCTTCAACTGGTTCGTCGGGCTGGCGCAACTGCGGATCCGCTACTACCAGCAGACCGCGTCGGACCGGCCCTTCTCCTACTTCGTCTGGTCGAACTTCGCGGCCTGGTTGATCGCCTGGAGTCCCCTGCTGGCCTACGCTGCGGTCCGCGCCGTCGGGGTGCTTATCGCGGACCGGAAGGCCCCGGCGTCCCAGGACCGGGTGGTCGCCTGGATCGCCTCGTCCGGCGTGGTGGCGGCCCTGTTGGCCGACCTGTCGGCCCTGTCCAAGGCCGAAACCGAACGGATCTGGCTCGCCTTCGGAGTCCTGGCCTACACCGGCTTGGCCCTGATCCGCGGTCGCTGGGCCGCGCTGGCCCTGGTGCTGGCGGCGAGTTGGGCGATCACCGTCAACTCCCTGCTCGACACCGGCTGGTAGGGCTCACTGTGACTTCTGCATAGGGGGACTTCTGCATAGGGGGACTTCTGCATAGGGGGACTCCCGCAAAGGGGGACTCCCGCAAAGGGGACTCCTGCGCAGCGGGAGTCAAGACCCGACCGGCCCTCAGCCGGCCACCGGGATCGAGGTGGCGCCGTGGATGGCGGTGCTGCGGGCCATCCGTACCGGGCCGGTCAGGTGCAGCCGAGGAAGCCGAACAGCCAAGGCCCGGAAGGCCGCGGCCAGCTCCAGCCGGGCCAGCGGCGCCCCGAGACAGTAGTGAATGCCACCGGACAAGGCCAGGTGCTCCGGTCCCGGCGCACGGGTCAGGTCGAAGCGGTTGGGATCGGCGTACGCCTGGGGATCCCGGTTGGCCCCGGCCAGCAGCAGTACGACCGCCTGACCGCGGACCAGCGGCGTACCGGCGAGGTCGGTGTCGCTGAGCACGGCCCGCCCGGTGAGTTGGACCGGCGGGTCGAAGCGTAGAACCTCCTCCACCGCCGCCTCGGCCCGGCTGGGGTCGGCCACCAGCCGCTGCCACTGCTCCGGGTCGGCCAGCAGAGCCCGGACGCCGTTGCCGATCGCGTTCACCGTCGTCTCGAAACCGGCCACCAGCAGCAGCCGGCACAACGCACTCAAGGTCTCGGGGGTGATCTGGTCGGGCTGCTCGGACTGCTTGGCCAGCAGCGTCGAGACCAGGTCGTCGCGGGGTTCGACCGTCCGGAGCGCGAACAGGTCGTCGAAGATCCGGTACAGCCGGCGTTGAGCCGAGACCAGGCGGCGGACGTGCCCGATCGAGTGCAGCCCGTCCAAGGCGGTGGCCAGCGTGGCGCCGTAGCCGGCGAACTCGGCCTCGTCGACGTCGGGCACGCCGAGCAGTTCGCTGATCACCGCAATCGGCAGCGGGTTGGCGAAGTCGGTGACCAGGTCGAAGCCGGCCACCGGATCGACGGCGTCCAGCAGCTGGTCGATCCGTTGCTCCACCAGCGCCTCGTAGGCCACCATCCGCCTCGGCGTGAACGCGGGCGCGGCCAACCGGCGCAGCCGGGTGTGCTCGGGCGGGTTCAGCTGCACCAGCGACAGGTCCAACATCTCCCGCGGACTGGGGTCGCCCGGCGACGGCTCGGTGTCGAAGGTCCCGAAACTCCGACTGCGGACGACCTCGGTACACACGGCGTGGCTGGCCGACACCAGTGTCCCCAGCCGGGTCGGGATCAACGGTCCGCGAGCCCGGATCTCGTCGTAGAGCGGGTACGGGTCAGTCTGGTACCGCCGCTGCCGGAGCCGGGCCATCGGCTCTCGCCGAACCCGGGCCGCGTAGCTGCGGACGGCCCGGTCGCGGTAGATGCCGCCAACCACCCGGACGCCCTGACCGACCGCACCGGCACTCCGGCGCACCGAGCCCAGAACCGCACCCGGAGAGAGCCCGGGAGCATCAGCGAGGCCGGCAGCGGTGCGGGTCGGGGCCATGGTCCCAGGCTGCCACGCCGCGCGTGCAGGCACCGCACCCGCAGCGAGGCTCAGCCCGCAGCGACCGGGTTGGACCGGGAGACGTGAGGAAACGCGCGCAGTCGCCGTCGGCGCAGACCATGGTCAGCCCGTGCTCGATCGCGCTGTCCGCCGACGCGGCATCTACACACCTGTTTGCGCCACGAGGGACGGCTGGCCGATTGATTGACCAGCAGATGTCCGCGCTCACGTGACGGCGCCCAGCGGCACCAGGGCAGGCGTGATAGCACTGGGCCATGGTGGTGTCGCGTCAGCGTGACCGTCGGATCGTTCGGGTGCGCCGGCCGCTGTTCCGCTACCCCTCCCGAGTGCTCGTCGTGGCCTTCGCGGCGGTCATCGCCTTGGGTACGGGTCTGCTGTCGCTGCCGTTCGCCCTCCGTCCCGGGGAACACAACGGGGCCATCACCGCGCTGTTCACCGCCACCAGTGCCGTCTGCGTAACCGGGTTGTCCACCGTTGACACCCCGCGGCACTGGTCGGGGTTCGGCCAGGTGGTGATCGTGGCCCTGATCCAGGTCGGCGGGTTCGGAATCATGACCATGGCGTCCCTGCTCGGGCTGCTGGTCTCGCGCCGGATGGGGCTGCGCTCCCGGCTGACGGTGGCCGCGGAGACCAAAGCGACCGGGATCGGCGACGTCCGCGTGGTCCTGCGCGGAGTGCTCCGCTGGACGGTGGTAGTGGAGGCCTGCTGCGCGGTCCTGCTCACCGTGCGCTTCTTCTTCGGCTACCACGAGTCGCTGCCCCGCGCCGCCTGGCTCGGGGTGTTCCACGCCGTCTCAGCGTTCAACAACGCCGGCTTCGCGCTCTACTCCGACAACCTGGTGCGTTTCGTCGCCGACCCGTGGATCTGTATCCCGATCGCGCTGGCGGTGATCATCGGCGGTCTGGGCTTCCCGGTGCTGTTCGAGCTCCGGCGCAACCTGCGCCACCCGCGACGCTGGAGCCTGCACACCAAACTGACCGTCACCATGACCGCGCTGCTACTGGTCACGGCCTTCGCGTTCGTCACCGGCAACGAGTGGAGCAACCCGGCCACGCTCGGCCCGCTGCATCCCGGCGAACGACTCCTCGCCGGCGGCTTCAGTGCGGTGATGCCGCGGACGGCCGGGTTCAACACCCTCGATGTGGCCCAACTCAGGCAGGGCACTTGGCTCGGCACGATCGTGTTGATGTTCATCGGCGGCGGGGCGGCCAGCACCGCCGGCGGGATCAAGGTGACCACGTTCGTCGTACTCCTGTTCGCCATCTTGGCCGAGGTCCGCGGCGAGACGGCGGTGAACGCGTTCGACCGGCGGATCAGCGCCCGCGTTCAACGGCAAGCGCTCACCGTGGCGCTGCTGTCGATTGCAGCCGTCGTGGTCGCCACCGTCGTGCTGACCGAGCTGACGAAATTCCCGGTGTCGGAAGTGCTGTTCGAGACCACCTCCGCCTTCGCTACCGTAGGCCTGTCCACCGGGATCACCGGGGCGCTGCCACCGTCGGGAGAGTTGATGCTGGTGTTCTTGATGTTCTTGGGCCGGCTCGGACCGATCACTTTGGTCTCGGCCCTGGCCGTCCGGGATCGCGACCGGCTGTTCACCCTTCCCGAAGGGCGGCCGATCATTGGCTAACCGCAACCGGAACCGGAACGGTAACCGCAACGGCTCCGACACCGGCGGCGTCGCCGTCATCGGGCTCGGGCGTTTCGGCACGTCGCTGGCCCTGGAGCTGAGTCAGCAGGGCCACGAGGTCCTCGGCATCGACCGTAACCCTCAGGTCGTGCAGGCCCTGGCCGGCCAGCTCACCCACGTCGTCCAGGCCGACTCGACCGACGAGGATGCCCTGCGCCAGCTTTCCGTGCACGAACTCGGCCACGCCGTGATCGGCATCGGCAACAACCTTGAGGCCAGCATCTTGTCGGCCTCGGTGCTGGTCACCCTCGGGGTCCGCAACGTCTGGGCCAAGGCCATCACCGCGCCGCACGCCCGCATCCTGGCCCAGATCGGCGTACATCACGTCGTTCGGCCCGAGCACGACATGGGCCGGCGGGTCGCCCACCTGGTCAGCGGCCGGCTCCTGGACTACATCGAACTCGACGACAGCTACGCCATCGTCAAGGCCAGTCCGCCCGGTTGCATCTGCGGGGTTCCCCTGAGCGAGTCCCGCCCACGGGTGAACTACGGCGTCACCGTGGTCGGCGTGAAGCGGGCCCAGGGCGACTTCGACCACGCCGAGGCCGACACCGTGATCGGCTCCGACGACGTAATCATCGTGGCCGGCTCCCGGGCCGAGGTCGAGAGCTTCGCCCAGCTGGCTTAACGCTGCTGTGTCCCCGTCGATCGCCGCGCACCCTTTCCTGCGCCGCGCACCCTTTCCTGCTTCATGCACCCTTTGCAGCGGGTGCCTGGGCAAGTAAAGGGTGCGTCGTGCAGGTACGGGCATCCGCCGCGGCGCCGCGCACCCCTTTCCTGCCCCGCGCACCCTTTCCTGCGCCGCGCACCCTTTCCTGCTTCATGCACCCTTTCCTGCGTCGCGCACCCCTTCCTGCCCCGTACACCCTTTCCTGCACCACGCACCCTTTGCAGCGGGTGCGGAGTCAAGCAAAGGGTGCAGGATCAAACAAGGGGTGCAGGATCGAACAAGGGGTGCGGGCTCGAACTACGCAATCAGGCCTTATCAGCCTGATGCGCCCGCGGCTGCTGAAGCCTGTCCGAGGCCTGAGCTCAAGTGCGGCCCCGGACCCAGCCGTCGGCCTGGAACCGGGCCCGGTCGCTGGGCCGGTGGCTGTTGAAGCCGCGCCCCTGCGGCGAGCGGATCGACACGGCGTCGACGTACACCCCGCGGCCGTGGTACAGCCGGTCGGTGGTGTAGCGCCAGCGCAGCTGGACCGCCCCGGTCCACGCCGACAGATCCGCGCCGGCTTTCAGCCACTGGTGACCCTCGTACCCCGAGATGGCGCCGGTCGTCTCCGCCTCGAGTCGACCCTTTCCGGTCGTCTCCGCCTCGAGTCTGTTTCCGCTGATTGCGAACGGCACTTCTGCCCAGGTCCGGCCGCCGTCCCGGGACGCCTCCAGCGTCAAGAAGTCAGAGTCGGGTTCGGTGTCGTACCACAGATAGAACTTCAGCCGGGACGAGGCTCGCAGCGTCACCGGGAGGGTCAGGGTGGCCGTGCTTGCATCGGACATCCCGGCGTACCAGGCCTCGCGGTCGTGCCGGGGCCGTACCGCGACGGCACGAGCCAGATCGTCGGCCACCGCCCTGCGGGCCGGGTTGGTCGAGCCCCAATCCCGGCTCGGATGGACCCGGTTGGTCAACAAGATCACGAACGAGTGGGTGGTCGGGTCGATCACTAGCGACGTACCGGTGAAACCGGTGTGGCCGATCGTGAACGGGGTCGCCAACGCGCCCATATACCAGTGCAGGTAGGTCTCGAAGCCCAGTCCGTCCGGCCCGGGAACGTCGGCGTTGTCCGACATCACGGCCAGCACCGAGTCCCGCGACAGTACCTGCGCCGCCCCGTAGCGGCCGCCGTTGAGCATCGTCTGGGCCAAGATGGCCAGGTCGTGCGCGGTGGAGAACACTCCGGCGTGCCCGGCGACCCCGTCCAGGGCCCAGGCGTTCTCGTCGTGCACCTGACCCCAGACCAGCCCCCGGTCGGGCACCTGCTGGTATTCCTCGGCCGCGATCCGCGGTTTCAGCGACGCCGGCGGGTTGTACATGGTGTCGCTCATCCGGAGCGGCCCGGTGATGCCGTCGGCGACCAGCACATCCAACCGCTTGCCGGTGATCGCCTGCTCGACGAACTGCAACGTGATCATGTTGATGTCGGAGTAGATGTAGGTGCTGCCCGGCGCCGCCTGCAACTTGGTCGCGTCGATGGCGTCCACCTTCTGCTGATACGTCGGGTACGTCCACAGCGCGGGCGTCGGGTCCGGCGGCATCCCCGAGGTGTGGGTGAGCAACTGGCGGACGGTGATGGTGTCCTTGCCGTTCTGCGCGAATCGCGGCAGGTAGGAGGCCACCGTCGCGTCCAGCGACAACTGCCCCCGGTCGACCAACTGCATGGCCACGATCGTGGTGAACAGCTTCGACAGCGACGCCAGGTCGTAGATCGTGTCCTTGGTGGTCGGGATCCACTGGTCCCGCGGCAGTTCGCGCCCCTGCTGATCGGCGTAGCGCAGGTTGTAGCCGGCCGCCGCATGCTCGGCGACGACACCGTTACGAGCGGCCAGCACCACACTGCCCGGGTACTCCGGATGGCCGTCGGCGCCGGTCCCCGGCTCGGTCCCGCGCTCCGCGTCGGCGGGGATCCGGTCGGCGTACTGCGGGATCAGACCCGCCTGAGCCGGCGTACCGTCCCGCAACCGCGGGCCGCCGTGGCCGACCACCTCGTCCAGGGTCGGGCCGCCGCTGGTCGTCGCGCTGACCGCCGGGCCTTGCGCCACGGCCGGGGTGACCGAGGCGGCCAGGACCACGACGACCAGGGCCAGCAGACCGCCGACCGTACGTCCCCGAACGCCGCGGCGCCGGGTCACATCCTGATCTGCGTGGCGGCTGCGGTTCACAAGGTTCCTCCGTCGGCGTGGTCCTTGGTCATGCACCCTTTCCTTCGTCACGCACCCAGTGCAAAGGGTGCGCGGGGCAAGAACGGGTGCACGGGGCGGTGCAAAGGGTGCGCGGGGCAGTCACCGGGGCCCTCGGTAGAGCAGGAAGCGATGCGTGTCGAGCACGAAGGTCGCCAGCTCGCGCTGCCAGGCGGCGATGATCTGCTCGGCACTGTCGCCGGCCTCGAATTGGGTCCGGAAGCGGTCGGAGCCGGTCAGCAGATCGAGCCAGCGGCCGCCGTCGCCGCGCCAGCCGAAGTCGGGATAGCGGTCCCGGGCGGTGACCAGCATGTGGGTGGCCACGGTGATCGGGTCCACCCGGTCGGGGTCGAGCAGGTGCACCTGGACGCCGCCGCAGACCTCGCCGGTGTGCTTGGAGAACGTCGGCACGAAGTACGCCTCCCGGAACTCGACCCCGGCCAGGTTGCGGGCGTTCAGGTCCGCGGTCCAGTGGTAGTCCCCGTACGGCGCGCCGATCAGTTCGAACGGCCGGGTCGTCCCCCGGCCCTCGGAGGCGTTGGTCGCCTCGAACATCCCCGTCCCGGGGTAGACGGTGGCGGTCCGCGGGGTGGGCATGTTCGGCGACGGCATGACCCAGCGGTCGGCCAGTTGCTCGACCAGCCGTTCCCGGCGCCAGCCGCGGATCTGCACGACCTCGACCCGACGCAACGGGTCCACCCCGGCGCGAGCCATGAAGGTGGCGTTGAAGAACCGCGCCAGTTCGCCAACGGTCATCCCGTGCTGCTGGGCGATCTCCAGCTGGCCGACCCCGGAGGCGAACGCCGGCGCCAGCACCGGACCGGCGGCCCGACCACCGAGCGGGTTCGGCCGGTCCAGCACCACGAAGTCGACGCCGGCGCTCGACGCGGCCTGCAGCGCCGCCCACATCGTCCAGATGTAGGTGTAGAAGCGCGCGCCCACGTCCTGGATGTCGAAGGCGACCACCTCCACCCCGGCCTCGCGGTAGAACCCGGCCAGTTTCGTCGCGCTGGCCCCGTACGCGTCGTAGACCGTGACCCCGGTCCGGGGATCGGTCGATTTGGGTTCGCTAGCGCCGGCCTGGGCGGTGCCGCGGAAGCCGTGCTCGGGTCCGAACACGGCGCGGACGTCGACCTTCGCCGCCACCATGGCGTCGACGATGCTGGTGAAGTCGGCCAGCACGCCGGTCGGGTTGGTGATCACCCCGACCTTGCGGCCGGCCAGCACGCTCCAACCGTCGGCCGCGGCCACTTCGGCGCCCGGGATCACCCGGCTGGAGGTGCTCTGCGGTTCGGCGGCGGCAGGGACGGTCACTGCGGTCCCGGCGGCAGCCGCTGCCACCCCGGCCGCCCGCAACACTCCTCGCCGCGTGATACTCATCGGCTCACCAGCCCAGCCCGTAGCCGTACGGGTACAGCACCTGGGTCGGGTCGGCGGCTGAGGGCACGTCCACCGGCAGTTTCCCGACCGGCGTGATCTCCCCGGTGATCAGCCGGGCCAACGAGCCGATGGCCACCGGCGAGTAGGAATAGGTGGCGACGAAGTTCGGAGCCTGCGGCAGCTGGGCGATGTCGTAGGGGTTGCGCACCCCGGCGGTGACCACCCGCGCGCCGCTGGCGTACAGGTCGGCGGCCAGCTGCTGCTGGGCGCTGCCGGGCGCCACGTTGTTGGTCAGCAGCACGGTCAGGTCGTGCTCGCCGGCGGCGGCCAGCACGGCGGCGCGTTCGGTGTCGGTCGGCGCGCTGCCGGTGGAGACGGCGGTGACGGTGGCCCCCCGGCGGGTCAGCTCGGCGGCCAGCGTCTGGCCGGTGGTGACCCCCCAGCCGGTCACCAGCACCCGCTTACCGCGCACGGTCACCGGGAGCGAGTTCTGCTCGTTGCGGAGCAGCGTCGGCGTCGCGTCGCTGATCCGCTGTGCCGTCCGCAGGTGCCGGTCGGTGCCGACCCAGACCGGCAGCCGGGAAACATCGACCTGCGGCCGACCGATCACTCCCTGCCGGTACTTCATGGCCAGAATCCGTTCAACGCTGGTGTCGATCCGGGCCTGGGTCAGTCGCCCGCTCGCCACCGCGTCCCGGACGGCGGCGTAGGCCACCGGCGGGTCGGCCGGCAGCAGCAGCTGGTCCACCCCGGCCTCCAGGGCCCGGACCGCCACCTCACCGTCGCCGTACTTCTCCCGGACCCCGGCCATCTCCAACGCGTCGGTGACGATCACGCCATCGAAGCCGAGCCGGTCGCGCAGCTCACCGGTCACAATCGGCTTGGACAAGGTGGCCGGGTCGCCGCTGTCGTCGAGGGCGGGCACGACGATGTGGGCAGTCATGATCGAGTCCACCCCGGCGGCGATCGCGGCCCGGAACGGCGGCGCGTCGATCCGCTCCCACTCCGCCCGGGTATGGGTGATCACCGGCAACCCGGTGTGGGAGTCGGTGGCGGTGTCGCCGTGGCCGGGGAAGTGCTTCGCGGTGGCGATCACCCGCGCGTCGTCCTGATAGCCCCGGACGGCCGCCGCGCCCAGTTCGGAGACCAACTCGGGCCGGGAGGAGAACGAGCGAACCCCGATCACCGGGTTATCGGGATTGACGTTGACGTCGACGTCGGGGGCGTTGTTTTGTTGGATGCCCATCGCGGCCAATTCGGCCCCGGTGATCGCCGCCGCGGTCCGGGTGTCGGCGGCGCTGCGACCCGCACCCAGGGCCATGTTGCCGGGGAACTGGGTGGCGGGCGGGCCGATTCGGGTGACGATGCCTTGCTCCTGGTCGGTGCTGACGACCAGGGGAACGCGGGCGCCGGTGTCCAACGCCGCCCGCTGCAGGCCGTTGGTCAGCCGGGCGACCTGGGTCGGGTCGGTGACGTTGTCCCGCGCCGAGAACAGAATGAACCCGCCGGGCTGGTAGCGCTCGATCACCCGGGCCGCGTCCGGGACGCCGTACAGGGCGGTGTTGCGGTCGTCGTCGCTGGTCGCGGTCTGGCCGTAGGCAAACAGTACGAACAGCTGCCCGATCTTCTGCTCCGGCGTCATCGACGCGACCGTACGTTTCGCGTACCGGCGAGCCGCGGCGGCCCCTGGGTCGTTGCCCACGGCCCCGGCCGACGACGCCGAGGGCGCGAGCACCAGCACGAGTACGGCGGCGAGACTGATCACCAGCGCCCGGGAGGAGTGCCGGCTCACCGGCCTGGATCGATCACTCATCAAGCATCCCTTCCCGGGCGAGAAGTCCTGGTCTTACCTCAGGCTGGTGGGGCCGGCCGCGCGCGCCTCCGCCTTGGCCGCCGAGCGCCGCTGTACGACCTTGGCCAGGGCCACCTCGGCTCGGTCGACCGGTGCTGCCTTCCGGGCCGCCAGCGGCTGCTTCGCGTTCGCGCGGGCCGGCGTGGGCGGCGTCGCGGGGAGATCGGCAAACTGACCGCTCGCCGTGCCCCGGACCCGGTTGCCGCTCCCGGTGGGGGCGGGGTCGTTGCCGGTTCCGGAGAGGTCACCGCGGATGATGTTGTCGGTGACCGTCACCCCGCCGGTGTTGTCGGAGACGGCCAGGTCGTCGCCGAAGTAGTTGACGTCGTCGCACTGGCTCAGCAAGTTGCCGCCGCCGACCTGGACGCCGACGTTGCCGCTCAAGCTGGCCTTGCCGTCGACCTCGCTGGCGCAGATCACCGAGCCCTCGGCGTTGCCGGTGACGGTCACCGCGTCGGCCAGGGTGGAGTTGACCACGTCGACGTACGTCGTCCCACGACCCTGGACCGCTCCGGTCACCTGGGTGGTGTCGAGCAGCAGCTGCCCGGTGCGGGCGTCGACCTGGCCGCCGACGGTACTGTTCGTCAGATAGGCGAAGGGTTCGGTGTCACCGGCGGCCCGCCCGCGGAAGTCCTGACTCAGGGTGGACCGGTCCAGATAGACCCCGTACCCCCCGCGACTGGTCACCGGGCCGGCGATCGCGGTATTGGTGGTGTCGAAGTAGCCGTCCTTGCTCACCGTCACCGCACCCATCAGCTTGCCGTCGGTGATGACGAGGTCCGCCCCGTCCTGGACCCGCACCTGCCCCTGGACGGTGGTGCCGGACAGCGAACAGGACTCGCCCCTCGGCACCACCAGGTCACCCGGCACCGTGACCGCGCCTCCGGTGCCGACGCATCGGGTGACCAGATCGGCCGAGGCGGGCACGGCGAGCACGCCGGTCAGGGTGAGCCCGGCGGCCGTGACCAGGCCGAGCGATGCGGTGAGCTTCACGAGTGTCTCCCGAGGTCTGAACGTGAGATGCGGGAACCCGGCACGGTCGCCGTTCCCGCGGGGGAGCCCGGTTGAGCAGAACCCCGACTCCGGGAACGTAACACTGCAAGCGGCGCCCGTAAATACCCAACTCGCGTTCATTTCGGCGCCAGACGATCGTCCTCGGCCCGCCTGCCGAGCCGGCTCGGCTCAGCTCCAGGGGATCTGAGGCGCGGCGAAGTAGCTGACGTCCAGGACTCGCCAGCGGGGGGCCTGCCCACCGAGGCGCTGCCGGTAGTCCTCCCAGGTACGGCCCGGCGGTGACCAACCGATCTCGGCGACCCCGGGCAGCCGCGGGAAGGCCATGTACTCGACCTCCCCGATGCTGGTCAGCTTCTCGGTCCAGATCGGCGCCTCCACCCCGGCCACGGCGGCTTCACCCACCCCGGGCACCAGGGTGGCCGGGTCCCAGTCGTAGGCCTGGCGGACGTCGACGTAACCGGCCCAGTGCTGCCCGTACGGCGTGTCCGGGTCGTAGCGCATGTCCAGGTAGACCCGGTTGGCCGGCGACATCACCAGCTGCGCGTGCTGGGCCACCGCCCTGCGCGCCAGCTCCTGGGACCGGGCGTCGTCGGTGCCCCAGTACTGCACGAGGGTGCCCGGCGGTAACCGAGCGGCGGCGATCTCGTGCCAGCCCATCGCCCGCTTGCCCTGCGCGGTGACCAGGGCGCAGGCCCTCGGGATGAACTCCAGGTACTGCTCGTGCGGGGTCACGTGGGCCTCGTCGCCGCCCAGATGCAGCAGCGGACCCGGGCTCTGCTTGGCCACCGCTGCGAACACGTCGCGGAGGAAGTCGTAGGTGATCTGTTCGGGGATACACGCCGACTCGGAGATACAGAGGGAGCTGAAGCCGACCTCGATGCCGCCGTAGGGCGGCGGCGCCACCTGGCCTGCGTTCAGGTCGGGATAGCAGGCGAGGGCGGCGTTGGTGTGGCCCGGAGTGTCGATCTCGGGCACGATGTCGATGTAGCGGTCGGCGGCGTAGGCGACGAGCTCGGCGAAGTCGGCTTCGGTGTAGAACCCTCCCGGGCCGCCGCCGACCTCGTTGCGGCTGCCGATGTCGGTCAGCCGCGGCCAGGAGTCGACCTGGATTCGCCAGCCCTGGTCGTCGGACAGGTGGAGGTGAAACGTGTTGATCTTGTACAGCGACAGCAGATCGAGGTAGCGCTTCACCTCCTCGACGGTGAAGAAGTGCCGGGCGACGTCGAGCATCGCGCCGCGGTAGCCGAACCGGGGCCGGTCGGTGATCGTGGCCCCGGCGATCGTCCAGGGCCCGGGCTGCGGCGTCGTCGCCTCGACCTGGGGCGGCAGCAGCTGCCGGAGCGTGGTCAGCCCGCGGAACAGTCCCGCGCTGCGGTGCGCCCCGATCCGTACGCCGTCGGAACCGACCTCGAGCTGGTAACCCTCGTCACCGAGTTCTGCCGAGCCTTCGGTCGACAACACGATGTCGTGGGCCCGAGCGAGCCCGCCCGAAACCGACGCCGACACCGGCACAGGAAAACCGGTGGCCGCTCGCAGCTGGGTCGCAAAAAGACTCGCCGCGCTCCGCTCGTCATCCGCCGCCCGGTCGCTGTGCCGGGGCGCCTCGATCATGAGCCGGCTGCCGTCGTTGAGCTCGAAATTCTGCCCGGACCGCGGCTGGTAGGAGACCGGCCGGGGGATCAGGGCGGGGGGCGGCGTCGACGAGACTGACCCGGGCACTACTTGTTGGTGCCCTGAGACACCGAGCCCTGCAGCTGCCGCTGGAAGATCAGGTACACGACCAGCACCGGGACGACCGTGATCACCACCGCGGCGAACAGGGCACCGAAGTCGACGGAGTAGCCGGCCTGGGAGGCGAAAGAGGCCATCCCCTGGGTCAGCACATAGTTGTCGGGATTGGTGTTCAGCGCCACCGGCAGCAGGAACTGGTTCCACAGGCCGACGAAGTTCAAGATCGTCACCGTGGCCAGTCCGGGCCGGGCCATCGGCAACATCACCGAAAAGAAGGTGCGCCACTCCCCCGCCCCGTCGATCGCGGCCGCCTCGGCAATCGACTTCGACAGCGAACGGAAGAACGCCACCAAAAAGAACACCGTGAAGGGGAACGCGAAGGCGGCGTAGGTCAAGATCAGGCCCGGCAGGGTGTTCAGCAGCCCGATCCCCTTGAGCACGAAGAACAGCGGCACCACGGCCAAGAAGATCGGGAAGGTCAGCCCGGCCAGCATCAGGTAGTAGAGCAGCCGGCTGCCCGGGAAAGTGAACCGGGCCAGCACGTAGGCGGACATCGACCCGAACATCATGGTCAGGAACAGCGCGCCGAAGACCACGATCACGGAGTTGAAGAAGAAGCTGCCGATGCCGGCGGTGGTCCAGGCGTTGACGTAGTTGTCGAACTGCAGCGTCGCCGGCAGCGCGAACGGCGAGGCGAAGATCTCCGAGCTGGTCTTGAAGGAGGACATGATCACCCACAGCAGCGGGACGATCACCAGCACCGACCAGATCGTCAGCACCGTATGCGCGGTCGTGGCCACCGCCTTGTCCCCGCCGCGGCCCGAGCGCGGCGTCGTGGCCGGTTCGGGCCGGTCCCGGCCCAGCGGGGTGGACGCGGCGCCGGCCGGACCGGCGGAAACCCGGGTGCTCACTCGGCCACCTCGTCACCGCCGCCGGTCAGCCGGTTCACCGCGAAGACCAGGCCGGCGAAGACCAGGGTGATCCCGGCCAGCACCACCCCCATCGCGCAGGCGTAACCGAACTGGCCCTTGGTGAACGCGGTGGTGAACAGCTGCTGGCTCATCACCAGCGTGCTGTTGGCCGGACCCCCACCGGGTTCCAGGGCGGCCATGTAGACGAAGGCGTCCAGGGCCAAGATGCCCATGTAGATGAACGCGGTCTGCACGTTCTGCCGGATCAACGGCACGGTGATCGAGATCGCGGTCCGGAAGCGGCCGGCGCCGTCGATCCGGGCCGCCTCGAACACTTCGGCCGGGATGCCCTTGATGGCGGCGATGAACAACACCATGTAGAAGCCGACCAGGCCCCACACGATCACGAACATCACCGCGTACCGGGCGGTGGTCACGTTGCCCAGCCAGGCGAAGGCGGTGAACCGGTCCAGTCCGAGCCCGGTCAGCACGCCGTTCAGCAGGCCGCTGTTGGGGTCGTAGATCTGCTGCCAGATCAGCCCGATCACGATCGCGGGGATGACGTAGGGGAAGAACGAGACCACCCGGTAGAAGCTGGACGAGCCGAGCCCGCGAATGTTGCCGCGGCTGGACCCGCCCACCGTCACCAGCGAGGCGAAGATCAGCGCGAGCAGCAAGGTGACGATGGGCAGCACCACGGCGAGGATGATGCTGTTGGTCATGGCCTTGAGGAAGATGCCGTCGCCGAACAGCCTGGCGTAGTTGCTCAGCCCGATGAAGCTCATGTCCGGGGTGAACCCGGACCAGTCGGTCAGGGAGTAGTACGCCGCCTGGACGAACGGGGAGACCACGAAGGCGAGATAAACCGCCAGCGGCACGATCAGGAAGACCGCGAAGAAGCTGATCCGGTCGAACGTCAGGTTGCGCCGCCGCCACCGCGGCGAGGCCAGCAGCCGGAGCCCGCTGGTCGCCGGGGTGGTCGGCTCGGCGGCCGTCGTGGTCTGCGTCGCGGTCACGACACCTTGACCTTCTTGACCGAGTCGTCCTTGGCCACCTTGTCGGTGATCGACTGCAGGCCCTTGGTCAGTTCGGCGACGCTGGAGCCGCCCTGCAAGAAGGTGTTCCAGACCACGAGCTGGTCGGTGTTGGTGCCGTAGAGGTCGACGAAGTTCCAGGAGAACACGTTCGTCCCCGCGTCGTCGAGCATCTTGACCTGCGACTTCAAGGCCGTGGAGCCGAAGCCGTCCGGCGGCACGGTGCCCTTGACGATGGTGGAGGAGAACCGGGTCTTGGCGAAGTTGACCGCGGCGTCCTTGGACAGCATGGCCCGCAGGAACTCCTTGCCGCCGGCCACGTTCTTGCCCTGGGCCGGGACGACGTAGCCCTCCCCCGCGGTGGAGTGCAGCGCCTCCCACGGCTTGGCCGCATCGCCGGTCGACACGACCGGCTCCGGTGCCCCGGTCATCTGGAAACCCTTCTTGGTCTGCTTCTTCATCTCGTTCTCGATCCAGCCGCCGGAGGGGTAGAGCACGAAGTCCTGCGCGTTGCTCCACTGCGCCTGCGCGGCCGTGAACTGCGTTCCTGCGCCGCCGGGCTTGATGTAGCCGGCGTCCACGATCTTCTTCAGACCGTCGAAGACCGCCTGGACCGCGTCCATCGACCAGCAGTTCGGATCCAGGTTCTCCAGCGCCAACCGGACGGGATCCCCGCCCTGCTTGATCGCGGAGCTGATGGCCATCGTCTGGTAGTAGGTTGCGGCCTCCTTGCCCCAGCCCAGCAGATACTTGCCCTGGCTCTTGGCGTCCTTGCCCAGAGCCAGCATCTCGTCGTAGGTCTTGGGCACCGTCCAGCCGAACTTGTCGAACAAGGCGGCGGAGTACCACAGCGCGTAGACGGTCAGCACGTAGTTGAGCTGAACGAACTTGCCGTCGAACGTGCCGGGCTTCAGCACCCCGGGGTAGAGGGTGTCCTTGATCACGGTGCCTTCGTAGTTCTTGGCCTCGACCACGTCGGTCAGCTCGGCGAGCTGAGGGCGGATGGTGTTGATCCCGATCAGCCCGGCGCCGGAGTTGTCGATCACGTCCGGCGGATTGCCGGCGACGAAGCGCGGCTGCAGGGTCTGGGCGATGTTGGTGGCCGGAGACACCTTGACCGTCGAGCCGGACTGCTTTTGCTCCACCTGCTTGGCCGCGAACTCGGCGTAGTCGATGCCGTAGCCGCCGTTGAAGATGACCGCGTCCACGGTCGAGCTTGCCTCCATCCCGAACGGATTGGTGTCGCTGACCGTGCCGGCCGGCGAGGACTCCGAGCTCGAGGAGTTCCCGGTGCCAGAAGAGGCGCAGGAACTCAGCAGACCGGCGGTCGGGACCAGCGCGGCGGCGGCCAGCGAGCCGCGGAGGAAGTCGCGGCGCTGCAGCGGATTGGTGGTGGTGTTCATGCGATGTGCCTCCAGATGACGTGGTGGGTGGTGACGGGTTGGGTGGTGCAGGGCCGGGTGATGAGGCGGTGAGCACAGTCGTGCCGATCAGGTGCCACGGCGGATCCGTCCTTCGTAGCGGGCCTCGAGGGCGTGGTTGTGGTCGTCGCCGCCGGGAATGTTCGCCGAGAGATAGAGCGGCGGCCGTTGGTCGCCGGCGCCGAGCCGCTGGGCGATCCCGATGGTCAGCAATTGGGCGATGAAGGCCGCGGTGATCGAGGACACCGCGCCGACCGGGACGTCACCGGCCAGGGCCAAGGTGGCGTCGCCGTACGGGGCCAGGTTGTCGATCACGACATCGGCGACGTCGCACAGCCGCTGGCCGCTGGGGTGCTTCGGCTCGACCCGCATGGTGTGCTGCATCGAGGTGACCGCGATCACCGGGTGGCCGTGCTCCTTGGCCAGCAGGGCCAGACCGACGACCGAGCCGTTCACGCCGGAATTGGACGCGATCACGAACACGTCCCCGTCGTGCACCGGGGAGACGTCCCACAGTGCGCCGGCGATCTCGGGATCGCGCTCCAACGTCGCGCCCAACGTGCTCACGTCCCGGTCCCCGTGCAGGACGACGTCGCGCAGAGCGATCTTGGTGGTGGGGATCAGCCCACCGGCCCGGCCGGCGATCTCCATCGCGAACGCCTCGGAGTGCCCGGTGCCGAAGGCCTGGAGCACCGCGCCGGCGGCGATCGCGTCGCTCATCACCGTGATCGCCGCGTCCAGGCCACCGCGGGCCGCGGTCGCGGTGAGCTCGTCCAGGCGCGAACTCACCTCGTGGGCATAGTCGGCGACCAGGGCGCCGAACGGGTGTTCCTCAGTCAACGTGCACCTCCCGGAGACGGTGGCGGGGTGATCGGTCGGACCCGTCGACGAGGGCGGCGGAGTTCGACCCGGCGACCGACCGGCGAGGCCGGCGATGGGAGGAGACGGCGTGGGCCGAAGCGGCGAGCTTCGCGCTGGAGCGGTCGAAGTTCTGCTGGGCGACGAGCAGGTACAACACGTCCAGCACCAGCAGTTGTCCGTGTTTGGCCGACAGGTCGTCGGGTTGCAGGAACTGCTCGTGAATCGAGGTGACGATGCTGGCGTCGGCGAGTTCGGCCAGCGGTGAGATCGGGTTGTTGCTGATAGCGACGGTCAGGGCTCCGGCCCGTCCCGCCTCGGCCAACATCTGCAGAGTCTCCTCGGTCCGACCGGTGGTGGAGATCCCGATCGCCACGGTCTGCGGCCCCTGGATGGCGGCGCTGGTCAGTCCCAGGTGCACTTCCGACCAGGCGTACGCGGTGATCCCGATCCGGTACAGCCGGCCCTGCAGCTCCTGCGCCAGCATGGCGCTGCCGCCCACCCCGTAGATGTCCACGTGGTGGCTTGACGCGACCCGCCGGGAGACTTCGTTCAGCACCGGGAGGTCGATCGCTGAGGTGGCCTCGCGCAAGGTACGGGTGTGGGCCCCGATCAGCATCCGGAGCAAGTCCTCCGGTGAGTCCTTGGGCCCGAAGGCGCGACCGATCTCGGTCGACCAGGGGTCCAGGGTGGCGCTGCGACCGACGTCGGTGGCCACGCCGACGCGGAGCGCCACGTAGCCGGGGTAACCGAGCAGCCGGCAGAAGCGGGTCACCGTGGCCGCGGAGGTCCCCGCCCGCTCGGCCAGCTCCCCGATCGCCAGGGTCAGGGGCGCCTGCGGATTGGCCAACAGGTAGTCCCCGACCCGGGCCAAGGCGGCCGGCAACTCCGGCAGGGCCGAGCGGATCCGGTGCTCGACCGCCGGTGCCGGCTGCCCGGTCGACGCGGTTGGCTCGGTAGTGAGAATTTGTCTCTCCTGGAAGACGCCTGCCTGAAAATTTGTCTTAACGTACCCTTCCGTCTCGGGCTTCGGCAAGACTCCAGGGGGCGCCGCCGGGTAACGATCTCGTCACCAATCCGAGGAGGAGGACCGATGTTCCTCGCCATCGACGCCGGCGGGACCAGCAGCCGCGCCGCCCTGGTCGACGACGCCGGCCGCTGCCTGGGCTACGGTCGGGCCGGCAGCGGCAATCCCACGGCGGTCGGGGTCGACGGCGCGGTCGAGGAGATCGAACGGGCGAGCGCGCGGGCCCTGAGGTCCGGGTCAGGGGTCAGCGGTGCTTCGGCCGGACTGGCCGTGATTGCCATGGCCGGCGAACAGACCCCTGCGTTCGTCGATCACGTCTCGCGACGGCTCGGCCGACTGGGGTTCGCCTCGGTCCTGCTCCGGCCGGATCTGCTGGGAATCTTCGGCTCGGGCACCGCCGAGCGTGCCGGGTATGCGCTGATCGCCGGGACCGGAACGGTGGCCGCGCGGGTGCGCGGGGGAGAACTCGACCAGGTGGTCGGCGGTCGGGGCTGGCTGCTGGGCGACGCCGGTGGAGGCTACTGGATCGGTCACCGCGTCGCCCGGGCCGTGGTGGCCGATCTGGACGAGCTCGGACCCCGGACCGCCCTGACCGGACCGGTACTCGACGCCCTGGGTGTGCCGGAGCAACGCGGCGAGCCCGGCGGTCGGGACGCGATGCTGCACCAGGTCGTCTCCCTGCTCTACGCCGACCGCCCGGCCCGGCTGGCCCGGTTCGCCCCGCTGGCGTTCGCTGCGCTACCCGACCCGGTGGCCGCGGAGATCCTGGGCCGGGCCGCGGCGGCGCTAAGTGCGCTGGTCGCCGCCGTGCACCAGCGTGATCGGCCCGGGCCGCTGGTGGTCGGCGGCAGCGTCGTCGTCCACGGTCTGCTGGCCGCGCCGCCGGCGATCCGCGACCAGCTCGTGCTGCCGCCCGGCGACGCCAGTCCGATCCCGGTGCCCGACGGCGTGGTCGGCGCCGCCGTCCTTGCCCTCCGGCACGCCGGTCACCAAGTCGACCCCGCCCTCCTCGACACCCTCCGCACCGCGATCACCCATCACTCCTCACCGACTTGTCAGAACCCAGTTGGGTCATAGCCCAACTGGGTTCTGACAAGTCGGCAGCCAGCCGTTGCGCACCGTCCAACCGCGACCCGAGGCCAGCCGGTCGGCCAGCAGTCGCTGCAGCCGGGTGTCGCGCGGCAGGGTGGCCGGGTCGACCGGGTCCCGGCGGAGGAAGCCGAAGAAGAACACGTCGGCCTCGCCCGGGCGCGGTTCGCCGTACAGAGTCCACCGCTGCTGGAAGGCGGCCAGATTCGATCCCGGCAGTTCGGTGGCCAGCACCGGATCCAGCAGCCAGCTCTCGCAGTGGAACCTACGGGCCGGATAATCGGGGAAGCACCGAGCGAACAGGTCCCCTGCCTGGGCGAGCGCCGCGTCCACCCGGTCGGGGGCGAGCGCCCCCGTACGCGGGATGTGGGTCGACAGCACCCAGCCGGGCCGGCCGCCGTTGAGGTCGGGAATCGACTCGCGCTGCAGGTTGAACTGCAGCCGGCCGACCCGGTAGAGCGCACCCGACCACACCAGCGACAACCAGCCCTGCGTGTGCAGCCCGAAGCCGCCGCAGGTCAGCCGATGCACCCGGATCTGCTGGCCGAGGTCGGCCAGCGTGGCCTTCGAGACCTCCGCCGGTACGCCGCGCCCCCGATGAAATGCCGCAACCTCCTGGGCGGTCAGCACCAGGGTCAGCAACGCCAGGACGCCGGGCGGCAGCCCTTCACCGGCGGACTCGAATCCGACCCAGACACTCTCGCCGGTCGTGTTTGGGGCGAAGTCACCCAGCCGCGCGAGCAACCGCTGCCTCAGCTGCCCGACGGCAGCCAGGGCGTCGGGCCGCTGCGCCACCACCTCGGCTACGCGCCTGGCGTCGGCTTGGTCCTCGGCCGCCAGGCCCAGCCCCTCGAGCTGGAGCCCCAGGTCCGGATCGAGAAGCCGCTCCCCGACGTCCCCTGAGCTTGTCGAAACGCTCCCTGAGCCTGTCGAAACGCTCCCTGAGCTTGTCGAAGGGCCCCCAACGCCCCTGAGCTTGTGAGCCCACCCCAACGTCCCCTGAGCTTGTCGAAGGGCCCGCCCCAACGCCCCCTGAGCTTGTCGAAGGGCTGGCCGAAACCGGCCCGGCGCTCACACAGCCTCCCCGTCCTCGAGCCACCGACCGCCCTGCATCACCCGCTGCAGCACACCGCGGTCGTTGACGACGCATAGGTCGGCCCGGGCGCCCGACTCGATCCGGCCGACCTCGTCCAACCCGAAGTAGCGGGCGGCGTTGGTCGAGGCCATCGCGGCCACTACGGCGACGTCGCCCACAACGCCGGTCATTACCTCGAACGCGCCGGCCATGGTCAAGGTCGATCCGGCGATCGAGCCCGGCTCCCCGTCAGGTTGGACCAGCCGGGCCATCGAGTCGCGGACGGCGACCTCCAGTCCGCCGAGACGGAAATTACCGTCGGGCATCCCCGCCGCAGCCATGGCGTCGGTGACCAGCACGGTCCGCTCGACCCCGGCGGTCCGCGCCGCCAGGGCGAGGATCTCCGGATGCAGGTGGAAGCCATCGGCGATCAACTCGATCGCCACCCGCGGGTCGTTCAGTAGAGCCGGGATCGGGCCGGGATCGCGGTGGTGGACGCTCGGCATCGCGTTGAACAGATGAGTGGCCACGCTCGCGCCTGCGTCCAGCGCTGCCCGGACGGTATCCAGGTCGGCGTCGGTATGGCCGACCGCGACCCGGACGCCGGCGTGTACAAAGGCTTCGATGGCGCTTAACGCCCCGGGCAGTTCCGGTGCGATGGTGATCATCGCCAACGCGCTGCCGCCGGCCTCGAGCAGGCGGTCGACGGTTTCCGGATCGGGCGGAATCAAACATTCCGGGTCGTGCGCACCCCGACGGCCACTCGCCAGGAACGGGCCCTCCAGGTGCAGCCCGGCGAAGACGCCCTCGTCCACCAGCGGCGCCAACGTGTGCAGCTGCCGGCAGAGCACGTCGACCGGCGCACTGACCAGACTCGCGAAGCTCGTCGTCGTCCCATGAGCGGCGTGGAACGCCCGGCCCTGGACGGCCTCCCGCAGATCCTCGGTGGCGTAGTCGAAGCCCCCGCCGCCGTGTACATGGGTGTCCACATAACCAGGCACCAGCCAGCCTCGAACGTGTTCCGCGCCCTCGGGACGCCGCGCGGGTGCCGGGGTGCAGGACACCACCTCGGCGTCGCGAATCCGCACCAGCGCATCGCCGAGCTCACCGCGAGGGGTGACGACATGGTCGGCCAGCAGGAGATGCTCCCTGGTCATTGCGCACCGCCCCGCGGACCCCATGACGACACGGTGTTCCCTCTCTGACCTAGATCTGCTCGTTGATTACGTGCAGCCGACGACCATTCTCGAGCCTACAAATACCTGCTCCGGTCGGCCTTAGGCCACGGTGGTCAACGCGGCCGACAAGACGAGCCCGCCCCCGCCCAGCAGGGTCATCTCGTCGTCGGCGCTAGACATGATCACCGTCGGTGGTGCGCCGCGATGCGGCCCGGTCTCGACGAGTCGCTGCTGCAGCAGCTCCCGCATCCGCTCGCCGCCGCGACACACGTCGCCGTGCACGATGTAGGTGCCCGAGCCGAGAATGTACTCGTTGTTCGCCATCCCGAGAACCACGTTGCGGGCGTAGCGGTGCAACAGCTCGTCGGCCGCACGATCACCGCGAGCGGCCAGGGCACTCAGTCGGCCGCAGTCCATCTCCGAAGCCGCGGGCAGACCGAGTGACTCGGCCTCTCCTCGAAGCCAACCCAGCGTGGCCACGGTTTCCCAGCAGCCCCTGCGTCCGCACAGGCAGACCGCGCCGTGCATGTCCACGACCATGTGACCGTACTCGCCACCGGCCCCGGCTTGACCGCGAATGATCTCCCCGTCGTGCACGATGCCGAAACCCAGTGCTTCACCGGTATAGACCGAAGCAAAGCTGGTCAGCCGCCGACCCGCGCCGAACCACTTATCTCCCAGAGCCTGCACCCGCGGGTGGTGATCGACGGTGACCGGAACGCCGAATCGTCGCTGCAAGACGTCCCCGAGCGGGTAGCCGTTGAACACCGGGGCGAGATGGAGCGAGATGACCTGACCGACGGTGGTGTCCACCATGCCGGAGGCCGCGACGCCGATACCCAGCAACCGGTGTCCGTCGAAGCAGGTTCCCGCCAACTCCAAAATCCGGCCCTCGACCTGCGCGAGAGCTCCGGTGGAGTCCAGCTCGCCGTGCCGCTGAGCATGGATGGTGCCGTCCACCCCCAGTCGGGCCACGGTGATCGCGTTCGCGGAGATCCGCATTGATCCAAGCTCGAGCCCGTCTTGGTTGAACCACAACGGTCGCCCTGGCTTACCCCCGTTCGGCGACGCGGCGAGAGAAGCACCTTCCATCAGCGTCCCGTTGTCGAGCAACGGCTGGACGATGGACGTCACGGTGGCACGGTTGACGTTCAGCTCGCGAGCCAGCTGAGCTCGGCTGCACGGCCCGTTGCGGTGCAGGAGTTCCAGCACCCGAGACCGGTTGGCTCGGCCGATTGCGGCGGGACCTAAAACGCGCAACCGGCTCCCGGCGTCGGTGATCGCCATCGTCGGTCTCCCTCATCTCACTGACTTCACGGACCAGCTGTCTCCACGGACCTGCTGTCTCTACGGATCCGATACCGGTCGTCGAAACGTATTCGTGACCCGATGGGGCTAGACGTTAGCTCCTCAGGTATGTAAGGGTTTAAAACATACTTACGCAGGAGGTCAGTCACGTGGATGAACGGGTTCGGATCGCCGTCGTGGGCGGAGGTATCCGAGGGTCCATGTTCGCTACCGCTGTGGCCCAGCATCCGGAGGCCGACCTGATCGCGGTGTGCGAGCCCGCGGCGCAGCCTCGAGACCAGCTGTCGGGTCAGCTGTCCGTGCCGGGCTACGCGGACCTCGCCGAAATGTTGGATTCGCACCCCGAGCTGACCGCCGCAGTGATCGCCACCCCCGACTTCAGCCACCGTGACCCGGCCGTGGCCTGTGCTGAACGTGGACTGCACCTGCTGATCGAGAAGCCGTTGGCCACCACCTCCGCCGACGCCGCGGCGATCCAGCGGGCCGCAGATCGTCACGGCTGCCGGGTGCTGGTCGGGTTCGAGAACCGCTGGAACATGAAGTTCGCCGAGGTCCGAACCCAACTACGCCGGCCCGACCAAGGCCGGATCGTGAACCAGGTGGCCAACCTCAACGACACGGTCTTCGTCCCGACGTCGATGTTGTCGTGGGCCGACCGCAGTTCACCGGCCTGGTTCTTGTTCCCGCACACCCTCGATCTGGCCATCTGGCTTTCCGGAGCAGTCCCGGTCGAGGTGGTCGCCCGCGGCAACAGGGGAATGCTCGCCGACCGGGGGATCGACACCTGGGACGCGATCAGCGCGACCCTGACGATGTCGGACGGCTCCCTCACCGTGCTCAACTCGCAGTGGGTGCTCCCCGAAACTGCGCCCTCGGTGTTCGACTTCCGCTACGAGGTGCACACCGAAACCGCCAGTTTCCGGGTCGACCTCTCCGCCGACGGCGTGACCCGCTACGACCCGTCCGGAGTCAGCTGGCTGCAGTTCGGAGTGCACGAACACCACGGCAAGCTGCGAGGCGCCCCGATCGACATGGCGCACGACTTCGTCGCTTTGGCGCAGGGGGCGCCCGTCGACGTGCCCGATGCCGCGTACGGCCTGGGAATCACCGCCGTGATCGAAGCGGTGCATACGAGCCTGGCCACCGGTTCGCCTCAACCCCTCACTCTGCCCGCCCTGAACCAGCCGTCCCGTTCGACCAGCTGAAAACCGAAACCGCCCACACCCGACCAGCAAGGAGAAAGCCCATGACCGGTTCCGTCTTCTCCCGTCGCCGCGCGCTGCAGCTCGGCGCCTTGAGCGCCGGCGGCCTCGCCCTCAGTGGTTGTGTCGGCGCCAACGACCCCGGCAGTAGCGGCGGTGGCGGCGCGCCGTCCGAGGCGCCCCTCAAGCCCGGCGCGTCCCCCGGCGGCGAGATCACCATCGTCGACGACAACACCAATCAGCTCTTCCAGCAGTCCACCATCAAGGCGTTCCAGGCCCAGACGGGGATTACGGTCAAGAGCTACACCCAGGGCAACTTCAACGATCTGCACGACCGGTTTGCCACCCTGTTCGCCGCGCAGGACTCCAGCGTCGACGTGGTGATGACCTGGGCGGGCTGGTCGGCCGAATTCGGTCAGGCCGGCTGGCTGCAGGAGCTCGATCCCGCCGCGGTGCCGCAGGATCTGATCAAGCCGGCGTTGGACGCGGTGTCGTGGAAGGGCAAGGTGTACGGCCTACCGAAGTTCTCCAGCGTGCAGACGATGTTTTGGAGCAAGCCGCTCTTCGAACGGGCGGGTGTCGACCCGAACGCGGCGCCGCAGAACTGGGACGAGTTCGTGGCCACGGCCAAGAAGCTGACCACCGGCGGGCGGTACGGCTACGCCTGCGACGTCGGCAACCCGGCCGGCGCCTACCAGAACTTCCTCCGGGCGTTGTTACTCAACGGTGGCGAGATGTACGACCCGGACTACAAGCCCATCTTCAACAGCGAGCAGGGGGTCGACGCCTTGGCCAAGTTCGTCGACCTGCTCCAGGTGCACAAGGTGATGGATCCGTCGTCGTTGCAGATCACCAACGCCTCCGACCTCGGCGACCTGTTCGCCCGCGGCAAGACCGGGATCGTCTTCAACTGGCCCTTCCAGTACGCCGTGGCGACGGCGAAGTCATCGAGCCTGAACGCCGCCACGGTCGGCAACGGTCTGATCCCGGGGATGAGCGTGCGCTCGGCCTCGATCGACGGCTCCGAGGGGTTTGCGATCAACAAGTTCTCCAAGAACAAGGAGGCCGCTTTGGCGTGGCTGCAATTCGTCACCACCGCCGACGTCCAGAAGAAGATCGTCACCGACGAGGGCTGGTTCCCCGTGACCTCCTCGGTCCTCAGTGACCCGGCGAGCCTGAAGGCGCTACCCGTGCTGAAGACGTATCAAGCGTCCACTCGCTACGTCACCAAACGCTACGGCGTGCCGTGGTCGAGCGAACTGGACCAGCTGCTCTCGGTGCAGTTCAGTAACGCGATGAACAAGAAGACCAGCCCGAAGGAGGCGCTCGACTCCGCCGCCAGCCAGACCGAGGCACTGGTGAAGAAGTACCTGCGATGAGGAGGTGAGCCGGTGAGCACCGCACGCGTCGATCTGCGTCGCCGCCGTGACCTCCGGTTCGGTCTGCTGCTGGCCGTGCCGGCCGTGGCGATCGTGGTGGTGCTGCTGGGCTACCCGATGGGCTACGCCGCGTACATGTCGACCTACAACTGGAACGACAAGCTCGGGGCGTACCACCCGTTCGTCGGACTGGGCAATTACGCGACGCTGCTCACCGACGCCCAGGTCCATCGGGCGTTCGGCCGCACCCTGTACTTCTCGGTCTTCACCGTGCTGGGCGGAGTTGCGCTGGCCGTGCTGATCGCGGTGCTGCTGAACCAGGAGTTCCGGGGCCGCACCGTGGCTCGGGTGCTGCTCTTGGTGCCCTGGGCGGTTCCGCCGGTGGTCAACGGGATCATGTGGAAGCTGATCTTCGACGGCTCCACCGGCGTGGCGAACTCGATCCTGCTCGGCCTGGGTCTGATCGACACCAAGATTCAGTGGCTGGCGCAGCCGGAGCTGACCATGAACGTGCTGATCTTTGCCGAGATGTGGAAGCTGCTGCCGTTCTTGTGCCTGCTGATGCTCGCCGGGTTGCAGGGAATCCCCCGCAACATCTACAAGGCGGCTACGATCGACGGTGCGAACTCCTGGCAGCGCTTCACCCGGATCACGCTGCCCAACCTGCGCGGCGCGATCATGTTCGCGCTGATCGTACAGTCGATGTGGTCGCTCAAGGTGTTCGACACCATCTACGTCTTGACCGGAGGTTCGGGAGGCCCGGCGGAGGGCACCACCACGATCAACTTCCTGGCCTACCTGGTTACGTTCAGCAACCTCGACCGCGGCTACGGCGCCAGCCTGGCCATCGCGGCGATGATCGTGGTCATCGTGGTCGCGCTGCTGTGGATTCTGCTGTTGGGTCGTCGTCGGGACAAGGAGGTCACCAGCCGATGAGTGAGGTCACCGGGCACTCCGGCCGGCGCCGCACCCGCCGTCGCTGGGCGACGATCGGCCACCGTGCTCTGGTCGCCGTCTTGCTGGTCTATCTGCTGGCGCCGTTCGTCTGGATGGGGGCTTACAGCCTCTACCCGGCCGAGGCGCTACAACGGGCGGCGCCCGACCTGGCGCCCGACGGGATCACCCTGAGCGCGTACCGGCGGCTGCTCACCGACGGAAGCTTCCTCACTCCGATGGCCAATTCCGCGATTGTCGGGATCAGCACCACGATCATCTGCATGGTGCTGGGCTCGGCCTGTGCCTACGCCATCGCCCGGTACCGGTTCCGCGGTCGGCAGGCACTGCTGATCGGCATGCTGACGGTCCAGGCGATCCCGGTGATCGTGCTCGCGGTGCCGCTGTTCATCCTGCTGCGCGCCTTCGGCCTCTACGACGAACTCCCGGGCCTGATCGTCACCTATACCGCCTTCATCTTGCCGCTGGTGGTGTGGATGATGGTCGGCTTCTTCGATGATCTGCCGCCCAGCCTGGAACGGGCGGCGGTGATCGACGGCTGCAATCGGCTGCAGATCATGACCCGGATCGCCTTCCCGCTGGCCGCGCCCGGACTGGCGGCGACGGCCATCTTGGCGTTCATCACCAGTTGGAGCGACTTCTTCTTGGCCAAGGTGCTCACGATTACGCGAGCCACCACTTTGCCGGTCCGGACTGCCGCCTTCCAGGGTTTGTTCGCGATGGACTACACCTCGGCGGCCACGGCCGGGGTGATCACCGCGGTGCCGGTGCTGGTCTTGGCACTGGTCGCACAGAAGTGGATCATCCGAGGGCTCGTCGAAGGGGCGGTGAAGGGATAGTCATGGCCGAAATCAAGTTGATCGACGTGCACAAGAGCTTTGGCCGCGGACGGAAGGCGGTGCCGGCGGTGAGCGAGCTCAACTACACCGTGCAGGACGGCCACTTCGTCTCCCTGCTCGGGCCGTCGGGATGCGGGAAGTCGACGACCCTCAACATGATCGCCGGTCTGGAAGACATCACCGGCGGGGAGATCCTGATCGACGGTCAACGGGTCGACGACGTCGACGCCGATAAACGCGACCTCGCGTTCGTCTTCCAGGACTACGCGCTCTATCCGCACATGAACGTCTACGACAACATCGGCTTCGGCTTGCGGATGCGGAAGGTGAGCAAAGCCGACACCGACCAGCGCGTCCGCGACGCGGCGCGTCGGCTGGAGATCGACCATGTCCTGTCGAGCAAGCCCCGTAACCTGTCCGGCGGGCAGCGGCAGCGGGTGGCGCTGGCTCGGGCGATCGCGCGCCGCCCCGCGGTGTTCCTGTTCGACGAGCCGTTGTCCAATCTGGACGCCCTACTGCGCGACCAGACCCGCAGCGAACTCAAACTCCTGCACGCCGAACTCGGCGCCACCAGCGTGTACGTCACCCACGACCAGGAAGAGGCGATGACGCTGTCGGACCGGATCGTGGTGATGAGCCGGGGTCGGCTGGAGCAGTACGGGACGCCGTACGAGATCTATCACCGCCCGGCGACCGAGTTCGTCGCCTCCTTCGTCGGCAAGCCCCGGATGAACCTGCTTACCGGGGAGCGGTCCGCGCCCGGCCGGTACCGCCTCGCCGGATCGCCGTTCACTGTGACCGCCGACGGCATCGACCGGGCGAAATTGCGGATCGGGATCCGGCCCGAGGAATGCGATCTTCGTCTCGTCGAACCGGACGCCGCCGACGGTACGGTCAAGGTCGTCGAACCACTGGGAAACGTTTCCGACGTGACCCTGGATCTCGGGTCCGCGCTGTTCACCGCCCGGATCCCGGGGTTCACCGACCTCAGCGTCGGCACACCGGTTCGGATTGACGCCGACCGCGCCGTTGTGCACTGTTTCGACGCCGACGACGGGCACCGCCTGGAATGAGAACCGGAATATCGTCGGCACGCCGTCCAGGAACGGGGCTAGGTTAACGGCGTGCCGCGACCCTGGCGGATCGCCCTGCTGCAGTCGGCCCCGCTGGGCGGCCCGACCCGATTGCCGCGTTGGCCGACGACGTAGCCAAGCTGCTCGGGGCCGATCCGGATCTGCAGATGGTCGTCTACCCCGAGATTCACCTCTGCGGGGACGCCGACACCGCCAGGGACGCGAACGCCTGGCTGGACGAGGCCGCGGAGCCCCTCGACGGGTCCCGGGTGAACGTGGCCGGGCTGATCACCGCCAATTCACCTCCGGGCTGGCCGCGCAGGCCAGTGTGGCCCACCTGTTATACGGGATGGGCCGCGACGGCGTGCTGCCCAAGCCGTTCTTCGGCTTCCTCAACTCCCGCTTCCAGACGCTGATTCTCAACATCGCCCTCTTTGGGTTAATCGTGGGTTAATCGGCTCGGCGCCGTCCTTCTCGACGTGACCATCTCGACCTCGTTCATCAACTTCGGGCCTTCTTCGCCTTCGCGCCGATGAATGCAGGGTTCCCGAAAGCGATCGTGATGCGCACGGACTTTACCGATCCCTTCGACACGAAGCTGCTGAGCTGCTGATCAGGACGCCCACCTTCCGCGCGTGTCGGGAAAGCAGGATTCAGGTGGCGACGGTGAGGCACCGCAGGTCGGTGAGGGTCGTCGTGATCGCGTCGCGAAACCGCTGGGTGCCCGCGCGGTCGATCCACCGTTGATAACCGACGTGGAACAGGGCCATGCCGGTCTCGGCAGCCAGTACGGCGTCGGGGCCGGTCACCTCTCGCTGGCGTAGCGCGTCGGCGAGCCCGCCGGCCAGCCGAGCCAGCTTGATCAGTTCGCGTTCCCGGAGCGCCGCGTGGGCCGAAATCACGGTTTGCCGCAGCTGGAGCAGTTCGGTCCGCGGCTCGAACAGCGCTTCGGCAGCGCACAGGGCGGCGGCGATCGCGTCGAGGGGACCGGTGCCCGGCGGCGCCTCCCGGACCTCACGAACGATCATCGCCTGGAGCTCGTCGGAGCCCCCGAAGAGGACTTCGCGCTTGTCGGTGAAGTGCCGGAAGAAAGTGCTCTCGCTAAGCCCGGCGCGCGCGGCGATATCCGCGGCGGCGGTCCGGTCGAAGCCACGCTCGCGGTACAGCTCCAGGGCGGCCTGCTCCAGGCGTCCCGGAGCATCCGGTTCCCATCGTGGCACCCCGCAACGGTAAGCCATCATCCGCCGGACCGGCCGTATCAGCGTTGATGAGAGTTACTCTCATCACAACGAGCACGGTCACCGGCAGCCGGTGCTACCGTGATGCGAGTCGCTCCCATCACTTCGGGAGTGCTTCACACAGAGGAGTGCTCATGCGGGTATTTGTCACCGGGGCATCGGGGTGGGTCGGGTCGGCCGTTCTCCCCGAGCTGATCGGCGCCGGTCACACGGTGATCGGCTTGGCCCGGTCGGACGAGGCGGCGCAGGTCGTTTCGGCTACCGGCGCCGAGGTGCAGCGGGGCTCGCTGGCTGAGGTGGACGTGTTGCGCCAGGCGGCCGCTTCGGCCCACGGGGTGCTCCATCTGGCGTTTCGTCATGACGTCGCGTTCGCCGGCGAGTGGGAAACCGCAACCCAGGCCGACCGGGCGGCGATCGAGGCGTTGAGTTCGGCCCTGACCGGTTCGGATCGGCCGTTGATCATTACTTCCGGCACAGCGCTGCTGCCACCTGGGCGGGTCGTCACCGAGCAGGACGTCGCCGATGCCGACCACCCGATGGTCGCCCGCGCGGACAACGAGCGGCGCGCGCTGTCCTTCGCCGAGCGTGGGGTCCGTGCGATCAGCCTGCGGCTGCCCCCCAGCGTGCACGGCGACGGCGATCAGGGGTTCCTCGCTCAACTGGTCGAAAGGGCCCGCGCCGTGGGCTCGGCCGGGTACGTCGGAGACGGCGCCAACCGGTGGCCCGCGGTGCACCGACGCGACGCCGCCCGACTGTTCCGGATGGCCCTCACTCACGCGCCCGCGGGGTCGGTGCTGCACGCGATCGGGGATGAAGGTGTGCCGACCCGCGCCATGGCCGAGGTGATCGCTCGGCACCTGGACGTCCCCTCGCGCACGGTTGCCCCCGGCGACGCCGCGGACCGCTTCGGGTGGCTCGCCGACCTGATGACCAGCGACATCCCCGCCTCCAGCCGGCACACCCGCGAACTGCTGGGCTGGGCGCCACAACACCCGGGGCTGCTGGCCGACCTCGACGCGGGCCACTACTTCAACTGAACGCACACCCGTACACCTCACATAGGGAGACTCACCGGATGACCACCGACACCGCCTCATCACCGGCCACGATCGCGGCACCCCTGAGCGGAAAGGTGGCGCTCGTCGTCGGCGGCAGCCGCGGAATCGGCGCCGGCATCGTCCGCGAACTCGTCCGCCAAGGAGCCGCCGTCGCGCTTACCTACCAGTCCTCGACCGAGGCCGCTCACGGCGTGGTCGAGAAGGTCGAGGACGCGGGCGGGCGAGCCGTCGCCCTGGCCGCGGATGGCGGTGACCCCGACGCGGCCCGCGAGGCCGTCCGCCAAACCGTTGAGCGGCTCGGCGGCCTGGACATCATCGTGTTCAACGCGGGGGTCGCGGTCCCGGCCCCGCTCGCCGACCTAGACCTCTTTGACCTGGACCGGATGCTCGCCGTCAACGTCCGCGGACCACTGGCCGCCGCGCAGACCGCCGCGCAGCACCTGCCCGACGGCGGTCGCATCGTCGTCATCGGCTCCATCAACGCCGACCAGGCGATGTTGCCCGGCATGACCGGCTATATCATCAGTAAGGCCGCCGCGGCAGGTATGGTCCGCGGGCTCGCCCGGGACCTGGCCGAGCGGAACATCACCGTCAACGCTGTTCAGCCCGGACCCATCGAGACCGACCTCAACCCGGCCGACGGCCCCTTCAGCGCATTCCTCACCCCCCGCGTCGCGCTCGGACGCATCGGCAACACCTGCGAGGTCGCGGCCCTCGTCGCCTTCCTCGCCTCCCCTGCGGCCTCGTTCATCACCGGCGCCACCGTCAACGTCGACGGCGGACTCACCATCTAAAGACTCGCCAAATGACCAGTCCGGCTCCGTGCCGCCGCTATCGGGACCGCAGTGGCCCCAGCGACGTGTTCGGAGGGTGCGCGTGACGCCGGACCGTCACAAGGCCGGGACCAGCGCGGTTGGGCACCCGGTGCGGCGGCTTCATCTCGTCGTGCTCGCCGTGGGCACGTTCGCGCTCGGTGTCGACGGCTTCGTCCTCGCTGGCCTGCTGCCCCAGGTCTCGAGCGACTTGCGGGTGTCGGTGAGTACCGCGGGACAGCTCACGACGCTGTTCGCGGGGGTCTACGCCGTCGGGTCACCGGTGATCGCGACCATGACGGGTCGGTGGGACCGGCGGACCCTGCTGGTCACCGGGATGGCCGTATTCACGATCGGAATGGTTCTCCAGGCGTCGGGTCCCGTGTTTGTGGTGGTGGCCCTCGGACGCGTGATCGCAGCCATAGGCGCGGCGGCCTACCAGGCGAATGCCTACAGTACGGCTGGGCTCCTCAGCGATGATGCGCACCGATCGAGGTCGCTTGCCGTCGTGGCCGGAGGAAGTTCGCTGGCGCTCGTTGCCGGACTCCCGTTCGGGATCTTCTTAGGGCAGGCCTGGGGGTGGCGCCTTGCCATCTGGGTCCTCGCCGCCCTGGCCGTTGTCTCGGGCCTCTTCGCCTTCATGCTACCGAGCGTGCATGCTCCAAAAACGAGTTTTCACGAGCGGGTCCGGGTCCTCGCCGACCGCCGTGTCCTCGGCATCCTCGTCGGGACAGTCGTGGCGCTCACACCTGCCTTCCTGGTGATCGCGTTCCTGCCCGTAGTTCTCGACCGGTCCGGTTTCATCGTCGTGATCGCCACACTCGGCTACGGGATCGGCCAACTGGCGGGTAACACCGTCGTCTCGCGGGTCATCGACCGTCTCGGCCCGCGATGGACTCTGGTGAGCGCCGCCTGCCTCGCAGCCGTCGCAGCGGCCGGACTCAGCGTTGTTCGCGACGAAACACCGGCGGCTGTCGCTGCGCTCGGTGTTCTCGGGTTCGGCGTCGGCTTGGCCATCGTCCCCCAGCAGAGTCGCCTGTTCCTCCTGACACCTCGGCTCGCACCCGTGGCCGTGGGCCTGAACGGCTCCGCGATTTATGTCGGCACCGCTCTCGGCAGCGCGGCCGGGGGACTCATCATCGCTGCCACGGGAGGCGGATGGCTGGCTCCGGCCGCATTCGTCGTCGCGTTCACGGCCGTCGTCGTAGCCATCACCGTCCGACCAGAGGCCCAGCCGACGTGATCCTCGCGCCACCCCACTGACACCGTTTGTCGGACAGTTCCGTCGAGTGGGTCAGGGAGCACACTTGATTCAAGCAACCGCCGAATGCGAGGACTCGCCGATGGAAAGCGCCGAATTTCGACGCCTGTTTCCGATCCTCGACGAAATTACCTGGTTCAACACCCCCAGTTCAGCCCCAGCCGCCGGACCCGTCGTTCAACGCATGCGAGACGAATTGCAGGGATGGTCCACGAACGGGCTCGACTGGCCACAGCAAGACGGCGCCGCCAACCGGGCGCGAACCGCTTTCGCCAAGATCACGGGTTTCGAGCCCGACCAGGTCGCGCTCGTCCAGTCCGTGGCGGAAGCGGTCAGCACCATCGCGGCCAGCTTCGACTCCGCCGACGTCGTCATCGGCACTGACGAGTACCGAAGCCTCCTGTACCCGTGGCTCAACAGCCCCGGTGCGCGCCTGCATCAGGTCGAGATGACGCACGGACAGCTCTCCGCGACCGACGTTGCGGCCGCGATCACCCCGCAAACCGACATCGTTGCGGTCAGTTGGGTCCAATCGGGATCAGGGTCACGTGTCGATCTGCTGCCGATCAGGCAGCGTTGCGACGCAGTGGGCGCCAGACTCCTCGTTGACGGCACCCAGGCGGTGGGCGTCCTTGAATTCGACCCCCAGGCGCGACCGGACTTCCTGGTCGTGCACGGCTACAAGTGGCTGCTGGCGCCACGAGGTGCCGCATGGCTGGCAGCACGACCGGAGCACGGGCGCCACCTCAAGCCCCTGGCACCGAGCAACAAAAGTGCGCCGGGCAGTTGGACCAACTTCTACGGCGGGCCCCTTGAGCTGCGTGAGGACTTATCGCGGCTTGACGCCTCCCTCAGCTGGCCGCCGTGGGCGGGCGCGGACGCGGCCCTCGAGATCGTGCGAGGGCTCCCCCGTGGCCACGTCGAGCGGCACTGCCTGCACCTCGCGAACCTACTGCGAACCGCGATCCACCAGGCGGGTTGGAACTCGGCGCCGACAGAACTCCCCAGTCATATCGTCTCCTTCACCCACCCTGACCCGGACGCGCTCTTGAGCCAGCTGCGGGCCGAGTCGATCCGGCTCACCGTGCGCAACGGCCTTGTCCGCGTCGGGCTGCACTACTTCAACACCGAACAGGACCTCCACAAACTGCTGCATGTTCTTGGGCAGGCCCGGCCGGAAGCGCGAAACCTGCGATGAACCAACCAGGTGATGAACCAACCAGGTGATGAACCGACATTGTCGGAGGTAGCGCAGGCGGTCAACGCCTCGCTCAGTCCGCTAGCCACGCCCTAGTGAAGCCCCAAAGCCTCTCGATGCGCCTACGTTCCTGCTCGGGCGAGCGGCCGAACCGGTGTTGTATCCGGGCAGACGCCGCGCTCTGGCGGTCGGATGGTCCACGTCCCCAGACGCAACCGACGGATCCCGGCGGGCGTGCCCGGCCCGCAAGCTCGCGGACCGTTGCCTCGTCTGTCTTGGCGTCCGCCTCGTCGCAGGGCCGCTGCGTTGGCCGCCCGTCGCCGCGATATCGAAATCAGACCAGCGGTTTCGGCATCAGAGGGGGACCCGAGGTGGTCTGCCAGCTGGAGATCAGAGCCGTGAAGTACCTGATGACGGCGTCGAGCACCCAACCTCTCGCGCACGGACCGGGAGAGTTTGACCGAGTAGAAAAACGATGAGTTCGGCCGCGAACACTTCGCGCTGACCGACGCTGATTCGGCTCCGGACACCTGGTGGCCTCGAAGGGGTTGGCGCCGGCGGAGACGGCCAAGCAGGGAACCGTTCATGACGGCGCGATCGTCGCTACCGACGGTCGTGGGCGCCTGGTCCTCAGTGCTCGATCAGGCCGAGCCAGTCCGCGAACCTTTGCAGTCTACGATAGCGAGGTTGGGGACGGACGGAGCGAAAGCGACCGACCACTACGTAGCGAAGCACACCGTCGATCCTGCGCAGTGACACCTCCAGCGAGATCCCCTCGACTTCTTGGCCGAACTGCGGCAGTACGCCGCTATCGCCGGAAGGAACCGCCGACCTCTTCGAGGCCCTTCGACAGGCTCAGGGGGCGTACCCGGCTCGACAAGCTCAGGGGCGTACCCGGCTCGATAAGCCCACGGGGCGTACTCCGCGTCACCGCTTTCTGCCGACCTCTTCGAGGCCCTTCGACAAGCTCAGGGGGCGTACCTAGCTCAGGGGGCGTAGTCGGGGTCATGGTTCTTCCGCTGCGACTTTATCGAGGCAACGAGCCGTCAGAGGACCGCGCGGATCTCGGCTTCGAAGCCGGCGACGTGTTCGGCGGCCAGCCGTCCGGCCTGCTCCTGGTCGCCGGCGATCACTGCCTCGAGCAGCGGGGCGTGCTCGTCGATGTGTCCGGCCACCCCGCTCAACTGCTCGGCGAACATGCACCAGATCCGGGTGGCCAGGTTGTCGTAATTGAGCAGGGTGTCTTCTAAGAACGGATTGTGGGTGGCGGCGTAGAGGGCGCGGTGCACCCGCAGGTCCGTGGCCATCAGCTCCGGCAGCGGCTGGCGGGCCGTGTGCTCCGGGTGCAGCTGTTCCAGCAGGGCATGCAGGGCGGCCCGGTCCGCAAGGGTCGCCCGGACCGCCGCCCGCTCCGCCGCCAACGGCTCCAGCCGCTGACGGACCTCGAAGATGTGGGCCAGGTCGGTCACGTTGATCTCGGCGGCGAAGGTGCCGCGCCGGGGAAAGGAGACGATCAGCCGTTCCGACTCCAGTCGTTTCAGGGCTTCCCGGATCGGGGTCCGGCCCATCCCCAACTCCGCACCCAGGCGCTCCTCGTTGATCGGCTCCCCGGGCCGGATGGTCAACACCACCAGCTTGTCCCGGATCCGCCGGTAGGCCAGCTCGGACAACCGGGGCGCGAGGTCGGGGTTGACGGTGATCGTCATAGGCCGTACCTTACAAGAACATCTGATATATCAGGCGCCCTTAAAGAGGAGTTCGATGACGACCCTAGCCACCGCACCCCCGCAGCTCGACCGTTCGCTGAGCGAGGTCGACCCCGAGGTCGCCGACGCCGTCCACGCCGAGCTCGGCCGCCAGCAGCAGACGCTGGAGATGATCGCGTCGGAGAACTTCGCGCCGCTGGCGGTGATGCAAGCCCAGGGTTCGGTGCTGACCAACAAGTACGCCGAGGGCTATCCCGGCCGGCGCTACTACGGGGGCTGCGAGCACGTAGACGTGGTCGAGCAGCTGGCATTGGACCGGGTCAAAGCCCTGTTCGGCGCCGAGGCGGCCAACGTCCAGCCGCACTCCGGCGCCCAGGCCAACGCCGCGGTGATGGCCGCACTCCTCAAGCCCGGCGACACCCTGCTCGGCCTGGACCTGGCTCACGGCGGACACCTCACCCACGGGATGCGACTGAACTTCTCCGGCCGGCTCTACAACGCCGTGGCCTACCACGTCGACGCCGAGAACCTCCGGGTCGACATGGCCGAGGTGGAGCGGCTGGCGCTCGAGCACAAGCCGGCGATGATCGTGGCCGGCTGGTCGGCCTACCCCCGACACCTCGACTTCGCCGAATTCCGCCGGATCGCCGACCTGGTCGGGGCGTACCTGATGGTCGACATGGCCCACTTCGCCGGGCTGGTGGCCGCCGGACTGCACCCCAGCCCCGTCCCGCACGCCCACGTCGTCACCAGCACCACCCACAAGACCCTCGGCGGGCCTCGCGGCGGCCTGATCCTGGCCCAGCCCGAGCTGATCAAGAAGATCAACAGTGCGGTCTTCCCCGGTCAGCAGGGCGGCCCGCTGGAGCACGTCATCGCGGCCAAGGCGGTGGCCTTCAAGCTGGCCGCGGAGCCGGAGTTCACGGAGCGGCAGCAGCGCACCATCGAGGGTGCGCAGATCCTGGCCGACCGCCTCGGCGGGGCCGACCTGGCCGAGCACGGCGTCAGCGTGCTGACCGGTGGCACCGACGTGCACCTGGTGCTGGTCGACCTGCGCGAGTCCGAGCTGGACGGCAAGCAGGCCGAGGACCGGCTGCACCGGATCGGCATCACCGTCAACCGCAACGCCGTCCCCTTCGACCCCCGGCCGCCGATGGTCTCCTCCGGCCTGCGGATCGGCACCCCGGCCCTGGCCACCCGCGGCTTCGGAACGAACGAGTTCGCCGAAGTGGCCGACATCATCGCCGGCGCGCTGGCCGGCCACCCCAGCCAGGCCGACCTGGACGCCCTCCGCGACCGGGTCACCGTACTGGCGGAGAAGTTCCCGCTCTACGCCGCCCTCGGCGCGCAGCACGACGCAACTCAGGAAGGGTCAGTTTCCGACGACCCCACTCTCGACAACCCGGCGGAGATCATGGAAGGCGTGTCATGAGGCGGCAGATCGGCACCCAGCAGTTGCCCGAACACCCGAACTGGCTGTGGCGCAACCCCGAGCCCAAGGCGAGCTACGACGCGATCGTGGTCGGCGGCGGCGGGCACGGCCTGGCCACGGCCTACTACCTGGCCAAGAACCACGGCATCACCAATATCGCGGTGCTGGAGAAGGGCTGGCTGGCCGGCGGCAACATGGCCCGCAACACCGCCATCATCCGCTCCAACTACCTCTGGGACGAGAGCGCGGCGATGTACAACCACGCGCTCGATCTGTGGGAGGAGCTGCCGGCCGAGCTGGACTACGACTTCTTGTTCAGCCAGCGCGGTGTGCTCAACCTCGCGCACACTCTCGGCGACGTCCGGGAGTCGCTGCGCCGGGTCAACGCTAACCGGTTGAACCGGGTCGACGGGGAATGGCTGGAACCCGACGAGGTAGCCAAGGTCTGCCCGATCGTCAACGTCTCACCGAACGTCCGCTATCCCGTGCTCGGGGCGACCTACCAGCCGCGCGCCGGGATCGCCAAGCACGACCACGTCGCCTGGGCCCTGGCGCGGGCCTGCGACGCCATGGGGGTGGACCTGATCCAGCACTGCGAGGTGACCGGTTTCGACATCGTCGACAACGTCGTCCGCGGCGTCCAGACCACCCGCGGGCCGATCTCGGCCGGTGCGGTCGGGCTGGCGGCGGCCGGCTACAGCAGTGTGCTGGCGGCGAAGGCCGGGGTCCGGCTGCCGCTGCAGAGCCACCCGTTGCAGGCGTTGGTCTCCGAGCTGTACGAGCCGGTGCACCCGACCGTGGTGATGTCGAACCAGGTGCACGTCTACGTGTCCCAGGCCCACAAGGGCGAACTGGTGATGGGGGCCGGCGTGGACGCCTACACCGGCTACAACCAGCGCGGCTCGTTCCACATCATCGAGCACCAGATGGCCGCGGCGCTGGAGCTGTTCCCGATCTTCGGCCGGGCGCACCTGCTGCGGACCTGGGGCGGGATCGTCGACGTCTCCCCCGACGCCTCCCCGATCATCGGCGCCACCCCGGTCGAGCGGCTCTACGTCAACTGCGGCTGGGGCACCGGCGGCTTCAAGGCCACCCCGGCGGCCGGGGAGACGATGGCGCACACCATGGCCACCGGTTCCCCGCATTCGCTGAACGCCGCGCTGGGACTGGAGCGCTTCACCAGCGGCAAGCTGATCGACGAGCACGGCGCCGCCGCCGTCGCCCACTGAGGAGAGGATCACCGCAATGATGCAGCTGCCCTGTCCGTGGTGCGGACCGCGCGACGAGACCGAGTTCGGCTACGGCGGTCAGGCCCACGTGGACTATCCGAAAGACCCGTCGGCGCTGTCCGACGCCGAGTGGGCGCAGTTCTTGTTCTTCCGGGACAACCCGGCCGGCCCGTTCGCCGAGCGCTGGGTGCACACCGGGGCCTGCCGGCGCTGGTTCAACGTCGTCCGCGACACCCGCACCTACGCCGTCCTCGCCGCCTACCGCCCGGGTGAGCCCCGACCGCAACTCGACCTCGAGCCCGCGCCGGCCGCCGCCACCGAACCGCTACCCGCGAAGGGACAGTGACAACAGGCAATGATGAGCCCGCAGACCACCCCGGCCCAGCCCGGACGCCTCGACACCGGCGGTCTGATCGACCGCGACGTGTCCTGGACGATCAACGTCGACGGCGTCGACTTCGCCGCCCACCCCGGTGACACCGTGTCCTCGGCCATGTTGGCGGGCGGGCAGATCGAGGTCGGGCATTCGATCTACCGTTACCGCCCGCGCGGCATCTTCAGCGCCGGGGTCGAGGAGCCGAACGCGCTGCTCCAGGTCGCCGGCAGCTGCTCGGAGCCGATGGTGCCCGCCACTACCTTGCCGGTGCACGACGGGCTCGGGGCGGAGACCCTTTCCGGTCTGGGCTGGCTGGACCCCGGTGAGGACGACGCGGTCTACGACAAGGTCTTCGTGCACACCGACGTGCTGGTGATCGGTGCCGGCCCGGCCGGTCTGGCCGCCGCCCGGTCGGCCAGTCGCGCCGGTGCCCGGGTGATCCTGCTCGACGACCAGAGTGTGGCCGGCGGCGGCCTGCTCGCCACCTCGACCGAACGGATCGACGATCAGCCCGCGGCCGAGTGGGCCGCCGACGTCGTCGCCGAATTGCAAGCCGCGCCAGAGACCACCGTGCTCCGCCGGACCAACGCGATCGGGGCCTACCCCGACAACTACGTCCTGGCCGTTCAGCGCCGGTCCGAGCCCGGGGTCGCCGTGGCGCCCGGAGTGTCCTCGCAGCGGCTGTGGCACATCCGCGCCGACCAGGTCGTGATCGCCACCGGTGCCCACGAACGACCACTGGTCTTCGCCGACAACGACCGCCCCGGGGTGATGCTGGCCGGTGCGGTCCGGACCTACCTGAACCGGTACGCCGTCGTGGCCGGCCGGCGGGTGCTGGTGGCCACCACCAACGACTCGGTCTACGAGCTGGTCGATGACCTGCTCGCCGTCGGAGTCGGCGTCCCGGCCGTAGTCGACGCCCGGGCCGAACTGTCGACCCGGGCCCGGCAAGCCCGAGACGCCGGCGTCACCGTGCTCACCGGACATGCGGTGATCGACACCGAGGGCGACCACCGGCTGAGCGGGGCCACGGTGGCGGAGCTCAATGCCGACGGCCAGATCAGCGGCGAGCCCACCCGGCTGGAGGCCGATCTGCTCGCGGTCTCCGGCGGCTGGAGCCCGACCCTGCACCTGCACAGCCAACGCCAGGGCGGCACCCGCTGGGACGACGAACTCGCCGCCTTCGTGCCGGCCGGTTCGGTCCACGGGCTGACCGTGGCCGGGGCCGTCGCCGGCACCTTCGCGCTGCCGGACGTGCTCCGCGCCGGCGCCGAGGCGGGCGCCGCCGCGGCGACCGCCAGCGGGCACCCGGCCGAGCCCGACGTCGCCCGGGCGTCGAACTGCGCGACCGCGTACGGGCCGATCCGCCCCCTGTGGCTGACCCCCGAACTCGGCAGCGAACCGGGCGAGTGGCACAACCACTTCGTCGACCTGCAGCGCGACCAGACCGTGGCCGAGATCTGGCGGGCCACCGGAGCCGGGATGCGCAACGTCGAGCACGTCAAGCGCTACACCTCCATCGGGACCGGCCAGGATCAGGGCAAGACCGCCGGCGTCAACGCCGTCGGCGTGATCGCCGCGGCCCTGGCCGAGGGTGCGACCGACGCCGCCGGCGTCGGGGAGCTCGGCACCACCACCTACCGCGCGCCCTATTCGCCGGTGTCCTTCGCGGCGATGGCCGGGCGCGAACGCGGCGACCTGTTCGACCCGCAGCGACTGACCTCGATCCACTCCTGGCACGTCGAGGCCGGCGCGGAGTTCGAGCTCGTCGGGCAGTGGCTGCGACCGCGGCACTACCCGCAGCCCGGTGAGGACATGGACGCCGCCGTGGCCCGCGAATGCCGCGCCGCCCGCAACGGCGTGGCGGTGATGGACGCCACCACCCTGGGCAAGATCGACATCCGTGGGGCCGACGCCGCGGAATTCTTGAACCGGATCTACACCAACGGCTTCAAAAAGCTCAAGGTCGGCTCGGCTCGCTACGGGGTGATGTGCACCGCCGACGGCATGGTCTTCGACGACGGGGTGACCCTGCGGCTGGCCGAAGACCGCTTCTTCATGACCACCACCACCGGAGGCGCGGCCAAGGTGTTGGACTGGCTGGAAGAGTGGCTGCAGACCGAATGGACTGAGCTGGACGTGTCCTGCACCTCGGTCACCGAGCAGTGGACCACCGTGGCCGTGGTCGGCCCGAAATCTCGGGCGGTGATCGAACGGCTCGCTCCGGACCTGGACGTCTCGGCCGAGGCTTTCCCGTTCATGACCTTCCGCCAGACCACACTGGCCTCGGGGATCCCGGCCCGGATCTGCCGGATCTCCTTCTCCGGCGAGCTGGCCTTCGAGGTGAACGTGTCCGGTGAGTACGGGCTGGCGGTCTGGGAGCAGATCCTCGCCGCCGGGGCGGACGAACACATCACCCCGTACGGCACCGAGACCATGCACGTGCTCCGGGCGGAGAAAGCGTTCCCGATCGTCGGTCAGGACACCGACGGCACCGTCACCCCGCAGGATTTGGGGATGGACTGGGTGGTGTCGAAGATCAAGAAGGAGTTTGTCGGTAAGCGGTCCTTCGACCGGGCCTACAACTCTGCGGCCGACCGGCGCCAACTGGTCGCCGTGCTGCCGACCGACGCCTCGACCCGGCTGCCCGAAGGCACCCAGCTGATCGCCGCCGGCGTCGACCCCGACACCCACGTCGGGCGGGTGCCGATGCTGGGCCACGTCACCTCCAGCTACCACAGCGAGGCGCTGGGGCGGCCGTTCGGACTGGCCCTGATCAGCGCCGGTCGAGACCGGATCGGGCAGAAGTTGCTGGCCCCGGTCGGCGACACGCTGGTCGAGGTCGACATTGCTGAACCTGTGCTCTACGACCCGGAAGGGGCCCGCCGTGACGGCTGAAACCACGACCAACGACGTACGAGATCTGCGCCGCAGCCCGCTGCACGAGTGGCAGCAGAAATTGCTCGAGGCGCAGGTGCAGGGAGTGCGCGCCGTGGCGGCCAGGGAGCTGCCGTTCGCGACGATGATCAGCCTGCGGGCTGAGCCCGGCGGGGCGCTGTACGACCGGTTCGGCACCGCCCTGCGCCTGACCCTGCCGCTGAAGTGCGGCCAGACCGCGCAGTCCGGCGACGACGGCGACACCCGGACGGCCCTGTGGCTCGGCCCGGACGAGTGGCTGGTCGTGTCGGCCGATGAGCCGAAGACCCTTGATGACCCGAAGACGCTTGAGTCGACGCTGCAGGACCTGCTCGGCACCGATCCCGGCTCGGTGGTCGACGTCTCGGCCAACCGCACCGTCGTGGAGCTGAGCGGGCCCTCCGCCCGGCCGGTGCTGGAGAAGGGCTGCCCGGCCGACCTGCACCCCCGCGCGTTCGGGTCGGGCAAGGCCATCTCGACCAGTCTGGGGCCGGTGCCGCTGGTGCTGTGGCAGACCGGGGAACAGACCTACCGGCTGCTGCCGCGCAGCTCCTACGCCGACTACCTCGCCCGCTGGCTGGTGGACGCGAGCGCTGAATTCGCGAGTCCGGCGGTGGCCTGATGGCGCTCAGCGCGTTCGACCTGTACTCGGTGGGCATCGGGCCGTCGTCGTCGCACACCGTCGGCCCGATGCGGGCGGCGAAGCGGTTCGCGGCCGGGCTGGAGTCGACCGGTCAATTACCCCGGACCGATCGGGTCAAGGCCGAGCTGTTCGGCTCCCTCGGAGCGACCGGTCACGGCCACGGCTCCCCCAAGGCCGTCGTCCTCGGACTGATGGGTGAGGACCCCGCTACCGTCGACGTGGACGGGGCCGAGCAGCGGGTGGCCACGGTGCGCAGCGAAGGGACGCTGGCCCTGGCCGGCCGGCGCCGAATCCGTTTCAACACCGACGACGACCTGATCATGCACCGGCGCCGCTCACTGCCCGCGCACCCCAACGGGATGACCTTCACCGCCTACGACGCCGCCGACGACGTGCTGGTGGAACGTACCTACTATTCGGTCGGCGGCGGTTTCGTGGTCGACGAGCAGGCGGCCGGCGCCGACAAGATCGTGCCCGACGAGACTCCGCTGCCGCACCCGTTCACCACCGGGGACCGGCTGCTGGCCCGTTGCGCGGAGACCGGACTGAGCATCGGCGAGCTGATGCTGGCCAACGAGCAGGCCTGGCGCAGCCCGGAGCAGATCCGGACCGAGGCCCTGCACCTGTGGCAGGTGATGAAGGAGTGCGTGGACGCCGGCTGTCACCGTACGGGCGTGCTGCCAGGAGGGCTGAAGGTGCCTCGCCGGGCTCCGGGCCTGTACCGCCGGCTGACCGAGAAGCCGTCGACCGACCCGTTCGAGGGAATGGAATGGGTCAACCTGTTCGCCCTCGCGGTCAACGAGGAAAACGCCTCCGGCGGCCGGATCGTCACCGCCCCCACCAACGGGGCGGCTGGGATCATCCCCGCCGTACTGCACTACTACGTCTCGTTCGTGGACGGCGCCGACGACGACCACATCGTAGAGTTCCTGCTCACCGCCGCCGCGATCGGCATCTTGTTCAAGGAGAACGCCTCCATCTCCGGGGCGGAGGTCGGCTGCCAAGGCGAGGTCGGCTCAGCCTGCTCGATGGCCGCCGGGGCGCTGTGCGCGGTGCTGGGCGGGACGCCGGCGCAGGTGGAGAACGCCGCCGAGATCGGGATCGAGCACAATCTCGGCCTGACCTGCGATCCGGTAGGCGGCCTGGTCCAGATCCCCTGCATCGAGCGCAACGCCATCGCCAGCGTCAAGGCCATCAACGCCGCCCGGCTGGCCCTGCAGGGCGACGGCGTGCACACCGTCAGCCTGGACAAGGCGATCAAGACCATGCGCGAAACCGGGGCGGACATGAAGACCAAGTACAAGGAGACAGCCCGTGGCGGCTTGGCGGTGAACATCATCGAGTGCTGATCGGCCCGCTCGGGCTGGGTCTCCATTGACTGCGCGCAAAAGCACCCGCATCGAGACCAGAAGGTGCGTTAGCGAGCACTCGAAATCGGTTGAGCAGATGCTGATGTAAAGCCGGTTGGTCAGGTCGTCCATCGCCGACGGTGGACGACCTCGTGTTCGGGCCGTCGCCGTTCTTGACCGGTCCGTCGGGCCGCTCGGCGCTGGTCGTCGTCCTCGGCGGCGTAGCCGACGGTGATGGCGCCGATCGGCCGGAACTGCGGGGGCACGCCGAACGCCTCCCGGAACGCTTCAAGGCGTTCTGGCGGCAACCCGAAGAAGCACGCGCCCAACCCCTGGTCGACCGCGGTCAGCAGGATGAGGAGCGACGCGAAGCCGGTGTCGATGTCCCAGTACGGCGCGGGCCACCAGAGCTCTGACCGGTCATCGTGACCTTTGTCTGCCTGCGCGTAGCGGTCGAGGTAGGCGTCCTTGTTGGCGCAGGGAACGATCACGACCGGCGCGTCGAAGGTGGCGGCGAACCAGTTATCGGGGTCTTCGTCCGGGGTGACCGAGACCCGGAACGCATCGACGTCGTCGCGACGGTCCAGGACGAGAAAGCCCCAACCCTGGGAAAAGCCCGCTGACGGCGCTCTCAGGCCATTGGCGATCAGTTGGTCGACGACTGCTGCCGGCACCGGGCGCTGTTCGTAACGTCGGACCATCCGGCGGCGGGCGACGACTTCGGGAAACTCCACCTCGCCAAGCTTGCCGACTACCCCTCTGCGCCAGCCGGCCGGGGCACGATGATCGCCGCACCGGCCCAGACCCTCAACCAGTAGCAGGCCCCAGCGTGTTCCGCCGGACCAATCGCGAGTCGAACTCGATTCGCCGGTACGGGGATCCGGGTCCCTGGACCAGACGGTCGACGATCAAGGTGGCGGCTGCCCGGGTCATCGCGTCGAGGTCGTAGGCCACTGTGGTCAGCCGGATCAACGGCCAGTCGGCGACCGGAAGGTCGTCGAAGCCGACCACCGACAGGGTGTCCGGGACCGCAACCCCCGCTTCGCTGGCGGCGTTCAGGGCGCCTACTGCCTGGCAAGCCAAACTTCGGCCTGGGCTGGCTGGGCGGTGGCTGTCCTTCCCCGGCGCGATGTGCGCAACACCCGGCGCTTATCGAAGCCTGTCGATCAGCGGAGGGCCGCGGTTGCGGCCCTGAGTTCCCGCAACGCCTGTTCGGCGAGTTCGGAGAGCGTCTGCCGATTGCCTGGTTCGAGCCAGCGCTCGAAGGCGGCGTCGAAGGCGAGCGCACCAACCTGTGCGGCGAGGGTGGCAGCCGGCCTCTGCGCACCGCGGGCGGCGAGCGATGCGGCCATGACCGTGGTGAGATCAGCCTTCTTGAGCAGTTCGCGCTCTCTCAGCTTCGGGTTCGCGTCGACGACGATCTGGCGCTTGCGGATGGCGTTTCGACGCTCCTCACCGAGGTCGCTCGCGAAGGTCAGTAGGGCGGCGCCCAGCGCTTCCAGGGGGGTCGCTGCCGCAGGTGCGTTGACAATCGCGTCGGCGAACAGTCGGCGCAGTGCTTCCTGATCGCTGAACAGGATCTCGGGCTTGTCCGCGAAGTGCCGGAAGAACGTCCGCTTCGCCAGGCCCGCCCGCTCGGCGATCTGTGCGACGGTCACGTTGTCGTAGCCCCGCTCCATGAACAGCTCGACCGCAGCGTCGGCCAGCCGGCCTTGCGCGTTCGGCTCCCAGCGGCTCACTCCCACACCTTAGGACTTCGTCCAGACCGATGGCACCGGGTGTCATCTGCGTGTACTGTCATGGCACCGGGTGCCATGAGGTTCCTGGTCACACGTCGGGCGGTTGAGTGGTCAGTGGCGAGTCCCTGGTCAGCGGTCCTCCGGCTTCGCAGAACAGGAACTTGGATGAAAGATCTTCGCGCCACGTACGGGCAATACGCCGTGGTTACAGGAGCGTCCTCAGGGATTGGAGCGGAATTTACGCGACAACTATCAGCTGCCGGCGTCAACGTCGTCCTGGTCGCACGGCGACAAGACCGGCTCGAAGCGCTTGCAGCCGAACTCACCGGCCTGCACGGCACCGCGAACGAGGTCGTCGCGATCGACCTGCTCGCCGAGGGCGCGGTCGACGAGCTGTGCCGCCGGGTCGTCGACCTCGATGTCGGCATCGTCGTGGCGAACGCCGGCATTTGGCGGGCGGGGCCGTTCGTGGACCACTCACTCGCCGACGAGCTGGATGTGCTCACCCTCGACGCAGCCGTTCCCATGCAGCTGGCGCACCGCTTCGGTCAACGGTTCGCGCAACGCCATCGCGGCGGCATCGTCTTGGTGTCGTCGAGCGTCGCCGCGGTCCCAGTTCCGAATCAGGCCAACTACGCGGCGGTGAAGGCCTACGTGTTGTCGCTGGGGCTGGCGTTGCACCACGAGCTGAAGAAGGACGGCGTGGATGTGGTCGTCGTCTCGCCGGGAATCACGCAGACCGAGGGGGTGGACAACGGCTCCGGGCTCGACTTCGACAAACTCGGATCGACAAGGATGGCCCCGTCCCGGGTGGCGCACGCGGCGCTCAGCAGCCTCGGCCGGCGTGCTCACGTGATTCCTGGGGCAGTCAACAACGCCGGCGATCTTGTTAGCAGGCATCTGCTCCCGCGCCGGGTGGCAACGCGCGTCTTCGGGTCGTACATCCGCCGCGGCCTCACCGATAACTCGCGAGCGCGATCCTGAGCCGAACCACCAGCTGCGAGACCGACGACTGTTTCCAGGTGGAAGTCGCGGACGTAGCGGGCCGCAATGGTCGTCTCCCCCAGGCCGGGTGCGGCGTCGACGACGACGAACCGCGGAACCGGTCGGCGTTGCGCGGTGTTGACGAACGTGTCCCAGCCGGTCTTCGACGCCGGTTGGAACCGGACCCCCGTTGTCCCCCCGATCACGCCGCCCACCGATTTACGCAGTCACGCTGCTCACCATGCTGGGGTGTGCTCATTCGTCGAACACCTCGGCTCCGTCGGCGTCGGGCTGGGTCGCGTAGTAGCCGCGAACACGTCGTCCAGGTCGTCACGTAGCCCGTTGCGCAGCTCCGGCTGCTGCGACTCCTGGCGGCGGGCCAGCGGGTCGATCACGCGTCCGGCTTCGCCCTCAACCGGCAACAGGGCCCAGCGTGTTTCGCCGGACCAGCCTCGAGTCGAACTCGATCCGCCGGTACGGGGACCCGGGTCCCTGGACCAGACGGTCGACGATCAAGGTGGCGGCTGCCCGGGTCATCGCGTCGAGGTCGTAGGCCACCGTGGTCAGCCGGATCAACGGCCAGTCGGCGACCGGAAGGTCGTCGAAGCCGACCACCGACAGGGTGTCCGGGACCGCGACCCCCGCTTCGCGGGCGGCGTTCAGGGCGCCGAACGCCACCACGTCGTTGGCGCAGAAAATGACGGTCGGCGGCTTCGGCCCGGACAGCAGCGCTTCGACGCCGGCGGCCCCGGTCTCGAAATCGAAATGGCCCTTGAAGCCCAGGGTGGAGTCGAACGGGACGCCGGCTCCGGCCAGCGCTGTCCGCAGCGCCTCAGCACGATGCCGGCCGGTGCTGGTGTTCTCGGGCCCGAAGACGGCTCCGATCCGCCGGTGTCCCAGACCGAGGATCTCCGCCACCGCCTCCTTGATCCCCCGGTCCGAGCGCACCACCACCGCGTCCGCGGCCACCATCTCCGAGGTCCGGTTGAAGTAGACGAACGGCACGTTGCGGTCGCGCAGCCGGACCGGCAGCACCGAATCCACCGTCGTCGTGGCCAGGATCACCCCGTCCAGACCGCTGGCCGGCAACCGGTCGACCACCTGGTCAACGGACTCGGTGACGAGCACCAACTGGTAGCCCAACGATTCCAGCTCGTCGTGCATCGGGGCGATCAAGTACTGATAGAACTGGTTCGACAGGTCGGTGACCAACAACCCGATCCGGTGGGTCCGGCCACTGGCCAGGGCCCGCCCGGCGTCGCTGGGCACATAACCCAGCGCCTCCGCGGCAGCCCGGACCTTCAGCTTCGTCTGGGCCGACACCTTGGAGCTGTCCCGCAGAGCCCGGGAGACGGTGGGCTGCGACACCCCGGCCAGCCGCGCCACCTGATGACTCGTCACCATCACGACCTCACTGACGTCGGTATTCGTTCGGCTCGAGACGAACCGGGGATCTGAGTGCGCAGCCGACCGCGTCGGACGCAGCTGCAGATCGGCACCGGGTCGGGTACTCTGCCCCTAACAACATACGTATGTAGTGCCGCCCTCGCCAGCCCCGGCCCGGCTACCCACCCGCCCGCTCACCGTAATTGATCCAAGGAGGATACGTTGCAGGTCGTCAAGTCCGGCCGTTCCAAGTCGTTCGCCGACACCGAGAGCAGCGAGGTCCGCGAGCGGGTCCGAGAGATCATCGCCGACATCCGGGAGCGCGGCGATCAGGCCGTCCGCGAGTACGCCGCGACCTTCGATCGCTCGGAGCGGGAGAGCTTCCGACTCTCCACCGACGAGATCGCCGAGATCGTGGCCGGGCTGCCCCGCCAGGTCGTCGACGACATCACCTTCGTCCAGGACCAGGTCCGCCGCTTCGCCCAGATCCAGCGGGACTCCCTGGTCGATCTGGAGACCGAAACCCTGCCGGGGGTGTTCCTGGGTCAGCGGCACATCCCGATCCAGGCGACCGGCGCCTACATCCCCGGTGGGCGCTATCCGCTGACCGCGTCGGCGCACATGACCATCGTCACCGCCAAGGTCGCCGGCGTACCCCGGGTGGTGGCCTGTACACCGCCGATCCGCGGCGAGATCCCGGCCGCCACCATCGCGGCCATGAGCATGGCCGGAGCCGACGAGATCTATCTGCTCGGCGGCGTCCAGGCGGTGGCCTCGATGGCCATCGGAACCGAAGCGATGGCCCCGGTCGACCTGATCGCCGGTCCGGGCAACGCCTACGTGGCCGAGGCCAAGCGCCAGCTCTTCGGTGAGGTCGGGATCGACCTGGTCGCCGGGCCCACCGAAATCCTGATCATCGCCGACGACGCGGCCGACCCGTTCCTGATCGCAGTCGACCTATTGTCCCAGGCCGAGCACGGTCCGGACTCCCCCGCGGTCCTGGTCACCAGCAGCGAGGCCGTGGCCACCCAGGTGCTCGCCCTGGTCGAGACCCTGCTGCCCGGAATGCCGACCAAGGACATGGCCGGCCCGGCCTGGCGCGACTACGGCCAGATCATCGTCACCGACTCCCTGGACGAGGCGTTCCGCGTCGGCGACGAGCTGGCCTCCGAACACGTCCAGGTGTTCACCCGCGAACCCCGCCAGGCCCTGGACGCGATGAAGAACTATGGGGCACTGTTCCTGGGTGAGGACACCTGCGTGTCCTACGGCGACAAGGTGATCGGCACCAACCATGTGCTGCCGACCCTGGGCGCGGCGCGCTACACCGGCGGCCTCTGGGTCGGGAAGTACCTCAAGACCGTCACCTACCAGGAGGTCCGCAACCCCACCACCAGCGGTGAACTCGGCCGGGTCTGCGGCCGCGCCGCCCGGGTCGAGCTCTTCGAGGGGCACGCCCGTTCCGGTGACGCCCGGGCGCAGCGGCACCTCTGCGACCGGCACGAGTGGATCGACCAGGCCCGGGCCCGGGCCGGAGCCGGGGCTGGGACGGGATCGGAGGAGGGGGCGTGAGCCTGGCCGGCCGGACCGCCCTGATCACCGGCGGCGGCAGTGGACTCGGCGCCGCCATCGCCCGCGCCCTGCACGCGCAGGGAGCCGGTGTGGTGCTGGCCGGCCGGCGACGCAAACCCCTGGAGGCCGTGGTGAACGAGCTGGGCCACGACCGGGCCGACTGGCGGGTCTGCGACGTGTCCGACCCGGCTTCGGTGGCCGAACTCGCCGACTCCCTCACCGGCACCGACCTCTCGATCCTGATCAACAACGCCGGCGTCGGCGGCCCGGTGGCGGAGCTGGTCGACCTCGACGTCACCGCCTGGGACGAGGTGTTCGACGTCAACGTCCGCGGGGTGTTCCTACTCTGCCGGGCATTCCTGCCGGCCATGATCGAAGCCGGCCGGGGTGACGTGATTAACCTGGCGTCGGTCTCGGGTAAGCGTCCGCTGATCCGGCGGACGCCGTACTGCGCCTCCAAGATGGCGGTGATCGGACTGACCTCGACCCTGGCCTTCGAGGTCGGTCCGTACGGGGTCAACGTCAACTCGCTGTCGCCCGGACCGGTGGCCGGGGCGCGGATGGACCGCAACTTCCGGCTGGAGTCCGAACGCACCGGGGTCAGCTACGAGGCGGCTCAGGGGGCGTTCGTGTCCCGGGCCGCGCTGGGCCGGATGGTCGAGGAGGACGAAGTGGGTCAGGCTGTGGTGGCGATGTTGGCGATGCCCGGACTATGCGGGTCCGACGTCGACCTCTCGGCGGGGATGGTGGCCTGATGCCGGCCGCGGGGCGGGAGCCACGCTTCAGCACGCTCAATCTCAAGGCCCGGCTGGCGGCCGGTGAGTCGCTGCTGGGGGTGCTGGTCCGGCTGGCCGGTGACGATCTGGTGGAGATGTGCGGCTGGACCGGCTTCGACTTCGTGGTGATCGACTGCGAGCACGGCCCGGCCGACGTCGCACTGCTGCGCCAACACATCATGGCCGCTGAACTGCACGGGATGCCGGCCCTGGTGCGGTTGGGTTCCGCAGAGCCGGCGTTGGCCCTGCGGGCGATGGACCAGGGGGCGACCGGCGTACTGGCTCCGCACCTGGACTCGGTGGCCGACGCACGGGCGCTGGTGGCCTCGGTGCACTATCCCCCGCTGGGTCAGCGCGGCTTCGCCGCCTACACCCGGGCCGGAGACTTCGGCCAGGCCGATCCCGAACGACTGCGCCAAGCCTATCTGGAACAGACCCTGGTGCTGGGGATGATCGAATCCCCGACTGCGGTCGCCGCCGCGGCCGACATCATCGCCACGCCGGGACTGGACGGGATCATGATCGGGCCGGCCGACCTGCGCGCCTCCTCCGGCCCGGACGACCCGCCGCCGGCGGAGTCGATGGCCGCGGTCAACGCGGAACTGCGAGCCCAAGGCGCCTTCCGGATGGACATCGTGTCGAATCCGGATGCCGCGCAGACCGCGTTCGCCGACGGCGCGAACCTGGTCGTCTACAACCTGATGCACGCCATTGTCGCCATGCTGTCCGACCTCAACATCGCGCGGCCGCCCGCCGACTGACCTGATCACGCCGCGGGCCTGGGCCCGTCCTTCCCCGCAGCGGCCGATCGCCGGCAGCGAAGACCAGCTCGGCTCGACCACCCGGTCAACCACCGCCGCTCATCCGCCTCGGCCTACAGTCGACGCCGTGCGCGACCGAAACCGACGGCTCTCCACGCTGACCTCCCACTGGCCCGAGCTGTCCGAACGAGAACGACTCGGGCTCGTCGTGGCGCTCGGCCTGAACGGCGTCTTGACCATGAGCCTCGAGCTGGTCGCCATCACCGCCTCTGTGCGGGCCGGCCGGCGTTGCTGGCGGGCGCAGGGGACCGGAGCGGCCGCTGCCGGACGTGTGGCTGCCCTGCGTTCCGCCGGCGGATTGGCCGTACTGTCGCTGGCTCAAAAGGTGGCGTCCCGCCTGGTGTTCACCTCCTTGGAGCGGCATCTCTCTCACCGAGAGGCTGCTTAGCCGACCGCCAGGCGCGCTTCCGACGGGTGGGCCAGGACCTCGTAGTCGGCGTGCGACAGCCTGTTCCGGTTGCGCAGCTGCCGATCGATGAACTCCGACAGCTCGTCCTGCAGCTGCATCAGGCTTTGCAGGGCCCATCCTCCCGCTGGTCCAACTTGTTTACCGCCAGCGAACCGCAATCCTCGTTGGCGGTTGACGTGTTAACCAAACGTATCTATGCTTATTCACACGTTTACCAGTAGCACCGGCTAAGCAGTACCAGCAGAGCGGAGCAGTAGTGACGATCGAATTCACCGGCGCCGCGCCAGGTGCAACCACCTCGGTGTCGACGAGCGCGGTCGCTGAAGCCTGGTCGGCTAACGCGCAGCGCAGCCCTACCGGTGTCAAAGTCTGACCTGCAGTGGGCCCTACGGCTGTGCCGTTCGACCGTGCTGCTGGTGAGCTCCTTGCCGGAGAGGCGGGGACGTCATGAGTAGCGCGACGACGCGCCCCGAGCAGGGCGGCGCTCCGCGCGGGCCGTTCGCGGGACAGGTCGTGGGCGGGGTGCGCTCAATCATGACCCGACCGACTTCGGGGGCTGCGGTACTGCTCGCGGCGACCGTGGCCGCGTTGTTGTGGGCGAACTCCCCGTGGGGGAAGACCTACGAGGAGTTCTGGCACACCCCGCTGACCATCACTTTGGGTGGCACGAGCTTGGCGCTGGACCTGCAGCATTGGGTCAACGACGGGCTGATGGTGTTCTTTTTCTTCGTTTTAGGCCTGGAGGTCAAGCGCGAGGTGGTCGTCGGGGAGCTGTCGGACCGGCGCCGGGCCGCGGTCCCGGTTGCCGCCGCGCTCGCCGGCCTGGTGCTGCCGGCCCTGGTGTTCCTTGCGGTCAATCCGTCGGGGCCGGCGGCCGGGGCATGGGGGGTGGTGATCTCCACCGACACCGCGTTCCTGCTCGGCGTCTTGGCCCTGGTGGGCCCGAAGGGCTCCTCGCAGCTGCGGTTGTTCCTGCTCGCCTTGGCCGTGGCCGACGACATCGGGGCCCTCCTGGTGATCGCGGTGTTCTACACCGAGGACCTCGTCATCGGCCCCCTGCTGCTGGCCGTCGCCGGCGTCGCGATCATGGTCGTCTTGGCCCGGGCGCGGATCGGACCGGGGCCGCTGTTCTTCGTCCTCGGCGTTACGGTCTGGGTGGCCACCGTCGTCTCGGGGGTGCACCCGACGATCGCGGGAGTGGTGATCGCCCTGTTCACTCCGGCGTTCGTCCCGCGCCGACGCGACGTTGCCGACGCCGCGCGCGCGGTGACGGCCTACCGCCAAGACCCCGGCCCGCGCTATGCCCGGGAGGCGCGATCGTCCATCCAGTCCTCGATCGCCCCGACGGACCGACTGCAGCTGCTCTATCAGCCGTGGACGTCGTTCGTCATCGTGCCGTTGTTCGCGCTGGCGAATGCCGGCATCGTCTTGGACTCCGAGGTGCTCAGCGACGCGGCCACCTCAACGCTGACCTGGGGCGTGATCGCCGGTCTGGCCGGCGGAAAGCTGCTAGGCATCTTCGGCAGTACGTTGGTTGCGGTGCGCAGCGGCTTGGGCGATCTGGCGCCGGGGTTGGATCGGTGGCAGCTGGCCGGCGGCGCGGCGCTTTCCGGGATCGGGTTCACCATTTCACTGCTCATCGTCGACCTCGCGCTCGGTGACCAGCCGGCCCTCGCCGATCAGGCGCGGATGGGGGTGCTGGCCGCCTCAGCAATCGCCGTGGTGTTCGGCGGGTTGCTGTTCGCCGCCGGCCGACGTTTCGGCCCGCAGCAAACCGGGTTACCTACCACCCTGGTGCCCACCGTCGACTCCGACCGTGACCACGTCCTGCTCGCCGGCCCCGAGGAGCAGGTGGAGGTGACGCTGGTGGAGTTTGCCGACTTCGAATGCCCGTTCTGCGCGCGGGCGTCCGGCTCTATCGACGAAGTGCGCGCTCATTACGGACCCCGGCTGCGCTACGTCTTCCGTCACCTGCCGCTGGTCGACGTCCACCCCCATGCGCTGCTCGCCGCCCAGGCCGCGGAGGCAGCCGGGGATCAGGGCGCGTTCTGGACAATGCACGACGCGCTGTTCGCCGACCAGGACCATCTCACCTACGAAGACCTTCTCGCACGAGCCGAAGAGCTCAGCCTGGACCGCCAGTGCTTCGACGACGCCATCGACGCTCCCCGTACCGCCGCACGGATCCGGGACGACCTCTCCAGCGCCCAGGCCTCGGGAGCGCGCGGCACCCCTACCTTCTTCGTCAACGACCGGCGCTGGACCGGAGCGACCGACGCTGCCAGCCTTATCGCCGGCCTGGACGCGGCCATCGAGCGATCCCCCCGCCCACCTGACTAACCCCACGACGACATCGCGAGGAGGACTCCGTGAGCTCACCGATCGACGGCGCGCCGCAGACGACAGCTACTGCGCGCCGTCTCCGCCCAGCAACGTTCACACTGCTCGCGGCCGGTGCTGAACGGCTAGCGTGAGCTGGACGCCGGAGAGCCGCGACGGTCGTCGGTCAGATCGCACCGCGGATTGGCTCGGTCTCGTCATCGAGGGAAAGCAGTCGGTTGGCGATCCGGTCGGAGGACACGGCGAGCAGGAGCTGGGCGGCCGCCGACGCGGCGAGCACTGTCCCTAGCACCAGCAAGGTAGGGCCGCCGAAGGTGGCGAGGGCAGGGGCTGCGACGGCCCCGACCGCGTAGTTCGACGCTCCCTGCACGGCGCCGGCGGTCCCGGGCGCCTCGGACCCGGCCTGCTGCAGGAGCACGGTCGTCGCCGGGATCGCGAGACCGGTCGCGGCCACCGCCGCCCCGAGCAGCGGAGCGACCGACGTGATCGTGGGATCCCCGGTGGCAGCCAGGACGGTCAGAGCAGCGGCAGCGACCAGGCCGAGCGCGGTGCCCACGACCACGAGGACCAGGGGCTCAACCCGGCCGACGAGCCGGCGGAAGACCAGGCTCGCGAGCGTCAGACCCAAGGCGTTGGCCGTGAACACGACGGTGAAGCCCGTGCTGCTGAGACGCAGCTGCTGCTGTAAGACGAAGGGAGAGAACCCGACATAGGTGAATCCGGCTGCCGCGCTCACGCAGGATCCGAGGAGCCAACGCCGGTACCGAGGTACACGCAGCACCGAGCTGAAGCCGGCCAGCACACCCGTGCCGCTGGTACCGGAACGAGAGCGCCGGGGGATCTGGACCGCGGCGAGCGCGGTCATCACGACTCCGAGACCGGCCAGGCCCGCGAAGACCGAACGCCAGCCGAAGAGCGACACCACGACCGAGCCGAGGCTCGGAGCGCAGATCGGGGCCAGGACCAGGGCCGTGAACAGCAGGCCCAGACGGCGAGCGAGCACCACACCCTTCGAGTGGTCGGCGACTACGCCGCGGGCAGCGGCGACTGCGGCTCCCGCGCCCAGCCCCTGGAGGGCACGAGCCGCGTCGAACGGTCCCAGGCCGTGCACCAGCGCGCACGAGACCGACCCGACCGTGAAGAGGACCGAGCTGGCGATGATGGTGACCCGGCGTCCGTACCGGTCGCTGAGGACCCCGCCGGTGAGCTGACCGGCCGCGAAGGCGATCACGAACGCGGCCAGCGTGGTCTGGACGAGGGCCGGTGTCACGCCGAGGTCCGCCGCCAGGGCGGGGAACGCGGGCAGGTAGGCGTCGGTTGCGAAAGGGCTCACGACGCTGACCAGGACCACCGGGACCAGCCACCGAGCCGGTGCGGTCGGAGGACCGCCTTCGTTGCCACCGCTCTCCATCACGTAACTGTAACAAGTAGTTGATTCACTACGATTTCCAGCACCGTTTCGTCCGACGATCAGCAGGCTGCGGAGGGGGCCTATGGTCGGTGACCGGTGCAGCACCCGCGGGTGCGGAGGCGCTGCTCCCGCCGCCGCACGAACAAGGTCTTGTCGGGTGACCCAGACGCACCCGTCGGCGACGTCGAACGATGCCCTAGCGTGCTCAGATGCCGCGAGATGGTTCGAGGACCCGACGGCGAATCGTCGACGCGGCGATCGTCGAGTTCGCCGGACGGGGACTGGCCGGCGCTCGGATGGCCCGTATCGCCGAGGACTCCGGGGCCAACCCGAGCTCGATCTATGCGTTCTTCGCCAGTAAGGAGCAGCTCTTCGACGAGGCCGTCACCGAGGCGCTGGCTGAGGTGGGGCGCGCAGTACCGGTCACGCCCGACGACCTGCCCGGTTTCGCCGTCCGCTCGTTCGACTGGACGCTGAACCATCCCGAGGTACTGAGGCTGCACATGTGGCGCATGCTCGAGGCCCCCGCCAGCGGTCCCGACGACAGCGCGTCCTACGCCGAGGCGGTCAGGCGCATGGGTCAAGGACGACCGCCTGCTCAAATTCCACCTGCTGACCTGTTGATCATGGTCTTGGGCATGGTCTTGAACTGGGTTTTCAGCTCTCGCGACCTGATCTCGGCCGACGGTCGCGACCCGGGATCGAAAGCCCGGATCAGCGACTACCGGACCAGCCTTCGAACAGCCGTCGAGCTCTTGCAGCGCGGCTGACCCACTCCTCGACCGAACTGCGCGGGGGACCGCCGTCTGGTGGTCGAAGGTGGTCCCGTTCTCAATGACCACGATCTCACTGACCGAAATTCGGCCGGCGCGCGCTCGCCGAGTCGCACCAGTTCCGTCATACCTCTTCGACGGCCCGTCCGGGGATCGATCAGCCTGCCGTGTCCAGCGCCGCCAGGCGCGCGCGGACCTTGTCGGCAATCACGACGAGGGTGTTCAGCTCGTCCGCGCTGAGTTGATCGATGACGGCGTTTCGGGCGTCGGTGACGTGTTGCGGGGCGGCGAGTTCGATCAGCTCGCCGCCTCGTGAGGTGATGGTGACGTCCAGGCCGCGGAGGTCGTCGGGGCAACGTCGTCGCGACACCAGTCCGCGGGTCTGCATCCGGCTGACGTGTTGGGACAGGCGGCTTTTTTCCCAGTGCAGGAGCCGTCCGAGCTCGTAGGAACGCAGCCGGCCACCGGGCGCCTCGGAAAGATGAGCAAGGACTTGGAAATCGGCGTGGGAGAGTCCGCAGCGGCTGCGGAGCTGCCGGTCCACGAACTCGGTCAGCCCCTCCTGCATCGCCATCAGGCTCCGCCACGCCTGCTGCTCGCGCTCGTCCAGCCACTTTGTCCCCGGCACAGGTTGATCGTACCCGAATGGTTGACATGCAAACCAGATTCGTCTACGTTGGTTAACAGATGAACAAAAACCGGAGGTGGATGACATGCACATCGTGACGATCGGACGAGGAAGAATCGGCGGCGGACTCGCTGCGCTGTGGCGGTCGGCCGGCCACGAGGTCGACGAGCTCGGCCGCGACGGCGGCGACGTCTCCGACGCCGACGCCGTTCTGGTCGCCGTGCCCGGCGGGCAGATCTCTGACGCGCTGAGCAAGGTGACGGGTCTTGAGGGAAAGGTCGCAGTCGATGCGACCAACGTTCTGCCCTCGCGTCAGGGCGACTTCCCCTCCTACGCCGAACAGGTGCAGTCCTTCACCCACGCACCCGTGGCCAAGGGCTTCAACCTGAACTTCGGCCACCTGTTGGACGCCGTAGCCGACCAGCGGGTGCGGCCGAGCAACCTCTACGTAGCCGACGACGGCGCCGTCGAGGTGATCGAGCAGCTGATGCGCGACGCCGGCTATGACCCGGTCCGCGTCGGCGACCTCACCCGGGCCCGCGACTTCGAAGACGCCGTCTGGCTCTTCATGGGTGTCCACCCGGTCGGCGGCGTCTTCTATCGGTTCGCCACTCCCGGCGAACTCTGACCCACACCCCGCAGCTGGGTAGCGGCTCGCGGCACGACCCCTGGCGGGTTCGCGCCTGGGGGCCGCCCGCCCACAGCACGCCGGACCGACGTTCGGCGAGAACAGGAGCACCAGATGAAAGCCGCCATCGTTCAAGGACCGAACCAGATCCCGGTGTACGGAGAGTTCGAAGACCCCAGCCCGGGTGAGGGCGTCACCGTCATCCACGTCGCGGCGTCGGCGCTGTCCAACGCCACCCGGGCCCGAGCAGCGGGCAGCCACTACTCGATGACCGGCGGCTTCCCCCTCGTTCCCGGCATCGACGGCGTCGGACGCGACGACACCGGCCAACGGCTCGGGTTTCTGCTACCCCAGGCACCCTTCGGCGGTATGGCAGAGAAGACCGTCGTACCGGACGCCTTGTGCCTACCGATCCCCGACGGCGTCAGCGACATCCTCGCCGCGGCACTGATCAACCCAGGACAGTCACCGATCGGGGCGCTCCGGGTCCGAGCCGACCTCCAGAACGGCGAGACCGTGCTGATCAACGGCGCGACCGGCACGACCGGGCAGGTCGCGGTCCAGATCGCCAAACACCTCGGTGCCGGCCGTGTCATCGCCACCGGCCGAGACGCCGTCGCCCTAGCCCGGTTGCGGGAGCTCGGCGCCGACCACACGATCGACTTGAACCTCGGGCCCGAAGATGTCACCGACGCGCTCACCGGCCACTTTTCCGACGGCAGGATCGACGTCGTGTTGGACTACCTGTCCGGCGGCCCGACCGAGACAGTCCTGGCAGCGGCAGCCCAAGGTCACAAAGGTGCCGAACCGATTCGCTACGTCATCGCCGGCAATGCGGCCGGCCCGGCCACTTCGGTACCGACCAGCGTGCTCGGATCAACCTCCATCGTGGTGATGGGCAGCGGGATCGGTGCCGTCCGCGTCCCCGAGATCATGCAGTCGGTTAAGCACGCCCTACAAATCGCCAGCGAAACCAAGCTGCACATCGACGTCCACGAGATCTCGCTCTCCGACGTCCAACACGCCTGGACCACCGACTACGGCCGCAGCCGCGTCGTCTTCACGATCTGAGTGGAGGGAACACGGACATGGCGGGCTGGTCCTGGGCTGGCGGCCCCCGCGAGTGAGTGCCTGGGGAGTGAGTGCCTGGGGAGTGAGTGCCTGGGGAGTGAGTGCCTGGGGAGTGAGCGCCTGGGGAGTGAGCGCCTGGGGAGTGAGTGCCTGGGGAGGGCCCACGTCGCGGATAGGGCACGGGTGGGCGTGTCGTAGCGCCGGCACCCACCGCCGCAGCCACGACGCCGGCCGCTCAGCCCCACGTCTGCGGGGTCACCGTCGGAATGGCCCGCTCGCGACGTCCGGCGACCGGGCCGCGACCGGTACAGGCGCAGATCGGTGATGCACCGGTCGTACAGGTCTATCTGCGACCTTCAGCTTGGTATTAACCTATAGGTTCTCGCGCGATCTGTCAGCGGCGATGTGGCCTTGACTAGGGCGACGACACGTTGCTCAAGGCCAACGGATTCTCGCTATCTTGTCGTATTCCTCGGAGCTCGAGGAGGTCTGATCGCAGCGCGTCGACGTTCGCAGCTGGGCGTGGTGACATCTTCTCTCCGACGATTGACCAATGATTATATCGTGAACTAGCGTTCATGTGAACTCCGGTTCACGTTATCGTACGACGATGCGCCACTCAGGCGTCAAGCGTCCCACCCACCCATCAGAAGCCAGACTATGGACGACACCACCCCACAAGAACCCCGATCAAAGATCCTCATGCACTTCACCATGTCCCTGGACGGGTTCGTCGCCGGACCGAACCACGCCATGGTCTGGATGGCCGGCACTGCGCGGCCCGGGCTGATCGAGGAGTACATCGAAACCACCGGAGCGGTCCTCGGCGGTCGGGACGGTTGGGACGTCGCCCAGAACGCCCGCCCGTATGGCGGTGCATGGCAAGGACCGATCTTCATCCTCACTCATCACCCTGAAGACGCCGCACCGGCCGACGCGGTGACCTTCCTGAGCTGTGACGTTATCCAAGCAGCCCAGATCGCCCTGCAAGCGGCCGAAGGTAAGAACGTTGAAGTCCTCTCACCCTCGATCGGCCGTCAACTGCTCGAACGAGGTTTCGTCGACGAGGTCGATCTCCATATCGCACCCGTCCTCCTCGGGGCCGGCATCCGACTCTTTGACAATCCAGACGGCGACCCAATCAATCTGTCGCTGCACAACGGTTCGAAGCCCTCGTCGATCGTCAATCTTCGCTACACCCCCGACGTGAGGGTCACCAAGTGACCTTCCGAAGCCTCAAGCATCGCGCGAGCCGTGACCGGCGGCGCCGTGCCACGATCGCGACACCAACTCATCGAAAAGACGACCGTCCAACGAGAACGAAGAACGAGGCCGGCGTGCCAGATGCCGATCCTCCACTGAGTCATCGTGGCTCGGCGGGTGGCTGGTAACGCGCACTACCGCGCGGATGGTTGAGGGTTGGATCTTCGGCCGATACCGAGTGCGCGGGAGCCGTGCACCATTGCGTGAGCGGCCCGCGACGGAAACGACTCCGGCTCGGGAATGCGCATCGGGCGCACCCGGCCGTTGTGGATGACGGTGAAGCGCCAGCCTTCACTCGTCCGGACCGCGACGATGGTGTTGCAAGTCAGTCGCCGCTCGGGTAGCTGTGAGCGCCAGGAGACGAGCACTGACCCGGTTCCGTACAGCAGCGCTACGTCCGGGGTGAGGTGGCGGATCGACTCGACCTGCCCGACGAGGGCGCTGCCGTACAGCACTCCGCGGAAGAGCTTGTCGTGCGCGGCCACCATCGGCGCCCGTCCTTGGGCGCGGCTGCCGTCGAAGGAGATGTAGTCGCTGTCGTCTGTGAAGCAGGCGCCGTAGGCGTCGGCGTCCCCGTCGGTCCATGCTTGGCACATCCGCTCGAATAAAGCGGTGAGCTGTTCGTCGTCGGTCATGCTGGCTTCTCGGTGGTTGTGGCGGTCGTGGCGGCACTGGTGTGGCCGCTGTTGGCGAGGGCGTGGGTACGCAGCAGCGCGGTCCGGTGGTAGGCGAACTCGATGCCGCGGCTTAGGAACTCGGCGATCGCGGCAAGCTGGTGCTCGTCGAATCCCTCCACGAGTCCGGCCGCATCTGCCCGTAGCCGGTCGAAGAGCTCGGCGACTTCGCGTACCCCCGTGGGCGCCGGCCGCAGGATTTGTTTGCGCCGGTCGTGGGGGTCGGGCTCACGACGCACGTGGCCAGCACGCTCCAATCTGTTGACCACGCCGGTGACCGCGCCGCTGGTTAGACCAGTGATGGCTGCAAGTTCGCTGCCACTCATTGAGCCCCGCTCATGGAGTAGATCCAGGCATTTGTGGTCGGTGGGACCCAACCCGAGCCGTTCGGCGATGGCGTGGTGTAACAGCACGGTGGCCGTGCTATGCCGCCGAGCCAACGAGCCGACGATCTCGTCTTCCACCCGAGCGTAACTCGTCGAGATGGACCTGGTCATGTGTATTCCCTTACTGTCTCGCTTAGATACTAAGCTAAATGGTGAGGGGAAGCAAGCCTCTCCGCTCGGTTCTACGTCACCGAGGTGCGTCCGCAAGCGGAACCACGAACGGGCACCCCAGCGGACTACGCCTGCGTTATCTCGACTTGACGCATGCTGATATGGGCATATGATCGTGGCATGGCACGCGCAGCGACGACGTCAGATGTCTTCAACGCGATTGCCGAGCCGCAGCGCCGGCAGATCCTGGTGCTGTTACGGGTGGGTGAGCGGCCGGTGACCGAGTTGGCCCAGGAGCTGGGGATGACCCAGCCGGGGGCGTCCAAACACCTGCGGGTGCTCCGAGAGGTCGGGTTGGTGGGGGACAGCAAGGTAGGCAGGCAGCGCCTGTACGGCCTGGACGCTCGCGGACTGCGGCCGGTCCACGAGTGGACCGGCGGGTTCGAGCGGTTCTGGAACGAGAGCTTCGACCGCCTGGACGCCTACGTGCAGGACCTCAAGCAGATAAGGAAAGAGGAGTAGCTGATGAGCGCGACGGAACGAGGAACACCGGCGCAGTCGGCGACGGCCGACCGCGAGATCGTGATCTCTCGGGTCATCGCCGCCCCACGGCAGCTGGTGTTCGAGGCGTTCACCGAGGTGCGGCACCTGTCGCGGTGGTGGGGACCGGAGGGGTTCACCACCACCACGCGGTCGTTCGAGTTCCGCGTCGGCCGCGAGTGGGACTTCGTGATGCACGGACCGGACGGGACGGACTACCAGGAGTGGATCACCTGGACCGAGATTGCCCCGCCGGAGCGTATCTCGCTGCTCCACGGTGAGTCTCGTAGCGATCCGAACACCTTCGAGTCGGTCCTGACGTTCGAGCCCGACGGCGAGGCGACCCGGATCGAGATGCGCACGGTGTTCCCCACCAAGGAGCTGCGTGACGAGGCGGTCGAGAAGTTCCACGTGATCGAGGGCGGCCGGCAGACCCTCAGCAACCTGGATGCCTACGTCACCGAGATCGCTCAGTTGGGAGCGGAGGACTGATGGCCGGAAAGGTGTTCTTCAGCGTCTCGATGTCGCTAGACGGGTTCATCGCGCCCGAGTCCTCCGAGGAACTGATGGGGAAGCAGTGGATGGAATTGCAGCAGTGGGCGTTCGCGCAGCGGTACTTCCGCCAGCGCCTGGGGCTTGGCAAGGGCGGCGAGGAAGGGCGTGACAACGACATCCTTCAGCAGACGTTCGAGCGCACCGGCGCCAGCGTGATGGGTAAGCGCATGTTCGACGCTGGCGAGCAGATGTGGCCGGAGGAGGCGCCGTTCCACACGCTGGTGTTCGTCGTGACGCACGAGAAGCGCGACCCCTGGGAGCGGCCGGGCGGGACCACTTTCCACTTCGTCAACGACGGCATCAAGTCCGCGCTCGACCAGGCCCACGAAGCCGCCGGCGACCTTGACGTCCGCATCGCGGGAGGCGGCGCAACGATCCTGGAGTACGTGAACGTCGGCCTGATCGACGAGTTCTCGATTGCGCTATCACCCGTACTGTTCGGCTCCGGAGTCCGCCTGTTCGATGGCGTGGACGCGAGCCGCGTGGCCCTGAAGCAGGTCCGCGCGGAATCTTCCCCGAAGGTGACGCACCTGACCTACACCATCCAAGAGCGGTAGGAACGGCGAAAAAACGCACGGCGGAGGGCGAGTCGGACCGCCGATGGTGTCTGGACGAAGAGAGGACGTGCAAGAGACTCCTCGGACGAGGTCCATCACCTGCCCTGGAGACAATGACCAGCCTTCCCGCGCCGCTCGACCGACCTACCTTCATCAGGAGACCAGACACGTATGCCCGCAACGTTCAACCACACCATTATCGCTTCACTCGACGGGTCGACGTCGGCGCAGTTCTACACTGAGCTGCTCGAAGCCGAGCCGGCCCCGAGCTGGGGCCCTTTTACCAACATCAGCCTCGACGATGGCGTGATGCTGCAACTGAAGTCGGAGCTGAGATTGGGGCAGGCCTGCCCGGCGGGCTTGTCGATGGCGAAGTCAGCCGACCTCGCGAAGGCGGGAGCTACACAGCACAGGCCCTGGCAGCGTGAGCAGTCAGCTCGCAAGTCTCGACGCTGGTCAATTGGACCTGCGGGTTCTGTCATCTCTGCCTCCAATGGCTCAGACGAGCCGCGGTCAGCCTAGGCAGGCCAACGGCGGAAGCTGCGCCAACGGTCCGACGGCTGTGCCGTTAGCGGTCCGTCCCGCGGTGAAGGTGCGACGCGTCATGCAGGCGAGCGGTTGACGCTCAGCCCGATTGCCGTAAGACCCGCCCGAGAAAAGGCCCAGTGACCGGGGTCATACGGCGATCCGCCCAGCGGGCAGCAGGACCGCTACCGTCGCTCTTTGTTCGAATTCGTGGCGCTCGGGATGGTAAGAAGCCGAGAAGATGACAGCGAGGTGACACGACTTCGAGAAAGTGCCAGTCGGGCCAGAACCTACGAAGTAACCCGCGGTCGATCAACCTTTGCGGCCCTGGTCGACCGACCGAAGCGCTGCTACGAGCGACGCGATCTGCTGTGGACGTTCCAGCGGGGACAGGTGACCGCATCGCTCGACCACGGCCAGTCGGGAGCCACTGATGAGCCCGTGCAGCTCCTGGTGTCGGGCGACGCTGCACAGCGCGTCGTCCTCGGCGGCAACGATCAGGGTCGGGCAGCCGACCGCGGCCAGCGCCGGGCGCAGATCGACCCGGCTGGCCTGCAGCTGCAGTTGGCGGTCCAGCCGCGCCTCGCCGACGTCGTCGGCCATGGCCAGGGTCGTCTCCACCACGGCGGTGTCGGCTTGCGCCGGCGGTGAGAGCAGGACGGGCAGCAGGTCGGCCTGGAGGTCCCGGGCCCGCCGGCCCGCCGCGAGCTGGTCGCGTAAGTCGCACCAGCTCGCACGCTGGGCGTCGGTCGGACCGTACGGATTGGTCGACAGCAGGCAGAGGGCGCTGACCCGTTCCGGTGCCCGCGCCACCAGCGCCATCGCCACGATCGCCCCCAGCGACAGCCCCGCCAAGGCGAACCGGACGGGCAGCTCGTCGAGCAGCCGTTCCACCTCGGCGTCGACGCTCGTCTCCTCCAGTAGCGGGGTGATACTCTCCGCCGCCGCCAGGGCCGACCACATGCGGGCCGAGCAGTTCATGCCCGGCAGCCACACCCACGGCTCGTCCAGGGCCAGCTCGTCCGGGGCCAGCTCGTCCGGGATCACGACTCAGGGCGCCCCGGCGGTGACCGGTGGCGCGGCACCGGTCGGCTGGTCACCGGACTGAGCCCGGATGATCTGACTCAGCACCGCGATCTCGTCATAAATCCGCCACTCGCGGGCGATCTTGTCCCCGCGCATCAAGAACTGGGAACACCCCAAGATTTCGATCGGCGTGTGCGTGACCGGGCCGTAGAGCGGGATGCCGGAGTAGGTGCCGCGCAACTTCCACAGCACCGAAACTCGGGTGCCGTAGAACGGGTCGACGTTCAGCGCGATGTCGTAGGGCGCGACCTGGGCGTCGGGGAAGGGGGCGAACAGATGGTCCAGCTCGTCCTTGTAGCCGTCCCAGCGGGCCAGCGTCCGGTGCCGGGTGGTCTCGATCACCAGATTCCGGTCGAAGAACTGCGGCACCTCCTGGCCCAGGTGCCCGTTCCACACCTGGTCGATCATCTGCGTCACGATCTGGTCCTCGACACCGTCGTGCTCGGGCCGCGGGCCGGACACCCCGCGTCGGAGCGGATCGGCCGGCGCCTCACCGATCAGCGAGGGCCCGCCGAGCAGTTCCGGCGACGGGGCGAAGGCGATGGACCGCGCAACCTGCGCCACGTCGTGACCGGACTGTTCGACCACCGCCCACTCGTCCCGGACCACCCACTCCTCGGCGATCCAGCCGTCCCGGACCAGGCACAGGGCGACGTTGCGCGAGACCGAATGCCGAAACGTCGGCGGTCCGTAATGCCAGTAGCCCTCCTGCCGGCCGCAGTTGATGATCCGGTGGGCGCTGACGAAGCTGTCCTCGTCGCGGGCCTCCCAGACCACGTCCTCACCGGTGAAGGACCGGCGGGGGTAGGCCGCATTCTTCTGCAGGCAGGCCCGGATGATCGGCTCCGAGCCGATCACGGTGCCGTACGCGCCGTGCACCTGGATGTCGGGGCGGTAATGGTCGCGGATCTGGCCCATCCCGCGCGGTTCCCAGATCTGGTCGGTGCAGGACATGATGTAGTCCTCGGGGTCGGCGTACGGGGCGTACGCCGAGGGCTTGAGCTCCACCGGGTCAGTCATCGTCGACCGAACGGGACACCAGCGAATACGGCGCCAGATAACCGTTGGCGTCGAAGGCCAGATCCTGCTCCCGGGCGGCCCGGATGACCTCGGGGGCCCACTCCAGGTGGACCCGTCCGTCGCTGCCGTTGATCACCACCAGTTCCGCCTGGTCGTCACCGACGTTGGCGAAGCGCCGCCAGGCCCCGGCGGGGACCGAGAGGGTGTCGTTCTCGTTCAACGTCACGGTCTGCGGGTCGACCTGGTTGAGGGTGACCTCCCAGGTGCCCCGGCGCGCGATCAGCACCTGGGTCTCGACGTGCCGGTGGGTCAGCAGGCCCTCACCCGGGTCGGCCTGCACCCAGGCCACATTGAACCCGTGCGGGTTGTAGACCGGCGGTTCCTGCGAGCGGTGCTCGGTCATCCCGAACCCGATCACCAAGGCGAGCCGGGCCCGCCCGCCCGGGAGGACGCTGCACAGCAGCGCCCGATCGTAGAAGGTGCGGTCGGCCCTGGTCACCACCCGGCGGCGGATCTGCTCCGGCGTGTACTCCTGCAGGGCGGCGATCTGATCGGCCGGCATCGGCGTGATCTGCTCGACGCCGTCGGGGACCTGCTGTCCGGCCGCGGTGTCGACCAGCTTGTTCTCCGCGGTCAGCAGCAGCCCGTGTCCCTCGGCTTCGCGCAGCACGCTCGGGCCCCAAATGATGCCGCCGGTGTCGTCGCGGCCGAGCACGGTGAACATGAAGTTTTCGTCCGGGCCGACGTTGGTGAAGCCCCGGAAGATCCAGGTCGGGATCGACAAGATGTCGTCGGAATGGCCCACGAACTCCCCGGCGTCGCCGTTCACGCCCCAGCGGAACTTGTACTCACCGGCCACGACGAGGAACACCTCGGCGGTGAAGTGCAGGTGCAAGGAGTTCGTGACGCCGTTCGGCATCGCCGCCCCGCCGACGTTGTAGCCGTGCGGGAGTTCCAGGTTGATCACCTGCTCCGAACTCTGGGACACCCCGGGCCCGATCAACGCGTAATTTTCCTTCTGATCCGACCCGGGCGTACGGCAGTCGATGAAGGCCTGGTTGCACGAGACCAGCGCATCCCGCGGGATCGTTCGCCGCTCGACCTCGGCGGCATCGACTTCGACCTCGGTGGTGCGGTCCTGCAGGCCGGCGCTCATGACTCTCCTATCGACGGGTAGCACAGAAACACCGGTTTAACATACGTATGCCCTTCGGGTCAACCGACTGTCGTCGTTTCGTCGACGCTGGCCAGAGCACATTGCAGCCGAAGTCACGTTGCGGGTCGGTTACGTTCGGCTGGGCCCTCTTGACAGCAAGGGGCAAACCATGGAATACGTATGTCCTAACACCTAGCGAAGGAATGTCCAGATGCAGAGACTCCCCGCACTGACCCGAACGGCCGCCGTGGCTTGCCTCGTCGGCGGACTGGCCCTGACCGGTGCCTGCGGCGCCGGTTCCAAGACCGCGGAGAAGACCGCGACCAACGTCGGCTGTGACATCACCAAGCCGGAGAAGGCGACCACGGTCAACGTCCTCGCGTACAACTCCTCGGCGATCGACCCCTACACCAACACGATGATCGCCAGTTGCTCGGGCGACAATCTGACCATCAAGCACGACCCGATTGACTTCGGCGGGCAGGTGCAAAAGACCGCGGCCACGCTCAACGGCGACACCGGAACCTACGACCTGATCGAGGAGTACTCCGCCGGCATCCCGCAGTACGCCAAGGAAGGCAAGCTGCTGCCGCTGGACGACCTGTTCGCCAAATACAAGGACAAGTACAAGCTGGGCGACCTGGACAAGACGATGCTGGAGGGGATGAGCTACGACGGCAAGCTTTACGGCCTGCCGACTCAGGCCAACATCAGCATCTGGACCTACCGCAAGGACGTCTTCGACGAGATGGGCCTGAAGTTCCCGAAGACCTTCGACGAGCTCAAGCAGACCGCGGCCAAGATCCAGAAGGCAGGAAAGTACAAGTACCCGGTAGCCATGCCGCTGCTGTCCAGCGGCGACATCACCACCCGCTACAACATGGGCATGTACAGCCAGGGCAAGGACCTGGCCGACGGCGAGAAGTCGAACTTCGACACCGCAGCGAGCAAGAACGTACTCAAGACGCTGCACGACTTGGCGCCGTACATGGATCCGCAAGTCACGACCTTCGACCAGCCCAAGGTCCAGCAGCAGCTGTTCAACGGCAACGCGGTGATCGCGGAGATGTACTCCGGCCGGATGGTGGACCTGATCGACGCCAAGAACACCAAGTTCTCTGACCAGTTCGCCTTCCACATGGGCCCGACCATCGAGCCCGGTGGCAAGCCCTACTCGACGGTGTCGGTCGACGGCTGGTCGATCCCCAAGAACGGCGGTGTCGACCCCGACCTGATCTTCCAACTGATGGCGGCTTCGGTCGCGCCGAAAGCGGCGGAAGAATCAATCCCCGCGGCGTACCCCTCCCGCAAAGGGGTGGCCAATACCTCGAACATCCCCTGGTTCGACGCCATCAACAACTCCATCGAGGGCGGCGCGCCGACTCCGCCGATGAAGGCCTGGTACAGCGAGTACTCGATCGCGGTGCGCCCGTTCATCTCTCAGGCCGTACAGGGGCAGCTCACTCCTGACCAGGCGGCCAACCAGGGGAACAAGCCCTTCGAGGACGTCCTCACGAAGTACGCCGGCAAGTAGCCCGCGGGTCGGGGTGCGGTCCCAGGCGTTGATCGCACCCCGACCCCGTACGACCCCAGTCCGCACACGCTCAACCGGGAGGCCGCATGCGGCGCAGAGAGTTCTACGCAATGGTCGGACCGAGCGCGATCGTGATGACGATCTTGTTGATTGTTCCGCTGGTCCAGACCTTCCGCTGGAGCCTGCAGCGGGTGTCCTACGGCACGCCGGGGACCTGGATCGGGCTGCGCAACTATCTTGACGTGCTCGCCGATCCGCGATTTCGCACCGCCATTCTCTTCACCGTGGGCCTGACCCTGGTCGCGACCGCGCTGAAGATCGTGATCGGCTTCTTTTTGGCCCTGCTGCTGAACGCCTCCGGCAAGGCCCGACCGATTTTCTTGGGCCTCCTGCTCGTCTCCTACATCGTGCCGACCGTGATCGGGGCCACCGCGTTCTCCTGGTTGTTCGACTCCAACTTCGGCGGTCTGGTCAACTTCCTGCTCGACAAGATCGGGATCACCGGCCCGCTGTGGTTCACCGACCGCTGGCCGAACCGGGCGATGCTGCTGGGTCAGGTGATCTGGCACGAGGTCCCGTTCGCGGTCTTGATCTTGCTGGCCGGGCTGCAGGGGGTGTCGGCGGAGTCGTTGGAAGCCGCCGACATCGACGGGGCCAGCTGGTGGCAGAAACAACGGTTCGTGGTCATCCCCTCGTTGTCGCGGCTGCTCGGCTTCATCGCACTGGTGTCCATCATGGACGAGCTCAGGGTTTTCGACGCGTTGATCCCGCTGGCACCCAACGCGGTCACGCTGGGGTCGGAGTCGGTGATGCTCTACGTCTTCAACGTCGCCTTCGCCGCCGGCCAGCAAAACATCGGCCTGGGCAGCGCGGTGAGCGTACTGACGCTGATCGTGATCTTGATCCTGCTCATCCCGTTCATCCGGCAGACCTATCGGGACGTGGTCAAACCATGACGTGCCGCGTCGATCGAACCCGTCCCCAGGCCATTACGCAGGAGCTCTCATGACCGCCGTCGACACCCCCGTCGCCTTGGAGGACCAGCCCGTCGCCAAGCGGATCTCCCGCCGAAGGCAGACTCAGCGGCGCAGCCGCGCGGTGGTCTACCTGCTGCTGATCGCGGTCTCCTTCGTGATGGTGACGCCGTTCATCTGGACGGGAATGGCGGCCACCAAGCAGACCATCATCGCCTTCGCCAACCCCCCGCAGTTCACCTACGTGCCCACCTTCAGCGCAGTGGTGGACCTGTGGCAGGGCACCTTCTTCGCCCAGTACCTGCTGAACACGACCCTGGTGGCCATCGGCAGTGTGATCGTGTCCACGGTGCTGGCCGCGCCGGCCGCGTACGCCCTGTCCCGGTTCAAGGGCTCGATCAGCGCCATTTTGTTGATCTTGGCCCTGATCTTCCGGGCGCTGCCCCGGTTCGCGGTCGCGCTGCCCTTCTACGAGTTCGCCCAGACCCTGGGCATCTACGACACCAAGGTCGCGTTGATGATCGCGCTGGTCGCGCTCAACCAGCCGTTCGCCATCTGGCTGCTGCGCAACTTCTTCGCCGAGATCCCCGACACCCTGGACGAGGCGGCCATGGTCGACGGCTGCTCCCGGTTCCAGACCTTCCGCAAGATCATTCTGCCGTTGATGGGGCCTGGGCTGATCACGTCGGGGATCTTCACCTTCCTCTTCGCCTTCCAGGAGTACCTGGTCGCGGTCGTGCTGACCGACGTCAACTCCAAGACCGTGCCGGTGTTTATCGCCGCCCAGATCGGGCAGAACCTACCGCTGCTGCAGCAGGCCTCCGCCGCCACGGTGCTGGTCGCGCTCCCCATCCTGGCTCTGGCCATGGTCGTTCAGCGCTACCTCGTGGCCGGACTGACCACGGGCTCAGTCAAGGGCTGACCCGAGCGCACCCTCGCCGAGCGGTAGCTACGGGCGGTTTCGAGCTGCGTTGGACCGCCCGGAGCTACCGTTCGCGGGCGCTCAGGACGGGTCGGTGAGGGGTGCGGCCACCAGCGGTGATCGACGCTGTCAGCCACGGCCGCAACCTTCCGCGCTGACGCTCGTTCAGCGACAGCCGGGAGGCGGCCCAGCAGCTGTCCAGCTGATCCGGCGTACCCGGTCCGACCACGGCGCTGGTCGGGAACGGCAGCAACGTCAGCGCGGCCACAGCCACCTCGGTCACGCTGGCCCCCAGCTCGGCCCCGACCCCGGCCAGCGTCGCGGCCAGCGTACGGGTGGCGCCGTGGTCGTAGACCGGGTCGTGGGGGCTGGGCTCGCCGCGGGCGGCCCGCTCGAACCAGCCCTTGGCCTGGGCGGAGTAGGCCAGCAGCGGCAACTGGGTCCGCTCGTGCAGGGCGGCGGAGTCGGCGTCGAGGGTAACCAGGTCGGGGGCCATTACCCCCGGAGCGGGCGGGGCCAGGGCGAAGCCGACGCTGCTCGCCGCCGGCCCGTCGATTCCGGCGGCGTCGGCGGCTTCCTGCAGCTCGGCCAGCCGTGCGGCGCTCCAGTTGGCTACGCCCCAAGCCGCAAGCAGACCCTCGCGGCGCAGGGTCTCCACGGTGTCCAAGATGTCGGTGACCGGTCGCGCCGGGTCGTCGCGGTGCAGCCACCACAGCGGCAGGCAGGACAAGCCGAGGTGCTCCAGGCTGGCGGCGACGTCGCTCCGCAGCGACTCCGGATCCAGCCGGGGCACCGGTCGCTCCCCGGCCGGGACGCTCACGCTCAGGTCGGGGTGGCCGCCCTTGGTGGCCACCACCACCTGATCGGCCAGGCCACGGCTGGCCAGCCAGCGGCCCAGCAGCCGTTCGCTGCACGCCCGCTCCACCTCAGGCAGCCAGTCGGCGTAGACCAGCGCGGTGTCGATCATCGTGCCGCCGTGTTCCACGTGGGCGTCGAGCAGGGCGTAGGAAGCGTCGACACCCAGCGCCGACCCGAACCGGTTGCCCCCCAACACGATCGGGCCGAACGCCGTTCTCCCGGCACGGTCCGGGCGGATACCAGGCTCGGTTCAGGTTCGGTCTGGTCGGGCTTGGGCGGGTTCATGCGGGACCGCCGGCCAGCGCCTCGAAGGCCTGCAGGATGCTCCAGATATCTCGTTTCCCGCCGCCGCGGGCCTGCTGGTAGGCCATCACCTGTCGGACGGCCGCGGTCAGCGGCATCGGCACCGCCAGCTCGCGGGCTGCGGCCAGCACCAGGTCGACGTCTTTGGCCGCGGTGTCGATGTCGGACGGCGGGTCCTCGAAGTCGCGGCTGACGATCATCGGGGCCTTGAGGCTGAGCTGGACCGAGCCCAGCGGCCCCTGCTCGAGCACGGTGACCAGTTCGTTCAACTCCAGTCCCCCGCGCTCACCGAAGGCCAGCGCCTCGCCGAGCATCGCGGAATAAACGGCGACCAGTGTGCTGTGGACCAGCTTGAGGTAGACCGCCTCCTCGGCGGTGCCGACCGCGCGCACCGTCGCGGCCAGCGGACTCAGCACCGGGCGGACCCGTTCCACCTCGGCCGGGGTCCCGGAGACGAAGACCGTCAGCTTCCCGTCCCGGGCCGGCTGCACGCTGCCGGCGACGGCTCCCCGGACGAACGCCACGCCGGCACGGGCCGCCGCGTCGGCGATGTCGCGGGTCACCGTCGGCGACACCGTGCTCAGGTCGCACAGCAGGTGGTCTGGTCCGGCACCGGTCAGCACCCCGTCGGGGCCGAGCACCACGCTGGCCAGCACCGGATCGCTCAACAGCATGGTGATGCTGATCGAGGTTCTCCGGGCGACTTCCGCGGCACTGCCCGCCGCTTGCGCCCCAGCCGCGACCAACGCGGCCACCCGATCGGTGGCTACGTCGTGCACGACCACGGGGTAGCCCGCCCGGAGCAGATTCCGCACCATCGGGTCACCCATCCGGCCGAGCCCGATGAACCCCACCGGCGTAGCTGCCGTGGCGGTCGCGGCGGTGTCGGTGTCCTCGGAGGTCGAGTGCGGATGTGCTTCCTGATCTACGCCCATGGCGATAGGGTATACGTATACATAACCTCGGAAGGAACTCCTGCATGACGCTGTCGCCCTCGGCCTACGCCCCCTTCGACAGCCCTGAGGACTACATCATCGGCTGGACCGACTTGATCTGGGACGACTTCGGGCTGGGCCGGCTCAGCGAGCACTACGCCCCGGACATGGTCGTGCACGGAGCGTACGGCCCGATCCGAGGGATGGATGCGGTGCTGCGCGGGTCGCTGGTGAAAAAGGCCGCGTTCCCCAACCGGATCGGCACCGCGGAGGACGTCATCTGCGAGGACCGCGGCGGCAACGCGTTCGTCAGTCATCACCGGGTGTTCCACGCCGGCAAGCAGGAGGGGACGTGGAGCTACGGGCCGCCGAGCGTGGCCCAGTCGGAGTCACGACATCTGGCGATCTGCCTGGTCCAGGACGCGTTAGTGGTGCAGGAGTGGGTGGTCCGCGACGAGTACCGGGCGGTGACCACCCTCGGGCACGATCCGTTCGAGATCGCGCGCCGGGCCGCGTTCACCGCCGAGACTGGTGGCCTGTTCGGCACCCCGGCCCCCGCCGACGTCCTCGTCCGCGGTGAGTCCGGGGACCGGCCCGACACCCACCGCACGGAGGCTGCTCTGGTCAAGGAGTTCATCGAGCAGGTCTGGCAGGGCCGGCACCTGGAGCGGCTGGCGGAGTTCACCCATCCGCACCTGTTCCTCGACACGACCCGAGCGCGGACGCTGACCCGGCACCGGAACTACCAGATCGACCTGATCCAGATGCTCGCGCCGTTCCCCGACGCCACCGTCGAGGTCCGTGACATCGCCGTCAGTACCGACGCCGAGCTCGGCACCCGGGCCAGCGTGCTCTGGCGGCTGGCCGGCACCTACGACGGCGCCCCCCTCTACGGCACCCCGACCGGCTCGGTGGTGGAAATCCTCGGCGCCTCCCAGTTCCAGTTCCGCCGCGGCCAGATCGTGCACGAGTGGCGCGTGTTCGACGAGATCGCGGTGCTGACCCAGATCGCCCGGGCCCGCGGCGACGAACCCCTGAGCCCGGCGGCGGCCGTGCCCCTGGGTGGGGTGGAGGAGTGACCGACCACGACGCCGACGTCGTCGTGGTCGGAGCCGGACTGGCCGGCAGCGCCACGGCCTGGGCCCTGGCCCGGCGTGGGGTGGAGGCCCAGGTGCTCGAACGCGACCAGATCGGGCACCACGCCGGCAGCTCCCACGGTTCCTCCCGGATCTTCCGGCGGGCCTACCCGGTCGCGGAATACGTAGCCCTGACCGGGCGGGCCGAACAGTTGTGGACCGAACTGGGCGCGGAGTGCGGTTCTCCGCTGCTGCGACGGACCGGGGGCATCGATCACGGACCCGACCGGGGCGTCACCGAGATCAAGCGGGTCTTCGACGATCTCGGGGTGACCTCGACACTGGTGGACGCGGAGCAGGCGCAGGAACGCTGGCCCGGGATGGCGTTCGACGGCCCGGTGCTGTTCACCCCCGAGTCGGGGGTGATCGACGCCGACGCGAGCGTCCGCGCGCTGCTGGCCGGCGCCGCCGAGCGCGGAGTCGCGGTCCGCGAGCACACGGCGGTCGAACGGGTGGAGCAGGCCGGGGACACCGTGGCGGTGCACACCGCCGACGGCTTGACGCGAGCCCGGCGGGTGGTGGTGGCCGCCGGAGCCTGGGTGCCCGATCTGCTGCCCGAGGCGGTCGTCCAGCGCCTGCCGCGGACGACGGTGACCCAGCAGCAGGTGTTCCACTTTCCCCGCCGGCAGCCCGAGGCGGACTGGCCGGTGTTCATCCATAACGACGGTGACGAGGTCTACGGCCTGCCCTCGGGCCGCGACGGGGGGCCGGCGCCGGCGTTCAAGGTGGCCGAGCACGAGCGGGGCACGGTGACCACCGGAGCGACCCGGGACTACGTCGTGGACCCCGAGTCCCGCGCCCGGATGATGGCGTACGTCCGGCGTTGGCTGCCGGGTCTGGTTCCCGAGGTGGCCGCGGAGACGACGTGTCTCTACACCACCACCGAGGATCGGGACTTCGTGCTGGACCGCGTCGGCGGCATCGTCGTGGCCTCGCCGTGTTCGGGCCACGGCGCCAAGTTCACCCCGGTGCTGGGTGAACTCCTGGCCGACCTGGCTCTGACCGACGAGCCCGGGTCCTCCCGCTTCGCCCTCCGGCCACGCCGCCGGGCTGCCTGACCCTGCGGTCGCACCAGGGCCGCAAGCGTCGTAGTGTATGCGTATGCACTTGACCACCGCCGACCACCGTCGGCTGACCGGTTCCGTGACCGCGGTCCGCGAGCCTGATCGCCCCGACGTCGCCGCCCAGTCCGACCCGGGCGTCCGTGACACCGTCTCGGCGATGCTGTCCGACATCGAGCAGCACGGCCGGGAGGCGGTCCGCCGCTACGCCGAGCAGCTCGACGGCTGGACCGGCGGCACCGACTTCGAGATCGCGCCCGACCGGATCGACACGCTGACCGCCGACCTGCCGGCCGACCTACGGGAGTCGCTCGACGCCGGGGCCGAGCGGACGGCCCGGTTCGCGGCGATGCAGCGGGCCCACCTGCACGACTTCGAGGACGAGGTGATCCCGGGCGTGGTCTGCGGGCAGCGGTACGTCCCGGTGGACACCGTCGGCGCCTACCTGCCGGCCGGCCGGTTCCCGCTGCTGGCCAGTGCCTTCATGACCGTCGGCGTGGCCCGGGCGGCCGGCGTCCCCACCGTCGTCAGCGCCACCCCACCCTCGCTGCACGGCTCGGTACACCCGGCCGTGCTGTACGCAGCCCGAGCCTCCGGGGCGATGCGGATCTTCGCCCTCGGTGGCGTGCAGGCGCTGGCGGCGATGGCCTTCGGGCTGCTCGACACCCCGCCCGCGGACATGATCGTCGGCGCCGGCAACGCCTACGTCGCCGAAGCCAAGCGGCAGCTCTACGGCCGGGTCGGGATCGACGTCCTCGCCGGACCGTCGGAGGTCGCGGTGATCGCCGACGAGACCGCGTCGGCGGCAATGGTGGCCGCCGACCTGCTCGCCCAGGCCGAGCACGGGCCCAGCTCCCCGGCCTGCCTGGTCACCACCTCCGCGGAGCTGGCCGGCGAGGTGGAGCGCGAGATCGAACGACAGCTGGCCGGCCTGGCCACCCGCGACATCGCCGGTGCAGCCTGGCGCGACTGGGGCTCGATCTACGTGGCCGACTCGGCCAAGACCGCGGTCCAGGTGATGGACCTGCTGGCGCCGGAGCACCTGGAGATCCTCGCCGAGGACCCCGACTTCTACCTCAGCGAGCTGCACAACTACGGCTCGCTGTTCCTCGGGCCCTGGTCCACGGTCGCGTACGCCGACAAGGGCATGTCGGGCACCAACCATGTGCTGCCCACCGGTCGTGGCGCCCGCTACACCGGCGGGTTGTCGGTCACCGGCTATCTCAAGCAGCTGACCTACCAGCGGGCCACCCGGGCAGCCACCCGGGATCAGGCGGGGCCGGTGGTCACCATCGCCGACTTCGAGGGGATGCCCGGACATCGCGACAGCGCCCAACTGCGGCTCGACCTGATCGAGGAGAACTGATGGCGCTGGACCCGGTGGCCTACGCCCCGTACGCCGACCCCGACGACTTCATCCGCGAGGTCACCGACCTGATCTGGGTCGACCGCGCCATCGGCCACATCCGCGAGAACTACGCCGCCGACGCCGTCGTGCACGGCGCGTACGGCACCTCGGTCGGCCGGGACGAGGTGATCGAGGGCACCCTGATGCGGATCTCGGAAACCCCGGACCGGGTCGGTCAGGCCGAGGACGTGGTCTGGGAGGCCCGCGGCGAGGACGCCTTCCTCAGCTCCCACCTGGTGCTGTCGGCCGACCCGGAGACCGGATTCGTCAGCCGGACCATCGCCAACTGCCTCTACCGGCGGGGGGTGATGGAACAGGAGTGGGTGATTCGGGATTCCCTGGCCATCGCCCAGCAGCTCGGCCAGGACCCCGACGAGGTGGCCCGGACCCGGGTCTTTCCCGGCTACACCGGCAGCTTCACCCAGCCCGCCCCGACCGACCCGGTGAGCGCCGGGGACAGCGGCGCCCGGCCGGACGAGCACCGGGCCGAGGTCGAACTGGTGTGCGAGTTCATCGATCGGGTGTGGAACGGCCGCCGGCTGGACCAGGTGGAACAGTTCACCGTCCGCGACCTCACCCTGCACACCGTCGGGTACCGGACCGTCCTCCGGCCCGAGGGCTACCGCCGGGCCCTGCTGAGGTTGCTGGCGCCCTTTCCGGGCGGGACATTCCAAGTCCGTGACCTCGCCACCAACTTCGACAACCGCTACGGCGGGCTGCGGATCGCGGTGACCTGGAAGCTGACCGGCCTCTACAACGGGCGTCCGCTGCTCGGCCCGCTCACCCTGGCTCCGGTGGACATCCTCGGGGTCTCGCAGTTCCTGATCCAGGACGGTCGGATCGTCCGGGAGGTCCGGATCTACGACGAGATCGCCCTGCGGACCCAGATCGCCGCCCGGCGCGGCGACGAGCCGCTGATCAGCACCAACATCTACTGAGGCTGAATGGCCTCGCGGCGTGGGGCAAGGGGTCAGGGCGCGGAGCGTGTCAGTGCGGCGCTGGTAGCCCCGGCCGCCTGAAGGCCGCGCCAACTGATTGGGTCCAGCAGTGGACGCGCGCCATGTCCTTGGGCGGGGGGGTCACCGTTGATAGCGACGTCGTGATCGTCACCATGGCGGCGCCGTCCGGTGGCCAGGGCAGCCGGTTTGTCTCAAGCGCATCTCCGGGCATGCGCCTGCACTTGCTCGCGTAGCGGTTCGGCTGGACAGCCGCTCGAGTTGTCGCGTCCAGCGCTGATTGTCCACTAAGCAGGCATGTAGAGATCAAGCAGAGAGCGACATGTAGTTCGTCTGGTCTCGCTCTTCGGTCCGACGGGTGCTGCACGAAGAACGCCGACGTGATCACTCCGTGCAAGGGACCCCACGGGAGCTGGCGGAGGGCTGCTCGTACCTCGCTGGTCGGGACTACGTCTTGGATCCAGCCTTACCGTACTGAAACTTGTACAGATTTCTGTTAGTACGTCTCGGGTCAGTAGCCGGTCTGGCCGTCGATGGCTTCGCGCAGCAGGTCCATGTGGCCAAGGTGGCGGGCATACTCCTCGATGAGGTGAATGAGAATCCAGCGGTGGTTGACCTGCTTGCCCTTGCGCAGTCCCCGGACAGCAGTGTTGAGGTCGGTCCACGCGGTGGCATTGGCGCGGGTAGCGATGAGTTCGGTGCGGTAGGCCGCGACGTCTGCTGCCGCAGTGGCGGGTTCGACGTCGTCGAAGTCGCCGTCCGGGCTAGCAGGCGTGCAGTAGTAGTCAGGGACGTCCTGCTCGTCGAGGAGTACGACGCGCAACCAGTACGCTTCGACCTCGGTCAGGTGCCGCACCACCCCGATCAAGCTCATCGATGACGGTGGCAGCGCGCGACGGGCGAGCTGCCCAGCATTCAGCCCAGCGATCTTGAGCAGTACGGTGTCGCGATACAGATCGAGCCAGTGATCCAAGACGAGTCGTTCGTCACCGGTCATCGGTCCATCAGTGCGGGCGTCCTCGTGCTCGGCAACGACGACCGCAGACGTTTCGGAATCAGTCATGCTGCGGACACTGTCATCCTTCGAACGCTGAAGCCACCCGTTTCCGGGGACAGCCTCACTCTTCGAAAAGTCCTGCGCCGCGCGGCGGAAGGGGGCCCAGCCCGCCCCGAGCGAGGATCCCTGATCGGCACAAGTCGTGCCAGGCGCTTCATGGCAGGGTCTGCTCATGCCCAGGCTCGAGGCACTCCGTGCCGATCATGCGGAAGGGCTGCTGGCGTCGATCGAGAGAACCGCAGGTACTTCACCGCCTCGATTTCAGATCGTGGCGGCGCATTCTTCGATCAGTTCACGGCTCGGCACCGCGAATCGCTCGGCGAGCAGGGTACGGGCGACAGCGCCTTGCTCGTTCTTGTCGGCGACCATGGCGAGGTGCTCGGCCGGTTCAACGTGCGTCAGGGACCGATTAGCCTGGGGAGCCGCTCCGAGTAGGAGGGATGGGCGAGCCGGAGACTCGGGAGATCAGTCACGGAAAACCATCCGAGGTCGTCGTGCTCATCCTTCTCGGCGTTCCTGGGTTCCCCGTTCCAACGCGTCACAAGGAAGGCGTACGGCACCAAGGTGGGGTCCGTGAGGTTCACGGCTACTCGGTGCATCTCCAGCACGTCGACGGCGATCTCTTCGCGGCACTCGCGTTTGACCGCCTGTTCGGGTGATTCACCGAGTTCGACATGCCCACCGATGAGGTCCCAGCAATCGGGATACCATCGCCGGTCGGGATGTCGGTGAGCGAGGAGCAGCTGCCCTCGGCGGACCAGAGCAGCCAGCGCGATCGTCTCGGTCAATTCGAGCCTCCCCACGGCAGACGCTAGCGGGTGACCTGACCGGCCAGTGGCAAGGTGAGCACGTGGCGACCGACATTGACATCGCTCGGTGGCGTTTGCGCAGCCAGCACCTCGTCACGCCGCAGGCGGCCGGCGCTGCCGACGTCGTAGGACATCTGTTGGGGGTACAGGCCGAGAACCCCTCGCAGTCGGCGTGGGCGGTCGCAGCGCGCACCTCCAAGCCCGATCCCGCGGACCTTGCCGGGTTGCTCGCCGCTGGCGCGGTGCTGCGTACTCACGTGCTGCGGCCGACCTGGCACTACGTGGCCGCCGACGATCTTCGCTGGCTGCTCGAGCTGACCGGTCCCCGAGTGCTGGCCACGATCAGCCCCGGGCTGCGGAAGTCATCGCAGCTCTCAATAGCGGACATCGACGCCGCATCGGAAGTTGTTCTCAACTCTCTGAGCGAACGAACGGCGCTGACTCGTCCCCTCCTCGCCCAGCTCCTTGAGGACGCCGGTCGCGCGATGGACGGTCACCACCTGATGCTGCTGCTCGCCGAGCTCGAGCTCGAGTGCCTGGTCTGCAGTGGCCCACCGGCCGATGGAGTGCACACCTACGCGCTCTTCGCCGACCGCGTACCCGCCTCGCCACCGCTGCAACGCGATGAGGCACTTGGCACCCTTGCCTGGCGCTACCTCGTGGGCCACGGACCCGCCACCGACCGCGACCTGGCGTACTGGGCCACCCTTCCCCTGGGTGAGGTCCGCCGCGGCCTTGCGGCCATCGCCGACCAGGTCGAGTCCTTCGAACACGGCGGCCGCACCTTCTGGCATCTGGCCGGGCAGCAGCCACCCACCGGCCCAGGCGACCCATCCGGTCACCTGCTCCAGATCCTCGACGAGACCTACCGCGGCTACCAGGACTCCCGCTGGACGCTCGACGCCGCGAGCGCCGTGCCCAGAGGACGTGAGACAGCCGCCGGGATGGCCCTGTTCGACGGCCAGCTGGTCGCCACCATGAAGCGCACCACCACTACCTCGACGGCGAACTTCGCGTTGACCGGCTTCGGGTCGTGGACGCCCAACGCCCAGCAAGCGCTGGAGACGGCAGCGAAACGGTACGCCGACTTCCTCGGAGTCGAACCCGTCATGTCGATCGTCTGATCTTGAACAGTGTGACCTGAGGGGTCCGCAACCCTGTCCAGGTAAAACAACCTGGCTCCGGAGGCGTGGGAATTCGTCGAGGAGTGGCGGCAAGCACCTGCGGCCTGGATTTCGGAGCAGGGCGAGGCCACACCGAATTCATGCGGGCCCTCTTCACCAACTACCGAGTCGCAGCCGCCTTGGTCAAAGTCGTCCTCGCCGCCCTCTGTATCGAGCACGGCTTGGAGATCGTGAGCAATGACTCTGACTTCGCTCGCTCGACGAAATCAGTTTGATCAATCCGGGAAGCGCACAGTCGCTGACGACGGATGTCCTCGGGCTGGTCAAGGTCTGGGGACGCGGTCGTGCGCTGCGACCGGCTCGCGCTTGGTCCTGGCGAGCTTGCGCCACACCCAGCTCGACGGGATGCGCTGATCGAACAGCACGTACGCCGCGGTCGACTCGACGACCAGGGTGCTGGTCAGCTCGCGGCGCTGGGAGCTGTGTCCGGCGAACAGCAACTCGTCGTCGCGGGCCAAGACGGTGTCCCCGGGCGGAGCGAGGACGGCGTCACCGTCGCGGAGCAGCAACAGCGGCACCGCCTGCAGCCGTCGTTCCCGGTCCTCTGGGCTGCGCAGCAGCTGATCCAGGGTGACTGCGTCGGCGTCGAGCCAGCCACCCAACGCGGGCGCCTGCGCCGAGTCGAGCCGGATCTTCCACAGGGCGGGGAGTTCCCGGCCGCAGTTGTGCCGTAGTCGCTCGATCAGTTCAGCGGCCCACTGTTCGCCCTGAGCCGGCAGCTGTTGGATGAACCGCCACAGCAGCGGGGTGCTGATCTGGGCGTACACCTCGTGCGCGATCACCGCTGTCGGCACCAGCAGGGCGTCGACGCGAAGGGCGTCGAACAGACCTCCGCTGGTCGGACGGTTCTGCCGGCCGACCAAAAACAGGTTCGGGTTCAGCCGGCGGGCGGTGGCGAGCAAGGAGAGATTGGTGGTGTCGTTGTCGGTGGCGGCCACCAGCCCGACGGCGGCGCTGAGGTCGGCCCGGGCCAGCACCTCGGGGTCGGCGGCGTCGCCGACGATCATCTCCGGATCCTTCCCTTGATGCTGGTGCGTCGGCTCGATCACGGTAACCCTGAGACCGGCCGCCCGTAGGTCGGCGGTGACCTCGCGACCCAGCCGGCCGTAGCCGCAGATCACCCACCGGCCGTCGGTGGGCGGCCGGCCTCGCCCGGGCAGTTCCGCGCCCGGTCCGGCCTCCAGCCAGGTCAGCAGTTGATAGGACGCCGGAGCGTCCAGGGCCAGCCGCAGGTGGTCTCCGAACCGGTCGAACGGATTGACCACCGCCGGGGTGCCGAACGCCCGCATCCGTTCCGCGACCGGCGCCGAGACGGTCCGGGCGACCACCGGCAAGTCGGGTCGGAGCAGGGCCGCGCTGATGGTGACGGCCAGGTTGGTCTCGTCGTCGTTGGTCAGGGCCAGCACACCGACGCAGCACGGGTGGCCCAGGCCGGCGGCACTGAGGTGATGCGGGTTGGCGGCGTCGGCGACGAGGCCGGGAATGTCGATCCGGTAGGAGCTGAGTTCGAGGGCGTCGACCCGGTCGGGCGATTCGTCGATCACCACGAGTTGTTGCCCGAGGGCGTCGAACGACTTGGCCAACAGCTCGCCCGCGCGGCCGTAGCCCGCCATCAGCAGGAATGGTTCGCGTAGCCGAGCCACTTTGCGGGTGAAACGCTGACGGGCCAGCGCCTGCCGAAAGGAACGGTCTTGGAGCAGGGTCAGCAAGGATCCGATGGCGTAGGCCCAGCCGACCACGGTGAGATAGATACTCACCGTCACCCACAGCCGCTGGCCCGGGGTGAAGGGCCGGGGCAGTTCGCCGAACCCGATCGTGGTCGCGGTGTAGCTCATGAAGTAGAACGACTCGAAGAGGCTGATCCGCGCCGGCCGGCCGGCGTCGTCGATCCCGGGGATCAACGAGAGTCCGACGACGCTGATCGTGAAGATCACGATCAAGGTGATCAGCGGCGCCCGCATCCGCCGCATCACCAAGAAGATGGTCGCTGAGGTGTCCACGGAAGACTCGACCGGCGTCCGGTCCGCCGACCTTCCGTCCGCGGACAGTCGGGCCCCCGCAATTCGGGCCGCCGGTGTCCGGCCCACCGGCTCTCGGCGACCGGCCAGCTGGGCCCAGAACACCAGCAGTGGATTGCTCACCGTCGCACCTCGCCCTCAGCCGCGGTGGAAGCTCACGGTCTCAGCCACCAGCAGCACGACCGACACCAGGTTGGCCAGCAACGCCCCGCCGGACAACGACACCATGCTGGCCGTCGACATCACGCTTACGCCGCCCGCGGAGATTTCCTGGGCCCAGACCCAGACGATCCCCGCCGAGACCAGTTGCAGGTCCGCGACCAGGCTGGTGGCCAGATGGACCGCACCGAGTTGGGTCCGGTCCCCGAACTTCAGCACGGTGGCGATCAGGCTGACCGCCAACGCGGCGAACAGCTCGTAGACGTTGTGCACCTCGGGGTTGCCGATGTCGCCGATGAAGAACCCGAAATTCAACGTAGCCGCGAGCAGCACGAAGAAGCCGAAGATGACCTTCTCCAGGTTCATGGCCCACCCTCTCCGGCCGGCCAGCGGAGCTGAGCGGTCGTCGTCGGTGCTGACACTGTCTCACAGCGGCGTCCCGCGACCGGGACCTCCGACGCGCCGAAGCTTCCGAGTTGTCTTACAGCGCCTTCACCTCGGCCAGCAGCTTGCCCATCGTGTCCTTGGCGTCGCCGAACAGCAGCGTCGTCTGCGGCTCGTACAGCAACTCGTTCTCGATTCCCGCGAAACCGGGCCGCATCGAGCGCTTCATGAACACCACCTGCCGGGCGGCGTTGGCGTGCAGGATCGGCATTCCGTAGATCGGGGCGCCCGGCGTGGTCTCCGCGGCCGGGTTGACGACATCGTTGGCCCCCACGACCAAGGCCACGTCGGCCTGGCCGAACTCGTTGTCGATGTCGGTCATCTCCCGCAGCTGCGCGTACGGCACTTGGGCCTCGGCCAGCAGCACGTTCATGTGCCCGGGCATCCGGCCCGCCACCGGGTGGATGGCGTACTCCACCCGGGTCCCCCGCTCCAGCAGCACGTCCACCAGCTGCCGCAGGGTGTGCTGTGCCTGGGCCACAGCCAATCCGTAACCGGGCACGATGATCACCCGGGACGCGTACGCCAAGGAGATCGCCACGTCGGCGGGCGACGCGGAGCGGACGGGCCGGTCGCTGACCGTACCGGCGCCGAGGGTCGAGCCGCCGCGCAGGGCGCCGAACAAGGTGCTGACCAGCGGCCGGCCCATGGCCTGGGCCATCAGCTTGGTCAGCAGGGTGCCGGCCGCGCCGACCAGGGTGCCGGCGACCAGCAGTAGTGGGTTGGCCAGTACGTAGCCGCCCGCGGCCACGGTCAGGCCGGTGAAGGCGTTCAGCAGCGAGATGACGATGGGCACGTCGGCACCGCCGACCGGCAGCACGAGCAGCAGGCCCAGCCCGAGCCCGACCACGGCCAACGGCACGCCCAAGAGCAGGGTCGGTTGCAGCACCAGAGCGACCGCGAGACCGATCGCGACCAGCAGGCCCACGCCGTAGACGATCGCGTACCCGACGAAGGTGATCGGCCGGGTCGGCATCAGCTCCTGCAGCTTGGCGAACGTCACCGCCGAGCCGGCGAAGCTGACCGAGCCGACGAGGATGGTGAAGGCGGTGGCGATCAGGGTGAACGTCGGGGCCGCAGCGGCGCCCGCGTCTGCACCGGTCAGTTCGGTGAGTTCGACCAGGGCCACGATGGCCGCCGCGCCGCCGCCGACCCCGTTGAACAGGGCGACCAGCTGTGGCATTTGGGTCATCTGCACCCGGTAGGCGCCGAGGACGCCGACCCCGACCCCGACCGCGAGCGCGATCCCGATCGGCACGAGGTGGTTCAGATCGCGGGAGCCGAACACGATCACCACCGCCAGCACCGCCCCGGCCGCGCCGATCAGGTTGCCCCGGCGGGCGGTCCGTGGTGAGGACAGGCCTTTGAGGGCGAGGATGAAGCAGACCGCGGCCACCAAATAGCCCAGCTGGGCCCAGACCGGAATCATCGGTCGAGCTCGGGCGGTGTCTTGGCCGGCGGGACCGGCCGGCGGCGGCCGGAAAACATCACCAGCATCCGGTCGGTGACCACGAATCCGCCGGCCAGGTTGATCGCGGCGAGCAGCACCGCGACCAGGGCCAGGGCCAGTACGGGGGTGCTGTCGGCCTCGCCGGCGACCAGCACCGCCCCGACCAGGATCACCCCGTGGATGGCGTTGGCCCCCGACATCAGCGGGGTGTGCAGGGTGGAGGAGACCTTGGAGATCACCTCGACCCCGACGAAACTGGCCAGGACGAAGATGGTCAGCCAGAACAGGGGTTCACTCATCGCGATCCACCGCCCGGGGGCCGGCTCGCCGGTTGGCTCACGTCGGCCGGGGCTCCGCTCGCCGGTCCGGCTTCCCCCGGTCCGGATTCTGCCGAGACCTCTTCTCCCGAGCTGGGCCCGGGCGACCCTTCGAGTGCGTCGCGAACCGCCGCGGTCCTGACCGCACCCTGATGGGTGACGCACAACCCGGCCACGATCTCGTCGTCGAAGTCCGGTGCGAGGGCACCGTCGCGGCTCAGCAGGCCGATCACCGCGGCGATGTTCTGGGCGTAGAGGCGGCTGGCCGGGGCGGGCATCTGGCTGGGCACGTTCGCGCCGCCCCACACCTGGGCCTGGCCGACGCTGACCACCGCTCCGGGCTCGGACCCCTCCACGTTGCCGCCCGACTCCGCGGCCAGGTCGACCACTACCGACCCGGGCCGCATCGTCTCCACCATCGCCCGGGTGACCAGGACCGGGGCCTGTCGGCCGGGCACCGCTGCGGTGGTGATCAGCGCGTCGGCGGCGGCCACGTAGGGGGCGAGCAGCTCGTACTGGCGCCGGGAGCGTTCCTCGCCCATCTCCCGGGCGTAGCCGCCGGCTCCCTCCAGGCTCGGCAGGTCCAGCTCCACCGCAATCGCCCCCAGCGAGGCGATCTCCTCCGCGGCGGCCGCCCGGACGTCGTAGCCCCGGACCACCGCCCCGAGCCGTCGGCAGGTGGCGATGGCTTGCAGACCGGCCACCCCGGCGCCGAGGACCAACACCTGGGCCGGGGGGACGGTACCGGCGGCAGTCATGCTGAGCGGGAAAAACTGCCGTAACCGGCCGGCGGCCACCACCGCCGCCCGGTAGCCCGCGACCAGGGCCTGCGAGCTCAGCGCATCCATTGCCTGGGCCCGGGAGATCCGCGGCACCTGCTCCATCGCGAACGTAGTCAGTTGAGCGTCCCGTCGCCGCTCCACCTCCGCCAACCGGCTGGTCGCGGGATAGAACGACAGGGTCGCAGCTCCCGGACGCAAGCGGTCCAGGGCGGAGGGTTCGAGCGGCCCCACACTGACCGCGAGGTCGGTCTCGGCCCACGGGTGTTCGTCGAACTCCGCCCCGGCCCGAGCGTAGGCGTCGTCGTCGATCAGCGCCCCGTGGCCCGCGCCGGGCTGAACGGAGATGGCGTGCCCGGCGGCAACCAGTCGCGGCAACACCTCGGGAACCAACCCGACCCGTGCCTCCCCGGGCAGGGTCTCTCGGGCCACCGCGATCCGCACGGGCTCGACCCTAGCCGGTCTGGCCGTCGGCGGCGCCGGGATCGACCGGTCGTCGCCTCGGTTGTTCTCGATGTCCCGCGGTGGCCGGAGCCACGGCGAACCGGAACCGGTGCGACGGTGCCGACGTCTTCTATTCTGAAGGCGATGCCGACGTCAGCCGATCGCGAAGGTTTTCCGGCCCGCCGACCGGGTGCGGCCGCGCTTACGGCTGTCGCGGTGGCGGTCGCGCTGGTCGTCTTGGCTGCGGCGACCGGGGGCGGCTGGTCGGTCGCAGACCGCTTCGGCCTGTGGGGACAGTTGGGGGCGCGGACCTCGGTCCCACCCGCACCGCCCGCGGTGCCCCACGCCCAACCCGCACTGGGTGCGCGCTGGCTGAGCGTCGGACTGGTGGCGGCGGTCGCCGCGCTGGCGATCGTCCTGCTCTGGCGCTCGCGGCCGGGCCGGGCCTGGCGTCGCCGGCGCTACCCTGCTCAGGGTGTCCCTGACCTGCTGGTCGCCGTCGACGACCGAGCCGAGGCCGCCGTCGGTACCCTGCGGAGCGGACTGACGGAAGCGCTGCGGCTGATCGGGCAGGGCAGCGACCCGACCGACGCCATCGTCGCGGCGTGGCTGGCGCTGGAGGAGGCGGCCGCGTTGATCGGCGCCCGACGGGGGCCCGCCGACACCCCGACCGAGTTCACGGTCGCGGTTCTGGCCCAGACGCCGGCGGACCGGATCGCCGTCGGCGCCCTGCTCCAGCTTTATCACCGGGCCCGATTCTCGGCGTCCGGGGTGGGAGCCGGCGACCTCGAACGGGCCCGGCGATGCCTGCAGGATCTGGCCGACAGCTGGTACCGCTTCGACGCCTCCTGGTCTCCGGCGAAGCAGGACTGAGCGGCGTGGCCAACCCGATGCGACGTGTGGTCGGATCCTCGGTGCTGCCGGCAGGAGTGTTCGCGCTGCTGCTGGTGGTCGGGGTGGATTTGGTGCACTGTGTGCTGCTGGCCGGCGGTGTGCTGGTGCTCAGTGAGCTACGTGCGCTGCCCGACGTCGACGACGGTCCTCCCTGGCCGGCCCGATCCGACCGGATCGGGGCGGATTGGCCGGAATCGGGTGGAGCCGGCGCGAGCCGGATCGGAGTGGATCGCAGCGAATGGGGTCGGATCAGGGTGGATCGGATCGAGGATCGCGGGGTTCGGCGTGAGGTGGCTCATCTGGCCTGGAGCCTGCCCGGCTCGCAGTCCCGGGTGGACCGACGCCTGGTCGAACGGCTGCGGGCCATCGCCGATCAGCGCCTCGCCACGAAGACGCTCGATCTCGGTCGGGCCGAGGACACCGAGACGCTGCAGACGGTCCTCGGTGCCCGGACGTACCGCACGCTGACCGACGGACTCTTGTCGCGGCCCACGCTGGTGGAGTTCGAACGCGCGGTGTCGGTCGTGGAAGGGCTGCAGGCACCGCGCGGGGTGTCCGATGGGCGTTGAAGCTTTCCCGGTGCCCCGGATCGCCGAGCTGAGCCGCCGGGTGTTGGCGGAGGTCAGCACGGTGGTGGTCGGGATGGAGCCTCCACTCCGGACCGCCCTGGCCACGATCCTGGCCGGCGGTCATGTGCTGTTCGAAGACGTGCCCGGGCTGGGGAAGACGCTCGCCGCCCGAAGCCTGGCCGGCGCCCTCGGGCTGGAGTTCCGGCGGCTTCAGTGCACCCCGGACCTGCTGCCCGCCGACATCACCGGCTCCTACGTCTACGATCCCCGTCAAGCGGAGTTCGCGTTCCGTCCCGGGCCGATCTTCACCGGTCTGCTGCTGGCCGACGAGATCAACCGGACCGCACCGAAGACCCAGTCGGCGCTGCTGGAGGCCATGGCGGAGGGGCAGGTGACCGTCGAAGGCACCAGCTTCCGCCTGGAGCGGCCGTTCCACGTGCTGGCGACCTCCAACCCGGTGGAGTACGAGGGCACCTACCCGCTGCCCGAGGCCCAGCTGGACCGTTTCATGGTCCGGCTCGCGGTGGAGTATCCGAGCCGGGCCGGTGAGGCCACCGTGCTCAGTCGCCGGGTCGCGCGGCGCCAGGAGGCGACCTCGGTCCGGGCGGTGGTGGATCCGCCGAGCCTGCTGCGCATGCAGGCCGGCGTCGAGACGATCGACGTCGACGCCGACGTACTGGACTACTGCGTGGCCCTGACCGCCGCCACCCGGACCCATCCGGCAGTGGAGGTGGGGGCGTCACCCCGGGGTTCGCTGGCCCTGCTGCTGGTTTCGCGGGCGCTCGCGGCGATCGGCGGCCGGGACTTCGTCACCCCCGAGGACGTCAAAGCCGTCGCGGTCAGTGCCCTTGCCCACCGGCTCACGTTGACCCCGCAGAACTGGGCCACCGGCCTGGCCGCCGCCGACGTCGTCCGTACCCTGCTCGGACAGGTGCCCGGACCGCCGGCCACCCGGTCGATCCGGTGAACCCGACACCGCCGATGTGGCGACTGACCACGGCCGTGACCGGCTGGTTGGTCGCCGGCAGCGTGCTGCTGCTGGCCGGACTGGTGGCGAACCGGCCCACGGTGGCGGTGCTGGGCGTACCCCTGTTGCTGGCTGTGGCGTGGAGTTGTCTGCGCGGGCCGACCACCGGCGTGGGGGCCGACCTCCGCGCCGGTGAGCAGATGGCGGCGCACGGTCAGCTAGTCGGTCAGATCGACGTCTCACCGGCGGCGGGGGCGGAACTGATGGAGTTCCGGGTCCGCGCGCCTGGGCACCGACCGGTGGAAGCCCTGGTCCGGGCCCGCCGACGCACGATCGGCGTCGCGATGCGGACCGTACGCACCGGCCGCCGGGAGATCTTCCAGCTCGACTATCGCAGCACCAGCGCTGACCGGCTGCTGAGCACCACGGCGATCGAGCAGAGCCCGGTGGTGATCACCGTGTTGCCCGGCACCCAACGGCTGCCGGGAGTTCCGTTGCCCTTTCGGCTGTCGGGCTCGTCCGGATCGCACCAGTCCCGGCGGACCGGTGCCGGCGGGGACCTGCACGACGTGGCCCCGTTCAGCCCCGGCGACCGGCTCCGGCGGATCGACTGGCGAGTCACCTCCCGGATGAACACCGGCGGACCGGGCCCCACCGGCCTCTACGTCCGGCGCAGCTTGGCCGCCGTCGAGGCCACGGTGATGCTGGTGATCGACTCTCGCGACGAGGTCGGGCCGCGGGTGGCCAGCTGGGGTGACGCCGCCGAGCTGCGCGAGGACGAGGCCACGTCGCTGGACCTGGCCCGGCGGGCCGCCGCGTCGATCGCGCGCGCCTGCCTGGAAGCCGGCGACCGGGTCGGACTGGAAGACCTCGGCCGGATGCGCCGGCCGGGACCGGCGGCGGGCGGGCGGTCCCAACTTCCACGGCTGGTGCAGCGGCTCGCCGTGGCCGGACCGGAGGGCCCGCCGACGCCGCGCCGGCGGGTGCCCCGGCTGCCGTCGGCATCGCTGATCGTGTTGCTCTCGACCTTCCTCGACGACTCGGCGGCCACGATGGCGAAGACCTGGCGGGCCAGTGGGCACCGGGTGGTCGCGATCGACGTGCTGCCCTATCCGCTCGTGGAGGGGCTAGCGGCCCCGCAGCACCTGGCCTACCGCATCGTGGCCATGGAACGGCAGGACCGGCTGGTCGACCTGCGCCGGACCGGGGTGGAGATCGTCGGCTGGGACAGCTTGGCCCTGGGTGCCGAGGCGGCCCTCGAACTCGGAGCTCTCGCCCGGCGGCGGTCGCACCGGTGAACATTCGTTTCGTCACCCGGCCACCGGAGGTCCTGGTGTCGATCGGGCCGTACGCCCCGGGTTGGCTGCTGCGCTTGTCCGGACCCGCCGTCGGGGTGGGTTGCGCGCTGCTCACCGACGCCTCGTCCGGGCTGGTCCTGGTGGCCGCCGGGTTGGCCGCGCTGACCATGATCTGGCCGGCCTCGGTGGCACCGACGGCGCTGGCCTTGCTGCTGGGCCTGTTCGGGTTCGCTCTGCCCGACCGGCCGTACGAGCCGCGCGCGCTGGCGCTGCTGGCCGGGGTCCACCTGATGATGCAACTCAGCGCCCTCGCCGCTCGTTCGACCTGGCGCCGGCGGGTCGAACTCTCGGCTCTCGGTCCGCCCTGCGGCGCTACCTGCTGCTGCAGGCGATCGCCCAGCCGTTGGCGCTGCTGGCCGGCCTGCTCGGAGCCGAGCACGTCACCGTGGCCTGGCTGCCGGTCGCCGGCGGGCTGGCGCTCGCCGGCTCGGTGATCTGGCTGCTCGCCCGGCTCCGCCGGAATGCGTCCCACGGCTCCGGGCCGTCGCACCGGCCGTAGTCAACTCACCGGCGGACGATCCCCGCGTCGCAGCAGGAAGCTGACCCGGTACACCCCTACGTTGTCCTCGAAGCAGTGGTCCCAGGGGGTGATGATGAGGTCGCCATCTCCGTCGATCATTCTTCGCTGGTGATCGCGCTGCAGAAAGAAACCCGAGAAGATGTGGTCAGGGCGATGATCATCGCTCCGGTCGTGGTGGGACTTGGTCCAGCGCTCCTTGTGGTCGGAGTCCCCGCTCTGGAAGATTCCCTGAGCGTTGGGCGAGCAGACCAGCAGGCCTCCTTCCTGCCGGGCGAACTCACTGCTGCCGGCGATCTGGCCGAAGACATCGCGGGACTTGGCGTTGTGCTTCTGTTCGGGGAACTGCTTGGCGATCTGGTCGCCGGCGCCTGCGATCAGGGGTGCCAGCTCCGGTGCTCCGAAGGCCGCAGCGGTCACCGCGGCTCCCGCGGCCACGATGGTGACCAGACTCGCCACGCCGGCATGATCGGTTTCCTGGGAGAAAGTGGCGTTGCCGACGGCGTTCACCAGCTCGAAGGTGTCGGCGTCGGTCACGCCGGAGACCCCGATCCCGTAAGGATCCGATGCGCTCACGAAGGCCACGATGGCGAGGTCTTCGCCCCCGATCCAGGAGATTGTCAGACCGAACCCCGGTGGTTGTCCCGGGACGGCGTTGACGGTGGACTGTTGAGTGGGATCACTCGGACTCGAATCACCGATCGACCCGCCAGCCGGACGCGTAAGGGTATCCGTCGACCTCCGGCTCCCAGGGATCGAGCGACTGAAGCTGCGGCTCCGGCGATGGTCCCTGACCACGGCCGTGGTCCCGGCGGAGGACGCCGACGGGTTTGCGGGCACCGCGCGAACCCGCTGCAGCACACTGGGGGTGACCGTCGTGGCCACGAGTCCCAGTTCCGTGATCTTGGCCTGGGCGTAGGTCCCCCGGGGGATTTCTACATCGGCCCGTTTGCGGTGGTCGCGAATAGTCGCCATCTCGTTCCTCCTGAAGGCAGTCCGCGGCCTGTTCCGCAGCTCACCTCCCAGGAGACCTCGCGGGCGCACCTGATACTCGCTCAAGAGAGGCGTCCGGGTAGGGGGTTTGCTGGCGCACCCGGAGACACTCGAACTCCCAACCTTCTGATCCGTAGCAATCACGGGTTCAGCGCTGTGCTGGACCGCTCGTCAGGGGGCCTCCCGGCTAGCAGTGTGCGCGAAGTCAGAAGGTATGACGTGACGGGCGCATGACCAAGATCAACAGCCAGGAGGTCGGCAGCCACCGCAGCCACGGTCTCTACAGTCGCTGACCGGCCGCAGGGCCCTGATCTCTGGTCGGCACCCCTGCCCAGCCGCTCGTCGACAACCAGCACATCCCAGTCCTCCGCCGCCACACCGGTGAGCTGATCCGCGAACTGGCCCTGGATCCGAGCTCTGTGTTTCGGCGATCCTCAGCTCGCCTTCGGCTCGAGCCTGCTGTTGCCGGCGAGCGGATGGCAGAGACCGTGCAGCCGAGATGGGGTGTGCTGACGGGGTAGGAGGAGAGCGGGGATCAGCGCGAGCCCCGTGATGATCACTGCCCACCAGAACGCGTCCGCGTACGCGCCGGCCAGTGTCGCGGGGTCCGCTGCGGCGGCCGAGCCGATCGCGGTGATCTCTTGGGCGAGCACGACGGCGAACAATGCACTTCCTAAGGTGCTGCCGATCCGCTGGACGATCTGGATCTCGCTGGTGGCACCGGCCATGGCGCTTGGGCTGAGAGTGGCGTAGGCGGCTGAGATGGACGGCATGATGGACGAGCCGAGGCCGAGGCCGAGAAGGACCAGTGCGGCGCCCACCCTCCAGTACGACGTGGCGGCGTCCACCTGCGTCAGACCGAGCTGGCCACCGGCCGCCATCAGCAGGCCGACCAGGACCACCCGGCCGGCGCCGACCCGGTTGGTCAGCCTGTTGGCGAACATCAAAGCGATGCCCATGCCCGCGGCCTGCGGCGTGGTGAGCAGGCCGGTCATCAACGGGCTCTCCCCACGAACTTGTTGGAAGTAGAGCGGAAGCAGCAGCGCGGCGCCGAAAGTCGCGACGCCGAGCACGAAGGTGGTCACCGACGACGCAGCGAAAGTGCGGTGGGCGAACATCCGCAGGTCGAGCAGAGGTGCGTCGGTTCGAAGCGACCGCCACACGAAGACGCCGATCAGAAGGGCCGCGACGACCAGGCTGCCCAGCACTGATGCCGAGCCAAGCGAACGAGGACTCCGAATCTGGGAGACGCCGGCGATCAGGGCCGCCAGACCCGGCGACAGCAACAGCAGCCCGACCAGGTCGAGCCGGCCCCTGTTCCGGCCATTCCCGCGGGGGAGTAGGCGCAAGCCGAGCGCGACCGCCGCGGCCCCAACGGGCAGGTTGATCAGGAAGATCCAACGCCAACTGGCCACCTGGAGCAGCAGACCACCCAGCACCGGACCGACGACCGGGCCCACGAGGAGGGGCACGCCCATCAGGGACATGACCTTTCCCATCCGCTGCGGCCCAGCGGCATTGGCCATCACGGTGATGCCGATGGGATTGAGTAGCCCGCCCCCCATGCCCTGGACGACCCGGGAGGTGATCAACGAGGCTGGCGACCAGGCAACGGCGCCCAGCACCGAGCCGAGAGTGAACACCACCACGGCGAACAGCCAGACCCGTCGAGCGCCGAAACGGTCAGCGGCCCAGCCCGAGAGCGGGATCACCGACGCGAGGGCAAATGTGTACCCGGAGATGACCCACTGCACCGTGGGCAGTGGGCTGCGCAGCTCCCGGGCCAGGGTGTCGAGGGCGACGTTGATCATGGTCGCGTCGAGGATCGACATCGCCGTGCCCAGGATCACCACGCCGACGACCAGGAGAGTCTTCCGGTCCAGCGCCTCGTCCACGGCCGCTCCGGCCGTGGTGGCCTCCGGCGGGTCAGTCACTGGCTCGACCGTCCGGTTCACCGGGGGCGCGAAGCCAAGTCGGGAAGGCGCGGGTGTCCGGGGCGAGGCGGCGGGTCAGCGCGAAGTCGGCGTGGAAGGCCGGAGTTCGAGCGAACCAGGCGAACATTGCTCGCTGGTCCTTGTCGTCGATCGAGGACAGCGGAAGCGGCTCGTATCGGCTAGGGAGGCCTCGATCGGCGCCGAACGCCTCCGCGATCTGCTCGCCGGTGAGTTCGTCGCCGGCGATCTCCACCGCGCTGGTCGGAAGTTGCGACGGGTCCAGCAGCACGCTGGCGGCCACGCCTCCGATGTCGTCGGAAGCGATCATCTGCAGCGCGGCGTCAGCGGGTAGCGGGAGGCGGAGGACCAGGTGGCCGTTCTCTTCCCGGGGCGCGGCAGAGGTCCGGAAATTGTCCATGAAGAACACCGGACGGAGGATGATGGCCGGGAGTTGAAGGGTGGCGATGTACTCCTCGATCCGCCTCTTGCTCTCGAAGTGAGGGATGCCGGTTTTGCGTTCAGCTCCGCCCACCGAGCTGTAGACCATAGGGGGACCCCCGACAGCCTGAGCCGCGTTGGCGATGGCACGGCCGTCGGCGATCTCCCCTTCGACACCGGACGGCTGAGCCATCGTGGCCATGGCGAAGATGCCGTCGACTCCGTCGAAGGCCCGTCTAAGGCCGGCGGGGTCCTTGAGGTCGGCCTGGACCACCTCGGCCCCTCGATCGGCAAGATGATGGTCGGTGTGGTCGAGGTTGCGGACGAGGGCGCGCACCCGGGCCCCGCGGTGGAGCAGGTGCCGGGCGACGGCACCGCCTTGCTGCCCCGTAGCACCGACGACGGCGTAGATCTGGTCTGGCATGCGCACTCCGGTTCGTCGTGGGGCAACTGCTCAACTGCTATGCGTCCTCGCAGGGCACTGATCAGTCATTGACCAGGACCAACTTGCCGCGGGCATCGCCGCTCTGGCTGTAACGATGCGCCGATGCCACGTCATCGAGGGCGAAGGTCTTCTCCACGTTGATCTTCAGCTGTCCTTGCTCGATCAGGTCGAGGAGCTCAGATCGCGCGGCCATCCTGATGTCCTCGCCGTGGTCGGGGCCGGGAGCGCCGATCACCCGGACGTCATGCTCGTTGGCCGCGTTGCTACCTACGGTCGTCACGACCCGGCGCCGGTCCGGTACGAACCCGGTCGAGACGTCGACCGCCTCGGCCGTACCGACCAGGATGATCGCCGCGTCGACCCCATCCGGGGCGGCATCGCGGACCCGGTCGGCCAGTCCGTCACCGAAGACGATGGGCTCGACGCCCCAGCCACGCAACAAATCATGGTCGCGTTCGGCGGCCGTGCCGATTACCCGGGCGCCGCGGGCAACAGCGATCTGCACCACCATCTGACCGACCCCGCCGGCCGCGGCGTGGACGAGTACGGTGTCGCCTCGACCTACGTCGGCCGCCCGAATGGCGTGCATCGCCGTGGTGCCGGCGAGCATCAGGCTGGCGGCCTGTTCCCAGGTGAGGGCGGGCGGCTTGGGCAGCAGCGCAGCCGCGGCGACCGTCACCTCGGTGGCGTACGCGCCGCCGATCCGGAACGCGATGACCTCATCGTCCACGCTGATCGGTCCCGCCGGTCCGTTCGCGCCCTCGCCGACTTCCACGACGACGCCGGCGGCTTCGAAGCCGAGTCGCAGCGGCAGCTTTTCCAGGTCCCCGCCGTAGCCGTCGGGGCTGTAGAGCTTCCAGTCGAGCGGGTTGACACCGGCCGCCTTGATCCTGACCCTCGCCTCACCGACCCCGATCGGGGTCGTGGGTATCTCGAGCACATCGAGCGTCTCGGCGCCGCCGTAGTCCTTTGCGATGACAACGTGGGGCATGGTCAGGCCTTTCTCTGGTTTGACAGTGTCTTGACGTGAGCGGTCTTGACGTGAGCGCGATGGGGTGGATCAGGGCCCGAGTGTCCTCAGTTCCGGCGGGAGGCGTAGCCGGCGGGGAGCTGGTTGGGAGGACGGTCGATGACGTCCGGGTTGTCCCGGCCGCGGTCCTCGACGAAGGTGATCTCGGCGAACTCGTCCATCACCAGCTTGGGGTAGGTGGGGCCTGTGTCGCGGGCGAGCTGCATCTCGTCGAGGTGCTCGTTCTGGTGAACGGCGATCTTGCCGTAGTTCTCCGGCACCCAGGCCGGGAAGAACGTGGTCCCGTGGAGGACACGTTCATCCAGGTTGACCGCCAGGCTGACGATGGTGCCGGTCGGCTCGTTCCACGACCACTTGTAGACACCATCGGCCAGGCGCACAATGTGGGCCTTCTGGTCGTTCACCCACCGGCCGGCCACCGGTCCGTCATGGATGCGGTAGTCGAAGGCCCGATCGTTGCGGATGTACACCTCGTACTGCCAGCCGTTGGCGTAGGTGTAGATGATGTGCTTACCGACCAGTGGGGCAATCTCGGCCGGCTTGGTGGACTCGAACTCGTCGGCGTATGCCGGTTTCTGGCTCGGGTCGCTCATGAGCTCTTCCTCTCCTTGAGCGTGTTCACTCGTTCCATGGCTCGATCTCCCCTGTCGCGACCTGGACGGACAGCTCGACCAGGAAGTCAGTGCCGGGGAAGCCCACGGCGTGGGGGTAGGCCGTGTGCAGTGCGGCGGCCATCTGTTTCGACGACGTCGCCGTCTGAGACGCCGCCTTGAAGGCCTGCAGGTAGCGGCGGGTCCAGTCGATCGCGAAGCTGTCGTCGGGGAGCCCCGGCTTGGAGTGACCGGCCACGACCCGGCCGGGCCGCAGGGCCTCCAAACGATCGAGACTGTTCAGCCAGTCGTCGTACTGGGCCGGTTGATGCTCGCCCAGGAAGACGAACACGCCGTTGAACAACAGGTCACCGGCGACCAGCGTGCGCGATGCGGGGTCCCACAGCGCCGTTGCGTGGACGTGATCGCCCTGCATCGGCCCTAGCACCTGCAGCGCGTGGCCCTCGAGGTCGATCTGCTCGGTGGGCAGTACGGTCGGGACGACACCCCGGCGGGGGGCGTTTGATCCCATCTCCCTCGCCCAGCGGTCGAACTTCAGCGGGATCGACCGCTGCATGTCCTCGACCACCGTCGGGTGGGCGAGGAGCTGGGCGTCGGGGAACGTGTCGCTGAAGAGGTCGAGACTGAAGAAGTGGTCCGGATGGTCATGGGTGACGAAGATCGTTTCCAGGTCTCGGCCGCTGTCCAGGATCGTCGCGATCACTCGATGCGCATCCGACCGGGCGAAAGGTACGTCGACCAGGAGCGAATGTGTCCGCCCCTGCACGAGGGTGTAATTCGCCGGCTGATTACCGGCGAGACCGAAATCGCCCGCGATGACCGCGAAGTCGAGGCTGTCGTCGTTCTCGCTCGTCACATGGTTCGGCATGATCATGTCCTCAGTGAGAGGTCTGGCCGCCGTCGACGACGAAGACCTGGGCGTTGGTGAAGGACGCCTCGTCCGAGCAGAGGTGTAGAACCGTGCCGACCATCTCCTCGGGCTCGGCCGGCCGCCCGATCGGGCTCGCGGCGAGGAACTCCTTCTTGAAGTCCGGGTCGGCCAGCCAGCGTTCGGTCATGGGGGTTCGGACGAGCCCGGGGGCAATGGCGTTGACCCGGATGCCGTGTTGGGCATTCTCGATCCCCGCCGCCTTGGTCAGCCCGACAACCGCGTGCTTGGCGGCCACGTAGGGTGCCATCCCTGGGTCGGCGATGACCCCGGCGACCGAAGCCGTGTTGACGATCGCTCCCCCGCCGTGACTCAGCATCTGCGTGATCTCGGCCTGCATGCAGTTGAAGACGCCTTTGAGATCTATCCGTATCGACCGGTCGAAGTCCTCCTCCGACACCTCGTGGAACGCCTTGGTCGGCGGCAGAACCCCGGCGTTGTTGAACGCGACGTCCAGCCCACCGAAGTGATCCACACAGGCCTCCACCAGGCTCGTCGCCTGCGTGCGGTCCGAGACGTCCACCTTGACAAAGGCCGCTCGACCCCCGCCCGCGAGGATCGCCTCCACCGTCTCCTTCGCTCGGTCGTCGATGTCACCGACCGTCACGGCGGCGCCCTCTTGGCCGAATGAGAGGGCCACCGCCCGTCCGATCCCGGTCGCGCCACCGGTCACGACGACGCTCTTCCCGACGAAGCGCCGACCCGGGTCGCTCACGACCGCCCCCCTCGCCCGTACGCGGTCCCGGGAATCATCGAGCGGCCCAGGCGCCGCCCGGGCTGACCCGGCTGAGCTTGTTGAGCTGAGGCAGATACCACGGCAGGATCTCCTTGCCGTAGGCGACGCCTTCGTCACTTCGCCAGTCGCGGAACAGTTCGTCGGCCGCGGCTCGTGTCGTGCTCGGGGCTGCTCCGGCCGCAGTCGAGCGCTCGATGGCGGTGCGGTGGGCGATCTGAGAGGTGCCGCCGGCTGCGTCCACCACGATCATCGCCTGGTAGCCGTCGTCCATGGCGGAGATCACCGGGTAGACCAGGCAGATCTCGGTCCACAGCGCCGAGAAGATGAGCCGCTTGCGGCCGGTCCGCTCGACCAGTGCCTTGAAGGCCGGTCTTCCCAGGCGTTCATCGTGTGCCGGTCCAATACGTCGTAGCCCGGCATCTCGTCGGTGATCGAGGTCCGGGTGGCATCGTTCTTGCCGATCTCGACCCCTACCGAGCTGAGCACGATCGGCATCTCGAACAGCTTCGCGACCCGGATCAGGAAGCGGGCGTTCAGGTCGATGACATCGGCCGGCACCTCTGAGTTCACCGCATCGAACATCTGCGGCTGTAGGTCGATCAGCACCAACGCTGAATTGTCAAACGTAAACATCCCGTTCGGCTGGCTCATCTCTTGGCTCCTTCTCGTTGCTGCACGGTTTGCGATTCGGACGGCGGGGACCAACTACCAGTAGGTGACATGTCACCTATTTGACAGGAGACGGACGCCGTTGTCAAGGGTCTGATCACGGGCGGGATTGTGGGGAGCGGTATACCCCGGGGCCGCTCAGTCCGACGGGAAGTCTGGCCGGGGCAGGCTGCCCCTGGCAAGGATGTTCTCGTACACCTTCGCCAGCATCTCGGTCAGCGGGGCGAGCCGCTCCGGCTCCAGCCCGTCGAAGAAGAGCCGTCGGACGAGGTCGGAGTGTCCTACCGACGCCTCTCGGTACGTCTGCTCGCCGAGCTCGCTCAGCACGACGTTGGTCGCTCGCCGGTCGGAGGCCATAGGCTCGAGCGTCAGCAGTCCACGCCCACCCATGCGTTTGACCTGGTGGGACACGCGGCTGCGTTCCCAGCCAATCCGGATTGCGAGCGCCATGATCTGCATCCGCCGGTCAGGGGCGCCCCACAAGGCGTTGAGCACGTGGTAGTCGGCGAGGGAGACGCCACCGTCGATGAGCAGCTCGCGGTTCATCTCATAGCTCAGCCGCAGCAGCACCCGCATGTAGAGACGCCACACCTGACGTTCCTCCTCGCTCAGTGCACGCTGGTCATGGCCATCCGCAGACTGAGGATCGTCGTCATCGTCCACATGGACTCCACCGACGCGGGCCGCCGTACGAACACTGGGGTGGTGGGCTGAATCCGGGAATGTCGCTGACTGGCAATCCCGAACCTCGTGGGGGTGCCGGCTCGCGTGCCGACGGGGAGATCAGGCGTTCGAAGCAGCCCAACGGTGGTCTGAGGACATCGAGGAGGACCGCGACTACAGCGTGACTCGGTGCCCGCGGATCCGTAGTGCCGGGAGGTGCCACCGGACGGATACTAGCGGGCCGAGCCGCATCGGAACTTGTCAAGGCGGATGGTTGCGCCGTGAGGCGCTGATGTTCGAGTGGAGGTGAGAGACCGCCACCGCCGGCCTGTCGTAGCGGGTGGACGTAGCTGAGGGCAGTCCGTTCCGGGTGGTGCCGGAGGGGATGGGAGCAGCCCAGACGAAGCCGGGACGTGCCAGTACTGCCAGGTGGTGCGGGTCCGGCCGAGCGTGATGGAGAGGAGTACGCGAGGAACCCGCGTTGTTACTCCTTCAACTTTGACACCGACTCGAAATCTGGCGGATCTGGGTCGGGCGCGGTGCGTCTCGCTGCCTACGGATGCGGCGAGAACTTCACGGACGGTCTTCATCCGCTGTCCGTGGAGGTCACAGGGAAGGTCTACGGCGTACCTGTGACGAGGCCCCTGAGACACAGTCGGGTGAGACACAGTCGGGCTCCTACTTCGTGAGCGAACAGCAGTGAACACGGGAACCACACGGTCGCAGCTCGACGCTCCTCTTCTGGGATCCGGTCCAGGGGAGCGGGACAGGCGCACCGACCGTTGAACGGGCCGGGTGGGGCGGAGCCGCCGTACTACTCGAGGCCGGGAAAGCCGGTCACATGGGGAAGGGCGGCAACGGTAAGGAGAAGGGATGGATGCCGTAATGCCGAAAGATGCACCGCCGGACGGCGCCGCCGATCCCGCACAGGTCCTGGTGGGCCCGTTCGGGAAGGTATCGGAGATGCAGGCCAAGCTTCACCGTTGGGCGGTGGCCGATCCTGGCCGCCGTTTCGATGACCTGTTCAACTTCGTGTGTGACCCGGCGACGCTGATCGTGGCGTTCGCCCGGGTTGCTGGTAATCGGGGTGCGCGCACGCCCGGCGTCGACGGTTTGACCGTCGCTGACGTCGCCGAGCAGATGGGCGTTCCCGGTTTCTTGGATGACTTGCGTGCCGGCCTGAGGGCTGGCGCGTATTCGTCCCTTGCCGGTGCGGGAACGCAAGATCCCCAAGCCGGGTGGGTCGGGAAAGCTGCGCAAGCTCGGGATTCCCGTTGTTGCGAGTCGGGTTGTCCAGGCTGCGCTGAAGCTGGTGTTGGAACCGATCTTGGAGGCCGACTTCGTACCGGTCTCCTACGGGTTCCGGCCCAATCGGCGTGCGCAGGACGCGATCGCTGAGATTCAGTTTTACGGCACCCGAGGCTATAAGTGGGTGCTCGACGCTGACATCGAGGCGTGCTTTGATTCCATCTCACACTCGGCTCTGATGGACCGGGTGCGAGCACGGATCAAGGACAAGCGCGTCCTGGCACTGGTGAAGGCGTTCCTGAAATCCCGGATCTTGACCGAACTCGGAGAACAGCAGAACACCCATACCGGCACGCCGCAAGGTGGGTTATGCGTAGCGCCCGGCGTCTGCCGCGGGTGGGGGCGGCCATGACGGCCGAACGCTGCGCATAATCCCGTATGCGGTCAGAGGCTGGCGAGCCAGTCGAGCAGTTCGGGGTTCTGGTTCCATTCGGCCAAATCGGCGGTGACGATGTTGTCGTAGACGGCTTCAAGCGCTCGGCGTTTGGCCTCGGTGGAGGCGCGCGCGTAGATCTCGGTGGTGGACAGGTCGACGTGGCCGAGGATGTCGCGGATGTAGGGCAGCGGAACGCCACTGTCGTAGAGGTGCATGGCCCGACTGTGCCGCAGAATATGCGGACTGAGGTGGGTGCTGGTGAGCGCCGGATCGGCTGCCAGTGTCTGGTATTTGCGGAGGATCCAGGCGATCCCGCCGCGGCTGAGTTTGGTCTAATGCTGGTTGAAGAACACCGGGTGGTCGTCATGACCGGGGCTGTCCAGTTGCCGTTCGGTCAGGTAGGCGGTCAGCAGCGCCGCCGTGTTGGCATCGATCAGCACGTGACGGATCTTGCGGTCCTTGCCGGTCAGTGCGGCCATAGCGGGGTCGTCCAGACGGATGCGGCGGACGGCCGGGTCGGCGAGTTCTTGGACCCTGGCCGCGGTGCCGTAGAGGGGTGGCCAGCAGGGTCGCGTCTCGCCGGCCGGCCCGGGTGGACCGGTCGGGTGTGGCGAGCAGGTGACGGGTCTGTCCACGCTCAGGTGAGCCACGGCCGGCCGGTCGTGCTTGGCTGCGGGGATCGCCAGGATGTCCTGGCAGCAGGCCATGCGGGCCGGGTCTTGGGTTTGCATCCAGGAGAAGAACGAGTCGATCGCGGCCAACCGCTGGTTGCTGGTCGACGCGCTGTTCGCCCGGCTGGTGCGTAGCCAGTTGAGGAACGCGGTGATGGCGTCGGCGTCGATCAGCTCGAGGGTCAGCTTGTCCGGCGGGACGGATCGTTCGTCGCGGAAGTAGCAGATCAGCAGTTTGAACACGTCACGGTAGGAGACGATCGTGTTGGTCGAGTAGCCGCGCAGCCCGGCCAGGTGGTCGGTCAGGAACCGACGCAGGAAGACCGCGAAGTCAGTGGCCATCACGCGCCCCCTGCCGTCACGGCCGGCACGATGTTCCCGATCGTCTGCTGGACGCGGGTGGTGATGTCGGGGTAGGACTCGGCGGTCAGGTGCAGGTAGTAGGCGGTGTCGGCGATGGAGGAGTGCCCCAGGTATGTCTGCAGCACCGGCAACAGCGCGCCGACGTCCTCGCCGTGGGCGAACCAGCGCCGCAGGTTGTTGACCGCCGCCGTGTGGCGGTTATGCGGAATTCCGCATAAACGGCACAGCTTCGTCGCGATCTTGGTCGATGCGGGCTGCAACGTCCGTGAGGTGTCGGAGTGGGCCGGCCACAACAGCGTCGGCTTCACCCTGACGCGCTACGGCGGACTGTTCGAGGACGGCTCCGACGCTGCCGTCGAGCGTCTGGACGCGCTGCTCAATCGTCCGGACCTCAACGCACCCCCGAATAGCGAATCGCGCCACCTCGACGGCGGCTTGTGAGTCCCGCTGGCCCCCTCGGACGGGCGAGCAGCGCTTCGGGGAACTGCCGACATGAGTGAAGCCCCTAGCCAGAGCGGTACTTGCAAGGTGGGCCTAAGTGGACTTGAACCACTGACCTCTGCCTTATCAGGGCAGCGCTCTAACCGACTGAGCTATAGGCCCGCGACCGCGCCGTACGGCGACGGCGCAGGGGCTGATCTTACTGGACGCCTCAGGTGGCCCCAAATCAGTTCCCTGATCCCACTTTGAGCCCCGCCGATCACTCTGAGCCCTCAGCAACGGGCTCAAGGTGACCTCCGGGGCTCAGAGTGGGCGGGGTGGGGCCCTCAGTCCTCGGCGAGGGTGACCTCCAGGCCGCCGAGGACGGTGGCGGCCAGGTTGTAGAGGAAGGAGCCGAGGGTCGCCAGGGCCGTGAAGATCAAGACGTCGAACACCGCGAGGGCCACGGTCACGCCCATCACCTTCTGGGTGTTGACGTACTCCTCGACCCGGAATGGGGTGGTGTCGCCGGGGGTGGAGAGCCCACTCTTGACGATGTCGTCGACCGAGGCGAACAGGCCGGAGGCGCTCAGCAGCATCCACACGCCGTAAACCGCGACGACGAAGACGATCCCGGCCGCGATGGAGAACAACAAGGACGTCTTCATCACCGACCACGGGTCCAGCCGCGACAACCGCAACCGTGCCTTCCGGGTCCGCCGGGCGACACCGGCTCCCGGCTTCCTAGGGGCCAGGGACACGGTGGTTGCCGCCGTCGCCGGAGCCGGCGGGGCAGCGGCCGCGGGGATGACGGCGGTGTCTGGACCGTTGGACGCCGGCGTGGGACCGGTGGGATGGCCCGGAGTGGGCGGGTTCCGGTAGGTGGTCGGCCGCTCGGCTGCACTGAGCCCCCCGGTCGCCGTCTGAGCGGCGCCGTCGGAGCTATGGGTCGATGCGCTGGGCGCCGCACTCGCCGCGGCGAGACGATGCCCGTTTCCGATCGCCGTCGCCGCGCCTGCTGCGCCAGCGGCCGTCGGTACGCCCGGTCCGGTCGGTGGCACGTCCACCGGCTGCGACTTCGGGGTCTTCGGCGCGAACCCGAGACGCTCACGCCAACTCCGGGTCTTGGTTGCGTCGTCCGGCTCAGGTTCGTCGACCGAGGGTGAGCGTTGCGCGTCGGCCGTCGTGTCCTCGGCGTTCGCCGAAGCGGCGGGCTCCCCTTGAGGCTTGGTCGTTGACTCTGCCGCAGGCGGTTCAGTGGACGGATCGACGACCACCGAGGTGGCCCCGGAACGACCGGGCGGTGTTGAGGCGTTCGCTGCAGGTGCCTCGGACCGGTCCGTCGTCGGCCCGCGATCCCCGCGCGTCCTGGCCAAGCTCGCGTTGCGCGCCGCGGCGGCTGTCCTAGCCTCGGCAACCTGCTGCTCACGAGAACGGTCCTCGCTGCGGCCGTAGCGCGCCGTCGGTGCCTCGCTCTGCGGCGACCCGTTCTGCGCCGAGCCGTTCTGCGCCGACCCCTTGGGTCTCGAATCGCTTTGGGCAATCTCGGATCGAGGCGGAGTTTCGGCCTCGGGAGCGCGTCCCGGGTTGCCTTCGCTCACAGTCACCATCCTCCTGGTCCTCACCGACCAACCAACCCGCGGGTGCGGATCGTGTCAATGAGACAGCTTCTTTCGTCGGTCCTGCGTACGGTGCCCGCACCACACCACGTCTCGTGACGGTACGCCGCCCCTATCGTGTCACGGTACGGAAGGCGATCCCGGTAGTCGAGCCGCCGACCCACCGGCGGCACAGCCGGAATTCAGACTCCGCCGACGGGTCGGGAGTGACCGTACGACCACGACGCACAAGACGGTCATCACCCACGACGGATTAGTCGATCGAGTCGTCCTCGGCCGGGTCCTCCGGCTCCGGCTCGGCTACCGCCGACTCGCCCGGCTCGTGCATGGCCGGGCTCTGCTCGGCCGCGGCGACCTGACTTAATTCTCCCTCGTCAGCCGCATCCGGCTCAGCAGGCTCGCCTGACTCGGACGTATCTGACTCCAACTCGGACTCGACCAGCTCCACCGCCTCCGGGGTGGTCTCGGGGTTGAGGGCGATCGCCATCACCGAGTCCCCGGCGCGGACGCCGACGAACTTCACGCCCATGGTGTCGCGGCCCTTGACCGGAACCTCGGCCACCGCACTCCGGGTCACCTGGCCGCTGGCTTTGAGCGCGATCACCTCGTCGTGCTCGCTGACCACGATCCCGCCGACCAGCGAACCGCGATCCTCAGCCAGCTTCATCGCCTTGATCCCGAGCCCGCCCCGGCCCTGCTGGCGGTACTCGGTGATCACCGTCCGCTTGGCGAACCCGCCGTCGGTGACGGTGAAGACGTAGCGACCCTCGATCGACTCACCGGCCCGGATCACCGACATCGACAACAACTCATCGCCGCCCCGGAACTTCATCCCGGTCACCCCGGAGGTGGCCCGGCCCATCGGCCGCAGCTCCTCGTCGGTGGCCGGGAAGCGGATCGCCTGGCCCTTGGTCGAGATCAGCAGTACTTCGTCGGCGGGTCCGCACAGGTCGGCTCCGATCAGTTCGTCCGGCGCGCTCGGCGAGCCGCCGTTGGTGAGGTCGTCGCGGAAGTTGATGGCGATGATCCCGGCTTGGCGCGGCGAGTCGTACAGGTTGAGCGGGGACTTCTTCACCAGCCCGCGCCGGGTGGCCAGCAGCAGATAGTCCGCGGCGTCGTAGTCGCGGATCGCCAGCACCTGGGCGATCTCCTCCTCGGGCAGGAACGACAACAGCCCGGCCACGTGCCCGCCGCGGGCGTCCCGGCCGGCCTCGGGCAGCTGCCACACCTTGGCCCGGTAGACCCGGCCCATGTTGGTGAAGAACAAAATCCAGTGGTGGTTGGTGGTGACGAACAGGTGATCGACCGCGTCGTCGGCCCGCAGGGAGGCCCCCCGTACGCCCTTGCCGCCGCGCTTTTGCACCCGGTACTGATCGGTGGTGGTCCGCTTGGCGTAGCCGCCGGCGCTGATCGTGACCACCACCGGGGAGTTGGGGATCAGGTCCTCGTCGGACAGGTCCCCGTCGGCAGCGACGATCTGGGTCCGGCGGTCGTCGCCGTACTTGTCGACGATCTCGGCCAGTTCGTCGCGGACGATGCTGCGCTGCCGTTCGGGCTTGGCAAGGATGTCCTCCAGGTCGGCGATGATCCGCTCGTAGTCGGCGAGCTGATCCACGATCCGCTGCCGCTCCAGCGCCGCCAGCCGGCGCAACTGCATGTCGAGGATGGCGGTGGCCTGCAGGTCGTCGATCTCCAGCAGGGTCTTCAGCCCTTCGCGGGCCTCCTCGGTGCTGGGGCTGCGCCGGATCAGCGCGATCACCTCGTCCAGCGCGTCCAGCGCCTTGACCAGGCCACGGTAGATGTGCGCCCGGGCCTCGGCGTCGCTGAGCCGGTGCTGGGTGCGGCGCTGGATGACCTCGATCTGGTGCGCGACCCAGTGCGAAATGAACTGGTCCAGCCGCAGCGTTCGCGGTACGTCGTCGACCAGGGCCAACATGTTGCAGCCGAACGTGTCCTGCAACTGGGTGTGCTTGTAGAGGTTGTTCAGCACGACCCGCGGCTGCGCGTCGCGCTTGAGCACGATCACCAGCCGCTGCCCGGTCCGGGCCGAGGAGTCGTCGCGGATGTCGGCGATCCCGTTCAGCCGGCCGGTGTTGACCAGCTCGGCGATCTTGAGCGAGAGGTTGTCGGGGTTGACCATGTGCGGCAGCTCGGTGACCACCAGCGACGTCCGGCCCGACCGGTCCTCCTCGATGGTCACCACCGCCCGCATGGTCACCGAACCTCGGCCGGTGCGGTAGGCGTCCTCGATCCCGCGGCGGCCCACGATCAACGCACCGTTGGGGAAGTCGGGTCCCTTGACCCGCTCCATCGCCGCGGCGAGCAGCTCCTCCGCACTCGCCTCGGGGTGCTCCAGCGCCCAGGCGACGGTGGCGGCCACCTCCCGCAGGTTGTGCGGCGGGATGCTCGTGGCCATTCCGACCGCGATCCCGCTGGAGCCGTTGACCAGCAGGTTCGGAAACCGGCTGGGCAGGACGACCGGCTCTTGTTCCTTGCCGTCGTAGTTGGGCTTGAAGTCGACGGTGCTCTCGCCGATGTCGCGGACCATCTCCATCGCCAGCGGCGCCATCTTGCACTCGGTGTAGCGCATCGCCGCGGCCTTGTCGTTGCCGGGCGAGCCGAAGTTGCCCTGCCCCGACACCAGCGGATAGCGCATCACCCACGGCTGGGACAGCCGGACCAGGGTGTCGTAGATGGCGGTGTCACCGTGCGGGTGGTATTGCCCCATCACCTCCCCGATCACCCGGGCGCACTTGTTCCAGCCGCGGTCGGGCCGGTAGCCGCCGTCGAACATGGCGTACAGGATCCGCCGGTGCACCGGCTTCAGCCCGTCCCGGACGTCGGGCAGCGCCCGACCCACGATCACACTCATCGCGTAGTCGAGGTAAGACTTCTGGATCTCGTCTTGCAGGTCCACCGGCTCCCGCCGGTCGAACACCGATTCCGTGGGGGTGTCGGTCATGGCTCACCTTTCTGGCCGACTTGTCAGCGCGTGTGGTCGCCCTGGCGACCACCGACGCTGACAAGTCGGGGCTAGATGTCGAGGAAGCGGACGTCCTTGGCGTTGCGCTGGATGAACGAGCGGCGTGACTCCACGTCCTCGCCCATCAAGATGGAGAACATCTCGTCGGCGCGGGCCGCGTCGTCCAAGGTGACCTGGAGCAGGATCCGGTTCTCCGGGTCCATCGTGGTCTCCCACAACTGGCCGGGGTTCATCTCGCCCAATCCCTTGTAGCGCTGAATCCGGTTCTCCTTGGGCAGCCGGTGTCCCGACTCCTCCCCCAGCCGCAGCAGCGCGTCCCGTTCGGCGTCGGTGTAGGCCAGCTGCGGGGTGGCGTTGGTCCAGTTGATCTTGAACAGGGGCGGTTGGGCCAAATAGACGAAGCCGCCCTCGATCAGCGGCCGCATGAAGCGGAACATCAATGTCAGCAGCAGCGTCCGGATGTGCGCGCCGTCGACGTCGGCGTCGGCCATCATCACGATCTTGTGGTAGCGCAGCTTGTCCACGTCGAAGTCGGCGTGTACCCCGGTGCCGAGGGCGGAGATGATCGCCTGCACCTCGGTGTTCTGCATGATCCGGTCGATCCGGGCCTTCTCGACGTTGAGGATCTTGCCGCGGATCGGCAGGATCGCCTGCGTCCGCGGGTCCCGGCCGCCCTTGGCCGAGCCGCCGGCGGAGTCCCCCTCGACGATGTAGACCTCACACTCCTCGGGGTTGGTCGACTGGCAGTCGCTCAGCTTGCCGGGCAGCCCGGACCGGCCCAGCAGGCCCTTGCGGTCGCGCGCGGCGTCGCGGGCCTTGCGGGCGGCCAGCCGGGCGATCGCGGCGGCCTGGCCCTTGCGGACGATCACCTTGCCCTCGTTCGGGTTCTGCTCGAACCAGGCCCCCAGCTTGTCGTTGACCTCCGACAGTACGAACGAGCGCACCTCGGTGTTGCCGAGTTTGGTCTTGGTCTGGCCCTCGAACTGCGGCTCGGCCAGCTTGACCGAGATGATCGCGGTCAGGCCCTCCCGGATGTCATCGCCGGACAGCCGGTCCTCCCGTTTCCGGATCAGCCCCCAGGTCTCCCCCCACCGGTTCGCGGTGGCGGTCAGCGCAGACCGGAACCCTTCCTCGTGGGTGCCGCCCTCGTGGGTGTTGATGGCGTTGGCGAAGGTGTGCACCGACTCGGTGTAGGAGGTGTTCCACTGCATCGCCAGTTCCAGGCTCATCCCGGCGTCGGCGCGTTCGGCCTCGACGTCGATCACCGTCGGGTTCAGCGGCTCCTTGGCGCCGGTGAGGAACGTGACGTAGTCGATCAGGCCGTCGCGATAACAGAAGGTGTCACGAAACGGCTGTCCCTGGTCGTCGACCCGGTCCGGCCGTTCGTCGGTGATGGAGATGGTCAGTCCCTTGTTCAAGAACGCCATCTCCCGAAAACGCGCGGCCAGGGTGTCGTAGGAGTAGCTGGTGGTCTCGAAGATGTCCGGGCTGGCCCAGAAGGTGACGGTGGTCCCGGTCTCGTCGGTCGGCTCGTGCTCCTCTAACGGGCCGTCGGGGACGCCGAGGGAGAAACTTTGGGTCCACCGGTGGCCGTCGCGGCGAACGTCCACCCGCAGGTGGGAGGACAAGGCGTTGACCACCGAGACGCCGACCCCGTGCAGCCCGCCGGACACCTTGTAGCCGCCGTCGCCGAATTTGCCGCCGGCGTGCAGCACGGTCAGGGCCAAGGTGACGGCGGGGATGCCTTCCTTGGTGTGGTTCTTCACCGGGATTCCGCGACCGTTGTCGGTGACCCGGACGCCGCCGTCGGCCAGCACGCGGACGTCGATGGTGTCGCAGTAGCCGGCCATCGCCTCGTCGACGGAGTTGTCGACCACCTCCTGGACCAGGTGGTGCAGGCCGCGCTCGCCGGTGGAGCCGATGTACATCCCGGGCCGCTTCCGGACCGCGTCCAGCCCCTCCAGCACGGTGATCGAGTCCGCTTCGTATTGGCCCGGGGCCACGTTGGCGGCGCGTAGCCGGGCCAGGTCGGCCTCGGCCAACACCGCGTCGGCCTCCTCGTCGGGGCCGGTCTGCCCGGTCATGCCGGTCTCGTCATTGCTCAAACCGGAGTCGTCGTCGAACTGTGCCTCCGCCAAGCTTCGGTCGGGCAACTCGTAGTCGTCGGGCGGGGAATCGGCGGCCTGATAGTCGTCGGGCTGGGATCGGTTCTGCTGGGATCCGTTCTGCAGGTGAGACTCGGGCTGATCGGGCGTGTCCGTCACCGGCGATGAGCTCCTTCTTGGCACGTGCGCGACCCGAAACTGCTGTGACTGAGCCGGGGACGGCGACGCCGTTACGACGGCCGACCAGAGTCGGTCGACCGGATCTGAATCAACTCAGAGTCTAGCTCTTCTCCTCGTCGAATCGGATCATCCGGTACACCTGTCCACTGCCCAGATTCGCCGTTCCGGGGTCTGAGGGTGGCTCAGAGGGCACTGACGGCCTTCGGGGATGCGGGGTACGTCCACGGGTCCCGACCGTTCCAGAGCCAGCGAAGCGAACCCGGGACCCTCGCTTGCGCCGCCTCGTGATTCCTTAGGATGATCCGGTGTCCAGCGGGGTGTCGGAGCGTCGAGAGCGTCGGCACCGCCGAGCCCTCGTGGGCCCGCTGGCCCTGGTCGGCTTCCTGGTCCTGGTGTGGGCCTTGGGCGGCTTCGGCTTCCGTCAGGACCTGACCACTGTGACCGCACCCGGCGCGGCGATCGCGACCGGGCCGTACGAATTCAGTTTCACCGAGGCCACCGTGCAGCACCGGCGCAGCGACGACCACTACCGCGTCGTCGTGTCCGGCCAGGGCCGCACCACCGGGGACAGCTCGATCCGGCCCGCGACCGGGGACAGCGGTTTCCTTGCCGCCCGGGGCGAGACGAGCCGGGAGGTCCAACCGGCGACGTCGGTGACACTGGGTTCGCCGGACTACTCCAGCCTGCAACTGCGGCTCTTCACCCCCGGCTTGGGCGCGGCACCGGTGTACGTCGGGTTCGAGTTCGCCGCCGATCCGGGAGATCGGATCCGGATGGTCGTGTTCGGGCAGAAGTTCACCACCCCCTACGTCCTCAGCGACGAGCGCGGTTGGCAGCGGACCCGGGACTCCCATGCCGTCGTACTGCGCCTGCGGGTGCTGCCCGAGAGCAAGTACTGACCTCCGCAACCTCAAGCGGGGCCGCCTCGGCCCGGGCGGCTACCGCTCGGTAGGGGTGAGGAGCGGGTCCCTGGCCGAGGAGAACTGCTCGACCGCGACCCCGACCAGGCGGTCGGTCTCGACCGCCGGCACCTGGAAGTAGGCCTCGATCGGGTACGGCTGCCCGACCACGGCCGCGTCCGGCACGCAGCCGGGCAGGGTCCGGCTAACGAAGGCCGAAGACTTGTCCCAGGTCCGCCGCCGGTCGTCGACGAGCACAAGCGTGCAGCTGACAGCGTCACCGGGAGTCCGGACCGTAGCCTCCAGCCTGGCCACCACCCAGACCGCGCCCGGCGCCGGCGCCTTGGGCGCGCCGAATGTGTCGGCCAACCGCTCGGTCTGCTGCAGGCTGAGCAGGACGAACTCGACCCCGCTCTGGCTCGCCGCCGCGCCGGGTGGGAGGGCGGTATAGCGCTCCGGCGGGAGGTGCAGCCGAGCGTAGGTGGTCCAGGCCACCAGATAGATCCCGACGACGACGACGGCGATCGCTGCGACCAGCCAGGCACGCACCCGCTGCGTGGTTCTAACCCTCACCGCAGTCCCCGCGTCGTCGGCACGGTGGCGAGGGGCAGTTGGACGCCCTGCGCGGCCTGGCGCCACTCGGCGGCGTTGCCGCTGGTGATGCCGATGGGGACCCGGACGTGCTCGGCGTAGCCCTGGACGAAGCCTCGGGTGGACCAGAACTCCAGGGTGAGGTTGGCGACTCGGTTCGGGTCGACTTCGAAGGCAATGTCGCGTGCGGATTCGAAGCCGGGATCGGCGGTTACCCGACCGGTGTCGATAGCCGGTTCGTAGGTTGCCCCCTCGGCCAGCAGCTCGAGGTTACTGGCGGTGAGATCGTCGCGCCCGGGGGCCCGCACGGTGACCCGGACGACGACGAACATCCCGGTCGTGGCGACGGTGTCGCTGCGACTGCTCAGGGTGGTGCCGACCCGTACCTCGCTGACCTGGGCCGTGCCGGAGCCGTAGGCGGAGAACTCCCCCAGCCGGCCCCGGACCACCTGGTCCTCGCCCACGGCGGCGTCGCTGAACTGGTAGCCGATCCCCGCGAGGGCGACCAGGACGATAGCGGTCACGGCTGCGACCACCTTCGAGCGGGGGACGGTACGCAGGTGCCCTCGGCGGCGGGCGGTTGAACCCGGCGTCGGCGCTCGGGGTGGCGGTGGGGGCGGCCGATCGTCGGCCATCACGTCACCTCCGCCGCACCGGCCGGTGAGTCGGCGGTGACTACCTTCACCGGGTCCGGGGTGCCGCCTTGGTGCCGGAACAACTCCAGGCAGCGGCGGAAAGCCACCGCCAGCAGACACAGCCGCAGCGGCTCCCAGGGCAGGTTCTCGACCAGGTCGAAGATCGGGCCGGTGATGTACCAGAAAGAAGTCTCCCGTCCGCCGACGACCGCCTGGTACAGCGCCTGGACGTAGTTCTGAGCCATCAGCACGACGCCGTAGACCAACACGTACGCGCCGAGGAAGCCCACCCCGGCCCGCAACACCAGCCGCACGGAGTGGAACGTGGGCAGGTACTTGTCGTCGATATCGCCGAAGAACGCCTCCCGAACTTCTCGACCGACCCGCCGTGTCCCGGCTCGCCCTGCCCCAACCCGCGGGGGAACGTGCAACGCCTGCTTGTCGGCGTACCGGTCGAACACCGACGCACCTGGGATCCGCTGGACGACGGGGCGGCCGCGGCGCCACAGTTCGGCCAGCGAGAGGACTTTGGACCCGTACACCAGCGCGGCTACGGCGAGCCAGATGATCGGCTGCCCGAGCACGGTCACCAGCAGCGGCACCAGATCGTCGGCCATCAAGCCGGCCAGCCGGGTCAGCGCCGCCGGCAGTTTGAGGTTGACGGCCGCGAGCAGTTGCCGGAGCTCTCGCCCCACCGCGGACTCCCACGCCACGAACTCCCGGGTGGCGAACCAGCGGGTGAGCCGTCGCACCAGCCGGAAGCCGCCGAAGATGACCGCGACGATGAAGAACCCTTCGATCACCGCGACCAGCAGGCCGAGAGGCCGCCAGCCGCTCTTGTCGTGGGCGAGATCGACTCCTCGGCGGAGGAGGTAGATCGCCGCCAGCAGGGCCAGCAGCCGCCCGGGGTGCGCGCTCGCCAGGCCCTGTACGGTCTGCAACACCGACGGCCGGCCCAGGCTCAGCGGATCGCGGAAGACCTGCTCGGTGGAGAGTCTGGCGGCCTGCTGGGTGACCTGGCCGAATGCTGCGTACAGGCCGAGGAACGGCAGCAGGGTGACCGCCAGTAACCGGGTGAGGCTGGAGTCGCGGTCGTCGGCGGCGGCCTCGGAATCCGGGATCAGTTGCCGGATCCCCAGTTCGACCCCGCACAGACGCAAGATCAGCACGATCGCCACCAGGGTGGACAAAAAGCTGACGGAGAAGATCACCAGGGCCGCCCATGCGTTGACATCAGCGACGATGACGGCGAGCTTGAGCGCGAGGGCGCTGCCCAGCCAGCCGAGCAACCAGATGGTGAGGATCTGCGGCAGCAACCGCCAAAACACCACCGCCGTGTCGCGAACCAGGATGACGACTTCGGCGATCACCGCGGACACAGCGCCCGGATTCGGCGGTCGCGTTGGGGTCACGGTCGCGCTCACGCCCTCTCCTTTGTTCTGTCCGCGGCGATCAGGCGCCCACGGTGAAGGCCCTGCCGTGCACGGCCTGATCAGGCACCGCACTCAGCCGTAGGTGTCCCGCGGACCGCGGCCGTCGCGGACGGCGTAGCGGCCCTTCTTCCACGATGGCGCGTCCGGGCCGAGGACCTTGACCCGCTGTACGGTCTGCTGGCCCAGTTGGTCGTTCAGCATGGCCACGAGTTGCGGCGCCAGCTGCCGCAACTGACTGGCCCAGGCGGTGGAGTCGGTCCGTACCGTCAGCACCGCGTCGGCGTAGGCCTCGGGGTGGGAGTGGGCGGCGACGCCGACCCCGACGAGCAGCGGCCACCGGGCCAGCAGGGTGTGCACGTTGACGTCGGCGGTCCAGCCCTTGGTCTCGACCAACCGTTCGACGGCGTGGGACAAGCTTTGGGGGTCCCGGTCGTCGGGATGGGCCCCGGACGACCGAGGCTCGACCGGTCGCGGTGCCGTGGATCCTGTGGGCGGCCACCGCCGGGCCCGGGCCCGGGCCCCGACCGAGCGGGCGACCTCCCGGGCCAGGGCAAGCCCGGTCGATTCGTGCGCGACGCCCCGCTCGGGGTCCGGGTCAAGGTCGGATCCGCGGTCCGGGTCGGACTCGGGCCGCTCAGTCATCGGCACTCACCTCACCGGCCGCCACCCGGAAACGCCGGCCGGCTAAGACGGCGGGGACGTCGGCCGCGACCGCCGCGGTGACCAACACCTGCTCAGCGCCGCTGACGCCGGCGGCCAGGCGTTCGCGCCGGGTGCTGTCCAGTTCGGCGAAGACGTCGTCCAACACCAGCACCGGCTCCACCCCGTCGGCGCGGAGCAACGCGAACGCACCCAACCGGAGGGAGAGCGCGAGCGACCAGGACTCGCCGTGACTGGCGTAGCCCTTAGCCGGCAGTACCCCCAGGGACAAGACCACGTCGTCGCGGTGCGGGCCGACCAGCGACACCCCGCGGGCGATCTCGTCGCCGCGGCGCTGGGTCATCGCCGCCGCCAGGGCCTGCGCCAGCTCCGTCCGTTCGGCTCCGGGTGCGAAGACCACCGCCGACCGGTACTCCGCGGCCGCCTCGTTGTTGGTCGGGGCGATGTCGGCGTACGCCTTGGTCAGGTGCGGCACCAAGTCCTCCAGCGTGCGCAACCGGGCCTGCAGAAGTTCACTGCCCGCCTGGGCCAGGTGCGCGTCCCAGACGTCGAGGGTGGCGCCGGCGTCGTCACTGGCCCGACCACGCAAGCGCCCGCTGAGTGACTTCAGCAGGGTGTTGCGTTGCCGCAGCACCCGGTCGTAGTCGGCCCGGACCCCGGCCAGCCGCGGCCAGCGGGAGACGACGAGTTCGTCGAGGAAGCGGCGACGCTCGCTCGGGTCGCCCTTGACGATGGCCAGGTCCTCGGGGGAGAACACCACCGTCCGGAGGACCCCGACGAGTTCGCGGGAACGACGGAGCGGGGAGCGGTTCAACCGAGCCCGATTGGCCTTCCCGGGCGTGATCTCGACCTCCAGCTGGAGCTGACGTGGGTCGTCCAGCCCGGCCTGGACGCGAGCTCGCGCGATGGCCCGCTCCGCCCCGACCCGCACCAACGGCACATCGGTGGAGACCCGGTGCGAACTTAGCGTCGACAGGTATTCGACCGCCTCGACCAGATTGGTCTTGCCCTGGCCGTTGGCGCCCACGAACACCGACACCCCCGGGCCCAGGGCGACGTCGACCGCGGCGTAGGACCGGAACTCGGCCAGCTGCAGGTGGTCGACGAACACCGGTTCAGCGTAGAGGCTGCGTCCTCGATCAGGCGGTCTTGGACGATCACATGGTTTTAGACTGGCGGTCGGCCTGCTGGTCGGACTTCTCCGCGCCGGCCTCCAACGATTCGCCGGCCGGCAGTTCGTTGTGGCCGCCGAACTGCTGCCGCATCGCCGACAGCACCTGGTTGGCGAAGTGGTCCTCGTCGCGGGAGGCGAAGCGTTCGAACAAGGCGGTGGACAGCACCGGCGCGGGAACCCCCAGGTCGACGGCGGCCTTGACCGTCCATCGCCCCTCACCGGAGTCCGACACCCGGCCGGCCAGGCCGTCGAGCGTCGGGTTGGCCTGCAAGGCGGCGGCGGTCAGGTCGAGCAACCAGGACGCGATCACCGAGCCTCGGCGCCACAGCTCGGAGACCTTGGCGGTGTCGACGTCGAACTGGTAGTACTCCGGTTCCTCCATCGGCGCGATCTCCGCGGAGTGCTCGGCCAACTTTGACCCGATGTCGGCGTTGTTGAGAATGTTCAGTCCCTCGGCGTAAGCAGCCATGATCCCGTACTCGATGCCGTTGTGGACCATCTTGACGAAGTGGCCGGCGCCGGAGGGACCGCAGTGCAGATAGCCCTGCTCCTCCTGGGCCAGCTCACCCTCTCGGCCGGGCGTCCGGTCGAGGTCACCCGCACCCGGCGCGATCGTCTTCAGCAGCGGGTCCACGATGTCGATGGCGTAGTCGTCGCCGCCGACCATCAAGCAGTAGCCGCGTTCCAGCCCGAACACGCCACCGCTGGTGCCGATGTCGACGTAGTGGATCCCCTGCTCCTTGAGCTTCTTGGCCCGGCGGACGTCGTCGCGGTAGTTGGAGTTGCCACCGTCGATGATGATGTCGCCGTCTCCCAGCAGCCCGGCGAGTTCCTCGACGGTTTGGCCGGTGATTCCGGCCGGGATCATCACCCAGACCACCTTCGGCGAGCTGAGCTTGTCCACGAAGTCCTGCATCGACGACCCGCCCGTCGCCCCCTCGGACTCGAGGTTGTCGACGGAGTCCGGATTGACGTCGAAGACCACGCACTCGTGCCCGTCCCGCATCAACCGGCGCACGATGTTGGCACCCATCCGGCCCAGCCCGACCATTCCCAGCTGCATGAGGACTCCTTGGTTGCGACGTCGTCGTCAACCTAACAGCCCCGTACGGGCCTCGTGTCTTTGGGCTGGCCTCGTACGTGTGCGGCTCCGGCGGTCCGCGAGGACCGCACTCCCCGCAGGATCCCGTCACTTCGCTCCGCAAATTTGACCCGACAAGTGACGGGTGCCCACGTTAACGTGCGAAACCGACCAAGGCTGGGTCAGGTAGGGAACCGACCAGGCCGGGCAGCCGCCCGGCAGCATCAGCCGGGCAGCCGCATCAGCATGATGACGTGCCGGTAGTCGGTCTTCACCTCGCCGTCGAGCTCCTCCAGGCCGGTGAGCTGACAGGGCTTGCTCGGTGCGGTGAAGCCGAAGTTGACGTACGGGGTGTCGAAGGCCCCGAGGGCGTCCAACAGGTAGCCGGGGTTGAAACCGGCGGCAGTCACGGCTTGGTCCTCGCCCCCGGGCTGGTCGACGCTGGCCACGATCGCCTCCGAAGCCTGGGCCTGGTCCCCGGTCGCCGCCTCCAGCGTGATCGAACCGTCGCCGATCAGCATCCGCAGCGAGGTGTTGCGTTCCGCAACCAGGGCCACCCGCTTGGCCGCCGCGATCGTCTCCGCGGTGCTGACCCGGACGTTCAACAGCGGTGCGATGTTCATGATGTGCCGCACCTTGGGAAACTCGCCGTCGAGCAGCCGAGTCGTGGTTTGCCGCTCCCCCGCGGCGCCGTGTCCCTCGAAGCCGATGATGCCGTCGCCGGCGGCGGCGGCGGCGAGGCTGAGGGTGACGTCCTCACCGGCCGTCATCGAGCGGGAGGTGTCGTTGAGGACCTTGGCCGGGACCAGGGCCGTAGCCGAGATCTGGGTCGATCCGGGCCGCCAGCTCAGCTCCTTCAGCGCCATCCGGTAGCGGTCGGTGGCGAGCAGGGAAATGGTCTCACCCTCGATCTCGACCCGGACGCCGGTGAACACCGGCAACAACTCGTCCCGACCGGCGGCCACCACCACCTGCGACACAGCCTGGGCAAAGACCGCACTGGCCACCGAACCGGTGGACCCCGGCATCTTCGGCAGCGAGGGGTAGTCCGAGACCGGCAGAGTCTGCAGGGTGAAGCGGGCGCTGCCGCAGACCAACTCCATCCGCGAGTCGTCGCTGGAGATGTCCACCGGTTTCGCCGGCAAACTCTTGGAGATGTCAGCCAGTAACCGACCCGATACCAGCGCCTCGCCCTCGTCCGCAACGGTGGCACTGACCTCGATCTGGGCGGAGGTCTCGTAGTCGAAGCTGGAGAAGGTGACCCGGTCTGCGTCGGCACGGACCAGCAGTCCGGCCAGGATCGGGACACTCGGCCGGACCGGCAGGCTACGGGCCGCCCACGCAACGGCCTCGGCCAGCACGTCACGCTCGAGCCGGATCTTCACGCTTCCTCCTCACAAGTGCTCGTTCGTCAAGTGCTCGTTCGTGTTTGCCCGTTCGGGACTGCCCCCGGGGCGGTGCCGGCCGGCCGGGAGACGAGCATCGCAGATCCTAGCGATGCCTGCATCTCCTGACTCGCAGCGCACCCCGACGAGGTCGGCCGAGTCCGGTGTCATGTCCGCTCGCCGGGCCGCAGCTCGCGAAGATCGTCGGCGGCGCCGAACAGTTCCTGCTGCAACGGGACCAGGGAAGCCAGCGGCCGGGGGACGTCGCCGACGACGACCGGCCGGATTTCGAAGACGAGGTCGAGCAGCCCCTCCCGGGTGGGCACGCCCCGACGCATGGTCATCGCCTCTCCGGCCAGCCGGTCGTACTCGTTGATCCGGGCCCGCCAGCCCGGGTTGTTCAGGTTTTGCACCTCCCGCATCCGTTCCACCATCGCGTCCAGGGCTTGTTCGAGTCGCTGCAACTGGGCTCGGCGTACGTCGAGGTCGAGATGGAAGCTGAGGCTGTCCCCGTTGCCGTCCGCGTTCTCGTTCTGCTCGTCTCGTCGGCCGAAGATCCGACCTAGCAGTCCCATCGCGCGCCCTCCTTCTCGGTCTGTCTCGATCGGCCTGACTTTTCGTTCGACTCCGACGAGCGGACGCTGTGCACAGCGAAGGGGTCGAGTGACTTAGACCAATCTCTATCTCATCTATCTCTTCGTCGTCGTCGTAGGTGGTGTGGATGCTGTGGACAACGGCTCGTTCGGCGAGGTCAGGGCAGCTTTGGGCTTCCGGACGCGGCGGGGGAAAAAGTGAAACTACACGGGGAGGATCTGCGGACGCCCTACGGCGCGCGTGGCGGATGTCGGGCAGTCTCCCCACCTCGGTGTTTGGTGAGTACCCAGTGTCCACAGTCTTGTCCCCAGGTGTGGGGACACCGTGACTTATTCGTCACCGACGGCCACGTTTTGTGGTAGGGCCACGGTCGCCCCGCTCGGGCTGGGCCACGCCCGGGCCCGCACCTCGCCTCGTCCACCGGACGCGACGCTTCGCGCCCACACGTTCTCCTCGACGGCCGACGGACCCGGTATGCCTGCCTCGTCGGCCTGGCGAGGCACGCACGTGGGATCAGCGGTGGGAGGCCTGCTGCTTGATCCGGTTGGTCAGCTCGGTCACCTGGTTGAAGACGCTACGACGCTCAGCCATCAGGGTGCGGATCTTCCGGTCAGCGTGCATCACGGTGGTGTGGTCACGGCCGCCGAACTGCTGGCCGATCTTGGGCAGCGACAGTTCGGTCAGCTCCCGGCACAGGTACATGGCGATCTGGCGGGCATTGGACAGTTGTTGGGTCCGACTGGGACCACACAGGTCCTCGATCGAGATGTCGAAGTAGGACGCGGTCTGGCCCATGATCATGCCGCTGGTGATCTGCGCCTCCCCACCCTCGGGGATCAGGTCCTTGAGCACGATCTCGGCCAGGGCCAGGTCGACCTGCTGCCGGTTCAGACTGGCGAAGGCGGTGACCCGGATCAGCGCTCCTTCCAGCTCGCGGATGTTGGTCTGGATCTTGCTGGCGATGAACTCCAAGACCTCGGGCCCGACCACCAGTCGCTCCTGGGCGGCCTTCTTGCGCAGGATGGCGATCCGGGTCTCCAGGTCGGGCGGCTGGACGTCGGTGATCAAGCCCCAGCCGAACCGGCTCCGTAACCGCGGCTCCAGGTTCTCCAGCAGCTTCGGCGGCCGATCGGAGGTCATCACGATCTGCTTTTCGGCGTTGTGCAGGGTGTTGAAGGTGTGGAAGAACTCTTCCTGGGTCTGTTCCTTGCCCTCCAGGAACTGGATGTCGTCGATCAGCAGCACGTCGACGTCGCGGTAACGCTGCCGGAACTCCGCCCCCTTGTTCTGACTGATCGCGTTGATGAAGTCGTTGGTCAATTCCTCGGTGGAGACGTAGCGGACCCGGACGGCGTCGAAGTAGTTGCGGACGTAGTGGCCCAGGGCGTGCAGCAGATGGGTCTTACCCAGCCCGGAGTCGCCGTAGATGGTCAATGGGTTGTACGACTTGCCCGGGCTCTCCGCGACTGCGATCGCGGCGGCATGGGCGAAGCGATTGGAGCTGCCGATGACGAAGGTCTCGAAGGTGTACTTCAGGTTCAGTCGGGAGTCTACGAAGCGTCGCGACCGCGAGTCGGCCCCGTCGAGGTGGCCCATCGGAGTCGAGCGACCGAAGCGGTGGTTGTCGTCGGCCTCCCCGGGTCGATCGGAAAAGGGCCGGCCGGAGCTCTGGTCGGAGGACCCCCGGTCGGATGAGGCTGCCAGCGAGGAGGGGTCGGGCTCCGGAGGTGGGTCCTCCGCGGTCGGATTCAGTCCGTCGTCGACGGTGACCACGATCTTCATCGGCTTGTGGAAGTACCCGCTGAGGACCTGTTCGAGCTGCCCGCGGAAGCGTCCCTCCAGCAGATTCCGGGCGAAGTTGCTCGGCACCGCGAGGATCAGCACGTCCTGGTGCAGGGTCAAGGCTTTGCCGGTGTCGAGCCACCGCCGCAGCTCGGGCGTGGCCTGGGCGTAGACGTGTTCGAAGGCGAGCGAAGTGGCTTCGGCCGTATCGTCGATGGCTTCGCTCACTCGGTCTCCGGGTTGCTGATGCTGCTCGTCGCTGTTTCGCTCCACATAGTTGTCCACAACCTGTGCATGAGGCAAGACAGCGGCGAGGAAGCCGTCCAAAAAAGGCTACGACGGAGAGACCTGGTCGCCCCCACAACCTGGCGTCTCGACGTGGAAGTAACGTGGCGGCGACGCTAGCAACCTCGTCCCGGCCACGCAACCCGTACCGGGTGTTCGACCCATCGCGGACGGCGTGTCGCGTACGTCAAAGCTGCCTTGGCTGGTAGGGAGGAAGGACCAGGCGCGGGTTTGACCGGCTTGGCGGGCCCCCGTACCGTAGGGAGGTCGTCGACGACCTCTTTTTTGACCATCACAATCTTCGGAGTCCTCCCGTGAGCAAGCGCACCTTCCAGCCGAGTAACCGGCGCCGCAGTCGTACCCACGGCTTTCGTCTGCGGATGCGGACCCGGGCCGGACGGGCGATCTTGTCGGCCCGGCGGACCAAGGGTCGCGCCAAGCTCTCGGCCTGAGCCGGGCGAGCTTGTGCTGAACGCTGCGGCTCGGCTGCGCAGGACCAGCGACTTCGGTCGCGTCATCCGCTCCGGGGTCCGGGCCGGGCGACCGACCCTGGTGTTGTACGTCGCACCGGGGACTACCTCGTCGACCCGGGTCGGAACCGTGGTGTCCAAGGCGGTCGGAAACGCGGTGACCCGTAATCGAGTCAAGCGTCGGCTACGCCACCTCGCCGGTGCCCAGCTCGCCTCGACCGATCGGGCGGATGTGGTGATCCGGGCCCTACCCGCGGCGGCCACGGTGCCCGCTCGACTGCCCGAGGACTTCACCGGTGCTTGGACGCAGGCGCTGGGCAAGCTCAGCCGTCGTGCGGTGACGGGGTGAAGTTCGTCCTGATCGGTCTGCTCAAGGCCTACCGGCTGATCATCAGCCCGCTGTACGGGAACGTCTGCCGCTACTACCCCACCTGCTCGGCCTACGCGCTCCGCGCGGTCTCGGTCCATGGGGCGGTCAAAGGCAGTTGGTTGGCCGCGCGGCGGCTGCTGAGCTGCCACCCTTGGGCGGCCGGTGGCTACGAGCCCGTGCCGGGCACACCTGAACACGCCGAAGAGATGCGGGAACGGGCGGCGCGCTCACCTCAGTGCGGGCACACTGGACAGGGTGACGCGGCGTGCTCGGCGCCGTCACCTCAGATTTTGCCGGGTCAGCCTCCGACCCAGACTCCGCCAGTACTGCAAAGGGTGACCTGATGCTCACGCCGCTCCTGACCGCCATGTCGATCTGGGATCCGTTCATCTCCATCGGCAGCACCATCATGCAGCCGCTGTACTGGGTGGTCTCGGGCATCCTGGTGGTTTTCCACGCCGTTTGGTCTCCCCTGTTCGGCGCTGACAACGGGTGGACGTGGGCCCTGTCGATCGTCTCGCTCACCATCGTCATCCGGGTTGCGTTGATTCCGCTGTTCGTCAAGCAGATCAAGTCGTCCCGCTCCATGCAGCTGTTGCAGCCCAAGGTTCGTGAGCTGCAGAAGAAGTACGGCCATGACCGGGAGAAGCTCGGTCAGGAGACGATGAAGCTGTACAAGGAGAACAACGCCAACCCGCTGGCCTCTTGCCTGCCGTTGCTGTTGCAGTCCCCCATCTTCATCGCGTTGTACCGAGTGCTGGACGGGGCCGCCCGGCTCGATCCGACCACGGGGCAGCCGATCGCCCGTGGCCACTGGCTGACGATCCACCCCGAGTTGCTGACGTCACTGAACCAGGCTTCGATCTTCGGCGCGAAGATCTCCGACACCTTCCAAAAGGTTGGCTTCAGCAACGGGATCACCAGCGTGCACATCGTCACCGTGGCGCTGATCGTGGCCATGACGGCGACCCTGTTCGTCACCCAGTTGCAGCTGATGCGCAAGAATATGCCGACCGAGGCCCTGGAGGGCCCGTTCGCTCAGCAGCAGAAGATCATGCTGTACGTCTTCCCGCTGATGTTTGCGGTTTTCGGCATCAACTTCCCGGTCGGAGTGCTGATCTACTGGTTCACCTCGAACCTGTGGACCATGGGCCAGCAGTTCTACGTGATCCGCCGCAATCCCGCGCCCGGGACACCGGCGTACGCGGCCTGGGAGGAGCGTCGGCTGCGACACCACAAGCCGGAACCCGACGGTGGCGCGACCGCGATCGGGGTCACCCGTAGGGGAACGGCCGCGCCCGCCGCCAACAACGGCAACGGCAGCAGTAACGGCAACGGCAGCAGCAACGGTACGGGCAACGTCATCAGCGGGGCGAGCGCTGTCTCACCGCCCCGGGTTGTCCGCCAGCAGCCGCGTAAGCAGACTCGGTCCCAGCGCAAATTCTGAGCCGCAGGGGGGTCGCTGCCGCCACCGGGGACGGATTGCGGATTGGACCAGCACGACGGCCAACCTCGGACCTGAACCACCCCCGGCTTGAACCAACCCCGGCCTGAATAACTACGAGCGAGCAGAGCGGTCACTGCGAGGCGGCCTGCGAAAGGATGAGCACATGAGCGACGACGACACCGCCGTTGACACCTCGACACCAGACGGCGGACGAAACTCGGAGGCCCTATCGGACGCCGAAGCCGCCCCGGCCGACGTGGCCGAGGTCGACAAGGCCGCGGACGCCGAGGAGGATCCGCTGGAGGCCGAGGCAGAGATCGCAGCGGACTACCTGGAGGAGTTGCTCGACATCGTCGATCTCGACGGGGACATCGACACCTATATCGAGGGACAGCGAGCCCACGTCTCGATCGTCAGCGATTCTAAGGTCCTGGTCGGGTCCGACGGGGTCGTCCTGGACGCGCTGCAGGAGTTGACGAGGCTAGCGGTGATGACCGAGACCGGTGAACGCAGCCGGCTGATGCTGGACGTCGCTGGTTATCGGGAGCAGCGACGGGGTGAACTGGTTCAGGTCGCCGACCAGGCCGTGCAACGGGTTCGTGACGGTCAGCCGCGGGTGGCGCTGGACGCGATGAATCCGTTCGAGCGCAAGGTCGTCCACGACGCGGTCGCCGCCGCCGGACTGACCAGCGAGTCCGAAGGACAGGAACCGCAGCGACATGTCGTCGTCCTTCCGGCGTCCTCAGCATCCCGAACGGCTGCGTCGTAGCTTCCCAGCATTCCACTGAGGAACCCGAGATCGATCTGGTCAACGCGCTTTTTGGCAACCAAGAACGGACGATACGTCAATATGTCGACATTCTTTCGACGCGGGGAGTCGATCGAGGGCTGATCGGTCCTCGGGAGGTCGACCGGATCTGGTCGCGGCATGTCTTTAACAGCGTGGCCGTCGCCGAGTTGATGGTGGCCGAATCCACCGCCGTCGACGTCGGCAGCGGTGCCGGTCTACCCGGGATACCGCTGGCGCTGTCCCGGACGGACCTCCGAATCACCCTGCTCGAGCCGCTGCTCCGCCGAGCGAATTTCTTGATGGAGGTTGTGGAAGAACTTGATCTGACGGAACGGCTGACCGTCGTGCGTTCCCGGGCCGAGGACCACCGCATCACTTACGACGCCGTCCTGTCCCGAGCAGTCGCCCCGCTCGACCGGCTGGTGGCTTGGTGTGCGCCCCTTCGCTCCCCCGACGGAGTCCTCCTGGCCATCAAGGGTCGGTCAGCGGCCGATGAAGTGACTCGGGCCGCGCCTGTCCTCCGCCGTGAGCGGCTCCGAGCCGAAGTCCTGCGCGTTCAGGCCCATCCGTCGCTCGAGGCGACGGCTGTAGTTCGGCTCCGGTCCGGCCAGCCGGCGCGGCCTACTGTCTCACGCTGACTTGGTCGATGCTGTGTCCGCGTGTACGGACGCCAACACGCGCCGAGGTCAGTAGCCTGAGGTATTGACCCAAGGAGGCACGTGAGCGCGACCAGCCCGGAACCGACCGAGGTAGCCGACGGACTGGGCTGGCCCCGAACCGTCCATGCCGACAAGCAGATCGGCTGGCCCGACGTTCCACGTGAAACGTTGACGTGGTTCGCTCGGTCGGAGCCGTGGCCGCCGTCGATCCAGGAGAAGTCCCGGATCCCCCGGCCGCAAGGGCCCCGCCGGGCTCGCTTCGATGAGGAGGAGCTGCCGAAGGCCCCGGGACCAGAGGCCGAGGAGCCGGTTTCACGTGAAACAGCACCGGCTGCACTCCCCCGCCCCTCACGTTCGCGGATCGTCGTGGTGGCTAATCAGAAGGGCGGTGTCGGGAAGACGACGACCGTGGTCAATTTAGCTGCCGCGTTGGCCCTGGGGGGACTCTCAGTCCTGGTCGTCGACCTCGATCCACAGGGCAATGCTTCGACCGCCCTGGGTGTGGACCACGGTTCCGGCGTTCCGGGGAGCTATGAGGTCCTGATCGACGGGGTCGACCTCTCCGACCATGTGACGTCCTCTCCCGAAGCAGCCGGACTGCGCGTCCTCCCCGCCACGATCGACCTGGCCGGAGCCGAGATCGAGTTGGTGTCGGTCGTGGCGCGTGAGCGACGGCTGAACCGAGCCCTTACGAAGTATCTTGAGTCGCATCCGACCGACTACGTGCTGCTGGACTGCCCACCCTCCCTCGGCCTGTTGACTCTCAACGCCCTGGTAGCGGCCACAGAGATCCTGATTCCGATCCAGTGTGAGTACTACGCTCTGGAGGGTGTCTCCCAGCTGATGCGAACGATCAGTTTGGTCAAGGGGGAGCTCAACGACGATCTTCGGCTGAGCACGGTTGTCTTGACCATGTTCGACGCTCGGACGCGACTGTCGGCCCAGGTTGCGAACGAAGTCCGGACGCACTTCCCGGCCGAGACTCTACCGGTGGCCATTCCCCGCTCGGTGCGGATTTCTGAAGCTCCGAGCTACGGCCAGACCGTCCTTACCTACCATCCGGACTCGGCCGGCGCGGTCTCCTACCTCCGCGCCGCCGAGGAGATCGCCCGACGGGGCGCGAAGGAGCAGTCATGAGCATGACCACCGAGCGCCGAGGGCTCGGCCGCGGCCTGGGGGAGCTCTTCCAGCGAACCGATGATCCGGCCGCCATCTCGGAGCAACCAGAAAGTCGGACTGTCCAGCGGATCCCGATTCCGGCGGGGTCCTCCTACGCCGAGCTCGACCCCGCCGCCATCCGACCGAATCCAAGACAGCCGAGGACGGTCTTCGACACCGAAGCCCTCGATGAGCTGATCGCTTCGATCAGTGAGGTCGGTCTGCTGCAGCCGGTGGTGGTCCGGCCGTTGGATCAGGGCCGGTACGAGTTGGTGATGGGGGAGCGCCGATGGCGTGCGGTGCAGGCTGCGGGATTGACGACGATCCCGGCCATCATCCGGCGAACCGAAGACCATGACCTGCTGCGCGATGCGCTGCTGGAAAACGTTCATCGGGCGCAGCTGAACCCATTGGAGGAGGCCGCCGCCTATCAGCAGCTGCTGAACGACTTCGGCTGCACCCAGGACGAGCTGGCCGGTCGGATCAAGCGATCCCGTCCCCAGATCTCGAACACCATTCGCCTGCTCCGACTCCCGCCGACCGTTCAGCGTCGGGTGGCGGCCGGGGTGCTGAGCGCCGGGCATGCCCGGGCGTTGTTGGCCCTGAACGACCCGTTGAGCCAGGAGCGATTGGCGCAGCGAATCGTGGCCGAGAGCCTGTCGGTACGGGCCACCGAGGAACTGGTGGCGGTGGGCGAGGGGAGCCCGGCGCGAGACCGCCACGCCCGCAGCCGCCGGGAGCCACCCGCGCGGGCGCTGGAACTGGCCGCAGTACTCGGGGACCGGCTCGACACCCGGGTCCGCGTCGACGCCGGCCGCACGCGGGGTCGAATCACGATCGAGTTCGCCACCGAAGACGACTTGGACCGGATCGCTGGTCTCCTCACCAGCTCCGTCGATAAGTCGACTTATCGCTAGCTTTAGGATGCTTGATCTTTAAGATGCTTAATCAGGGGCGGGTTGAGGGGGCCACCTCGGGGTGAGCCGGCTCCACCTGAGCAAGCTTGGCTCGTACGTTCCGGGTGGCCGAGCGTTCGGCGACGAAGGAGAGGAACGGGATGGTTCCGGCCAGCGCGATCAACAAGAGCCGCTGCCACGTCCAGCGCGCTCGTCGGCCCACGTCGACGGCTGTGATCAACAAGATCATGTACAGGTAGCCGTGGGGGACCGCGGTCCAGATGACCACCGTGTCGTTATGGCCGAGGTACTTCAGCGGCAGTCCGACGCACACCAGCACGACCAACAATGTGCCCACGAGATAGGCCATCACCCGGTAGCGGATCAAAGCGTTGCGCATATCGCGAGCCTATGTCGCCGACCAACCCGGGCGGCTCCACCAGCGGGTCGGCTCGGCACCCCTGATGGTCCGCTCGCGACCACTAGTAGCTTGTCGCCTCTATTCCTTGGGATTTGGCGGCGTCCAGGTGCGTGCATCGCCAGGCCGACGAGGGAGGCATACCGGGTCGTCTTCCGATCGAGGAGAACGCCGCGAGGTATGTGCCTGGACGTTGCAAAACCCAAGAGATAGGGGCGACAGGCTACTAGCTCCGTTCAGGAGTACGCGTCGACGTCACCCTCCTCGAGCCGCCCGACGTCACGGGCGACTCGGACGCTCATCCCGACGGCGAACGCGGCAAAGACCCACCACTGAAACGCGTACGCCCCGTTGCGTAGGCGTCCCCTGGCCTCCGGCAACGCGACCGGAGCCGGGACCAGACCCTCGGCCGTGGCATCGGCGGCGTCAAGGGTGACGAAACCGTTCACCAACGGTCCCGGCCACGTTTGCGCCAACGTCGGCAGCCGAACCGTCGGCTGCTGACCCGGGGGTGCGCTGATGCCCGGACCGGGTGCCTCCTCCGAAGGCAGCAGGACTCCGGTTGCCGTCACCCGTTCGGTTCCCGGTACCGGCGCGGGCGCCGCAGCGACCAGGCCCCGGACGACCGCGACGACACTGCCGTCGTCTTGCCGGAGTCCGGTCAGCACCCGAAACCCACCGGGGGTGGGCACCAAGACCTGCAACCCCGGCTGGTAGCGCCCGGAGAAGATCACCGACCGCCCGTAGCCGTCCTGCACCGCCTGACCCGGCGGAGCGACGGCGGTCAACGCTACCGGCGGGAGATCGACCCGCCGCCGGGCGGCCGCGTCCCCCTGCGCGCGGTACACGTCGAGTTGCCAGATCCCGAGGAGAACCATCGCCGCCGCGACCAGAGCGCCGAGGCTGAGGATCCCGGTCTGCTTCAACCAACTGCGGGTGTGCATCAGGGTCGCTCTGCACCGTGGGTCATCGGTTCGGCGCCGCCGTTCTAGGAGGTGGCGCGCGTGACGGGAGTCCGCGGGTGCCGGGCGGCCGCAACCGAGACCAGGTCGGCACACATCCGCCCCAGGCTCCACCCGGCCGCCTCGCTGGCCAGGGGCACCGCGGAGGTCTCGGTCATCCCCGGGGCGACGTTGACCTCCAAGAACACCGGTTCGCCGTCGTCGGTGACGATCAGGTCGGTCCGGGACAGGTCCCGCAGACCCAGTTCGGTGTGCACCCGCACCGCGAGATCGGCGCAGCGCTGAGCGACCGGCCCGGGCAGGTCGGCCGGGCAGAGGAAGCGGGTGGACCCGGCGGTGTAGCGGGCGGTGTAGTCGTACACGCCGGAGTCCGGTCGAATCTCCACCGCCGGCAACGCCAGCGGTCCCTGTCCCCGGTCGACGACCGCGACCGTGACTTCGGTGCCGGCGACGAAGGACTCGACCACGGCTACCGAACCGTACGCGTAGGCCCCGACCATGGCTGCCGGGAGTTCCTCGGAGCGACCGACCTTGCTGCAGCCCAGAGCGGACCCGCCCCGAGCGGGCTTGACCATCATCGGGAAGCCGATCACGTCCCCCAGCGCCGCGACCAGCGCCGCCGCCCCCAACTCCCGGAAGATCTCGTGCGGCAGCGCCACCTGCCGTGGGGTGGCCAGGCCCGCGTCGGCCACCACCGTGGTGGCGATCGACTTGTCGAAGGCCACCCGGCAGGCCGAGCCGCCGCTGCCGACGAAGGCCACGCCGAGCAGGGCCAGTACCTCGCGCAACGAGCCGTCCTCACCCGCCTCGCCATGCAACAGCGGGAAGACGACGACATCCTCGCCGGCCTCGGCCAGGGCTGGGACAAGCCCCGAGTCGACGTCGGACTCCACCACGTCCAAGCCGCGGGAGCGGAGCGCCTGAGCCACCCGCCGGCCCGAGCGCAGCGACACCTCGCGTTCGTGGGACAGTCCACCGGCCAGCACGACGACCTGCGCCGGCGGCGCGAACATTTCGGCAGGTTGTGCGGACGGTTCGAGCGGTTGGGTCGTGGTCATCAGGTCTGGTTCGCTCCGGGGGCGTCGTAGCTGGGCAGGGAAGCCGTTGCCCCGGAACCGACGGCGGTTCCGAAGGTCGCCAGCACCTCCGCTTCGCGCTGCAGCACCCGACCGAGCCGGCGGGTCCCTTCCACGATGCGTTCCGGGGTGGGAAAGCAGTAGGACAGCCGCAGGTGCCGGGTGCCGAAGCCGTCGGCGTAGAACGCGGTCCCGGGCACGTAGGCCACCCGAGCGGTGACCGCCCGGGGCAGCATGGCCTGGGAGTCGAGCCCGGGCGGCAGGGTCAACCAGACGTAGAAGCCGCCGGCCGGTACGGTCCAGGTCGTGCCCGCCGGCATCTGCTCGCTCAGCCCGTGCAGCATCGCGTCCCGGCGCTCCCGGTACATCTCGGCGAAGGCCTTGATCTGACCCTGCCAGTCGTGCCGGCGCAGGTAGCTGGTGATCGCTAACTGGCTGAACGTCGGCGGGCACAAGGTCGCCGACTCCTGGGCGAGCACCAGCTTCTCCCGGACCGCGTGCGGGGCCAGCACCCAGCCGATCCGGAAGCCCGGGGCGAAGGTCTTGGAGAAGGTGCCGAGGTAGACCACCAGGTCCTCCTCCAGCGACCGCAGCGCCGGGATCGGCCCGGCGTCGAAGCCCAGCAGGCCGTACGGGTTGTCCTCCACTACCAACATCCCGGTCTCCCGGACCACCTCCAGCAAGGCGATCCGACGCTCCAGGGATTGCGTGACCCCGGCCGGATTGTGAAAGTTGGGGACGGTGTAGACAAACTTGACCCGGCGGCCGGCCGCGCGCAGGGCGTACACCGCCTCCCGCAGCGCCACCGGGTCGAGGCCCTGCTCGTCCATCGCGACGTGGACCACGTCGCACTGATAGGACCGGAAGACCCCGAGCGCGCCGACGTAGCTGGGCGCCTCGCACAACACCACGTCGCCGGGGTCGCAGAAGATCCGGGTGACCAGGTCCAGGGCCTGCTGGGAGCCGACGGTGACGCTGACGTCGTCGGGATGGGCGGAGATTCCTTCCAGCCTCATCACCTCGCAGATGGCCTCCCGGATTTCGGGCTCGCCCTGACCGGAGCCGTACTGCATAGCCTGCAGTCCCCGGTCCAAGACCAAATCCTGCAGTGCGCCGCCGACCACGTCGAGGGGCAGATCGGCGATGTTGGGCATCCCGCCGGCTAGGGAGACCACCTCGGGCCGGTTGGCCACCGCGAACAGGGCCCGGATGGCCGAGGTCGTCATCTGCTGGGTCCGGACCGCGTAGCGATCCACCCAGCGGTCCAGCCGGGTGTCGCGTGGGCTCAACGCCTCGAGTCCGGCCTCCGCGGCCGGCACCGTCGGCCCGACCCGATCGGCTGCATTGTCCACCCCTCTAGGGTGCCTCATCCGGCGCGCCGATGCACCCCGCGCAGGCGGGCCGGGCCGCGGCGAGGGACTGGGTTCTACGATGGCCCCATGGCAGACGGCGGCACGGGCAGGGACGCCGCCGTGCTAGCGGGCGCGGCAGGCCTGGCATCGGACCGGGCGACGCTACTGCGGTGGGCGGTGTGGGTAGTCGGGGGACTGCTGGCCGGTTTGCTCGTCGGATTCGCCCTCGGGCTGACCCGACCGCAGGCGGAGAGGTAGCTGCGATGAGTTCGCGGCGACTGCGACCGATGACCGCCGCCGATCGGGAACGGCTTCCGCAGCCCTGCGGCGACCACTGCGCGTTCTCTGGCGGGCCCTGTGGGTTTTGGCCGACCAGTTCGTCGGACGGCAAGATTCCGGTTCGCCCCGCCGACCCGAAGGCCCGCGAGTGCGACGGGGTGCAGCCGGTGATCGAGCGCTGGGGGCACTGTGGGGTGGTCGCGGTAGTCGAGGGCGAGCTGATCGGCTACCTGACGATGGCGCCGGCGGACCTCGTCGATCGACCTGAGCTGTTTCCCGCCCCGGTCGGCGCCGATACCGCCGTCCTGCTGAACGTTTACGTCATGCCGTTCTGGCGGGGTCAAGGCCTGGGGCGCCAGCTCGTGCAGACCGCCGCGGGCCAGCTTGTCCGGGTCGACGTGCGTGTGTTCGACGCGGTCGGGACCTTTCGAGAGGGGCCAGCCTGCAAGCTGGCGGCACCGTGGCTCGAGGCCGTCGGTTTCCGGCTGGTGCGGGCGCATCCGGTCACCCCCAGGTTCCGGATGGAGTTGCAGAACACGGTGCGCTGGCGCCCCGGACTCGGGGCCGCCTGGCAGCGGCTGGCGGGACTGGTGGTCCCGGCTGCGCCGGAACCGGCCTCGTACGTGGGACGACGGGAATCGGCCCAGCCGGCCCTCGGGCCGCCCACCGTGCTGGGTGTTCACTGATCCGTCGCCCGCCGGAGTGAGCAGATCTACTCTGTGAGCAGGGCTCCCCGAAGGTCGAAGGGCCTCGAGTACGCCCCCCTGAGCTTGTCGAAGGGGCCTCGAGTACGCCCCCCTGAGCTTGTCGAAGGGGCCTCGAGTACGCCCCCTGAGCTTGTCGAAGGGCCTCGAAGAGGTCGGCTCCTCCCAGCACCGAGGTCCACGTCCACCCCGAGATCGACGTTGCACCAGTACGCCCCCCTGAGCTTGTCGAAGGGGCCTCGAGTACGCCCCCCTGAGCTTGTCGAAGGGGCCCCGAGTACGCCCCCTGAGCTTGTCGAAGGGGCCCCGAGTACGCCCCCTGAGCTGGTCGAAGGGCCTCGAAGAGGTCGGCTTTCCCCAGCACCGAGCTCGACGTCCACCCCGACAGGAAGGGACAGGAGCGTCTTCGATGCGCCTCGACGGAGCGGCCGTAGCCGATGCCCGTGCAACCGGATCGGTGCCTCCGTGAGAAGTACCCGCGAAACCGCTGAGCGAGAAAGTCGCCGTATCGGCGCCGTTGAGGCCCGGGTGAAGCTGGCGAGGCAGAGCTGCTTGGTCTTCTCCTTGACCAGTTCGAGCAGAGCCGTTTCACGGTGTCGCCGTCAAGAACCCGGGCAGAATCTCGTGTCCCTTGACACGGGTTCCGCGCGGCCTCGTCACCGGCCTTCCGGACGCGGACCGAACGACGTGCCAGCGGTGAGGACTTCGTGATGGAGCACGGAGTCGTCGCTGAACCTGTCGTCGGCAGAGTGCCACTGACCAGGCGGACGACAGCTCGGGTGAGGTCGCCGACTCTCAACTTCTGGTCGGTCTCTTCAGGGCCGGCGGGCTTCACGTGGTCGGCTTTCGGCGGCTGGGGTGCTCATGGGCGTCCCGTAAGCGACCCCAGCAGCCAGGAACGGGTTGTGGAACTCGTCTCGTAGCCCTGCTCTCAGTGCCTTAGCGGGGCGTTTGTCGGGTCACGATGATCTTGATCAGCTCGATGAAGACGTGTGGGTCGTCGACGTGGATGCTCGCGGCGGTGACCTGAGCTGCCGACGTTGCGGGACTAGCAGCTCGGGTAGACGGGCCGGTACAAGCGCGCGGGGCTCGAGCAGCAACGCGAGCACGAACAGCGTTCCCGCGGAAATCCTTACTAGTTCTCGACTGACCTCTTGCTATCGAGCGTGTGTTCGATTAGACTCCTTTCATGGAGCTCGCGGTCAACGGCGAAGGTGGTCCGATGGCTGCTGCGTTGGCCACCTTCGGGTCAGGCCTGGATGAGCTGTTGGCCGCGGTGGAGGCGGGGGGTCTGAGTGGGGTCGACGACACCGGGCTGATGGAGGTCATGCGGGGGTTCGAGCGGATCCGGAACCGGATGGCCGTCGTCGATCATCACCTCATCGGTGTGGCCGAGGAGCGTTCTCTGCCGGCCACGCTGTGTCGGGGATCGTTACGGCAGTGGTTGACCTCCTCACTACGGCTGTCGAAGGGCGAAGCGGGCCGCCGGGTCCGGGCCGCGGCGGCAGTCGGCCCGCGGACGAGTGCGTTGGGCCAGCCGCTGGCGCCGGTGCGCCCCGTCCTGGCCGCGGCTCAGGCTACGGGCGAGGTCAGTGCGGAGCAGGTGGCGATCGTGGAGCGGGCAATCGGGTCGGTGGACCGACGTGGCTTCGACCCCGCCGATGTGGCCGCCGGTGAGGCGCTGTTGACCGGACACGCGGCGACGTTCGCCCCCGAGCCGTTGCGGCAGCTGGCCGAGCAGGTCGTCAACGCGATCGACCCCGACGGCACGTTGCCCAACGACGAACTGAACGCCGACCGCCGCCACTTCCATTTGCGCCCGACCCGGGACGGGGCCTACGTGGGCGAATTCCGGCTGACCGGGACGGCGGGAGCGAAACTGGCGGCTTTGTTAGAACCGCTGGCCAAGATCCGCCCCGCGTGTACCTCAGCCGACGCGGGTGAGGAGGGCATCGAGTCCCCGAGCCGGTCGATGGGAGATTTGGACTTGCGGAATCGGGGGCAGCGGATGCACGACGCGGTTGAGGAGGTGTGCGATCGGCTGCTCCGTTCCGGTGAGGTGCCCGACGCCGGCGGGGTTCCGGCTAGTGTGATTGTGACGATCACCGTGGAGGACCTGCTCGACCGGATGGGGCTGGGTCATACCAGCGACGGGACCACGTTGAGCACCAAAGCAGTATTGGATCTGGCCGCGCAGGCCGAAGTGATCCCGGTGGTGCTGAACCGGGCCGGGGCAGTGTTGGATTTGGGCCGGAGCCGGCGGATCGCCACCTCCAGCCAAAGCCACGCGTTAGCCGCGCGGGACCGGGGCTGCTCGTTTCCCGGCTGCGATCGGGCTCCCCAGTGGTGTGAGCGCCATCACATTATTGCTTGGATCGACGGCGGGCTCACCGACCTGACGAACTTAACGTTGCTGTGTGCCTACCATCATCACAACTTCCTCAGCCGGGGTTGGACGTGCCGGATGAACGCCGACAAGATTCCGGAATGGCTGCCGCCGCGGTGGGTCGACCCCGACCAGACTCCGCAGATCAACACCCGGGTCCGGGCCGCCCTCGCTGCCCGCACGTACGCCCGCCAACAACGACAGCGATCTGTCGACGTGCCGACGCCTGCGGACCTGTTCGCCACCATCGCCTAATCCGGCCACGGTGGACGCGGGGGGCGGGGGCGCCGACCTCTTCGAGGCCCTTCGACGAGCTCAGGGGGCGTGGTGACGGGCTCAGGGGGCGTGGTGACGGGCGCAGTGGGCGTGGTGACGGGCGCAGTGGGCGTGGTGACGGGCGCAGTGGGCGTGGTGACGGGCGCAGTGGGCGTGGTGACGGGCGCAGTGGGCGTGGTGACGGGCGCAGTGGGACGTGGTGACGGGCGCAGTGGGACGTGGTGACGGGCTCGGGATGTGTGGGGAGCGCCGACCTCTTCGAGGCCCTTCGACAAGCTCAGGGGGCGTGGTGACGAGCTCAGGGGACGTATTAACGAGCTCAGGGGGCGCGTATTAACGGGCTCAGGGGGCGTGTCGCCGAGTTCAGGGGGTACCGGACTCGATCAGAGGTATTCCTCCAGGGCCCCGAGGAGCACGGACTTGGACTTGGCTCCCTTGAACGCCTTGACCAATTCACCGCCCACGTAGACCTGGATGGTCGGCAGCCCGAGTACGTGGTGGTTGGCCGGGGTGACCGGGTTGGTGTTGGTGTCCATCTTGACGAAGGTCACCTTGTCGCCGTGCTGGCGGGCGAGTTCCTCGATGATCGGGGCGATCTGCTTGCACGGACCGCACCAGTCGGCCCAGTAGTCCACCAGCACAGGCTTGTCCGACTTCAGCACTACCGAGTCGAATGTCTCGTCGGTCACGTCGCTGACTGTGGCCATCAGAATGGTCTCCTTGTCGTCGTCGGTCGGGATGGCGGGTCCGGCTCAGCTGCCGGCGCCCAGGAGTGCACTCTCGGCCTGGGCGAGGACGGCGTCGCCGACGTCGTCCAGGTCGGCGAGGTAGCGCTCGGCGTCCAGGGCGGCGGCGCAACCGGTCCCGGCGGCGGTGATGGCCTGCCGGTAGGTGTGGTCGACCAGGTCCCCACAGGCGAAGACGCCGGGCAGGTTGGTCCGGGTCGAGTCGCCGTCGGCCAGCACATAGCCTTCGCTGTCGAGGTGGACCTGACCGTGGATCAGTTCCGAGCGGGGGTCGTGTCCGATCGCGATGAAGAGACCGGAGATCTCCAGCTTGCGGGTGCTGCCGTCGTGGGTGTCGGTGAGGGTGACGCCGGTCAACGACTGGTCACCGTGAATCGCGGTCACCGCGGAGTTCCAGGCGAAGCTGATCTTCGGGTCCTTCTCGGCCCGGGCCGCCATGATCTTGCTGGCCCGGAGCTCGCCACGACGATGGATCAGGGTGACCGAGCGGGCGAATCGGGTCAGGAAGGTCGCCTCCTCGACCGCGGAATCGCCGCCGCCGACCACGGCGATGTCCCGGTCGCGAAAAAAGAACCCGTCACAGGTGGCGCACCACGAAACCCCGTGGCCGGACAGCCGGTCCTCCTCGGGCAACCCCAGCTTTCGATAGCGGGAACCAGTCGCCAAGATCACCGACCGAGCGGCGAACGTCGTGCCGTAGCCGTCGGTCACGGTCTTGACCTGTCCGGTGAGATCCATCGAGACGATGTCCTCGGCGACCAGTTCGGCGCCGAAGCGCTCGGCCTGGGCGCGCATAGCTTCCATCAGATCCGGGCCCATCACGCCATCGGGAAAGCCGGGGAAGTTCTCCACGTCGGTGGTGTTCATCAGCGCACCGCCGGCGGTCACCGAACCCTCGAATACCAGCGGTTTCAGGTCCGCGCGGGCGGCGTAGACCGCGGCGGTGTAACCGGCGGGTCCGCTGCCGACGATGATCACTTCGCGCACATCCGTGCCCATGACGTTCTCCTCCGTCCTGCCGTACCTTCGTCGGTCCCCGGTCTGCTGACCGGCTGGGTCGGCGTCTGGGTGACCGCCTCACCCTACTCACGCGGCGGGCTCCTACGGTGTAACCGCCGACCGGGGCGGGGCTATTCCGACGGCAGCCACCCCCGGACACTGTCGCCTCGCTGCGCGGGGACGGACCTCCACGGCCGGCTTCAGCCGCCGACCAGGACCGAAGGGCCCGCCTGGGGATCGCCGCGGTCGCAGCCGGTCACGACGGTGACCCGGGTGTCAGCGCCGGCCCGGGTATAGACGAGGACCGCCGGTTCCCCGTCGGCTCTGATCGAGGCTAGACCCACGATGGGGGCGTCGACTACCCGCCGGGCGCACCACCAGGCCTGGGAGAAGCGGTGGGGTTGGAGGTCTACGCGTTGGCGCAGGGCGGAGGCCTGAGCGCCGAGCTGACCGCTGCTCAGCGCCACCGACGCCGATGGCGGCTCGTTCAGCCCGAGGCTGGCGCTGAGCACGTACGTCCCGCAGCCGACGACCGCGGCGGCCACGGCGGCGGCTAGCACCGGCACTCCCCAGCGCCGGCCCGCGGACACCTTGCGGAGGTCGGCACCGAAGCGGCCCAGGCTGGGGTGCGGCCGGCCCGCGCTGCCGTACGGCCCGTCGCCGGTCCGGTTCCGGGCGGCGGTGGCCACCGTCGCACCCTCCGTTTGGGGGGCCGGCCGTTCGCGTCGCTGTTGCTCTCGTCTGAGGACCGCGTTCAGCTGGTCGGCCAGCGCCGCCGGCAGGACAGGAGCGGGGACATCGGCCAGCAGCAGGCTGACTCGCTGCAGGCCGGCCCGGCGGTCCTGGCACTCCGCGCATCCGTTCACGTGCTGGTCGAGTCCGGCCGCGGCGGTCGGCTCGAGCAGCCCCTCGGCCGCCCGGGCCAACTCCTGCGCCGCGGGATGTCGGTTCATGGTCGAGCCAGTATTCATCGCCTCGGGGTCGGCTCCCGCGTTGGCGCCGTCGGCATCCGTTGGCTCTGCATCCGTTGGCCCTGCATCGGATCGCCCTGCATCGGATCGCCCCTGCATCCGGCGGTACCGTCACGGTGAGTCCCCCTCCTCACGCAGATGGGACAGCAGCGGCAGCAGCCGGGCGCGACCGCGAGCGCAGCGGCTCTTCACCGTCCCGGGTGGGCAGCCCAGCACTACCGACGCCTCCGCCACCGAGTATCCCTGCATGTCGACCAGGATCAACGCCAGCCGCTGCTCCGGGTTCAGCTGGGCCAGGGCGGCGAGCACCGCGTCGTGACGTTCGCGAGCCTCGGCCGGATCGACCGGGGATGGCTGCGTCCGGGCCGCCTGCCGGTCGACGTCGGCGGGCAACGGCTCGACCGCGCGGACCTTGCTGCGGCGGAGCCGGTCGAGGCAGGCGTTGACCACCACCCGGTGCAGCCAGGTGCTGACCAGAGATTCTTCGCGGAAGCTACCGGCCCGGCGGAAAGCGGACACGTACGCGTCCTGCAGCGCGTCGGCGGCATCCTCTGGGTTCCCGGTGGTGCGCAGCGCGATCGCCCACAGCCGGTCCTGGTGCCGAGCAACCAGGCTGGCGAACGCCTCCGCGTCGCCGGCCACGTGGGCCCGTAGGAGATCCGTGTCCGAAGCGGCGTAACGGTCAGCGACAAGTCGTTCGGTCCCCAGGGAAGGATCGGTGCGAGGGGAAGTGGGGGTTGAGGAAGGGGAGGACGAGGGCGGGATCGAAGCGGGCGGGATCGAGGCGGGCGGGATCGAGGCGGGCGGGATCGAGGCGGGAGGGATCGAGGCGGGAGGGGCGGACGGCGCAGGACCTTCGTTCACCGCTTCACCTCGGCTTCGTAGATCCCGCCGCGATAGCCCGTTCCCTCCTTCGGCAAAGAGGTGAGGTAAACCAAAAGAAAGCGGGTGCTGACCGGTTGAGCCGGCGTCAGCGTGGTCTTCTTCCCGGCTCCGGAGCGTTTCGCCACGGTACGCCATTGACTGTCTGATCCCATCGGAGCTGTGTCGACGGTTCCGGCGTCGCCCTTGGGGACTCGGAGCTGGACTGCGGTGCCCTGGCCGCTCAGCCGCAGCATGACCGAGCCGACGGGCTGGGCACTGCCGAGGTCGAGGACCAGTCCGACCCCGCGTTTGAGACCGCCCAACCGGGGGTTGCCCCGGTAGCTGACGGTGCGCCAACGGGTCTTGGGATCACCATCGATGGCGAGGGGGACCTCGGCCCGGTTCTCCTCCCGGGTGTCACCTTGGGGATCGAAGTCGCGCGCGCCGCGGATCGGGATCACGGCCGGCACCGGTGGCGGCGCAGCCGACGCACTGGCCCGAGGGGCGGCCGACGGACTCTTCCCCGGCGCAGCACCGAGGCGCCGGTCCAAGGCCTGGGCCGAGACGACGGCGGCCACCACCAGCAAGACGCAGAGCGCGGCCAACACCGCAATCCAGCGTCGCGGCTGGCGGCCGGCCCGGGAGGCCCCGCTCGTCGTCCGCACCGGGCTGGATTCTGAGGTGCTGCGCACCGGGCTGGATTCTGAGGTGCTGCGCACCGGGCTGGATCCTGAGGTGCTGCGCACCGTCGAGGTGAGCGGAGCCGACCCGGACCCGGTCAGCGGGACGACCCGGGCCGGCCGGCTCGCCGGTGCGTCTGCAGCGGGACGGACCGCCGGCCGGATGGCGGTCATCTCCTCGGTCGGCTGGTCCAGCAGGGCTGAGACCGGAGGCGCGCCCGCGACCGCGGGGGAGGGATTGGGCCGTTCCCGACCGACCAGCGGGACGGGCTGGTTCAGCCGTCGCTCCAGGTCGGATGAGGCATCGGCGCTGCCGAGCACTTTGGTCAATGCCTCCACCAGACCCACGGCGGTGGCGATCGCCGGCGCCCGGTGTCGCGGAGGATCGCCGAGCACCTGGTCACAGACGTGGTCCAGCGCCGGCGACACCCCGGCCCGGACCTGCCTCGGGGTCATCCAGCGCCGCCCCAGCCGGGGTGCGGGCGACAGGCTGTAGGCCGGCCCGCCGGGCCAGCGCGAGACCAGCGCGGCGTAGAGCAGCCGGCCGAGGTCGGTGACGTCGACCAGTTCCCCGGTGTCGGCGCCCGGGACGGTACTGCTGCGGTTGGGCCGCAGGGCGGCGTCGATCAGCAGCCCGACGATCTTGACGTTTCCGGCCGGGGTGATGATCACCGTCTCCGGATTGATCCGTCGGTGGTACAGGCCCAGTCCGTGGACGCCGGCGAGCGCATCGGCCACCTCGCGGACGACCCAAGCGGCTTCCAAACCCGACAGCGGGGCGTGCGCGAGCAGCACCTCCAACGACTGACCGGTGGCGTACTCGCAGACGATGTAGGAGCCGAGTTCGGTGTCTTGGGCGGGGACGGCGTCCAGCACCCGCAGGAAGCGGGAGTCGGTGGCCACCGAGGCCCGGCGGGCGGCGGCGAGCAGCTCCGGCTCGTCCGGATCACCCGGGGCCAGCACGTGCACCAGGACCGAACGGGAAAGCACCTCGTCGAAGGCCCGCCAGGTGACCGAGGGCCTCGAGTCCGCGATCAACTCCTCCAGTCGGTACCGCGAGGCCAGCACCGTCCCGGCCGGTAGCGTCGCCGCCTTGGCCGGCCGCGTCGGCGTGGATTCGTCTGCGGCGACCGGTCGGTTCGCCGCGTCGTCCAGGTCGGGCGCCGTCCCCGGCGGCGGCAGGTGGGCCGTGTGAGTCATGGGCGCTGCGTCCTCAGCCGGACCGGGCGCCGTCCGCGGGTGCTGGGCGGACGGCACTCCGCTGGCGGCGGCGGTGGTGAATGGTGTGGCCATGCTAGGAGAAGCGGAGCGGATGACGGTGTCCAAATCGCCGGGGGCGGTGGATTCGTCGCCCGGGTGCGGGACGGTGAGGGCGTTTCGGCTCTCCGTAGCGAGCTGCCCCGCGGTGGCCCGCCCTGCGGTGATCTGCCCCGCGGCGATCTGCCCTGCGGTGATCTGTTCAGGGGGGAGTTGCTCAGCGGGAAGTTGCTTTGGGGGGTTCTGCCCCGCGGCGGCGTCGATCTCCGGCGGTCCGATCCGGCGTCGGCGGAGAAGGGCGACGATCCCGCCGATCTCTTCGATGCCCAGCAGCCGGGCGGTGAGGACGAAAATGGCCACGGCAGCGGCGCCGGCAAGGACCAGCGCGGCGGCGAGTGTCGTCCGCGAACCGGACATTCCGCTGACCACCCAGCAGACCACCCAGCCGCCCGCCGCGGCCGGGAGGGAGGCCAGCAGGAGTCGGGCGCAGTGCCGGACGAGTTCGTGCGAACTCAAGCTGGTCAGCCGCCGGCGCAGTCGGCGGTAGGAGACGACGATCCCGACCGCGTAGGACAGCGAGTAGGCCACGCCGAGACTCGGCGCAACCCAACGCGGCTGGCCGACCGTGAAAACCAGGGCCACGGCGACGAGCACGTTGACGCCGGAGATCAGAATCTGCAGGAAGAACGTGCTGCGGGTGTCCTCCAAAGCGTAGAAGGCGCGCAGGAACACGTACTGGATCGTGAACGGGACCAGGCCGAGGGCCAGCGCGATCAGCGTCCATCCCACGAACGCGGCGTCGCGATCACCCCGCCCGAAGCCGAAGGCGAGCTGGGTGATCGGGAGCCCAAGCACGGCGAAGCCGACCGCGGCCGGCAGCAGCACGGTGGTGGCCAGGCGGACGGTCCGGGTGGTCTCGGCGGTGACTCCGGCCAGATCGCCGCGGGCCGCCAGTCGCGACGTCGAGGGCAGCATGGCGGTGGCCAGGGAGATCGTGACCAGCGAGTGCGGCAGGATCCAGATCGCGTACGCATTGTTGTAGGCGGCCAGACCGGCCCCGGTGCCGCCGGCGGTGGCTCCGGTGGCGAGTCGGTTGCTCACCACCAGCGCGAGCTGGGTGACGACCACGTAGCCGATAGTCCAACGGGCCAGCGAGAACGTGTGGCCGAGCCCGGTGTGCCGGAAGTCGAAGCGGGGCGCGAAGCGAAAGCCGGCCGAGCGGAGGAAGGGCACCAGCACCGCGGCCTGGACCACGATGCCCGCGGTCGAGCCGAGACCGAGCAGCAACTCCTGGCTGGAGGTGAAGGCCTGGCCGGTGTCGGTCCGGCCGAAGACGCCGAGGAACAGGCCCAGCACGGCGATGGAGACGACGTTGTTGGCGATCGGCGCCCACATCATCGGGCCGAACCGGTCCCGGGCGTTCAACACCTGACCGGCCAGCACGTGGACGCCGTAGAAGAAGACCTGCGGCATGCAGTAGTAGGCCAGCATGGTCATCGAGGTGTACTGCTCGCGGAGCCCGGGGGACTTCCAGTCCGCACCCGAATAGAGCCGAACGATCAGCGGCACCGCCAAGGTGAGCAGCACGGTGACCGCGCCCAGACCGAGCAGCCCCGCGGTCATGATCCGCTGGGTGTAGGCCTCCCCGCCGTCGCGGTCGTTGCGGACCGCGCGGACCAGCTGGGGGACCAGCACCGAGTTCAAGAGTCCGCCGGCGAGCAGGATGTACATGCTGTTGGGCACCGTGTTGGCGATGGCGAATATGTCGGCCTGCCGGGTGGCGTTGCCGAACAGGAAGACCAGCATGATCAACCGGACGAAGCCGAGGACTCGGGACAGCCCGGTGCCGGCAGCCATCACCGCTCCGGCCGACAACAGCCGACGGGTGGCTCCGCCGTCACCGCTACCGCTCGGGCGGGCGGGACCAGCGGTGTCGGACCGGGAGGATCCGGTCAGTTCGGTCGGCGGTGGCACCGCTCAGCTCCCCGCGGTCGGTGGGTCGTCTCGCCGGACCGGGTCGACCCGCGCCGGCGGCGCCGAGGAGTTGACTCGCGCCGGCGGCGCCGAGGAGAGGGCGCTGACCGGCTCGTCCGCAGGGGTGGCGTCGGATCGGGCCCGTTCCCGGGTGATCTGGCGGATCCGCCAGGACGTGGACGCGATCAGCACCACCCCGGCGACGAGGGCGATGGCCCAGCCGGTGGTGCCGTTCTGGGTGACCCGGACCTCGATCTGAACCGGTCGGCCCACGCGGTGCCCGGCGGGGGTGTAGAGCTGAGCGGTCACCGGGACCGTGCCGTTGGCCCGAGCGGTGACCTTCGCGTTCCCGGTGTAGCTGTCGGTCGGGGCCAGCGGAGGCAGGTCGATGGTCTTGATGCTCAGCCGGCTCTGGTTGTCGGAGGCGAACTTCAGCCTGACCCGAATGGCGTTCGGGTCCACGGGGTCGCCCGGCCGGGCGGCCGCCGGGAGGTCGTTGCGGACGGTGATCGGGAACTCCACGCCTTGCCGGGCCACGGTGGAGACCTTGCGGGTGCTGCTGATCCGGACCTGATCGAACAGGCGCTGCGTCAAGGCGTCCTGCTGCGGTGCGAGGAAGGCTTTGCGAGCCTTGTCGTGTCGGCGCCAGGTTCCGCTGGCCGCCCGGGCCAGGGCGGCGTCCCCGGCCCGCTGCGCCGCCGCGTTGTCGACCAGGAGGTCCTCCCAGGTCGCCTGAGCGTCACCGAACCGCTTGAGCGAGGCGAGCTGGGATCGGCTCAGTTCGGCCCTCGCGGACCGCCGGGGATAGCGAAAGCGTTCATTCCAGGTCCCCGGGGTGCGGGCCAGCAGCGTGCTCAGCGGCACGGCCCGAACCCAGGGAGGGTCGGTCCGGTCACCGGCGGAGACCGCCTGGGCCGCGGTCTGCACCAGCCGGAGCTGTCCTCGGGGAGAGTCACCGTCGGTGGATTCGATCCAGGACGTGGCCAGGGTGCGCTGCTGGATGTGGACGGCATCGTCGCTGGGGGCCGGGCCCGGTCCACCGCCGAGGGCGGTCGCGCCGTAGGTCAGCAGGGGCACCCCGCCCGGTCCGTTCAGCAGCGGGCCGGCCGCGGACGTCGCGGTGTCGGCCACCAGCACCGCGCGCGGGTCGAGCCGCTGGGCGGCCCGAACGGTCTCCTCGTCCGCCGCGCCGGACGTCGGCAGCACCAGCAGGGGGAGGTCGGCGGTGAGCGGATCTCGACGCCCGGCGTCGCGGGCGGCGTCCAGTGCCGCGCGCTGGCCGGCGTGGGCCAGCGCGGCGACGTCGGGGGAACCGTAGAGCAGCCGGTAGCCGTCATGGTCGGCCTTCAGCTGTGCCAGTTCACCGAGCCAGCGAGCCGCGTCGGCCTGTCCCGGCCCGGGTCGGGTGGCTCCCTCGCCGCTGCGGACCCGGTAGCCGGCCTGGATGCCCTGGAGCTCCTGCACCGTGGACGGGTCCACCGCGAAGCTCGTTTGCTCGTCCTGAGCCGCCCGCAGCAGGACGCTCAACCGACCGCGCGGTGCCACCTCGGCAGCCAGGTGGTCGTCAGCGAACAGGTCGGGTGCGAGCTGTGAGGGGCGCGAGGTCAGCAGGACCAAGGAGGTGACGGTGTCACCCTTGCTCGGGGTACCGCCGACGACCGGGACGAACACCCGGGCACGGGCCCGCGCGACCGGCACTCCGTTCTGCAGCAGGTGCACCCCCATCAGGTAGACCCCGTCGGTGGGCGCGAGCCCGAGGGAGGAGACCCGTGCGGTCAGGCTGAAGCGGGCCTTCTGCCCGGGTTCGAGGTAGGGCCGGCCCGGGTCGTAGAGATTCTGGAAGGAGTCGGTGTAGCGCCGGCCGAGGGGGTCGTTGGGCTGGGAGTCGAGCCCCTGGGCCAGCCCCTCGGCGTCGGTGATCGGAGCCTGATTGCGCCAGAAGACCACCTGGGGCGCAATGATCCGCTCCTTGGAGGTGTTGAGGACCTCGCCCGACAGCGTCACCGGGCCGTCCCGCTTGGGCAGGCTGGGTTTGATTGCACTCAGCTTGATCGAGGCCAGCACACTGGTCTCGTCGGCCTGGGCCGGTGGGGCGAACCACACCCCGGTCAAGACCACCAGGGCTGCGGTGGCCAGCGCGACCCACCCGCACCGGAGGCGATGAGCAGGCGCTGTGGTTCGGCTAGCTTGGACCGGGGGGCTGGAGCCGTGGGGCAAGACGGCAGGACCGGCGCTCACCGCGCGCAAGGTGATCCACGACCCGGCCTGCTCATCCGCTCATCCTAATTGGCCGCCGCGCTTGCGCGGGTTGGTGAGCGCTGACCGGGCTCTTCAGGAGGGCCACTAAAGTAGGCCGGCGTGTCCCTTTCCCGTCCGGCGAGCCCGGAGGTCATCGACGAGGCGCAGCGCACCGCGGTCGCCGAGCTGCTGCGGATCACGCCGGTGGTCGATCGGCTGGCGTCGCTGTTCGCGGCCCAAGGGCACGAGTTCTACCTGGTCGGAGGCAGCGTCCGGGATGCCCTGCTGGGCCGGCTCGGACACGACCTCGACTTCACCACCTCGGCCCGCCCCGACGATGTGGAGACGCTGCTGCGGCGCTTCAGCCCCGCGGTGTGGACGATCGGCAAGGAGTACGGCACCGTCGGCGCCCGAGTGGTTGCCGACGGCGCGGACTGGGTGGTGGAGGTGACCACGTTCCGCGCCGACGCCTATGCCCCCGACAGCCGCAAGCCGGAGGTCCGTTTCGGTGACCGGATCGAGGGTGATCTGGTCCGGCGGGACTTCACCGTCAACGCGATGGCGGTGGAGCTGCCGTCGCGGCGCTTCGTGGACCCGTACGGCGGGCTGCGGCACCTGTCCCGGCGGATCTTGCTCACGCCATCGGCCCCGGAGGTGTCCTTTGCCGACGATCCGCTGCGGATGCTGCGGGCCGCCAGGTTCGCGGCCCAGTTGGGTTTCGTGCCGGCGCCGGACGTGGTGTTGGCGATGGAGTCGATGGCGCAGCGGATCGAGATCGTCTCCGCCGAACGCGTACGCGACGAGTTGAGCAAGCTGTTGTTGGCGCCCCGGCCCCGGCCGGGACTTGACCTGCTGGTCGGCACCGGACTGGCCGACCGGGTGCTGCCCGAGCTGCCCGCGCTGCAACTGGAGCGCGACGAGCACCACCGGCACAAGGACGTCTACGAGCACAGTCTGACCGTGCTGGAGCAGGCCATCGAGCTGGAGCCGGGACCACCGGACCTGGTGAACCGGCTGGCGGCTCTGCTGCACGACATCGGCAAGCCCTCGACCCGCCGTTTCGAGCCCGGGGGCAAGGTGTCGTTCCACCACCATGACGTGGTCGGCGCCAAACTCGCCCGTAAGCGGCTGACCGCGCTGCGTTATCCCCGCGACGTGGTCAAGGCGGTGACCGATCTGATTGCCCTGCACCTGCGTTTTCACGGTTACAGCGCCGGGCTGGCCGGGGACCCGAGCTGGACCGACGCGGCGGTCCGGCGCTACGTCCGCGACGCCGGCGACCAACTCTCCCGGCTACACATCCTCACCCGGGCCGACTGCACCACCCGTAACCGGGCCAAGGCAGAAAGGTTGCGCGCGGCCTACGACGACCTGGAGGCGCGGATCGCGGTCTTGGCGGAGGAGGAGGAACTGGCCTCGCTGCGGCCGGACTTGGACGGTACCCAGATCATGCAGGCGCTGCAGATCCCCCCCGGTCGTGATGTCGGCCGGGCGTACGCCTTTTTGCTGGAGCGCCGGATCGACTCGGGGCCCCTGGGTCCCGAACGCGCCCGCGCCGAACTGCTCCGGTGGTGGGCGGGGCCGGGCCAATTAGGCTAATGCGGCCGCTCAGGCTGATCCGGTCCGGACGGACTCGGTCCCGGCGTCCAGGTCCAGCCCGCGGCTGAGCGCGGCGAAGACCCCGGCGAGCAGCAGGTAGCACCCGGCCAGCACCAGCAGGACCGGAACGGACTTCCCGTCGGCAGGCAGGACGAAGGCGGCCAGCAGCGCGGCCAGGACCAGGGCGACGTTGAAGACCATGTCGTAGAGCACGAACACCCGCCCCTTGACGTCGTCGTCGACGTGGGCCTGGACCAGGGTGTCGACGCAGATCTTGATCACCTGGGCGGTCAGTCCCAGCCAGAAACCGGCAATCAGCTGCGCCGGCCGGGTGTAGATGGTGCCGGGCAGCACCTGGAACACCGCCGAGCCCAGCAGCGCGCCGATCATCAGCGCCCGGACCCCGACCCGGCCGCTGAACAGCGGACCGACGACCGCGGCCGCGACGAACCCGGCACCGGTGGCCACGACCAGCAGGCCTAGGTCGGCGATGGCGGCCTCCACCTGGTCAGGGGTGTGGAAGTAGTTCCGGTAGACCAGGATGGTCGCCACCAAGACCGTGCCCCACACGATCCGGTGGGCCCCGATGCTCAGCAGACCCAACCCGGCGGCCGGTCGCTCGCGCAGGTGTCGCAACGCGTCGGCGAGACCGCGGACGACATCGCCGGCGTGGGTCGTCGGCGAGCCGTCCGGGCCGAGCCGGCGGCGCGGGATCCGCAGCGCGAGGCCGACGCTGAGGCCGAAGCCGACCGCGACCACCGCGAACAGGATCGCGTTGGCCGTGTCGGCCGGTAGCCCACGGCCCAGGACCAGCCGCAGCACCGTACCCACGCCGGCTCCGACCAGTGCGCCGGCCGGGCCGACGGTGGGGACCACGGCGTTGGCCACCATGTACTCTCCGGCGTCGATGGTGTGCGGCAGCGCGGCGGAGAGGGCGGCCAGCAGGAAGCGGTTCAGACTCATCGCCGCCAAGACGCCGCCGTAGAACAGCACCTCGAAGGCCCCGGAGTCCAGTCCGGTCGCCACCAGGACACCCAGGCCCAGGGCGAGCGTGGCCCGGGTCAGGTCGACCACGACCAGGACCTGGCGGCGAGAGACCCGGTCCAACACGACGCCGACGAACGGCCCGACCACCGAGAACGGCAGCAAGGTGATGGCCAACACGATGGCGATCGATCGGGCGTCCGGCTGCCGCTCGGGAGAGAACAAGACGTAGGAGGCCAGCGCGATCTGAAGCAGGCCGTCGGCGGACTGGGTGGCCACCCGAACCGCCAGCAGCCGGCGGAAGTCGCGGTGCCGCCACAGCCGCCGCAGGCCCGGCACCAGCCCCATCCGGTCGGTGGCTGCCGGGGTGGGCGCGGCCGACGGGTCCAGCCGAGCCGGCTCGAAGGGGGTCACTTCGGTGGCGGGTACTTCTTGACGTACTCCGCCATCGTGTCGTCGTGCAGGGCCTGGCCCAGCTCGGCCAGCTTGGTGGTGTCGACGATGTCGATGCTCTGACCCGTCGGAGCGGTCCCGATGCCGAGCAGGGGTGCCTGCAGCAGGGTGATGTCCTTGCCGGTGAGCCGCAACGATAGTGCGGTGGAACGGATCTCGGCGTCGCTGAGGCTGTTGTCCACCGTCAGGTGCTTGGCGAGGTTACCGGCGAAGGCGGTGAACTTGGCCGGGTCGGCGACGACCCCGGCGCTCAGACCCTTCGACACGATCGCCTTGATCACGTTGCGCTGGTTCTCCGCTCGGTCCAGATCGCCGCCGGGAAGCGCGTGCCGCTCGCGGACGAACCAGAGCGCCTGCTCGCCCTTGATGGTGATCTTTCCCCTGGGGTAGTCGTAGCCGTGGGAGGTGAAGGCGGTCTTGTTGGTCACGCTGACCCCGCCGAGGTCGTCGGTCAGTTGGACGAAGCCCTCGAAGTCGACCAGCACGACGTGGTCCATCCGGGTTCCGGTCAGCGCCTCCAAGGTCCGAACCGATAGCGCCGGCCCGCCGAGGGAGTACGCGGCGTTGATCTTGTCCTTGCCGTGGCCGGGAATGGTGACCCACATGTCACGGGGAAAGGACACGATGTAGGCGTGGTCGCGTTGTTGGTTCAGGTGCACGATCATGATCGAGTCGCTGCGCCCGTCGCCGGGGTCGGCGGTGTCCCGGCTGTCCGAGCCCAGGAGGACGTAGTCCAGCGCGCCGGTCTCCCGGGGGGCTGGGCGCGGGGTCGCGGACTCCGAGCCGGACGCCGACGGGGTGTCGGGCGGCAGTTCGACACCGCGAGTGAGGTTGGCGGTGATGTTGCGCTCGACGGTGAATGCGTAGACCGCGACCGCCGCGATGGCCACCACCAGCAGCCCGGCCACGAGCCCCAGGACAAGCGGAAGTCGCCGTTTTCGACGGCGGGGCTTGTCCGGAGCGGGGTCGCCCCCTCCGGGTTCGACGTTCTCGGTCATGGGTTTCCTCGGGTCGCGATAGCGACGTGAGTCTACGTCTGCCCTGGTGCGGACGGCGAGCGTCGACCCGAGCGCGATCCGCCGGGGCAGGCAGTCTCTTGGATGCCGGACTGCGGCCGAGAGCGACCCCCTGGGGAAGAGCTACCGCTGCTCGTCCGCGACCGCCCGGCCCGCTCCGGGGTCGCCTGGTGTTCGGATGTCGGCTGCGGTGCGGGCCTCGGTTGCGGTATCCGGTTCGGAAGCCGGGTGGGTGTCGGCGGCACTGATCCGGAGCCCCCGGCCGCGCAACGCGCTCGACGGCGGGGCGGGGAGCCGGATGCCCCGCAAGAGGGCGTGGACTTGGGCGGCGGTCGGGCGTCGGGCGGGGTCGGCGAGCAGCATCGCCTCGATCGAGTCCGCGAGGATCGGCACGACCCCTTCTCGGGTGATCCGGAGGGTTGCACCGCGGCGTACGGCATTGGCCGGCTGGTGGTAGGTGCCGGCGTCGAAGGGCGGCAGGGTGCCGGTCAGGAACTCGGCGTAGACCAGGCCGAGGGCGAAGACGTCGGAGGCGACCCCGAGGTCGGCTGGCTCGACGCCCGCACCCTGGACGTAGCCGAGTAGCTCAGGAGAGTAGTAGTTGATGGTCCCGACGATCTCGGTGCGCGGCGGCGGGTCACCGGCAAAATAGGAGCTGTCGAAGTCGATCAGCGTGCCGGTGCAGCCGAGCGTGCTTCGTCGCACCAGGATGTTGCTGGGTTTGAGGTCGCCGTGGACCACGCCGCGGGTGTGCAAAGTCGTCAGGCCGTGGGCGATCGACTTCATCAGGACCAGTCTTCGGCGCATGGGCAGGCCGGCGATACCGGTCGGTCCGAGATCTTGCGCCTCGATCTTTTCGGTGACGAGGTAGTACTTGGCGCCCCAGCGGAAGAAGTCCGACGTCACGGCAAGATCGCCCCCGCGGGCCGCCAGCGGGGCGAGCGCGTGCTGCATCGTACGGTGCCGGGCTTCGAAGCCGGCGCAGCGGGCGCGTTTCCTGGTCTTGGTCTGTTCGCTGCCGGGTGCGTCCGCGTCGGGGTAGGTCGGACCGAGGAACTCCTTGATGAAGTACTGCCGCCCGCCGCGTTCGGCGTAGGTCCAGGTGCTGAGTCCCGCGCCGACCACCCGGGGGTCTGCCACGATCAGGTAGCCGTTCACCACTTCGCCGGCAATCACGACGGCACTCCTTTTCACGACGACACCGGGCTTCCCGACGACACCCGGCCTCACGAGGACACCGGGCCTTGCTGGTCACACCGAGTTGCCGACCGAGTCGACGATGATGCCGTAGTCGACCTCGGAGAGCCCTCGGCCGGCCGGCGACGGGTTGTGCACGACGTTCTCCCAGGCCGCGGAGATGTCGCTCCAACCAGCCCCGTCGGGACCGAACAGGATCAGCCGCTTCGACCGCGAACTCAGCGGCCCCCCTTCGGCTTCCCACGCGTCGGTGAGTGCGTCGAAGTCGGGTGGTATCCGCGAGCCCAGGTCGGCGGGCACGAGCGAGGGGTTCAGCGGATGAGCCGGCTGGTCGGTCCAGACCACGATGATGTGCCGGCGCCGGTCACCGGTGCTGGTCCAGGGCGAGTCGATCGCCACCGCCAGCGCCTCCAGGCCCGACTCCGGGGCGTCTCCGCCGCCACGAGCGACGAGGCCGTTGACGAACTCGGAGAATCTGGTCCGCTCGGCGGGCAGCGTGTAGAACGGCGACTCCTGCAACGCGTCGGCGCCGTCGGCGAAGAAGTCGCGAAAGGCGATCACCCGGACCCGAAGCTGGGTCACGCTCTTGCCCTTATCGGTCAGGTTGGCCCGCACATCGTCGTAGAAGCCGAGTGCACCCATCCGCACCGCGTCGATGATCGGTGTCATGCTGCCGGTGACGTCGATGCAGAAAGCGATGTCGACGGCGTAGCCCAGCCCCGGGGTACTCGCTCCCCGCTCGACCGGGGCACCGGAACCGGCGGGCGTCACGGCGGTGGGGTTGTCGGTCATCGGTCTCCTCCAGGCGTCAAGAATGCGGGCGGGGGGCCGTGAGATGGACCTGCCCGTGCCAATCCCCCGAGGTTTGGCACGGGCAGACGTCTCCCTCAGGCGTTATCGGTCGGCCGGCTGCCGGACTTGGCCAGGCCCCGGGACACCAGGTCGGCGGCAGTCACGGACACGATGGAGCGCGTTGCGGTCGCGGCGCGGTGGAGGTACTCATCAGCTCTCTCTTCTCTCTCGCGGCGGTCTTCACACCTCCACGGACGCGAAGCGAATCCGGCTGCGGCCCGTCGGATCATGCCTCTCGGTGGTGAGCTGGCCCTCCTGGCGGTGATCCGGTGTCGCGGGCCGGGAACGAGGTACGCGCGAACTAGTGGCCACGACCGGAAGTTCTTCGGGGGTCGCCCTGCCCAGGCGGCGCCTCGCGTGTCCGCCGGAGGCGGCGCTCCGCGCCAACACGTTCTCCTCAATCGAGATACGACCCGGTATCCCTCATTCGTCGGCCTTGCGATCCATCCACCTGGACGACGCGAACCCTCGAAGAACTTCCGGTCGCAACCACTAGGTATGAAAGGTGCCAGACAGCAAGCTCGCTGTCGAGCGAGGGGCGGGCAGACTCGACGCCGGAATTAACGGATCCTTCGACGGCTATCGGTTTAGGCCCGGTAGTCCTAGGACCATGAAGACCTGGGCTTGTCGGTCGGCGACTTCGGCTGTCCGGGGTCTTCGAGCAGACCGTTGCGCTGCGCCCAAAGGGCGGCGGAAGTGCGGTCGTAGACCCCAAGGGCGGCGAAGATCCGGGTGAGGTGCGCTTTGACGGTCTTCTCGCTGATCTGCAGGTGTCGGGCGATGCTCTTGTTCGGCAGCCCGACCGCGACCTGCGCAAGCACCTCACGTTCGCGGGGAGTGAGGTTCGGACCGGCGGGGCGCCGGCTCGGCCCGCGTGGCGGCAGCAGGGCCAACGCCGCCCGCGGGGAGATGGGGGCGTGCCCGGCGCCGGCCGCGCGGACCGCCTGGACGAGGTCGTCGGGCTCGGTGTCTTTGAGGAGGTAGCCGACTGCGCCGGCCTGGAGCGCCGCGACCACCCGCGCCTGCTCGGCAAAAGAGGTGAGGACGACGACCCGAGCCTTCGGGCACCGGGCCAAGACCTCGCCGGTGGCTTGGATCCCGTCCATACCCGGCATCGACAAATCCATCAGCACGATGTCGGCTCTCCCGGCGGCTGCCGCGTCGGCGGCCAGCGCCCCGTCCGCCACCGCGTCCACGACCTCGATGTCGGCGGCACGGGCAAGCACCCCGGTCAGACCGTGACGGACCATCGGGTGATCATCGACGATCAACACTCGGATCATCGCGTCGACTCGGTGGACGCGGCGTCCACGGCGGTCGGGTTCAGGCCGGTCGGGTTCAGAGCGTTCGGATTTAGGGCGTTCGGGCCCAGTGCCGTGCTCATCGGGAGGCGCAGCGTGACTACGGTGCCGGCGCCGGCCGCGGACTCCACCCGGAGATGGCCGCCCCGTTCGTGCACCAGGGCGGCGAGCAGGGTGAGCCCGACGCTCCCCCGTGATCGAGCCGAGACGGCCGGGTCGAAACCCTGGCCGTCGTCGGTGAGCCGCAGCGTAAGCCAGCCGTCGTCCTGCGCGACGATCAGCTCCACCCGGGAGGCGCGGGCGTGCCGCGTGACGTTGCGAATGGCCTCCTGGGCGACGCGGTACACCAACGACTCACTGGTCTCGTTCAGGGCGTCGCGGACCCGCACGTCAAGCACCACGTCGATCCGGCGAGCCTCCAACGTCGCCACAAGGTCACTCAACGTGGCCGGCAGCCCCTCACTGTGCAAGGCCGGCGGCGTGACGGTGACGATCAGGCTGCGCAGCTCGCGGACCCACTGACGCAGGCTCCGGGCGGTGTCGGCGAGCGTGTCGGCGACCTCCGGCTGCTCGGCCGCCCGAGTGCGGTTCGCCGCATCGGTCAAGGTGTAGCTGGCCCCGGCGAGCCCCTGCACCACACCGTCGTGCAGGTCGGAGGCGATCAGCGTCCGTTCCCGGTCGGCTGCGGCCAGAGTGGTCAGGAGCAGCTGCTCACGTTGTTCTTGAAGGCCGTACAGTCCGCGGCTCAACCGGTAGGCGAAACCGATCTTGACCAGGTAGAGCAGCGTCAGGGCCAGGAGCAGACTGGGTAACAGGGTCAGCCACACCGCCCGGCTGGTCAACCAGATGTCCTCGTACGGCTGGCGTGTCTGCAGCAGAAGCGCCTGACCGGTCGGCCCGCGCAATCCCACACTGACCCTAAGAGAGCCGGTGAGGCGACCGTGGTCGAGGTGGGTGGGATCAGAACCGTCGTCCCGGCTTGCTGTCGCCAATCCGCTCAGCAGGGCGTTGCGCTCCTGCGCCGACAGCGGCCGCTGCTGCCCGACCGACCCGGCGTCGGTGGAGTAGACGACCAGCCCAGCTTCCTCAACAAGGTCGACCCGGGTGATGGAATCGCCCAGCACTCGCGAGCGAATGATCCGATCCAACCGCTGGTCGGCGCCGAACGTCGGCTGGGTGGTCAGCGGAAGCGCCGGCTGCACCAACCAGGTGGCCAGCAGCGACGTATTCACCTTGGCGTCGCGCACCGTTTCCTCCAGGGCAGCCTCTCGCTGAGCCAGGGTGAGGCCAACCGCGCACAAGGCGAAGGCGCCCAGGACCGCCAGCATGTAGATGACGATGAATCGTTTGATCGTCGGGTGCGGCGGCGGGATCGGGCTGGCGCCGCGACGCCTCCGAGGAGATCCGCCGGTACGAGTAGGCCTCTGCTCGACGGGTTCGCCCGCCGAACCGATGGCAGCGTTGTCCTGCGCGCCCTCCCTCATCTGGGGTGAGCCGACGGTCGTGGGTCGAGCACGATGACCTCCGTTGGTGGGGCGCCTCCGAGGTTAGACCCCGAGCGTGGACATACGTCCCAAGTCCTTGCCTACTACCCATCGCCGGATCCGATAGTCCTAGGACTACTGGACGCGAGAAAGGAGAGGTCACCGCTCAGCGCCCGGTCAGTGATTGCGACCACTAAGCTCCAGGTCATGTCCCGCGCCGAGGAAGCCGAGCGTCGGGCGGCCCTCGCCGCCGCGCGGGAGGAGGCGGAGTCTCGGCAGGCTCAACAGCTGATCGACGACTTTCTGAACCAGGCGCAGGATCGGGGTCTGACCCCGGTGCCGCTGCGAGCCACCCTCTATAGCGGGGCCGTCGTCCGGACCGACAAGACCGGTTGGTATCTCCGGAGCAACCGCAGCCTCGCGGTCGGCGCGGACGGCGCTTACTACGTCCTCACCGTCCCCGGCGGCTGGCGCGAACGGCTCTCCGGGGTCACCCTGCAACCCAGTCCACCGCCGCTGGAGGTCGGCCGCGGGGGCCGCGACGGCGAGACCGGCGACCTGCGGACCTTCTTGGCCCGGGTCTTGAACGGTACCGGCGAAGGATGACCAGCCGACCTGGAGCGCAGCGGCTGCGGGACCTCGCGCTACTGCGCCGGGTGCGTGACCGGATCGACCGGGAGTACGCACAGCCGTTGAACGTCGAGGCGCTGGCCCGTGGGGTGCACGTGTCGGCCGGCCACCTCAGCCGCCAGTTCCGGCTGGCCTACGGCGAGTCGCCGTACACCTACCTGATGACGCGCCGGATCGAGCGGGCGATGGCGCTGCTGCGTCGGGGCGACCTCAGCGTCACCGACGTGTGCTTCGCCGTCGGTTGCTGCTCGCTCGGCACCTTCAGCACGCGCTTCACACAGTTGGTCGGTGTCTCGCCGAGTGGCTACCGCAGGAACGCCGGCCGCGCCATCGCCGAGATGCCGCCGTGCCTGGCGCGGCAGATGACCAGACCGGTCAGGAATCGAGAAGCGCGCTCCCTGGCGCCGCAGTTAGCGTGAGCGGCATGAACCTCACCATTCACACCAGCGTCTTACCCCACGACGACCCTGAGGCGTCTGTGGCGTTCTACCGCGACACACTCGGTTTCGAGGTCCGCCAAGACGTCGGACAGGGCACGATGCGCTGGATCGAGGTCGGCCCGGTCGATCAACCCGATACGTCCATCCTGCTGGCCCCGCCGGCCGTCGACCCCGGGGTCACCGAACAGGAGCGTCGCGTGATCGCCGAGATGATGGCCAAGGGCACCTACGGCTGGATCCTGCTGGCCACCGCCGACCTCGACGGCACCTTCGAGCAGCTGCAGGACAGGAGCATCGAGGTGGTACAGGAACCGACCGCGCAGCCGTACGGGATCCGCGACTGCGCGGTCCGTGATCCGGCAGGCAACCTGGTCCGGATCCGGGAACTCCGCTGACCCGGACCGACGACGCGATGAACGCCGGTAAGACGCCGCATCCGCAGACACCGGCCGGGCACCCGGCCGACCGGCACGACCGGATCCGGGTGCAGGGGGCCCGGGTGAACAACCTCCGCGACGTCGACCTCGAGATCCCCAAACGTCGGCTGACGGTGTTCACCGGCGTATCGGGTTCGGGTAAGAGTTCGCTGGTCTTCGACACGATCGCCGCCGAATCCCAACGGATGATCAACGAGACCTACAGCAGCTTCGTCCAGGGCTTCATGCCGAACCTGGCCCGGCCCGACGTCGACGTCCTGGACGGGTTGACGACCGCCATCATCGTCGACCAGGAGCGGATGGGGACCAACCCCCGCTCCACGGTGGGCACCGCCACCGACGCCAACGCGATGCTGCGGATCCTGTTCAGCCGGATCGGTCAACCGCGGATCGGCTCGGCCCAGGCGTTCTCGTTCAACGTCGCGTCGATCAGCGGTGCGGGTGCGGTCACCCAGCAACGCGGCGGACAGACGGTCCGCGAGCGCCGCAGCTTCACCATCACCGGTGGGATGTGCTCGCGCTGCGAAGGACTGGGCTCGGTCACCGACATCGACACCGCGGCGCTGTACGACGACTCCAAGTCGCTCAACGAGGGGGCGCTCACCATCCCCGGCTACAGCATGGACGGGTGGTACGGCCGGATCTTCCGCGGCTGCGGCTACTTCGACCCCGACAAGCCGATCCGCCGCTTCACCAGCAAGGAGCTGCGCGACCTGCTCTACCGGGAGCCGACCAAAATCACCGTCGACGGGATCAATCTGACCTACGAGGGCCTGATCACCAAGATCTCGAAGTCGTTCCTGGCCAAGGACGTCGACGCGCTGCAACCCCACATCCGCGCGTTCGTCGAACGGGCGGTCACGTTCACCCGCTGTCCCGAATGCGACGGCACCCGGCTCACCCAGCAGGCCCGATCGTCGAAGATCGACGGCCTCGACATCGCCGAGGTCTGCGCGATGCAGATCAGCGACCTGGCCGGCTGGGTTGCCGGCCTCGACGCGCCGACGGTCGGGCCGCTACTGAGTGGTCTGGGGGCCCTGCTCAGCTCCTTCGCCGAGATCGGGCTGGGCTACCTCTCCCTCGACCGGCCCGCGGGCACCCTCTCCGGCGGCGAGGCGCAACGGACGAAGATGATCCGGCACCTCGGCTCGGCGCTGACCGACGTCACCTACGTCTTCGACGAACCCACCATCGGGCTGCACCCGCACGACGTCCAGGCGATGAACCGCCTGCTGCGGCAGCTGCGGGACAAGGGCAACACCGTGCTGGTGGTGGAGCACAAGCCGGAGACGATCGCCATCGCCGACCACGTCGTCGACCTCGGCCCCGGCGCCGGCAGCGCCGGCGGCACAGTGTGCTTTGAGGGCACGGTTCCGGGGCTGCGGACCAGTGGCACCGTGACCGGGCGGCACCTCGACGACCGGGCCACGCTCAAGGCGTCGGTGCGTACGCCCTCGGGCGCGTGGGAGGTCCGCGGGGCAGACACGCACAACCTCAAGGGCGTCGACGTCGACCTTCCCCTCGGCGTGCTCTGCGTCCTGACCGGCGTCGCCGGCTCCGGCAAGAGCTCACTGGTCGAGGGTTCGGTCGCCGGCCGGGACGGTGTGGTCGTGGTGGATCAGGGCGCCATCCGCGGCTCCCGTCGGAGTAACCCGGCCACCTACACCGGACTGCTCGACCCCATCCGCAAGGCATTCGCGAAGGCCAACGGGGTCAAGCCGGCCCTGTTCAGCGCCAACTCCGAAGGCGCCTGCCCGGCCTGTCGCGGGGCCGGGGTGATCTACACCGAGCTGGGAGTGATGGCCACCGTCGAATCGGTGTGTGAGGAGTGCGGGGGAAAGCGGTTCCAAGCCTCGGTGCTGGACTACACGTTCGGCGGACTCGACATCGCCGAGGTGTTGGCCCTGTCGGTGAGCCAGGCCCAGGGGTTCTTCGGCCCTTCGACAAGCTCAGGGAACGAGAAGAGCGGCTCAGGGAACGAGAAGAGCGGCTCAGGGAACGAGAAGAGCGGCTCAGGGAACGAGAAGAGCGGCTCAGGGAACGGGGCGGCAGGATCGGCGAACGGAACGACCGACGGAGCCGATGGGTCGACGGAGATCCCGGCGGCGGGCAAGATCCTGCGCCGGCTCAGCGACGTCGGTCTGGGCTATTTGAGCCTGGGCCAACCGCTGAGCACCCTGTCCGGTGGCGAGCGGCAGCGGCTCAAGCTGGCCGCCCGCCTGGGTGAGCAGGGCCGGATCTACGTCCTCGACGAACCGACGGCCGGGCTGCACCTGGCCGACGTCGAGCACCTGCTGGGGCTGCTGGACCGGCTGGTCGAGCAGGGCCGGTCGGTCCTGGTGATCGAGCATCATCAGGCGGTGATGGCGCACGCCGACTGGATCGTCGACCTCGGCCCGGGAGCGGGCCACGACGGCGGTACGGTCGTGTTCGAGGGCACACCGGCGGCCCTGGTGGCGGCCCGGTCGACCCTCACCGGTCAGCACTTGGCCGCCTACGTCGGCGGTTGAGTACCGCCGTCGCCTAGCCGGGTTGGCAGGTCGCCGCCGGCGGCGCTACATCTCCTCGCCCTACATTTCCTCGGTGGCCGCGGCGGACTTCTTGACCTTGACGTGGGTCATGTAGGCGTCGATCACCTCGTCGGGCGCACCCCGCATCATCAACCGGCCCCGGTCCAACCAGATGCAGTCGTTGCACATCTCGGCGATGCTGCTCAGCCCGTGGGTGATCAGGAACATCGCCCGGGCACTTTCGCGCAACTCCGCCATCTTGGCGCCGGCCTTCTCCCGGAAGTGCGCGTCGCCGGTGGACAGGGCTTCGTCGATCATCAAGATGTCGGGCTGCATATGAACCGCGACGGAGAAGCCGACCCGTGCCGCCATCCCCGAGGAGTAGGTCTGCATCGGCATGTCGATGAAGTCGCCCAACTCGGTCCAGTCGGCGACCTCGTCGGCCCGCGCCTCGACCTCGCGGCGCGACAAGCCGGCCGCGAGACCGCCCAACACGATGTTCTCCCGGCCCGACAGTGCCTTGTTGAACCCCACACCCAGGGCGAGCAAGGTGCTCGCCCGACCCCAGACCTCCACCTGCCCCGTGGTCGGCGGCAAGATCCCGGCCATGGCTCGCATCAGGGTCGACTTGCCGGCTCCGTTGGAGCCGATGATCCCCATGGCCGTTCCGACCCGGACGTCGAAGCTGACGTTCCGCAGCGCCTCGATCTGCTTGACCGCACGCTCGCCGCGACCGAAGCGGATCAGCGCCTGCTTGAGCGTGGGCTTGCGCTCGAACGTGGTCCGGTAGGTGATCGACAGGTCCTGGACGCGCACCGCGTACGGCGATTCGGCACCGGGAGGGGGATCGGGCACCGTCTTGGGGCGGATGCGCCGGGGTACCGGCGGCTTCGGCTCAGGTGCGGTGTGTCGCGGCAACTCAGGTGAGGCGGACAGCGAAATCACGCTCCCTGGAAATGAAGAACCCGAAGCCGATCGCGGCCACAGCCACCGCCCACAGGGCGGCACTGCCGAAGGCCGCCGCCGAGGGAACCTTCTCCTCCTGCAGGGCCTCGGCGTAGCCGCCGAGGATGGCGTACATCGGATTGAGCTGGATCAAGGTCACCACCAGCTTGGGGAAGTGGGCGATGCTCTCGGGCAGCCACAGCACCGGAGAGAGGTACATCCAGATCCGGACGAAGTAGGGCAGGAAGCTGGAGGTGTCTCGGAAGTAGACCTGGACGGTGGCGAAGAAGGCGGCCAGCCCCATGCTGAACACGATCAGCGCACCCAGGAAATAGAGCGAGAGCAGCATCGTGGGTGACCAGACCCGGGTCAAGAAGATCACGTGGAAGACCAGGTAGACCGGCACGGTGGGCAAGAAGCGGAAGAAGGCGGTCCGGACCGCCGACAGCGGAATCAGCAGGCGCGGAAAGGCGGTGTTGATCAGCAGCTTCCCGGAGGAGACGACCGAGGTGGTACCGGAGTTGATCGAGGTCGACACGAGCTGGAACGCGAACAGGCCGAGGGTGAGGTGGACGAAGGTTCGCGGGTTGTGCCCACCGCCGCGGATGATGGTCACCAGCAGGTAGTAGACCCCGGCCAGCAGTAACGGGTTGAGCACCAACCAGGCTTGACCGAAGTAGGTCGAGGTATTAGCCCCGCGCATGGTCGCCTTGCTCATCTCGGTGGCGAACCCCCGGCGGTGCCACAATTCGCGGAAGTAGGGCACCAGCGGCGGTAACCCCACCCGGTGCGGGCCGTATTGGTGGTAGACAGCCTCGAACTCGTTGGTGTCCCCGCGTGCGGGCGCCGTCATGAAAGCAGCCTCCTCGGTCTGGTGCCCGGCCCCGAGGGCCCCGGCGAGAGCAGGTGGCCGGCGCCGATTCGCCGTACGCGGTGCGCGTGGGCGAGGATCAGTCTGCCACGCTACGACGCCGGCCGGCCCGACCTCGACTTCGACGCGGTCGGCGTCCGGCCCCGCCGGCGGTCGTTCCCGGCCCGCGACGGGCGGGTGCGGATCAAGATCAGGCCGACGCCGAGGGCGCCCAGGGCGAAGCCGGCCGCGAGGACCGGTCCCAGGGGCTGGCCGCGGTCGCTGAGCCGCGCGCGCTTGGGGTCGGTGGCCGCGTAGAGCACGGTGATCGTGTCCCCGACCCGCAGTCGCTGCCGGTAGCGCCCGTGCGGGGCGATGTAGCTGTAGGTCTTGCCGTCGACGGTGTAACTGACCCGGGGGGCCAGGCTCGGGGGCCCGAGACTGGACCGGGATTCCCGGGTCGAGCCGAGCGGCGCCCGGGGGACCAGGGCGACCACGGTCCCGGTGGTCTGCTGCGCCTGCCGGGTGAACACCGACCCCTGCGCGCTCAACAGGGCGAAGACGACGGCCATGGCCAGCAGGTAGCCGGCCGCGGCCAAGGCCAAAGTCCGGGGGAAACGGAGCCAGACCACGGCGTCAGCGTAGACGGTCGGGGTGTTCCGCCGAGAACCGAAAGCGACAACAGCGTTCGCGCGTCGGACAACACCGGGGACAACACCACTTCGACAGCATCCGGACAGGCCGCCGACCGGGAGGCTGTCGGGTGCTGGGCGAGGAGGACGGGTGGAGCAGATACCGAACCGGTGGGCGAGGACCGGCATCGTCGGGCGCCTGAACGTGGAGTGGTTCGAGCTGATCCAGGATCCCGGCGCGGCGCGGGTCTGCCTGAACTGGGCGCTCGAGGGGAAGGTGCTGAGCGGAGTGGTGACGCCAGAGGACGTCCGGCGGCGGATCGAGGGTGCGCCCGATGCCGTCCTGGGTGTCCTGCTCGGCGCCGCCGGGCGGGGCGACACCCTCGCCGCCCGGGTGGTGTTGCAGGCCATGCTGGGCAAAGTGGTACGGATGGCGGCGGGCGACCCTCGGGGGACCGTGGACGACTACGTGGCGGCACTGTGGTCGGTGATCGCGACGTATCCGCTCGCGGCGCGGCCGCGGCAGGTCGCGGCCAACCTGGCCCTGGACACGTTGAAGGTGGTGCGGACCGAACGGTCCGGCGTGCTCCGTGAGGTGCCGATGGGTCCGGCCGGCCTCAGCCGGGTGGTCGACCAACAGAGTCAGACCTTGCCTGGCCTGGGGACCGGTGCCGGAAGTCCCCTGGCGGCCGGCGGGCGCGACGGTGCGCCGCTGACCGCGGCCGGGGTGATCGGGTCGGCGCAGCAGCAGCGGCTGCTCGATCCGGCGACCGGGGCGCTGCTGCTCACGGTCTACGCCGACGGCCTGTCCGGGCGGGCCGCCGCGGCCCGGCACCGCACCTCCCCGGGTGCGCTCAGAACGCGCTGCAGCCGCGCGGTCCGAATGCTGAGCCAGCACGCCGGCCAGCTGCTCGACGCGGCCTGAAGCTCACCCAAGGCGGTCGGACCCGGTCAGTCGTCGGCCGCGGTGGCCGTTGCGTGCCGGATCGCCGCTGGAACACGCACACGAATCCGGCACGCATCTCCGCACCCCTTGGTCGAACGAGGTCAGCGCACCCCACGAGGGCGGAATTGGACGCTGATGCGCGGACCGACGGGCCGGGTGGTCTTGGGCACCGCGTGCTCCCAGGTCCGTTGGCACGAGCCACCCATCACGATCAGGTCGCCGTGCCGCAGAGTGTGCCGGATCGTCCTTCCCAGGATCGGCGGTGACCCCCCGCCCTGGTCTGTGCTGCCCGGCGGTATCCCGGCGCGGCGGTGAACCGTCGTCGCACTGCGGGGACGGAGCAGGAACTCCCGGGGCGAGCCGAGGGAGAGGATCGCGACCATGGTGTCGGCCCGGGCGCCACGACCGATGGTGTCACCGTGCCAGGCCACCGAGTCGGCCCCGTCGCGGTACAAACACAGCCCGGCGGTCCGGAAGGGCTCGCCGAGTTCAGCTTCGTAGTGGGCGTCCAGGGCGGTCCGAGCCGCCTCAAGGTCGGGATGGGGAAGTCGGTCCCCCTCACCGTAGAAGCCGAGCAGGCGCGGCACCTGCACCTCTCGGTCGTACATCTGCCTGCGCTCGGCTTGCCAGTCCACCGCCTCGAGCAGGTGGTTGAGCAGACCGGGCGAGCCGGCCAGCCAGCCGGGAAGCAGGTCGACCCAGGCGCCGCCGAGGAGACGATGCCGAACGAGGCCGCCCGGCAGCGCCACCGTCGCGGGCCGGTCTGGGGACGGATCGACGCCACTGGGCTTGCGCTCCGGCTCGGGCTCGTCGAACAGCGAGGTCTGCACCGACACCTGCCGACCCTACCGCGATTCGCCGCTGAGTTCGATTCGAGCGGCTGGTTCAGTTCGGGGTGGACGACGTTGACGTGGGCGAGGGTGAGGCACTGCTCCTCGGACTCGAGCTCGACTGACCGCCGGACGGTGATGTAGACGACGACGGGGAGGCGGAGCCGGTCGGTCCCGCAGAGGCTGACGATTGCGAGTCCGTCGGGGCCGGTGGCGCCGTGGCCACCACGAGCCGGACGGTGCTGCCACGGCTGGCGGTACTGTTCGGCCCCGGGCTCTGCCGGGTGACCGACCCGTCGGCGGCGCTGCTGGTGGTCTGCTTGCTCACCTCGACCTTGGAGAAGCCAGCGTCCTTCAGGGTCTGCTTGGCGACCTTTTCCGGGAGCCCCTGCACGTTGGGCACCGTCGACCGCCCGGTGGCGTAGGTCACGGTGACCTTGTCGTCGACCTGAGCGGTCGTCCCTTCGTTCGGAGTGACGGCCAGCACTTCGTCTTTCTTGGTGTCGACGCCCTCACTGGTCGCGGCCGTCGCGACCACGTTGGTGAAGCCGGCTTTCTTGAGCGTCTTCTTGGCGTCGTCGACGTCCTGGCCGACCAGGCCGTCGGGCACCGGCGCGGTCTTGGGCCCGTCGTTGACGGTGATGGTGACGGTGCTGCCCCCTGCGGTCTCGATGCCCCCGACGGGGTCCTGCCCGGTTACCGTGCCGCGGGTGTCGGCGTTGCCGTTGACCCGCTGGACGCGGACCCGCAGTTGAGCGGCGTCCAGCTGACTGCGGGCTTGGTCTTCGACCTGGTTGAGGACGTTGGGAACGGTGACCAGCACGTCGGGTTGGTTGGTCAGCCGGTAGACCGCGTACGCTCCGCCGCCGAGCAGGGCGAGCACGACCAGGGTGATCAGCACCGCGATCCCGGCTCGACCCTTACGGGCCGGCTCCGGCTCCAGCTCCTCCTCCTCCTCCTCCTCGACCTCGACCGCCGGCGGCGCGACCCGGGTCGAGACGTCGAGCGGCGGGTCGGCCCGGACCGGTGTCGGCGCGCGCGGGACGACCGCTGTGGCCTGCTGCCCGGCTAGCACCCGAGCGATGTCGGCCTTCATCTCCTGCGCGCTCTGGTAGCGGTCGGCGGGATCCTTGGCCAGGGCCTTGAGGGTGATGGCGTCGATGTCGGGACTGATCACCGAATCGAGCTGGCTGGGCGGCGTCGGTGTCTCACGAACGTGTTGGTAGACCACGCTGACCGGGGAGTCGCCGACGAACGGCGGCCGACCCGTCAGCAGCTCGTAGAGCAGACAGCCCGCGGAGTAGAGGTCGCTGCGGGCGTCCACGGTCTCACCGCGCGCCTGTTCGGGCGACAAGTACTGGGCGGTACCGATCACGGCGGCGGTCTGGGTCATGGTCGCGCTGGTGTCGGCCATCGCACGGGCGATGCCGAAGTCCATCACCTTGATCGACCCGTTGGCGGTCAACATCACGTTCGCCGGTTTGATGTCGCGGTGGATGATGCCGGCCTTGTGGCTGTAGCCGATGGCGTCCAGCACTCCCTGGGTCAGCTCCAGGGCGCGCTCGGGCAGGATCTTCCGGCCCTCGCGGAGCACGTCGCGCAGCGTCTGGCCCTCCACCAGCTCCATCACGATGTACGGGATCGACACCCCGCTGCTCGGGTCGGTCTCCTCCCCGGTGTCGTAGACGGCCACGATGGTGGGGTGGTTCAGACCCGCGGCCGACTGAGCCTCTCGGCGGAACCGGGCCTGGAACGTCGGGTCGCTGGCCAGGTCGCGGCGCAGCTGCTTGACCGCGACCGGACGGCCGAGCCGGCGGTCGACGGCCCGGCGGACCTCGGCCATGCCTCCGCGACCGAGCAGGTCGCCCAGCTCGTAGCGGTCACCGACCGATTCGGTCATCTGGAAAACCCTTCCCTGCCCGGCACGCGTACGTCGGTCATCCTGCGGTGCTGATCCCACCCGGCCCGGGGCCGGAGCCCGGGTCCGCGGTCGTTCTCGGTGCGGTCATTCTCGGTCATCGCGTCCGGAAACCTCATAGGCCCGCCTGCATCACGGCCCGGGCGATCGGCGCCGCCACCCGGCCGCCGGCGATGTCGCTGCGGTTGATGTCGGCGTCCTCCACGATCACGGCCACGGCCACCTTGGGGTCCTGCAGCGGTGCGAACGAGGTGAACCAGGCAAACGGTTTACGCCGCGGGTCCGACTGGGCCGTGCCGGTCTTGCCGCCGACCTCGACCCCCGGGATCTGGGCGTTCGTGCCGGTGCCCTGACTGACGACGGTGCCCATCATCTGCTTCAGCGCCGCCGCGTTCGCCGGGGTCATCGGCGTCGACAGCACACTCGGCTTGTGGGTCTCGATCGGAGTCAGGTCCGGGGCCTGGACCATGCTGACCAGATAAGGGTCCATCAAGACGCCGCCGTTGGCGATCGCCGCGCAGACCATGGCCATCTGCAGCGGGCTGGCGGCTACGTCGAACTGACCGATCGAGCTCAGCGCCAGCTGGGAGGGGTTCATGGCGTCGGGGAAGCGGCTGGCCACCCCGCCCAGCTCAGGCAGGTGCCGGGCGTCGAAGCCGAATAGTTGCGCCTGCTTGCGCAGGCCCTCCCCGCCGACCTGCAGCCCGAGGTTGGCGAACGCGGTGTTGCAGGAGACCTTGAGCGCCTGGGTGATGGTGATCTGGGTGCCGCCGCAGCTGCCCTCGTTCGGCAGATAGGTGCTGGTGCCCGGCAGGCGGAGTCGATTCGGGGCGGCGACGGTGGTGTCGGCTTTTTTGCCCTGCGCCAGGGCGGCCGCCGCGGTGACCAGCTTGAAGGTCGAGCCGGGCGGGTAGATCTCGCGCGCGGCCCGGTTGGCCAACGGCCGGAGGTCCGCTTCGGCCAGGCGCTCGAAGGATTTGTCGGCAGCGGAGATGTCGTGGCTGGCGATCAGGTTCGGGTCGTAGGTCGGGCTGGTCACCAGGGCCAGCACCGCGCCGGTCTTCGGATCCAGGGCGACCACCGCACCCTTTTGCCGGCCCAGCGCGGTCGCTGCCGCCCGCTGGATTTTCGGCACGATCGTGGTCTGCACACTCGCGCCCTGCGGGTTCGCGCCGGTGGCCAGGTCGACCAGCCGGCGGACGAACAGCGCGTCGTCGGTGCCGGCCAGCTCGGTGTTGTAAGAGTTCTCGATCCCGGTACTGCCGTGATCGTAGGAGTAGAAGCCGGTGATCGGGGCGTAAAGACTGCCGTCGGGATAGACCCGCTGGTACTCGAAGCGGTCCTTGGAGGACTTACTGGTGGCGATCTCGGTTTTGCCGGCGGCCAGGATCGAGCCGCGGTTCTGCGCGAACTCGGCGTCGCGGACCCGGCGGTTCTCGGGCCGAGCATCCAGGGTCTGCTGCCGGAACAGTACGGCGTAAGTGCTGTTGGCCAGTAGCAGCGCGAACATCACCAAGGCGACGAACGCCACCCGCCGGATCGGGCCGTTCACGAGGCCACCCCGACCAGCTGAGTCTGCTCGGAATCAGGGTCGTACTCGGCGGTGGTGGGCACCGGCTTGCGGGCCTGGTGGGAGATCACCATCAACAACCCGACGATGATCCAGTTGCAGACCATCGACGACCCGCCCTGGGACATGAACGGGGTGGTCAGCCCGGTCAGCGGCAACAGCCGGGTGACGCCACCGATGATGGCGAACACCTGCAGGGCGAACCCGAAGGCGAGCCCGGCGGCGAGGAGTTTGCCGAACGGCTCCCGGCACTGCAGCGCGGTCCGCAGCCCCCGGGCCACGACCAGGCCGTAAATCATGATCACCGCCATCAGGCCGGCCATCCCCAGCTCCTCCCCGATCGCGGCGGCGATGAAATCGCTGCGGGCCAGCGGGGTCAGCCCGGGCCGCCCCTGCCCGAGTCCGGTGCCCAGCAGGCCACCGGCCGCCATCCCGAACTGGGCGCTGATCACCTGGTAGTAGGCGTCGTAGTCGGCGAACGGGTGCAGCCACGCGCCGACCCGGACCCGGACGTGGCCGAAGTTCAGGTAGCCGAAGTAGGCACCGCCGGCGAACAGAACGGTGCCCAGCACCGCCCAGCCGGCCCGTTCGGTGGCGACGTAGAGCATCATCACGAACAGGCCGAAGAACAGCAGCGAGGTACCGAGGTCGCGCTGCAGCACCAAAATGACCAGGCTCAGCAGCCAGATGGCCAGGATCGGCCCGAGGTCACGGGCGCGGGGGAGGTCGAGGCCCAATACCCGGTAGCCCGCCAACGCCAGCACCTCACGCTTTTCCACCAGGTAGGCGGCGAAGGCGATGGCCAGCAGCACCTTGGCCGCCTCGGCCGGCTGGAAGCTGTACGGGCCGAGCTGGATCCAGATCTGAGCCCCGAACTTGGACGTGCCGATGCCAGGGGCGAGGGGCAGCAGCAACAAGACGATGCCGACGAGGCCGATGGTGTAGGTGAAGCCCTGGAGCCGTCGGTGGTCGCGCAGCGCCACCGCCACCGCGACGAAGAAGACCAGCCCCAGCCCGGTCCAGATCAACTGCTGCCGCGCCCCGTGGACCGGCGGAGAGTTGATCAGGTCGATCCGGTGGATCATCGCCAGTCCCAGACCGTTGAGCACCAGGGTGCACGGCAGCAGCACCGGGTCGGCGTACGGCAGCCGCCACCGCACGGCCAGATGCGCCACCAGAGCCACGAACGCGCTCGTCCCCACCACGACCCAGAACACGCCCGAAAGCGCCCCGCTGACGTTCAGGTCGACCTGGGCGTACGCGCCGAGCCCGATCACCAGGGCGAAGGCGATCAGCACCAACTCGATCCCGCGCCGCTTACGCGGCGCCACGGTGATCGGAGCCTGGGCGGCCATCAACACCCCGCCGCGGGATCGGCGGCGCTGGCGGTGGCCGGCGTCGGGGTGGCTCGGACGCAGCGCTGCGCCGCGTCCCGGAGCTCGGTGACGGTCTCCCGGGCCGACGTGAGGCTGGACACGCCGATCGAGGCCCGGACCTTGTCCTGGTAGTAGACCGGCAGCTGGGCCACCGGCAGCGGCTGGACCTCATACACCGTCGACAGCGACAGTCCGGGCAGCCGGTCCGCCACACCCTGATAGATCGCCACCTGGTCCCCGGCGACGCCGACGTAGTACTGGGTCCGGGTCCAGGCGTAACCCGCGCCCAGACCGGTACCGACGACGAGGATGAGCGCCAGCAGACCCAGCAGGGGACGCAGCCAGCGCCGCCGGTGGGTCGGCTGCGGGTTGTAGCGCTCCTCGTCGGGGGTCTGTCCGCGAACCCTCGCCGGGTCCTGGTTCTGCTCCGGCGACGGTTCCAAAAAGGCGGTGTGCTCGGTCGCCGCCGGGATCGCCCGCTCCGCCGCCGCGCCGAGTACGGTCGGTACCGTAACCCGGGGTGGGGTCGACTCGGCGTCCACCGGGACTCCCGCCGGACCGTCCTCGGACGCGACGACGTCGGCGACGATGACGGTGATGTTGTCGACCCCGCCCTCGGCCCGGGCCGCCTGGACCAACGCGTCCAAAGCGTCGCTACGATCGGGTCGACTCAGCAACGAAGCGATCTCATCGTCGTTCACCAGCCCACACAACCCGTCGCTGCACAGCATCAGCCGGTCGCCGGCGCAGACCTCGACCCGGCGCTGCTCGGGTTCGCTGACGGCCTGGCCGTTGAGTACCCGCAGCAGCAGCGACCGATGGGGATGGACCGCCGCCTCGTCCTCGCTGATCTTGCCGTCGTCGACCAACGACTGGACCCAGCTGTGGTCGCGGGTGAGTCGGGTCAACGTCTGCTCGTGCCAGCGGTAGGCCCGACTGTCACCGATGTGCACCAACCCCACGTCGGTCCCGTCGAACAGCACCGCGGTGACGGTCGTGCCCATCCCGTCCAGGGCGACATCGTCGCGAACCAGGTCCGCGATCCGTTCGTTGGCCCGCTCGACGGCATCGAGCACAGCGTCGAGGGTGGGACCGGTCGAGTCCGTGTCGCCAGCGCCGTGGTCGACACGGCGAAGGCTGTCCACCGCGACCGCGGAGGCGAGGTCGCCCGCCGCCGCTCCGCCCATCCCGTCGGCGACCACCAGCAACCGATTGCTGGCGTAGCCGGAGTCCTGGTTGTTCTTGCGGACCAGGCCGATCTCGGAGTGGGCGACGACGCGCAGGCTGAGGGCCATCGGCTCAAGGCTCCAGCTTCAAGATCGTGGTGCCGATCCGGACGGTGTCGGCCAGCTCGATGGTGGTCGGCGCAGTGATCCGGTGATTGTTCACGTAGCTGCCGTTGGTCGAGCTGAGGTCCTCCACGTAGACCCCGTCGGCCCCGCTGACCACTCGGGCGTGCCGGGTGGAGACGTAGTCGTCGTCCAAGATCAGCTGACAATCCGCCCCCCGGCCGATCATGATCACGTCGTCGACGAAGGTCGCGCTCTGGCCGGTCTGTGGCCCGTGGGTGATGGTCAACGCCCGGGGCCGGCCGCGGGGGCGGCGTCCGCGTCGGGTCGGGGGCGACGGGCTCTCCAGTCGCTGTCGGCCGTCGTCCTCACCGCGCACGGTGCGGCCGAACAGGTCGCTACGGATGACCGAGACCGACGAGAGGATGAACAACCACAGCAACGCCAAGAACAGCACCTTGATGACGGTGAGCGCGATCTCCGACACGCGGGCCTCAGCGTCGACCCGGGTCGTGGACCAGCATCCGGGTGGACCCGATCTCGATCCGCGAACCCTCCTCGAGCCGCGCGTGCCGCACCCGCTGACCATTGACGGTGATGCCGTTGGTCGACCCGAGGTCGACGATGTCGATCCCGTCCTCGTGCCCGCCCTGGACGCGGATCTCGGCGTGTCGGCGGGAGATGCCGGGATCGTTGATGCGGAGGTCGGCGTCGGTTCCCCGGCCGATCACCAGGCCCGGGCTGGTCAGCGGATGCCGGGTGCCGTTGACCTCCAGCACCAGCCGGCCGGAGCCTGCCCCGTGGTGCGGACCGGGTCGCTCATCGGCGGTCGTGGGGGGCGGGCCGCTCAGCACCTCGGCCACCGCCTCGGAGGCGACGGTGAAGCGTCCCGTCGGTAGCCGGCTGTTCAACTCCAGGTCGATCCGGATCGGACCGTTGAACACGTAGCCCACGTCGCGTGCGTGCCGTCGCAACTCCTCGCCCAACTCCCGGGTCAGGGTGGAGGCGTAGGGAACCAGCTTGTCGTGGTCGTGCTGGGACAAGCCGACGGTGAAATCATTGGGCACCAAGCGCTTGTCGCGGGACAACAGCTTGGCCTCGGCGTCCAGCTCGCGCTGCAACCGAGCCGCAATTTCCACCGGTTGCACGTCACCTTTGAAGGCCCGGGCGAAGGTACCGCTGATCACTGCCTCGACGCGCTTCTCGAAGCGGGTGAAAACGCCCACGCTCTCTCCCTCCCCGGTGTCGTCCGATGTCGCCCACGTGCCGCTCCGGCCCTGCCAGCCTAGAGCGTAACGGGCCGATCCTCGCCGTAACGCGCTCTGCGGTGGCCTCCCCCTCCGCTGAGGACTGGGGTGCTTCGTCCGGTGCGTGTTAGCCTTTTCCGGCTGGTCGGGACGGGTGCGTACGCGCTTGCCGCAGACCGGGCGCGAGTGGCGGAACGGCAGACGCGCTGGCTTCAGGTGCCAGTGTCCGCAAGGACGTGGGGGTTCAAATCCCCCCTCGCGCACTCGGGAGCGGTTCGGGAAACCGCACCGCTTCTCTACAGGAACTTCAAAGTCATTCTGACGAGGAGTTTTGTCAGTGCCAAGCCGTACGTTGGAGTGGTGGTGACTGGATCGCACGTGGCGGCGTGACACGTGAGTTACTCACCAATTCAGCCGCGGACGTGGTCGGCACTGGCGACCGTCCCTGGCTCGGCCAGCGCATCGCTGAGGTGCGCAAGGCGCGCAGCTGGACCCAGACCGATTTAAGTGCGGCCGGCGGCATCAGCCGCATCACGGTGTCGAAGATCGAGCGCGGAGTCACTGACGTCGGCTGTGTGCGGCTCGTCCGGTTAGCTCGGGCGCTCGACGTGCCCGCGTCTGGCGCTTGTGGACTGACCTCCGCTGCGAGAGGCGACGTAAGAATGCTTTGCTCAGCAAGTGCGGAGGATCAGCGTCGTCTGTGGAGGTATCCGCGCGCTGGGGTTCACAGCCAGGCAGTTCCTTGCCGTCAACACTCATGCTCTGGTCCACGCCCGCAGACCTGCCGACAGTCGCCGCTAATCAGTCGAGAGATCCTTCAGTCTGGGCGGTACCACCCGGCCGGCGTGCTGGTTGAGGATCGCTTCGACGATGTCTGCCACGTCGGTCGGCGGGGAGCAATTCGTGAGCCTGCCGTCATCTTCGACCCCGAAGACCTGGGCTTTTACGTGCATGAGGTCGACCTTGACCACCTGCCCGTGTGTCTCGGCACCGTCGAGCGGTGAGATGAGCCCGGCCCGCATCGAGTAGTAGGAGATGTCGCCTTGCCTCCGCAGCGATGGGGGTTTGAGGTCGCCATCGCTGGTGAGACGGCATGTGCTGCTGCTCACGCTTGCCTTGCTGTTGACGGTGACTAACCGCCCGTCGGGGTCGATGACGATGAAGCCCTCAGGATTCTCGGTCGCGGGTCAGTCAAGGATGTTGGCCACACCGCCCACGAGGTCGTCCTGGGTCGCCAGAATCTGGTAGTCCATGTTGACGAGGAGTTGTGCGGTGACTTGCTCGCCGAGGTTCCCGATGGCGACGAAGTCGCGCGCTATCCGCCAGGCGTCGATCCGGGAACGATGTGGTGGCTTGAGCAGGTCGTCGATCATGGGTCCAAGTGTGCTGGGACGATCCGGCGCGCATCGGGTGTGCCGTCGTCCGGGATCGCTCTGGCTTGCGGTCTCGGACAGTCCCAAAGGCTCGCTCCCACGCATACTGCCGACCATGTGAGCATTCTTGGTGTATAACTGAAGCCCTGAGGCTGGTACTCGGCGGAAAGTGGTGGTAAGAGTGACATCTGCGTGGGCGGTCGAACGGTTCGGTGAGTTGGCCGACGACTTGGCAGGCACGGTGCCCCGTGCCATCAAGCAAGCCCACGAGTCCGCCGCAGCGGCCCAGGGCGTAAGCGGGACGCTTCACCGTGACCCGTACGGGCACACGCTGAAGAATCGGCAACACGAGTGCCTCGTCGATGCTCTCTCGGGAGTGGATGGCGTTCGAACGTTCCAGCCGCGGGGAGCTTCGTTCAAGCTTGTTACCTTGACCGCCACACGAGCAACCCTCCTCCCTTGGCGGTACGGGAAGAACCCGGCCGCTTTGCGGCTCAAGGCCCGGATGGATCCCTCCGGACTGAGGCGCGGCCTGTTGTCAGGGCCGCCAGGTAACCCCAACCAGCTGTCGATCGAGCAGGCAGATCTCGCCGATGCCGAGATCGACGCCCAGTTAGCTGAGGACGCGGCGGTGTGGGATCAGCTTCGTAGCCTCGCCCGCGTGGTCACGATCGCCTTTGCCAGCGATCCGAACGGCATCTTCGATCTCGGGTGGGGTGACATCGAGCTACTCGACGACCGCGGCACCGTCAACTGGCTGCACTGGGAACCGCTCGCCTTGAACAACGCCGCAGGCGGTACCGGACGGCACCTGCAAGCAGTGCAGGGGCCAGGCGTGGGTGCAGGCCCAGCCGGCCCGCGCTTCGATGACGTAGCTGCGACAGATGATGACGACCTGCCGATGCGGGCTCGACCTGCGATCGGTGAACCCCAACGCGAGGTTGAGCCGCCTGCCGACGAGACCGGCACTGACAACGGACCGACCGATGAGTCCCGCTGAACGTGAATCACCGGCCGGGCACGACCAGCAGACCCTGGTCGCGGTCGCGAGGGCTTTTGATCCCAGCCGGCTCCTCCAAGCGCGGAGACTTGCCGGCCTCACCAAGAGAGCCGTAGCCGCCGAGACAGGTGTGTCACCTGCCGCGGTAGGGCAGTGGGAAGCCGGCGCCGCCGCCCCGAAGGCGTACAACGTGGCCCGTCTCGCCGACCTCCTCGACGTCCAACCCGCCTTCTTCGCCGCTGGACGCCGCTACGTGCGACTCGACACCTCCGACGCCCACTTCCGGAGCCTCCGGTCCACGCCGGCCGCGCTGCGAGCGAAGGCGATCGCCTTTACCGAGCAAGTGTGGGAACTTGTGCATGCACTTGAGACCCGGATCGAGCTTCCGCTGGTGAACTTTCCGGGCTTCGCGGGAGGAGAGGTGCAGCCGGGTGCCTGGGCAGGTAACCCGGTTGCAGCAGCCCGTGAGTTGCGGGAGCGCTGGGACTTGGGGAGCGGGCCAATCCCGCGCTTGGTCCGGACAATGGAACGCAACGGTCTAGTTGTCACCCTCGTCTCCTTCGCCGGAGAGGCCACGAAGACCATCGACGCCTTCTCCACCTCGCATCTGCCACGGCCGATCGTCGTCCTGACGCCCGATCGAGCCGACGACGTCTACCGTCACCGCTTCACAGCCGCGCACGAGCTGGGTCACCTGATGTTTCACCCCGACACCGCCCCCGGCGACCCCGTGCACGAGAAGGAGGCGGATGTCTTCGCCGCCGAGTTCTTGACCCCACGCGACCAGATCGTTCCTCAGCTCCCCGACCGGATGGACCTTCCCGCACTCGAACGGCTCGGGCAGCGGTGGGGGGTCGCCGTCGAGTCTCTGGTCTACCGCTGCCACGAAGTCGGCCAGATCTCCGACAGCACCTATCGCCGCGCCTTCCAGCGACTCAACCAGCTCCGACAGGTCGGAGTGTTCGGCCGCGAATCAGTCAAGGGCTACCCCGGCGAAATCCCGACCATGGTCAGCAAAGCCTTCGACCTAGCAACGGCACACGGCCTCACCCTCGCTCAGCTCGCCGATGAACTCAAGATCACACGGCCCCGACTGCGACTGCTGCTCGACCAAGCAGACTCTCGTCCATCGCTGCGGCTCGTGTAAGCCCACTCCCGGTGCAGCGACGCTGCGTCATCGCTGCTCGGTCGCGTGGACTTGACGACGCGTGGAAGCTACAGAAGGTGCCGTGCCCGCCGATCTGCTGCTCTGGGGGTGCGTTGAGTTGAGGCGAGCAGCGGCTTGGCCGACGCTGAACCCCACCGACCTGGACCTGGAACCCGATGGGTGAGTTTGTGGTTCGGTTGCCGACTGGGTGCGACACGTGATCGAAGCTGAAGTCGGGCGTGGCCCAGGCTTTCTGTCACACCGGCTCTCGGCCGTCGATGTCTCCGGTCTTGTCAGCGATGGCGCTTGATCGTTATCGGGGGCGAGGTCGCCCCGGTCGGCGAGGTGAGGGTGTGCCGTGTGGGGGGTTATCGCGTCGCTCGGGCACCTTCGGTGAAGGCCTCGTCGGATGGGCCGGCTCCGGGCTCGGTGGCTGTGCGGATGCACCGCCCCCGGTGACAGCCCGGGTCGGGTTGGGACGATCAGGCGGCTTGGGGAGGCTAGGGGTGATCGAACGCCGACGTTTCGCATCCTCCGGCGCATTGGCCTTTTCCCTTCATCTGAGTCCTATCTCATCCACAGTGCGAGCACCCAGAAGACGACCTCAGCCGCAATGGCGACGAGGGCGATCCGTAGGCACCACCACAAGCAGTCCAGCTTCTCCAGGTTCGTGTCGGTGCCTTCCTGCATATACCCAGTTAGGCTTCGCCGGGCCTGATGGCACCCGAGTCAAGACCCGCAGAGACGGCGGGTACGTCGCGGGAGTGTGGCCCTTCCGAAATCAACTGCTTATTACCGTGGCTGCGTCGTGGTCAGTTACACGTGGCTACGCCAAGGTGCTGATCAGGACCGTGGCATCCGACTCATCAGGACATCGAGGTGGCTCCTCGGAGTTCCTGAGTCAAAGCGCCAGCCTGATAGCGATGCAGGAAGGAGGCTGACGCGTGGCGGCGCCAGCCCGGCACTTGACAACGACGGAACTCATAGCGACGTCCAACGTCAGCGACGATATACCGGGGTGGACACACTCATGCCATAGGGCAAACCTTCCGCGCGCCAACTCTCCGGGATGCGCCGGTAGAGCAGATGCCCTCTGCGCAGCGTCGAGGTTGCAATTATCGGCGGGCTGGGCGTATCACAACGATGGGCTTGGTCGTTGGATTCGCTTCCTGCGTCGTCGCGCCGACTGAGCTATGCCAACCTCGGCAAACCCACCAGCGATAACGTTTCATGCCTGGGCCACACCTGTGCGGCAGGGCGATGACTGGTTCGCTTCGACCCGGATCCACTCGCCGGGCCTGCGCTGCTGACGTCGCCATCATTGACGACGGGCTGCGCTCCTGCACGTCTATCTGCGTCGCCCGCCTGCACGCCGACCCGGCCGCAACCGACACCCACGCAGCCCGCAGCATCCGCGCACGGTCAAGATGGGCTGTGGCTGACCGGAGAGGACGCTGACGAGGACGAGTCGGTAGTCGGAGGCAGTGGTAGTCGGAGGTCATGTGGTCGAGGCAACCGCGATCAGCGCGTGCAGTCGGATTCGGAGTCGGCAGGCAGCGTCGCCGGGGTCATCCGCAGGTGCCGGACCTCGCCGTTGGCGGCGGCGATCGCGGCGGCCGCGAGGACGAGGAGTCCGCCCAGCAGGAAGGGGAGTTTGGCGTTGGTCCAGCCCGTGACCAGGCCGGTCAAGGCGAACGTGATCGGGACGGCGGCCAGGCTGGAGAACGACAGTGCGCCCATCACCCGGCCCATCTGTCCCGCCGGGGCCAAGGTGAGCACGGCTGACGTGACCAGGGTGCCGAAGAAGCCGGAGCCCAGTCCGGCCGCCGCGGCCAGCAGACCGGCGATGACCACCGCGGTGGACGCGGGCAGCCGGAGCAGGGGCAGGCCGCCCAGCAACACGACCCCCAGACCCATCGCGGTCAGTCCGAGGACCACCGCGAGCCCGGTCCGGCGGACCTTGCGCCAGGTGAGCAGGGCGGCCGCGAGCGCAGCCCCGGCCCCGAACCCACCGAACATCCAGCCGACGGCTTTGACCCCCCACCGGGTCTCGTCGGCCAACAGGGGCACCCCGGCCGTCATCGGACCGGAGAAGCCCAACTCCATCACCGTGACCACGATCAGCAGGCTCCCCAGCGTCTTGTGCTCGCGGATCAGCCGCGCCCCGGCCGCGATGTCGGCCCAGACCGACCCGGTTTCCTGATCCGCGTCCGACGGATCGTCGGCGGGCGCGGCCACCTCCTCCGCGGCCACCTCCTCCGGGACTACCTCCTCCTCGACCAACTCCCGCATCGGCGTGGCCGCCAGCGCGACCACCGACCCGGCGAACAGGACCACGTTCACCCCGAAGGCCGCCGCCGGGCTGGCCGCGATCAAGATCCAACTCGCGATCGGCGATCCGACGAACTCCGCCCCGCGGGCGACCACGGTCCGGGCGGCGGTGATCCGCACGATCGCGGCTCGGTTACCGAGGTAGCGCGGAGCGGTGGACACAGCGGGCAGGAAGAAGCCGTCGACCACCCCAAAGATCACCGACAGCACTCCGAGCAGTAGCGGGCTGATCTGCTCGCCCATCACGACCAGGGCGAAGACCGCCATCACCAGGGTGCGAAGCAGGTCGGAGGTAATGATGATCCGCTTCGGCCCGATCCGGTCCACGAACACCCCGCCCAGCAACAGCATCAGCGCCTGCGGGACCGCGCCGGCGACCAGGATCCAGCCGACGTTCGCCGGGGTGGTGGTCTGCACAGCGACCCAGGCCAACGCGACGAGGTAGATCTGATTGCCGACCAGCGAGGTGGCCAGCCCGGTCAACCAGCGGGCGACAGGGGGCACGTCTTAGCCCCGCCCGCGATCGAGTGCGCGCGCTTGGTACCGGGAAGACCACTCTGCCTTGACCCGCGTCTGTACCCGCACGCCCGCCCTCCCGGTCACGAGCGGTAGCCCTGACCTTGTCGACCAGCCGACCCTGGTCAGGCGGCCTGTCCGGTAACTGATGTGCCAGTGGTGCATCTTGCCACGTCAGCGGGCACATGTCAGGATCTACCCCCGGATTCAGCCCGAAGCCGTCACGGTCCCGTCGGCGACCTGCACGGTGCGTGCGGGCAGCGCGCGAGTGGCCGGCCCGCTCACCACTGAACCGTCGGCGATGGCGAATCGGCTGCCGTGACAGGTGCAGGCGATGGTGTCGGTGACGGCGGTGACCGGGCAGCCGGCGTGGGTGCAGATCGAGGAGAACGCCTTGAACTGTCCCGCCGTGGGCTGGGTGATCACCGTCGCGGCCTGGGGGAAGATCGTGCCGCCGCCGACCGGGATGTCGGCGGTGCTCGCCGTGACGGGCACCGTCGATGACTGAGCGCTGCTCGGGGTGGTCCCGCGCCCGCACCCGGTCAGCCCGCTGATCGCGGCGGCGCTCAGCCCGGCGCCGGCCAGCAGGGAACGGCGGCTGAGGCCGGCGCCCGGGTGCCGCGGGCACTGCGGTGGAGAGGTCATGGACGCTGCCTTGCCGTCGAGGAGGAGGGGAGTCGAGGAGGACGGCACCGACGGTACTGGTGGTGACCAACCCCGGGCCGTCAGACTCGCGCGGAGCCGCAGGATCGGCTCGGCCCCGCCTACGCTGTCGGGATGCCGACCCCGTCCTTCACCTCGGCCCTGTCGGCAGCGCCGCTGGTCCTCGACGGCGGGCTGGCCACCCAGCTGGAGGCCTGCGGCCACGATCTGAGTTCCGCGCTGTGGTCGGCCCGACTGCTGCGCGATGACCCCGGTGCGGTTCTGGACGCGCACACCGCCTTCTTCGACGCCGGGGCTCAGATCGCCACCACGGCTTCGTACCAGGTGTCTGCGGAGGGCTTGGCCCGGGTCGGACTCGACGGGGTGGCCGCGACCCGTTTGTTGCGACGCAGCGTACGGCTGGCCCGCGAGGCGGCAGACCGGGCCGGGCCGGATCACTGGGTCGCGGCGAGCGTCGGACCCTACGGGGCCAGCCGGGCCGACGGCTCGGAGTACCGCGGCGACTACGGGCTCAGCGTCGCCCAGCTGCGGGCCTGGCACCGGTTCGGGCTGGAGGTGTTGGCCGACGAAGACCCGGACGTGCTGGCCCTGGAGACGGTGCCGTGCCTGAGCGAGGTGGAGGCACTGCTGAGGGAGGTCAGCGATCTCGGCCGGCCGTGCTGGCTGTCGCTGACCTGCGTCGGCGACCGGACCCGTGCCGGGGAGTCGGTGGCGGAGGCCTTCGCGATGGCGGCCGACGTCGACGAGGTCGTCGCCGTCGGCGTCAACTGCCTCACCCCGGCCGACGCCACCGCCCTGGTCGACCTGGCTGTGGCGCGCAGTACCAAGCCGGCGGTCGTCTACCCGAACGCGGGCCAGCGGTGGGACGCCGCGGAGTCACAGTGGATGGGTCCCCGCACGGTGGCGGTCCCCGCGCAGGTCCAGGCATGGCTCACCGCGGGTGCCCGGCTGGTCGGCGGCTGCTGCCGGGTCTACCCCGACGACGTCGCCGCGGTGGCGCAGGTGGTCGCCGACCGGCCGAGCGCTACCGCTGCGGTCTGACCCGGCCCGACGAACTCCGACCGCGGGACCACCGTGAAATCGTCCGCCGAGCCGATGTGTGGCCCGACGATTCCGGCCACCCTGGAGGCATGGATCTCACCCAGTGGCTCGGTATCGTCGTCGCGATCGTGGGCGTGCTGATCGTGGCGGCCAGCGCGGTCGTACCCAATCTGCTCGAACTGCCGTAGCTGCGCCGGCGTCGACTTCCGGGCTCACAGCGGTGGGAGTCGTAGTCGCGGGTCTTGGATCAGCGTGATCAGGTCTCCGCGTTCCAGGCCGAACGCCTTGCCCTTCGCGTTCGGCCGGGCCACCACCGTGATCACGTCGCTCCCGTCGGGACGGTATTGGACCTCCAGGCCCCGGGCCAGATCGACATGGTCGCTGAGGATGAAGCGGTTGCCGTCCATGAAGCGGACGGAGCTGCAGGTGGAGTGGGTGATCGTCCCGCAGCGGGGCGCCTCCGCCCGGGTGGTAGCAATCTGCAGGTAGAGCTCGGTGGATCCGCTGCCGACGCGGTAGAACTCCAAGGCCAGCGCGCCCCGGCCGGTCCGCCACAGGTCGGGAGCCTGGTCGCGGGCGTAGTAGCTGGAACCGTTGAAGTAGCGGCCCTGCGGGTCGAGGTGGCTCAACACGACCTCGCTCATCGCCGCTCGCCAGGCCCGGACGACCTCGGCCTGACAGGCCCGGTCCGCGGCGCCACAACGGACCAGGGGCGTCGGGGTCGGGCTGATGGTCACCGTGGGCGGTGGGGCCGTGCTTGTCGGGGCCGTGCTTGTCGGGGCAGTGCTTGTCGGAGCCTGCGCCGGACGCAGCTGGGTGAGCCCCACCAGGGCCACGGCCAGCACGGCGAGCAGTACCAACGCGCGCCGGGTGCCTCGCCGGCGCCGCAGCAGGCGTCCGTGCGCGGCGTCATCGTGCCCGTGGCCGACGTGCAGCTCCGCGGGTACGGCGGCGCCGAGTTCGGCCCTCAGGGTCGCGTCGTCGGCCCGTTCGGACCGTCGGCCCACCAGCGCGTTCCGGGCCGCTTGCGACTCTCGCAACACCTCGTCCACCCCGGTGCCTAAGACGGTGGCGATCTCGACGCTGGGCAACTGCACTACCCGCTCACAGATCAGGGCCAGCCGCTGCTCGGGAGCCAGCCCGAGCAGGTCCGTGACGATCGGCGGCACCGGGTCGGGTCGGGGGGCTCCCTCCAACAACTCGAAGCGGGCTCGCGGCACCCAGGGCAGCCGGACCCGGTCGGGGTCGGTGCGGTAGAGCAGGGTGAGGGCGTCCCGGCGCGGGGTGCGGGTGCGGTTCCACCGGTGGTAGAGCTCGGCCAGAGTGTTGTCGACCAGGTCCTCGGCGGCCTGACGGTGCCCGGTCAGGAGATAGGCGCAGCGCTGCAGCAGCGCGCGGTCGGTTTCGACGAACGCCGCGAACTCTCGATCCCGCGTCGGCGCGGTCATCCTCGGCCCCACCCGCTCAATCTAACCGCGCAGGATGATGCGGGGGTGCAGAACCGAAACCTGACCGGGCTCGATCGGTCCGGGGTGCGGCAGTCCGGGATCGGTCGCTACGTGGCCATCGGCGATTCCTCGACCGAAGGGCTGGAGGACCCCGACGGTCACGGCGGCTACCGCGGCTGGGCCGACCGGCTGGCCCAGCATCTGGCCGACGCCCAGTCCGAACCGCTCAGTTACGCGAACCTCGCCGTCCGCGGGCTGCGGGCACACGAGATTCGCAGCACCCAGCTCGACGCCGCGCTCGCGCTGGCGCCGGACCTGCTGACCGTCTTCGCCGGCGTGAACGACGTGATCGGGCTGCGTTGCGACTTCACTTCCCTGCGTGCCGACCTGGAGGCCATGTTCGGGGCCGCGCGGGGGACCGGGGCCACGGTGGCGACGTTCACGATGCCGGATCCGGTCGCGGTCAACCCGCTGAGCCGCCTGGTCCGGGAGCGGATGTTCCGGTTCAACGCCATCGTCCGGGAGGTCGCGTACGAGCACGGTGTACTGGTGACCGATTTCCAGCGCTACCCGGTCGCGGAGGACCCGCGGTTGTTCTTCCCCGACCGGTTGCACGGCAACGCGTTGGGTCACGAGCGGGTGGCCGCGGCGATGGCCTGGCGGCTCGGCGTCGAGGGATTCGACGAGACCTGGGCCGACCCGCTGCCCGAGCAGCCGGTCCGTCTCCGGCCGCGGGAGGTGGTGACCGCCGACCTGGACTGGGCCCTGCACTATCTCGCGCCGTGGTTGGGGCGGAACCTGCGCCGGGTCCCGCACGGGATGGGGGTCAGCGCGAAGCGGCCGGTCCCGACGGTGGTGCCGCGATCGGCGGACCGGCCGGTTCCCGAGAAATCTTAGGAGGGCGGTGTCCAACGCCGACCTACTGCGGGGTACCCAGGCACGCAGCGGGCTGCGGCACGCACCGGATCCGATCAGCGTCTTCGGGTAACGGACCCAACCCGCCCTCCGCCAAACCTGTCACCTCCCCGGTCCGGCACCCGCCTGCGAGGAGCGGAACAGCGCCTCGCCGACGTACTCGCCGGGTCGGATGCCGGGCGGAATCGCGAACAGGGCCGAGCCGGTGTGCTGAAGGTATTCACTCAGCGCGTCCCCACGACCGAGCTTGGTCTGGATCGGGGTGAAGTGGGTCCGCGGGTCCACGACGTAGGCCAAGAAGAACAGTCCGGCGTCCAGGCGGCCGAGCCCGGTGCTGCCGTCGACGAAGTTGTAACCCCGGCGCAGCATCTGCACGCCGTCGTTGTGGTCTGGATGGACGAGTCGAACGTGGGCGTCCTGCGCCACCATCGACTCGCCACCACGGCCGGCGAGGGCGAAGTCGGGCTGGCTGAACTCACTGCCTCCCGACAGCGGGGCCCCCTCGGCCTTCGTCCGCCCGATCACCTGTTCCTGCTCGGCCAGCGACTGCCGGTCCCAGATCTCGATGGTCATGTTGATCCGCCGGGCGACCAGATAAGAACCGCCGGTGAGCCACGCCGCCTGGCCGTCGGCGTTCTCCCGAACCCAGACGTGACGTTCGATCCCGGTCCGATCCTCGGCCTTGAGGTTCATCGTGCCGTCTTTGAACCCGAACAGGTTCCGTGCGGTCTGTTGGCTGGTCGAGGTCGAGGACGTGCGGCCGAAGCCGAGCTGGGACCAGCGGATCGCGGCCCGGCCGAACGCGATCCGGGCCAGGTTGCGGACGGCGTGCACGGCGACCTGGGGATCGTCGGCGCAGGCCTGCACGCACAGGTCGCCGTCGCAGCGGTCTCCTCCAGCTTGTCCGCGGGAAAGTGCGGTAGTCGTTGCAGGGCAGCCGGTCGGCGGGCGTTGAGTCCGAACCGGTCGCGGCCGGCGGCGCGAAACAGGGACGGGCCGAAGCCGAAGGTCAAGGTCAGCCCCGAAGGCGGAAGTCCGATCGCCTCGCCGGTGTCGTCGGGCGGGGCCGCGTACGGTCCGGCGGTCGGTCCGTACGGGCCGGCGCCCTCACCCCGCGTCATCCGCGCGGCCGCCTCGGTCCAGTCCTGCAGCAGCGAGATCAACTCCGCGCGGGAGGTGGTGGTGACGTCGAAGGCCGCGAAGTGCAGCCGGTCCTGGGCCGGGGTGACGATCCCGGCCTGGTGCGGACCGTGGAACGGGTAGGTCAGCGGCCGGGTGGCGGGGGAAGCCGTGGCGGCCGCCTCCTGCCGGCCCAGGGCGAAGCCGCCGACTCCGGCGGCTACCCCCGCCGCACCGGCGCCGGCGGCCCCGAGAAGATTGCGTCGGGAGAACCGGCTCCGCGAAGACTCCGACGGGTCGCCGGGCGCCGGGGTCGGGGCCGGTTGAATGGATTCGGACATGGCGGTGCTCCTCGATCAGGCCACGACGGCGGCGACCCTGGACAGCGGTTCGGACAGCGCGTTGACGGCGTCGGACAAGTCCTTCACTGCACTGGCGGGGATGTCGTCGTAGGCCTTGAAGCCAGCACCGTGCCGCTGCTGGTCCAGCAGGGTCTGCAGGGCGGCGAAACGCCGCTCGATCTGGGCGTCCAGGGCAGGGTCGCGCTTGCGCAGCAGCGGCCGGAGCCCTTCGAAGCCGACCCGGGCGCCGTCGACGTTGGCCTGGAAGTCGTAGAGGTCGGTCCGCGACCAGTACTCCTCCTCGCCGGTGACCTTGCCGGTGGCGACCTCGTCGAGCAGCGCGCGGGAACCGTTGGCGATCTGGTCGACGGTGAAGCTGCCGGTGCGGGTCTTGTCGTAGAGGGTCTTGGTGTTGCGGATCAGGTCGTTCGCGTACCGTTTCCGCCCGGCCCGGTCGAGCGGGGTGTAGTCCTTCGCCCGGGCCGGCCACAGGTCCTTCTCCAGCCGGTGCCAGCCGGTCCAGCGTTGGCCCGGTTCCAGGTCGGCCTCGCGCAGATCCATTTTGGGATCGAGGTCGCCGAAGGATTCCGCCACCGGCTCGATCCGCTCCCAGTGCGTGCGAGCGATCGGGTAGAGCCGCCGCGCCTCGCGGTCGTCCCCGGCGGTGTAGGCGGCGACGAACTCCTGGGTCTTGGCCACCAGCTGCTCGGTCTGGTCCTTCACGTAGCCCTGGTAGTTCTGGTTGGTCGCCTCGACCAGCGCCTGGGCGTCGCCGGTGGGCGTCAGGTCGACGCCGGAGTCGGAGACGGTGAACGCCGAGCGAACTCCGGCGCCGACCATTCCCGGTTTGCAGGCGGTGACGTAGCGCCCGGGCGGGGCGGTGAGCACCAGGTCCCGGGTGATCCCGGGACCGACGTTCTCCACCTCGGCAACGATCCGCAGCCCGTCGTCGGCGAGCAGGTAGAACTCGGTGACCTGTCCCCCGGCGTTGGTGACCGAGAACGTCAGCTTGCCCGAGGGTGCCTGATCAGCGGACAGCGTGCAGGCGGAGTCGGTGGCGCTCACCTGCAGCGCGCGGGGGTCGGCCGCGGTGTCGTCTCCGGGGGAACTGCTGCCGGCGGTGTTGTCGGTGCAACCGCTGAGCAACGCCACGCTCAGCAGGGCGGCGCCGGCGGCCGGCCCGAAGCGGTGACCGTTCGGGCCGGGTCGGGTGTGCAGGGCGATCATGGTCTCAGTTCCTTCCGGAGGGGACAGTCGGGACAGGGGCCGAAACGGGGGCGGCCGGCCGGCTCCGTTGCCGGGCGCCGAGAACGAACAAGGTGAGCACCGGACCGACGTAGCCGATCCAGGCCACCGCCTCCAGCACAGTGGTGGCGGGGGAGAAGTTGAAGACACCCTTGAGCAGCGTCCCGTACCAGGAGGTGGGCGGGACCTGCGCGGACACGTCGAAGGCCAAGGTGTGCAGACCGGGAAGCAAACGCGCCTCCTGCAGGTCGTGCACGCCGTAAGCCAGCACCCCGGCCGCGACGACGATGAGGAAGACGCCGGTGACGGTGAAGAATCGGCTGAGGTTGATCCGGACGGCACCGCGGTAGATCAGGTAACCCAGGGCCGCCGCCACGGCCAGGCCGAGGGCGGCCCCGGCCAATGGTTCGACGCTGCTGCCGGTCCCGCGGGTCGCAGCCTGGGTCGCGGCCCACAAGAAGATGGCGGTCTCCAGGCCTTCCCGGCCGACCGCGAGCAGGGCGACGACCGCCAGCGACCAGGGCCGGGCGTCGGCCGCGTGCTCGATCGCGGCACGGAGTTGGCCGGACAGCGAACGCGCGGTCCGGGCCATCCAGAAAATCATCCAGGTGACGAAGACGACCGCGACGAAGGACAGTGCACCGCCGATCAGCTCCTGCGCCTCGAAGGTCAGACCGCGGGGACCGAAGGTCAGCGCGGCGCCGAAGGCCAGCGAGACGGCGACGGCGATCCCGACCCCGGCCCAGACCCGGGACAGCAGGTGACGGCGGTCGGTCTTGACCAGGTACGCGATCAGGATGCTGACGACCAGCGCGGCCTCCAGGCCCTCGCGCAGACCGATCAGAAAGTTGGCGAGCATCGTCCTCGTCCTCGGGCGGCTTGCCCTCGGAGATCGAGGGACTAGGTGAGCCTTACCTAAGGTAGGTGAGTCTGGCCTAAGTTGGCAAGGGCTGGTGGCCCGGGATGGATCAGGGCGGACCGGTGCCGACGGCGAGGCCCAGTAGATAGGTGACTCCGGCCGCTCCGTAGCCGATGGCGAGCTGGCGCAGACCGCGCCGCAGTGGGGACGCACCGGACAGCAGACCCACGCTCGCACCGGTGGCCAGCAAGGCGACCCCGACCAGGCCGGCGGCGACGAAGACCGCGGTCAGCCCGGACAGGCCGAACAGATACGGCAATACCGGCACCACCGCGCCGGCAGCGAAGAAGCAGAAGCTGGAGACCGCCGCTCCGAGCCCGGTCCCGATCGCCTCGTGGGCGGCGGGCTCGGCTCGCGTCAGGGACGCGGTCCGGTCGGCCCGTTCGTTCCCGGCGCCGTCGAGCACCGCGGCCGCCAGCTCGTGCGCTCGGACGGGGTCCATGCCTCGCGCCCGGTAGACCAGGACGAGTTCGTTGGCGTCGAGGTCGAGCCGGCCGAACGCGCGGGGGGTGTCGGGGTCGGGGTCGGAAGCGGCGAGCAACTCCCGCTGGGAGCGCACCGAGACGTACTCGCCGGCGCCCATCGACAAGGCGCCGGCCAGCAAACCGGCCAGACCGGTGAGCAGGACCACGGCCTGGCTGACCCCGCTGGCGCTGACGCCCAGCACCAGCGACAGGTTGCTGACCAGACCGTCGTTGGCTCCGAATACCGCGGCCCGGAACGTCCCGGACAGCCGGCTGCGGCCGCGGGCGGCCAGGCCGCGGACGACCTCGGAGTGGATCTGCTCGTCGGCGGCCATCGCGTCGGTGGCGTCGGGGTCGGCGGCGTAGGGGGAGCGGGCCTCCGCGCGCTGGGCCAGGGCCAGCACGAAGACCGACCCGAACCGGCGGGCCAGGCCGGCCAGGATCCGGGTCCGCAGGTCGGGGCGGCGCGGCTTGCCGGCCCGAGTTCCCAGCAAGGCCAGCCAGTGGGCCTCGTGCCGGCCCTCCGCGTCGGCCAGGGCGAGCAGGATCTCCCGCTCCTCCCCGCGGCGGTGCCGCGCCAGCTCCCGATAAACGGCGGCCTCGGCCCGCTCGTCGGCCAGGTACTGCCGCCAGCGGCGGATCGTCGCCGCGTCCGGATCTGTGGACCGGTGGCCGGGGCGGCGACCCTGCGGCGCGGACGCGGAACCTTTCGGGCTCACCGGTCCACCGGCGTTCGTGGGTGCAGGGCGGCGCCGACCGCGACCCGGGTCAAGCCGGGCCGCAACCTCGCGGCCATCGACGCCATCGCCGCCGCCGTGGCCAGCGGACGTTCCCGCTGGGACAGGTACGCGCGCTGCAGCGGGCCGGGCAGGGCGAAGAAGGCGGCGAAGAAGTGCTCCACCCCGGACGGCGGCAACCGGAGCAGGGCGGTCAACCCGACCTGGCGTAGCCGTTCGGTGGCCCGAGCCCGGGCCGACCAGACGACGGCGTCGACGTCGACGCCGGCCCGGACGGCCTGCGCCACCGGGTCGGCCAGGGACAGCGACAACGCCACGCTGTAGCCGCTGGCTGGGTGCATCAGCCCGGCCCGTGCGCCCAGCAGCACCGGCGCCGCGGCGGCGCCCCGTTCCGGGGTCCGGTCGGCCTCGACGCAGAACCGGACGCGTTCGACCGGTTCGTCCCCGGACAGGACGACCCCCCGGGCGGCCAGCCGCTGCCGGAGCCGGCGCTGGAGTTCGTCCAGGGTGAGGGCGGGTCGGCCGACCAGGCAGGTCTCCTCCAGCAGGACGTGCTCGGGATCGAGGGGCACTGCGTAGAGGAAGGAAGGCACCTGCTGGGGCCCGCTGCCGTTGTCGTGGCGCCAGTCCATGAACCAGGTGCCCTCGATCGGGGCCGCCCGGGCGGTGTCGACGACGACCCCGACCGCGGTCTGCTGGGCCACCGAGGGCCGGGGAGCGGTGCCTCGAGCGTCCAGGACCACGTCCGCGCTCAGTCGGGAGCCGTCGGCAAGGCAGACCACGTGTCGATCGGCGTGCGTCACCGTGCCGCGGCGGACCTGAACGCCGTCCAGGCTCAACGCGTCCTGCAGACCGGCGGTGTCGAGAACGGTGTAGGCGCGGGCCAGCACCCGTTCCCGCACCGCCCAGGCCCGCGGGGCCCACGTGGTGGTCCGCCGCACCGCTGCCGGCAGCCAGCCCGGCAGTTCGTCCGCCCAGGCGGCGTACGTCGGGGTCCAGCGCCGGTCCGGGGCGCGGTCGAGCGCCACTACGTCGACGCCGTGCACGGCCAACCGGTGGGCGGTGGCCCGGCCGGCCGGGCCGAGGCCGAGGACCACGACCTGCGAGCGGGCCGGATCGGCCATCGTCGCGCTCCTCCCTGCTTGGCTCCTCCGGGAATGCCGGTGCCGGCTTTCCTTCTTCGAGCTTGTCGTTTCCGGCGGGTTCTCCTGCCGACGAACAGCATGCCCGACCCGGCCAGCGCGATCACCGGTCGTCGACCTCATCTGTGCAGGCGCTGCGGGCCGAACAAGGATCGTGACCTCCCCGTCGACCACCGTTCCCCCGCCGTTCGACCCCCCGTTCGATTCCCCGCTGTTCGTTCGACCCGGGGCTGTTCGGGCCCCGGTCGGTGACGTGGCGGATCCACGACGATCCAGCGATGCTGCTGGCGGGATTCCGGGCGCTGCTCCTGCAGGCGACGCACCCGCTGGTGATGGCCGGTTTCGACGACAACAGCTTCTTCCGCGGCGACCCGTGGGGACGGCTGCGCCGGACCGGGGAGTGGGTGGACACCGTCACCTACGGCACCACTGAGCAGGCCCGGCGGGCCGGCGCGGGGCTACGCAAGCGGCACGCGAGGCTCGCACCGGGGATCGAGCCCGAGAGCGGACTGGCCTACCGGGTCGACGATCCCGACCTGCTGTTGTGGGTGCACTGCACCGAGGTGGAGTCGTTCTTGTCCACGTTCCGGCGCAGTGGTGGCCGGTTGCGGCGCGGTGACGGCGACCGCTACGTGGCCGAGATGCGAGCCAGCGCCGAACTGGTCGGGCTCGAACCGGACCGGGTCCCGGCCACCGAGGCCGAGATCGCCGACTACTACACCGCGGTCCGGCCGCAGCTGCGGCTGACCCGGGTGGCCCGGCGCAACGTGATCTGGGGGTTCGCCCCGCCGATGCCGCGGTGGATCCGGGTGGCCACCCCGGCCCGGCCCGCCTGGGCCGGCCTGGTCGGAGTCGCGTTCACGATGCTGCCGCCCTGGGCGCGCCGGCTCTACGGTCTGCCGGGGCTGCCCACCACCGACCTCGGCGCCAGCCTGGCCGGCCGGTTGGTCCGGGACGCGGTCCGGGTGATACCGGCACCCCTGACCTGGAGCGTGGCCCACCGGGACGCACTCAGGCGCCGATCCGAAGCCAGGCGTCACCTCGCGCCCGCAGCACGAGGGTCAGCATCCGAGCCAGCATGAAGACCCCGAACGCGGCCCACAACCAGACCAGGCCGGCCCCGGTGTGCGCCACCAGCAGGGCGAGCGGAACGTAGATCAGCAGGGCCAGCGTCCCGGCCAGGGCCAGGTAGCGGGTGTCGCCGGCCCCGATCAGTACGCCGTCGAGGACGTAAACGACACCGGCCAGCGGGGTGAGTATCGCGAGGACCGACACGACGACGCCGACCAGGTGCTGTACGCCCGGGTCGGGGGTGAACAGCCCGACGTAGAGCGGACGGCCCAGGACCAGCGCCGCGCCGAACACGACGCCGGAACCGACGCCCCAGCCCACCATCCGCCGGGTCAGCGACCGGCCGAGGTTGATTTCGCCGGCGCCGAGGGCGCCGGCGATCAGGGCCTGCCCGGCGATGGCGATAGCGTCCAGGGCGAAGGCCAGCAGCACCCACAAGCCGTTGACTACCTGGTGGGCGGCCAGGGTGAGCGCCCCGGCCCCGGCGGCGACGATGGTGGTGACGGTGATCGCGGCCTGCAGCAATGCGGTCCGGACCACCAGCCAGCCGCCGGCCCGGGCCGCCCGAATGACCCCGCGCGGCCGAACGGCGAGTACGGTGCCGGCTCGGCGGGAGCGGCTCAGCACCACCGCGGCTACCGTCGCGGCGGCACCGGTCTGGGCCAGCAGGGTACCGAGGGCGGCGCCGGCGATGCCCAGGCCGAGACCGTAGACCAGGAGCAGGTTCAACCCGATGTTGGCCAGGTTGGCCGCCACCACCACGACCAGCGGGGTCCGGGCGTCCTGCAGTCCGCGCAGCACCCCGGTCCCGGCCAGCAGCAACAAGATCGAGGGCAGCCCGAGGGCGGCGACCCGCAGATAGCGGGTGGCCAGGGCCGCCACCTCGGGACCGGTCCCGTACAGACCCACGATCAGCGGCAACGTCAGCTCCAGGGCCACCGCGAGCAGCAGGCCGAGGGCGAGCGCCAGCAGCAGCCCGTCCACGCCGCCGGCCAGGGCGGAGCGGGAGTCGCCGGCGCCGATCCGGCGGGCCACCGTGCCGGTGGTGCCGTAGGCCAGGAACACCGACAGCCCGGTCAGCACCCCCAATACGTTCGCGGCCAGACCGAGGGCGGCCAGCTGATCGGTGCCCAGGTGGCCGACGATGGCCGAATCGACCAGCAGCAGCAGCGGTTCCGAGACCAAGGTGGCGAAGGTGGGCAGGGCCAACGCGAAGATGCGCCGATCCAGACTCCGGGCGGGGTTGCTGGGCACCGGTCGGTCAGCCCGGGTACGAGTCGTGTTCAAACCTGACAGGAGGGCTCACACTGGACAGGACAGGGAGGCGAAACTGTCACAGCGCACCGTGTGCGAGAGCTCTTCGATCCAGACCGAGCACGCCACCACGAGACCGTCGTAAGCGGACCCGGGCACGGGTCCGAACCACAGGTTGTCGAAGCCGGTCGCGCGCCGCAGCCCGACGTAGGGATCCTCCAATCGGGTGAAGGCCCAGCCGGTGACCAGTATCCGGATCTCCTCAGGCGGCCCCTCGGCGGCCACCCAGCGGTCGATCGCGTCGACGAAACGGTCAAGGTGCCAGCTACCGCGGCTATCCGGCATTCCTGCGTCCGGACTCCCCGAGTCGTCGACGCAGTTCATCGGTGTCGTCCGCAGCGGCGTCCGGGGTCGCCGACGACCGCCGTACGCCGGCGCCGGCCAGCCACGCGCGGAGCTGGGTCTGCTCGGCGAACCCGTCGGAGTCGGCCTCGTCGACGTCGTCGGCGAAGAACCTCTGCATGCTCTGCTGACCGATGACCGCGCTGCCGTGCGCTGGTCGAGCTTCGTCGGCTTGTCGCCACGGCGGCTCGGCGTGGGTCAGGCGCTCGAGGTCGCGGCCGGTGAGGCCGCCGTAACGGCTGACCACGTAGCCCACCGTATTCAGCTCGCGCTCTCCGAGGGCGGCCGAAGCGGGGGGCGCGTCACCCTCGCGCTCGCGTCGCCACAGCCCGCCGATCACCGGTCCCATGTCCCACGCCGACACCTGATCGAGGAAGAGGGGTTGGTCGGTCACAGCCAGATGGTGACCCTGGCAGTAGTAGAGGAGTTTGTGCAGCTTCTTCGCCGGGACGCCCGGAAGACGACTGCGCAGAGCCTGCGCGACCGCGTCGGCTCGGATCACCATGAGTCGAGCTTAGGGGGAGTAGTCGGATGGACGCCGGAGGACCGCCGAGGATCTCGCTCGAACATGGACTCTATTGTCTATGGTGATTGGGCCCGCGGTGAACGCCCGTCGTGTTGTCCACAGCAGTTATCCCCATTGTGGACGAATCACACCGGTGTAAGCCGCTACCGCCACAGCGTCGCGAGGCCGAAGGCGGCAGCCATCCCGGCCATCCCGATCAAGATGTTCCAGTTGCCAAGGGCATCCATGAACGAGATCTCTCTCCCGGCGATGTAGTAGACCACCAGCCAGGCCACCCCGAGCAGGCCGACGGTGATGAAGGTGGGCGGTACCCAGCGTCGGCTGGCCGGCGAGTGCACCTTCTTGCGCTGGGTAGCGCGCTGCTTCAGCTTCTGCTTCTGCTCCGCGGACTTCCGCGTGCGGGACTCGGGCACAGCCATCCTCGGTGTTCGGCAGTGGGTAGCAGTGCGTCAGCCTAGTCGGTGACCCTGGTGGGGACTATTCCCGCGACCGCTTCGGGCCGACCGGTCAGAAGTGCGGGTGGCTCTAGCCAGCTGAGATTCTGATACGTCCGGCAGTACCTCCAAGTTCGGCAGTACCTCATTGGCCACAACGGCCCCACCGCTCACCTGCGTCGCGCGTTGTCCACAGCAACGGCTGCGTGCTCTATCCAGGCCCGCCGATGTATGCGAGGGTTTCCGATCTACCCCATATCGGCCCGGTCATGCGGAGTCGAGCGGAAGGATCACTATGAGACTCGTCACCTGGACACACGCGGTTCTGGGTGTATTGATCACCCTGACTGCTCCTCCTCGACGCGACCGACGGGGACTGAGCCAGTCCGCGGAGACGGCGGTTCTGCTGGCCGGGGCGGTCATCTTGGCCGGTGTGGTGGTCACGGTCATCACCGCCTTCGTCAAAGCGAAGCTCCCGAAGTGACGTGCACGCGCCCTTCGCTGCTCCGAAATCGGCTTGGGGACCGGTGCGGGACCAGCGCGGGCTGAGCGGTTCGGTTCAGCTTGTCGTGGTGTTTCCCCTGCTGATGCTGTTGACCCTCGGCATCGTCTCCGCCGGCGTCTGGCTGCACGGACGCAACGTCGCGCAGCGAGCCGCGACCGCCGCCGTCGACGTGGCCCGAGGGAGCTACGGCACCGCCGAGCAGGCCGAGCAGCGGGCTCGCGACATCGCCGAATCCGGCGGTCTGCAGCAGGTGACGGTGCACGTCACCCGGGGGCCGGAGCAGGTCCGCGCGGACGTCGGCGGCCGGGCCACGACGATCCTCGACCTCGAGCTCGGCGGTATCTTTGAGACCGCCACCGCCCCTCGGGAGAAGGTCAGCACACCGTGAAATCGGGACGCCGGCCGCCGGACCGGCGGGGATCGGTATCGGTGGAGCTGACCCTGCTCGCACCGGCGCTGGTGTTGATGCTGGCGCTGCTGGTGGCCGGCGGCCGGCTGTGGTTCGCCCGAACCAGCGTGGCCGAGGCCGCGCAGACCTCCGCCCGGGCCGGGTCGTTGGCCCGCAGCGCCGCGGCGGCGGCGGCCAGCGGAGCCGACGCAGGCCGAGCATCGATGTCGACCGCGGGGCTGTCGTGCGTAGCCAGCTCGGTCGCCGTCGGGACCGCCGGCTTCGCCGTCCCGGTCGGGAACCCCGCCACCGTGACCGCCGACGTCCGCTGCCGGGTGAGCTTCGCCGACGTCTTCCTGCCCGGAATGCCCGGCTCGCTGGAGCTGACCGGGCACGGCAGTGCCGCCCTCGACACCTACCGGGCCCGATGACCAGCCGCCCGGCCCGGCCGCCTGTCGATCAGCGGGGCCTGTCGATCAGCGTGTTCGTCTTGTTGATCATGGCCGCGCTGGTGGCGACCGCCGGACTCGTCATCGACGGCGGGCAGAAGGTCACCGCGGCGAGCCAGGCCGAGGCCGCGGCGGCCGGCGCGGCCCGGGCGGCGGGGAACGCGGCGGCCACCCAACGCCTGGCCGGGTCGGACGCTGCCGGCCGCGCCGTCCTGGCCGCCCGGGCGTTCCTCGCCGGTCAACCCGGGGTCGGCGGATCGGTACATGTAGTCGGTGGAGTGGTGACGGTGGAGACCACGGCCTCCGCGCCCACCCTCTTCTTGTCGGCGATCGGGATCTCCCGGGTCACCGGCTCCGGATCGGCCACCGCCGACATCGTCGCCACCGGCCAGACCCGATGAGCGCGAAGTTGCCCGTCCTGGCGCAGCGGGTCCCGGCAGGCAGGAGCACACCGTGAGCGTCGACACCGACTCCCCGCCGACCCGCGCCCGTCGCCGACCTCGAGGCCGCGCCTCGCTTCGCACCACCGCCGACCCCCCGACGTCGCCCGACGCCGTCAGGACACCCGGCCCACCGACCACGCCGGTGCCGCCGCGGCTACCCGGGCGGCGAGACCCGCGCTGGATCGCCTTCGGCGTGCTGGCCCTGTGCCTGGGCGGGCTGCTGTCGTACGCGGTGTATTCCCGGGTGAGCACCGAGACCACCGTCTTGGCCCTGTCGGGAACGGTTTATCGCGGGGAGGTGCTGGAGGCCGCCAATCTCACCTCGGTGACGGTGCACGGTCAGCTGCCCGGGCCGGCCGTGCCCGTCGGGGCGGAGGCGACGGTGATCGGGAAACGTGCGGTGTTCGATCTCCCCCAGGGCTCACTGCTCGACGCGAACTCGGTCGCGTCGGCTGCGGTCCCGCAGGTCGGGTCGGCCCTGGTCGGGCTCAGACTCGCCACCGGCCGGGCACCGGCGTCGTTGCTGCTCCCGTCCTCGCCGGTTCGGGTGGTGGCGTTACCGCCAGCGGCCGCCGCGGACGGGACCAAGGACCCCTTGTCGGGAAAGACGTTCGCCGGCCGGATCGTCGACCAAAGGCCCGGGGTGGACGGCACCTCGGTGGTCGTCGACCTCGAGGTAGCGGCCGAGCAGGCCCCGACGGTGGCACTACTCGCCGCCCAGGAGCGGGTGGCGCTGGTCCGCGACGCCGGGCGGTGAGGACGTGGCCATCTTGATGTTGACCTCGGCTGCCGGTGCTCCTGGGGTGACCACGACCGCTCTCGGACTCGCGCTGACCTGGCCGCGCCCGGTGCTGCTGGCCGATTGTGATCCGGGGGCGCATCAGGCGGTGCTCGCGGGCTATCTGGCTGGGCAGACCGCGGGGGGCAAAGGTCTGCTGCGGGTCGCCGAGGCCCATCGTGACCGGCGCGGACTGCGGGAGGTGGTGATCGACCAGTGCCTTCCACTGGGCGCCGACGGGTCGACCCGGCTGTTTCTGCCGGGGTTCGCCAGGCCGGGAAGTGCCGCACTGTTCGGTGGTGTCTGGGACGAGTTGGCCGACACCTTCGACCGGCTCACCGAGCTGGGCTACGACGTGATCGTCGACCTGGGCCGGCTCAGTCCGGGCGGCCCTCCGGCCGCGCTGCTGGAACGCAGCGCAGTCACCGGTTTGGTGCTGAGTTCCACGCTGCGGGCCGCGATGGCCGCCCGCGCACACCTGTCGGTACTGACCGAGCAGGAACGGCTGAGCACCGCCGGCCGGGCCGGCCTGGTCTTGATCGGGGAAGGACAGCCGTACGGGCGCCGGGAAATGACCGCAGCGCTCGGCGTCGGCGTACACGCCGTGCTGGCCCGCGATCCGGCGTCGGCTGCCCACCTGTCCGACGGGCGTCCCCGGCACCGCAAGTTCGACTCCGCACCGTTGCTCCGCAGCCTCCGGGCCGCCGCCCTGATGTTGGCGGCCCGACTGGAGCGCTCGACCGAGGCGGTGCGGGGATGAATGTGGCGGCGGTGCTGGGATGAGCGTGGAAGAGTCGTGGTCCGCCCTCGACGAGCGAGATCGGACGGGTCTCAGTGATCGGCCCGAATTGACCGAGGTCCCGCTGTTTGCCGAGATGACCGATGCGGTCCAGGCCCCACCTGATCCGCAGGTGCGACGCGCCTTGGCGTCCTACGGGGTGTTCCGGCGCGACGAGTTGCGGGCGGCCACGCTCGACCTGCCCAGTGAGCCGATGGACTGGGCCGAGGTCGTCGCGCTGCGCCGGCGGGCCTCGGAGGAGATCACCCAGGCGAACCAGCATCAGCTGCGGGCCGATCAGCCGTTGACCGCCGACGACCGGCTGCTGCTGGGCCGCTCGGTGATCAAGCGGGTGGTGGCCGACCATGTCCGGGCGCTGCATCGAGACGGCGCCGCGTTATGGTCGCCGGTCAAGGAACACGCCTACGTCGCGGCGGTGGAGGACGCGGTATTCGGCTACGGCCGGCTGCAGTCCCTGCTGGCCCTGCCGGACGTGGAGAACATCGAGATTCACGGCTCGGACTCGGTGGTCGTCCAGTACGGCGACGGCCGTCGGGTCGCGATGCCCCCGGTCGCCGACAGCGACGCCGAACTCGTCGACGCCGTCCGTTTCCTCGGCCAGAACAGCGAACCGTCGCGGCCCTTCGACGACACCCACCCGACGATGACCCTGGCCCTGGGTGAACGGTTCCGGCTGCACGCCATCGGCTTCGGGCTGTCCTACCGCCCGAGTGTGGTGATTCGTCAGCACACCTTGACCGACGTGGGACTGGCCGAGCTGCACGAGGGCGGGCTGATGCCGCGTGAGGTCGCCGAGTTCTTGGACGCGGCGGTCCTGGCTCGCAAGTCGATCGTCATCTCCGGCGACCAGGGTGCAGGTAAGACCACGTTGCTGCGGGCTCTGATCGACGCCATCCCGACCAACGAACGCTTCGGCACCTTGGAGACCGACTACGAGCTGATGACCCACCTGCAACCCGGGCGGGCGAACATTCTCGCGCTGCAGGCGCGGGTCGGACACGGTGAGACCTTCGGCGGCAGCCGGGTGGGGGAGGTCACCGTCGCCGACCTGATGCCAGAGGCGCTGCGGCAGAACCTGTCCCGGCTGGTGGTGGGGGAGGTGCGGGGGAGTGAGGCGGCGGCCATGTTCGAGGCGATGCAGGCCGGCACCGGCACTTTGTCCACCACCCACTCGCACTCGGCCGAGTCGACGATCGACCGGCTCGCCTCCCGGGTCGCTCAGGGCGGCGTGCTCAGCGTGGAGGAGGCCTACCGCCAGATCGCCCACAACATCCACCTGTTCGTCTACGTCTCCTTGCGCGACGACACCTGGCGCGGCGGGGTCCGCCGGCGCTTCGTTTCCGAGATCCGCCAGGTCGTCCGCGCGGTGGAGAACGGGCGCCCGGTCACCCACCTGACCTACGCTGCGCTCGAGGGGCCGGGCCAGCCGGCCGGCTTCTTCCCCGACGCCGACTTCGCCGCCGAACTGGCTCCCTTCCGGCGCCCGCTGCCTCGACGCGGACCCAGCGGGGCACCGCGCGGGGTGAGCCGATGAACGCGCTCACCGCGGCCCTCGCGGGACTGTTGGTCACCGCCGGCGTGTTCGGTCTGATCGCCGGGCTGATCCGCCGGGAGCCGGTGGTTCGGCCCAGGAGCCCCCGCCGAGCGGGTCCCTGGGCTCGGTGGACCCGGCGGCCCAGCGGCCCCCGCGGGCGGCGGCGAGACGCCTGGCTGGTCGGCTCGTTGCTCGCGGGGTTCGCCGTGGCTGCGCTCAGCGGCTGGCTGGTCGCCGTCATCGCCGTGCCCGGCCTCGTCCTCGGTCTGCCCTACCTGCTGCGGATGCCGCGGTCGCGCGACGTCGAGTTGCTCGAATCCCTGGACCGCTGGGTCCGCTCCCTCGCCGCGACCTTGGCGACCGGAAGATCGATCACCGACGCGATCCGGGTTTCGCGGCGGACCGCCCCGCCGGCCCTGACCGCGGAGGTCAACCTGCTCGTTACCCGCCTCAACAGTCGCTGGGAGACCCCGACGGCGCTCATGGGCTTAGCCGACGCGCTCGACTCCCCGGACTCCGACGCGGTGGTGGCGGCGTTGATCTTGGCGTCGCGTCGTGGTGCGGACGGCGCCTCAGTGACGCTCCAGGCCCTGGCCGACTCGATCCAGTCCCAGCTCGCGGCGCGTCGGGTGATCGAAGTCGAGCGTTCCAAACCGTACGTGGTCGTGCGCCAGGTGACCGCGATCTCGGTCAGCACCTTGGTCGGCATGTTCGTCCTGCGGCCCCAGTTCTTTGCGGCCTACCACACGCCGGTGGGCCAACTCGTGCTCGCCGTGCTGGTGGCCTTGTACTTCGCTTCGCTGTTGTTGATGCGGCGCAAGGCCCGGCAGCCCGCTCGGCCACGCATCCTGATCGGCGGGCGAACGTGACGGCGTCGTGGGCCCTGCTGGCGGGGATGTTGTCGGTCGGCGGGCTGGCCATGGCGATCAGGGGTCTGTTGCCGATTGCCCCCCGGTTGGACGCCGCCCTCGAGCGAGTCCTCGAGGATGGTGGGCCGGTCCGGACTCTCGACGTGGGCCCGGTGCACTCGGTTTCGGAGCGGATCGGGGCCCTGGCCTACCGCACCGCACCCTGGCCCCTTTCGCCCGGGCAACGGCGGGCCCTGCGATTGCAGGACAAGTCAATCGCGGAGTTCTACGCCGACAAGGTCGTGCTGGCCATCATCGGTGCGGTGACCCCGGCGGTACTCGGTGTGCTGATCGGTCTGAGCCTGGGGCGGCTGACCCCGGCGCCGGCGCTGCTGGCCCTGATCGGCGCGGCCGGTGGCTTCTTCGTCCCCGACCTGCTGCTGCGGCGCGCCGCCACCGCGTCCCACTCCGGGGCCAGGGAGGCGCTCTTAGTCTTCATGGACCTGGTCACGTTGGAGCGACTGGCCAACGCCTCGGCCACGCAGGCGCTGCACAACGCCGCCGACCTGAGCGAGGTCGGTGTGTTCGTCCAGATCAGGACCGCCTTGGAACGGGCTCGGCTGGAGCAGCAGAGCCCGTACGCCGAACTGCGCCAGCTGGCCCAGGCGTTGAACCTGCCTGAACTCACCGACGTGGCTGATGTGATGCAGCTCGACGAGACCGGAGCGGCGCTGTCGGGGACCCTGCGGGCCCGGGTCCGGGAGTTACGCGATGCCCACCTGAGCGCGGAGCAGATGCGCGCCAGCGCCGCCGCCGAGGGGATGACGATCTATATGACGCTGCCGGCCCTGGCCTTCGGGCTGATCCTGCTCACCGCCGCGCTGCTGCAGATCGTGTCCGGCTGAACCAATGCGAGCACATCATGAAGCGGGGTCTGCGATCCAGCGCTGGACCCGCGGCGTCGGTGCGCTGGCGGTTCTGGTCGGGTTGACGATCGGCGTACCGGTGGCGCTGGTCGTGCTCGGCGGCAACCCGTTCCCGGCGGGCCAGAGCCTGCGGTCCCTGGCCCGGTCCCTGCTCCGGCCCGACGACGGCGGCGTGTTGATCGGGTTGGTCACCGTCGTGGGCTGGGTGGCGTGGCTGGTGTTCGCGAGCTCGGTGCTGACCGAGTTGATCAACCTACTGAGCCGAGCCCGCTCCCCGATCCGGTTGCCGGGCCTGGGCGGGATGCAGCGGTGGGCCGCCGGATTGATGCTGGCCGTGCTGGCCCTGCTGGCCGGGCGAGCGTCCGTCCCCCCGGCCGACCTCTCGCCGGTGCCGGCGCAGGTCGCACCCCAAGACCCCAGCCGGCAAGGCCCGCCAGACCACGACCCCTTCATCCCTGACCCCTTCATCCCTGACCCCTTCATCCCTGACCCCTTCATCCCTGACCCCTTCATCCCTGACCCCTCCATCTCCGACCCGTCGGCGGTGGCGAAGACACCGGTCACCGCGCAGCGGGCCGAATCCGCTCCGGTCGCGGTGCGCGTTACCGCGGGGACAACCCACGAGCGCCGCCGGACCGCGGTCGCTCCGGCGGCCACCGAACGGACCGCCGAACGAACCACCGAACGGACCACCGAACGAACCGCTGATCCGGGCCACGAACGACGCGACCACGTGCATACCGTCCGGGCCGGTGACGATCTGTGGTCCCTGGCCGAGCGTTACTACGGCCAGGGCCGGGACTGGCGGCGGATCGCCCACGCGAATCAGGACGTGCTGACCGGAGGACCGGACCGGCTCCGGGTGGGTTGGCAGCTGAGGATCCCGGCCGCCGAGGCGCCGTCCTCGCGGGTCCAAGTTCGTCCGGGCGACACCTTGACCGCGATCGCCCGCCGCGAGCTCGGCTCGGGCCGCCGCTGGCCCGAGTTGTTCCGGGCGAACGTCGACCAGCTCAGCGACCCCGACGAGGTCCCGGTGGGCATCTCGCTGGCTCTGCCTCCCCGCGAGCAACGCCCGGCGCCGGCCGAGCGGCCGGACCGACCCGCGAACCAGCACCACGAAGCGAAGCCACGGAAGCCGGCCTCCCAGCCAAAGGCGAGGGCCGCCGGACCGCCGTCACGGCACGAGCCGAGGGGTAGGAGTGAACCGTCGCCCTCCAAGACGCAGCCGCAGAGTGCGAGTGAACCGTCGAACGCCGGGCAGGAGTCCCGCAGAGCACCCGAACGGCCGTCGAACGCCCCGCCGCCCACCGAGCAGGCAGATTCCTCGACGGACCTGCCGCTGCCGTTGGGATTCGCGGCGGTCGGCGGGCTGCTGGCCGCAGCGCTGGTCATGACCTTGGTCCGGCGTCGCCGGATTCAGCTGCAGGTGCGGCCGGTAGGTCGGCGCATCGTCGGACCGCCGCTCCCGGTGCGCCCGGTCGAGGTCGAGCTGGGACACCGGGCCCGCCCGCTCAGCCTGCGGACGCTGGACCAGGCGACGCGGGCGATCGCGGCGCACTTCACGAGCATCCGGGCAACGTTGCCGGTCCTGCAGTTGGCCTACGTGAGTGACGACGAGATCGAACTGGAACTGGCCGAAGCCTCGGTTGAGGCTCCGGTGTGCTTCACCGTGGACGGGCCGCGCTGGCGGCTGACCCGGACCGACGCCCGCTATCTGGGTTCGGTCCCGGGTCTGTCCCTGGCCACCCGCCCGTGGCCCGGGCTAGTAAGTCTGGGGGTCGACGACACCGGCCGGCACGTGCTGGTCGATCTCGAGGGGCTCGGTCTGCTCGGGGTGATTGGCCCCGACGAAGCCTGCGGCGGGGTGCTGGCCGCCCTGGCCGTCGAGCTGTCGTGCGCGCCGTGGAACGAGGAGTTGACGCTGAACCTCGTCGGTGACGACGCCGGCTGGGCGGCTGCCCTCGATCAGCACCAGGTCAGCCGGGTCGACGATGTGGACGCACTGCTGACCCGGCTGGAACGGCGGATGCAGGCTCACCGCGACGACGGTGGGGCCGACCGACTGCCGCCACGACTCGACCTCGACCGGGCCGAGGCTTGGGCGCCGGAGATCGTGGTGGTCGACACCCTCCTGACCCCTTCGCAGTTGGGCCGCCTGACCGCCCTGACGCAGCAGCGGCCGCATTCTTGCGTCGCAGCGGTCGTCCGCGGTGACTCAGGCCCGGGCTGGACCCTCGATATCGACAGATCGGGTCCGGGAGCTGAACGTGGACGCGCGATCCTGCGGGCGGGTGCGGAACCTGACACCGCTCGATCGGGAGTGGCCGCTCGATCGGGAGTGGCGGTGAACCTCGTCCCCCAGACGTTGTCGGCACCGGCCCTGGACGCGATCGTCGAGCTGGTCGCCGCGACCGGCAGCCCCGAAACCACCCCCGCGCCGTGGTGGGAGCCGGGGTCGGCCGCCGCGGAATCACCGGCCGTGACGGCCTGCCCGGCGGATCCGCCGGAGCGGCCCCCCGGGTCGGGCCCTGTTCGGGGCGGGAGCAACGGGGCGGACGGCGACACGAAGGACGGGAGGGCGAAGGTGTACCGAACCCAGCCCGAGCCGGCGCCGGTTCCTCGCGCCCAACCGACGCTCGGACTTCTCGGCCCGCTGCGGTTGGAGGGTGCTGCCGGGCCGCCGCCGCCGCGAGCGGCAAAGCAGTGCCTGGAGTACTGCGCGTGGCTGCTGGAGAACCCGGGTGCGACCGCGCAGGCGATGACGGCGGCGTTGATCGTGGCCGAGGGCACCCGGCGCTCGAACATGAGTCGGTTGCGTTCTTGGCTCGGGTCCGACGGCGAGGGCCGGCCCTACCTGCCGGACGCCTACAGCGGGCGGATCTGGCTGGACGCCGGCGTCAGTTCGGACTGGCAGCAGGTACAGCTCCTGGTCCAATCCGGGGTGAACCTGACGTCGGTGACCAACCTCGAACTCGCCCTGGGCCTGGTCCGGGGGGCGCCGTTGGCCGACGCGGCTCCGGGTCAGTGGTGCTGGGCCGAGGAGTTGCGGACCGACATGATCTCCTGCGTCCGAGACATCGGCGTCGAGCTGGCCGGCCGAGCAGTCACCAGCGGCGACGTCGACCTCGCGCGCTGGGCCGCAGCGCGGGCGCTGGTGACGGCGCCGGGCGACGAGTTGTTGCTGGCCATCCGGGTTCGGACCGAGTACCGGGCCGGCAACGTCGTCGAGACCGAGCGGCTCAGCCACCAACTCGCCCACCAGTCGCGAGTCTTGGGTGTCGACCTCGACCCGTCGACGGTGATCTTGCTGCAGCAGGTCTTGGAGGGCCGGATCCGGGCCCGGACGCCCTGACCGGTCAGGTCCAGCCTTCCCCGAGGTCAGAATCCACCGGCTGCTGTCGATCGGGTGGTGTTCGGCGGCGGCAAATAGTAAGCGATAAGCGGGCGCCGCGACGCTGATCGGGTCAAGCTGAAGGATCTTCTCAAGGTGATCCGTCTTGTGGGTAACGTGTGCGCGGTTTGCGCCCCGTAGCGGCTGTTCCGGGTCATTGTCAAGGTCACGCTCGTGCCCGAAGGGGTCCGCGAATCGGGGCAGGAATACTTTCCGTCCACCGATCAGTGGGCCCATCATCCCTGATCAGGGGCAGATTGTGGCCCACCGCGCCAAGTTGTCCCCAAGACCTCACCCAGGCTCTGCACACCCTCTTCGCGTGTCCCCCACAGACCTTCCCAATTTATCCACAAGCCCTGTGCAGAACGGTCTTTCCAGACCTGCGTTCGGCCCGTACGGTACGGGAAGCCGAGGCCGCCCGGGTGCGGCCGGCGCTGTGCTCGGGGACGGGGTGTCAGTGCCTGTCCGTAGCGTCGCGACGGTCGCCGGTCAGGGCCGGCGGGAGGAGTGCCCGGTCCGCGAAGGGTCGGTGGAGACGGTCGAGGAGTGGGAGCGCGGATGAGTCTGGCCGAGGTGATGCCGTCCTACGGCGAGGCTCCGCGGGCCGGTGACCGGACGCCCCCGCAGGACATGGACGCCGAGCAGTGCGTGCTCGGGGCGATGTTGATGAGCAAGGACGCCATCGCCGACGTGGTGGAACAGTTGCGCGGGCTCGATTTCTACCGGCCGGCGCACGAGTTGGTCTACGACGCGATCTTGGACCTGTACGGGCGGGGTGAGCCCGCCGACGCGGTCACGGTGGCCGACGAGCTCGGCAAACGGGGCCAGATCGCCCGGGTCGGCGGCGCGCCGTACCTGCTCGACCTGTTGTCCACGGTCTCGGTCGCCGCGAACGCCGGTTGGTACGCCGGGATCGTGCGGGAGAAGGCGATCCTGCGGCGGCTGGTCGACGCCTCGGTCCGGATCGGGCAGATGTCCTACGCCGGCGAGGGCGACGTCGACGAGATCGTCGACCGAGCCCAGGCCGAGGTCTACTCGGTCACCGAGCGGCGCGCGGCGGAGGACTACAAGCCGCTCTCGGAGCTGATGCAGCCGACCCTGGACGAGATGGAGGCGATCTCTTCTCGCGGCGGCGGGCTGTCGGGGGTGCCGACCGGCTTCGCCGACTTGGACGACCTGACCAACGGCCTGCACCCGGGGCAGATGGTGATCGTGGCCGCCCGCCCCGGGATGGGGAAGTCGACGCTCGCCTTGGACCTGGCCCGGAGCGCGTCGATCAGGAACGGTCTGACCTCGGCCATCTTCAGCTTGGAGATGAGCCAGATCGAGATCACCATGCGGCTGCTGTCGGCCGAGGCGAGCATCCCGCTGAGCCACATCCGCGGCGGCAAGATGAGCGACGACGACTGGCAGCGAATCGCGCAGAAGATGGGCCAGGTTTCCGAGGCGCCGCTGTTCATCGACGACAGCCCGAACCTGACCATGATGGAGATCCGCGCCAAGGCCCGCCGGCTCCGGCAGCGGCACGACCTGCGGCTGGTGGTGATCGACTACATCCAGCTGATGACCTCGGGCAAAAAGGTCGAGTCGCGCCAGTTGGAGGTCAGCGAGTTCTCCCGGCAGCTCAAGCTGCTGGCCAAGGAGCTGGGAGTGCCGGTGGTCGCCCTGTCCCAGCTCAATCGCGGCCCCGAGCAGCGCACGGACAAGAAGCCGATGCTGTCGGACCTGCGCGAGTCCGGCTCGCTGGAGCAGGACGCGGACCTGGTGGTGCTGTTGAACCGGCCTGACCTGTACGACAAGGAGTCCCCCCGCGCGGGTGAGGCCGATTTCGACGTCGCCAAGCACCGCAACGGTCCGACCAAGACCATCGTGGTCAGCTTCCAAGGCCACTACTCCCGCTTCACCGACATGGGTCGCTGAACCCGACCCGACCACCCTCGAACCAGGACCGGAGCACAGCATGGGCGTCAACAACAGGCAGCGACGAGCCGCCAAGCAGCGCAAACGCGCCCGGGCGCAGGCCCCCGGGGCCAACGGGTCTCACCGGACCAATGGGCCTTCCGGGGCCAGCGGGTCTTCCGGGGCCGGCGGGTCTTCCGGGGCCGGCGGAGCCCGACCGTCGACCGGTGGGGGTGCCCGTCACGGATTCTGGGTCGGCGACCGGCCCGACCGGCGGGCTCAGGTGGGCCTGGAGGTCACTGAGACGCTGCGCACGATGGTGTTGCGGTCGAAGTGGGGCGAGGCCGACGGGCAGCGGCACGCCATCTTGCTGCTAGCCCGGCTGCCTACCGACTGGCACGGCGAGGTGGGTGCGGCGTTGCGTGACCTGCTGCGCCGACTCCACCGACAGCTGAGCGCCGGCGACTGGCCGGCGGCCGACATCGACGAGCTGGTCCGCCGCCGGGTCGGACAGCCGTGCGTTGACCTGCTGAATCGGACCGGTGCCTCACCCGGGAGTCTGCGGGTGCCGACCGACGTGGGGTCGGCGCTGCTGATCGCGGCGCTGTTGAGCACCGTGCCGGTGAGATCCCGGCCGACCCACGGGTCGCCGGGACGACCCGCCGCGCGGTCGGCGGTGTCGGAGGCCGACGCCAAGCGGCTGGCCACCGTCCGGGGTCTGCTGGCCAAGGCCGAACGGACCTCCTTCGACGAGGAGGCCGACGCGCTTTCGGCCAAGGCGCAGGAGCTGATCGCTAAGCACGCACTCCAACGGCTGCTGGCGCAGGGTCCCGGTCCCGATCGGTCGGGGTCGGTGGACCATCGACGGTTTTGGCTGGACACGCCCTACCTGATGGCCAAGGCGATCCTGGTGGACGCGGTGGCGGCGGCCAACCGCTGCCGCAGTGTGGTGAGTGAGTCCTTCGGGTTCTGCTCGATCGTCGGCGATCCCGAAGACCTGGACGACGTCGAACTCTTGTCGACCTCGCTGCTGGTCCAGGCGAACCGCTCGATGCTGCGGCACGGTCGCCAGTTCGACCGGCGGGGGGTGTCTCGGACCCGGTCGTTTCGGCAGTCGTTCCTGGTCTCGTTCGCGAGTCGGATCGGTCAGCGGCTGCAGGAGGTGCACCAGGACACGATCGCCGAGGCGGAGCCGGGGACCGAGCTGGTCAGAATCGTCCGCCGCCGGGAGGAGCAGGTCGAGGAGGCGGTCGGGGTGATGTTCCCCGAACTCGTCCAGACCAGCATGTCGGTGACCAACGGCCTCGGCTGGGCCGCCGGCCGGGTGGCCGCGGACCAGGCGCTGATCGACCTGAACGGGCGGGCGATCGCCGAGCCTGCGGCCGCCGCGGGCTGACCTGGATCAGTCCAACGACCGGTCACCGGCGATCGCCCGGTCCGCGCTCAGGAGCCCAGGCTCACCCGCAGGATCTTGTTGTCACTGTTGTTGGCGATGCTGTCCTTGTCGCCGCCGTTGGTGGTGCTCAGCCACAGGTTGCCGCCCGGGGCCGGCTCGACGGTCCGCAGCCGGCCGTACGTGCCGTTGAAGTACGCGGTCAGGTTGGTCAGGCTGCTCCCGCTGATCACCGCCCGGTACAGCCGGGTGCCGCGCTCGCACGCCACGTAGAGCACGTCGCGCACGATGGCGATCCCCGAGCACGAGCCCTCCGAGGTGGGATAGGTCTGCTTGGGGGCGATGAAGCCGGCCGTCCCGCAGGACCCGCTGGTGCCCTCGCAGGCCGGCCAGCCGTAGTTGCCGCCGCGGACGATCAGGTTGGTTTCGTCCATGATCCCGTTGCCGAACTCCTGCTCCCACAGCCGGCCCTGAGAGTCGAAGGCCAACCCCTGGGGGTTGCGGTGGCCGTAACTCCACACGTAGCTGCCGAACGGGTTGTCGCTGGGAATCCCGCCGTCGGGGTTGAGCCGCAACACCTTGCCGTTCAGGCCCTGCTTGTCCTGGGCGTTCGGGCCGTACTCGGCGTCACCGGTGCTGGCGTACAGCTTCCCGTCGGGTCCGAACCGCAGCCGGCCACCGTTGTGGAACTTGCTGAACTTGATGCCTTTGACCAAGACCTCCTCCGACCCGAGGTCGAGGGTGTCACCGGTCAGCTTGATCCGGACGATCCGGTTGTCGCGGGTGGTGGTGTGCATGAGGTAGAGCCAGTGGTCGCTGGCGTACGTCGGGGCGATGGCCAGGCCCAACAGTCCACCCTCGCCGTTGGTGTTGGCCACGTCCGGGACCGTCCCCACGGTGGTCTTCCTACCCGTCGTCGGGTCGAGGTGGATCAGGTCGTGGGCGTCGCGCCGGCCGTACAAGACGGTGCCGTCGGGCAGGGTCAGCAGACCCCACGGAATGTCGGTGTCGGTGGCGATCTGGGTCACGCCGCAGATCGCGTCGCCGCAGGCCGCTCCGGTCGTCGCATTGACCGTACCGCTGGGCCGCGACCGGTTCCCGGCGGCGTCCCGGGCCACCACCGAGTAGGTGTAGCTCGTTCGTGGGTCGAGCCCGCTGTCGCTGAAGGTGGTGTTGGGCGGCAGCGTGCTGGTGCCACTGACCGTGCCGACCTTTTCGCTGCCGCGGAACACCTCGTACGCCCGCACGCCCACATTGTCGGTGGCCGCGCTCCAGCGCAGGGTGACCGAGGTGCCCGAGACCGATGCCGTCGGCGTCCCCGGTGTGCTCGGCGCCTCGGTGTCGTTTTGGCAGGGCGGCGGCGTGATGGGAACGGTTTCACTGGGTAGGGACACGTTGCCGGCGGCGTCCCGGGCGTTGACGTAGAGGCCCCAGGTGACCCCGCCGACCACGTCGATCGTGGTGGACAGCGTCGTGGGTCCGACCGACTTGATCAACTGACCGTCGTGGAAGACGTCGTAGGAGGCCACCCCGACGTTATCGGTGGCGGCGTTCCAGGCGAAGCGCACCGAGCGACAGGTCAGCTCCGAAGTCTGGGCGCCGGTCGGGGTTGAGGGCCGGGTGGTGTCGGCGGCGCGCAGTGACGTCGTCCAGCGCTGGTTGGCATTGCCGTGGCAGGTCCACAACTGCACCACGGCACTGTTGGCGGTGCTGGCGCTGACCACGTCAAGACACAGCCCGGACTGGACGCCGGTGATCGTGCCGTCGGTGTTCAGTCGCCACCGCTGGTTGGCCCCGCCGTGGCACGGATAGATCTGCACCGTCGCCGGAGAGGTGGTGTCCTGGCCTCGGACGTCCAGGCAGGTGTGGTCGTCGTACACCTTCAGCTCACCGGCGCTGGTGTAGGTCCAGGACTGGTTGCTCTGTCCGTTGCAGTCGTAGATGTTCACCCCCGTCCGGGCGGCGGTGCCCCGGCCGACGACGTCTAGGCACCGGCCCGACCCGACGCCCTTGATCGTGGCGCCGGTGGCGGCCGAGGCCGGGACCGTGAGCGAAACCGATACCACGACGGTGGCGGCGAGCATGGCCAGCAGCAGGCCGATCACGGTCAGTGGGGACGGGCTTCGACGGGTAGTCGCACGCAGGACGATCATCGGTGCTCCTCGGTTGGGCGAGCCTCTTCGTTCTCCGACCCCGCGCGGAGAACCAGAGCCATGGTGGACGGCTCCAGGTGATACCTGCCCGACGCGCTTTCTCAGGGCGTTCTCAACCTACGCTGCGGGATCGTGGGTGGCAAGGCCTTACTCCTGCGGCCGTACGATCCCCTTCAGGGACTCCGGCTCCCGCCGGGCCAGGGTCAGGGCGTCCTCGGTCTGGTCCAGGCCGAAGTGGTGGGTGATCAACGTGTCGACGTCGACCGCGCCCGAGCCGATCAGCGCCAAGGCGAGCGGCCAGGTGTTCATGTAACGGAAGGTGCCGGTCACACTCAGTTCCCGGGTCTGGATCAGCGGCACCTCCATCGACACCTCGTCCGGCCCCATTCCGACCAGCACCGCACGTCCGGCCCGGGCCAGCGCCCGCAGCCCGGAACGGACGGCGGGGGCGGCGCCGGAGCATTCCAGCAGGACCTCGTACTCGTCTTCCAGCGGCTCGTCGGCCCGGCGCGCGTCCAGGCCGAGCTGTCGCGCCACCCCGAGCCGGAAATCGCTGACGTCGGTGATCGTGACCCGGATGGCCCCGAACGACCGGGCTACCTGACCGGCCAGCAGTCCGATCGGGCCGGCTCCGGTGACCAGGACGCGGTCGCCGGCCCGCAGGCCGGCCTTGCGGCAGGCCCACAACCCGACCGACACCGGTTCGGCCATCGCCGCCTGCTCGTCGGTCATCCCGTCGGGTACCGGGTGGGCGAACGCGGCGTCCAGGGTCGCCAGCTCGGCGATCGCGCCGTCGTAGGGCGGGGTGGCGTAGAAGGTGATGTCCGGGCACAGGTTGTACCGGCCGGCCAGGCACTGCTCGCAGTGCCGGCACGGCACGCCCGGCTCCAACGCCACCCGCTGCCCGATCCGGTCGTGGTCGACCTCGGACCCGACATCGACCACGGTGCCGGCAGCCTCGTGTCCGATCACCATCGGTGCGGTCACGACGAAGTCGCCGATCCGGCCGTGCTCGTAGTAGTGCACGTCGGAGCCACAGATCCCGACCGCTCCCACTTCGACCAGCACCTCGTGCGGCCCCGGGCTGGGGACCGGACGGTCGTCGATGCTCAGCTCTCGCGGGGCGTTGAGCACCGCGCTCCGGTTGGAGGTGTGGGCGGTGGCAGTGGTCGTACTCGACTGGGACACGGCGTTCTCCTGACGCGCTCGGTGTGGACTCTCCTGCACCGTAGCGAGCAGACTGACCTCGGCGCCGCCGCCCCCCACCGGCGACGCTATCTGGGGCGCGACCCGACAAGGAGTGAGATGACCGTTCTCGACCGGTTCAGCGTGCGCGGACGGGTGGCGGTAGTCACCGGCGCCACCCGCGGACTGGGGCGTGGGTTCGCCACGGCCCTCGGCGAGGCCGGAGCGGCGGTCGTGGTCGTCGGCCGCGACGCCGCGGCCGGTGAGGTGGTGCTGCAGGACCTACGCAGCCAGGGCACCGAGGCAATTTTCGTCACCGCCGACGTCACCGTGCCGGAACAGGTGGAGCAGATCCTGCGCGTCGCCGGGCAGCGCTTCGGCCGGGTCGACATTCTGGTCAACAACGCCGGCACCTGCGTGCACGCACCGGCGCTGGAGGTCACGGCGGCCGACTGGCGAGCGGTGATGAGCACCAACGTCGACGCCTTGTGGACGTGCTCGCGGGTGTTCGGGCGGGCGATGGTCGAGCAGGGCGCCGGGGCGATCGTGAACGTCGGCTCCATCTCGGCGATGATCGTGAATCGGCCCCAGTGGCAGCCGGCGTACAACGCCTCGAAGGCGGCGGTGCACTCACTCACCAAGAGCTTGGCGGCGGAGTGGGCGCCGTTCGGGGTACGGGTCAATGCGGTCGCGCCCGGCTACGTCAAGACCGATATGGCCCCGGTCGACGAGCCGCAGTTTCGCCGGCACTGGATCGAGGACGCGCCGATGCGGCGCTACGCCGAGGTGGCCGAGATCGCGCCGTCGGTGGTCTTCTTGGCCTCCGACGCGTCGTCGTTCATGACCGGAAGTGTGCTCGTGGTCGACGGCGGCTACACCCTGTTCTGAGCGGGCCTGTTCGGAGGGGGCCTGTTCGGAGGGGGGTTCGGAGGGGGCCTGTTCAGAGCGGGCTGTCCCGAGTGGGCCACGCCGACGTGGATGTCGCGGACCGCACGGATGACCGCGCCGGTAGCTCGACGACCGGGGCGGACACCCGAACGGGTCCCTCGAGCCGGTGAGCCAGGCGCTGTCCACTCCTCCGACCTGTGGGAGGCAGACGCCCACCGACCGGAGCCGACGCTACTCCCGCGGACCGCTCACGTCGAGTGCTGGGCGCCTTCGGAGGTGAGCGTGCGGATCGTCGATCGGGCCGCGGCTTACCATGGCAGGGCAGCCCGTTTCCGGGAACGACCAGGTGCAGGAGTTCCGATGAGCTTGATCAAGTCCGTCATCAAGACGGCCGTGGCCGCCAAGGTGATCCAGGTCGCCACCCGGGAGTTGTCGAAGCCGGAGAACCGGCGCCGGGTGATGAACGGGTTGGACAAGCTGGCCAAGACCGCGCGCAACCGTTAGCCCCGCGACCTCCTTCGGCTCGCGCGACCGCTCTGGGTGCCCCGCCGAAGTTACAGCAGGGTTGCGGTCGGCCGAGCAGGGCCATTTTTTTGTGCGGCCAGGTCACAACCCGAGTACGCCGGGAACGGCCAGGGTGACGTCGGGCCGTTCCTCAACTAGCCTGACGGCGACAGCGTCGCAGCTTCCGGCGCCCTGACCACACGAAAGGCTGAACCGGCGTGCCTACTCAGCGAACCCGACCGGCGTACTGGCTGGTCGCCGGCCTGAGCGCGGGCCTGCTCATTCTGAGCGGCTGCGGTGGAGTCGAGGCGGCCCGCCCAGCCGCTCCGAATCAAGCCTCGGCGCCCCCCGGCGGAATGCAGACCGAACCGGCAGTGGCTCCGTCGTCGGCGACCGCCTCCCCCGATCCCGGGAGCGAGGACAAGCCGCAGCCGGCCGCAAAGCCGAAGGCTCCGACGAAGCCGGTCGCGAAGCCGAAAGCTGACGCAAAGCCGAAAGCTGCCGCGGACCCCGGGCCGGTCACGATCTTGAGTCGTGGTGCCCGAAGTGAGAAGGTGCGCGAACTTCAGCACCGGCTTTCCCAGCTCGACTGGTACGCGGGGGTCATCACCGGCACCTACGGACCCAGCACCGAGGCCGGCGTCCGGGGTTTCCAGGACAAGCGGGGTTTCCGGCCCACCGGAGTGCTCGACGCCACGACCTGGAACAAGCTCACCGCGATGACCCGCCGGCCGACCGCCGATCAGATGCACAACAAACTTCGGGCGGGTCCGGCGATCCTCAAGCGGGGCTCCACCGGCGATCGGGTCCGCGCGTTACAGGCCCGGCTGAAGCAGATCGGGTGGTTCGCCGGCTCGGTCACCCCGACGTACGGCCCGGCCACGGTTTCCGCGGTCCGCTCCTTCCAGGCCAAGCGCGCCATCCCGGTCACCGGTGAGGTGGATCAGCGCAGCTGGAGCCGGCTGACGACGATGACCCGGACGCCGACCGACGCGGAGCTGCACAACAAGGCGGCCAAGGCGAAGAAGACCACGGTGTCCAAGGCGTCGGTGTCCGGGCTGGACAAGCGGTGCCTGACCGGGCGCGCCATGTGCATCAGCAAGACCAGCAACTCCCTGGTCTGGGTGGTGAACGGCAAGCCGCAGCTTCGGGTGGACGTCCGTTTCGGGTCCTACCGGACCCCGACCCGCGAAGGCAGCTTCTCGGTCGGGTGGAAGAGCCGGCACCACGTTTCCACCCTCTACGACAGCCCGATGCCGTACGCGATGTTCTTTAGCGGCGGCCAGGCCGTGCACTATTCCTCCGATTTCGCCGCCCGCGGCTACGCCGGCGCCTCTCACGGCTGCGTCAACGTGCGGAACCTGTCCGGAATCCAGACCCTGTTCTCCCAGGTCCGGGTGGGCGACAAGGTCATCGTCTACCGCTGAGCGGAAGGGTAGGAAACTTCGGGCGATCAGCCACCGTCAGTGTGGTCGGCTGCCCAGAGTCTCGAGGACGGTGCGGACGAAACCGTCCGGATCGTCGAGGAGGTCGGTGTAGGTAAAGCGCCGCACGACCCAGCCGTCGGCCATCACCTCGTTCGCCCGGACCAGATCGGACCGGTGTGCAACCGGGTCAGCGTGGTAGGCGTAGCCGTCGAGTTCGATGGCGACGCGTCGCTGCGGGAAGGCGATGTCCAGTTCGACCCGACGGCCGGAGCGAAGCGTGGTGCGGTGATTGAGGACGAAGCCGGTGATGCCGGCTTGGCGGAGCAGGGCCACCGCCATCCGTTCCAGCTCCGAGTGGGCCCGATCGCCGGTTCGCTCGAGCAGCGTCCGCATTCCCGCCGTTCCCCCGGTGCCTCGATTGCGGTCGAACGCGCGCCGGAGGCTGTCGGCGTCGACCCAGCGTTGCTGCTTGGCCCGGTCGAGCAGAGCGATGCCCGAACCTGCGCGCTTTGTCTCCGCCGCGACCGCAGCCCGTAGTGCCGCCAGGGGACGAGCCAGGACGCGGAGCTCTCGATGCGTAGTCTGGTCGCGCGGATCGACAAACGAGCACTCCAGACGAAGACCGGCGGGGCTTCGACGGTGGTGACCGACACCGAAGGTCAGCGCTGGCGGCGCCTCCGCACTCATCCCCCACCACCACGCGGCGCCGGCGTCGACCAAGACGGCGGCCGGTCCGAGCCATAAGGAGGCGGCGCGGGCGTGACTCTCCGGAGTCGGGACCACTGACCGGAGCCGGTAGACCCCCGGATGCACGCGAATCCACTCCCCGCTGGCCGTGAGCCGGTCGATCTGCCGGGAACTGAGCCCGGCGCCCAAGGCCTGGGTCCGGGCGATCACCCCCGCCTGGCGGAGAACGTAGCGGCAGACGTCGCGATTCACGTCCAGAGCTTCGTGCGCGAACGCTCGAACGTGCGGGTGCCGCTCACCCTGGGAAAATTTCGGGCCGTCAGCCACCGTGACGGTGGATAACGGCCCGATATTTCACTCCCGGGTGGTCAAGACCAGCGGGCCGTCCTCGGTGATGGCCACCGTGTGCTCGGAGTGGGCGCCGCGGGAGCCGTCGCGGCTACGCAGCGTCCAACCGTCCGGGTCGGTCCAGATCTTGTCGGTGGCGGCGCAGAACCATGGTTCGATGGCGATCACCAGCCCGGGCCGCAGGGTCAGGCCGCGGCCGCGGCGGCCGTCGTTGGGAATGTGCGGGTCGCCGTGCATGGTCCGGCCGACGCCGTGGCCGCCGAAGTCGGTGTTGATCGTGTAGCCGGCGTGCCGGCCGACGCGGGCGATGGCGAAGGAGATGTCGCCCAGCCGAGCTCCCGGCTGGGCCGCGGCGATCCCCGCCGCCAGAGCCTGCTCGGTGGCGGCGATCAGCGTCAGGTCGTCGGGCCGCTGCTCGCCGACCACCACGCTGACCGCGGAGTCAGCCACCCAGCCGTCCACCGCGACCGCGAAGTCCAGGCTGAGCAGGTCGCCGTCGGCCAGGACGTAGTCGTGCGGAAGTCCGTGCAGCACCGCGTCGTTGACCGAGGTGCACAACACCTTGCCGAACGGGCTCGCCCCGAACGACGGGTGGTAGTCGATGTAGCACGACTCCGCCCCTCGCTCCCTGATCAGCCGGTGGGCCAGCGCGTCCAACTCGAGCAGGTTCACGCCCACGTCCGCGCGATGGGTCAAGGCGGTCAGCACCTCGCCGACGAATCGGCCGGCCGGCCGCATCTGCTCGATTTCGGCGGGGGTGCGGTACTCGATCACCGCTTGATTATGCCGGGGCAGCCAAGCGTCGCCGGTTCAGGTCCAGATGGCCCCCGGCCACGGCGTCCGCTCGCGGCCGACGCAGAGCACCTGCGGGGGATCGGGCAACGGGCGGGCGGACCCGACCGCGCGATGTCGGGCCGTCCACGCCACCGCCGCCGCGTCGACCACGTCGTCGGCCCCGGCCCGGCCGGTGTCCCCGGCCAGGCCGGAGTCGATCATCACGCCCTGCTCGGCGAGCAGGGCCAGCCGTTCCTGCAGCCCCGCCCACGTTTTCTTCCCCCACCGTGGCGGCCCGTCGGCCATAGCGGTGAAACTCAGCTCCGGATGAGCCTCGAAGACCCGGTCCTCGCCGGCCGCGACGATCGCGTCCACCTCCAAGATCTTGCTCCGCAGGCCGTACGCCTGACGGGAGAAGCCGGCCCCGGTACGCCGCCGGTTCTCCGCCACCGCCGACGGATAGTCGACCAGCTCCAGCGCCGACCGCACCGGGGTGGGGAACAGTGACGCGGACCGGGCTCCGAGGCGGCGGCGGGCCGCGATGTCGGCTCGGCGGGGACCGTCGTCGGCCAGCCCGATCGGGATGTCGACCCCGATCCAGGTCAGCGGGCCGTCGGTCTCGGCTTGGGCGATCAGCTGGTCCAGGGTCGGGGCGACGTGGGCCACCGGCGCCCCGGCACCCCAGACGAGCCCGACCCAGCCGCCCGGGCAGCCGTCCACTCCCAGCACGCGCGCGACCACGCTCCTGGTCTACCCGGCCGGGCCGCCTCAGCCCAGAATCCCAGGCCCCGGAATCTCAGCCCCAGAATCCCAGCCCCGGAATCTCAGTCCCGGAGTCTCAGCCCCGGAATGCCACCCGTGCGAGCGGAGTTGACACCTGTATGACCTTGCAGCGGCTGTCCGTCTTGGACCTGATCCCCGTCCGGGCCGGTCAGAGCACCGGCCAGGCCCTGGCCGCCAGCGTCGCGCTGGCTCGGACCGCCGACGACGCTGGGCTTTACCGCTACTGGGTCGCCGAACACCACAACATGCCCGCCGTGGCCTCCACCAACCCGCCGGTGCTGATCGCGATGCTGGCGGCCGCGACCCGGCGGCTGCGGGTCGGGTCGGGCGGAGTGATGCTGCCCAACCACGCGCCCCTGGTGGTGGCCGAGCAGTTCGCGCTGCTGGAGGCCGCCTACCCGGGTCGGATCGATCTCGGACTCGGCCGGGCCCCGGGCAGCGACCCGGTGACGAACTGGGCCCTGCGGCACGGCGGTCCGCAGACCGGCGACGCCGACCGCTTCGACGAGCACGTGGACAACCTGATCGCGATGATGGAGCCGGCCGGGGTCGGGTTGTCGTTGCAGGGCCGGACGTACGGGCTCAGGGCCACGCCGCGGGCGGTGGCGCGCCCAGACGTCTGGCTGCTCGGCTCCTCGGACTACTCCGCCCGGCTGGCCGCGGCCAAGGGCCTGCCCTACGTATTCGCGCACCACTTCTCCGGGGAGAACACGGCCGCGGTCCTCGACCTGTATCGCTCGAACTTCCGGCCGAGCGAGATCAGCGCCGTCCCGCAGACCTTCCTCACCGTCAACGTGGTGGTCGCCGACAGCGAGGAACAGGCGCAGCGGCTGACCCGGCCTTACCTCTTGGCGATGGTGGCGCTGCGCACCGGCGGCGAGCTGGCCCCGCAGCTCAGCGTGGAGGAGGCGGCTGCGGTCGAGCTGCCCCCGGCTCACGAGGCGCTGGCGGAGCAGATGACCAGGCGTTGGGTGATCGGGACCCCACAGTCCGCCCGGGCTCAGCTGGAAGAGCTGGCCGACCGGTTCGGCGTCGACGAGGTGATGATCCATCCGGTGGCCGGGTCGTCCTTGTCCGACCCCGCCGACCGTGCGCCAGCCCGCGAGGCGAGCCTTGAGCGGCTGGCGGCGGAGGTGTTCGCCGCCCCGGTCGGCTGAACCGGCTCAGCCGGCCAGCGTGACGTCGGCTACCACCGGGGCGTGGTCGCTGGGCAGCTTGCCCTTGCGCGCTTCCCGGTCGACGAAGGCGTCGTCGACGTGGACCGACCGACTGGCCAGTACGTAGTCGATTCGCATCCCGAGGTCTTGGTGAAAGCGTCCCGCCCGGTAGTCCCAGTAGGTGAAGGGGCGGTCGTTCTTGCCGGGCCGGGCCGATACGTCGTCCAGACCCCACTCGACCAGCGCCTCCAGGCCGGCTCGTTCGGCCGGCGTGACGTGGGTCGATCCGGCGAACGCCCGGGCGTCCCACACGTCGGCGTCGGTCCGGGCCACGTTGAAGTCCCCCATGATCACCAGCGGCGCCGCCGGGTCCAGTGCGTCCAGGCTGCTGCGGAGGGCGCTGAGCCAGGCCAACTTGTCGGCGTAGTGCGGGTCGTCGACCGCCCGGCCGTTGGGCACGTAGACGCTGATCGTCCTCAGCCCGCCGCAGTCGGCGACGGCATAGCGCGGCTCGCTCAGGTCCGCGAGCTGACGCGCCACCGGTTCCAGTCCGACTCGCGACAACACTGCCACCCCGTTCCAGCGACCGTCACCGACCGACAACGCCTGGTAGCCCAGCGCTTCGACCTCGGCGAACGGGAAGGCCTCGTCGGCGCACTTGGTCTCCTGCAGCGCGACCACGTCCGGCTCACGGGTGCGTAGCCAATCCAGCAGCCGCGGCAGCCGGGCGGTGATCGAGTTGACGTTCCAGGTGGCGATCCGCATCCCGATATCCTGCCAACCCAACTCCGGCTCGAAGGAGGTCGGTCGCGATGCGGATCGTGGTGACCGGAGGCGCAGGCACTCTGGGCCGGCACGTCGTGGCGCGGCTGACTGAACTGGGGATCGACGTGACCTCAGCCAGCCGGCGCTCCGGGCTGGACCTGAGCAACGGCGCCGGCCTGGCCGACGTCCTGTCCGGTGCCGATGCGGTCGTGCACGCGGCGACCAACCCGTTGAGTCATCGCCGGGTCGACCTCGACGGCACCCGCCGGCTGGTCGAGGCAATCAGGGCCGAAGGGGCCAAGATGCACCTGGTCTACGTCTCGATCGTCGGCTGCGACGCCAACCCGTACCCGTACTACCGCACCAAGTACGCCTGCGAACGGCTGCTGGCCGCCAGCGGGTGTCGGGTCAGCGTCGTCCGGGCCACCCAGTTCCACTCCCTGGTCGCCGGATTGGCCCGGGCGGTCCGGATCGGTGGGCTCGGCTTCAGCGTCGCCCGCGTCGCGGTCCAGCCCTGCCAGACCGCTTGGGTCGCCGGGCAGCTCGCCGACCTCGCCGTGATCGAGCCGCCCGAGGACTTCCGGCGTGCGCCGGATCTGGCCGGCCCGGAAACGATGAGCCTGGCTGAAGCCGTTCGCCGGGTCGCGCGGCACGACGGCCACGCCCGGACCCGAATCATCAGTGTGCCGCCGGTGGGCGGGGTGGCGCGCTCGTTCGCCGGGGGCAGCAACCTGCCCGGCCGGTCCGCACGGATCGGTGGTGCGACCTTCGACGCCTGGCTGGGGACTCGACCGGGGCCCCGCTGACCCCACCCATCGCTTCGAAGTGTCGGCCGCCGCCGTTGACGTCCCGGTCGGGTCCTTCTACCGTGACGTTCAGCCGACTCGGCCCCGTTCATTAGCACTGGTGCGTTCTCGAAGGAGAGAAATGTCTGCTCACGACCCTGCCCCGGTCAGTCGGCGCCGGCTCCTCGGCGCCGGTGCCGCCCTCGGCGTGACCACCCCGCTGGCCGGGGTCGGGATGCGACCCGCCGCCGCCGACGAGCGGGGTGGGGTGAGCCGGCCCCACGGCGCTTCGACGCGTTCGGTCCGCGCCGCCGTCTCGTTCCTGCAGCAGGTCAGCGACACCTATCGGTCCTCAGGGCCGCGATTGGCGCAGAGCTTCGACGACGCCCGGATCAGCGACATCGCGTTCGTCTACGACAACGCGCTCACCGTGATCGCCCTGCTGGCCGGCGGTGACACCGTCCGGGCCCGCGGCCTCGGTGACGCGCTGCTCTACGCCCAGGCCCACGACGAGACGTTCGGCGACGGCCGGCTGCGCCAGGCCTACCACGCCGACACCTTCGTCAACTCTGACCAGACCGCGCACTTCGGCTACGAGTTCGGGCTGACCGGCACCGCAGTCGGGGACATGTCCTGGAGCGGGATCGCGCTGGCGCAGCTCGCACACCGGACCCGGGACGTCCGCTACCGGGCCGGGGCGGAACGGATCGGCCGCTGGATCGTCGAGCACACCTACTCCGGTACCGGCCTGGGTGGCTACACGTTCGGGGAAACCGCCGGGTTGACCGACCACAAGTCGACCGAGCACAACATCGACGTGTACGGCTTCTTCCGGCTCCTGCGCACCCTCACCGGGGACCGGGCGTGGACGGCCCGGGCCGAGCACGCCCGGCGGTTCGTGCACCGGGTTTGGAACGCCGAGGACGGGTTCTTCTGGACCGGTTCCGACGACGGGACGACGATCAACAAGGCACCGACCCAGCTGCCGCTGGACGTCCAGACCTGGTTCCAGTTGTCGATCGGCGAAGCGCGGTACGCGGCCTGCCTGGACTGGGCGAAGACGAACCTGGCCACCACCGATACGCCGTTGCGGACCAACTCCGCGTTGCGGGGGAACTACGCGGTGTCCGGCGTCGGATTCGGCAGCGGGACCTTCCGGACCGACGTCACCACCAAGGTCGGCGGCCACGACTACACCCCACTTCCCGACGACGGCGCGGTCTGGTTCGAGGGCACCGGGCAACTCGCGCTCGCCCTCGCCCTCCGCAACCGGCCCGGGGATCGCCGCGGCGCCGGCGACCTGCTGGAGGCGCTGCGCTCGGCCCAGGGCGAACTCGGCCGCGGGCAGACCTTCGGCGGACGCAAAACCACCGGCGGGGTGGTGGCGGCGTCGTCTCCGCTGGACACCGGCTTCGGCTTCGACTATTCCCAGAACCTGCACATCGCGGCCACGTCGTGGTACGTCTTCGCCGCGCTGCGGGTCAACCCGTACGTGTTCTGATCCGGCCGCTTCTACAAAGCTGCTCGCTCAGCGGATCCGGATCGACACGGTGTGGTAACCGGTGGCGCCGTTCGGGGCCGGCGGCGCCTCCGCGGCCACCTGCAGGTTGCCCTCGGCATCGGTGGCGCGGACAGCCAGGGTGTGGTCGCCGGGGGTCGCGGCCCAGGGGTGTCGCCACTGCCGCCAGGTGTCCGGGCCTGCAGTCGCGGCCAGCTCGGCGCTCTCCCAGGCGCCGCCGTCGATCTGCACCTCCACCTTGGCGATCCCGGTGTGCTGAGCCCAGGCCACCCCGGCGACCACGACGGTCCCGGCGTCGGTGGTCCGGTCGGGCACGTCGATCCGGGACGCAAGTTTGATCGGACCCCGGGCCGACCAGCCCAGCGGGGTCCAGTAGCCCTGGTCGGCGGCGAAGGTGGTGACCTTGAGCTCGACCACCCACTTGGTGGCGCAGACGTAGCCGTAGAGCCCCGGGACGACCATCCGGACCGGGAAGCCGTGGGCCAGCGGCAGCGGGGCGCCGTTCATCCCGACCGCCAGCAAGGCCTGCCGGTTCGGGTCGGTCAGGGCACTCAACGGGGTGCCGGCGGTGAACCCGTCGTCGCTGGTCGACAACACCATGTCGGCGCCGGACCGGGGCCGGGCTCGGGCGAGCAGGTCCCGCAGGGGATAGCCCAGCCAGGTCGCGTTGCCGACCAGACCGCCGCCCACCTCGTTGGACACACAGGTCAACGTGGCCACGTGCTCGACCAGGGGGAGTGCCATCAGTTCGGCAAAGCTCAGCTCGAGCTCCTGCTCGACCATCCCGGTGACTCGCAGACTCCACGTCGCCGGGTCGATCACCGGCACCTGCAGCGCGGTGTCGATGCGGTAGAAGTCGTCGTTCGGGGTCAGGTAGGGGCTCAGCCGGGACAGTCCCAGTTCGGCGCCGGCCGGGATCGGCGGCGCCGGTACGGCAGGGGCCGGCAGCCGTAACCGGTCCCGGGCCTCACTGACCGCGCCGGCCGCCTGGACCAGGAGGCGACCGGTGACCGCGGCGGCGCCGGCCAGGCCACCGGCGACCAGGGTGGCGGTCAGGAAGCGGCGGCGGGCCGGGTCGACCGCTCCGACCGGGCGCTCCGCAGACCGCTGCGGGTGCCAGCGCCGGAGCCGGGTGATCAGCCCGTTCAGCATCAGGTAGGCCAGCGCCAACCCGACTACGGTCGGGACGTAGATCGCGGGCCCGGTGCCCGAGCCGGCCGCGACGCCCGCCAGCCCGAGTGCGGCCAGCACGGCGAAGACCACCGCGCCGGCGTAGCGGCGGCGGCGTTCCAGCGCACCGCCGAGCCCGGCCAGCGCCACCACGACGACGGCGACGATGAGTATCAGGACCGGCTTGTCCGCCGTGCCCAAGGTGTCCTTGCCGAAGTTGATCAGCGGCCCGGGGAGCAGGTCGATCACCACGTTCCCGACCGCGCTGACCGGGGCGCCCGCGGGGGAGATCAGCCAGCTGACGAGATCGGCGATGCCGAGCCCCGCGACCCCGGACAGCACGCCACTGAGGACGGCCCAGTGGGTGTCGGGGGCGGTCGGGGCGCGTTGGTGCACCCCTCCATCCTGCGTCGGCCCCGGTAAGCCCCTCGAGGAGTCGGTGACCGCATTCGGAAGAATCGGTGGTCACGGTCAGTGAATCGGTAACATCGGCCGCTCTCCGCGGGCCTTCTCGGGTATGAGGACAACGCAAACACAGATTCGTTCGGTCCTGGCCGCGGAGCGGGTGATCGCCGTGCGACGGCACCCCGAGCTGGCCGGCCAGGTGCGCTGGCTGGTGCGGACCGGTGCCCTGGTCCCGGTGCTCCCCGGCGTTTTCGCTGGTCCGCAGGCGGCGAGCCGGTGGGAGGTGCGGCTGTCCGCACTGGCCATCCGCATACCGGAGGCCGTCCTGGTCGGTGCCACCGCAGCCCGCGTCTCCTACTGGCCCACGCTGCGTACCGACGCGATCGAGTGTGCGGTCTCGGGCTGGCGTGAGCCACAGGGCGGCTTTTCGTTCGTCCGCCGCGCCGTTCCTGCGGAGCTGATCTGCCAGCGAGCCGGGATCCGGTTCACCGATCCGGCGCTGACCGCACTCGACCCGTGCGCAGTCCGGCAGGGAGACGGTATCGATCAGGCACTGCGGACCCGGGCTACCACCTTGGACCGGTTGCACGACGCCCTCCGGCTGACCGCCAATCGTCGCGGCAACGCCGAGCGCCGTGCACTCCTGCTGGACTCTCGGGACGAACCCTGGTCGGCCGCGGAGCGGCAGTGTCATCGGCTGTTGCGCGAGGCGGGGATCACGGGGTGGCGCGTCAACGTCCCGGTCCTGGTGGAGGGTCAGCGCTACTACCTCGATGTGGCCTTCTCCCGCGTCCGGCTGGCGATCGAGATCGACGGCCGGCTGCACGAAGACGATCCGCAGATCTTCGAGAACGACCGGATCCGGCAGAACCGGTTGGTCCTGCACGGGTGGCGGGTGCTGCGATTCACCTGGTCGATGCTGACCCAACGGCCCGCCGAGGTGCTGGCGGTGATCCGCGACGCGCTGTCGGCGCCGGTGTCCGCCTGATTCCCGCAGAATCCGACGCTCGTTGCGAACCGCACGGCTAGCTCAGGCGTGAACCGCAGGGTAACTGCTCGACGAGGGTCAGATTTTGCGGGAATCGTCCTCGACCCCGGCGGTGAACTGGGACTGGTAGAGGTCGAAGTAGGCGCCCCGGCGTCGCAGCAGTTCATGGTGGCTGCCCTGCTCGACGATGTCGCCGTCCTGCATCACCACGATCAGATCGGCGTCACGGATGGTGGAGAGCCGGTGGGCGATCACGAAGCTCGTCCGCGCCGCCGCGCCCGCGCCGCGCAGGGCCGCCATCGCCCGCTGCACCAGCACCTCGGTGCGGGTGTCGACCGAACTGGTCGCCTCGTCCAGGATCAGCAGCGCCGGATCGGCCAAGAACGCCCGGGCGATGGTAATCAGCTGCTTCTCCCCGGCGCTGACGTTGTTGCCCTCCTCGTCGATCACCGTGTCGTAGCCCTGCGGCAACGAGCGGACGAACCGGTCCACGTACGCCGCCTCTGCCGCGGCCATGATCTCGGCCTCGGTGGCGTCGGGGCGGCCGTAGCCGATGTTGTCGCGGATCGAGCCGTGGAACAGCCAGGTGTCCTGCAGCACCATTCCGATCCGCGAACGCAGCACCGAGCGGGGCAGGGTGGCGATGTCGATCCCGTCCAGGGTGATCGCGCCGCCGTCCAGCTCGTAGAACCGCATCATCAAGTTGACCAGCGTGGTCTTGCCGGCGCCGGTCGGGCCGACGATCGCCACGGTGGCGCCCGGCTCGGCGACCAGCGACAGGTCCGCGATCAGCGGCTCGGCCGGCCCTGCGTTCGTTGCCTGCTGAGCGTCGTCACTGGCATCGGCAACGCGGGTGGGGTAGGAGAAGCTGACGTGCTCGAAGGCGACCCGGCCCCGGGTCGGGTTCGGCTCACCGGTCGCCTCGACCGACTCCTCCGGCTCGTCCAGCACCTCGAAGACCCGTTCGGCCGAGGCCACGCCGGACTGCAGCAGGTTGGCCATCGAGGCCACCTGAGTCAGCGGCTGGGTGAACTGCCGGCTGTACTGGATGAAGGCCTGGACGTCGCCCAGCGACATCGCCCCGCCGGCCACCCGCAGGGCGCCGACCACCGCGATCACCACGTAGTTGAGGTTGCCGACGAACATCATCGTCGGCATGATCAGCCCGGAGATGAACTGGGCGCCGAAGCTGGCCTTGAACATCGCGTCGTTGCGCTCGGTGAAGACCGCCTCGACCTCGCGCCGGCGGCCGAACACCTTGACCAGGGACTGCCCGGTGAAGGCCTCCTCGACCTGAGAGTTCAGCTCCCCGGTCGCCTTCCACTGGGACACGAACAGCCGCTGCGACCGCTTACCGATCATCGTGGTCACCAGCACCGAGACCGGGATGGTGATCAGGGCGATCAGCGCGAGCAGGGGGGAGACGACGAACATCATCACCGCCACCCCGATCACGGTGAGCAGCGAGGTGAGCAGCTGGCTCAACGTCTGCTGCAACGCCTGGGCGACGTTGTCGATGTCGTTGGTGACCCGGCTGAGCAGCTCGCCGCGGGTCTGCCGGTCGAAGTAGGACAGCGGCAGCCGGTTCATCTTGGCTTCGACCTGTCCCCGCAGCCGCCGGACCGAGCGCTGGACGGCGCCGTTGAGCAGGTAGCCCTGGGCCAGCAGGCAGAGCGAGGACACCACGTACAGGCCCAGGGCCAGCAGCAGCACGTTGCCCAGCGCGACGAAGTCGATCGGCGCCGGCCCGGTGACGCCGGCGAAGATGATGTCGGTGGCCTGCCCGAGGATGCGAGGTCCGAGCACACTCATCACGATGCCGGCCACGGCCAGCGCGATGGCCCCCAGCAGGACCGTCCGTTCGGGCCGGAGTTGGCTCAGCAGCCGGCGCAGCGAGGGCAGGAAGTTCAGCGACTTCTCCGCCGGCCGCGGGCCGCCCATCGGCCCGCCGCCGGGGCGTCCGGTGGGCTGGTACTTGGGCCGCTCGGGAGCCTTTCTGGTTCCGTCAGGAGCGGGGACGGTCCGGGTGTTGCTCACGCCAGGACCTCCTCGACGCTGCGCTGGGAGTCCACGATCTCGGCGTAGGTCGGACAACTCGCCAGCAGGTCCTGGTGGGTACCGATGCCGACGACGCGGCCGTCTTCGAGCACCACGATCTTGTCCGCGGCCTCGATCGTGGCCACCCGCTGGCCGACGATGATGACGCAGGCGTCGCCGGTCTCGCGGGCCAGCGCGGCCCGCAGTCGGGCGTCGGTGCCGACGTCGAGGGCGGAGAAAGAGTCGTCGAAGACGTAGATCTCGGGTCGCTTGACCAGCGCCCGGGCGATGGCCAGGCGCTGTCTCTGGCCGCCGGAGAGGTCGGTACCGCCCTGGGCGACCGGTGCGTCCAGCTGACCGGGCATGGCGCGGACGAAGTCCTCGGCCTGGGCCACCCGCAGGGCCTGCCACAACTGGTCGTCGGTGGCGTCCGGCCGGCCGTAGCGCAGGTTGGTGGCCACCGTGCCGGAGAACAGGAACGCCCGCTGTGGTACCAGCCCGATCCGGTCCCACAAGGTGTCGGGATCGAGCCGGGCGACCTCCACGCCGTCGACCCGGACCGAGCCGGCGGTGGGGTCGAACAAGCGGGGGATCAGCGACACCAGCGTGGTCTTGCCCGACCCGGTAGATCCGATGATCGCGGTGGTCTGGCCGGGCTCGGCGGTGAAGCTCACGTGCTCCAGCACCGGGGCGTCCGCACCCGGGTAGGTGAAGCCGGCGTCGGCGAACCGTACGGTCGAGGTCTCGGGGGTCGCCGTCACCGGATCGCTCGCGGTGACCACGGAGGACTCGGTGCCCAGCACCTCGCCGATCCGCTCGGCACAGACCGCCGCCCGCGGCGCCAGCATCAGCAAGAAGGTCGCCATCAGCACCGACATCAAAATCTGTACCAGATAGGTGAGGTAGGCCGTCAGCGCACCGATCTGCATCTGCCCGGCGTCGATCCGGGCGGCGCCGAACCACAGCACGGCGACGCTGGAGACGTTCAGGATCAGCATCACCACCGGGAACAGGGCGGCCATCCGCCGCCCGACGGAGGTCTGGGTGGTGGTCAGCGCGGTGTTGGCGACGTCAAAGCGCTCCACCTCGTACGGTTCGCGAACGAAGGCGCGGACCACCCGGATACCGGTGATCTGCTCCCGCAGGATCCGGTTGACCGCATCGATCCGGGTCTGGATCACCGCGAACAGCGGCCGCATCAGCACGATCAGCACGCCGATGCAGGCCGCGAGCAGGGGCACCGCGACCGCGATCAGCCAGGACAGCCCGACGTCGGTCCGCAGCGCCATCACGATCCCTCCGATCATGGTGATCGGGGCGGCCACGAACATCGTGGAGGACAGCAGGGCCAGCATCTGCACCTGCTGGACGTCGTTGGTGTTGCGGGTGATCAGGGTCGGGGCGCCGAAGTGGTTCAGCTCCCGGGCGGAGAAGGACAGCACCCGGTCGAAGAGGGCGCCCCGGACGTCCCGGCCGAAACTCATCGCGGCCCGGGCGCCGAGGTAGATGGCAGCCACCGAGCAGACGATTTGGATCAGGCTGACCGCGAGCATCACCGCGCCGGTGCGCCAGATGAAGCCCAGGTCACCGCGGACGATGCCCAAGTCGATGATCTGCGCGTTCAGGTGGGGCAGATAGAGCGAGGCCATCGTGCCCACGAACTGCAGCACCAAGACGCCGAGCAGCAGGTAGCGGTAGGGCGCCAGGTAGCGGCGCAGCAGGGTGATCAGCACGGGCGGTGCTCCTTGGTCGGGGTGACGACCCCGTGCAGGAAAAAGTCGACGACCCGGGCCGGGTCGTCGCGGAGGGGATTGCGCCGCAGGTCGTCGAACCCGTCGTGCGCCAGGGGATGGGACAGGGCGAAGGTCACCGTCCGCAACAGGTCGGCCGCCTCGCCCGGGTCGATCCGGAGCCGGTCGCGGTCGGGCAGGAACAGGTCGGTCAGAGCCGCGTTCACCCGGGCGTTGTCGTTGCGCTGCTTGGCCAGATGCTCGGCCCGACCATGCTTGCCGGCATCGGGCGGGCCGGCGCGCCGCGAGCGCAGCGCGTGGAACAGCGCGAACACCCGCCGCAACCGCTCCTGCAGGAGGGTGACCGCGGTGGCCAGCCGCTGCTCGAGCGGATCCTCGCTGGGGATCGACTCCAGGGCGGCGACGGTGGTGCTGACGTCGAACGCGTCGGCGATCACCGCCTCGACCAGGGCGTCCTTACTGGGAAAGACCCGGAAGATCGTGCCTTCCGCCACGCCGGCGGCTTCGGCGATCTGCCGGGTGCTGACGTCGCGACCGTGCTGGGCCAGCAGCGGCGCGGTGACCCGGATCAGGTCGGCCCGGCGTTGGTCGGGCGGGAGGGGAGTAGCGCGAGGCACGAAAACGAACTGTACCTGAGTGAGCGCTCACTCACAACAGGTTTGTCTGCACCGCGCGACTCGGCTTGGGTCGGTGGTTCGTTAGCCACACCTACGCTCAACCACGCTCGGCTCGCTGCCGTCCTCCGCGCTGGGAAGGCCGCCGCCGTTGTTCCTCGGCGCGCCAGCCGGCACCGATCCCGATCGCGGGCACACGGTGCTCGCGAGTACCGTTGAGGTGCAAGGTGCTAGTTCAGGGGTGGCGATGCCGACCGTGACCGGCGCTGAGTTCAATCAGCGCCCTAGCCAGGTCAAACGCGCGGCCGAGGTCGCGCCGGTGGTGATCACCGAGCACAACCGGCCCTCGTTCGTGCTGATGACTTGCGCCGAGGACCAAACGTCTCCACGACGCGCCGGCCGACCTCGCCGAGTGGCTGCAGATGGACGTAGGTGGACTTCGAGATCGAGCCAATCGGTCTTGGAATCGAACCCGCCGAGCTGTGAGGTAACTGCTCGACACCAACGTCGTCAGCGAGCTGCGGAAGCGAACCGGCGACCCGGGTGTCAAGACCTGGGTCGCGGATCGACCCACGACCGACCTGGCGATCAGCGTCGTGACCGTGATCGAGATTGGCATCCTGCGCAGGCGCCGCACCGAACCCGATCAGGCGGCGGTCCTGCAGCGTTGGTTCGAGGATCGTGTCCTCGCCGGCTTCACCGACCGCATTGTGCCCCTCGACCTCGCGGCGGCTCGCCGCGTTGCCCCGCTGCACGTCCCATACCAGGCACCGCAGCACGACGCCCTTATCGCCGGTAGCGCCTTGGCCCGCTCCATGATCGTGGTCACCCGCAACACCAGCGACTTCGCCCGAACCAGCGTCGATGTAATCGATCCGTGGTCGGCCGAGTGACCCCGATGGTCCTTGGTGATGGACCGCTGGGTCGCAGCCCGAGTCCGGCTCGGCGCTCGGGCAGTCAGTCGCCCGTCAGTCGCCCAGCTCCCAATTCGGCGGCTGACTCGCGGGGTAGGGCCGCAGCCCGAGGCAGCGACGGTAGCCGGCGTGCAACCAGCCGACGACGGAGTCGGCCGGAAACATCAGATAGGTCAGCGAGAGCTCTTGGGCGTCAGCCCCGCGACGGCACCGGGCGGTCAGTTCAGCGTCATTGTCGGCAATCCCGAACTCGACGACCTCGACCGGCAGGCCGAGCACGACGGTCTGCACGGGCAGCTCGACTTCGTTGGCGAAGGCTTCGAAGAATGCTGTGACCTGCTCCTCGACGTCGTAGGCGTCGACCGTGATAGCGGCGACGAGCCGGTCGAGCGCAGGCAGGTCGAGCGCTGGCAGGTCGAGAGCCGACTGGCCGCGCGCGACGCCGTCGCTCACTGGTCGCTCGGCGCGGCGGATGGCTCGATCGGGGGTGCCCTGGCAATTGCCCGTTTCAGCTCCCGACGGAACGCAACGTGCCGGGGGTAACGTTCGCGGCACTGTCCGATCACTCGGGTCCCGGCGTCGGCGCCCTCGGCCACGGTCACGGCTTCGGCCGCGCAGACGACCAGTCGTGCGGCTGCGCCGTAGTGGTTGCGGTGCTTACCGCCGACGACGAGGTCGAGTTGTCGGTCGATCTCGGTGATAGCGGCTCGCCGGCAGCGAGACCGCCGCTCGGTCAGCCGCCGCAGCCGGCTCTCCAACGCGGCCAGGAACCGCTGCTGCGATAGGCCCGACTTATCCATCGGCGGATCCGTCAGGGCCTGTCCCGGCGGGGTCCGGGATGAGTCCCAGCGCGACGGCTTGCTGCTGCAGGTGCGTCGGCAGCCTCCGTGCGTCCACGATCAGGCCGTCGACCTGGATCAGCCAGGTGAGCGGATTGCTCTCGACGATGTCGCGCCGAGAGAACTCGGTGTTGAACGGGTTCAGCCCCAACGACTTACGGATGATTCCGGCCTTGTTGGCCATCGTCGTCTTCTTCACCCCGAGCAGCTCACTCAGCTTGTCGGCCGTGACGTGCGGGGTTTGGGCCCGGTCGAACAGGAAGTTCAGCTGGCCGATCGCGTAGACCACGCCGGCGGCCCAGATGCGCAGATCGCCCCGGGTCAGCGGGCTGGGCCGCTTCCTGGCCAGCTTGGCCGCCAGCCGGCGGCACAGCTCGGCGTACTCCTGATCGAGGTGGTCCAGGCATACCTGGTCGGTGACCGCGATGACGCCCTCCGCCTGCGGGCGGAGCGCGATGGGGATCTGAGGTCCGGCCACGTGCTCTCCGCCCATTCGACTCGAAACCGACCAGCCGACACTACTGCTGGTTGGTCGTGAATACGACGATCGCTCTGGCCAGCCTGACGACGCACCGGTTGAGACCAAATGATGAGCTAGCATCAAATGCATGCGCACCACAGTGAATATCGATGACGATGTGCTGCTCGCCGTTCAGCAACGGGCGCGGCAGGAACGCCGTGCTGCCGGCCAGATCTTGTCCGAACTCGCTCGACAGTCATTGACGGGTACGGGTCAACAGCAATCCGGCCAGGGCACTTCCCGGCACGGCTTCCACCCCCTACCGCGCCGAGGTGTAATCATCTCCAACGCGCTCATCGACCGGCTCCGCGAGGACGAATCCGAGTGAGACGTGCGTTGCTCGACATCAACGTCCTGCTCGCCCTCTTGGACAGTGATCATGTCGACCACGTCCGGGCCTCGGCGTGGCTGGACGACGAAGTCGACGGCGGCTGGGCCTCCTGCGCCATCACTGAGAACGGCTTCGTCCGCATCATCAGCCAGCCCCGCTATCCCAGTCCGATCGCGCCGGCGCAGGCCATCGAGTTGCTGCGCCGGGCTACCGACGGCGATCAGCACAAGTTCTGGTCGTGCGACGTCAGGCTGCTCGACCCCGCTATCGTGCGCAGCTCGCGTGTCCACAGCCCACGACAGGTCACCGACGCATACCTGCTCGCGCTCGCCGCAGCTCATCAGGGGCGTTTCGTCACCTTCGACCGATCTATTGCCGTCGAGTCCGTGATGGGCGCCACCCCCGACCTCCTTACGGTGCTGTCACCCTGATCGAGCCCGCTCGGTGGTACGGCAGAGCCTCAGGGTTGGGGCCCTTCCGGTTGCTGCGGCGGCGGGTCGAGGCGAACCGCGACCAGCGGCAGGAAGAGCTGGACCAGGGGGCCGATGGCCACGGCGTAGATGACGGTGCCCGCACCGACCGTGCCGCCGAGCAGGAAGCCAATCGCGAGCACACTCAGCTCGATGCTCAGCCGGATCAGTCGCAGGCTCCGGCCGGTGCGCGCGGCCAGCCCCGTCATCAAGCCGTCACGCGGGCCGGGTCCGAACTGGGCGCCGATGTAGGTCGCGCCGGCGAGTCCGTTGGCGACGACCCCACCCACCAGCAGCAGGACCCGGACCACCATCAGATCGGGGTGGGGAATCAGCGCGAGTCCGAGATCCGCGGCCAGGCCGACGACGACGACGTTGAGCACCGTTCCCAGCCCGGGCCACTGCCGCAACGGGACCCAGGCCAGCAGGACGACCGCTCCGACGACAATGGTGATGGTCCCGAAACTCAACGGCAGGTAGCGGGTCAGGCCCTGGTGCAGGACGTCCCACGGGTCGAGCCCCAGGTTCGCGCGGACCAGCATCGCCATCGAAAACCCGTAGAGCACGAGTCCGGCCAGCAACTGGGGCACCCGCCGGCCCAGCCGGCCGGCCCGCAGCTGTTGGACCGGATCCAGCCGGGGCAGACCGAGACCCGCCCGACCGGCCGGCGTTTGCTGCCCCGGCCGTCGTTTCACTGGCCCGCTTTTCACGCCTCAGAGTCTGCCGGGTCGGTGGTGATCTGCCTCCGGCCAATTCGGGAAAAGTGGCCTGGTCGGATCAGACCAGTTGTGTGAGAGTGGGATGGTGTGGGTGTCTGGGCGAGAACTCCGCCGGCTTCTCGGCGGGGCGAAGCTGGCCGCCCCGACGTACGCCGGTCTGGCCGAACGCCTCCGGCTGCTGATCGTCGACGGCCAGCTGGGCCACGGCGTCCGGATGGCCAGCGAGCGTGACCTGGCTGAGGTCCTGAGCCTGAGCCGATCGACGGTGACCGCGACCTACGCGGTGCTGCGCGAGGGCGGGTACCTGCGGCCCCGGCAGGGCTCGGGCCACTTCGTCCACCGGCCCTACGCGGCGGTGGCCAGCGCGCTGCTGCCGGGAACGTGGGACTCCCGCGACGGGTCGATCTCGATGACCACGGCCGGCGAAAGCGCCGCACCCGGAGTGGCCGCCGCTGTGGAAGCGGCCACGGCGCAGCTGCCCGCTCTGCTCTTGGGTACGGGCTATCTGCCCGACGGGTTGCCGCAGTTGCGGCGACGGCTGGCAGACCGGTTCACCGACCGCGGCCTGCCCACCGGTCCGGACCAGATCATCGTCACCGCGGGTGCGCTGTCGGCCCTGGACATCGTGGTCCGCACCGTCACCCGGCCCGGGAGCCGAGTATTGGTGGAGTCACCCAGCTATCCCAACTTTCTGCAGGCCCTGCGGCGGCACAGAGTCAGGCTCGTCGGCTATTCGCTGCCACCGGACGGCTGGGAGACGGCGGGATTCGCGCGCCTGATCGCCGCGTCCACGCCGGCGATGGTCATGCTGATCCCGGACTTCCAGAACCCGACCGGGCTACGGATGAGCGCAGCCGTACGGGCCGGGCTGGCCGAGCCGCTGCGTCGATCGGGCGCGGTGACGGTGATCGACGAGACCCTGGTCGAGCTCGACCTGGATCAACCGCCCGTACCCGTCCCACCGTTGGCGTCCTACCTGCCCGGTGTGCTCACGATCGGCTCGGCCAGCAAGGCGTTCTGGGGCGGCCTGCGGATCGGCTGGATCCGGGCCCCGCGATCGATGCTCACGGCCCTGATCGACACGCGAGCGGTGACCGACCTCGGGGCAGCGGCATTCGAGCAGGCCGTCGTGGCTGAACTCCTGGCCGCGCCCGCCTCGGTCCTGGACGGTCGGCGGGCCCGGCTGCGGAGGCAGCGCGATCATCTGCAGGAACGCCTGGGCCGGCGGTTGCCCGACTGGACGCTCAACCGTCCGCCGGGCGGGCTGTCGCTGTGGGCGGGGCTACCTCGTGAATCCTCCACCGAGCTGGTAGCGGTGGCCCGGAACCGTCGACTGTCGCTCACGGCCGGCCCGCGGTTCTTCGTCGACGGGGGCGGAGAACGCTCTCTCCGGTTGCCCTTCACCGCCGATCTGGACGTCCTGACCGACGCCGTCGACCGGTTGGCCGCTGCCTGGGCGGACCTCGGGACCGGCGTCCGGGCGGCACCACGTGCAGGCCCGGATGCCCTGACGGCTTAACGTCTGGACCGGAACTTCCGCGCGACACCCGGCGGATTTAGTCGGCCACGAGCAGGGAGTGACGATGGGCTGGGCACGGTTGACCGAGGAGACCTTCGAGGCGGTGTTGTTCGATCTGGACGGCACCCTGATCGATTCCACCGCGGCGATCGTGCGCTCGTGGACGCGGTGGGCCCGCGAGCACGACGTCACCGCCGACGACCTCCGCGGTCACCAGGGCGTCCCCTCGGCCTCGGTGGTCGCCCGGTTGCTGCCGGAAGACCGCCGCGCGGCGGCGGTCGCCCGGATCAACGAGTTCGAACTCACCGATACCGAGGGGATTGTTGTCCTTCCCGGCGCGGCGGAGGCGTTGAGGGCACTCCGGAAGGCGCGAAACGCCATCGCCACCTCCTGTACGGTCCCCCTGGCCCAGGCCCGGATCGCGGCCGCAAGGCTGCAGCCCCCGTCGGTCTTGGTCACCGCCGATCAGGTCGCCCACGGCAAGCCGGCGCCGGACCCGTTCCTGGAGGCCGCCCACCGGCTCGAGGTCGACCCGACCCGCTGCCTCGTCGTGGAGGACGCACCCCAGGGACTGCAGGCCGCCCGTGCGGCCGGCTGCTTCACCCTGGCCGTGACCACGACCACGCCGGCCGCCGAACTCTCCGCGGACGCGGTCGTCGGCGACCTGTCCGAGGTCCGGTTCGAGGTCGACGGGGAGCTGATCCGGGTCCGATCCGCGCTCGACGACTGATCCCGCGAGAAACCCGCGAACGGTAGCCCTTCCCGGTCGGAGATGCTGGTGGACCGGGAAGCGCTACCGCTCGCCGCTAGTCCGAGAGCTCGCCGCCCGGCGGACCGAGCTTGACCGCGGTCCCGTACGCGGCGACCTCGCTGAGGGACTGGGTGATCTCGCTGCAGTCGAAGCGCAGCCCGACGACGGCGTCGGCACCGGCCTCCTGCGCCGTGGCGACCAGCCGGCTCAGGGCGTCCTGCCGGGAGTCGCTGAGCATGGTCGCGTAACCCTCGATCACCGCGCCGCCCCGCAGATCGGGCCGCAGTTCGCGGCTGCGGGCGACCACCCCGACGGCCGCGCCGATCACCTCCACGATCTCCCGCCCGGGGATGTGATCCAACGTCACCACGGGCAGTGCCTGCCGGCGTAACGTCGCCGGGGCGGCCGGCGGCGGCGTCCACGGCTGAGCCTGACCGTACGGGTTGGGCGGCTGGCCGTAGCCCGGCTGCGGTGGCTGGCCGTAGCCGGGCTGCTGACCGTACGGTCCGGGGTACGGCTGCGGGGCGTGGGGCGCCTGCTGTCCCGGCGGCCCGTAGGGGGGCTGCTCTGGGTAGTTGCTCATGCAGCACACGGTATCTGGAGCGCCAGATACCCGCCGTGCACCGAGGTATCCGCCGGGCACCGACGCCCGGCCGCGCTCAACTCGGTCGGCCCGACCCGCCGTCTGATCCCGGCCCCGGCCCCCTAGGGTGTTGGCGTGGCCGATGACGCACCGAGGATCGCGCTGGTCACCAGCCGGTCCTTCTCCACCGGTGAACTCGACCTGGAGGCCGAGCTGACCGACGCCGGCTACCGGGTCGAACGAGGCCCGAGCGACCATGACCTGACCAAGCTCCAGCCGCTGCTGGCCCGGGCCGAGGCGTGGATCGCCGGGACCGGACCGGTCAGCGAGGCGCACCTCGACGCCGCTCCGGGCCTGCGGGTGCTGGCCCGCTACGGGGTGGGTACCGACGCCGTCGACCTCGCCGCGGCGGCCCGGCGGCACATCGTGGTCAGCAACACCCCGGGTGCGAACACCGGTGCCGTGGCCGACCACACAGTGGCCCTGATCCTGGCTGCCCTGCGCGACGTCAGCGCCGGCGACCGTGGGGTCCGAGCCGGCGACTGGACGGTCCGCCGGACCCGGGAGCTGGGCGAACTCAGCGTGGGGATCGTCGGTCTGGGCCGGATCGGGCGGGCGGTCGCCACTCGGCTGGGCGGGTTCGGCTCACCGCTGCTGGGTTTCGACCCGTACGTCGGTGAGGACGAGATCACCGCGTTGGGGGTCGAACCGGTCGGGCTGAGCGAGTTGGCCCGCCGTAGCGACGTCGTGACCCTGCACCTGCCGGCCGCGGCCGTGGTGGTGGACGCGGGGTTCTTGGCGCTGCTGCGGCCGAGCGCCATCCTGGTCAATACCGCCCGAGCCGGTCTGGTCGACGAGGCCGCGGTGGCCCGGGCCCTGCGGGCGGACCGGCTGCACTATTACGCCACCGACGTCTTGGGTAGCGAGACTGCTGTCGACGACCCAAAGGAGCATCCGCTGTTGGCCGCGGACCTGCGCGGGGCCACCGTCTTCACCCCGCACGCGGCGGCCCAGACCGTGGAGGCAGTGGACCGGATGGGCCGCGGCGCGGTCGACGCCGTCCTGGCCGTCCGGCGCGGCGAGCCGCCGCCGCATCTCGTCGCGTTGCCGGAACCCACACCCACCCAGGAGGTCGGATGACTCCGAGCGTTTCAGCGGGGCTGGCCCGGCTCCGGGCCGCCACGGTGGTCGCGGTGCTCCGGGCCCCGTCGGCGGCTGCGGCGGTGGCCGCCACCGACGCCCTGGTCGCCGGCGGGGTGACCGGGATCGAGATCACCTACAGCACCCCGGACGCCGCCGACGCGATCGAGGAGATCAACGCCCGGCACGGCGACCGGGTCTTCCTCGGCGCCGGCACCGTCCTCACCGCGGCGCAGGTCGAGGAGGCGGTCCAGGCCGGAGCGCGGTTCCTGGTCAGCCCGGGCACCGATCCCGCCCTGACCCCGGTCATGCTTGCCACCGGCGCCCTGGTCCTGACCGGCGCTTTGACGCCGACCGAGGTGATGGCCGCGCATCGGCTGGACGTGCCGGTGATCAAGCTGTTCCCGGCTTCCCTCGGCGGGCCGGCGTTCCTGCGCAGTCTGCGAGGCCCCTTCCCCGACCTGGCCTTCTGCCCGACGGGCGGGGTGAACCCCGACAATCTGGCCGACTGGCTGGCGGCCGGGGCGGTCGCGGTCGGAGCCGGTGGCGAGCTGTGCCCGGCGGCGGCGATGAGGGACGGTGACTGGGACACTGTCACCGCCTCCGCCCGCCGCTTCAGCCAGGCCGCCGAACGGGCCCGGGCCGCCCGGGACGGGGACTCGTGAGTCCGGCACAGGACCGCTGGCTGGGCTTCGTCGGGGTCAGCACGGCGGAATCGTCGATCCAGCGGGTGTTTCCGGCCTGGGCCGACGCCCTGGGCCTGCCGACCCGGACCCTGCGGGGCTACGACGTGGCCCTGGACGCGCCGGAGCAGACCTACCGGGAGCTGGTGCAGGAATTACGCGACGATGCCCACTGCGCCGGTGCACTGGTCACCACCCACAAGATGGCGGTGTACGGGGCCGCGAGGGATTTGTTCGACGAGGTCGACGATCTCGGGCAGACCTTCGCGGAGATCTCCTGCATCAGCAAGCGCGGCGACCGGTTGCGCGGCCAGGCCCTGGATCCGGTCACCGCGCGGCTGGCGCTGGAGGAGTTCTTGCCCCCCGACCACTTTGCTCGCACCGGGGCGGCGGCATTGGTGCTGGGGTCGGGTGGGGCGGGGACGGCGCTGAGTCAGCAGCTCGGGGTCCGCGAGGACGCGCCGGCGGTCGTGGTCTGCACCGCCTTGACCGAGGAGCCGCTGGAACACGCCCGGCAGGTGCACGCCCGAGCCGGCATCGCCGAGGGTCGGATCCGCTATCACGTGACCGCCGAGGACGACGACGCCGACCGGCTGGTTGCCGACCTGCCGCCGGGGAGTCTGGTCGTCAACGCCACCGGGATGGGCAAGGACCGGCCCGGGTCACCGCTCGGCGACGATGTGGTCTTCCCCGAGGGCGCCCTGGTCTGGGAGTTCAACTACCGCGGGCCGCGGGACTTCCTGGCTCAGGCCCAGGCTCAGGAGCAATCCAGCGGGCTGCACGTCGAGGACGGCTGGCGCTACTTCGTGCACGGCTGGTCCCAGGCCGTGGCGGCGGTCTTCGAGGTTCCGATGCCGCCCGAGACGGTGGACGAACTCAGCCGGATCGCGGCTGAGCAGCGGTCATGAGCCCGGGCGCCGACCAGCCGACGACAACAGGGCCGACAACCCCGGGGCCGACGACCGAGCAGCCGACGACCGGGGGCGCCGACGTCGAGCACCGTGTCGTCGCCACGGTGCTGGGCGAACGGGCGACCGACACCCTGGGCCGGACCGACTACCACGAGCACCTGTTCCAGGTCAGCCCGCTGTTGCCCGGTGACGAACTCGACGACGAGGCGGCCAGTACGGCGGAGGCCCGGTCCCTGCTCGGCTCCGGTTTCGCCGCCATGGTCGACGCCACCCCGACCGGGCTCGGCCGCCGCCCGGCCGCGCTGGCCCGGGCCAGCGCCGACGCCGGGCTGGCCGTCGTGGCGACGACCGGTGCGCACCGGGAGGCCCACTACGGCTCCGGGCACTGGCTGACCGAGCTGGACGAGGCCGCACTGGCCCGACGGTTCGTCGCCGACGTCCGCGAGGGGATACCGGGGATCGACGAGGCGGAGCGGGGCGACCGGCCGCCGGTCTAGACGGCGGACCGGTCCGCGCCGGGGTGGTCAAGGCCGGGGTCGGCTACTGGGCGATCACCGCGTTCGAGCGGCGGGTGCTGGCCGCGGTGGCGGCGACCTGGGCCGAGACCGGAGCCGCGGTGATGGTCCACCTGGAGCACGGCAGCGCCGCCTTCGAGGTGCTGGCCGCCCTGGGCGAGGACGGGGTGCCGGCCGACGCGGTCTGCCTGGCCCACGTGGACCGCAACCCGGATCCGGGTCTGCACGCCGAACTGGCCGGCGCCGGGGCGTACCTGGGCTACGACGGCTGGGCCCGGAGCCAACGCTGGCCGGACGCCGTCCTGCTGGACTGCCTGCTCGCCGCGGCCCGGCGGGGCGCGGGTGAGCGGCTGCTGGTCGGCGGCGACGTGGCCCGGGCCACCCGCTACCGTGCGTACGGCGGCATGCCGGGCCTGGCCTATGTGGGCGAGCGGGTGCTGCCGCGACTGCAACGCGAGGCGGATCCGGCTCTGGTCCAGGCGGTATTGGTGACCAACCCCGCCCGCTGGTTAGGAGGAGTCGATGTCTGATCGTGAGCCCGGGTCGTGCCCGCCCGACCGGCGAAGGTCCGCGCCATGATCATCGCCCACGACCTCGGCACCACCGGCGACAAGGCGACGCTGGTCAGCGACCGCGGCGAGGTGCTGGCCGCCGCCACCTCGGCCTACGCCACCGACTTCGGGCCCCGCGGTAAGGCCGAGCAGGACCCGCAGGCCTGGTGGGACGCGGTCTGTACGGCGACCCGGGAGCTGCTGGAGCAGACCTCCACCCCGCCGGCCGACGTGGCGGCGGTCTCGTTCTCGGGCCAGATGATGGGCGCGGTGCTGGTCGACGGCGACGTCGCGCCGGTCCGGCCCGCGATCATCTGGGCCGACACCCGCTCCAGCGCGCAGAGCGCGCTGCTGGTGGACCGGGTGGGGATGGAACACGGCTACGCCATCACCGGGCACCGGCTGAACCCGACCTACTCGTTGTCGAAGGTGATGTGGGTCCGCGAACACGAACCGGAGACGTTCGCCCGCACGCAGACCGTGCTGCAGGCCAAGGACTTCGTGGTGCACCGGCTGACCGGCGTCCGGGTCACCGACCCCTCCGACGCCTCCAGCACCAACGCCTACGACCAGGCCGCCGGCGACTGGTCGGCGGAGTTGCTGGCCGCCGCCGAGGTGCCGCGGGAGCTGTTCCCCGAGGTGGTGGCCTCGACCACCGTCGTCGGCCACGTCACCACCGACGCGGCCCGGGCCACCGGGCTGGCGCAAGGCACCCCGGTGGTGCTGGGCGGCGGCGACGGTCCGATGGGCGCCCTCGGGGCCGGGATCGTGTCCGCGGAGTCCGGCGCGTACGCCTATCTCGGCTCCTCCTCGTGGGTGTCGGTGGCCGCCGATGCGCCGCTGCACGACCCGCAGATGCGCAGCATGACCTTCAACCACGTCATCCCCGGCCGCTACGTCCCGACCGCCACCATGCAGGCCGGTGGCGCGTCGCTGGAATGGGTGGTGGACACCTTGGCGCCTGGTCGGGAGAACCGCTTCACCGAGTTGCTGGCTGGCGCCGGGGAGGTCGAGGCCAGCGCGGACGGGCTCTATTTTCTGCCGCACCTGCTCGGCGAGCGGTCGCCGTACTGGAATCCGGCGGCGCGGGCGGTGTTCGCCGGCTTGGCCAAGCACCACGGGCCGGCGCACCTGACCCGGGCCGTGCTGGAGGGGGTGGCGTTCAACCTCTACACCGGCCTGCGGGCCTTCGTCGAGAACGGCACGCCGGTCGAGGCGGTCGACGCGATCGGCGGCGCAGCCAACTCCGACCTGCTGCTGCAGATCTTCGCCGACGTGTGGGGGGTGCCGGTAACCCGGCGCGACCTGGTCGACGAGGCCACCGCGCTCGGGGCGGCGATCGTCGGCGGCGTCGGGGTCGGGATGTTCGACTTCGAAATCGCCGGCCGGCTCTCGCACACGCTGCGGACGGTGACGCCCGACCCGGGCCGGCACGAGAGCTACGCGCAGGCGTACGAGCTGTTCATGGACGCCTACGCCCGGCTCGAACCCTGGTTCGACCGGCTCTGAGTCGCTCGCTGCTCTAGGAGGTCGCCGCCAGCACCGCCCCGAAGATGGCCAGCACCACCAACAGGCCGAGTACGGCCATCAGCGCGACGAACCCGGTCCGCCCCGGTCGGGCCGGGGGAGTCGGCGCGAGAGCACCGCGGATGAAGGTGAACAGCGGCCCGGCGTAGAAGACCTCGACGCTGCGGTTCGGTTCGACGGTGACCGGGGCCCCGGCTCGCCCGTAGGTCCACAGATAGTTCGAGGCCACACTCAACTGGCGGACGCCCGCGGGCGCGGGGATGGCGTTGCGTCCCCATTGGGTCGGCACCGGGTAGCCGTCGATGGTCACCACCGGGGTGATCATCCCCATCGCCCCGAACGGCCGCCGCAGGTTCAACACCAGCTGCCCGCTCGCGTACGGTGGTGCCGCGCCGGCGGGCGGCGGGCCCGGAGGCCGAGCCCCCGGGTCGTAGAAGGGGGGTCCGGGCGACGACGTCACGGGCGCCAGTGTGACATTCCACGGGGTCGTGTGGGGGTAGTTCGAGCCATCTCCTTGGCTAGGGTGAGCCGTGTGCCCGCAGAGCTGAATTCCCCCGGGTCCCCCCCGGCCCCCCGCCCGTCGAGCGCCGGGGCGGCAGGGACACCGGTCTCGGAGCAGCGGCGGATCCGCCGGGACAAGCGGGCCGCGATGCTGACGCAGGGCGTGCCGCCGTACCCGGTGGGCGTGCCACGAACCCATTCCCTGCACGAGGTGCGGCAGCGCTGGGGCGGGCTAGCCGTCGGCGAGGAGACCGACGACGTCGTCGGGGTGGCCGGCCGGGTGGTGTTCGTCCGCAACACCGGCAAGCTGTGCTTCGCTACCGTGCAGGAGGGGCTGTCCACACAAGACTCCGGCACCCGGTTGCAGGTGATGTTGTCCCGGGCCGAGGTGGGGGAGGCCGAGCTGGCCCGGTGGAAGGCCGAGGTCGACCTCGGCGACTACGTCTTCGCACGTGGTCGGGTGATCTCCTCGCGCACCGGGGAGTTGTCGGTGCTCGCCGCCGAGTGGCAGATGGCCTCCAAGGCGCTCCGCCCGCTGCCCAACGTCTACGCCGAGCAGCTGTCGGAGGAAAACCGGGTTCGGGAACGTTACGCCGACCTGACCGTACGGGAGGCGGCCCGAGACATGGTCCGCACTCGGGCCGCGATCACCCGAAGCATCCGTGAGACGTTGCACGCGCAAGACTTCGTCGAGGTCGAGACGCCGGTGCTGCAACTGGTCCACGGCGGGGCGCAGGCCCGACCGTTCCCGACTCACCTGAACGCCTTCGACCTCGACATGACCCTGCGGATCGCGCTGGAGCTGTTCCTCAAACGGGCGGTGGTCGGCGGGGTGGAGCGGGTCTACGAATTGGGCCGGATCTTCCGCAACGAGGGCATCGACTCCACCCACAGCGCCGAGTTCACGATGTTGGAGTTCTATCAGGCGTGGGGCGACCAGCGCAGCGTCGCCGAGCTCACCCGGCGGATCCTGCTCGACGTCGCCGACGCCCTGGGGTCGCGGCAGATCGAGACCCCGGCCGGGCCGATCGACCTGAACGGCGACTGGCCGTGGTTGGGGGTCTACCCCGGGCTGTCGGCGCACGTAGCCGAAGAGGTCACCCCGGATACGCCGGCGGATCGGCTGCGCGAGATCGCCGCCGCGTACGAGGTGGCGGTCGAAGCCGGTTGGGGAGCGCAAAAGCTGGTGATCGAGCTGTTCGGTGAACTGGTGGAGCCGACCCTGCTGCAGCCGACGTTCGTGTGTGATTATCCGCCGGCCGCCCAGCCGCTGGCCCGGCCGCACCGCGACGACCCGCGGCTGATCGAGGCCTGGGACCTGGTGATCGGCGGGACCGAGCGGGGCACCGGCTTCTCCGAGCTGATCGACCCGGTGATCCAGCGGGAACGGTTGACGGCGCAGTCGCTGGCCGCCGCCGGCGGCGATCCGGAGGCGATGCAGTTGGACGAGGAGTTCCTGGACGCCTTGGAGTTCGGCGCGCCGCCGATGGGCGGGGTAGGTCTGGGAATCGACCGAGTAGTGATGCTGTTCACCGGGGCCGGGATCCGCGAGACCATCTTGTTCCCGCTGCTGAAACCCGGCTCGTGACCGACGTGTCAGAACTTCCGGTGGCCAGGACCACCGGAGATCGTGACAAGTCGGCGGAAAGGGGAGGGGAGGAGGAGAGAGATGACGACGGTTCCTGAGGGCGACGACCCGGTGGCGCTGGCGCATTGGCTGATGGACCGGGCCCGGGCCGGCGACGCGGAGCGGCTAGGTGCGTACGCCGACCACGGGATGCCGGTGAACCTGACCGACGCCCAGGGCAACACGTTGTTGATGCTCGGCGCCTATCACGGGCACCCCGCCGTGGTCTCGGTCCTGGCCGCGCGGGGGGCCGACGTGGACGCGATCAACGACCGCGGCCAGACGCCGCTGGCCGGTGCGGTGTTCAAGGGGTACGCCGAGGTGGTCGAAGTGCTGGTCGCGGCCGGGGCCGACCCCGATCTCGGGTCGCCGTCGGCCCGGGCCACCGCAGCCTTCTTCGAACGTCCCGATCTTGGCGCGCTGCTCGGCTAGCGAACGGGACTCAGGCCGCCAATCCCGCAATTTCCGACACTCGTGGGTTGCGGAGGCTCGGTGCTGAGCGTGCAGCGCTCCGCACCAGCACAACGAGCGTTGGAAAATGCGGGAACGCCGCGAGAACCTCGATTCTCAAGATCAGGAGTTCGGGGGCCGGCGGCCGGACGGCTTGAGGTCGGGATCGCGGAGGTCGGAGAAGTCGTCGAAGTCGTCGTCTGCCCGCTGGCGCCGCCGACGCCGCCTGGAGCCGGCGGCATCGGTCTTCGGGTCGGTATCGGCCTTCGCGTCGGAGCCGGTGTCCGCTCCGGCGCCGGTGCCGGTACGGGCTCCCGTCCCGGTATGAGTTCGGGTCTCGGGTTGGGCGTCGGTCCCAGGGTCGGCGGGAAGCCTCTGGGCGACGTCGGCCTCGGTCGGGGCCGTCTCCTGCGCGCCTGAAGCACTCGGCCGGCCGGCCGGTGGCGCGGCCGTAGCGGCCTCTCGGCCGCGGTACAGCACGGCGGGCGGACGGCTGGCCCGGACCACCGCGACCGCCACGGCCGTGGTCAACGGTACGGCCAGCACCAGCCCGATCGATCCGACCAGGGTCCGGATGACCTCGCCGGAGAACTGTTCGGTCTGCAGCACCTGCAGGAGCGGCCGGTCGTAGATGGCGATCAGCAACAGCACCGACAAGGACGCGCCGGCGGTGGCGAACGCGATCGTGTAGACGGTGCTGGCGATGTGGTCGCGGCCGATCCGCATGGCCCGGGTGAACAGCCGCCGGCCCGAGGGCGGCGCGGAAGCTCGATGGGCTTCGTCGTCGTCGTCGGCCAGCTCCCACACCGCGGAGGCCTGGGTGATGGTGACGTCGTTGAGGACGCCGAGCCCGGCCACGATGATGCCGCAGATCACCACCGAGGTGAGCCGCAGATCCGGCGCGGCGGAGGCGAGTACATAGTCCTCCTCGGCGGCGACGCCGGTCAGGTGGGCCCAGCGGGTGGCCACAAAGCCGAGTCCGGCGGTGACGATCAGCCCGAACAGCGTGCCGACCAGAGCCGTCGTGGTCCGCGCGCTGAAGCCGTGCGCGGCGTAGAGGACCACGAACATAATCGCCGAGGAACCGATCAACCCGATCAGGATCGGATCCTGACCCGAGACCAGAGCCGGGAAGACGAACTTCACCAAGATGAAGCCGGCGAAACCCAGGCCGACCAGGGACGCGAACCCCCGCCACCGGGCCACCGCCACCACGACGGCGACGAAGATCAACGCGAACACGAGCAGCGGCACCCGGCGCTCGAAGTCGGAGAACTGGTACTGGGCCGATTGCCCGTCCGCCGGTGGTACCCGAATCAATTTGATCACTTGGCCGACCCGTACGCCGGAAACCGAGATGGCCTGGGTCAGCGGCACGCTGGTCGAACTGCCCTTCCCCGCCCCTTCCAGGACCTCGGCGGTCAGGTTCGCGCAGCGGGTGTCGCTGACCCCTGGGGTCGATCCCGCCAGGCCGTCGCAGGAGATCGGCTCGACCTCGGTGATCTTGGCCCGCGGGTAGGTGACCCCGGGCACGCTGTAGCCGGCCACGTCGGAGTTGACGTGGGAAGCGACGTCACCGGGCCACAGGGCGATCAGCCCGACCAGGGTCCAGACCCCCAGCGGGACCAGGACCACCACCAAGATTCGGAGCGCCCGCCGGTGCCGGTACAGCTCGGCAGCAGTGACGGGCACCCCCTCCGGCGCCGCGTGAAAGTGCGAGTGGGCCACGTCTCCGCCTAGTCTGTTGAACCGTGAGTCAGTTCCGGGACCGGCGTGCCGACCTCAGCGGCCAGGCACCCGTGGACCGGCGCCGAGCGCCCCGGGGTTCGCGGCGCCGAGCGGCCCGTGGTGCCGGTCCCGCCGCTCAATCTAGTCCACCGTCAGGGAGTACAGCGTCGCCGCGCCCCGGCTCGGCTGGGCCCAGAGGTGCTGCTGCGGCGGCCCCGCGCCGCGCTCTGGTGGCCCTGGCGTTGGTCGCGGTCGCGGTCTTGGTCGCGGCAACCGCGCCGGCCGCGGTCCGCAACGGGTCCGGTTCCGGACCGGCCGACCCCTCGCCCGGAGCCGGAGCCGCTCCTTCGCCCTCGGCTGCGGCCGGCCTGTCCGGTCCCGGCGATTCGGCCGAAACCGCGCCCTCAGTGGTCGGGGGCCCGAACGGCGCCGAAGCGTCGTCCGACCCTGGCCAGAGGCCGGCCCCGAGCAGCCGAGCGCCCCGGTCGGCGACGAAGTCCGCGCCGAGCCCGCGGCCGCGGCGAGCGGCCGACCCGTCGGCCCGCCCGGTCCGCGTTCCCGTCCGCGGGCCCGGCACCTACCATCGGGCCCACGTCCGGGTGCCGGCGGCGTCGGCACGAGGGCGGCTGCTGCGCTTCGACGTCGCGGTGGAGAAGGGCCTGCCGATCGACGCCGACCAGGCCGCGCGCACGATCGCGGCCACCCTGAACGACGCTCGGAGCTGGCGCGGCACCCGCAGCGTCCGGTTCCAACTGGTCGCCTCCGCCCAGGCCGCCGACCTGCACGTTCGCCTGGTCACCCCGAAGACGACCGACCGGCTGTGCGCGCCGTTGAAAACCCGCGGGGAGGTCTCGTGTCAGCGCGGGACCAAGGTGGTGCTGAACGCGAAGCGCTGGCTGCGTGGGTCCCCCAGTTACGGTTCGGACCTGATCAACTACCGCCGCTATCTGGTCAACCACGAGTTCGGGCACGCCATCGGCTACCAGCACCTGAAGTGTCCCGGTAAGGGCAAGCCGGCGCCGGTGATGCTGCAGCAGACCAAGGGGCTGCGGGGCTGCCGCAAGAATCCGTGGCCCGCGACTACCGGAGACTGAGACGGCCGGCAGCGGCGGCGGCCGGCACCGACGGCTGGTCCTGAACCGTCCGGTGGCGCTGGGTCCGCTGTTCGGGTTGCTTCGTCGCGGCGCCGGGGACCCCACCCACCGCAGCCTGGCCGGGCTGTATCTGCGAGCGAGCCGGACGGCGGCGGGACCGGTGCTGCTCAGCGTCTCGACGAGCGGTGCCGAAGTCTCGGCGCGGGCCTGGGGTGCGGGGGCGGACTGGGCGCTGGAACAGTTGCCGCGACTGCTCGGCGAGGCCGACGATCCGGCCGGCTTCACGCCGGCGCACCCGGTGCTGGCGCAGGCTCAGCGGCGGTACTCACACTTCCGGATCGGTCGGACCGATGCGGTCTACGAGGCGCTCGCGCCGGCGTGCCTGGAACAGGTGGTGACGGGCAAGGAGGCGTTCCGGGCCTGGCGGTTGTTGGTCCGGGAGTTCGGCGAGCCGGCGCCCGGACCGGCCGGCGAACCGGGCTCGGCGGCGTACGGGATGTACCTGCCGCCCACCCCGCAGGCCTGGGCGCGGGTCCCGAGTTGGCGCTTCCTGGCCGCCGGGGTCGAGCAGCGGCGCAGCGAGACCCTGGTGCGGACCGCGAACCGGGCGGAGTCGCTGGAACGCACCCTTGCCGGGTCGAATGCCAGCGCCGACCGGGCGCTGCGGAGCTTCCCCGGGGTGGGGGCATGGACCTCGGCCGAGGTCCGGCAGCGCGCGCACGGCGACGCCGACGCGTGGAGCGTCGGCGACTACCACGTCGGCAAGAACATCACCTACGCCCTGACCGGGGAGGCGCTCGACGACGACGCGTGTGCGCAGGTGCTGGAGCCCTACCGCGGCCACCGCTTCCGGGTTCAGTCCCTACTCGGACTGACCGGAATACGGCGGCCGCGACGGGGTCCGCGGATGACCCTGCCTACCCACACCCCGTACGCCACCGGGGGTCGCTCTTAGTGGTCGCAACCACTTCGTGGCCTGTCGCTCCCTCAGCGCACCTCGGCCCGGGAGTCCCGAGCCGAGGGCGTGAGCGGAGGGGTGCGATCCGCAGCGGGCTGAAGATCAGCCGTTGGCGTTGCTGGTGTTGATGGCCCCGTTGACACCGGCGGGGAAGAAGCCGCCCTTGGTCACCTTCTTGGGGGTCAGGTAGACCACGTTCAACACGTTCGCCGCCGACCGGCTGTAGGCCAGTGCGTTGCCGTCGGTCGGCACCAGGTTGCCCCGGCGCCGGCTGCCGATTCCCTGGTCGTCGTCGGACCGGCCGTCGAGGCTGTCGCGCGCGTCGGAGATCTTCCGGGTCGCGGCGTAGAGACCCTTGCTGTACAGCGAGGTCCGGACGATCCCGGCGTGGTAGGCCTCCACGGCCAGGATGCCCGCAGCGGCCTCCAGGTAGGTCTTGTTCTGGATCAGCGGGGACGCTCCCTTGTAGGCGGTCACCCCGACGTCTTCGAAGATGAACGCGGCGAGCAAGAAGTTGTTCTCGTTCGCAAAGGGGTCGAACGTCTGCTGAGCTCCGATCAGGCCGGCGGCCCGGGCGGCGGCGGTGAAGCTGCTCTTCAGGTCGATCTTGGGCCGCGCCACCGCCGCCCCGCCCAGGGTTCGGCGGAGGAAGATCACGTGGTTGAGCTCGTCCTGGGCGATCTCTTTGGCGTACTGGGCGATGGCGCGACTGCGGAAGCGGACCCGACGACCACCGGTGACGCCGCCACAGGCGCCCTTGCCGCCGGTCAGGCCGCTCGGGACCCCCCAGCCGTAGTAGGCGTGCAGATAAAACTCAGCTTCCAGGTATTCCAGGTTCAACGCGAAGTTGAGCACCGCAGCATCGCTGGGGGCGCTCGCGGTCGGGGCGGCTTCGGCGGACATGGTGCTGGCCCCGAACACGGTGGCGCTGCCGACCGCTCCTAGGCCGGCCAGGCCGGCGGCGCGGAGGAACGAACGGCGGTCGGCCTCGTTCTCTGCACTTCGGTCGATCATGTCGACCACGGTCTTCTTTCCGAACATGCTGCTCCTTCGAGGAGGGGGGCGCTCCGGGGGAAGCGCAGGCAGCAGCGTCAGATCGGCCCGCGGAGCACACGCCGACGACCCCCGAGGACGCGTCGGGTGACATCGTCGTCGACCCCACGCGCACCGCTGGTACGCAAGCAACCTCCGCATTCCACCGCTCGGGGCCGGAGACGGGGACGTACGTGAAGGCTGCTCTGAGCGCTATTCGACACCCGATCCGGGCCGGCGGAGGGAAAACCGAGAAATTACTGATTATTTTCTCAACGTAGTAACGAAGGGTGGCCCGTTCCCCTCCCTCAGCCGGCACGCGCAAGCTCGGGCAGGCTCTCCGCGGTGGAGGAACCCGGCAGGTGGACGGTGAATTCGGCTCCACCCTGAGCTGAACGCCCGGCTTTGACCCAACCGCCGTGCTGTTGGATCGTCTGAGCCACGATGGACAGACCGAGCCCGGTCCCCGGGGTGTTCCGAGCGGTGTCGGCCCGGAAGAAGCGGTCGAACACGAACGGCAGGTCGGACTCGGCGATCCCGGGGCCCTGGTCGGCCACCCGGAGGCGGTGGCCCTCGAGCTGAACCCGGACCGTGCCGCCGGGTGGGCTCCACTTGACGGCGTTGTCGAGCAGGTTGGTCACCGCCCGCTCCAGCGAGTCGGCCTCACCGATCACGTAGAACGGGTCGAGTTCGACGTCGAAGGTGAGCCCGTGGGCTCGACGCCGGGCGCGCTCCAGGGCGGAGTTGACCACGTCCCGGAAGTCCAGCGGTCGCGGGATCGCGGCCGTATCGTCTCGGGCGAGCTGAACCAGGTCACCGATCAAGGTCGTGAACTCGGCCAGCTGGGCCTGCACGTCACCGAGGATTTCCACCCGGTCGGACTCCTTCAACATGCCCGAGCGAGCGTCGGCCATCAGCAGATCGACGTTGGTCCGCAGACTGGTCAGCGGGGTCCGCAGCTCGTGCCCGGCGTCGGCGATCAACCGCTGCTGACGTTCCCGGGAGGAGGCCAGCGAGGCGAGCATGGCGTTGAACGACTGACCCAGCAAGGCGATGTCGTCGCTGCCGGAGATGGGCACCGGCGTCAGTTCCTTGGTCACCCGGACGTGCTCCACCGCCGCCGAGAGCTGGCGGACCGGTCGCAGACTGGACCGGGCCACCGTCGCCCCGGCGAAGGCCGCGACCACCACGCCGCTCACTCCGAACAGGGTCAAGACCACGCCCAGCGAGCCGAGGATGGCGTTGGTGGACTCCAACGGGCGGCCCAGGACAAGCGCGTAGCCCGGCAGGTTCCGCATCGGCACGGCGACGATCCGGTACGGAGTCCCGTCGGCCGCCTGCCCCGATCGGGCGGTGTGACCCAGGTGCAGCCGGGCGGTCGCGAGTTCCTCCGGGCCTAAGACGAGATGCTGCCGCTCGTCGGGGACGTAGAACACCTCGCCGTCGGCCCGGACCGCCGCCACGCTCACGTTGCCGGCCCGCAGCGCCCGTTCGGTCAGCCCGCCCAGGCTGCGGATGTCTTGAGCTACCGGCACCGACAAGCTGGTGGCGATGTCGACCAACTCGCTGTCCAGGGCCCGGTACAGCGAGACCCGGAGCGTGAGGTAACCGGCCACGCTGGTCGCGGCCACGGCCAGCGCAACCGCCACGGTGGTGAGGTAGGCGACCCGGCGGCGCAGGGGCAGCGAACTCAGCCGTCGGTGCAGTCGGCGCGGCCAGGCGCGGGGGCCACGGCGTAAGCGACGCCACCACGCCGATCCCGCCACCGAGTGATCCTGGTCGGTCGTGCGACTCATCGGGGCCGGCGCGGCCAGATCACGGCGGCGTCTCACGGAGCACGTAGCCGACGCCGCGGACGGTGTGGATCAGCCGCGACTCGGACTCGGCCTCGGTCTTGCGGCGCAGATAGCCGATGTAGACCTCCAACGAGTTCGCGGTGGTGGGGAAGTCGAACCCCCACACCTCGTTCAACAGCCAGCTGCGTTCCAGCACCCGGCGCGGATGAGCCAAAAAGGCCTCCAGCAGCGCGAACTCGGTCCGGGTGAGACTGATGTGACGGGTCCCGCGGAGCACCTCGCGGGTTTGCGGGTTGAGGGTCAGGTCGCTGAAGCTGAGGCTGTGGGAGGAAGGGTCGTCGGAGTCCGCCACGGTCCCGGCCCGCCGGACCAGCGCGCGCAACCGGGCGAGCAGCTCGTCCAGGGCGAACGGCTTGGCCATGTAGTCGTCGCCGCCGGCGTCCAATCCGTCGACCCGGTCACCCACCGCATCGCGGGCGGTGAGGACCAGGATCGGCACGTCGTTCCCGGCACTGCGCAACATCCGGGTGGTCTCCAGCCCGTCCAGCCGCGGCATCATCACGTCCATGATGACTGCGTCGGGGCGAGTGGCGGCCAGCTTGGCCAGGGCTTCCACCCCATCGCCGGCCGTGCTCACCTCGTAGTCGCTGTACTCCAGCGAGCGCTTCAGGGAGTCCCGTACGCCTTGGTCATCGTCCACGACGAGGATCTTCATGGGCCTGATTGTTCCATCCCCGCCGGCTTTCGGCGGCACTTCGGTCCCGCTCACGGCTGCGGGCGCGTCATGGCCAGGATGAGGGCGTGCATCAGACTTGAGTCCGCCCGGCCGGTGAACAGGGCGTCCAGCTGCATGTGCTCGTGGGTGGCCAGCAGCAGCTGCTGGGCGGTGTCGAGGTCGACGGTGAACTCCAGCCGGCGGAGCGCGACGGCGTCGGCGATCAGCTGACGCATCTCGCTTCGTGACGACTCGGCGAACTGCCGGTACGGCTCACGCAGTTCCGGCACCCGGGCGGCGTAGAGGAGCAACTCCTGCTCGATCAGGGCACTGGTCCGGTCCGAGCGGCCGGTGGCCTGGAAACGGGTCAGCACGTAGGAGAGCAGTTCGCCGGTGTTGGTCTGCGCCGGTAGCTCCGCCAGTCCGTCGATCGCGCGCCGGGCGGCGGCGGTGCTGTCGACGATGTTGGCTTCGATCAACGCCAGTACCAGCGCGTTCTTGTCGGCAAAGTTGGAATAGAACGCTCCCCGGGTGAACCCGGCCGCCTCGCAGATCTCCTCCACACTGGCGCCGAGCACGCCACGCTCGGCGAAGACGTCCACGGCAGCCCGCATCAGCCGCTGCCGGGTCTGCACCCGGCGCGCACTGGGCTGGGCCGCGACGGAATCGGCGACCGCAGAGTTTGGCGTCGAGGGTTCGGCCGTGGGGGAATCGGCCGTCCTGGCTCGTGCTGCCTTGCTCATAACCCACACCCTAGAACACCTTTGCGTACAGCACCGTATCGAGTACATTCATGTATCGATGTCCTCTTTCCTTTACGGTCTCGGCCGCGCCGCCTTCCGCCGCCGTCTCCGCGTTTTGCTGGCCTGGCTGGCCGCCCTGGTCGTCCTGGGCGGGCTGTCGGTCGCGGTCAGCGGAGCCTTCGACGAGAACTTCAGCCTGCCCGGCACCGAGTCGCAGACCGCCCTGGATTCGCTGACGCGGACGTTCCCCCAGGCCGGCGGCACGACCGCCCAGATGGTGCTGGTCGCCCCGGAAGCCACCAGCGTGCGGGCCAAACCTGTCCGTCGCGCCATCGACGCTGCGGCCACGCGGATCGAGACGATCGGCCAAGTCGACTCCGTTACCTCCCCGTTCGACACCTACGCCAAGGGGCTGATCGCCGACGACAACAGCGCCGCCATCCTCACCGTCAATCTCGACGCCGGTCCCCAGCAGCTCAGCCCGGCCACCTTCGACGCCTTGGACGCGCAACGGGCGCAGCTGCAGTCCGCCGTGCCCGGGTCGCAGGTCTCGGTCGGCGGTGATGCGTACGGCGGTTCGACCCCGGGCCTGAGCTGGGTCGAAGGGATCGGCGTGCTGGTGGCCCTGGTCGTGCTCTGGCTCACCCTCGGCTCGCTCCGCGCGGCCGGCATGCCGCTGATCACCGCGGTGCTCGGGGTCGGGCTGACGATGGCGCTGATCTTCGGCGCCACCGGCCTGGCCACGATCTCCTCCACCACGCCGTTGCTGGCCTTGATGCTCGGACTGGCCGTGGGGATCGACTACGCGCTGTTCATCACCTCCCGCCACCGTGATCAGTTGCGGGCCGGGATGGAGCCGGAGGAATCGGTGGCCCGGGCGGTGGCCACGGCCGGGTCGGCGGTGGTCTTCGCCGGGATGACGGTGATGATCGCGCTCTGCGGGCTGGCGGTGGCGCGGATCCCGTTCCTGACCACCATGGGCGTCGCCGCCGCGGTCGGCGTGGCCATCGCCGTACTGATCGCCCTCACCCTGCTGCCGGCCCTGCTCGGTTTCGCCGGCGAACGACTCCGGCCGAAGCCGAAGCCACCCTCCCGCCGGCGCCGGGCGTCGGCCACGGACGCGCAGACCAACGTCCACCGACCGCAGCACGCCGCCGTAGCACCCCGGCCGGGCCCGGCCCGTCGCTGGGTTCGGCTGGTGACCAAGGTTCCGGTGCTGACCATCGTGCTCGTGGTGGTCGCCCTCGGCGCGCTGGCCTACCCGGCCAAGGACCTGCGGATCGCGCTGCCCAGCAACGGCACGGCCAATCCGGGAACCCCGGCCCGAGTGACCTACGACCTGGTCGCGGAGCACTTCGGCGCCGGTTACAACGGCCCGCTGATCGTGTCGGCCACCATCGTCGGATCGGACGATCCCCTCGGGGTGATGAACGGGATCGCCGACCGGATCCGGGAGCTGCCCGGGGTGGCGAGCGTGCCGCTGGCCACGCCGAACGCAGGTGCCGACACCGGCATCGTTCAGGTGATCCCGGTGGGCGCTCCGGACAGCGAGTCCACCAAGCAACTGGTCCGCGACCTTCGCGACCTGGAGCCGGAGTTGACCGACCGCTTCGACGTGCCGGTCGCGGTCACCGGCTTCACCGCAGTCGGGATCGACGTCTCGGACCGGCTCGGCGCCGCACTGCTGCCCTTCGGGATTTTGGTCGTGGGTTTGTCACTGGTGTTGTTGACCATGGTGTTCCGCTCGATCGCGGTGCCGCTGAAGGCCACGGTGGGCTACCTGTTGAGTGTGGCGGCAGCCTTCGGCGCCACCGCCATGGTCTTCGAGTACGGCTGGTTCGGCT